>NZ_JBKBOG010000003.1:0-234086 GCF_046294995.1 Blastomonas sp.
GCCGCCTCAAGGACTTCCGCCGCATCGCCACCCGTTACGACAAGCTCGCCCGCAACTTCCTGTCAGCCGTGAGCCTCGCTGCCGCCATCGCGTTCTGGCTCTGAACGAGTCTGGACCCTAGTTGATCGATCATTTTGCCCTTACTTGCCAACAGCACGGAGGGTCAGGTATCTGTTGGCTGCAAACCAACTTTGCCACTCAAATGGCACGTCGTTGAGTTTCACTACTAGTGTCTCGGCAACCAAACTCATCAATTCTGCGTAATGACGCTGGCAAGCCGCATTGCCCCCGCCCCCCTTTACGCGCCCGTTATCCCAACGTTCAAAAGTAAACCCAGTACCGTCGGTGCACCCCTCAGTCGATCCTCCAAACCCATCGATCTGATGATCGAAAGATTCAAATAGCAGGCTCGCTTCATTCTCATTCAACGAGAATTCCTGCTCAAAACCTGGACCCGCGCCATTATAAGCTGCGGAATGCAACACACCTTTCGCCGTCCCATCAGCCAATTGATCAATAGAAACAAGATATTGCCAATCTGGCCATTCAAAGATTGAAAGTCTTAACCCACCCCGAGTTTCAGGTTTCAGTCCATGAGCCGATTCGAACGCACGAACCTGTGCGAGATCTGGCTGGCCATATTCAGAAATTGCGATGAACTGACGCTCGTTAACTGTCCGATTATGAAGCGAGAACGACTGTGGAAAATATGTAAGAACGCAGAGGCCAATGAATGCAGCCGCAATAATCGTCAGGACAAAAAGTAGAGCGATTTTGCCAACTGTCCTGACGATTGTCCAAGTCATGCCGAAGCGCACCCCTCAAAAATGCACCGCACGCCCATAAGCTGACAACACACCCTCATGCATCATCTCGCTCAGCGTGGGATGCGCGAAGACCGTGTGCATCAGCTCTTCCTCGGTGGTCTCGAGCTGGCGAGCGATGACATAGCCCTGGATGAGTTCGGTCACTTCCGCGCCGATCATGTGCGCGCCCAATAGCTCGCCGGTCTTGGCGTCGAACACCGTTTTAATGAACCCTTCGGCCTCGCCCAGCGCGATCGCCTTGCCGTTGCCGATGAAGGGGAAGTTGCCGACCTTGACCTCGTGTCCGGCTTCCTTGGCCTTGGCCTCGGTGAGGCCGACGCTGGCGACCTGGGGGCGCGAATAGGTGCAGCCCGGGATGTTCCAGGTTTCGAAAGGGTGCGGGTTCTTGCCCGCGATATGTTCGACCGCGATGATGCCCTCGTGGCTCGCCTTGTGCGCCAGCCAGGGGGGGCCGGTGACATCGCCGATCGCGCGGATGCCCGGCACGTTGGTCTGGCCGAAGCCATCGACCACGATATGGCCGCGGTTCGTCTCGACGCCCAGCGCCTCGAGCCCGATATCCTCGGTGTTGGGCACGATGCCGATCGCGACGATCGCGTGGCTGAACTGGTGTTCCTCGCTCTTGCCGTCCCTGGTCTTGATCCTGGCGGTGACGCCCTTTCCGGTGTCGGTCAGCGCCTCGACGCCCGCGCCGGTGAGGATCGTCATCTTCTGCTTCTTGAGCGCCTTTTCCATGAACGCGCTGACATCGGCGTCTTCCACCGGTAGCACGCGGTCGAGCATCTCGACGATGGTGACGTCCGCGCCCATGTCGGAGTAAAAGCTGGCGAACTCGACGCCGATCGCGCCCGATCCGATGACCAGCAGCTTGCTCGGCATTTCGGTCGGGGTCATCGCGTGGCGATAGGTCCAGATGTGCTTGCCATCGGCCTTGGCGAACGGCAGGTCGCGCGCGCGCGCACCGGTGGCGACGATGATCTCCTTCGCCTCGAGCTCGCGGGTCTGGTCGCCCTGGGTGACAGAAAGCTTGCCCTTGCCGGTCAGCTTGCCGGTGCCTTCGACCACGGTGATCTTGTTCTTCTTCATCAGCCCCTTGACGCCGGCGTTGAGCTGGCCCGAGACCTGCCGGCTGCGCGCGACGATCTTGTCGAGCTCATAGCCCACCTTGTCGGCAGTGAGGCCGTAATTGCCCGCGTGGGTCATGTAGTGAAAGATCTCGGACGTGCGCAGCAGCGCCTTGGTGGGGATGCAGCCCCAGTTGAGGCAGATGCCGCCGAGCTTTTCGCGCTCGACGATCGCGACCTTGAGGCCCAACTGCGCGGCTCGGATCGCCGAGACATAGCCGCCGGGGCCGGAACCCAGCACGATCAGGTCAAATGTTTCAGCCATGGTTCTCAGCCCTTCTTAGCGCGTTTCATCAGATCAAGATTGCAGAGCATCCACACGATGCAGCATGCCACCGCAGGGGCATAGACAAGCTCTGCATAAGCGACAACTTCGGTCAGATACAACACCAGCGCAAACCCGCTGCCTGCGGCGGTGGCGAGCAGGACGGGGATGCGCAGGAGCGGGTGCGCGTTGAGCTTCGCGAGCCCGAGCGCGACGAGCGCGGTGGCGACCAGGATGATGAACACCATCACCACGGTGTAGAATGCATCGGCAGCATCGAAGAACGTCTCGGAAATGTTCAGCGCCCCGGTCTGGGCGATATTGAACGCGAACCGCCCGACGATCGTGGCAATCGCGGTTGGCAGTAAAAGGCGGCGGAAGAGGAAGATGAGGATGGTCATCTTGGCCCCTCTCCCCTTGGGGGTGTGGGGTTGGGGTGCGGGGGCGCGACGAACAGGCCTCAATGGCCTGCTCGTCGCCATGCAACGCCCCCAAAATCATCTCGCCCACCCCTTCATCGTTCGTCAGAATATCGTAGTTCGAAAACCGCAGCACGGTGAATCCCTGTCCGCGAAGATAGATATCGCGTGTTGCATCATATGCGTTCTCGACATGGTGCGACCCATCCGCCTCGATGATCAACCGGTGCGCAAAGCACACGAAATCGGCGATATAGCGGTCGATCGGCACCTGCCGCTTGAACTTGAACCCGGCGAGGCGCTTCCCGCGCAGGATCTGCCAGAGTTTCAGTTCCGCATCGGTGGGTTCACTGCGCATTGCCTTGGCGCGGGTGCGCAGGGTTGCGGTTGATGGAGCGGTTTGCGCAGGAGCGTCGCTGCCGCGCCGCCCCCCTCTCCCCAACCCCTCTCCCGCGAGGGGAGAGGGACTTTGAAGATCGCGCGCCATCAGCCAGAACGCCTTACGCCAGCATCCCCAGCGGGTTCTCGCACAGTTCCTTGAACGCCTGCATCAGCTGCGCGCCGTCGGCGCCGTCGATCGCGCGGTGGTCGAAGCTGCCGGTGGCGCTCATCACGGTGGCGATGCCGAGCGCGTCGTCAACCAGATAGGGCCGCTTCTCACCCGCGCCGATCGCCATGATCATGCCCTGCGGCGGGTTGATCACGGCCTCGAAGTGCTTGATCCCGAACATGCCCATGTTGGACAGGCTCGCGGTGCCGCCCTGATATTCGTGCGGCTGGAGCTTGCCTTCCTTGGCGCGACCGGCAAGTTCCTTCATTTCGGTGGAGATCGCGCCGACGGCCTTGGTCTCGGCACCGACGATGATCGGGGTGATCAGGCCCGCAGGGGTGCTGACCGCGACCGAGATATCGGCACGGGTGTAGCTGATCAGCGTATTGCCCGCGAAGCTGACATTGCACTTGGGCACCTGGATCAGCGCCTTGGCGAGCGCCTTGATCAGCAGGTCGTTGACCGAGAGCTTGACGCCCTGCGCCTCGAGCGCCTTGTTGAGCTCGCCGCGCAGCTTGAGCAGTTTGTCGAGCTGAACATCGAGCGTGAGGTAAATGTGCGGGATCGTCTGCTTGGCCTCGGTCAGGCGGCGCGCGATCGTCTTGCGCATGTTGGAGAGCTTGGTCTCCTCGTGCGGAATGTCGGTCTCGAACGCGGCTGCGGCGGGAGCCGGAGCCGGAGCGGCTGTGGTCGGCGCCGGCGCCGCTGCAGGAGCGGCGGCCTTCGCCTCGCCGGGCTTGGCATCCTCGACATCGGCCTTGACGATGCGGCCGCCGGGGCCGGTGCCCTTGATCGTCGACAGATCGATACCCTTGTCGGCAGCAATGCGCTTGGCGAGCGGGCTGGCCTTGATCCGGTCGTCGTCCGATGCAGCTGGGGCCGATGTCGGCGTGGGAGCAGGCGCAGGCGCGGCTTTCGCTTCGGGCTCAGCCTTTGCTTCAGGCTCTGCCGCAGCTTCAGCCGCCGGCGCTTCCGCTTTGGCGGGCGCTGCACTGGCTTCGCCGGCATCCTCGCCATCGACCGCCATGATCGCGATGACCTCGCCGACCTTCACATTGTCGGTGCCTTCGGGGATGACGATCTTGGCGATCACGCCCTCGTCGACCGCCTCGAACTCCATCGTCGCCTTGTCGGTCTCGATCTCGGCGAGCAGGTCGCCGGATGCGACGCTGTCGCCTTCCTTGACCAGCCATTTGGCCAGAGTCCCCTCTTCCATGGTGGGCGACAGGGCGGGCATTTTAAGATTGATGGGCATTGGGTGTTTTCCCCCGATTCAGGTGCGCCAGTTCGATAACGGGGGCCGTTCTCGACGGTTAGGTCCGTTGGGTCAAGGGGTCCGTAGGGTCAAGGGGGCATGCCCTTGCCACACCCGTCAAATTGGCGCACTCTTGTGCGCAGCAAACGGGGCAGCGATTTTATGCGGGTATATCTGGTCATCATGGATGAAACCAGCGAGGCGCTGACCGCGCTGCGCTTTGCTTCGCGCCGGGCGCAGCATACCGGCGGGCAAGTGCACATCCTGGCGCTGGTGCCCAAGCAGGATTTCGTTGCCTGGGGCGGCGTTCAGGCCACGATCGAGGACGAGGCGCGCAGCCGCGCCGAAACCATGGTCGCCGATGCCGCCGGCACATTGTTCGACGAGATGGGCCAGCGACCGGTCATTGCCGTCCGCATGGGCGATGCAACCCGGGAAATCCGCAATTACATGGTCGAATGTCCCGATCTTGCGATGCTGGTGCTGGGTGCTGCGGCCAGCGGTGCGCCGGGCCCGTTGATCACGCATTTCGCAGGCACCGATGCCGGAGCCCTGCCCTGCCCGCTGACGATCGTGCCTGGCAGCCTCACCGACGCGGAAGTCGACCGGATGTCCTGACGCGCCCTAGCGGCTCTGGTGGCGGATGTTGCCGGGGCGTCCGCGGCGCTTGATCGGTGGACGCTTGGGCTTGCCGTCGTTGCGCCCGCGATAGGGCTCGCGCACGAAATTGCCGCCCTCGGGCAGCTCGAACTTTATCGCCCCGGTGATGGGATCGGCCTCGACCAGACGCAGCTCAAGCCTTTGCCCGATGGCATATTGCTCGCCGGTCGTTTCGCCGGTCAGCGTCTGCGCCTTCTCGTCGTACCAGAACCGTTCCGCCCCCAGCGTCGAGACCGGCACCAGCCCGTCGCCGCCGAACTCCTCGATCGTCGCAAAGAAGCCGAAATTCTGCACCCCGGTGATGCGCACCTTGTGCACTTCGCCGATGCGGGTGGCGAGGAAGGCTGCGACATAACGGTCGACCGTCTCGCGTTCTGCCTCCATCGCGCGGCGCTCATAGCTGCTGATCAGCTGGCAGATCCGGTCGAGCGAGGCGGCGTCGTGCTCGCTCAATCCCGTGGTCGGCGGCAAATCGTTGTTGCGGGGCGCGGGCTGCTCGAGCTTGTAGGCATCGACCAAAGCGCGGTGCAGCAACAGATCGGCATAGCGGCGGATCGGGCTGGTGAAATGGCCATAAGAGCCAAGCGACAGCCCGAAATGCCCCATGTTGCGCGGGCCGTAATAGGCCTGGGTCTGGCTGCGCAGCACCTGCTCCATGACCATTGGCCTGATCGTCTCGTCGGTCACCTTGGCAAGAATAGCGTTGAACGTGCTTGGCCGCACCACCTGCCCCAGCGCGAACGAAATCTCGAAAGTCTCGAGATAGTCCTTGAGCGCCACCAGCTTCTCGCGCGACGGCGGCTCGTGGACGCGGTAGACCACCGGCGCCTTCTTGCCCTCGAGCGCCTTGGCCGCAGCAACGTTGGCGGCGATCATGAAGTCCTCGACCAGCCGGTGCGCGTCGAGCCGCTCGCGGGTCGCCACGCTGACGATGCGACCTGCGTCATCGAGCACGATCCGCCGCTCGGGCAGATCGAGATCGAGCGGCTCACGCGCGCCCCGCGCCTTGTAAAGCAGCTTCCAACATGCCCAGAGCGGACGAAGCGCGGTTTCGGTCAGGTCGTGAGGCTTTTCTCCGTCGATCGCCGCCTGCGCATCTTCATAGGCGATGTTCGCCGCCAGCCGCACCAGTGCGCGCGAGAAGCGCCAGTCCTTGAGCTTGCCGTTGGCATCGATCACCAGATGGCAGACCATCGCCGCGCGGTCCTGCCCGGCTTTCAGCGAACACATGTCCGCCGAGAGCACTTCGGGCAGCATCGGCACGACGCGGTCAGGAAAATAGACGCTGTTGCCGCGCTTGCGTGCCGACCGGTCGATCTCGCCGCCGGGGCGGACGTAAAAAGAGACATCGGCAATCGCGACGATCGCCTTGAACCCGCCGAGATTGGCGGGGTTGTCGTCGGGTGCCGCCCAGATCGCATCATCATGGTCGCGCGCATCGACCGGATCGATCGCGACGATCGGCAGATGGCGCAGGTCCTCGCGCGCATCGATCGTCAATGGCAGCTTTGATGCGAGCTCAGCTTCACTGATCGCCTCGGCAGAAAACTCCACCGGGATCCCGAATTTGTGGATTGCGACCATGCTGAACGAGCGCGGCGCGAAAGGTTCGCCCAGCACCTCGGTGACCTTGGCCGAAACGCGATCACGCAGCCCGCTTTGTTCGGCCATCACCAGTTGGCCTACCTCGGCCTTGCCGGCATCGGAGATCGGAAACAGACGGCGGACGCGCTTGTCGACGGGTTTGAGCCACAATTTGCCGCTGCCCTCGTCGCGCTGGACCACGCCGAGCAACTGCTCGCCTGCGCGCTGCAGCTTCTTCATCACGAAGGCGCGGTAACCACCGCCTGCCTCTTCGGTGCGAGCAAGCACACGGTCGCCGACCGCCAGCGCGCCCGAGCGACCCCGCTCGGAAATGCGCACCTTGGGGGCGGGCATGCCCTCGGCCTGCCAGTTGTCGGGAACGCCGATGAGTTCGCGGCCATCGACCTCGATGATCTTGAGCACGGTGACCTTGGGCAGCCCGCCCATCTTGTGGAAAGCGCGGCCCGGCGCGCTGTCGATCAGGCCCTCGTCGGCCATATCCTTGAGCAGCGCCTTGAGCGCAATCTTCTCGGCGCCGCTCAGCTTGAAATGCTTGGCGATCTCGCGTTTGCCAGCAGGCTCGTACGACTCTGTGATGAACTTGAGAATCTGTTCGCGATTGGGCATGCCCGTATGGCCTGCGCCCGATTTGGCGGTGCGGTGGGTTTTCATCGTGCCGCTATAGGGGCATCACTGCGCGGGGACCATAAGCTTCGTTAGTGTAACGGCAGGTCGGGCGCGTACGTCCCTCGACTTCGCTCGGGACAGACGGGGAAGGGTTAAGATCAGAAATCACCCTTGCCGCGTTCCCGAGCGAAGTCGAGGGACGTATGCGCCAGCGTCAAATTAATAGGCCCGGGCGAGCAGCACACGCTCGACCGCAGCACCGCCGGTGAAGAAGCAGGTCTCGCCTGCCGGAGCCGAGTTTTCCGGGGTGTTGCGGATGGTGAGTTTCAGCGCCTTCAACTGCTCGACGACCTTGTCGAGCGCCTCGCCGGTCGGGCGGCACCAGTCCACCGCGACCCAGCCGGGATATTTGCTGCCGTCGAAATGCGCCTTGAGGCCCTCCATGTCGGTGACATCGCTGCGCACCTGGCCATCGAGCCGCTGCTTGGCGGCGCAGAACATCAAGGTCTGGATCTGGTCGAGCAGCGCCGGGGCCTGGCCTACAAAGGATTCCCAGTGCATCGCCTGGTTGGCGAGCTTGCCGTCCTCGTCGTACAGAGAATCGCGGCGCAGCATCGTCACCTGTTCGCCGGCAGCATCGCGCCCGCCTATCTCGAGGATGATCGGCGCACCCTTCTTGACCCAGCCCCAGCGCTTGGGACCAGGCTTGCCCGCCTTCTTGTCGATCAGCACGCGCAGCGGTTCACCAAATGCCGATGAGTCGATCAGCGCAGTGCGGATCTTGGCGCAATAGGCGAGCAGCGCTTCGTCTTCGGGATTCTCCCGCAACATCGGCACGATGACGATCTGGTGCGGTGCGATTTGCGGCGGCACCTTGAGGCCGTCGTCGTCGCCATGCGTCATGATGACGCCGCCGACCAGGCGCGTCGAAACGCCCCAGCTGGTGGTGTGCGCGAACTGAAACTGGCCTTCGCGGTCCTGGAAGCGGATGTTCTGCGCGTGTGCGAAGTTCTGACCCAGATAATGCGAGGTGCCCGCCTGCAGCGCCTTGCCGTCCTGCATCATCGCTTCGATCGAATAGGTCGCGACCGCACCGGGGAAACGTTCGTTCTCGGGCTTTTCACCCGCGATCACCGGCATCGCCAGCGCGCCTTGCGCAAAATCGCGGTACATCGCGAGGATGGTCAGCGTCTCGGCGACCGCATCGGCCTCGTTCTCGTGCGCGGTGTGGCCTTCCTGCCAGAGGAACTCCGATGTGCGCAGGAACATCCGAGTGCGCATTTCCCAGCGAACGACATTGGCCCATTGGTTGACCATGATCGGCAGGTCGCGCCAGCTCTGCAGCCAGCGCGAGAATGCAGTGCCAATCATCGTTTCCGATGTTGGACGGATAACCAAGGGCTCTTCGAGCTTCGCCTCGGGATCGACGACGAGTGCGCCGTCGTGCATCTTGAGCCGGTGATGCGTGACCACCGCCATCTCCTTGGCAAAGCCGTCGACATGCTCGGCTTCCTTGGCGAAATAGCTCAGCGGGATGAACAGCGGGAAATAGCAGTTCTCGTGCCCGGTTTCCTTGAT
Organism: Blastomonas sp.; assembly: GCF_046294995.1. Classification (GTDB taxonomy): domain Bacteria; phylum Pseudomonadota; class Alphaproteobacteria; order Sphingomonadales; family Sphingomonadaceae; genus Blastomonas. The sequence goes on from NZ_JBKBOG010000003.1 coordinate 8,890, forward strand.
CTGCCGGTCGAGCAGCATCTGGATACGCTCCCAGATGCCGTAGCCCCACGGACGCATGATCATGCACCCGCGCACCCCCGATTCCTCGGCGAGATCGGCTTCCTGGATCACCGCCTGGTACCATGCGGCAAAGTCTTCCTGCCGGGTGACGGGCAGCGCGTTTTTCTTGGTCACTTTAAGCTCGATCCTGATGCACTCAAACAAGGCCGCGTGCCTAGGCCAGCGCGATCGATAGCGCAATCACCCGTTCAATAGCGGACCGGGTGGGCTTTACTTCTTGTCGACGAGATCGTCGATCTTGCGCTGCATGGCGGACAGTTGCGCCTTGAGCTGTGCGATCTCGTCGTCCGACGATGGCGCCGTTGTCACGACTGACGTTCCCGGCTCCGACGGTGTGCTTGCACCCTTGTCCTTGCGCGGAGTGAAGGCGCTCGATGCGGCTTCGAACATCGCCAGGTTCTGGCGGGCGAGCTGCGCGAACGGGCTGTTCTTGATGCTGCCTTCCATCGCGCTGTGGAATTTTTCCTGGTTCTTGCGGAAGGCATCCATCGAGGCTTCAAGATATTGCGGGATCATCGACTGCATCGAATTGCCGTACATCGAGATCAGCTCGCGCAGGAAGCCGACCGGAAGCATCTGCTGGCCGCTCGACTCTTCTTCCATAATGATCTGAGTGAGAATGTTATGGGTGATGTCGTCGCCGGATTTGGCATCGACCACCTGGAAATCCTTGCCTTCGCGGGTCAGCTTGGCCAAGAAGTCGAGCGTGATATAGCTCGACGACCGGGTGTTATACAGACGGCGGTTGGCGTATTTTTTGATGATGATGACATCATCCGAATCCGAGGTGCCAGACTTGGCCATGCGCGCATCTCCCGATAAAAGCGCTGCCACTGTAGCACTGCATCATAGTGCACTGCAACATGCGCCCCGTCCGTTGCCGCTTTTCCTTGCACTGGCCCGCCAGCAACTTGGCGACGACCCGGCGTGCCTGCTGCAGGTGCTGCAAGCGCTTGACCGATACGACCGTGCCGACCGCAGCTTCAAACGCCCTGCAGGGGATGTTTTGCTGCACCACGGCAAGACGATGCTGCGCAGCGTCATTGCCAGGCCGCCGTTGGCAGTTGCCCGGGTGGGTGACCCGAAGGTCGTGTTCGTGCCCTCCCCGATCAATGCACCCGAGGTGCTGGACATGGATGCCGACTCGTCCTTGATGGGCTGGCTGGCGCGCAATGGCATCGAGTCGGCATTGGTCGACTGGGGGGCGACCACGCCTGCGGACCGGGACGACACGCTGGACACGCTGGCGATGGATCGGTTGCTGCCACTGCTGCAGTTGCTACCTGGCCCGGTACATCTGGTCGGCTATTGCCTTGGCGGGTTGGTCGCGATGGCCGCGGCCTGCCATATCGATGTCCGCAGCCTGACGTTGATCGCCACCCCCTGGAAGTTCAGCGGTTACGACGCAAAGCGCAGGGCAGAGCTCGGTCGCATGTGGGCCCACCACCGGCCGACATGCGAGCAAATGGGGCTGGTGCCGATGGAGGTCATGCAGCACGGCTTCTGGACGCTTTCGCCCGACAAGCTGGTCGAGAAGTATCTTAAATTCGGCGCGATGGAGCCGGACAGCGCCGAGGCGCAGCGCTTCGTGGCCATCGAGGACTGGGCCAATGGAGGCGAACCGCTGCCCTTCGCGCTGGGTGCGCAGCTGTTCGAGCGCCTGTACGGTGACAACATCACCGGCACGGCAAACTGGACCGTTGGCGGGGTGTCGATCAGCGCACAAAATGTTAGCGGCCCGATCATGGAATTCTCCTCGGCAAGCGATGCCATCGTGCCTCTGGCCTGTTCGCCCGATCTTCCCGGACGGCAGGTGCTGGCATCCGGCCATGTCGGCATGGTCGTCGGCAGCAGCGCGCCCAAACGCCTATGGCCGATGCTGAAACGATGGATTCTGAGCCACGAAGCGCCTACCTAGAGAACAACCCGCTCACCACAGTGGCATCACCTGAAAATGGAGACCCCCGATATGTCCAACATCGTCATCACCGCTGCCAAGCGGACCCCTGTCGGCAGCTTTCTGGGGGCTTATGCCGCCACCCCCGCGCACGAGCTCGGCCGCATTGCGATCGAGGCTGCACTCGAGCAATCGGGCATCACCGGCGAAGACGTGTCCGAGGTGATCCTGGGCCAGGTGCTGACCGCTGGCCAGGGCCAGAACCCGGCGCGCCAGGCATCGATCAATGCAGGCATCCCCAAGGAGGTCCCCGCCTATGGCGTCAACCAGGTCTGCGGATCGGGCCTGCGCGCGGTGGCGCTGGGCTTCCAGTCGCTGACCACCGGCGATGCCGATATCATCGTCGCGGGCGGTCAGGAAAACATGTCGATGTCGCCGCACTGCCAGATGCTGCGCGCCGGACAGAAGATGGGCGACATGAAACTTGTCGATACCATGGTCTATGATGGCCTCACCGACGTGTTCAACCAGTATCATATGGGCATGACCGCCGAAAACCTCGCCGAGAAATACCAGATCACCCGCGAGGCGCAGGATCGCTTTGCGGTGCGTTCACAGAATCTGGCGGAAAAAGCACGCGCCGATGGTCGGTTCCTCGACGAGATCGCGCCGGTCACGATCAAGGGCCGCAAGGGCGATGTCACCGTCACCGATGATGAGTACATCCGCGCTGGCGCCACTTATGAGAGCGTCGCAGGGCTCAAGCCCGCGTTCAAGAAGGACGGCACCGTCACCGCCGCCAATGCCAGCGGGCTCAATGACGGCGCGGCGGCTCTGGTGCTGATGCGCGAGGAAGACGCGGTCAAACGCGGCCTTACCCCGCTAGGCCGCATCGCCAGCTGGGCGTCGATGGGTGTCGATCCCGCGCTGATGGGCATCGGCCCGGTTTCGGCCAGCCGCCGTGCGCTTGCCAAGGCGGGCTGGAGCGTCGACGACCTCGACCTGATCGAATCGAACGAGGCATTTGCGGCGCAGGCGCTCTCGGTCACGCAGGAAATGGGTTGGGATCCCGAGAAGGTGAACGTCAACGGCGGCGCGATCGCGATCGGCCACCCGATCGGCGCCAGCGGCGCGCGCGTGCTGACGACCTTGCTCTACGAAATGGGTCGCCGCGATGCGAAAAAGGGCCTAGCGACTCTTTGCATCGGCGGCGGCATGGGCATTGCGGTGTGCATCGAGCGGTAAACGGCAGATAGTCCCTATACCTCGTCATTCCCGCGAACGCGGGAATCCCGCTACTGCGCTTCCAGCGGCGCACAAGCGGGACCCCCGCTTTCGCGGGGGTGACGATGAATGGAATGTCATTTTGGGGGGCGACTTAATCCACCCAAACCCGCTCGAAACGTCGTCCGATCTGGGTCAGCCATTCATACTGGCTGATCCCGGTCGCGGCTTCGAGGCAGGGCAGATCGAAATCGGCGGTGATCCAGTCGCCCTCACCCACCGCCGGGACATCGCTGATATCGATGCAGGTGAGGTCCATCGAAACACGCCCCAGCAAGGGCAGCCCAATGCCGTTGCAACTGAATCCGCCAACACCCGACAACGCGCGCTTGAAGCCATCGGCATAGCCCAGCGCCAGCGTCGCGGTGCGCATCGCGGTAGGCGCGGTGAACGTCGCGCCATAGCCGATGCTGTCGCCCGCCTGCATCTGCCGGACCTGCAGCACTCGTATCTCGATCCGCATGACGGGGTTGATGATCCCGGCCACCCTCGCACAGGGTATCCCGCCATAAAGCGCAAGGCCAGGCCGGGTGCAATCAAGGTGATAGTCGCTGCCCAGCGCGATCCCTGCGCTGTTGGCGAGGCTGTAACGGCGGGCGCTCACCCCGGTTCGGACCTCATCGAACCGCAGGCGCTGCGCCTCATTCTGCGCACTGTCCTCATCGGCAGAGGCGAGGTGGCTCATGCACAGATCGATATCCAGCCCCGCGCACAATCCCGCGACATCGTCGCGCCAGTCGAGCCCGAGGCGCCCCATCCCGGTGTCGATCATGACGTGGCATGTCCCGCCGCCCATCGAACGCCAGCGCGCGATCTGATCGGCGCTGTTGAGCACTGGGACCGCTCCCGTGGCGAGCGCGGCCGCTTCCTCGCCCGGCGCGATCCCATGCAGCACCGATATGCGTGCCGGATCGACCAACCCGGCCAGGGCGCGTGCCTCGGCCCAATGCGCGACGAAGAAATCCCGGCAGCCCGCCGCGGAAAGTCGCGCGACCACCTCGCGCGCATCCAGGCCGTAGCCATCGGCCTTTACCGCAGCGCCTGCCGACGCGCTGCCACTCAACCTGTCGAGGGCACGCCAGTTGGAAACCAGCGCCGCACCATCGAGGACCAGCCGCATGTTGGCGCCAATGTGTGAAGGGTCAGGGATGCTCTGGCTCCACTCCCGGCTTATGGGTTTCCTGCAGCCAGACCATGCTGACCAGGAATGCCATCAGCACCACGCCCCAGGTGTACCACAGCCCCGAATAGGGATTGCCGGTCTTGGCAATGATGAAGCTGGCGATGAAGGGCAGGAACCCACCGAAATAGCCGGTGCCGAAATGATAGGGGATCGACATCGAGCTGTAGCGGATCCGCGGTGGGAACATCTCGGACAGCAGCGCCGCCACCGGGCCATAGGTCGCAGCCGAGAGCGCGCCCAGCCCCACCAGCGCCAGCACGATCACCGCGATGCTGGCCATGGGCGGCACCCTGGGGGTAAAGTCGTATCCCGCAGCCGCCAGCGCAGCATCGACGCCTTCGCTGCTGGTGTCGTCTACCATGACGTCACCAATCTTGACTGCGACCCGCGGCCCCTGCGTCAGCGTATAGCCCACCCCCTTGGCGGTGAACTGTGCGAGCAGCCTGGCGCAATCGCTTTCCTGCTCCTTGGCGAAAGGAGAATAGGAGCAATCGGGTCCCGATATGATCACTGGCGCGCGCTCCATCGCCGCATTGAGCGCGGGGTTGGCCACGCTGCCGATCAGCCAGAATAGCGGGAATACCAGCACCAGGGTCAGCGCATAGCCCCAGACGATCGGCTTCTTGCGGCCAAGCTTGTCCGACAACGAGCCGAAATAGATATAGAAGAGCATCGAGATGCAGGCCGCACCGCCGACGATGATCTCGGCTGCGGTATCATCGACCCGCATCGGCCCCTTGAGGAACGAGAGTGCCGAGAACATCGCGGTGTACCAGATCACGGTGAGACCCGCGGCGATGCCGAACAGCGCCACGAACAGCCGCTTCTTGTTGCCGGGATAGGTAAAGCTTTCGACGAAGGGGTTGCCGGCGAGCTCGCCTTCGGCTTTCATCGCCTTGAACACCGGGCTTTCCGAGAGTTTGAGCCGCATCCACAACGATACCGCGAGCAGCAGCAGCGAGAGCAGGAAAGGCACGCGCCAGCCCCAGTCGTTCCACACCGCATCGCTCATGATCGCCTTGCAGCCCAGCACGACGATCAGGCTGAGCACGAAGCCGCCGACGACGCTGGCCTGGATGAAGCTGGTGTAGAATCCGCGCTTCTCCGGCGGGGCGTGTTCGGAGACATAGATCGCAGCGCCGCCATATTCACCGCCCAGCGCGAGGCCTTGCAGGATGCGCAGCAGGATGATGATGATCGGCGCGGCATAGCCGATGCTGTCGGCTGAGGGGATGAGGCCGACGCCGGCGGTTGCGATGCCCATCAACGTCACAGTGACCAGAAAGGTGTATTTGCGGCCCAGCCGGTCCCCCAGAAAACCGAACAGGATCGCGCCCAACGGCCGGAAACCGAAGCCCACGGCAAACCCCGCCCACACCAGCAGCGTCTCGAGCGTGACGTTGCCGCTGGGAAAGAACGTCCGCCCGATGATCGCGGCGAGCGTGCCGTAGATGAAGAAATCATACCATTCGAAAATGGTGCCAAGCGATGATGCGCCGATGACCAGCCGGATATCCGACTTGCTCGGCGCGATGGTACCCCCGTTTGCTGCGACCGTTGCGGCCATCCAGCATCTCCCCAAATGCGTCCCTATTCGAGTTCGAGTATCACCGCATCGACAGCAAGGCTATCCCCTTCGGCAGCGCTGATCGTCTTGACCGTGGCCGCCTTTTCGGCGCGCAGAATGTTCTCCATCTTCATCGCTTCGACGATTGCCAGCGGCTGGCCGACCTGGACCTTGTCGCCTTCGGCAACGTGCAGCTTCACCAGCAAGCCGGGCATCGGGCAGAGCAGAAAGCGCGACAGATCGGGCGGGACCTTCTCGATCATGTGGCGGGCATGCTGCGCAACATGCGCGGGCAAGACCTCGAAGCGGTGCGTCGCGCCGCGCGCGGTCAGCGCAAAGCCGGTGCGGGTGCGCTGGACCTTGACCGCGAGCTCGTCGCTCACATCCTCGTCGCCGAAGTCCGCGATCGCCATGCGGTCGCCGGGGGTATAGCCCATGCTCATATCGACGACCTCGCCATCGACGATGATCGCGTCCTCGCTGACCGAGACTTCCATCGCGATATCGCCCTGGCGCACGCGCCATTCGGACGGCGGGGTCAGTCGGTTGCCGAGCTGACCGCTGACACGCAATTTCCGGTCGGCCTCGGCAGTGGCAATGAACGCGGCAATCGCCGCGAGCCGCTGGAGCAGTTCGGGCGATGCGGGCGCGCCGTGGAACCCGTCGGGATACTCTTCGGCAATGAAGCCGGTGGTGATGTTGCCCGAACGGAAGCGCGGATGTTGCATCAGCGCCGAGACGAAATCGAGGTTGTGCCCCGGCCCTTCGAGCTCGAACCGGTCGATCGCGGTGATCTGCCGGTCGATCGCCTCGAGACGCGTGTCGCCGTAGGTAATCAGCTTGGCGATCATCGGGTCGTAATGGATCGAGACCTCGCCGCCGTCTTCGACGCCATCGTCGACGCGCACGCCCTTCTTCTGCTTGGGCGGGTTGTAGCGCACCAGCCTCCCGATTGAGGGCAGGAAGCCGCGATAAGGGTCTTCGGCATACACCCGGTTCTCGACCGCCCAGCCGGTGAGCTTGATGTCTTCCTGGGTGAAGCCCAGCGGCTCACCATTGGCGACGCGGATCATCTGTTCGACCAGATCGAGCCCGGTGACCAGCTCGGTCACGGGATGCTCGACCTGAAGCCGGGTGTTCATCTCGAGGAAGTAGAAGCCTTCGCCGGTGGTGTCCGCGCCCGAGACGATCAGCTCGACCGTGCCCGCGCTGTAATAGCCCACCGCGCGTGCCAGCGCGACCGCCTGCTCGCCCATCTTCTTGCGCATTTCGGGCGTGACGAAAGGCGATGGCGCTTCTTCGACCACCTTCTGGTGGCGACGCTGGATCGAGCATTCGCGCTCGCCCAGATAGACGATGTTGCCATGCTGGTCGCCGAGCACCTGGATCTCGATATGGCGCGGCTGGAGGATGAACTTCTCGATGAACACGCGGTCATCGCCAAAGCTGGCGAGTCCCTCGCGCTTGGTCGCCTCGAAGCCCTCGCGCACGTCCTGCTCGTTATAGGCGAGCCGCATGCCCTTGCCGCCGCCGCCGGCCGAGGCCTTCATCATCACCGGATAGCCGATCTCTTCGGAAATCCGCACCGCATGCTCGGTATTATCGATCTCGCCGACAAAGCCGGGGACGACATTGACGCCAGCCCGCAATGCCAGCTTCTTGGATTCGATCTTGTCACCCATCGCGGCGATCGCGCCCGGGGGTGGGCCGATGAACGTGATCCCGGCGGCCTTCAGCGCCTCGGCAAAGCTGGTGCGCTCGGACAGGAAGCCATAGCCGGGGTGCACCGCATCCGCGCCGGTCGCCTTGCACACCTCGATGATCTTGTCCGCGAGCAGATAGGACTGCGCGGCAGGCGACGGGCCGATGTGCACGGCTTCATCGGCCATCTCTACATGGGGGCTGCGCGCGTCAGCGTCCGAATAGACCGCGACCGTCTTGATGCCCATCTTGCGGGCGGTACGGATGACGCGGCAGGCGATCTCGCCGCGGTTGGCGATCAGGATTTTAGTGATTGGCATGATAAGTCAAATCCACTTTTTGGGTCTTGCTCGACCGAAGTTGGGAAGAGGAACTGGAGCGCCTCAGGAGAGACGCTGTGGTAAATGGTGGCGTGCGTCAGATCGGGGCGCGGCGCGTAGCACCAGTCCTGGCCGGAGCGCTTGCTGGCACCCAGCGCAGCGGTCAGCCGATCGATCCCGGTCTGCATCTCGCGGCCTTCGTTGGCGATCGTCAAATACAGCCGGTGCGGTCTGGACGAAGGCTTCGCGAGCAGAGCGTCTGACGCCTTGGCCAGCCGCTCGTCATCCCACCACAGGCTGGGACTGATCGCGGCATAATGATCGAACAGGTCGGGCTCGGTGAGATAGGTCTCGAGGATGAACAGCCCGGCGAGCGATTCCCCGATCACTCCGGACTCGCCCGAGGTGCGGTAGCTCTTGGCGACCATCGGCATGACCTCGTCGCGGATGAACGCGCGGAACGCTGCCGAACCGCCTGCGGTCGGAAACTCCTTGAGCAGCGCGGCGTCCTGCGTCGGCCCGGTGAGTTCGCGCCTGCGATCCATGGTAGCGATCCCGATGACGATCACGTCCTGCGACTGGGCCCAAAGCGCGCCATGCGCAGATGTGCCTGCGATGTGGAGGAAGTCCTGATCCAGCCCGCCGTCGATCAGATACAGTACGGGATAGGTCTTGCCCGATGTCACGTAACCCGCGGGCAGATAGACGTTGACCACCCGCGCCTGCGCCAGCGGCTTCGACGCCAGCACGTGCGTCTCGCCAATGGTGATCGGCACCGGCTGCGCAGCGACGGGCGCAGCGCAGGCGAGCACGATACCTAGCAGGGTAGCGAGTGATCGGATCACGCGTCACCCCGCATCAGACGACGAACAAACCAAACCATGAATACGACTGACGCGATCGGAAAACCAGGGAACATCATGAACTTGATTAGTCTGTCATACTCGCAACCGCTGCCGTCTGCTTCAGGCGCGCAATGTCCCATGGCTGCGCCCGTCAAAAAAAGCATGCTGAGGCCAACCAAGACGAGGCCAACCGCAAAGCATCCAAGCTTTGCGGGTAGGCTCATTGTCGGCTGGCTGGCAAAGCTCACTCCGCAGCCTCCAGATGCCCATGCGGCTGCGCAGCCATCGCCTTCATGCCGAGCTTGGCGAGCAGCGCGCCGTCCTTGTCGTCGCCGGCATTGGGTGCGGTGAGCAGTTTATCGCCAGTGAAGATGCTGTTCGCGCCCGCCATGAAGCACAAGGCCTGGCAACTTTCGGACATGCTCTCGCGGCCCGCGCTCAGCCGCACCATCGATTGCGGCATGGTGATGCGCGCGACAGCCACCGTGCGGACGAACTCGATCTCGTCGATCTTGGCGAGCGGCGTATCGGCGAGCATGTCGCCCAGCACCGTGCCCTTGACCGGGACGAGCGCGTTGATCGGCACGCTTTCGGGGTGCGGCATGGTGGCGAGCGCATGGATGAAGCCGATGCGGTCGGACCGGGTCTCGCCCATGCCGACGATGCCGCCGCAGCACACATTGATGCCCGCCGACCGGACATTGTCCAGCGTCTCCATCCGGTCCTCGAAGGTGCGGGTGGTGATGACGTTGGCGTAGTTCTCGGGCGCGGTGTCGATGTTGTGGTTATAGTAATCCAACCCCGCATCGGCGAGCTGCTTGGCCTGCGAAGCGGTCAGCATCCCCAAGGTCATGCAGGTTTCCATGCCCATCTCGCGCACGCCCTTGACCATCGCGGCGAGCTTGGGGATGTCGCGGTCCTTGGGGTTGCGCCAGGCTGCCCCCATGCAGAACCGGCCCGAGCCGTGATCCTTAGCCTGCGCTGCAGCCTGCAGCACCGCCTGCACGTCCATCAGCTTGGTCGCCTTGACGCCGCTTTCGGCATCCTTGGACTGGCTGCAATAGCCGCAATCCTCCGGACAGCCGCCGGTCTTGATCGACAGGAGCGTGGAGAGCTGCACCTCGTTGCGCGGGAAGTTCGCGCGGTGGATGCTCTGCGCCTCGAACATCAGGTCGTTGAACGGCAGGTCGAACAGCGTGGTGATTTCTTCGCGGGTCCAGTCGGTTTTCATTTCGGCGGTCACTCAAAATCTCCGTTTGTGTCGAGCGAAGTCGAGACACGTATGCTTAAGGTCCCTCGACTTCGCTCGGGACAAACGGGTGGGGGTGGTTGGGGCTGTCACTCGGCAGCCTCCTGAACGGGGGGCATGTTGTGGCCGAGTAGGCGCAGCACGTCGGCAGCGCATTCGACCACATTCGATCCGGGCCCGTAGATGCCCTGAACGCCGGCATCGCGCAGGAAGTCGTAATCCTGCGGCGGAATGACGCCGCCGACGATCACCTTGATGTCGTTGCGCCCGGCTTCCTTGAGGCCCGCGATCAGCTCGGGGATCAGCGTCTTGTGCCCGGCAGCCAGCGAGGAGGCTCCGACGACATCGACATTGCTCTCGAGCGCAAGCACTACGGTTTCCTCGGGCGTCTGGAACAGCGGACCCGAGACGATCTCGAAGCCCAGATCGCCGAACGCCGACGCGATGACATTGGCGCCGCGATCATGCCCATCCTGCCCCATCTTGGCGACAAGCAGCTTCGGCTTGCGGCCCAGACGGCGCTCGACGGCTTTCACGCCCTCGACCACCTGCGCCCAGCGGCCATCATCGACATAGGGCGCGCTGTACACGCCCTTCACCGGGGTCGGCACGGTGGCATAGCGGCCGAAAACATCCTCCATCGCCTGGCTGATTTCGCCGAGCGTCGCACGAGCCCGCGCGGCATCGACCGCGAGCGCGAGCAAATTGCCATCGCCCTTCGCGCCCTCACGCAATGCATCGAGCGCGGCCTGACACGCCGCCGCATCACGCGAGGCCTTGACCGATGCGATCCGCGCTACCTGGCCCTCACGCACCTTGGCGTTGTCGACATTGAGCGTTTCGAGATGGTCCTCGCTCGGCAGGCGATACTTGTTCACCCCGACCACGACATCCTCGGCGCGATCGACACGTGCCTGGCGTCCAGCAGCGGCCTCCTCGATCATCGCCTTGGGCCATCCGGCAGCGACAGCCTTGGCCATGCCGCCTTCGTTCTCGACGCGTTCGATGATCTCCCACGCCTTGTCGACCAGCTCCTGCGTCAGGCTCTCGATATAATAACTGCCCCCCAGCGGATCGACCACGTTGGTCATCCCGGTCTCTTCCTGGATCACCAGCTGGGTGTTGCGGGCGATGCGCGCGGAGAAATCCGTGGGCAATGCAATGGCTTCATCGAGCGCATTGGTGTGCAGCGACTGCGTGCCGCCCAGCATCGCGGCCATCGCCTCGATCGTGGTGCGGATGACGTTGTTGTACGGGTCCTGCTCGGTGAGCGACACGCCCGAGGTCTGGCAGTGGGTGCGCAGCATCTTGGAGCGTTCGTCCTGCGCGCCCAGCTTGGTCATCACCCGGTGCCACAGCACGCGGGCAGCGCGCAATTTGGCGATTTCCATGAAGAAGTTCATGCCGATCGCGAAAAAGAAGCTCAGGCGGCCTGCGAACTTGTCGATGTCGAGCCCCGAGGCAACGCCGTATTTCACATATTCCATGCCGTCGGCGATGGTGAAAGCGAGCTCTTGCACCTGCGTCGCGCCGGCTTCCTGCATGTGATAGCCGGAGATCGAGATGCTGTTGAACTTGGGCATCTCGCGGCTGGTGTAGCCGAAGATGTCCGAGATGATCCGCATCGAAGGCTCAGGCGGATAGATGTACGTGTTGCGGACCATGAACTCCTTGAGAATGTCGTTCTGGATGGTCCCGTCGAGCAGCTTGCGGTTCACGCCCTGCTCTTCGCCCGCGACGATGAAGAACGCGAGGATCGGGATCACCGCGCCGTTCATCGTCATGCTGACCGACATCTTGTCGAGCGGGATGCCGTCGAACAGGATCTTCATGTCCTCGACGCTGTCGATCGCGACGCCCGCCTTGCCGACATCGCCGGTAACGCGCGGATGGTCGCTGTCATAGCCGCGGTGGGTGGCGAGATCGAACGCAACCGAAAGCCCCTTCTGCCCGGCAGCAAGATTGCGGCGATAGAAGGCGTTCGATTCCTCGGCGGTCGAGAACCCGGCATACTGCCGGATCGTCCAGGGGCGGCCTGCATACATGCTGGCGCGCACCCCGCGGGTGAACGGCGCGAAGCCGGGAAGGCCGGGATCGACCGACACATCGTCCGCGGTATACAGCGGCTTGACCGCGATCCCCTCGGGCGTCTGCCAGGTGAGATCGCGTCCCTTGACCTCCTTTTCGGCGAGCGCCTGCCAGTCGGTGATGTTGGGTGTGTCGGTCATTCTATCGGTCCCGTGTGTATGATCAGCTGCCGGTGAAGTTCGGCTTGCGCTTCTGCAGGAAGGAGATTGCTCCCTCGCGCGCATCGTTGGTATCGCCCGCGATCTTCTGGCCTTCGGCCTCGCGGGTGAGCGCGGTGGCGAAATCGCATTCGAGCGCTTCGACAAGGTTCTTGCGCATGATGCCCAGTGCGACGGTGGGCATCGCGGCGAGCCGCTTGGCCAGCGCCATCGCTTCATCCATCAGGCTGTCGTGCTCGACCACCTTGTAGACCATGCCCCAGTCGTGCGCCTTGGCGGCGGGGATCTTTTCGCCCAGCATCATCATCTCGGTCGCGCGCGCCTTGCCGATCAGCCGGGTGAGCATCCAGCTCGCGCCGCCATCGGGCACCAGACCGATGTTGACGAACGCCTGCAGGAAATACGCCTTGTCGCTGGCCACGACGAAATCGGGCGTGAGGCCGATCGAGCAGCCAACGCCGGCAGCAGGTCCGTTGACCGCGCTGATCGTCGGGATGTGCAGCCGGTGCAGCTTGAGCAGCATCGGGTTGTAATGCTGGGTCAGCGCCTTGTAGCTGCCCTGCCCGCCCGAGATCGAGCTGTCACGCCCGCCGGTCAGATCCGCGCCCGAGCAGAAACCCTTGCCCGCGCCGGTGATCACCAGCGCGCGCGCGTCGCCGAGATGATCGAGCGCATCGTTGATCTCACCCGCCATCGGCAGCGAACAGGCATTGAGCCGCTCGGGCACGTTGAGCGTGATGGTGGCAATCTGGTCGGCGATATCGAGCTTTATGGTTTCGTAGGTCATCCTGAACTCTCCCTTCTCGTTACCCCTCTCCCTTGATGGGAGAGGGCTGCGAAGACTTGGGCCGAACGGCCCTAGTCGAAGCTGGGTGAGGGTGACATTGCGCAAAGCCTGCTCTGCATCACCCTCATCCAACTGCGCCTAGCCAGCAAGCTGGCAAGGCTTCGTATCCTTCTCCCATCGAGGGAGAAGGTTTAATGCGCCCCATCCGTTTCTGGCGGCGTCTCCATAATCTCGGTCAGCACCCCGCCCATATCCTTGGGGTGCACGAAGAAAATCAGCGTACCATGCGCGCCGATCCGAGGCTCGCCCAGCACCCGTTTGCCTAGCCCCTCGAACTCCGCCTTCGCCGCGTGAATATCGGGCACCTCATAGCAGACATGATGCTGCCCGCCGTTCGGGTTCTTCTCGAGGAACGCCGCGATCGAGGCATTGCCCGGCAACGGCTCGATCAGCTCGATCTGCGTGCCATTAAGCGCACCGTCAGCTCCAGGCGTATCGACAAAGCACACCTTCACCCCCTGCTCGGGCAGGTCGAACGGTTCGTGAATCTTGGTCGCGCCCATGACATCGCGGTAGAACACAATGCTGTCCGCGATCGAGGGCGTGGCGACGCCGATATGGTTGAGACGGCCCAGTTTCATCTTTCTTCAATCCTTGGTTGCCCACCATTTCGGCCGGACATTTCGATCATCGTTTCAATGCGAATAACGCGCTTATCGACCGACAGCAGATAATCATTGAGGCCCCGCACATCCTCGGAAATCCTGGATTGCTCCGTCCGCATCACGTCTAGTCGCTCCTGCATCAGAACGACGCTTTTCAGTGCGGCCAGCGCGTCGCCCAGCGCGCTCATTTGCGGATGCCCGCAGCGCGCAAGGTGCGGTCAACCTCTTCATGCGTTGCCCGCATCGCGTCGATCATACCGTCAATCGATGCATGCATCTTAGGCAACGCCTCGTTCACATGCTGAACCAATGCCGCCAGTTCCGCCTCTTCCTCGCTCGCGCCTTGAGGCTGAGAGATGTAGCGCATGGTCGCCTCGCGAACGACATTACCGACAGACTGGCCGGTTCTGCTGGCATAGGCATCAAGCGCAGCCTTATGGTCGCGGCTAGTCAGAAACGTCACACGTTCGGTCTGCATCGTACTCTCCTTCACATTACAATGTCATTGTAATGTTTGGTGGGATGGATGCAAGCTGGTCACAACGGAATATTGTCATGCTTTTTCCACGGGTTCTCCAGCTGCTTGTTCCGCAGCTTCCGTAAGCCAAGCGCGATCCTCCGCCGGGTCGAGTGCGGCATGATCACCTCGTCGATAAAGCCCTTGGCCGCCGCGACGAACGGATTGGCAAAGCGCGCCTCGTATTCCTTGGTGCGCTCGGCGATCTCGTCTGCGGTCTTGCCGCGGAAGATGATCTCGACCGCGCCCTTGGCGCCCATCACCGCGATTTCCGCAGTCGGCCAGGCGTAGTTGAGGTCGCCGCGCAGGTGCTTTGACGCCATCACGTCGTACGCGCCGCCATAGGCCTTGCGGGTGATGACGGTGATCTTCGGGACAGTCGCCTCGGCATAGGCGTAGAGCAGTTTCGCGCCGTGCTTGATGATGCCGCTGTGCTCCTGCGCGACGCCGGGCAGGAAGCCGGGGACGTCGACGAAGGTGATGATCGGGATCTCGAAGCAATCGCAGAACCGCACGAAGCGCGCGGCCTTCTTGGACGAGTTGATGTCGAGGCAGCCGGCGAGCACCATCGGCTGGTTGGCGACCACGCCCACGGTGCGGCCCTCGATGCGGCCGAAGCCGGTGATGATGTTGCCCGCATGCGTCGGCTGGATCTCGAAGAACTCGCCCTCGTCGAGCGTCTTCCTGATCAGCTCGTGCATGTCGTAGGGCATGTTCGGGTTGGCCGGGATCAGCATGTCGAGGCTGTTCTCGATCCGGTCAAAGGGATCGGCGGTCGGGCGCTCTGGCAGGTCCTCGCGGTTCGACAACGGCAGGTAGTCGATCAGGTCGCGCGCGGCGAGCAGCGCCTCGATGTCGTTGTCGAACGCCACATCAGCAACGCCCGACTTGGCGGTGTGCGTCACCGCGCCGCCGAGCTCTTCCTGCGTCACCACCTCGTTGGTCACGGTCTTGACCACATCGGGACCGGTGACGAACATGTAGCTCGAATCCTTCACCATGAAAATGAAGTCGGTCATCGCGGGGCTGTACACCGCGCCGCCTGCGCATGGCCCCATGATCAATGAAAGCTGCGGCACCACGCCGCTGGCCAGCACGTTGCGCTGGAACACCTCGGCATAGCCGCCGAGCGACGCAACGCCTTCCTGGATGCGCGCGCCGCCAGAATCATTGAGCCCGATCACCGGCGCGCCGACCTTCAGCGCCATATCCATGATCTTGCAGATTTTCTGCGCGTGCCGCTCCGAGAGCGAACCGCCGAACACGGTGAAATCCTGGCTGAACACGAAGACCAGACGGCCATTGACCGTGCCCGAACCGGTGACCACGCCATCGCCGGGGATGATCTGATCCTGCATGCCGAAGTCGACGCAATTGTGCTCGACATACATATCGAGCTCTTCAAAGCTGCCCGGATCGAGCAGCACGTCGAGCCGCTCGCGCGCGGTCAGCTTGCCCTTGGCGTGCTGCGCCTCGATCCGCTTGATGCCGCCGCCCAACTGCGCCTTCTCACGCCGCTCGGCGAGTTCTTCCAATATGGCCTGCATCGCATCCTCTTGTCTGAATTTCGGACCGCATCCATTTCAGCCTTTGAAGGCAGGCGCAAATGTTAAATTGCAAACTTGCAAAGCGTTTGTTTGCAAACTAGCGATGCGGCATGTCCACCCGCAAGCGCCTCTACGCAGGATCGCGCGTCCGCACTGCCCGCCGCCGCAGCGGATTGAACCAGGCGGCTATGGCGCAGGCGCTGGGAATTTCGGCGAGCTATCTCAGCCAGATCGAAAACGACGAGCGCCCGGTGACCACCGCAGTGCTGACCGCATTGTCGCGGCGGTTCGCCTTCGATACCGACAGCGATGCCGACACAGGGCAAGCGCTGCAGATCATCCTCGACGATCCGTTGTTCGCAGGCGCGGATATCGACCCGGCCCGGCTCGCGCGCTGGCAGGAAGTGCAGCCCGATTTCGCCGCGATGCTCAGCACCTTGTACCATGGCTACCGCCAGGCACAGGAGCGCGCCGCGATGCTCGACGACAGCCTCGCGGGCACCGGCCAGCACACCGCGCGGCTACCATGGGAAGAGGTGCGCGACTGGTTTCACGAGGCGGGCAATTATATCGACCTGCTCGACCGCGACGCTGAACGCATTGCAGGCGAGGTCGGCGAAACACTGGGTGGTGACGCCTTGGTGGCGCGGCTGCACGCCCGTCATGGCATCACCGTGGCGGGCTGGCAGGGATCGAGTTCCGATTCCGCGCTCAGCCGCTTCGACCGCGAGAGCCGCACCTTGTCGCTCGATCGCAGCATGGCGCCTGAATCTCGCTATTTCCAACTGGCGCACAGACTGGTCGCCGAGGAAATGCGCGACGCCATCGCCGCCCTCGCCGCCAGCGCGGACCTGCGCAGCGAACAGGCGCGCAAGCTGGTCGCGGTGGGTCTGGCGAATTACGCCGCTGGCGCTTTGGTGATGCCTTATGCCGCGTTCCGCAGCGCCGCGATGGCATGCCGTCATGACATCGAGCAGCTCGCCCAGAGCTTCGGCGTCAGCTTCGAGCAGGCCTGCCACCGGCTTTCCACGCTGCAGCGCCCGGGCGCGCGTGGGCTGCCGGTGTTCTTCTGCCGGGTCGACATGGCGGGCAACATCACCAAAAGGCACAGCGCCACCCGGCTGCAGTTCGCGCGTTTTGGCGGCGCGTGTCCGCTCTGGGTGGTGCACGAGGCCGCCGCGATCCCCGACCGCATTCTGGTGCAGCTCGCCGAGACCCCCGACGGGGTGCGCTATGTCTCGATGGCCAAGGGGCTGGTCAAGCCCTCGGGCAGCTATGGCCGCAAGCCGCGCCGTTATGCCGTCGCCTTGGGCTGCGAAGTCGAGCACGCGCGGCATTTCATTTATGCCGATGGGCTCGATACCACTGCGGTGGGGGCGGTCACCCCAATCGGCATCGGCTGCCGCACCTGCCCACGCGACAATTGCGACCAGCGCGCGTTCCCGCCCACCGATCGCCCGTTGCTGATCGACCCCGACCGGCGCGGCATGGTGCCGTACCGGATCGGGTAACGATCGCTTTTACTTCATCAACACCAGTTCTTCGGCCATGCTCGGGTGCAGCGCAACGGTGTCATCGAACGCCTGCTTGGTGAGCCCCGCCTTCACCGCAACCGCCGCTGCCTGCAGGATTTCGGGCGAATCCGGGCCGATCATGTGCAGGCCCAGAATCTTGCCCGAAGGTTCCTCGGTGATCATCTTGTAAAGCCCGCGCTCGGCACGGTGCGCGAAGACATTGCGCATAGGGCGGAAGTCGGATGAGTACACGCGGATGTTGCCATAACGGTTGCGCGCCTCGCCCTCGGTCAGGCCGACAGACGCGATCGGTGGCTGCGAGAACACCGCCGTCGGGATGCAGTTGTAGTCGACGGTGCTGGGCTTGTCGCCGAACACGGTGTCGGCAAACGCCTGGCCCTCGCGGATCGCCACGGGGGTCAGTTGCACCCGGTTGGTGACATCGCCCACCGCATAGATGCTGTCGCAAGCCGTCTTGCTGTATTCGTCGACCGGGATCGCGCCCTGATCGTCGGTCTCGATGCCCGCATGCTCCAGACCCAGACCCTCGACATTGGGAACGCGCCCGGTGGCGAACATCACGATGTCGGTGTGGATCGGGTCCTGGCCCTTGAGATAGACGTCGAAAGAGCCGTCCTCGCGCTTTTCGACCTTTTCGAACGGCGCCTTGAACTTGAACTCGATGCCCTTGGTCATCGAAATCTGCAACAGCCGGTCGCGCAGCGATTCGTCATAGCCGCGCAGGATGCTGTCGCCGCGGTTGACGATGGTCACCTTCGTGCCCAGGCCATTGAGGATGCCCGCGAACTCGTTGGCGATATAGCCACCGCCCGCGATCACCGCCCGCCTGGGCAGTTCGTCTAGATGGAACATGTCGTTCGAGGTCAGGATGTGTTCGGCGCCCGGGAAATCGGGCACGAACGGACGCGCGCCGACCGCGATCAGGATGTACTTCGCGCTGATCTCCTTGCCGCTGGCGAGCTTGACCCGGTGCGGCGCGATGATCGTCGCGCGTTCCTCGATGATCGTGACATTGTGGTTGTTGAGCGTGCTGGTGTACGCCGCATTCAGCCGGTCGACATCGCCCAGAACGCGGTCGCGCAGCACCTGCCAGCTGAACTTCGCGCCCTCGATGGTCCAGCCATAATTCTGCGCATCTTCCAGATCCTCGGCAAAGTGCGATCCATAGACCAGCAGCTTCTTGGGGACGCAGCCGCGAATGACGCAGGTGCCGCCGACGCGGTATTCCTCCGCCACCGCGACCTTGGCGCCGTAAGACGAGGCGATGCGCGAGGCACGCACCCCGCCCGATCCTGCTCCGATGACGAACAGGTCGAAATCATAGTCACTCATGCACTCAAACTCCCGGGAACTGGTATAGGGACGGCCCTTACAGACCTGCAGCTTCGATCAGCGCGGCAGTGGAAGGGTCGAAATCGCCGGATTGGCGGTCGCCCATGGATTTGGCGATTTCCTTGCCCAATTCAACTCCGAACTGGTCAAAAGGATTGATCCCCAGCAGCATTGCGTTGGCAAAGGTGCGGTGTTCGTAGAACGCCAGCAGCGCGCCGAGGCTGGCGGGGTCGACGCTGTCGAGCAGGATCGTCGAAGACGGCCGGTCGCCGGGGTAGTTGCGCTGCGGATCCTCGCTGGCCTTGCCCTGCATCAGCGCGGCACCCTGCGCGAAGCAGTTGGTGAGCAGCGCCTGATGGTGCGCTTCGTCGAATTCGTGCGCCGCAAGCCGCGCCGCGATGAATTCCACCGGCACCAGATGCGTGCCCTGATGCAGCAACTGGAACACCGCGTGCTGGGCATCGGTGCCCACCCCGCCCCAGGTGATCGGCGCGCTCGGCCGGGTGAGCGCGCTGCCATCGCGCATCACCTGCTTGCCGTTGCTCTCCATCTCGAGCTGCTGAAGATAGCTCGGCAGCAGCCGCAGGCGCTCGTCATAGGCAAACACCGCGCGGGTCTGGCAGCCGCGCGCCTGTGCGTAATACAGATCGGCGAAGGCCGCGAGCACCGGCATGTTGCGCTCCCACGGCGCGGTGACGAAATGCTCGTCCATTGCCAGCGCGCCGGCGCGGAACGCGGCAAAGCCCTCGTTACCCAGCGCCATCGCGACCGGAAAGCCGATGCTCGACCATACCGAATAACGCCCGCCGACGCTCTCGCCGAACGGCAGGATGCGGGTCTCGTCGATGCCCCATTCGGCTGCCTTGTCGGGCGCGGCGGTCAATGCGACCAATTGGCCATAGGGATCTTCCACCCCGCCCTCGCGCAGCCACTCGACCGCGCTGTTGGCGTTCATCAGCGTTTCGGTGGTGGTGAAGGTCTTCGACGCGATCGCGACCAAGGTCTTGGCCGGATCGAACTTGGCCACCGCCTCGGACAGCGCCTCGCCGTCGACATTGGCGACCACCGCGACGTCATAGCGATCGCTGTCGCGGCACAGCGCGTCGATCACCAATTTGGGCCCCAGCGCCGATCCGCCGATGCCGATGTGCAGGATGTGCTTGATCTCGCCGAGCAGTCCATCATCGATGGCTTCGACCAGCGCTGCCATGCGCGCGTGGAACATCGTCGCCTGCTCGACGGCGTCGCTGGCCCCCATGCCGCGCTCTGCCGGGTGCTCGGATGCGCGATCCTCGCTGGTGTTGATCTTGGCGCCGGAGAGAAACTGGTCGCGCATGCCCGCCAGGTGCATCGCTTCGGCCAACTGGTTGAACAGTCCGAGCAGGCCATCATCCAGATGCGTCTTGGACAGGTCGAAAAGCATGTCGGTGCCGCCGATGGCGATGCGGTGAGACAGTTTTGCCAGCCTCTCGGGATCGCCCGCGAAAAGCTGCCCAAGGGCGGCGCGGGGATGGTCTGCAATCGATTGCCAGATCACGTCGGCGCTGTGCGGCATGGATACTCTCTTTCGTCGGTTTCTGTGTCGCGCCTGGGTTTAGCGGGGCATGTTCGGCTTGGCGAGGGGCTTCGCCACCGACGCCGCTTCGTCGAGAGGGGCTTGACGACGGATAGGGCCACCCGCAAAGGGAGAAAATGACCGAAACCGCCGCAAAAGCTCCCAAAGCCAAGTCCGAAACGGCGGATTTTCTGCAATTTCTGGTCAAGCTGGCGATTTTCTTCTTTATCCTGCGCAGCTTCATCATCTCGCCGTTCAACATTCCTTCGGAATCGATGCAGCCGCGGCTGGTTGTCGGCGACTATCTGCTGGTGTCGAAATGGTCCTATGGCTATTCGCGCTACAGCCTGCCGTTCAACCTGCCGCTGATCCCCGGGCGCATTCTGGCGAGCCAGCCCGAGCGCGGCGACGTCGTGGTGTTCAAGGCACCGCCGACCGCCGGATCGGACTATATCAAGCGGGTCATCGGGCTGCCGGGCGACACCATCGAGATGCGCGACGGCACCGTCTGGCTCAACGGCGAAGCGGTGAAAAAGCAGCGGGTTGCAGATTTCATCATCCCGGTTTCGCCCAACACCCGCTGTTATGATCGCAGCTTCGAGGTTCCGCAGAGCGACGGCACATCAGTGTGCAGCTACCCGCGCTTTCGCGAGACCCTGCCCAACGGCAAGAGCTATTACGTGCTCGACCTCATCGATGCGCCGCGCGACACCACCGAGGCGATCATCGTGCCTGAAGGACACATGTTCCTGATGGGTGACAACCGCGACAACAGCCTCGACAGCCGTTTTCCGGCGGTGGAAGGCCAGGGCATCGGCATCGTTCCGCAGGATCACCTGGTCGGCCGCGCGCTGGTTTCGGTGTTCTCCACCGACGGGTCGGCCAGCTGGTTCCTGCCGTGGACATGGTTCACCGCCGCGCGATGGGACCGCATCGGGGAAGGGTTTTGAGCGCAGCGATCGATTTTGCGGCGCTGGGGCCGATCATCGATCATGAGCCCCTAGATGCTGCCCTGTTCGTGCAGGCACTGACTCACGGCAGCACCGGCCAGACCCCCGATTATCAGCGGCTCGAGTTTCTGGGCGACCGGGTCTTGGGCATGGTCATCGCCGACCTGCTCTATGCCCGCTTCCCCAAGGCCGCCGAAGGCCAGATGTCGGCCTTTCTCAACCGGCTGGTGTCGCGCGAAAGCTGCGCGGAGATTGCGCGCGCGTGCAACCTGGGCCCGCTGATCCGGCTGGGCAAGCAGGCGCGTGACGATGGCGGTGCGGGCAGCACCAACATCCTGGGCGATGTCGTCGAGGCGCTGATCGGCGCGCTCTATCTCGATGGCGGCATGGAGCGCGCGCGCGCCTTCATCGAACGCCACTGGGGGACACGGATCGCCGAGATCAGCGAGGCGCCGCGCCACCCCAAATCCGAATTGCAGGAATGGGCCGCCGCGCGCAACCGCAAGACGCCAACCTATACCATGCTCGGCAAGTCCGGGCCCGACCATGATCTGCGCTTTACCGTGCGGGTCGAAATCAAGGGACTGGGCGCCGCAGAAGCGACCGGGACCAGCAAACAGGAAGCCGAAACGCTTGCCGCACGGCAGTTTCTGGCGGAGCACACGACATGACAGAAGCTACCCCCTCCCCCGCCGCACCTTCGGCAGCCGAAACCCGCTGCGGCCTCGTCGCCGTGATCGGCGCACCCAATGCCGGCAAGTCGACATTGGTCAACCAGCTCGTCGGCCAGAAGGTCGCCATCACCAGCCCCAAGGCGCAGACCACGCGCGTGCGGCTGCTGGGCATCGCGATCGCGGGCAACACCCAGCTGATGCTGGTCGATACGCCCGGCATCTTCGACCCCAACCGTCGCTTTGACCGCGCGATGGTCAGCGCGGCGTGGGAAGGCTCGGATGGCGCCGACGTGATCGCATTGGTGGTCGATGCCAAGGCCAGGCTCAACGACCGGCTGACAACCTTGGTCGAACAGCTTGCCGAGCGCCGCGAACGCAAGATCCTGGTGCTCAACAAGGTCGATATCGCCGCCAAGGACAAATTGCTGATTCAGGCGCAAAAGCTGCACGCCGCGGGCCAGTTCGACGAGGTGTTCTTCGTCAGCGCGCAGACCGGCGACGGCGTTCCGGAACTCAAGGCGTTCCTCGCCGATGCGATGCCGCAAGGCGCGTGGCACTTCCCCGAAGACCAGGTCTCGGACGCCAGCGAGCGCATCCTGGCGACCGAAATCACCCGCGAACAGCTCTTCAACCAGCTCCATGCCGAACTGCCTTATGCCAGCGCGGTGGTCCCGGAAAAATACGTCACCCGCAAGGATGGCTCGGTCGAGATCCACCAGCAAATCCTCGTCGCCCGCGACACCCAGCGCGCGATCGTGCTCGGCAAAGGAGGATCGCGGATCAAGGAAATCGGCGAAAAGGCGCGCAAGGAACTCGCCAAGGTGCTCGGCGTCGATGTCCACCTGTATCTGCACGTCAAGGTGCAGGAAGGTTGGGACGAGGACCGCGAGATTTATGAGACGATCGGGCTGGGGTGGGTGAAGTAGGGGGTGACTACTACGATACCAAAACTTAATCATTTATTTCATGATGAGCAAACCTGTAGTCTCGACAAGAGTCTGTCCAGTAGGCAAGATTTCGACTGTCTCTGCTTTTTCATCAAACTGAACCAACGCTTTCTTGTGAAGGTCTTTAAGGACTTTGCGTTTGAAATCTGTTTGGTTTTTATATTCTATCCATGATTGTAGCTGTATAATAGACACGGGTTTGCTTTCAGCATAGAGTAAAATTAGCACCTTTTGGCTAGCAGTTCGCGCTGGATCAAGTACTCGCCTCACATCGCCATTTGACCATACCATGTGGAAGGTCCGGACAGTGACCGCTTCGACGACGGCGTGTGAGTCTATAAGTGTGAGTTGGGAATAGTTGCGGACGAGTTCCCCCATCACCCACTTCATGCCGCGAAGGAAAAGCTCGGCGTCCATGTGGTTAGGGCTTATATCGGGTGACACATGGCCTATTGCACGACTATTCCTTAGCTCATAAAGTGCGGTAAGCACTTTCGGAACTTGCATGCATAGCGATCGTCCCTTGGCTCCGTTGTGCTGCTCAAGGTCGCGACAGGATTGTGGAAAGTTACTCGGTTTTGATGGGACCTATATACGTGTGTGACCTACGATACCTCGCGAAAAATCAGAAGCGGGGTGATCGCATAGGCTGCGGCAGGCCTACCTAGTGTAACACGGACGATGGGTGCTAATATTTTTGATATTTGACCAATAATACTCTCAGTCATCCCGAAGTCGTCTGCATTAAATTGTTGATCGAAATCTGGCGT
This sequence comes from Blastomonas sp., assembly GCF_046294995.1. Classification (GTDB taxonomy): domain Bacteria; phylum Pseudomonadota; class Alphaproteobacteria; order Sphingomonadales; family Sphingomonadaceae; genus Blastomonas. The sequence continues at coordinate 32,521 of NZ_JBKBOG010000003.1, forward strand.
CATGTATTCAGGGTAGGCGCTCAGAATGCCAACGAGCGACCATTCGCCAGCCATTGTGTCCCCGTATGTTAGGGTCAAATCGCTTGCAGGGGCTACTAGACTTTCTGGGTTAAGCGTGGACCACACCAATTTTGTGCTATCGTTACTCTGAGTAAGCAATCTTGCATGGACTGAGTGCGGCATTATCTGGATCATATCTAGAAACATATCAGTATTATTCTGCTGCTGTTGCGCCATAGCCTTTTGGGCAGCCGTCATATTTGCCCGCTTTTGGCCAAGACCGGCCCCAGCCTTCACCTGCCTTTGGATGGATGGGGCTTTCCATGCCTCCTTGAACATCGCCAAGTCTTGAATGCTAAGAAAGCCTGATGCGATTACAAATTGGCCGATTGATGCTTGCGAGAGGTCCTGCTGCATCAACTGATTCTCGCTCAGGTAATCCAGAAACGCCCTGGCATTCGACCACAGAGGATCAAACACCCTTGCATAACCTTCTTGCATCTCAACTGCTGTTTCGGTTCCACCCTGAACTTTGCCACCTGCTATGCCGACAGTCCCTTGCGCCTCGTGGGAACTTGAATCTCGTTTACCCTTCGTGCCATCCTTGGTTCGGGTAAACTCCTGAAGGTGGCCGTCGCCTTCAAACTGAGCCAAAAACGAACCGATCCTGCGACTGTCATGATACAAAAAGTCAAGGACGGAAGGGGCGCTTGAACCTTCTACCGCCGGATTTGATATCGTCGAAGTGCTCTTTGGCATCGCTCTCAATTTCCTTCGCGTCTTTTGCGACTCGCTCATGCAAGTTAGCAATTTCTTTTGGGTCGGTTTGAATAAGACGTGCGAGCGCCTCATCAAAGCCAAGGTTTGACATATCCATGTCAGGTTTTCCTTTTTTGCGCGCGTTCACGCGATCAACTCGCGATATGGCAACGGACTGCGATCAGCGGCGGCGAGAAGACTGTTCAGGCGGGCACCATCGGCTTGTTCGCGGCGGTTAAAGCGCCATGTCATCTCGTTAAGATAGCGAGAGAGATGTTTTGGGCTGATCACATGGTGAATGCCTACAATCTGCCGCTTTAGGAGCGCCCAGACACTCTCAATGCCGTTCGTGTGGATGCAGAAATCACGCACGTATTCCCCGGCGCTATGATTCACCCTGTGATGGAAATAGCGGTCCGAAAGCCCAACAAATGATGCATGCTCATCGGTCATGATCGTCGAGCCACGCGCGACATTAGCGTCAATTATGCTCTGCACGGTCTTGGCGCGCTGGTCGTTGGTATGGATCGTGCGGAGATCGCCATCACGGTCAAGCATGCCAAACACTACGGCCTTTCCCTTGCCACCCTGCGTTCCGCCCTTGCGGTCGCGAGCATGCTTGTTCTTCTCTTTGCCGCCGACAAACGTCTCGTCGGCTTCGACTACCCCATCCAGCGGCGCACTGAACGACTCAGTGGTCGCTGCTGCCCGGAGACGATGCAGCATGAACCAAGCAGTCTTTTGCGTCACGTCGATATCGCGGGCCAGCGTCGTGCTCGCGATACCCTTCTTATGTGAGGTGATGAGCCAAACGGCCATTAGCCATTTTTGCAGCGGGATTTTGGTGTCCTGAAAGATTGTTCCGACCTTGATCGAGAAACGCTTCCGGCAATCGCCGCACTTGTGGGTGCGCTTGTCTGAAAAGTGATAAACCTTCGTGCTGCCGCAAAACGGGCAAAACGCGCCATTTTTCCACCGAATCGCAGTGAAGTGGTCAATCGCAGCCTGCTCGTCGGGGATGACTTTCAGGAGGTCAAACAGGCTCTTAAATTCTACGATCTTGCTCATGCATTATAACTAGCACCAACTCGCCGTTGGGTCAAGCATGTATATAGGTCCCGTTTTGATGGCAAGTGCGTATAGAATCCGGTCGCATGCCCCGCACAAATCCAATAGGCTATCTCGCAAAATTTGCCTGCCTTGAGGCCCACCTTTTCCCAATCAGCAGCACGGTATTCGTAAAGAGCCTGCTCGAATTGGTCGATAAGTGGGTCAAGGAGTTCGACCGGAATAGCTGCTAACGCTACCTTTAGGCTTGGAATGCTCAAAGATTAATCCCTGTCCCAATAGTATTGAAAGGGACCATTACCCTCCTTGGTTCTCTGGAGGAGACCTCTCTTGAAAAGAGATTCACCAGCAGCAGACACCTGATTAGGTTTATGTGTGAACCCTTTTTCGGCAAGGCCAGTCACAATGTCCGCCGTGCCGCGCTTTTCTTTGAAGAAACCGACACTCTTCATAGAAAGCATCCGGTCAGCGCATGAATGTCCCTTGGGTGCGACGCTGCGCTTCCGTTTAGCCTTAGCTTTTGTAATCGAACTCTCTTCGGCGCCCTCGTCCTCTGGCTCGGGCGTTTCGTCGCCGATGTCTATTTGATTAGTCTTGGCGGTGGCCCGACTGCCGAAGCCTGCCTCCTCGAGTAGCGGGAACAACTTCGCCAAGAGTCCCTCCACAAAATCCTTCTCCCCCTCGATTTCCACGATACCTGCCGGTGCATCGATATGAACCCTGTTCGTCATAGTCCCCCCTTAAATAGGAAACCATAATCTCCCCAGTTGCGGGCCAGAGCAAGAGAATATTTGTGACCCCGCACCTTGCCCATGTATGGCCAAAGCCCAATTTCTTTTCGAAATACATTCGGCACGCTATTCCGGGACCACGAAACTCAATTGGCTGAGCTCCTATCGCCCCTGACACAACCGTTTTCCAGCGAACGCCGGAATCCCAAGGCGACTGCAGTACTACCCGACTCCTGAACTCCGGCTTTCGCCGGAGAACGGTTGAATGTCTTTTGACGTTCGCGAGCCAACGCCCTCTCCACTCCCGCTTGCGGGAGGGGCAGGCCCGGCTTGCCGGGCCGGGGTGGGCCTGAAGTTTGCGACGGTGCAGGCCCACCCCGGCTTCGCCTTCGGCTCAGCCACCCCTCCCGCAGGCGGGAGGGGAGAAGGCTGTATCAAGCCTCTGCTTTTGCGGGCTTCTTCGGAGCCGCCTTCTTTGCGGGAGCCTTCTTTGCCGCTGGCTTCTTGGCCGGAGCATCCTTCTTCGCCGCAGCCTTCTTCGGAGCCGCCTTCTTCGCCGCAGGCTTCTTGCCCTTCTTCGCCGGCGCCTTGGCCGCGCGTTCGGCGATCAGTTGCAGCGCCACATCCAGCGTCAGTTCGTCCTTGTTCACATCCTTGGGGATGGTCGCGTTGACGCTGCCGTCGGTGACGTAAGCGCCGTAGCGGCCGTCCATGATCTTGACCTCGGTGTCGGTCGCGGGGTTCGTGCCCAGCACCTTGAGCGGGGCCGGCGCGGCGCGGTTGGAGCGGCCGGGGTTGGCGAGCGCTTCGGCGAGCTTGACCACCGCGGCGTTCATTCCGGTCTCGAACACCTCCATCGTGCCCGAAAGCTTGGCGTATTTGCCGTTGTGCGAGAGATACGGGCCATAACGGCCGATGCTCGCGGTGATCATCGCGCCGGTCTCGGGATGCGCGCCGATCTCGCGCGGCAGCGAAAGCAGCTTGAGCGCCCATTCCAGCCCGAAATCTTCGCCCGGAACGTCCTTGGGGATCGACGAGCGTTTCGCCTCCTTGCCCTCGCCCAGCTGGACATAGGGACCGAAGCGGCCGCTGCGCTTGGTCACCGGTTCGCCGGTGACCGGATCGTTGCCCAACTCTTCAGGCCCGGTATCCGCACCATCGCCTTCGCCGCCACCCTGAGCAAAGCGCCGGGTGTATTTGCACTCGGGATAGTTGGAACACGCGACGAACGCGCCGAACTTGCCGCCGCGCAGCGCGAGCCGTCCCTCGCCGCACTTCGGGCACAGCCGCGGATCGCCGCCATCGGCCTGTTTGGGGAACAGATAGGGCTCGAGGAAGATGTCGAGCTCGGCGGTGATTTCCGAAGGCTTCTGCTCCATCACCTCGGCGGTCTTGGGCTTGAAATCGCGCCAGAACGCCTCGAGCACGCTGCGCCATTCCGCACGCCCGCCGCTGACGTCATCGAGCTGGTCCTCGAGCCCGGCGGTGAAGTCATAGGCGACATAGCGTTCGAAGAAGCGTTCGAGAAACCCAGTGAGAAGACGCCCCGATTCCTCTGCGAAGAAACGGTTTTTCTCGACCTTCACATAGCTGCGGTCCTTGAGCACCTGGATGATCGAGGCATAGGTCGAAGGCCGTCCGATGCCGAGTTCCTCGAGCCGTTTGACCAAAGACGCTTCGGAAAAGCGCGGCGGGGGCTGGGTGAAATGCTGGACCGCATCGACCGACTTCTTCGCCGGGCTGTCGCCCTTGGACATGATCGGCAGCAGGCCGCCGTCTTCATTGTCGCTATCGTCGAGACCTTCCTCGTAGAGCGCGAGGAAGCCAGGGAACTTGACCACCTGGCCGTTGGCGCGCAGCGCGGTGCGACCGGTGCCATCGACCATCTCGACCACGGTGCGCTCGAGCAAGGCAGTCGCCATCTGGCTGGCCAGCGCACGCTTGAAGATCAGATCGTAGAGACGCGCATGGTCGCCCGATGCCGCCTTGTCGCGGCTGAAATCGGTAGGGCGGATCGCCTCATGCGCTTCCTGCGCGTTCTTGGCCTTGGTCTGGTACTGGCGCGGGGTTTCGGGCAGGTAATGCCCCGAATAGCGGTCTGAAATCGCCTTGCGCGCCTCCTGGATCGCGCCAGGGTCCATCTGCACCCCGTCGGTCCGCATATAGGTGATCGCGCCGTCCTCGTAGAGGCCTTGCGCGATCCGCATGGTGTGGCTGGCCGAGAAGCCGAGCTTGCGCGCGGCCTCCTGCTGCAGCGTCGAGGTGGTGAACGGCGGCGGCGGATTGCGCTTGAGCGGCTTGGTTTCGACCGTCTCGACGGTGAAGTGTCCGGCCTCGACCTTGGCCTTGGCCGCTTCGGCCGAGCCTGCATTGCCCAGCGAGAGCTTGTCGAGCTTTTCGCCTTCGAGCCGGACCAGGCGCGCGGTGAAGGGCTGGCCGCCCTGCTCCATCTGCGCGGTGACCGACCAATATTCCTGCGCGGTAAACGCCTCGATCTCGCGCTCGCGCTCGACGATAAGCCGCAGCGCGACCGATTGCACCCGGCCTGCCGACTTGGCACCGGGCAGCTTGCGCCACAGCACCGGCGAGAGCGTGAAGCCGACCAGATAGTCGAGCGCCCGGCGGGCGCGATAGGCATCGATCAGATCGGTATCGAGCTGGCGTGGGCTCGCCATCGCCTCGGTCACCGCCTTTTTGGTGATCGCGTTGAAGGTCACGCGCTCGACCTCCTTGGGCAGCACCTTGCGCTTGGTCAGCACCTCGAGCACGTGCCAGCTGATCGCCTCGCCCTCGCGGTCAGGGTCGGTTGCGAGGATCAGTCGGTCGGCCTTCTTGGCCTCGTCGGTGATCGCCTTCAATTGCCGCGTCTTGTCGGCATACGCCTCCCAGACCATGTCGAAATCATTGTCGGGATCGACCGAGCCGTCCTTGGGGGCAAGGTCGCGGATATGGCCGTATGAGGCCAGCACCCGGTAATCGGAGCCGAGATATTTTTCGATGGTCTTGGCCTTGGCCGGCGACTCGACGATAACCAGTTGCATTGATTGGACTTTCTGAAAGCTCTCGCGTGTGCGTATAAGCTGGGGCGGGTTATCGGCATTCGTCAAGGGCGTCCATAGCCGATAATCCGGGTCAGATCAGTGACACCCTGGCCGCTGCGTGCCGCTCGATCAGGCCAGCCAGTTCGAGATCGAGCAGGATCATCTGCACCGCGCCGCTCTCGATCCCCGACTGGCGGACGAGCTCGTCGATGCCGACCGGTGCAGCGCTGAGCAGACTGACGATATCCTGGCGCGCCTTGTCGTCGGGTTCGACCGCGGGTGTCGCGGCGCTGAAGCGCGGCGCAGGTGCCGCCACGCGCTGGGTCTGCCCGGCAGCAAAGGGTTCGACCAGATCGAGAATATCGCTCACGCTCTGCACCAGGGTCGCGCCGCCGCGGATCAGCTCGTTGCAGCCGCGCGAGCGCGAATCGAGCGGTGATCCGGGGATCGCCATGACGTCGCGCCCCGCCTCTGCGGCCAGCCGGGCGGTGATCAGCGAGCCTGATTTGGGTGCGGCCTCGACCACCAGGGTGCCCAGCGCCATCCCGGCGATGATGCGGTTTCGATAGGGAAAGTGCCGCGCCAGCGGTTCGGTGCCGGGCGGCTGCTCGGCGATCACCAGCGCACGTTCTCCCATCTCCGCCTGCAGCGAACGGTTCTCGGGCGGGTAGCTGATATCGATCCCCGAGGCGATCACGCCTGCGGTGCTCGCCAGCCCGCTCCCTGCGACCCGCATCGCGCCTTCATGCGCGGCCGTGTCGATACCGCGCGCCAGCCCTGAGACGACGAGATAGCCCGCCTCGGCGAGTTCGCCGGCGATCTGGCGGGCAAAACGGCAGGCGGCGGCCGAGGCATTGCGCGCGCCGACCATCGCGATGGCGGGGCGATTGAGCAGCGCCGCCTCGCCCCTGAAGGTGACCACCGGCGGGGCGTTGTCGATATGGCCGAGCAACGCAGGGTAATCGCCATCGTCGGCGAACAGGTAGCGCGCGCCTGCCGCTTCGACCCGGGCGACTTCGGCGGTGACCTGCGCATGCGTCGCGACGCGGATCGCCTTGCCCCCTGCGCGCTGGACCAGATCGGGCAGCGCCTCGATCGCGGCCGTGGCGCTGCCGAAGCGCGCGATCAGCTGGGCAAAGCTGACGGGACCTATGCGGTCGGTCCGCAGCAGCCGGATACGGGCGAGATGCTCAGGGTCAAGCATGGCCATGCAACGGGCGGCCAGCGATCAGGCTGCGGACGACTTGCCGATCTTCGGCTCGGTTCCGGCCATCAGCCGCTGGATGTTGCCGCGATGCTTCCACAGCACGAACCCGAGCATGACCACGAACACCCATACAGCCTGCTCCCGTCCAAACCACCACGCCGCCACCGGCATCGCCGCTGCCGCAAGAATGCCGCCGAGCGAGGAAAACCGCGTGGCAAACGCCACCGCCAGCCACACCACGGCAAAAACGACACCGAGCGGCCAGTAAAGCGCAATCGCGATGCCAAGCAAGGTCGCAACCCCCTTGCCGCCGTTGAATTTGAGCCAGATCGGATACAAATGCCCGAAAAACGCGCCCAGCCCGGCAAATGGCCCGCTGCCTGGAGCAACCGTCTCGGCGATGGCGATTGCCGCCGCGCCCTTGCCCAGATCGAACAGCAACGTCGCTGCCGCGAGCCCCTTGCGCCCGGTGCGCAGCACGTTGGTCGCGCCGATATTGCCCGATCCGATCGTCCGCAGGTCGCCTGCACCCGCCATCCGGGTGAGGATGATGCCGAACGGAATCGAGCCCAGCAGATACCCCATCAGGAACAGGCCACCGAGGCTCGCCACCGCGATTCCAGCCAGATCATTCATCAAAGCTCACCCTTGCTCCAGCGCCGCAAACCCTCACGCTGCGTGCATAGGCAAAGCGGCGCTTTTGGCAAGCATGGTTGATCGCGGGCGCGGCAATGCTAAGCGGGGTTGATGACGTCTTCATTGCCAGCCGAACCCGATATCGCGCCCGACGCTCCGCTGCTGTTCTTCGATTCCGGCGTGGGCGGGCTTACGGTGCTCGATGCGGCGCGCAAACTGCTGCCCGATGCGCCAATCGTCTATGCCGCCGACTTTGCCGGACTGCCCTATGGCGAAAAGAGCGAGGCGGAGATCGCGGCGCGCGTCCCCGCGCTGCTCGGGCGGCTGGTCGAGCGTTATCGCCCCCGGCTGATCACAATCGCCTGCAATACCGCCTCGACCATCGCACTGCCGCAGGTGCGCGCGGCGCTCGATCTGCCGATCGTCGGCACCGTGCCCGCGATCAAGCCTGCATCCGAACTGTCGCAAAGCCGGGTGATCGGCGTGCTGGGCACCGAGGCGACCGTGCGCCAGCCCTATGTCACCAACCTTGCGCGCGAATTTGCCAGCGACGCCACCATCCTGCGTTTCGGCGCGCCCGAACTGGTGCGCGCCGCCGAGATGAAACTGCGTGGGCAAACGCCCGATCGTGCAATCTTCGACCGCGCCGTTGCCGGTCTCGTCAGCCAGCAGCGTGCCGTGGCGATCGATACCGTCGTCCTGGCCTGCACGCATTTTCCGCTGGTCGAGGAAGAGCTTGCGCGCGCCTTTGGCCGCACGATGGCTTTTGTCCACGGCGCCGAAGGCATCGCACGACGGATCGCGTTTCTGACGAAAGGCCAGTCGTTTGTCGGCAACGGCCTGCGCTTCGTTGCGACAGGCCCAGCGGAGGGGATGGCGGCGTATATGCCAGCGCTCAGCGCGCGCGGATTTTCAAGCTTCGAGACGCTGTGAACCTTCGGGTGATCGACTGCTTCGATTACCGCAACACGCAATTTAGGTTGGCCCGGTCGGCGGCTCGCGCCTATCCCCCAAAGCGTTGTTGCACCACCGAACTGATCGTCGATCGGCGCTGGGGTGAGACAATATGTCCACCCAATTATGGCCCATAACCCAGCAGTTGCGAGCCGTTATCGCTGGAAATGGGGGATTTAATTGCTATTACAGCGCCAGCAGATGTGTGGGCACCGGTCGGAAAACGGCAGCGCACGGCTTGGGTTATCACTCGACAGGACTAAGGTGGCCGCGTGAATTACGACCAGATTTTTGATGCTGCGATTGACAGACTGCATGCCGAGGGGCGTTACCGGGTGTTCATCGACATCCTGCGCAACAAGGGCGCGTACCCCAATGCACGCTGCTTTCACGGGCACAACGGCCCCAAGCCGATCACGGTGTGGTGCTCGAACGACTACCTGACGATGGGGCAGCACCCCAAGGTCATCGAGGCGATGGAAGAAGCGCTGCACAATGTCGGCGCAGGCTCTGGCGGCACCCGCAACATCGGCGGCAACACCCATTACCATGTCGAGCTCGAGCACGAACTGTCCGACCTTCACGGCAAGCAGAGCGCATTGCTGTTCACCTCGGGCTATGTCTCCAACGACGCGACGCTCTCGACGCTGGCGCGCATCCTGCCCGGCTGCATCATCTTTTCCGATGAACTCAACCACGCCTCGATGATCGCGGGCATCCGCAATTCGGGCTGCGAAAAGCGCGTGTTCCGCCACAACGACGTCGCGCATCTCGAAGAGCTGCTCGCTGCCGAGGACCCCGATACGCCCAAGCTGATCGCATTCGAAAGCGTCTATTCGATGGACGGCGACGTCGCCCCGATCCACGCGATCTGCGACCTTGCCGACAAGTACAACGCGCTGACCTATCTCGATGAGGTCCACGCGGTGGGCATGTACGGCAAGCGCGGCGGCGGTATTTCGGAGCGCGACGAAGCCGCGAACCGGCTGACCATCATCGAAGGCACGCTCGGCAAGGCGTTCGGCGTCATGGGCGGCTATATCGCCGCCGACCAGCGGATCATCGATGTCATTCGCAGCTATGCGCCCGGCTTCATCTTCACCACCTCGCTTTCGCCGGTGCTGGTTGCCGGCGCGCTGGCCAGCGTGAAGCACCTCAAGCAGTCGAGCGAGGAACGCGACGGCCAGCAGGCTGCAGCAGCGATGCTCAAGCGACTCTTCTTTGAGGCTGGCCTGCCGGTGATGGACACGACCACGCACATCGTGCCGCTGATGGTCGGTGATCCGGTCAAGGCCAAGCGGATCAGCGATATGCTGCTCGCCGAATACGGCGTGTATGTGCAGCCGATCAACTTCCCCACCGTGCCGCGCGGCACCGAGCGGCTGCGCTTCACGCCTGGCCCAAGCCATGACGAGGCGATGATGCGCGACCTGACGGCGGCGCTGGTCGAAATCTGGGATCGCCTGGAATTGCGCAAGGCCGCCTGACGGGATGGCGCCAGCCCGCTACAGCCTTGGAGCCATCCTGCTCCACTGGTTGATCGCAGCGGCGCTGGCCTTCCAGATCGTTTTTGCCGACTCGCTCGAAGGCCCGCGCGGGCCGGACCTGTTTGCTCGGTTCCAGTTGCACAAGTCGGTCGGCATCACCATCCTGCTGCTCAGCGTCCTGCGGGTCGGCTGGCGGTTGCTCGCCCCGCGCCCTGCCCCGGTGCCCGGACCGAAATGGGCGATGACGCTGTCCGGGCTGGTGCATCTTGGTTTTTATGTCGTCATGATCGGAGCGCCGCTGACCGGATGGATTCTGGTTTCCACATCGGACATTCGGGTGGATACGCTGCTGTTCGGATCGGTCCCCTGGCCCCACCTGCCGGCGCCGCAGTGGATGGGCGAGCCTGCAGAAGCCCTGCACGAAATCCTTCCCAAGATCGGCATCGCACTGTTCGTGCTGCATGTCGCGGGCGCGCTGCGGCACCAATATCTGCTGGGCACACCGATCCTGGCGCGGATGCTGCCCGGCGGGCACGGCAAGGCGGTCGGTGCGGCGGCACTGGCTGCTGCGATCATCATCGGGGCGGTCGTGCTGGGCAAGGTCGCCGACCCCAAAGGCGCGAAAGCAGCACCGGTTTCGGCGGTCGAAGCTGCTCCATCGAATATCGCGCCTGCCCAAGACGATATTGCACCGGTCGAATCGTCCAAGGCTGCTGAGGATGACCACGCCAAGTTGGTGGCAGAGGCCGAGGTCGAGGCATCGGCAAAGCCGCGCAATTGGGCACTCTCCCCCGGCGGGCGGCTGAACTTCACTGCGCAATGGAACGGAGAGCCAGTCAACGGCAGCTTCTCCAAATGGTCATCCAATATCCTGTTCGCCCCCGAAGCGCTGGAAGCATCCGGGATCGACGTCAGCATCGACCTGACATCGGTCGATACCGGTGACAGCCAGCGTGATGGCACGCTGACCGCCAGCGATTTCTTCGACACCGCCCGGTTCACCAAAGCGAGCTATCGCGCTACACGATTCAAGTCGCTGGGCGGTGACAGGTACCGAGCCGATGGCGCACTGACCCTGCGCGGGGTGAGCAAGCCGGTGCCGTTGAACTTCACGTTGACCATCACTGGCAACACGGCGCGCGCACGCGGAACCGCTACGATCGACCGCACCAGCTTCGGGGTTGGCCAGGGAGATTTTGCCGGCACCACAGAGATTGCAGGCCCGGTCGCAATCAGCTTCGACTTCAGCGCCACCGCCAAAGATTGAAGCTGCCCGCCGGGCTCCCATATGCTGGAGTGATGAACAGCGCCCCCCATTGGATCGAACCCCATCCCCATGGCATCTTCGTCCGCCCCGCCAATGCCTGGATCGACCCGTCACGCCCGGTGGCCCGCGCGCTCGTCACCCATGGCCATGCCGACCACGCGCGCGGTGGGCATGACGCGGTGTGGGCGACCCCGGAGACGCTGGCGATCATCAACCTGCGCTATGGCCGCTATCCGGGCGAAAACGCCGTGGATTATGGCACGACGCTGGAACTGAACGGCGTCAAGGTCTCGTTCCAACCCGCCGGCCATGTGCTGGGGTCGGCGCAGATCCGGATGGAATATCAGGGCGAGACCGTGGTCGTCACCGGCGATTTCAAGCGGCGGCCTGACCCCAGCTGCGCCCCTTTCGAGCTGGTGCCCTGCGATATCTTCATCACCGAAGCGACGTTCGGCCTGCCGGTGTTCCGGCACCCGCCGACCTCGGACGAGATCGGCAAGCTCCTTGCCATTCGCGCCGCGCACCCCGACCGCTGTGTGCTCGTGGGTGCCTATGCGCTTGGCAAGGCACAGCGGGTGATCACCGAACTGCGCGCGCTGGGCTATGACGATCCGATCTATCTGCACGGCGCGCTCGAAAAAATGTGCGCGCTTTACGCCGACCATGGCGTCCATATGGGGCCGTTGCTGCCCGTGGCGGGCACCGACAAGGGCGATCTTCGCGGTGCGATCATTCTCGCCCCGCCCTCGGCGCTCGCCGACCGGTGGAGCCGCCGCCTGCCCGATCCGATCACCGCGATGGCCTCTGGCTGGATGCGGGTGCGCGCGCGTGCCCAGCAACGCGGGGTCGAGCTGCCGCTGATCATCTCCGACCACGCCGACTGGGACGAGCTGACCGCCACCATCCGCGAGGTAGCCCCCAAGGAGGTCTGGATCACCCACGGCCGCGAAGAGGCGCTGCTGCGCTGGTGCGTGTTGCACCAGGTCAAGGCGCGCGCGCTGGCGCTCGTTGGCCGCGAAGACGAGGATGAAGGCTGATGCGGGCCTTCGCCACGCTCGTCACCCAATTGGGCTATACCCGCTCGCGCAATGCCAAGGTCGCGCTTATCGCCGACTATCTGCGCGCTACGCCCGATCCCGATCGGGGCTGGGCGCTGGCGGCGCTGACCGGCGAGGCGGATTTTGCGGCGGTCAAATCGAACGCCGTGCGCACGATGGCGATGGAGCGGGTCGATCCCGAACTGTTCCGCCTGAGCCGCGATTTCGTCGGCGATACCGCCGAGACCGTCGCGCTGATCTGGCCCGAGATGGCACCGCCTGCGAATGACATCCGCCTCGCCGATGCGGTCGAAGCCTTCGCCAGCGTCAGCCGCGCGCGCGCCCCTGCGCTGCTGTCCGAATATATGGACCGGCTCGACAGCGACGGCCGCTATGCGCTGATCAAGCTGGCGACCGGTGCGATGCGGGTCGGCATCTCCGCCCGGTTGGCCAAGACCGCGTTTGCGCAGGGTTTCGGGCTGGATGTCGATGCGGTCGAGGAGGTCTGGCACGCACTGTCGCCGCCTTATGCCAGCCTGTTCGCCTGGGGCGAAGGGGGGCCGCGCCCGGACCCCGAAGGCACGCCGTATTTCCGCCCGTTCATGCTCGCGCATCCGCTCGAAGACGGCACGGTCGATCTGGCCGACTATGCAGCCGAGTGGAAATGGGACGGCATCCGCATCCAGATCGTCCGGGTCGGAAATAACACCCGGCTGTTCAGCCGCGGCGGCGACGACATCAGCGCAGCCTTCCCCGATATCGCGGCGCACATGCCGGTCGAGGGCGTGTTCGACGGCGAACTGCTGGTCCGTGGCGCGGCGCAGATGGGCGAGGCGGCAAGCTTCAACGCGCTGCAACAGCGGCTCGGGCGCAAGACCGTCTCGGCCAAGATGCTTGCCGAAGCGCCGGCGTTCGTACGGTTGTACGATCTGCTGATCGACGGAACCGAGGACCTGCGGTTGCTGCCGTGGAGCGCGCGCCGCGAACGGCTCGATCAGCGGATGTCGGCTTTGCCCGCTGACCGCTTCGATCTGTCGCAGATCATCGCGGCGCAGGATTTCGACGAGCTTGGCCGGATCCGCGATGGCGCGCGCGATGCCGCGATCGAGGGGGTGATGCTCAAGCGCCGCGACAGCCAGTATGTCCCCGGTCGCCGCGTCGGCCTTTGGTACAAATGGAAGCGCGATCCGCTGAGCGCCGATTGCGTGATGATGTACGCGCAGCGCGGCAGCGGCAAGCGCTCGTCCTTTTACTCCGACTACACCTTCGGCTGCTGGACCGAGGATGGTGAACTGGTGCCGGTGGGCAAGGCGTATTCGGGCTTCTCGGATACCGAGCTCAAATGGCTCGACAAGTTCGTCCGCCAGAACACGCTCAACCGCTTCGGTCCGGTGCGCGAGGTGGAGAAGTCGCTGGTGCTCGAGGTCGCGTTCGATTCGATCCACGAATCCAAGCGCCACAAATCGGGTATCGCGATGCGCTTCCCGCGAATCTCGCGGCTGCGACGCGACAAGCCTGCGGCCGAGGCGGATACGGTCGAGACATTGCGGGCGCTGATAACTTAGCACCCATCCACAATTGTCACCCCCGCGAAGGCGGGGGTCCCGCTTATGCGCGATCGTTGGCCTAGAGCGGGATTCCCGCGTTCGCGGGAATGACGGACGTATGTAGCGCGTTTAGCCACCCACCACGGCGTATTGCGCATAGCCGCGATACAGGTGGCGGTGGTCGATCAGCAGCCCGCGCTGATGCGCGACATGCTGCACCACTGGAGCCAGATCGGTGCGCGGGCTGACCTGAAACCGCGCCAGCCAGGCGTTCAGTCCGCGGGCGAACCAGCCAGGCAGGCTGTTCTGATCGCCGAAATCGACCAGGTGCATCCTTCCGCCCGCCCTCAGTGCATCGGCGCCTGCTGCGACCGCCATCTCCCATCCGGGCACCATGGAGAGAGTGTACGAGCAGAACACCCGATCAACCCCGCCGATCCCGAACAGCCGCTTGCAGGAAAATGCGGTCGCATCGCCCTTGACCAGTTGGATCCGTTCCTGGAGCCCGGCCCTGCGCACCGACGCCCGCGCGTTGTCCAGCATCGCCTCCGAAATGTCGAATCCCAGGAATTGTGCATCGGGGTAGCGCCGCGCTGCCACAATCAGATTGCGTGCGGTGCCGCAGCCCATTTCGAGCACGACACCGCCCCGCGGAGGGACAAGCTCGGCGATCAGCCGGTCGCGCCCGAGCAGGTAATATTTGCGCGTCAGATCATAGATATGCCGCTGGGTGCGATAAATCGCGTCCATGCTGTCGGCGTGGTCGGATGTCGGCATGCTCGCATCATTTGAGGACATAAAGGTGAACCCCGCCATAGATCGAGGAACGGTCGCGCGCGGTGTATCCGAGCGAGTCTTCGGCGCGATAATCCCATTGGCCAAGCAGGGCGTCAGGTATCCGACCGGGCAACAGGCTGGGCTGCGCGGCGGTGCGGAACAGCACCCGGGCATCAGGACGGGCGGTGCGGGTGATCTCGCTCCACAGCAAGGTAAGCTGCTGATCGTTCATCCAGTCCTGCGCGTCGAGAAGAACATAGCGGTCAAGGCTGGCGTCGGCGCTCGCCTGCAGCCGTTCGACGAAATTGGCGTGCTCGACCTCGACCCTGCCCGCACGGGCGCGGATCACGTCATAATTCGCAGCCTGCAGATAGGGCGGCAGCGACATGTCCGCGCCCTGGCCATAGCCGCGCCCGAAGGCCTGCCAGGCGAAGTAATTGTCGCGGATTTCAAAGTCGCACGCCAGTTTTTCCAGTCGCTTGCGCAGCACATCTGCCATCTCTTCGTCACCGGCAAGCGCTTCGAACTGCGCAGGCGGAATGCCGAGGCCGAACAGCGCAGGTGGCTGATCGGTGAGCCAGCGGACGAACTTCTTGTCGAACACCGGCGCCAGATGCTGCTCGAAAATTGCGCGCTGTTCTTCCAGTGTCGAAGCGGTCAGCATCATCTTGAGTTCGATCTTGTACAGCCGCGCCAGCAGATGCGCGGTCCCGATAAACCCGCCGAGCAGTCCGCGCTTGTACAATCCGCTGCTGAAACCGCCGATGCGCCTGCGCCCAGCGAGATCACGGCCTTCCCAATAGCTGCGGCTGGTCTCATCCAGATGCGGACGGACGAACTCCTTGTAGGCACGCAGGTTCAGCTTGCTATCTGCCTGGCCGAAAAAACGATGGAAGTGCGCGTAGTCCGGCAGATGCTGTGCCGCTGCCACCTTGAGCTTGTTCAGCGCGATGTGCGCGGTGTTGAGATCGACCGCGATGATCTGCGCCGGGTCTGCAATAAGATAGGACAGCACGTTGCAGCCGCCTGATGCGATGGTGATGATGCGGCTGTCGCGCTGGATGGCCAGCGCCTCCATATCGACCACCGGGTCTTCCCAGATCTGGGCGTAGACCAGCCCCTTGAAGGCGAAGGCGAAGGCCCGCTCGAACAGCCCCTGTTTGCTGGTGGTCGCCGATTGGGTTACCGCTTCTGCGATCTTGGTATTGCGCATCGTGCCGGCCATGTCGCCTTGCCCCCTTGCTCAGTGGTTGAACCTCTGAATGGGCGCGCTAAGCCGCTTGCGTGACCCGCGCATGACGGATCGGCGACTCCGCCTGTCACAAAACCATTGATCCAGACGCAAAGAGGCCCGCCGGTCTGGGGGGACCGGCGGGCCTGTGGTGCGCACTGGGCTAAGGGGTTAACCCGGCATCACCACGGTGTCGATCACGTGCACCACACCGTTGCTCTGCATGACATCGGTCTGGGTTACGATCGACTTACCGCCCTTGGCGTCGGTAAGGACGACATTCTTGCCCTGCAGCGAAGCGGTGAGCGTTCCACCCTGCACGGTCTTGATCAAGGCCTTGCCGCCGCCCTGCTTGATCAGCGCGACCACATCGGCTGCGGTCACCTTGCCGGCAACGACATGGTAGGTAAGGATGCTGGTCAGGGTCGCCTTGTTCTCGGGCTTCACCAGCGTTTCGACGGTACCGGCGGGCAGCTTGGCGAACGCGTCATCGGTGGGCGCGAAGACGGTGAACGGGCCGGGCGACGCCAGCGTATCGACCAGACCTGCCGCCTTGACGGCAGCGACCAGCGTCGTGAGGTTGGGGGCTGCACTGGCATTTTCGACGATGTTCTTGGCCGGATACATGGCGGCACCGCCGACCATCGTGTGATCTGCACCCTTGTGATGGTTGGCGATTGCCGGGCCGGCAAGAGCGAGGGTCGCCGCAGCGGTTGCGGCAAGAAGGCTGGGGGCAAGAGTTTTCAGCATTAGGCGAATCTCCGTGGGTTGGTCCGTACCCGCCGGGGAAGCGGGATACGGGGGCAGCTACGGAGGGAAATGCGCGCCGGATGCGGGCGGGTTAACAAATGTGGAATTGAACCATTTTCATTTCGCCGGTAAACGCAGGATGCTTGCACGAAGGGTACACGACGTCCCTCGACTTCGCTCGGGAACACGGGAGGTGGAGACAGCCTCGCTGAAAGACGCGCAATCAATATGCGTCGAATGGGTCCGCTTCCCCCTCGCCATCTGTCCCGAGCGAAGTCGAGGGACGTATGCACAAGCTTTGCGAACGCCAGAAGAAGAAATAGACCTTCGGTAGTTCGGATCAAATCCGCTGCAACCGGCCCTGGGCGACCGTGGGCGCGCTGGGCTTGTCGGGATCGGGCAGCACCTTGGGCTCCATCGTCAGGATCAGCTCGCTGACCTGATCGATGAACTGGCGATGCCCTTCGGGGACCACGATGCGGGTGACGCCGCCGCGCTGCAGACGGCCCAGGCGCCGGGGCTGCCCGTCTGCCGGTACAATCCACAATTCGGGCTCGGTCTCGGTGACCGGCATGCCTTCGACGCGCACCAGCATTTCCGATGTGCCGCTGTCATAGCGCGCGGTGAGCAGCAACCCGTCGATCGGGCCGGTCAATTGCGCGACGGCGACATCGGCATCGGCCTGCGGCACCGGTCCGGTTGCTTCCGGTGATGGCCACACCAGCGCCAGCGCCAACATGGCAGCGACGGCAGACGCGGCAAAAGTCGCGAGCTTCCAGCGACTCTGTTGAGCAGGCAGCGCAAGCGCTGACATAGGAGCAAGCGCTGCTTCGGCATCTATCGCCTGGTCGATCCGCTGCATCAGTCCTTCTGCAGGCGCGATGTCTGCGAAGCCGTCGTACAAAGGCGCGAGCCGCGTCCGCCACGCCTCGACCTCAGCCGCAAAACCAGGATCGGACAGCATCAGACGCAGCGCAGCCGCACGCTCGGTGCCTTCCAGCAGGCCCAGAGCCAATTCGGCCGCCGTGACGGACCGGTCAGGCATGGAATCACTGCTCACGCGACAGGCACTCCTTCAACTGCATCAGACCGCGGCGGATCCAGCTTTTGACCGTGCCCACCGGCTTGTCCATGGCTTCGGCGATCTCGGGATAGCTGAGCCCCTGATAAAACCCTGCCTTGATCGCCGTGGCGCGGATCGGCTCAAGCTCCTCAAGGCACGCGAATATCTGCGCGCGCTCGCCCGATCGGGCCAGATCGGCCGAAGGATCGGCGCTGTCATCGGCCAGCGTGTCGGCAAGATCGGCGGGCAGCGGGTCTTCATAACGCTGGCTTCTGCGCCAGTCGATCGCGGCGTTGCGTGCAATGGCGCACAGCCAGGCGATCGCGCTCGCCTTGGCCGGATCGAACGACCCGGCACGCTGCCACACCTTCAAATACACGTTCTGCAACACGTCCTCCGCCGCACCCCTGTCGATGCAGATACGCAAGCAAACGCCGTGCAGTTTCGCGGACGTCATCGCATAGACGGTGCGCAGCGCTTCGCGGTCCTGCTGCGCCACGCGAATCAATGCCGATTGCAGGTCCGCCCTGCGGCTCTCGCTGGCTGGCGTCACCGCCCGCTCACGATGCGAGTGCTTTGGAAAACAGCGCCGGATCGACGTTTCCGCCCGACAGGATGATCAAAGTCCGGTCGTCGACCTCGACCTTGCCCGCCAGCACCGCGGCCAGTGCCACCGCGCCGCCGGGTTCGAGCACCAGCCGCAACCGTTCGTGCGCATGCCGCATCGCGCGGAACACCTCTTCATCCGAAACACTGACTGCGTCGGCCCGGCGTTCCTTGAGGATCTCGTAGGTCAATGGCGACACCAATGGTGTCTGCAGCGCATCGCACACGGTATCGGGCGCGTTGGCGGGTACGGGGACGATCTTCTTGCCGCGCAGGGATTTGCCCATGTCGTCCCAGCCATCTGGCTCGACGACGGTGATCTTTGCGCCGGGCATGGCCAGCGCGATTCCCGCCGCCAGACCGCCGCCGCCGCAGCACGAGACCACGCGGTGCGGATGGATCCCGGCCTGGGCGATGATCTGCACCATCGCCTCGAGCCCGGTACTCCCCTGTCCCTCGATGATCCAGGGATCGTCGAAGCTGGGCACCACGACCGCGCCGGTTTGCGCCGCAATACGCTCGGCGATGGCGACGCGGTCCTCGCTGCGGCGATCATAGGTGATGACCTCGGCGCCATAGCCGCGGGTCGAATCGATTTTGCGCCTGGGTGCGTCGGCGGGCATGACGATGGTCGCCTTGATGCCGAGCCTTTTTGCCGCCCAGGCGACGCCTTGTGCGTGGTTGCCGCTCGAGAACGCGACGACGCCGCGCGCGCGCTCTTCCTCGGTCAGGTCGGACAGCCGGTGCCAGGCACCGCGAATCTTGAACGACCCGATGGGCTGCAGGCACTCGGCCTTGCACCACAACGTCATGCCGTCATGCTTTAGCGGCATCAGCGGTGTCGGAGGCAGGATCGCCGAGATTTTCTTGGCGGCGCGCTCGATGCCTTCGCGGCTGGGTTTCCGATCGGGAGGAAGGGGATCACTTGGTTCTGTCATGCAGAGCCTCTATATGCACCCGCTGACAGCAATTCCAGCAATAAGGATGAGACGGCTTTGGGCAAGATTCTGGTGATCGGTGCAGGCGGCGTAGGTTCGGTCGCGGTGCACAAGATGGCGATGAATGCGGATATTTTCTCCGAGATCACACTCGCGAGCCGCCGCGTGGCCAAATGCGACGCGATCGCCGAATCGGTTCTGGCGCGCACCGGCGTCAAGATCGCGACGGCCGAGGTCGATGCCGATGACGTCGATGCGACCGCAGCGCTGATCGAGCGGGTGAAGCCCGATCTCGTCTGCAATCTGGCGCTGCCCTATCAGGATCTCGCCATCATGGATGCCTGCCTGCGCACCGGCGTGCACTACATGGATACCGCCAATTACGAACCGCGCGACGAGGCCAAGTTCGAATATGGCTGGCAATGGGCCTATCACGACCGGTTCAAAGATGCCGGTCTGATGGCATTGCTCGGCTCGGGCTTCGATCCCGGCGTCACCAGCGTGTTCGCCAGCTATATCAGGAAGCATCTGCTCGACCGGATCGACACGCTCGATATCCTTGATTGCAACGGCGGCGATCACGGCCAGCATTTCGCCACCAACTTCAATCCCGAGATCAACATCCGCGAAGTGACCGCGCCTTCGCGGCACTGGCAGGATGGCGAGTGGGTCGAAGGACCTGCGCTCAGCCACAAGCAGGTCTTCGATTTCGAGGCCGTCGGTGAGAAGAACATGTACCTCATGTATCATGAGGAGCTCGAATCGCTCGCCAAGCATTACCCCGAGATCAAGCGCATCCGCTTCTGGATGACCTTCGGAGATGCGTATCTCAAGCATCTGGAAGTGCTGCAGAATGTCGGCATGACCCGGATCGATCCGGTGATGTACGAAGGCCGCGAGATCATCCCGCTGCAGTTCCTGAAAGCCGTGCTGCCCGAGCCTTCATCGCTGGGCGAGACGACCAAGGGCAAGACCAACATCGGCGACATCGCCACCGGCACGAAGGATGGCCAGGACAAGACCGTCTATGTCTACAACATCTGCGATCACGAGGAAGCGTACGCCGAGACCGGCAACCAGGCGGTGAGCTACACCACCGGTGTTCCTGCGATGATTGGCGCGGCGATGATTTTGACCGGCAAATGGACCGGCGAAGGGGTGTTCAACATGGAGCAGTTCGATCCCGATCCGTTCATGGACATGCTCAACCAGCACGGCCTGCCCTGGCAGGTGAAGGAACTCGACGCGCCGCTGGCGTTTTGAGCCTTTAGCGCTCTCCCCTTCAGGGGAGAGGGTTGGGAGAGGGGGACACCCCGAAACAAAAACTGGGTCGGCGAGAGCATATTCCCCTCTCCCCGGCCCTCTCCCCTGAAGGGGAGAGGGAGTGAGTTATGGAAACCAAGGCTGGCGATCCCGGCGCGTTCCGGCATTTCGACTTGCACCGCGTCCCCTCGCCCGCTTTCGTGGTCGACGAGGCTGCGGTGCGGCGCAATCTGGGCATTCTCGCCGATGTCCGCGACCGCGCGGGCATCAAGATGCTCGCGGCGTTGAAGGCGTTCTCGTTCTGGCATCTGGGCAGCGTCGTCGGCGAGTATCTCGACGGCACCTGCTCGTCGGGCCTTTGGGAGGCGCGGCTGGCGACCGAGCATTATACCGGCGAAGTCGCCACCTATTGCGCCGGGTACAAGGCCGAAGACCTGCGCGAAATCCTGACGCTGTCCGATCATGTCATCTTCAACAGCCCCGGCCAGATCAGCCGATTCGCCGGATTGATCGATGAAGCCCGCGCAAATGGCCAGCAGTTCGACATCGGGCTGCGGATCAACCCCGCGTTGCCGCTGGGCGAGACACCCAAATACGATCCCTCGCAGCCGCACAGCCGCCTGGGTCATCCGGTCGATCAGCTCCGCCCCGAACACCTTGCGGGCGTCTCGGGCATCCACTTCCACTCTTTGTGCGAACAGGACCTGGTGCCGCTGCAGGAGATTTGGGCCAAGCTCGAACCATTGCTCGAACCTTATTTCAACCAACTGAAATGGCTCAATTTCGGTGGCGGACATCATATTACGCGCGCCGATTATCAGCGCGACGAACTGGTCGATTTCCTGATCGCGGTCAAAGCGCGCACCGGGTGCGAGATCTATCTCGAGCCGGGCGAGGCGGTGGCGCTCGATGCGGGTATCCTGGTCGGCGAACTGCTTGATGTATTCGACAACGGGATGAAGGTGGGAATCACCGATATCTCGGCGACCTGCCATATGCCCGATGTGATCGAAGCGCCGTATCGCCCGGCCATGCTCGGCGAACGGCCCGACGCGCAAGTGATACGGCTTGGCGGACCGTCTTGTCTCGCGGGTGATATCATCGGCGACTATGGCCTGCCGGGGCCGATGGAGCCGGGCGAGCGTTTCGCGTTTCTCGACCAGGCGCATTACTCCATGGTAAAAACCAATACATTCAATGGCGTACCGCTGCCATCTATCTGGCTATGGAACAGCGAAAACGACAGCCTGCAAGAAATCCGGGCGTTTGGCTACGAGGCGTTCCGCGACCGTCTAGGATAAAAACCTCGCACAAATTTCCACTTTACATGCTGGCGGTGACGCCCTATTTACGCGGTCCGCTGCCCCAGGGGGACTTCCAATAACCGCAAGGCAGCCTTGTCGTTTTATCTGTTTTTTGGGGGTCCCTTGAGTTGCACAATTTCCTTGATGCGCTGGAGCTGATTAAGGCTCTGACACCGGCACAGCCGGTTACGCTGGACCGACCGCAAGCGGCGACGCGCGCGGCGAAGTTCTTCGTTGATCGTTTTCCCGGCAAATCGCTGTATGCGGTCAAGGCGAATCCTTCGCCCGACCTGCTGCGCGTGCTGTGGAATGCAGGTATCACCCATTTTGACGTCGCCTCGATCGCCGAGGTCCGGCTGGTGGCTGAAACGCTTCCGGATGCGACCTTGTGCTTCATGCACCCGGTCAAGACCCCGGAGGCAATCGCCGAGGCCTATACCGTTCATGGCGTGCGCGTGTTCTCGCTCGATTGCCGCGAAGAGCTCGACAAGATCGTGGAAGCCACCGGTGCGCCCGAAGATCTGACGCTGTGCGTTCGCCTGCGGGTGTCGTCGGAGCATTCCGAACTCAGCCTTGCGTCGAAGTTCGGTACCGAGCTCACCGAAGCGCGCGATCTGCTGATGGCAACCCGCCAGGCCGCTGACAGCCTCGGTATCTGCTTCCATGTCGGCAGCCAGGCGATGAGCCCGCACGCTTATGTCCAGGCGCTTGACCGCGTCCGCGCGGCGATCGTCGACGCATCGGTCACCGTGGACGTCATCGATGTCGGCGGCGGTTTCCCATCGGCCTATCCCGGCATGCAGCCCCCGCCGCTCGAGGATTATTTCGCGATCATCGAACGCACCTTCGAAAGCCTGCCGATCAGCTATTCGGCTGAACTGTGGTGCGAGCCCGGCCGTGCGCTGTGCGCCGAGTTCAATTCGATCGTCGTGCGCGTCGATCGGCGCCGTGGCGACGAACTGTACATCAACGATGGTGCCTATGGCGCGCTGTTCGATGCTGCGCATATCGGTTGGCGCTTCCCCGTCCGCTATCTGGGCGACACGCGCAGCAGCACGATGGCCGATTTCGCGTTCTTCGGCCCGACCTGCGACGATATCGATTACATGGCCGGCCCCTTCCCGCTGCCTGCGGACATCAAGGCCGGGGATTATATCGAGATCGGCATGATCGGTGCTTATGGCGCCACGATGCGCACCGCGTTCAACGGCTTTGGCACCAGCGAGCATTATACCGTTGCCGACGAACCGATGCAGTCGATGTACACCGGCGAGGCCCGCCCGCACTGGCGCGCCGACAATGTGGTCAGCATCAACCGCTGACGCAGATACGGTGCACTAAATACGTTGCACCAGATACGTTGCGATTGACAATCTATTGAGGCTGACGCAGTTTCCACCCCTGTTCCGCAGGGGGGGGAAACTGCCGATGTCCGCTAATGTTCTGACGCCAGCCGCGGTGCTGGTGCTCTGGTCAATCGTCGTGCTGTTCTGGATGGCGGGGTCCCGGCTGCCCCAGGCGAAGAAAATGGGCGTCGATATCTCCAAGGCGGTCGGCGGTCGCGGCAGCGATCTCGACCCTGCGATGCCGCCACAGGTCGCCTGGAAATCGCACAATTATGCGCACCTGATGGAGCAGCCGACCATCTTTTATGCGACGATTGCAATTCTGGCGATTGCAGGCGCAGGCACCGATAGCATCAACGTCGCCTTGGCCTGGGGCTATGCCCTGATCCGGATCGTGCACAGCATCTGGCAGGCCACGGTCAACAAGGTACAGACCCGCTTCCTGCTGTTCCTTGCCTCGACGCTGTGCCTGATCGTTCTCGCGATCCGCGCTTTGCTCGCAACGCTTTAAGGGGGACCAGCCGTGACCATTTCGATTCTTCAACCCGTCGTCATCCTGCTCGCCTGGACCATGGTCATGTGGCTGTGGATGTATGTCACGCGCATCCCGGCGATGCAGAAGGCGAAAATCGATGTCGCCAATCTCAAGGGCGGCACCGGCAAGGATCTGGATGCGATCCTGCCCGCAGAAGTGCAGTGGAAAGCACACAATTACAACCATCTGCTGGCCGAACCGACAATATTTTATGCGGTGTGTCTGGTGCTGGCCATCATCGGCCATGGCGAGGGCATGAACCTGGCCATCGCCTGGTTCTATGTGGCGCTGCGGATCGCGCATAGCCTGGTGCAGGCAACGGTCAACCGCGTCGCGGTCCGTTTCTTCCTGTTCGCGCTATCGAGCCTGAGCCTGATCGTACTGATCTTCCACGCGGCGATCCCGATTTTCGACCTGCATATCGGCTGATCCGCATCACGCCCGCACGAACAGGCTGGCCAATTCTACATGGGTCGACCAGCGGAACTGCCCCACCGGCCACAAAGTCTTGAGCGTGAAGCCTGCGTCACAAAGCATCCGCGCATCGCGGGCGAATGTGGCCGGGTTGCAGCTGACATAGCACAATCGCTCGAGGCCTGATGCTGCAATCGCGGCGATCTGCGCCTCGGCGCCGGCGCGCGGCGGATCAAGCACCAGTCCGTCGAACTTGTTCAACATATCGGCCTGCAGCGGATTGCGGAACAGGTCGCGATGCTCGGCGAAGACGGCAAGCTGGCGCGCATTGGCCGACTGGGTCAGCGCCAGCACCGGATCGCGCGCAGCCTCGGCGGCGTAGACCTTGCGCCCCGGCGCGCTCAGGTGAAACGCAAAGCTGCCGAGGCCCGCAAACAGGTCCGCCACCATCCTGCAGTCGGTCAGCGCCTCGCGTGCCGCCGCCGCCAGTGCCGCCTCGCCATCGACCGTTGCCTGCAGGAAGCTTGCATGCGGAAACCGCACGGCAACCTCGCCAAAGCTGACCGTGACCGGCACCGGCTCGTATTGCGTTTCTGGCCCATAGCCCTGATCGATCGACAGGCGCGCCAGCGTGTTCGCCTCGGCGAAGCTCGAGAGCAGTTCGTGCTCGGCCACCGAATCGGGCGCAAGGCCAGTGATCAGGACATCGACACCCTGATCGACCTCGGCCAGTTCGACCTGCCCGGAAAGCTTGGGCTTCGGCCATTTCGCGATCAGCCCGCGCACAGCCATCATGACGTCAAACAGTCGTGGCGTCACGATTTCGCAGGTGCGGATATCGACCAGATCGTGGCTGCCCTGCCCGGCAAAACCCAGCGTTACCGCCGATTTCTGACGCGTGAAGCGAAGGCTGGCGCGCCGACGGCTGCGCGGGGGTGACAGATGTACTGGGCGTACCTCGCCAATTGCGATACCCTTGGCGATCAGCGGCCCAGTTACCCGTTCGCGGACGAAATCGGCCAATGCAGTGTCGTCGAGATGCTGCAGGCTGCAGCCGCCGCACTTTCCGAAATGCGGGCATGGCGGCGTGGCGTGGTGTGGGCCAGCGACGATCACCCCTTCGGCCGTGATCGTATCGCCAGGCGCTGCGCCAGCGACATGACGCCCGGACGCGGTGACACCATCGCCGCGCGCGGCCACCCGCACGATCACATCATCGTTCAAGACAGAACTCCACCGCCAGCGGCAGCGCTTGAGTAAGCTGCCATGCCGTAAAGGCTGGCCCCGCGAACCGCGCCGCGCGGTCATGCAACCAGACCGCTTCGGCCGTCGCATGCAGCGGTTGCACGCCGTTGGCAAGCCGTGCGGCGATGCATCCCGCCAGAACGTCGCCCGTGCCAGCCACCGACAGCCAGCTGCACCGGCGGTCAGCGATGATCACGCGTCCGTCGGGCGACGCGATCACGCTGTCGGCTCCCTTGTAGAGTATGCAAGCTTTCAGTTCCCCAGCCAGATGGGCCGCAGCGAAGGCCTTGTTGGGATTGTCCGTGCCTTCGCCTGCCAGCGCGACGAATTCGCCATGATGGGGCGTGAGCACGACGGGGACGGAGCGGTCGGACAGCGATTGCTGGCAGCTTTCAAGCAGATGCAGTGCGTCGGCATCGAGCACGAGCGGGTGCGGACAAGCCAGTGCGGCCGCGACTAGAGCCTGCGCTGTATCGTCGCGCCCGAAGCCTGGCCCCGCAACCACCGCTCCGATCCGGGGGTCGGCCAGCGCATCCGCCGCCGACCCGGCATCCTCGGCGCGGACCCAGACGATATCCGCAGGCAAGTTGGCAGGCGGCTTGCCTGCCCCGATGATCTTGACATAGCCCGCCCCGGTTCCCTGCGCCGCGCGCGCAGCCAGCAGGGCCGCCCCCGGCATAGCACCTGCCAGCACCACGACGAGCCCCCGCCGATACTTGTGCGACCGGGCGGTCGGCGGCGCCAAGGCCGGCTTGATGATGCGCATGGCAGCGTCATCCGGGGTGGGGACGCCGATGTCGATCAGGCTGACCGAGCGACAGTCGCTCGCCACGGGTTCAAGCAGATGCGCGTATTTGTAGGCTCCAAGCGCCAAGACGTGGTCGAACGGCACCGGATCGTTGAGCCAGACGGCACGGTCGGCATCCGCACCGCTGGGCAGATCGACCGCAAAACTGCGGCGCGATGCGGTCACGAGCGCGGAGAACTTGCGCCAGACGGCATCATCAATCGCGCGGGTCAATCCGCTGCCGAACAGGCAATCGACGACCTGCGCTTTCGGCACGGCATCGGCGAGCGCGATGACGTCACCTTCATAACGGGCCCGTGCATTGCGCGCAGCCTCGGTGCGCGGTTCAGTCATCGCGGCGACCGTGACTGTAACCGCCTGCTGCCACAAAAACTGTGCGATAACATAGCCATCGCCGCCATTATTGCCGGGTCCGCACAATACAAGCGTGGGCGTCTTGCCACCAATCCGCCAGATCATCTCGCCGGCGGCCTGCCCGGCGCGACGCATCAGCGCATCAACCGATACGCCGGTATCGAACACCCGCTGCTCAGCCGCGACCATCTGCGCGACCGTCAGCACCGGGCCGCCGTTGTCAACCACCGCCCGCGCCGGGCTTGACCGTGGCGGGCAACCGATAGCGGTCTCCCCCCACCGAAAGCTGGATCCGGCCATCGGTCAGCGGCGTCACCACCGCTTCTTCCGATCCATCGGCAGCGACCAGTCCGCGTCCGTCGCTGACGATCTCGAACCGGCGGAAGCCTCCATCGGGGTGACGCATCACAAGCTCGCGCCTTTCGCCATTCTGCACACGCTCTGCATCGCACTGCTCGGTAAACTCGGTCTCGTCGCCCAGCGCGCATGTGATGCGGGTTTCTTCGCCGCCGGTGAGCGAATTAGGTTCCGAAGGCGCGCAAGCCGCCAGCGCAGCGATTGCACCGAGCGCCAGCAGGGCATCAGATGTCCGCATAAACGTGCCGCTCCGCTTTCGCGCCCGGATGGGTCAGCGCGCCCTTGCTGGCAGGCCCGACATTCTGGGCATAGCGCCACAGCGCGCCCGACTGATAGTCGTTGGTGCGCGGCTGCCAAGCCTTGCGCCGTTCGGCGAGTACCGCTTCATCGACCAGCAGGTCGATCGTGCCTGCTTCGGCATCGATCGCAATGGTGTCGCCATCCTCGATCAGCGCGATCGGTCCGCCATCGGCTGCCTCGGGCCCGACATGGCCGATGCAGAAACCACGCGTTCCGCCCGAAAAGCGACCATCGGTGATCAGCGCGACGCTTTCGCCCAGGCCCTGGCCGTACAGCGCCGCGGTGGTCGACAGCATCTCGCGCATTCCCGGGCCGCCCTTGGGCCCTTCATAGCGGATGACGATGACCGAGCCTTCCTTGATCTGCCGTGCCTCGACCGCCGCAAAGCAATCCTCCTCGCAATCGAACACCTGCGCCGGGCCGGAGAATTGAAGCCGGGCCATCCCTGCGACCTTGACGATCGCGCCATCGGGCGCAAGCGAGCCCCTGAGGCCGACGACGCCGCCGGTCGGGCTCAATGGTGCCTTGACGTCATAGATCACCTTCTGGTCTGGGTTCCAAGTGACCTCATCGATGTTCTCGCCCAGCGTCTTGCCCGTCACGGTCATGCAATTGCCGTGGAGCAGCCCATTGGCGAGCATCGTCTTCATCAGCATGTAGACACCGCCGGCCTCGTACATATCCTTGGCGACATAGCGCCCGCCGGGCTTGAGATCGGCAATATAGGGCGTCGATTTGAACATTTCTGCGACGTCGAACAGGTCGAAGTCGATCCCCGCCTCGCTCGCCATCGCGGGAAGATGCAGCGCGCCGTTGGTCGATCCACCGGTCGCCGCGACAACTCTCGCAGCATTTTCAAAGGCTTCGCGCGTGCAGATGTCACGTGGTCTGATGTTGCGGGCGAGCAGTTCCATCACCTGAGCGCCCGCTGCGATCGCGATTTCAGCGCGTGACTGATACGGCGCCGGGACCATGTTGCTGTTGGGCAGCGACAGGCCGATCGCCTCGCCGACGCATGCCATGGTGTTGGCGGTGAACTGGCCGCCGCATGCACCATGGCCAGGGCACGCGACCTTCTCGAGCGCGGTCAGATCCTTGAGCGGGCAGTTGCCCGCAGCATGCTGTCCCACCGCCTCGAAAACATCGACCACGGTCACGTCCTTGCCGTCGAAATGGCCGGGCAGGATCGATCCGCCATAGACGAAGATCGACGGCACATTCAGCCGCAGCATCGCCATCATCATCCCAGGCAGTGACTTGTCGCATCCGGCAAAGCCGACCAATGCGTCATAGCAGTGCCCACGCACCGAGAGCTCGACCGAGTCGGCGATCACTTCGCGGCTGACCAGCGAGCTCTTCATCCCCTGATGGCCCATGGCGATACCATCGGTCACGGTGATGGTGTTGAACCGGCGCGGCATGCCGCCTGCGGCATTCACGCCATCGCGGCACACATCCGCCTGTGCATTCAACGTAGTGTTGCACGGCGCACTGTCGTTGCCTGCGCTGGCGATCCCGACGAAAGGCCGTCCGATCTCTTCTTCGCTCAATCCCATCGCGTAGTAATAGCTGCGGTGCGGCGCACGCTCCGGCCCAACCGAGACATGGCGGCTTGGCAGTTTCGACTTATCGAACGAATGTGTCATGATGAGGCCTTTCTTTGGCGGCGCTCTTTCCAAAAACGGGGGCGTTACGCAAGTCTGTTGCTGCAGTGGAGCAAAACTGGCGCGAGCGCTTCGGCCATCCGGCGTGCGCCTGCATCGTCACCAACAAGATCCTGGCGCATCTCGACGCCGAGATATGGAAGCCCGCGCGCTTCTGCGTGCAGGTTCATCGTCGCGTTGAGCACCGTGCCTGCATAAGGCAGCTGATCGCCGACCCGCAGCCCCGCCTGCCCCACCATCGGAATGGCGAGCCGCGCTGCGCGATCGTCGGTGTTGTAGAGAATGCCGACATCCCATGGCCGCTGCTCCTCGGGCCGGGTGGCCAGTTGCGGGGTGAAGCTGTGCAACGATAGGATGAACGGACGGTCAATCGCATCGAGGGTGCGCGTAACCGCAGCGTGATAGGGCCGGTAATAGGCGACCAGGCGCGCCTCGGCATCGGCATCGGAATTTCCCGGAATGACGACGCCATCGCTGACCGTGGGAATCAGTCCAGGGGAGTCTTCCTCGCGGTTGAAATCGATGACCAGCCGAGACACCCCGGCCAGCACGGCGCCGCAGCCCAGCGTTGCGCACAGCGCACGGGTGACGCTTGCGACACCGATGTCGATCGCGATGTGCTTGTCGAGCTCATCCGGAGCAATGCCGAGGTCGATACCGGGCGGGACGCAGTTGCTGGCATGATCGGCGATGATCAGAATGTTCGATGCCGAGCTGTCGGACCGACCTACAATAATTTCATAGGGTTGGAAGACACTCATCGTACCGCACCGCACATCGTCCACCAGTCGGGATAGGCCCGATCGATCGCCTGCCTTGCCTCGTCGGCTTCGGCGCGGTGATCGAACAGGGCAAAACAGGTGGCCCCGCTGCCCGACATCCGCGCCAGCACGACGCCGGGCATCGCGCCCAGCACATCGAGCACCGCGCCGATCTCGGGCACCAGCGCGCGCGCCGGGGGTTCCAGATCGTTGCGGCCTTCGGTGATGATGGCATCGAGGCTTGCGCTGTCGAGCGGTCCGCGGTCGTGCTGGTCCCAGGCCGCGAATACCGGCGCGGTGCCCAGCGGGACGCCGGGGTTGACCAGCAGCATCGACATGCCCGCCAGCCCGGGCAGGTCGAGCGGCGTCAGAGCTTCGCCGCGACCTTCCACCCGCAACGTGCGGCTGATGACGCAGGCGGGGATATCCGAGCCAAGCGTCTCGGCGATCGCGCACAGGGCCGGGTCGTCGAGGCGGCAGTCCCATAGCCGATTGAGCAGCCGCAGCGCAGCCGCGGCATCGGCCGACCCGCCGCCGATCCCCGAGGCGACGGGAAGGTTCTTGGTGAGGTAGAGGTTGGCGCCCCAGTGCGGCAGGGGTTCTTGCGCCCCCCTTTCCGAGCTCCCGAGCGAAGTCGAGGGACGTTCCGCCAGGGGTAGCGCGTACGTCCCTCGACTTCGCTCGGGACAGGCGGAAAGGGTGAGAGCCTGAGCCGCGCGCAGCACCAGATTGTCCGGCCCGTCGTCCAGTCCCGCTGAGAACGGGCCATCAATGCTCAGCGTGACCACCCCATCGTCGCGGCGCTCTGCGCGCAGCACATCGCCCTGATCGACAAACGCGAACAGGCTCTCGATGTCATGATAGCCATCACCCCGCCGCCGCCGCACGTGCAGCGCCAGATTGACCTTGGCATAGGCGGTTTCGATCAGCACGGGTGCTCCACTGTCAAATCCTCCCCTGCAAGGGGAGAGGGAACCACGAAGTGGTGGAGGGGTGACACCGGTGCGCGAACGTGGACACCCCTCCGTCATCGCTCCGCGATGCCACCTCCCCTTTCAGGGGAGGAATTAACCGATTCACATGTTCGGATAGTTCGGGCCACCGCCGCCTTCGGGCACCACCCAGTTGATGTTCTGGCTCATTTCCTTGATGTCGCAGGTCTTGCAGTGGACGCAGTTCTGCGCGTTGATCTGGAACCGCGGATTGCCCTCTTCCTCCCCGACGATTTCGTACACCCCGGCGGGGCAGTAACGCTGCGCGGGTTCATCGTACAACGGCAGATTGTACGTCACCGGCAGCGCAGGATCCTTGAGCTGAAGGTGAACCGGCTGGTCTTCCTCGTGGTTGGTGTTCGAGAGGAACACCGACGACAACCGGTCGAAGGTGATCACGCCATCGGGCTTGGGGTAATCCGGCTTCTTGTAAAGGTCGGCGCGGCCCATGTGCTTGTAGTCGGGGTCGTGCTTCATCGTGATCGGCAAACCGATTTTCAGCTGGCGCATCCACATGTCGATGCCCGCCAGCACGGTGCCCATCGTGCCGCCGAACTTGTCGACCAGAGGCTCGACGTTCTGGACCTTCTTCAGCTCGGTGGCGATCCAGCTGGCGTTGAGGTTCTCCTGATAATCGGTCAGTTCGTCGGAGCTGCGGTCCGCCTGGATCGCGCGGAAAGCGCTTTCTGCGGCCAGCATGCCCGACTTCATCGCGGTATGGCTGCCCTTGATCCGCGGCACGTTGACGAAGCCTGCGCTGCAGCCGATCAGCGCGCCACCCGGGAACGCCAGCTTGGGGACGGACTGCCAGCCGCCTTCGTTGATCGCGCGCGCGCCGTACGAGACGCGCTTGCCGCCTTCGAGGATCGAACGGATCTCGGGGTGCAGCTTCCAGCGCTGGAACTCGTGGAACGGCGACAGATGCGGGTTCTGGTAAGACAAGGCGACCACGAAGCCCAAGGCGACCTGGCCGTTGGACTGGTGATACAGGAAGCCGCCGCCCCATGCGTCATCGAGCGGCCAGCCCTGGGTGTGGATCACCCTGCCCGGCACATGCTTCTTGGGGTCGATATCCCACAGTTCCTTGATGCCGATGCCATAGGTCTGCGGCTCGCAATTGGCTTCCAGATCGAACTGTCGCTTGAGGATCTTGGTCAGGTGTCCGCGCGCGCCTTCGGCAAAGAAGGTGTAGCGGGCGTGCAGCTCGAGCCCCGGGGTGTAATCGGGCTTGTGCTCGCCATCCTTGCCGATGCCCATGTCGCCGGTGGCGACGCCCTTGATCGAGCCGTCCTCGTTGTAGAGGATTTCCGCCGCCGCAAAGCCCGGGAAAATCTGCACTTCGAGCTCTTCGGCCTTTTCGGCGAGCCAGCGGCACAGGTTGCCGAGGCTGCCGGTATAGGTGCCCTTGTTGTGCATGAACCCCGGCGTGGTAATGTGCGGGATCGCGAACTTGCCGGTCTTGCTGAGCACCCAGTGGTGGTTTTCGGTCACCGGGGTATCGGCCATCGGGCAACCCTGCTCGCGCCAGTCGGGGAGCAGCTCGTCGAGCGCGATCGGATCGATCACCGCGCCCGAAAGGATATGGGCGCCGACTTCGGAACCCTTCTCGATAACGCAGACTTCGATTTCCGCGTTGTTTTCCGCCGCCAGCTGTTTGAGCCGGATCGCCGCAGCAAGGCCTGCAGGGCCTGCGCCGACGATCACGACGTCAAATGGCATGGATTCGCGTTCACTCATCATTCGTTCCCCGTTGCTCAGGACCGGTCCTATGCCATAAGGGCAGTGCGATGGACCTTCCCGATCACTCCAATAGTGCCGCGTGGCCCAAGTCAACCCGCTTTGGCGTGCTTTGGTGCTGGCTGCGATGAACGGCGACCTGCAACTGGCGCGCAGCCTGGTCGATTGGTGGCAGCTAGCCGGGGTGGAATGGGACTATGCCGAAACCCCGACCGACTGGCTCGCAGACGATGCGCCCGAAACCCGGCCCGATCCCGGACCTGCAGTCTCGGCAGCGGCGCATCCCGTGCAGCGGACTTCGCCTCCTCCAGCGACGCCCAAGCCCATCGCTCCGCCGATCGCCGAAGTCGAGCTGCCGGGTGACCTCGCCGCGTTCCAGCTGGCCTGGCAGCAGGGGCAGCTCGGCCCGGATGATGGCGAAGGGCACTATATCGCTCCTGCAGGCACCGCAAACCCGAAGGTGATGATCATCACCGGCGCGCCCGAGAAGGACGACCGCGAGACCGTTCTGTCGGGCATGGCCGGGACGCTGATCGACAATATCGTCCGGGCGGCAGGGTTCGAAAGCGAGCAGGTATACCGGGCATCGTTCTATCCGCGCGTGGTTCTGGACGGACGCGCAGCCGCGACCTATCTCGACCACTGGCGGCGCGTCACACTGCATCACATCGCCCTGGTGAACCCCCAAATGCTCATGGTTGCAGGCGGCGACACCGCCAGAGCGCTGCTAGGCCACGATCCATCGCAAAAGCCGCCAATTTTACATTTTCTTAACCATGGTGACCGGACAATCAAAACAGTTGTGATGCGCCGGCCCGGATTGATGCTTCATCGCGGCATCCCGGAAAAGCCGATGGCGTGGCAAAGTTGGCAATTGTTGCTCGTGGGGTAAAATGTCGCTCAAAAAAGCCTGGATGATCGCCGCTGCGGCGCTCGCGATGACCACCCAGCCTGCGCTGGCGGAAACATCGTCGTACAGCTATTTTTCGGACCGCGTCGCCAAGACGCAGGTTCCCGATCAGCTGTCTTCGGCCGAGCGGCAATATTATGGCGAAGTGTTTGCCGCGATCCGTGGCCAGGATTGGGCCAAGGCGAGCGTGCTGCTCGATAGCCGCGAAAAGGGCTTGCTGCACGATATCGCGCGTGCCGAGCTGTATCTGGCCGCGAATTCTCCCCGCGTCGAGATGGGGCCGTTGCTCAGCCTGCTGAGCGCCGCACCCGAACTTCCGCATGCCGAACGTCTCGCCACGCTTGCCACCAAGCGCGGCGCGACAATCCTCCCCGATCGGCCGATGACGGTGAAGATGGCGAGTTTCGCCGGTGTCACCCGTCGCGGCAAGCCACGCAGCATATCCGACGGCACGGTGCCTGTGGCATTGGCGGCGCTGATCCAGGAACGGATCGTGGCCGATGACCCCGCCGGCGCTGCGCTGGCGCTGGCCCAATACCCCGATCCGCTGAGTCCCCATGCGCGCACCGAGCTGCAGCAGCGTGTGGCGTGGTCCTATTACATCGAGAACCGCGACGACGAAGCGCTGGCGCTTGCCCGCGTCGCCGCCGGCGGCGCAGGCGACTGGGTGGGCGAAGCGCACTGGACTGCAGGGCTCGCCGCCTGGCGGCTGGGCGATTGCGTCTCTGCGCTGCAGGGATTTGAAGGTGCTGCAGCCAGCGCCTGGAACGAGGAACTTCGCGCCGCCGGTTATTATTGGGGTTCGCGCGCGGCAACCCGCTGCCGCCGCCCCGATCTGGTCCAGGCCAATCTGCGCGCCGCCAGCCAGTATGGCGAAACGCTATATGGCGTGCTCGCCGCCGAGCAGCTGGGCATGGCCGGCCCCATCGTGCGCGCGCCCGATTTCGGCGATGGCGACTGGAAGCAGCTCAAGAACCGCCAGAACGTCCGCCGCGCGATTGCTTTGGGCCAGATCGGCGAATCCACACTTGCCGATCAGGTGCTGCGTCACGAGGCGCAGATTGCAGGCGACAGCAGCCATGATGCGCTGCTGCGGCTGGCGCGCGATCTCTCCCTGCCGCAGACCCAGATGTGGCTGGCGCACAACGGACCGCAGGGCAGCCGCCCGGACAGTTTCGCACGCTTCCCCTCGCCCCGTTGGGTTCCCGTCGATGGCTGGCGTGTCGATCCTGCTCTGGTCTATGCCCACACCTTGCAGGAATCGAACTTCCGCAGCGATGCGCGCAGCGCCGCCGATGCGCGCGGCCTGATGCAGGTCCGCCCCGGAACCGCGCAGGACATGGCGCGCGCGCGTGGCCAGTCGCTCGACGCCAACCAGCTTTACCAGCCTTCGACCAACCTCGAATACGGGCAGCGCTATCTTGAATTCCTGCGCGATCGGCCCGAGACCCAAGGGCTGCTGCCCAAGATCATCGCTGCGTACAACGCAGGTCCGCTGCCGGTCAGCCGCTGGAACGACAAGGTCAAGGATGGCGGCGACCCGCTGCTGTTCATCGAATCGATTCCCTATTGGGAAACCCGCGCCTATGTCGGCATCATCCTGCGCAATTACTGGATGTACGAAAAGCAGGCGGGCGTGACGTCGAAGAGCGCGCAAGGGCTGGCACAAGGCATGTGGCCCCGCTTCCCGCATGCGGGCGGAATGGAGCTGGTGCGCGTCGGCACTGTCCTGAACAACTGACCGATGCCGATCGACGAATCCAGGGTCTTCAAGCCCATCAACATCGCGCTGCTGACGATATCGGATACGCGCACCGCCGCTGACGATACTTCGGGCGATATCCTTGCCGAGCTGATCAAGGGCAAAGGCCACAGGCTGATCACCCGCGCGATAGAGCGCGACGATGTCGGTGCACTGGTCAGTCGGCTCAACAACTGGATCGACGATCCTCAGATCGATGCGATCATCTCCACCGGCGGCACGGGCCTGACGGGGCGCGACATCACCCCCGAAGCGCTCGACCGGGTGAAGGAAAAGGACATACCTGGCTTTGGCGAGCTGTTCCGCTGGCTGAGCTATCAGACCATCGGGACCAGCACTATGCAGTCGCGCGCGTGCGCGGTGCTGTCGCGCGGCACCTATATCTTCGCACTGCCCGGATCGAACGGCGCGGTGAAGGATGGCTGGAACGGCATCCTCGACGAGCAGCTCGACAGCCGCAACCGCCCGTGCAACTTCATCGAGCTGATGCCGAGGTTGCGCGAAACCTGAGTGCTGCGATCGCGGGTCATGACCTGCCCGCAGCCTCGAGCGCCGGATTTGCAGGGTCGGCCACGCCGATGCCCAGCCGTGTCGCCACCCATTTGATGCTTGGCCCCTGGATGACGCTCGACAGCAGAACCACGAAGAACACGATGTTGAAGATCGTGAACGCGCCGGGCACGCCCGCCACCATCGGGAATGTCGCGAGCACGATCGGCACCGCACCGCGCAGGCCTGCCCATGATACGAACAGCTTGGCGCGCCAGTCGAGCGAGCGGAACGGCGCGAGGCACACGAACACGCTGAGCGGCCGCGCGACGAACATCAGCACGAAGGTGATGCCCAGACCCGGCGTGACCACATCGAGCAGATTGCTCGGGGCGACGAGCAGGCCGAGCGTGAGGAACATGACCACCTGGCCAAGCCAGGCCAGACCGTCCTGGAAGGTCGAGATGATCCGGCGGGCGTCGTAAACCCGGTTGCCCGCGACCAGGCCCGCGACATAGGCAGCGAGAAATCCGTTACCGCCGATGACTTCGGCAAGGCCATAGCCGATCAGCGCTGCCGCGATAGAAATCACGAACGCAAGCCCGCTGCTCTCGTAGAATTTGCGCTTCAAAAGTTCGGGTAGCAGCCAGCCGATGGCAAGGCCGATGCCGGTACCCAGTGCCATCTGGCCGAAAAAGTCGGGGACCAAGGCCAGCGGCGATGCACCGGGCTGCGCGATGAACAGCAAAGCCGCGCCGACCATGAAGATCGCCATCGGATCGTTGGTGCCCGATTCCAGCTCGATCAGCGCCGGTACCTGCCCGCTCATGTCGATCCCGGTCGAACGCAGGATTGCAAACACCGCTGCGGCATCGGTCGAAGCGATCACCGATCCCAGCAGGAACCCCTGAAACCAGTCGAAATCCAGCAACATCACCGCCGCAAGCGCAATCACCAGCGCACTGATCGCCACCCCGAAGGTCGCCAGAACCAGCGCCGGTCGCACCATCGGCCGCACCGAAGACCAGCGCGTATCCATGCCGCCGGAAAACAGGATGAAGATCAGGCACGCGACGCCGACCCCCTGGGTCAGCACATAATCGTCGAACCGCATGCCGCCGGGTCCATCCACCCCCGCCAGCATGCCCAGACCCAGGAACCCGATCAACGCCGGCAGCCCGAAGCGGCTGGTCAAGGTTCCGGCGATCACCGTCGTCAGCAGAAGCGAGCCGATGACGAGCAGCGCTATGTCGAGAGAGACTGTCATCATCGCAACGCCAAAGCACCTGCGCGCCGTGATAGCAAGCCGTGGCCGACGCGGACGCCCGTTGATTCAATGGCGGTTGCATTTGTTCTG
The DNA here is from genome assembly GCF_046294995.1 of Blastomonas sp. GTDB lineage: Bacteria > Pseudomonadota > Alphaproteobacteria > Sphingomonadales > Sphingomonadaceae > Blastomonas. Next base: position 69,218 of record NZ_JBKBOG010000003.1, read on the forward strand.
TTTTTGTTTCACACATGCTGGCATGTCCATCCTGCCACCTGTGAGGGGTCGCGGCGCCCCGGCCAACCAGTCATCCCAGCGCTTCGGCCTGCCGGTGCGCGAGGCAGATGGCGACTGGCTTGATGACCAGCAGGTGATCGACGATGCGCCGCCGCCGCTGCGCACCACCGTCACCATCGAGCATCCACGCTCGATCCTGTCGCGCAACACCTCGCCCGACCTGCCCTTTGACCAGTCGGTCAACGCCTATCGCGGCTGCGAACACGGCTGCATTTATTGCTATGCGCGGCCTACCCATGCCTGGCTCGACCTGTCACCGGGGCTCGATTTCGAAAGCCGGCTGTTCGCCAAGCCCGATGCGGCCAGGCTGCTGCGTGCGACGCTGCGCAAGCCGGGCTATGTTCCCAAGGTCATCGCTCTGGGCACCAACACCGACCCGTATCAGCCGATCGAGGCCGAGTATCGCATCACCCGCGAGATCCTCGAAGTGTGCCTAGAGGCGCGCAATCCGGTGGCGATCACCACAAAGTCGGACCGGGTGCTGGCCGACATCGATCTGCTGGCCGAGATGGCGCGGCACGATCTGGTCGCGGTTGCACTCTCGGTGACGACGCTCGACGGGGCCATCGCGCGCACGCTCGAACCGCGCGCCGCCGCCCCGCGCAAACGGCTGGCGGCGATCCGTGCGCTGGCCGGGCGTGGCATTCCGGTGCACATGAACGTCTCGCCGGTGATCCCGGGAATCACCGACCACGAAATCGAGGCGGTGGTTGCCGCAGGGGCGCAAGCGGGCGCGCTGTCGGCCTCGTTCATCCCGGTCCGCCTGCCGCACGAGGTCGCCCCGCTGTTTCGCGCCTGGCTCGACGCGCATTTCCCCGACCGCGCGGCCAAAGTGATGGGCATCATCCAGGACATGCGCGGCGGCCGCGACAACGACCCCGATTTCGGCACAAGAATGCGCGGGCAAGGGCCGTGGGCCGAACTGATCCGCACACGCTTCCGGATTGCGCTCAAGCGCGCGGGGCTGAACCGGCACGAGTGGAAGCTATCGGTCGAGGGGTTCCGCGCGCCTGCCGATGGGATGCAGGGCGAGTTGTTTTAGCAAAAATTGGTTGGAGAGAATGTCGGTTCTTGGAGTTTAGCTGCTGGGCCCAATATTGACTGAACTTGGGTGGTGAGCGGAATAAGCATCCCGCAACTGCTTTGGTCTGACGAGCCATGCTACGGATATGCAAGCGGACGCAACTAGCCAGCAAACGATGTGAAACAGCGCCGAACCGCCATCAAGTGAACGGACCAAATTGTTGGTGCCGGAGGGCAGGCTAAAACAATCGAACCACTCGCCGCGCCATCGGTTTAGCACAAATGTGTCCTGACTTGGCAGCTTGAAACCCACCTCGGGTTGTCCACGGGTGCAAGCTAGCGAATGACCACCAACGCGATCACCGCGAATTGAACTGGCCCACTCTTTGTCGTATCCGTTTTGGATTGACCAACCTTGCATCACAGTGTCGTCTGGAAATTCATGGTGCTGTCGCTGATAATCCATAACGAATTCTCCGAGAGCGGAAAACCGCATCTCATTCATCCTCATATATGCTGTCCCTGCGTCTAGGCGCGTTAAAGTCGCATAACTTGTCAGGGCAGCCAACGCCGCGAACAGAATTAGCAAAGCTACTGCTAAGCCTCTAAATATCAGAGTTAAGTGTCGCATTGCCTCACAAGGTCCGAACGTCCAAATTGCAGCAAGGGGCAGTTAGCCACCATACATTTGTTGTCTGCGTCGCGTAAAGAGCCCTTTCCTGTCATGAAAGGAACGGGTTCGTTTCCTGAACAATAACTGTTGCTTGAAGGCGCTTCGAAAACGGCAAAATGCGCTCAGCCTGAGCCTGTCGTAGGCCACGCGCCGTCGGTCGGCTCCCATGCGCTACCGTTTTCCGGCGAAAGCCGGAATCCAGCGCGAGTGCAGCGCGATCTGACCCCTGGGCTCCGGCTTTCGCCGGAGAACGGCGTTGGGGGATGGCCAGGATTTGCGCGGGGAAGTTAAGTGGGGCAAAAGCGGGGCTTCACGCGCGCCCCCCCTCAATGCAGCTTCAGTTTCGGCCGCACGATCTGGTTCACATGGCCGATCACGATCAGCGAAATCCCCCTCATCCACCCATGGATCGCGATCAGGTGCATGCGGTAGAGCGACTGGTATGCCCAGCGCGCCAGACGGCCCTCCACCGCCATGCGCCCGCCGACGAGGTTGCCCATCAGGCTGCCAACGGTCGAGAAGCGGCTGAGTGAGACCAGCGAGCCGTGGTCCTTGTAGACGAAATCGCGCATCGGCTTGCCCTGCTGCACGCGGCAAAGGTTGTCGAAGATATGGCTCGCCATCTGGTGTGCAGACTGCGCGCGTGGCGGGATGGGGCGCTCCTGTCCCGGAAGCGTGCACGAGGCGCAGTCGCCCAGCGCGAAAATGTGGTCGTCAAGCGTGGTCTGCAGCGTCGGGCGAACGACGAACTGGCCGAGCCGGTTGAGCTCGAGATCGCTCATCGCATCGACACCGTCGGCGCCCTTCACGCCCGCAGCCCAGACGATCAGATCGGCCCCGATCGTCTCGCCGCTCTTTGTCTCCACCGCGTGCTCCTCGACCCGCACCACCTGCGTGTTTTCGCGGACGCTGACGCCGAGCTGCTCGAGCTCGTGCTTTGCCACCGCCGCCAGCTCGGCATCGATCTGCGGCAGGATGCGCGGCCCGGCTTCGACCAAAGTGACCTCGAGCTTCGATTCGTCGAACACCTCGAGCCCGTAATTGCGCAGCGCCTTGGCCGCGTTGTAGAGCTCGGCGGATAGCTCGACCCCGGTCGCGCCGCCACCGATGATGCAGATCCGCACCCGAGCCTCGGGATCGCCGGTGTTGTGTGCGTGGTTGGCCCGCAGGCAGGCGTTGAGCAGGCGCTGGCGGAAGCTGTCGGCCTGCGCGCGATGCTCGAGAAACTGCGCATGCTCCCGCACGCCCGGCGTGCCGAAGTCGTTGGAGACGCCGCCGAACGCCAGCACCAGATAGTCGTAGCGGATGCGGTGTCGTCCGATCACCTCCCTGCCCTGATCGTCGATCAACGGCGCTGTGGTGATATGCCTGGTCGTGCGGTCGATGCTTTCGAGCGTGCCGTTGAAGAAGCGATAGCCCCAGCGCACCGCGTGGCCGCCATAGCCGACCTCGTCGAGGTTGGCGTCGAGCGATCCTGCGGCAACTTCGTGGAGCAAAGGTTTCCAGATATGGGTCTGGTTGCGATCGACCAGGATGATGTCATGCGCGTCGCGGCCGAATTTGCTGCCCAGCCTGCGCACCAGCTCAAGCCCGCCGGCCCCGCCGCCAACAACGACGATCTGCGTCTTCTGATCGGTCACGTTACCCCCGTAAAAAGTGTCAAGCAAAGTTAACACATATTATCGATTGGCAAAGCTTTTTGGGCACTTGGGCCCAAAATCAGGAAGAAGCCGCCTTGCCGAACGGCCGGTTGAGCTGGACGATCCTGGCATTGAGGATCGCCGCAAAGCTGACCCAGACGAGATACGGCACGATCAGCCAGCTCGCGAGCACCGAATAGGGCCGCAGGAAGACACACATCGCGAGCACCGATGCCCACAGGAAGACCACCTCGATCTGCGCCCAGTCGGGCCGGTGGAGCTTGAAGAACAACGGCGACCACAGCAGATGGAACACGAAGTTTGCGGCGTACAGCACGATGATGACGCCGCGATCGGCCTGCGTCTCGGCGCCATTCCACGCCAGCACCAGCGCCCAGGCGGCAAGGCCCAGAATGGTGGTCCAGGCCGGGCCGAACAGCCAGTCGGGCGGTTGCCAGCTCGGCTTTTTAAGGTTCTTGTACCAGCTGCCGATCTCGGTCAGCAGTCCGCCTGCTCCGCCCAGAATGACGGCCCAGGCGATTGCGGCGATGACGGTGGGGCTGAACATGTCCCGACAATGGGGCGCAATGCTGCATTGCGCAATGGCAGATGTCGCCACTTGCCCGTTATTCGCTTGCCGCATGCCGGACAGGCTGCTGAAATAGCGGCAGTTTGCAGATAAAATAAAGGGGCCCCCTGCCATGTTGCCTTGCCGCCGTTCGACCGCTTTGACCCTCGCCGCCGCGTTGGCCGCGAGCACCATTGCCGCGCCTGCTCTCGCGCAAAGCCGCGCCAATGACGCGGGGACGCCGTCACTGACCATCAAGGCGGCGAAGGCGCAGCATCGCGCGGTGAGCTTCGCCACAACGCTACCACCGGCGGGCGGCACATTGGTGCTGCCGCTGACGACCGAAGCCGATCTGGCCTCCCGCGCCAGCGCGCTGAGCGAGGCTGAGCGTGGCGCGATTGCCCGCGCGCTGACTGCAGCCGAGTTCGACTATGAGGCGCAAGGCGCGCTGTCGTTGCGCGGGATCGGCGGATGGGACAGGATCCACGTCGTCAGCACCGGCAAGGACATGAGCCCGGCAGCGCTTCAGAAACTGGGCGTCATGGCCGGTCGCGCGCTGATGAAGGACAAGGGATCGATTACAGTGCTCGCCAGTGGCCTGTCGGCAGAAGCCTCTGCCGAGATCGCGACCGGCATGGGCATCGGTGAATACCGCTCCGACCTTTACAACGCCAAGGCACGCGATGCAGCCGCCATGGCCGGAACCACCATCGTCAGCGACGCGGCAGACGGTGCGCGCGGGCTGTACGAGGGCCGCGGCAAGGCTCTGGTCGAGGGGATGGCGTTTGCGCGCGATCTTTCCAACGAGCCTGCCAACGTTATCTACCCCGAAAGCTTCGTCGAACGCACCCGCGCGGCATTCGCTGGGGTCTCCGGCGTAACGATCGAAGCACTCGACGTGCCCGCGATGGAACGACTGGGCATGGGATCGATCCTGGGCTCGGGCCGCGGCTCGGCGCGCCCGCCACGGATGCTGATCGTGCGTTACACCGGGCGCGGCGCGCCTTCTGCCGGGCCGGTGGTGCTGGCGGGCAAGGGGATCACGTTCGATTCGGGCGGCATATCGATCAAGAACAGCGGCGGCATGGGCGATATGAAATTCGACATGTCGGGCGCCGCCAGCGTCGTCGGCGCAGTGCTCGCGCTGTCGAAATCGCGCGCGCCAGTTGATGTCGTCGCGATTGCGGCGCTGTCCGAGAACATGCCCGATGGCAACGCGGCACGCCCCGCAGATGTTCTCCAGGCGATGAACGGCATGACGATCGAGATCATCTCGACCGACGCCGAAGGCCGGCTCGTGCTTGCCGATGCGGTGGCCTATGCCGATGCGAAGCTGAATCCTGCGGCGATCGTCGACATGGCGACGCTCACCGGATCGATCATGACCGCGCTGGGTGACGACTATGCCGGGCTGTTCAGCCGCCATGAGCCACTCGCCAGGCAGCTGCTGCAGGCGGGCGATGCCAGCGGTGATTTGCTGTGGCAGATGCCGCTGCACCCGAGCTATGCCGAGGACACCAAGTCAACGATTGCCGATATCAAGAATTCGGGTGCCAGCGGTGCGGGGGCTGGCGCGGGCGCGCATTTCATCGGTGCGTTCGTCAAGCCCGAGACGCCCTGGGCGCATATCGACATCGCCGGGATGGCGTGGGGCGGCGCGAACGACCTCAAGCCGGCCGGATCGAGCGGCTATGGCGTCCGATTGCTCGAAGCGTTCGTGCGCAATTTCCAGCCCGTCCCCAAGGTCGCAGCCTCCGATTAAGGGCGCGCCGAAGCCGCGTCGCCGTCAGCCCCTGAAGCTGTCCTTGGCGGCGCGGCGCTCGGCGAGTTCGGCGGCGGTCCTGGCGCGCATGAAGGGGTTGGTGGCACGCTCGAGCGCGATGGTGGTCGGCACCGTCGCCTCGCCGCGCGCGCGCATCGCGTCGACCTCGACCATGCGCTGCTTGATCTCGACGTTGTCCGGCTCGGCGACCAGCGCATAGCGCCCGTTCGACTGGGTGTATTCGTGCGCGCAATAGACCTTGGTCTCGCCAGGCAGCGCCGACAGCCGCTGCATGTTGGCGAACATCTGTTCGGGCGTGCCCTCGAACAGCCGCCCGCAGCCCATCGCGAACAAGGTATCGCCGACGAAGACCACCGAAGCCTCGGCAAGATGATAGGCGATGTGGCCGCTGGTATGCGCCGGCACGTCGATCACCTCGGCGCGCAGCGCTCCCAGAGCAACGCTGTCGCCATCGCGCACCATGTCGTCGAGCGTCGCGATCCGGTCCTGCTCCGCCGCCGGCCCGGTGATCGTGCAGCCGGTCGCCGCCTTGATCGCGGCATTACCGCCGACATGGTCGGGGTGCCAATGGGTGTTCCAAATCTGGGTGATCGTCCACCCGCGCTCGGCTGCCGCCGCCAGCACCGGTTCGGATTCGGCGGGATCGATGACCACGGTTTCGCCGCTGTCGGGCTCGTGCGCCAGCCAGATATAGTTGTCGGACAGGGCGGGGATGCGGACGATTTCTATCATCCTGCGTGTTTGCCCGTTTCTGCGCATGTTGCCAAGCCCGGGCACGGGTGCCTCGCAAGGCGTGATGGGAGCGAACGCCAGCTTCGCTCGTTGGTTGGCATCACACCAATGGAGATTTTATGCTGCGTTCTATCCTGATCGGCGTCGTCGCCGGATCGCGTTCGATGACCCCGCTGGCCGCCGTGAGCAGTGCCGTGAGCGAGGGCAAGCTTCCCGCAGGCGATGGTATGTCGGCGCTGCTCGGCCATCCTTTGGTCGTCACGGGTACCAAGGCATTGGCAGCCGGAGAGATGCTCGGCGACAAGATGGATTCCGCCCCAGACCGCACCGTGCCGGCCGGCACGACGGCGCGGGTCATCACCGGCGCAATTGCCGCCGCCGCGCTCGCTCCGCGCGACCAAAGGTGGGTGGCGGCGATCCTGGGAAGCGCCAGCGCGGTCGCGTCGGCCTATGTCACGCTCGACCTGCGCAAGCGCGCGATGCGTCATCTGGATCAGAAAACCACAGGGATGATCGAGGATGCGCTGGTGGTCGGAGCGCTCGCGATGGCCATGCCGGGGCCGGCGAAATCGGGCTGGTTGAGCCGATAACGGGAAAGGGGTGGTGGACAGGGCTGGATTCGAACCAGCGTACGCTCTCGCGGGCAGATTTACAGTCTGCTGCCATTAACCACTCGGCCACCTGTCCACACGATTTTCCCTGTGTGTGGCCCCCCGGGAGGGGCCGTTCTTGCCGAGAGGCGGTCCCTTGAACAATTCGCGCTTCCCTGTCAATGCCGACAGGACGAAAAGCGAAAGCACCCCATGCCCGGTGGTGGCATCGCCCAGGAAAGATTTGAACGAACATGGCAAAGCGCGGCGTGCGCAACCGGCAGCGGAAAGCCGGTCTTGAAGGTGGCAAGTTTCCACGGTTCTGGGGCACTCATGCGGTGGAAGCCGCGTTCAACAACCCTGAGCGACAGATTCACTGGATTCGCGGCACGCGCGAGGCGCTGGCGCATTTCGATCTGCCCGCCGGCGTTCCGGTAGAGTTTGCCGATGTCGCCGATCTGGCCCGTCTGGTGGCGCGCGACGCGCCGCACCAGGGCGTCGTCATCGAGGTCGAACCGCTCGACGACATGCTGCTCGGCGACGTTCTGTCGGGCGATCCGCTGCGTCCCATTCTGGTGCTCGATCAGGTCACCGATCCGCACAATGTCGGCGCGATCTTCCGTTCTGCCGCGGCCTTCGATGCCGCCGCGATCGTCACCCAGGACCGGCACGCGCCTGCCGAATCGGGAACCGTGGCCAAGGCCGCATCGGGCGCGCTCGAATCGGTGCCGTGGGTTCGGGTGGTGAATCTGTCGCGCGCGCTCGAGGAAATGGCCGAGGCCGGATACTGGCGCATCGGTCTTGATGGTGATGCGCGCGACACCTTGGCGCAGACGCTGGGTGCCGGGCCGATCGCGCTGGTGCTGGGCGCTGAAGGCGAAGGCCTTCGCCCCAACGTCGCGGCCCATTGCGACGTGCTGGCACGGCTGCCGATCAGCGCGGCGATGGAAAGCCTCAACGTCTCCAATGCCGCGGCCATTTCGCTGTATGCGATTCGGATGGACCGGGGCGAAAGCTGATGCGAACGGCGTAGACGGCGCCGGGAGGGGCAGGCCAAGGCGATTCGGCGCGCTGATCATGCTGGACCCTGCCTGCCCGGAGGCGCATAAGCACTGGCGATCCCGGGTCGCGCCGGAGGGGACACACCATGAAGACGATGCGCCTGATCGCTGCCTTGGCCATACCGTTGCTGCTTGCCGGGTGCCTGTTGTCCCCCGGCAAGTTCGCCTCGACCCTGGACCTGAAGCGCGACGGCACCTTCACGTTCACCTACGCAGGCGAGATCGTGGTGACGGACACATCGTCGCCTCCTGCGGAGTTCTCCGCCAGCCCCTGCTTCGACGAAACGACATTCGACGAACGCGAATGCACCCCCGCCGAACTGGACCAGCAGCGCAAGGATTTCGATGCAGCGCTGGCGTCAAGCAACGCGCCAGGGGAAATGCTGGGCAAGGGCATGGGCGACTTCGGCAGCGAAGAGAGCATCGCCGACCTGATCGACCAGCTCAAGAAGCAGGAAGGCTGGAAATCGGTCAGCTATCGCGGCAACCGGATCATCGATGTCGAATACGCGATCACCGGGACGTTGAATCACGGCTTTTCCTTCCCGCTGATGGAAGGGGGTGGCGCGGTGATGCCCTTCATCACGCTGACCCGGCGCAAGGACGGCACCGTCAAGGTGGTGGCACCTGCATTTTCCGGCGGCGGCATGGCCGGTGAACTTGCTGGCATGGGTGCACTGGCAGGTGCCGCCAGCAGCCCTGGCAAGGCTGCACAACCCAAGCCCGAAGGCACATTTACCGTCACCACCGAAGGCCGCATCCTGACCAACAACACAGACGAGGGGCCGACCGATGCTGCCGGCAAATCGGTCCTCAAATGGGTCGTCAACAATCGGCTCGCCAAGGCCCCGGAAGCGCTGATCAGGCTTGCGGGCCAGTAACCAATCGCCTAGCCCTGCGCCAATGCACGGTTTGAACATGCTGACCCGATCGCTCGCTTTGCTGGCTTTGGTTTCACTTTCCGGGTGCACCGAGCGCCCGAGCGACGAGATGCTCCGCCCTCCACCCGAGGTTGCGCGGGTGCTGGCGGTCCTTGGCAAACAGACCGCGCAGTCTTCACGCCAGATTGCGAGCCGTGCGCAGCGCGGATCGAGCAGGCTCGTCCAGCGGTCGGCATCGATCACCGGGCCGGTTCTGGCGCAGGCGATCCGGCACGCCGAAACGCAGGCTTCGCGCGCGGGAGCCCAGAGTATCCCCGAGCCCATGACAAGGGTGCTGGCGCCATATTTCGATGCGGAGTTGCTGGCGTCAGTGCGGTGGACCATCGGTGCCGGCAGGCTGGATCTGGGCACGCTGCTCACCGACCAGTATATGGATGAAGGCGCGGTGGCGCTGAACCGGCAGGTGGTGTTCTCCAGCGAGCGCCTGACGGAAAACGTTTGGATCTGGGCGCATGAGCTTGCGCATGTGGAGCAATATCGCCGGATGGGGATAAACCGCTTCGCGGCAGCCTATATCAGGGACTGGCAGGCGATCGAGCGCGAAGCCACCGACCGCGCCAACCAGGTCACCGCCGCGATCCGGGCCGCCGGCTGACGCTCACGCCTGACGGCGGCAACCGCTGACCATCACGGACGCGCAAAAGGCGGCACATTGCTGCGCCGCCTTTTGTCTTTTTCAGTATCGCCCGGGGAGGGTTTCTGGCTTGGCGACCCCTGCCGGCTCAAAGTCTGTCTTGCTGTGATGCGCTGGTGGCGCATCAGGCGGTTCAGTTGACCGCGTCTTTCAGGCCCTTGCCGGCCTTGAACTTGGGCTGGGTGGAGGCCTTGATTTCCATCTTTTCGCCGGTGCGCGGGTTGCGTCCGGTCGATGCCTTGCGCTTGCTGACCGAAAAAGTCCCGAACCCGACCAGGCGGACTTCATTGCCCTTGGCGAGCGAACCGCTGATCGAATCGAACACGGCTTCCACCGCCTTGCTGGCATCGGTTTTGCTGAGGCCGCTCTGATCAGCGACTGCGGAAATAAGATCGTTCTTGTTCATGCCTCGGGAACCCCCTGCTCATTTTTGGATTGGCTGATTTGCAGCTTTGAGGGTGCCGAGTTAGAACCAGTTAAAACCAAGTGTCAAAGGGAAAAGCGCGCATTTCCGGGCGTTTTATCGCATAATTACCGTATTTTGGGTGTTCGGAGCCGGGTGGCCGAGATGCTGCAATGCACCATCTCGGCCCAACAGCCTGCCGGCCCCTAAACCGTCAATGCGTGATCGCACCAGCGCCCGCATCGCCGCTGCCGACTCGCGGAAGCGCTGCAAGCTCGTCCGCCTCGGTCCAGTCGATTGCCACCAGCGGATCGACCAAAGCGACCCGCAGGACCTCATCGACATGGCTCACCGGGATGATGGTCAGCCCCTGCTTCACGTTATCCGGTATCTCGGCGAGGTCCTTTTCGTTCTCCGACGGGATCAGAACGGTGGTGATGCCGCCGCGCAGCGCCGCCAGCAGCTTTTCCTTGAGGCCACCGATCGGCAGCACGCGGCCCCGCAGCGTGACCTCACCGGTCATCGCGACATCGCGCCGCACAGCATTGCCGGTGAGCGTCGAAATGATCGAGGTGACCATGCCGATGCCCGCCGACGGACCATCCTTGGGCACCGCCCCTTCGGGCAGGTGGATATGGATGTCCTTGCGCGCAAAGATGCTGGGCTTGATGCCGTAGGAAGGCGAGCGCGCCTTCACAAACGAGAACGCAGCCTGCACGGATTCCTGCATCACTTCGCCAAGCTTGCCGGTGGTCTTGATCTGACCCTTGCCGGGGACGGTCACAGCCTCGATCGTCAGCAGTTCGCCGCCCACTTCGGTCCACGCCAGACCCGTCACCGCGCCGATGTCGTTCTCGGCCTCGCCGATGCCGTGACGGTATTTGCGGACCCCTGCGAAGTCGGCGAGGTTTTCCGACGTGATCGTGATGCTGGTGTCCTTGCCCTCAAGGATACGCCGCAGCGACTTCCGCGCCAGACGCGCAATCTCGCGCTCGAGCGTGCGAACGCCGGCCTCGCGGGTGTAATAGCGGATCAGATCGCGCAGGCCCTCGTCGGTGAGGATGAACTCCTTGTCCTTGAGGCCATGCGCCTCGATCTGCTTGGCGATCAGGTGCCGCTTGGCGATCTCGACCTTCTCGTCCTCGGTATAGCCTTCGAGCCGGATGATCTCCATGCGGTCAAGCAAAGGCTGCGGCAGGTTCAGGCTGTTCGCGGTGGTCACGAACATGATGTCCGAAAGATCGATGTCGATCTCAAGATAATGGTCCTGGAACTTGCCGTTCTGTTCGGGGTCGAGCACCTCGAGGAGCGCCGAGGCCGGATCGCCGCGGAAATCCTGGCCGAGCTTGTCGATCTCGTCGAGCAGGAACAGCGGGTTGCTGGTCCCTGCCTTCTTCAGATTGTTGACGATCTTGCCCGGCAGCGAGCCAATATAGGTCCGCCGGTGTCCACGGATCTCGGCTTCGTCGCGCACGCCGCCCAATGACTGGCGCACGAACTCGCGTCCGGTTGCCTTGGCGATCGAGCGGCCGAGCGAGGTCTTGCCGACACCCGGAGGGCCGACGAGGCACAGGATCGGTCCCTTGAGCTTGTTGGTGCGTGCCTGCACGGCGAGATATTCGATGATCCGGTCCTTGACCTTCTCGAGCCCGAAATGGTCGTCGTCGAGCACCTTCTGGGCTTCGCCGATATCCTTCTTGAGCTTGGACTTCTTGCCCCAGGGCAGGCCCAACAGCATATCGAGATAGTTGCGCACAACCGTGGCTTCGGCCGACATCGGCGCCATGCCGCGCAGCTTCTTGAGCTCGGACGTCGCCTTGGCCTTGGCCTCGGGGGACAGCTTGAGCTTCTCGATCTTGGCAGCGAGTTCGGCAACGCCGTTGCCATCGTCGCCATCGCCGTTGCCCAGCTCGGACTGGATCGCCTTGAGCTGTTCGTTGAGGTAATATTCGCGCTGGGTCTTTTCCATCTGGCGCTTTACGCGGCCACGGATCTTCTTCTCGACCTGCAGCACGCCGAGCTCGCCTTCCATGAAGCCGAACACCATCTCCAGCCGCTTGACCGGATCGTCCTCGGTCAGCAGGCTCTGCTTGTCCGCGACCTTGACCGCAATGTTCGCCGCGACTGCATCGGCAAGCTTGGAGGCATCGTCGATCTCGGCCAACTGCACCGCGGTTTCGGCGGGCATCTTCTTGTTGAGCTTGGCATAGTTCTCGAACTGGTCGACAACCGAGCGCATCAGCGCGTTGACGTCGGTTCCGCTCACCGCACGCGCGGTCATCGGCTCGACTTCGGCGAGCACATGGTCGCCAGCGGTTTCCAACCGGTTGAGACGCGCGCGTTCGCCGCCCTCGACCAGCACGCGAACCGTGCCATCGGGCAGCTTGAGCAGCTGCAGGACGGTGGCGATCACGCCGATATCATAGAGATCGTCGCGATCCGGGTCGTCACGCGCCGGGTCGAGCTGCGCAACGAGGAAGATTTCCTTGTCCTGCTCCATCGCCCGCTCGAGCGCGGCGACGGATTTGTCGCGGCCCACGAACAACGGCACGATCATCTGCGGAAACACCACGATGTCGCGCAGGGGAAGCAGGGGATAGTTCTGGAACATGGTCAATTCGGTTCAATCCATCTTGGCTGAGATAGCCGATCAATCGGCAGCTTTTCAGCCCGCTATATGGTCACAGCTGCAGGCCGCTACAAGCGACCCTGCACTCGTCCGGGTTAACGTGATCAGAACGGCAGCTTGAAGCCGGCAGGCAGCGCCATGCCCTGCGCCATCTTGCTCATTTCTTCTTCGCTGGCACGGTCGGCCTTGGTGCGCGCATCGTTGAACGCTGCGGCGATCAGATCCTCGAGCATCTGCTTGTCGGCAGGGACGATCAGGCTGTCGTCGATCGATACACCCAGGATGCGGCCCTTGGCGGTGGCGCGAACCTTGACCAGCCCGCCGCCTGCGGCGCCTTCGACCTCGACCGACTCAAGCTTGGCCTGGGCCTCGTTCATCTGACGCTGGACGGTCTGCGCGGCTTCCTGCGCTGCAGCCATCATTTCTTCCATGCTTTTCATGCCTTGGCACTCCGTGTTGGCAGGTTATCGTCCTCATGTGGGGAGAATTCCGCCGCAGTCCAGTCAATTTCCGCATCGGGAAAGGCAGCCTGTGTTGCCTTCACCATCGGGTGATTGAGAATTTCATCGCGCAACGCCTCTTCGGCCCGCTTTTCCAGCTCGGCCAGGCTGGGCGACGCTTCGCCTGCACCACGCTCGACATGCCAGCGCCGGCCGGTCAGGTCGGCGAGAGCCTCGCGCAGCAGCGGCACATAGTCGTCGCGGCCCGATGCCGACTGGTAGATCAGCCGGTCCTGACCGATCTCGATGGGGCGCATGTCGGCCCCGACCTGGCCCGCCAGCAACAGCCGCCCGCCCGCATCGAGCAGATCGACGATGTCGCGGATCGTTTGTATTTCGGCGACCGGCTTGTGCGGCCGAACCGGCTCCGGGTCACGGCCGGCCATATCCCAGGGTGGCGACGCGTCCGGCATGGGCGCCGGGTCTGGTTCCGACGGTGATAGTTCAGGAGCCGGCGCGGCTTGCGGAGCCTGCGCGGGCGCTTCTGACATGCGGCGTGCCAGCGTTCCGGGATCGGGCAACGTCGAGGCATAAAGCGCGCGCATCAACGCCATTTCGCAGGCCTCGCGCGGAACAGGTGCCTGCTCGATTTCGTCATGGCCCTTGAGCAGCAGCTGCCAGAGCCGGTGCAGGCTGCCCTGGCCGAGTTTCTCGGCCCAGTCGGCAAGCGCAGCACGGTCCTCCTCGCCATGCACGGTGCGCACCCGGCCCGTCGCCTTGTGCAGCGTGATCGCATGGACCATCGCCAGCAACCCGCGCACCACTGCCAGCGGATCGACCCCCAAATTGTGCTGCGCATCCAGATCGGCCAGCATTGCATCGGCATCGCCCGCGATCAGATGCGCGAACAGCCGCCGCATCGACCCGCGATCCGACAGGCCCAGCATCGCACGAACCTGCTCGGCGCGCACCATCGCGGCGCCCGCATCATCGCTGTGCCCGCCCAGATCGGCATGCGCGATCGCCTGATCGAGGATCGACAGGCCATCGCGCACAGAACCTTCTGCGGCATCGGCGATCATCGCCAGCGCGTCGGGCTCGGCGACGACAGCTTCCTTGACGCAGATCTCAGCGAAGTGGCTCGCCAGCAACTCAGACGAAATACGCTTGAGGTCGAAACGCTGGCAGCGCGACAGCACCGTGATCGGCACCTTGTTGACTTCGGTGGTGGCGAACAGGAACTTCACGTGCGGCGGCGGCTCCTCGAGCGTCTTGAGCAAGCCGTTCCATGCCTGTTTGGAGAGCATGTGCGCTTCGTCAATGATGTACATCTTATAGCGCGCCGAAACGGCGGCGTAGCGAACCGCCTCGGTAATTTCGCGAACATCGTCGATGCCGGTGTGGCTGGCTGCGTCCATCTCGATGATGTCGATGTGGCGGCCTTCGGCGATCGCGACGCACGGTTCGCATACACCGCACGGCGCGATCGTCGGGCCGCCCTGTCCGTCCGGGCCGATGCAATTCAGCGCCTTGGCTATCAGCCGCGCGGTCGAGGTCTTGCCCACCCCGCGAACCCCGGTCATCAGGAACGCGTGCGCCAGTCGCTCGCGGCGAATGGCGTTGCCCAGGGTCTGAACCATGGCGTCCTGGCCGATCAGTTCGGCGAAGGTCTGGGGGCGGTACTTGCGCGCCAGTACGCGATAGGCCTGGCCGGTCGAGGGTAAAGGAGCAGGCTCGGCGACGGGCGGCAAGTCCAGCCCGAGGCCGGGCATCAGGGCTTCGTCGTCGGCATCGCTGCCCGTGTCTGGGTCCGTATCTGGCTGCGGGGAATCATGCATGGCCTGTGATTAGCCGCTGGCGCGCAGGGATGGAAACGAAACCGCGCGGTTGTTCAAAAACCGCAAGGCCGTTTGATGCGCATGAAATGGGGGGATTGGTAGGAGCCGGACGACCCGCGGCGAAAATCGTTGTGGCTGCTTCCTTCCGGACCTGACCAGATTGGCGACGGCTACGTCCGCCCGACTCCCAGAGCGCATATGGCGACAGTTTAAACGGAAAGCAAGCCGGGCTGATCAACCTGGTCCGTGCCGAGTCACATGCCCTGCATGTCGTAGCTTTCAGCCGGGACGCGGCAGGTCAGGCTCTCCCATTCGTCGCGCAGGAAGATCTGGCACGACAGCCGCGAGGTGCGGGTGACCGCGACCGCGAGGTCAAGCATGTCCTCTTCCATCTCGACCGGCTCGGGCAATTTTGCAAAATCGGCGGCATCGATGATCAGGTGGCAGGTCGAACAGGCCATCTGGCCCTCGCACGTCCCTTCCAACGGCAGCCCGTTCGCCTGCGCGACATCGAGCAGCCGGTCGCCGTTCTGCGCCTGTACGGTCTGGCGAGACTTGCCGTCGGCGCTGATGAACGTCACCTCGATCATTGGTTACCCTGTCTGGTTCATGGCCGCTGAGTTGATCAAATGCGCGGCGCGTTCGATTTCGTCAACCGTGGTGTAGCGCCCAAAGCCAAGCCGGATCGACGAACGGACCTTGTCAGACGGCAGGCCCAGCGCGGTGAGCACATGGCTGGGCCGCCCGGATCCGCTGGCACAGGCCGAGCCTGCTGAAAACGCCACGCCGCGCACATCGGAAAGAAGCCGCGACACATCGAGCCTTGGGCAGTGCAGATTGAGGTTGCCTGGATAGCGATGCTCGAGCGATCCGTTGACCTGCCAGTCGGCAAAGTGCCGCAGCGCCGTTTGCTGGAGCATCGCAACATGCGCGGCGTCGTCCTGGTGACGCGACCCGGCGACCCTGGCGGCAGCTCCGAAGCCCGCGCACAAGGCAGGCGACAGCGTGCCCGATCGCAGCCCCTGCTCCTGCCCGCCGCCATGGATCAGCGGCTCGATCGCAACGCCTTCGCGCACCCACAAGGCGCCGATACCCTTGGGCCCATGGATCTTGTGCGCGCTGATCGCGATCATGTCGGCAGCATGCGGCAGCGGCACGCGGCCATAGCCCTGCACGGCATCGCACAGGAACAAAGCGCCTGCCGCGTGGGCGAGGTCTGCGAGCGCATCGACCGGCTGGATCACCCCGATCTCGTTGTTGACCAGCATCGCAGCGACGATCGCGGTGTCGCCACTGATGGCGCCGCGCGCCTGGTCCAGATCGACAAGACCATCGCTGCCTACCGGGAGGATGTGCAGGTCATGGCCGTGAGACTCAAGCCACACACATGTATCGATCACGGCGGCATGTTCGGTCGCGATGGTGACGATCTTGCGACGCGGAGCCTGCCCCGCCAGTACCCCGCGCAACCCCAGGTTCAGCGCTTCGGTGGCGCCGCTGGTAAAGACGATGCGTCCGCCTGGTGGCATCAGCGCCGCGATCTGGTCGCGCGCGACCTCGACCGCCGCCGCTGCCTTGCGTCCGGCGCTGTGCGCGCTGTGCGGATTGGCCCAGCCGGTGTTGCTCGCAGGATCGCCCAGCCACGGCTGCATCGCCGCCAGCGCTTCGGGGGCGAGCGGCGTGGTCGCCTGATAATCGAGGTAGATCGGCGCGGGGATGGCCATCAGGACCGCGTCCGTTCGGCCATCGCGCGCCACAGTTCGATAAAGCGATAGACGTGCGCGCGGGTGGTCGAGGGGCCGAAGCTTACCCGCACCACTTCTCCTGCGGCCTTTTCGTCCCAGCCCATCGCGGTGAGCACCGCACTGGTCTTGAGCGTGCCCGATGAACAGGCACTTCCGGCGGACACCGAAACGCCTGCCAGATCGAACTGGATCAGCTGCGCATTGGCCTGCACGCCGGGCATCCGGTAGCTGCCGATCGTCGGAATGCGCGGCGCGGCGTGGGCGACGACCTCGCCGCCAGCCGCCCGGATGGCGCTTTCGAGCTGGTGGCGCAGATCGGCCGCGCGGTCGATCCAGTTACGCGACACCGACAGCGCGGCGGCAAAGCCCAGCGCGGCAGGCACGTTTTCGGTCCCGCTGCGATAGCCCTTTTCCTGCCCGCCCGAAGGATTGAGCACGCCGGGATCGCGCAGCAGCAATGCGCCGATGCCCGGCGGTCCACCCAATTTGTGCGCGGACACGACGATCAGGTCGGCATCGGGCAGCGGCAGCTTGCCGGCGCTCTGCGAACAATCGCACAGCACCAGCGCCTTGCCTGCATGCGCCATGGCAACCACCGCAGCGATGTCCTGTTTGACGCCGGTTTCGCTGTTGACCGATTGCACCACCACCAGCGGCCGCCTGGTCCCGGTATCGAGCGCGCGCTGCAGGCTTGGCAGCACCAGCTGCCCATCAAGATCGACCGCAAGCCGCAGCACCGCCTTCGTTTCCGGGGCCCGCTCGGCGATCCGCTGGACGGCATCGTGCTCGGTCGGAGAGATGATCCAGCTGTCGGTCTTGCTCGCCGTCATCGCCAGCGCGATCGCCTCGCTCGCGCCGCTGGTGAGGATGATCTCACCGTCCCAGGCCAGCGCGTCGCTGATCTGCCGGCGCGCACCTTCGAGCGCAGCCCGCGCAGCTCGGCCATCGGCATGCGGAGAGGACGGGTTGGCCCAGAGCTCCAACGCCCCGGCCATGGCCGCGCGCGCTTCCGGCAGCACCGGCGTGGTCGCCGCATGATCAAGATAGATGCGCGGATCGGCCATGTTCAAAGTCAGCCTGGGCTTGAAATGCAACGGTTCATCGCGCCCATCTAGCCGCAGCCTGCCGCATTGCCACGCATTTTGTTGCTTTTTGGGGGTCGGATTGCGTATAGGCGCTCTTCCCTGGCGCTCCGCCAGACGCAGCGGGCAGCATGGCCGCTGCGATTTACAGTTTTCCGAAAGTCCCGCAAAACATGCCAGCCGTCATCTTTCCCGGCCCCGAAGGCCGTCTCGAAGGGCGCTTCAGCCCTGCCCCCCGTCCCCGCGCACCGGTTGCCATGATCCTGCATCCGCACCCGCAGGGCGGCGGCACGATGAACGACCGGATCACGCAAGCGCTGTACAAGACCTTCGTGCGTCGCGGATTTGCGACCCTGCGCTTCAACTTCCGCGGTGTCGGCCGCAGCCAGGGCACGTTCGACAACGGCATCGGCGAGCTCTCCGATGCCGCCGCCGCGCTCGACTGGGTGCAGAGCTTCCACCCCGAGGCGCAGACCACCTGGGTCGCAGGCTTCAGCTTCGGCGCGCTGATCGGCATGCAGCTGCTGATGCGCCGTCCGGAAATCCGCGGTTTCATCTCGGTCGCGCCGCCTGCCAACATGTACGATTTCAGCTTCCTCGCTCCCTGCCCCGCTTCTGGCATCATCGTGCAGGGTGCCGCCGACACGGTCGTAGCACCCGGTGCCGTGCAGAAGCTGGTCGACAAGTTGCGCACGCAAAAGCACATCACCATTCACCACGACGAGATCGGCCGCGCCAACCACTTCTTCGAGCACGAGCTCGACGATCTGATGCACTCGGTCGACAACTATCTCGACATGCGCCTCGCGCCGGATTCGCCGATTCGCTGAACTGTCTGCAGGCCGGTGACGCTGCTTGGTCGAACGACCATCGCATCGCTGGCCTGCATCGGCTATAAAGCTCGCTTGCCCGAAGGCGAGTTTCCCATGGCACAGACCTCCTTTCACCTCCCGATAATCGCTTTCTTGGGCCTGACGCTGCTCGCCCCGGTGGCAGCCTTTGCGCAGGATGCTAACCAGGACTCCGACGATGCGACGATCGAGGTGATCGGTCGGCGGCAAAGCGAGGAACAGGCGCGCAAGGAGGCGAACGACTTCGTCAGGGGCACAGGCGTTGCCAATGGCGAGAATCCGGTGGCGCGGTGGACCGCGCCGGTGTGTCCGGCGGTGCTGGGCATCCACCCGGAATATGCCGCGATCGTCGAGCGCAAGATACGTTCGATCGCGCAAACCGCCGAGATCGCGTTGGCGCCGCTGCCGTGCAAGACCAACATCGTGGTCAGCTTCACCACCAATGCCAGCGCCGTCATCCAGCGCGTCGCCAAGAAATCCCCGAAGCGGATCGCCGAGGTGCCGATGCCCGATCGCGCAGCATTGCTCAAGGGCAGCGCGCCGATCCGCTGGTGGTACACGACGCAAGTCACCGGGACCGACGGCATGTCGACTATCGGCGATGCACCGCTTGCAAGCGCGGGAACTGCAGAAGGCGGCGGCTCGCCGCTGGCGCTCGGGGCGCAATCGATCCAGGCCTATAGCTCAAGCATCATCCGCACCCAGGCAGTCCGCGCACTGCGCAGCGCAACCGTTGTGATCGACATCACCCTATCGGAAGGCGTGCCGCTCGATGCCGTCGCCGCCTATTCCGCGATGGTCGCCTTTGCCGAGGTCAAGCCCAGCCAGAGCCCGCCGCCAAACTCGATCCTCAGCCTGTTCGGCCAATCGGACAAACCGGGGTCCGCAACCGATTGGGACATCAGCTTCCTCAAGGCGCTCTACAGCATCCCCGCCGCCCGCGCCGGATGGAAGCAGCGCCGGATGCTGGTCGGCAAGATCCTCAAGGACGCCGATGTCGCTGGGCAAGTGGATGACGACGATGATCTGACCGAGGGATTGATGGACCCGAAGTAAAATCCCTATTCTGAGAGCATCGTATCAAGACAAGCTGGCAATCCGGGCAATTTGATCACGATCTTGTTTAGTGATCGATTATGTGAGACTTTCCGATTCAGCTGTCCTGGCAATCGGAGGCTCGGCAATGGCGACATTACGTAACTGCCTGATTTTGGCGATGTCCGTACTTTTGGCGAACACTGCGAGCGCCGAGCAGTTTGAGTCGTCCGACCCGCAAGACAAGAAATCCACCATCAGGGTGATCGGGCGCCAGATCACCGAAGCCGAACGGCGCAAACAGGCGAATGACTTCGTCCGCAGCACGGGCGTCGCCAATGGCTCCGATCCCGTCGCCAGATGGATCGAACCGGTCTGCCCCAAGGTTGTGGGGATCAAGCCCGAATACGCCGCGATCGTAGAAAGCAGGATGCGCGAGATCGCGGATCTTTCTGGCATACAGACGGACAGGCTCGACTGCAAAGCCAACATCGTGGTGAGCTTCACCACCGATGCGGCTGCCGTCATGCGGAACATTTCGACCAAATCGCCCAGCCGCCTTGCCGAACTCCCGCCGCATGAGCGCAGCACGCTGGTGAACGGCAACGCACCGGTTCGCTGGTGGTACAATGTCCGGTCGCAGGGCGCGGACGGGATGGCGGTGGCCAACTCGGATTCGCTTCTGGCAAGCGCCGATGCGACCGACGGGAGGACGTTCAATGGCGGTATTGGCGCCGAATCCGCGATCGGCAACGGCACCCAGACGGTTCAGGCGTATCGATCGACGTTGATTGGCACGCTGGAGGTGCGCGCGCTGTTCAGGGCGAACGTCGTGATCGATGTCAAACTGGCCGAAGGCGTCCCGCTCGATGCGGTCGCAACCTACGCCGCGATGGTCGCCTTTGCAGAAACCTCGCCGCCCACCCGGCCGATGCCCAACTCGATCCTGGGACTGTTCGACCAGGGCGCCAGGGTGACCGATCCGACCGACTGGGACATTGCGCTGCTGCGGACGCTGTACAGCATTCCGCATGATCGCGCCGGATGGAAACAGCGCAGGCTGCTGGTCGGGGCGATCGTCGATGCCTCGGCACCCGCCGAAAGCATCGACTGATCGCGGACCGCTAAAATCAGCCGACCTTTACCGTCTGCTCGATCGCGCCGAATATGGTGTGTTCGCGGTCATCGTGGACGTCAATGCGGACGACATCGCCGTGCTTGAGGAACGGCGTCTTCATTTCGCCCGAGGTGATCTTCTCGACCATCCGGACTTCGGCAAGACAGCTGTAGCCCAGGCCACCGTCGGCGACCGGGCGACCGGGGCCGCCATCGGCATCGCGGTTCGATACCGTGCCCGAACCGATGATCGAACCGGCGCGGACGCGGCGGGTCTTGGCGAGGTGTGCGATCAGAACGCCGAAGTCGAAGGTGCAATCATCGGACGCGACCGCGCGGCCGAACGGCTTGCCGTTGAGATCGACCATCAAGGTGCGGTGCAGCTTGCCATCTTGCCAGTAACCGCCCAGCGCGTCAGGCGTGACGAACACCGGCGAAAACGCGCTCGCGGGCTTGGATTGGACGAAACCAAAGCCCTTGGCGAGCTCATCGGGAATCAGGTTGCGCAGCGACACATCGTTGACCAGCCCGACCAGCCGGATGTACCCGCGCGCGTCCTCAGGCGTCACGCCCTGCGGAACATCGCCGGTGACGACGACGATCTCGGCTTCCAGATCGCAGCCCCAGGCCTCGTCCTTGAGCAGGATATCGTCGCGCGCGCCCATAAGGTCGTCCGAGCCGCCCTGATACATCAGCGGATCGGTCCAGAAGCTTTCGGGCAGTTCGGCGCCGCGCGCTTTGCGCACGAGTTCGACGTGGTTCACATAGGCCGAGCCATCGGCCCATTGAAAAGCGCGCGGCAAGGGTGCTGCGGCATCGTGTTCGTGGAAGCGCTCGCGCGGGATGGCGGCGTGCTCGAGGTCGCGCGACAGCACTTCGAGATAGGGCGCCATGCGGTCCCAGTCATCGAGCGCCGCCTGCAGCGTGGGGACCAGATGGCTGGCATCTGCGTACCAGGCCAGATCGTTCGAGACGACGACCAGACGGCCGTCGCGGCCGTTTTTGAGGGATGCGAGCTTCATGCGAGGAGGCTTCCTTTCGTGAATGCGGGGACCGGCAGAGTGCGCCTGTTCGTGTTGCGCAGCATAGTATCATTTGAAACCGTAAAACAAGGCGCTTTCGGCCCCGTCAATCTGCTGCCAGCGAATCGGCCTGGTTCAGCAACTTGCCGAGCAGCGCGGAAAACTGTGCCTGTTCGTGCGGCGCGAGTACCTGGATGACCTGAGCCTCCATCTGCAGTGCCAACGGCATGATCTCGGCGTAGAGCGCCTTGCCATCCGCCGTCAGCGCCAGATGATGCGACCGGCCATCGCTCATGTTCGGCGCGCGCTGGATCAGTGCGCGCTCGCCCAGCGCCTTGGTGGCGCGATTGACCGCGACCTTGTCCATCCGGGTCGCGGCGACGAGTTCGCGCTGGGTCGCCTCGCCGACATCGCCCAGCACCGCCATCACCCGCCATTCGGCGATCTTCAGCCCGAAGCGGCTGCGATATTCCCGCGCGATCAGATCGCTGATCGCATTCGAGGTGATCGAGATGCGATATGGCATGAAATCGGCGAGACGGGTCACGGTATCGGTCATTGTTCGGGCAACGCTATTCAATGTCCAGTTTCACGCCAAGCCAAATCGTCCGCGGGGCACCGCGCTCGACGATCCCGGGCCCGCTGATCGCCGCCTGGATGGTGGCATCGAACAGGTTTTCGCCGCGCAGTTCGACCAGCAGGTTGCGGTTGATCCGCAGCGCCGCGCGCGCATCGAGCGTGAGCGCATCGTCAAGCCTGAGCAGCCCCAGGTCATCCTCGAACTGCGAGCCGACATAGCGCGCGCTCAGGTTGACGCCGCTGTCGCCGCCTTGCGGAAACCAGCCGATCGAGCCGGTGGCAAAGTGGCGCGGCACCTGGGCGGGGCGCAGGCCATCGATCGCGGCCTGCCCCGCACCGGCGCTCACCTGCGCATCGACGAAGCTATACGCTGCCGCCAGATTGAAACTGCCGATATCGGCACGCGCTTCCAGTTCGATGCCCTTGGCCTCGACGGCGTCGAGGTTCTGCCGCTGGTTGAAGCTGCCCGCCGCCGAGACGAAGCCAACGCCGGGAAAGGTGCCGGGGCCGCGCGCCAGCGTGACGTTGGCAATCGCGTTGTCGAGCTTGTTCCAGAAGACTGTCGCGCCGAGTTGCAGCGTGAAGATTTCATACCCCAGGCCAAGTTCAATACCCTGCAGCCGCTCGGGTGAGAGGGCAGCGTTGGCGGCAGTGGCATCCGCTCCGACCCGGAAGGGCCGGTAGAGTTCGTTGAGCGTCGTCAACCGCCATCCGAGATACCCTGCCCCGCGAACCGTGAGCAACGACGCGGCATCCCAGGCAAAGCCCAGCCGCCCGGTCCCTTCCCAGCCATCGCGATCGGCAAAATCGGTGGTGGTGACAGGTGCGCCGCTGGCCAGCACGGTTTCGCGCAGCTGCCCGTCGGTCAGCGTCCAGTGATCGATCCGGCCGCCACCGGTGAGCAGCAGATCGGGTGACGCCTGCCAGCTGGCCTCGACGAAGGCGCCGAAAATATCGCTAGCCCCGCCTGCGCGCCGCAACCGGGTCGGGCTTCCAGCGACATAGGTGAAAAGCTCGCGGGTTTCGCCCGTGGTGCGCCGCCATTCGCCGCCGAGCCGCAACTGCGCGCCCTCACCCAGCGACGGGCGGACTTCTACCCGCGCGCCGAGACCGGTGGACGGCACGTTGAACTGGTCGAGCGTCTGGGTTGCGGTGGCCCTGTCCGCGCTGATCGCGGCGAAGCTGCTGGCGAAGCTGCGCATCTGCACATAGGCGAGCGCGGACCAGGGCAGCGTACCCCGCCCGACGAGCCGCAGGCTGGCATCGGCGCCATCGTTGCTGTTGTCACTGAACGCGAAGCCGCGCTCGCGCTGGTCGGTGAACGCGCGCGCACTCGCCTGCAACTCGGTGTCGGCGCTGATCGGCGCGACGAACCGCAAATAGACGCTCGCCTGCTCATAGGGTGCCGCCCGGTCCACTGCGCCGCGCTGCCGTTTGATGGTGGGGATGAAGCCATCGCCGCGCGCATATTGCGCCGACATCGAGAGACCACCGGCCCCCAGCGCCTGCGTCGTGCCGACGCTGGCCTCGAGCGAATTGCGGCTGCCATAGGCCAGGTCGCCGTAGAGATTGGACTGATCCGGGCGGATACCGGAGCTTTCCAGTTCGATCGTGCCTGCAAGCGCGCCTGGGCCATCGCTGCCGGTCCCGCCCCCGCGCCGGACCCGGATCGCGGACAGGTTGATCGCGTCGTATCCGGGAAAGCTGATCCAGCCGCCGAACGGATCGCTCTGCGGCACCCCGTCGAGCACCAGCAGCGCCCGGCTCGAGGCATTGCCGCCCAGCCCGCGCAGCGTCACGCCCTGGCTGGTGGGATTGGCGCTGCGCGCATCGGACCTGCGAAACTGCTGCAGCCCCGGCACCAGCCGCAGCGCGTTTTCGAGCCGCTGGCTGGGTTCGTTGGCGAGCATGTCCGGCGTGATGCTGGTGACGCTGTAGGCGCGGTCACCCAGCGGCACATCGAGCGGCTTGCCGACGACGGTGATCGGCGCATCGGCCCAGGTGATTGTCTCCGGCTCGGACGGCTGCTCCTGAGCAGTGGCCGGCGTTGCCGCGAGCGCTACAGCCAATCCGAAGGTCAGGCGCAAGCCGTTCTCCGGCGAAAGCCGGAGTCCAGGGCGGCCTTGCACAATTTCGCTACTGGATTCCGGCTTTCGCCGGAAAACGGATTGGTTGTGTCGCCCTGCGATCCTCATGCCGGTTTCACCGCATCGGGATGCGCGGCGGCAAAGGCCGGGATCGCCCGCAGCTGCGCATCGATCCGCACCAGCTTGGGATAGGGAGCGAGATCGAGATCGAACCGGCGTGCATTGGCCATTTGCGGGACGAGGCACACATCGACGAGGTCGGGCTGATCGCCGCCGAACAGACCGGTTTCGGGGGCGAGTTGCTCCAGCGCGGCATAGCCTTCGGCGATCCAGTGGCGATACCATTGGTCGACCGCGGCCTGATCCTGCCCCATCTCGGCCTTGAGATATTTCAGCATCCGCAGGTTGTTGACCGGGTGGATGTCCGCAATGATGATCATCGCCCGCGAAAGCGTGGCGGCACGCGCCGCAGGATCCGCCGGGATCAGCTGCGGGTCGGGCCGTGTCGCGTCGAGATAGTCGATGATCGCCAGCGACTGGGTCAGGTCATGACCGTCTATCTGCAGCATCGGCACCAGCCCCTGCGGGTTGCGCGCGACATAATCGGAGGCCTTCTGCTGGCCGGTCACCAGGTCGGTCGCAACCGCGCGATAGGCAACGCCCTTGAGATTGAGCGCGATACGCACCCGGTAACTGGCCGACGAACGCCAGTAATCGAACAGGATGGTCTCAGACATTATGCGCTCCGTGTGATCTTGCCGGGCCAGCGGGGCTGCCGGGCCGCGCACCATATGTAGCGAACGCCGCGATGCAAGGCTTGTTTCCCGTTCGCCGCCCGGTATGGCTTGTCGCCATGCCCGCAATGCCCACCCCTGTGCTGCCAACCCCTGTGTTGCCAACCCCTGTGCTGCCCACACTAGTGCTATTCGCCAAGTTTCCCGTTCCGGGCTATGCCAAGACGCGGCTGATCCCCGCGGTCGGAGCGCAAGGCGCAGCAAAAGTGCACCGCCATCTGACCGAACGCACCGTCGCCACGCTGCTGGCATCGGGCGCGCCGGTCGAGGTTCGCTATGCCGGGGCGAGCGAGCAGGATTTCCGAGACTGGCTGGGCGAGGCGGTTGCTCTGGCCCGGCAGGTCGAAGGCGGGCTTTCCGAGCGATTGATCGATGCGGGGCGCACTGCGCCGCACATTTTCTTTGGAGCGGACACCCCGGAGCTCACCACCGAAATCATCAATGACGCCATCACTGCATTGGCGTCGCACGATGTGGTGATCGGGCCTGCCGAGGATGGCGGCTATTATATGATCGGGATGGCGACCGCGCAGCCCGCTCTGCTGACCGACATGCCGTGGAGCACTCCTGCCGTCTTCGCGGAAACGATCCGCCGGAGCGAGGGACTTGGGCTCTCGGTGGCGGTACTGCTCATGCTGTCCGACTGCGACACGCCCTCCGATCTTGCACGCTGGCCCGATCTGGCGACGCTTGCATGACCACCGTGACGCTGATGGTCCCTGCGCTCAACGAGGCTAAAGCCTTGCCCGCGACCATCGCCAACGTCGCCGCGATGGACCCGCAACCGGACGAGATATTGCTGATCGACGGCGGCAGCGAGGACGAGACTGTCGCTTTGGCAACGGCTGCAGGATGGCGGGCGCTGGTATCGCCGCAACGCGGACGCGGGCCGCAGATCAATTTCGGGGTCGAGCAGGCGCAAAGCGATCTGGTCTGCATTCTGCACGCCGACAGCCTGCTTCCGCCCGACGCGATCGCGCATATCCGCGCGGTGCTTGCAGATCGGCGGATTTCGCTCGCGACGTTTCTGCCGATCATCCGCGGTGAAAAATTGCGGTGGTTCACCACCGCGCACAATTGGTGGAAGACCTATTACCCGCTGGTCACGCATCCGCATTTGTTCGTGCGCGGGGTGCGGCTGTTGTTTGGCGATCACGCGATGTTCTTCCGCCGCGCCGACTTTCTGCGCATCGGTGGGATCCCCGCCGATGCCACGATCATGGAGGAAGCCGATCTTTGCATAGGCTTTGCGCGGATCGGGAAGTTGAAGATGACACGCAAGCCGGTGATCACCTCCGACCGCCGGATCGCTGCCTGGGGCCCGCTCAAGGCCAACTACATCTATCTCAAGGTCGGCCTCGCATGGACCTTCGGGATGCGCCACCGACTGAAAGATATGTACCCCGATGTCCGCTAGGACCAGCGAATCGCCACCAAATCGGGGGGAATATCCATTTCGCACTTGCAATATAATGGGTTTGGGTGCAGTCTGCCCTTGAAGACAAAAACTCCTTCTGGGGAATCACTATGAAAATGTTCAAAGCTGCAATGGCCGCGATCGCACTGACCACGATGGTCGGCGCTCCGGTTTTGGCACAGGCCGTATCGTCTGTTGCCCGTACCTCCGCTGTTTCGAGCGAAGACAGCGAAGCTGAAGGCAGCACCGGTATCATCATCGGTGTCGTCGCTG
Source organism: Blastomonas sp. (assembly GCF_046294995.1). Lineage (GTDB taxonomy): Bacteria > Pseudomonadota > Alphaproteobacteria > Sphingomonadales > Sphingomonadaceae > Blastomonas. The sequence continues at coordinate 96,234 of NZ_JBKBOG010000003.1, forward strand.
CAGCTGCTGTCGTCGGCGGCATCATCCTCATCGCTGATGATGATGAACCCAACAGCCCCTGATTTGATCAGGCGCAACGCATACGGAAAGGGCGGCCAATCGGTCGCCCTTTTTGTTTGTGCGCTCGCGACGCCGGCGGGGCAGCCGCCCGCAACCTGACGACGGCTGCTACAGACGCGCCCCGGCCGCCGCGCCAGCCCAACCTGCCGGCCAATGTGGCTTGCTTACGGCTTTTTTAACTCCATAGGACTTAGGACAGGGGCTTACTGGCCCCGGGCTCTCGCCGTGCGGGGTCGCCTATCTCCGGGGATTGACCATGCTGTCCGACAAGAAGCCTGAAGTTTGTGTCGTCGGGCTCGGCTATATCGGCCTGCCCACCGCCGCGATCATCGCCCGATCGGGCTGCCGGGTGCTCGGCGTCGATGTGTCCGAGCACGTCGTCAACACCATCGCCGAGGGCCGGATCCATATCGAGGAGGTCGATCTCGATGGTCTGGTGCAGGGCGTGGTGTCGCGCGGCATGCTGCGAACCTCGCTGACCGTCGAGCCTTCGGACGTGTTCGTGATCGCGGTCCCCACCCCTTTCGATGACAACCATGCGCCCGATATCAGCTATGTGCTGAAGGCCGCGAGCAGCATCGCCGCCGTGATCAAGCCTGGCGATTGCATCATCCTGGAATCCACCTCGCCGGTCGGCACGACCGAGGAAATGCGCGACATGATCGCCAAGCTGCGGCCTGATCTCAAGGTTCCCGGCATCACCACCGACATTCCCGATATCGCGATCGCTTATTGCCCCGAGCGCGTGCTCCCCGGCCGCATTCTGGAGGAACTCACCAACAACGACCGCTCGATCGGCGGCATCACCCCGCGCTGCGCGCGCAAGGCGCTGACCTTCTACCGCCGCTTCGTGCGCGGCGAGTGTATCACCACCGACGCGCGCTCGGCGGAAATGACCAAGCTGGTCGAGAACGCCTATCGCGACGTCAACATCGCCTTTGCCAACGAGCTTTCGATCGTCGCCGACCGCATGGGGCTGGACGTTTGGGAGGTGATCCGCCTCGCCAACCGTCACCCGCGCGTCAACATTCTCCAGCCCGGGCCGGGCGTCGGCGGACACTGCATCGCGGTCGACCCGTGGTTCATCATCCACGGCGCGCCCGACGACACCCCGCTGATCCGCACCGCACGCTGGGTCAACGATGGCAAGATCGGCCATGTGCTAGGCAAGGCCGGCGACATGATCGAAGCCAACCCCACCGCGCGCGTTGCTTGTCTGGGCCTCGCCTTCAAGGCCAACATCGACGACTTCCGCGAAAGCCCGGCCAACAAGGTCGCGCTGGCGCTGGCACAGAAATATGGCGAGCGCATCGCGATCGTCGAGCCTTATGCGCAGGCGCTGCCGCCCGCTTATGACGGCCTTGGCGCAAGCCTGATCGATGTCGACGATGCGATCGAGACCTGTGACATGTTCATCGTGCTGGTCGATCACGACGTGTTCAAGTCGATCCCGCTCGCCGAACGCGTAGGCAAGATCGTCTACGACACCCGCGGCATCTGGTCCGACCAGCCTGCCCATCCCGAACGCCCGGCTGGCCATTTGCGCCTGGCCGGCTGATCGGGCAGGTACGACAGCATGAAAGTCCTTGTCACCGGAGCTGCCGGATTCATCGGCCACGCCCTCACGCGCGCACTGATGGCGCGCGGCGATCAGGTTATCGGTATCGATAATCTGAACCCCTATTACGACCCCGCGCTCAAGCACGCCCGGCTCGCCGATCTGGAAGAGGTGACCACGGGCCGCCTCGAGTTCCTGCCGCTCGACTTTGCCGACTATCCCGCGCTGGTTGCCGCGCTGGAGGGCCGTACGTTCGATGCAATCGTCCATCTGGGCGCGCAGGCGGGCGTGCGCTACAGCATCGACAACCCGCACGCCTATGTGCAGTCGAATCTGGTCGGTCATCTCAACATTCTGGAGCTCGCCCGCGCACGCGGCACCGGGCATTGCGTCTATGCCTCGTCCTCGTCGGTCTATGGCAATTCGTCCAAGAGCCCGTTCAGTGTCGATGCCCGCGTCGATCATCCCGTCTCGCTCTATGCCGCCACCAAGAAGGCGGACGAGCTGATGAGCGAAACCTATGCGCATCTCTATCGGCTGCCGATGACGGGGCTGCGCTTCTTCACCGTTTATGGCCCATGGGGCCGTCCGGACATGGCGCTGTGGAAGTTCACCCGGGCAATCCTCCAGGACCAGCCGATCGACGTGTACAACCATGGCGATATGCGCCGCGACTTTACCTACATCGACGACATCGTCGCAGGCGTGATCGCGGTGCTCGACCATCCGCCCGCTGATGACGGCGCTGCCAAGCCTGGAGGCAGCGTCTCACCCCATTCGGTCTACAATATCGGCAACAACCAGCCCGAGCCGCTGGGCCGGATGATCGACGTTGTCGAAGCCGCATGCGGCAAGCCCGCGATCCGCAACCTGCTGCCGATGCAGCCCGGCGATGTGCATGAAACCTATGCCGATATCAGCGCGATCCACGCCGATCTGGGCTATGCGCCCACCACCTCGATCGACACCGGCATCCCGCGCTTCGTCGACTGGTACCGCGCCTATCACCAGCTCTGACTTGCGTGCCGGATAGCGGCATCGTACCTGTACCGCTCAGCGGACCGATCGCGCCGCACGGAGAAACACGACATGCTCATCATCGAAGGCTGGCTCCACTTTGCGCCGGGCGAAATCGAAAAGTTCGCCGAGGCGGCGCGCATCATGGTCGAGGCGACGCATCAGGAAGACGGCTGCCTGCATTACAGCTTTGCGCGCGACATGAACGATCCCGATATCCTGCGCATTGCCGAACGCTGGACCGACGAGGCGGCGCTCGATGCGCATCTGACGTCGCCGCACATGGCGGCGTTCGGCGCCGGGCTCGCCCAGGTCGAGCGCATCGGCGCCGACATCCGCCTGTACAACGGCGATGAAGTCCGGCGCATCATGTAGGGGTTGCAGCGCTCGGGCGTCTCCACCATATCCCGCGCCATGAGCAGACAAGACAGCAGCATGCCGACCTGGCATGGCACCACCATCATCGGCATCCGCAAGAACGGCAAGGCGGTCATCGCGGGCGATGGCCAGGTATCGATGGGCCAGACCATCATGAAACCCAACGCGCGCAAGGTGCGCCGCCTGGGCGACGGATCGGTGATCGGCGGATTTGCAGGCGCTACGGCCGATGCCTTCACGCTGTTCGAGCGGCTCGAGGGCAAGCTCGAGCGCCATTCGGGGCAGTTGATGCGCGCTGCGGTCGAACTTGCCAAGGACTGGCGCACCGACAAGTATCTGCGCAACCTGGAAGCGATGATGATCGTCGCCGACAAGGATGTGACGCTGATCCTGACCGGCAATGGCGACGTGCTTGAGCCCGTCGATGGCGTCGCGGCAATCGGATCGGGCGGCAATTTCGCACTCGCCGCTGCGCGCGCTCTGCTCGAGTACGAGCAGGACGCCGAGACGATCGCGCGCAAGGCGATGAAGATCGCAGCCGACGTATGCGTTTACACCAACGACCAGCTGACCATCGAAACCCTCGACACGTCGGCCTGACCTTTTATGGTCGGCGCCATGACACTTGCACTGGATCGACGCGCGCTTGTTTCGGGCGGAGCGGCGCTGGCGTTGAGCGGGTGCACCACCGTGCAATCACGCTCGGTGGCGCAGCTGGTGGCGCCTGCGACCCGCTGCCTTCCGCGCGTTCAGGTCGACCCGTCGCGCGTCATTCGCACCGTCGCGGGATTGCGTCCCTATCGGCCCTCGGGCTTTGTCGTCCGCGCCGATAAGCTCGGGGATTCGCTGCTGGTGCACAATTACGGCCATGGCGGCGGCGGCATCTCGCTGAGCTGGGGCAGTTCGCGGCTGGCGACGGCGCTTGGCCTGCCCGGCCACTCGGGTCCGGTCGCGGTGATCGGATCGGGAATCATGGGGCTCACCACGGCGCGCCTGGTGCAGGAAGCCGGGTACCCCGTCACCATCTACACCGAGACACTTCCTCCCGGCACCACCTCGAACATTGCCGGCGGGCAGATTTACCCGGCAAGCCATTTCGACGAAAACATGGTGACCCCGCAGTGGCGCGAACAGGCCGCAGCCGCAGCTGATTACAGCCGGCGTCGGTTCCAGATCATGGTCGGCGACGACTATGGTGTCCGCTGGTTGCCGACCTATGACCAGACTCGAAGGGTCGGCCCGATCCCGCCAGACCTGAGGTTCCCCGGTCGCGACCGCCTTTCGGCTTCCGAGCACCCCTTCCCGCTCGACAATGTGGTGAAGTACGACACGATGTATGTCGAGACCGGGCGGTTTCTCGAGCGGCTGTTGAGCGATATCCGCGTTGCAGGTGGCGCAGTCCAGGTTCGCCGGTTCGATACGCCCGAGCAGATCGCCGCGCTGCCCGAAAGGCTGGTGTTCAATTGCACCGGGCTGGGCGCAGCCGCATTGTTCGGAGACAGCGAGCTTATCCCCGTGCGCGGCCAGCTTGCGGTGCTGATCCCCCAGCCCGAGGTGCAATACGCCTATTCGCTGAGCGCGGGGTACATGTTTCCCCGCGCCGACGGCATCCTGCTGGGCGGCACGTTCGAGCGCGGCGAATATCTGGCCGAGCCTCAGCCGCAGGATATTGCCGATATCGTCGAATCGCATCGCGCGCTGATGGCGGGCTGGCGCTGTGCTTGAAGCGGGTAGCCGCAACCCCCAAATTGACTTGAAACACTCTCCTAAAGAAGAACCCCGAATGACTGATATGCTTACCCCCAAGTCCATCGTCGCTGCGCTGGATGCGCACATCATCGGCCAGCAGGACGCCAAGCGCGCCGTGGCCGTGGCGCTGCGCAACCGCTGGCGCCGCCAGCGCCTGCCTGCCGAGCTGCGCGACGAGGTCACGCCCAAGAACATTCTGATGATTGGCCCCACGGGTTGCGGCAAGACCGAGATTTCGCGGCGTCTGGCCAAGCTCGCCGACGCGCCGTTCATCAAGATCGAGGCGACCAAGTTCACCGAGGTCGGCTATGTCGGGCGCGATGTCGATCAGATTGCGCGCGACCTGGTGGAAGATGCGGTGCGGCTGGAGAAGGAGCGCCGCCGCGAGAGCGTGCGCGAGGCGGCATCTGAAGCAGCGATGGAGCGACTGCTCAATGCGCTCGTCGGCGACAACGCCAGCGAGGCGACCCGGCAGAGCTTCCGCCAGCGGATCACCGACAACCACATGAACGACACCGAAGTCGAAATCGAGGTCGAATCCAGCCCCAATATGCCGATGGAGATCCCCGGAATGGGCGGCCAGGTCGGCATGATCAACCTGTCCGACATGATGGGCAAGGCGTTTGGCCAGAAGCGCACCAAGCCGCGCAAGATGCGGCTCGCTGATGCCTGGGACAAATTGATCGAGGAAGAGGCCGAAAAGCGGATGGACCAGGACGACGTCGCGCGCGTCGCGCTGGCCGACGCCGAGGCCAATGGCATCGTGTTCCTCGACGAGATCGACAAGATCGCGGTGTCCGATGTCCGCGGTGGATCGGTCAGCCGCGAAGGCGTGCAGCGCGATCTGCTGCCGCTGATCGAGGGCACGACCGTGGCCACCAAATATGGCCCGATGAAAACCGACCATGTGCTGTTCATCGCATCGGGTGCGTTCCACATCGCCAAACCCAGCGACATGCTGCCCGAACTGCAGGGCCGCCTGCCGATCCGGGTCGAGCTGAAAGCGCTGACCGAAGAGGATTTCTACCACATCCTCACCCAGACCAAGGCCAATCTGGCGCAGCAGTACACCGCTCTGCTGGGCACCGAGGAGCTGACGCTGAACTTTACCGAAGACGCGCTTCGCGAAGTGGCACGCATCGCTGCATCGGTGAACGAGAGCGTCGAGAACATCGGCGCCCGCCGTCTGCAGACCGTGATGGAAAAGCTGTTGGAAGAGATCAGCTTCGGCGCAGAGGAGCATCGCGGCGAGACGATCACCATCGATGCGGCCTATGTGCAGAAGCAGTTGACCGGGATCGCCAAGAATACGGACCTCAGCAAATACGTGCTCTAGGGTCCGTTGAAATTGTATACCGTTTGGTAAATTCTCCTTAACCATGGCGGTGTTAGCGCGGCCTCCCAAGGCAAAGGAGACGCCCGAATGTCACGCCAGTTGTGGCTAGATATATCTGTGCACACACGTATTGCGCCGGATATCGTCGGAACCACGCTGACGGCTGATTCCGAAGCGGGGCGGGCATTCAGGCTGGCGCAGTTCCTCCACGCCAGCAAGGGTTCGGTCGCCCTGGTGCCGGCCGTGGCGGTGACCGGACCTGTCGTCAGCTGGTTCAGCTGGGGCGGAACCGGGGCGCATTGGGTCGTCGCTGGATCGGTGATGATCGTGCTTGCGGTCTGCGCCTTCTGCCTGATCCACCTGCGGGCGTTGCGGCTGCATGGCGACGATCCTGATCTCGATCCGGCACTCGCGTCGGCCAATCTTTGGCTGCGGTTGGTAATCATATTCGCTGCAGTCGGCTGGTCTTTGATCACGATGGGCATGCTGATGTCGCCCAGCCCGAGCATCCGCATTTTGGGCCTGCTCGTTGCGATCGCGCATATTGCCGTCGGGGCGATGGGGTCGTTCACCCTGCCCACGACCAACCTGATCTGGCTGATCGGATCGGGGATCGGCCTTGTCGCGGCGATCGAGATCACCGACACACGCGTCCCGGCGACCTTGTACCTGCTGCTGCTGGTCTATCTGTTCGCGCTGTGGCGGACCAACATCCTCATCTGGAATTTCTTCGCGCATGCGATCATCCAGTCGCGTCAGCTCGCCGAGGCGCGCGAGCGACAGTTTGCGCTCGAGCAGGAGCAACTCAAGAGCCAGGCCGAGCTCGATCTCAAAGCCCACAAGATGCTGGCCCGACAGGATGCCCGCCACGCGGCAGAATGGCGCGAGGGCATGGCGACGCTTGCCGGGGCGTTCGAGCAATCGGTGCTGCAGACGGTCGAGAAACTGAGCGAGGCGCTGCACCGCCTTGCCGTTTGCTCCGATGCGCTGGGCGAAATCGGCGACGAGACCGGCGCCAGCGCCGCCATGGTGACCAGCCGGGCCGGCAATGTCGGGCAATCGGTGCAGAACGTCGCCAACGCCGCGAGCCAGCTGAGTTCCTCGACCAGCGCAATTGCGCAGCAGATCGAAGAGCAACACCGTGCGGCCACTGCGGTCCGGGCGTCCTCCCGCGAAGGCAGCGCAGCCATCGGCGCGCTCGCCGAAGAAGCGGCGAAGGCATCGCAGATCGCCAATCTGATCGAAGAGATTGCCTCGCACACCAACCTGCTCGCGCTCAACGCCACGATCGAGGCATCGCGGGCCGGTGACGCCGGGCGCGGATTTGCGGTGGTCGCGCATGAGGTCAAGCAATTGGCCGGGCAGACGCGCGGCGCCATCAACTCGGTGGGGCACACCGTCGATGGCATCCGCACCCAGATGACCCTCGCGGAAATGACGATCAACTCGATCTCGGACCAGATCGATGTGGTCAACGCAGGCGCGGTTCAGATCGCCGCGGTGATCGCCAATCAGGGCAAGGCTACATGCGACATCTCCGACCATGTCAGCCAGGTTGCGACCGACGCCCGCAGCATGGAGGAGACGGCGCGCAACGTCAGCAGCCATGCACAGCAGGTCCGGCTGATGGCGGCCGATATGCGCGCGATTACCGATCGGCTGCAGGACCAGGCGGGCGAGCTTCGCCGCGCCAGCGCCGAATTCCTGCAGCAGCTCAGCTTCACCTGATCGCAAAAGCTGGCGTCTGGCCGGATTGTGTTGCGCGGCGCTGTCCAAGCCGCCGATCGCGCGTTAGGGTGCCGATGACTGCGCACGGTTTCATGCGCCGTTCATCGCCGCTCGATCATCTGCGGCATCGTCGATAGGGTGATCAGGATAACGATACGGGTGGCAATGGACACGATTACGTCAGGCTGGAACAGGGTGATATCGCAGCTTGCCGCTCGGGCTCTGGCCTGCTGCGCGATGATCGCGCTCGTCGTCCAGCCGGTTTCGGCCCAGTCCATCCTGCGCGATGCCGAGACCGAAGCGCTGCTCGCGGATATGTCGCGCGACTTGATCAAGGCTGCAGGCCTCCTGCCCTCGAACGTCAATGTCGTGGTGATCAACGAACGCAGCATCAACGCTTTCGTCGCAGGCACGCAGGACGTCTATATCCACAGCGGGCTGATCGAGGCAGCCGGCAACGTCAACGAGGTTCAGGGGGTCATCGCGCACGAGCTGGGGCATATCGCGCTCGGCCATTCGATCACCCGGTCGGAAAGCGCAGCGAAGGCGACCAACATCACGATCCTCTCGCTGCTGCTCGGCATCGCTGCGGTGGCGGCGGGTGCTGGCGCGGCGGGCATGGGCATCATGGGCGCCGGCCAGCAGGCTGCGCTGGGCAAATTTCTGGCACACACGCGCGGCGAGGAAGCCGGGGCCGACGTCGCTGGCGCCAAGTATCTCTCCATCGCCGGGCTGACCGGCAAGGGCTCGATCAACTTCTTCAAGCGGCTGCAGAACCTGGAGTTCCGTCTCGCGATCCCGCAGGAAGACAGCTACAACCGTTCGCATCCCCTGTCTGGCGAGCGCATCACGCTGCTACAGGAAATCTACGAGAACGACCCCGCCTACAACACCCCGATCGATCCCGCGCTCGAGGCGCGGTTCCAGCGGGTGAAGGCCAAGCTTGTCGGCTATGTCGCCGATCCAGGGGAAACACTGCGCGACTACCCTGAAACCGACCGGAGCGTTCCTGCCCGTTATGCTCGCGCCTATGCATGGCACAAGAGCGCGTACCCCGAAAAAGCGCTGGACGAGGCTCGGTCGCTGCTCGCAGAGGCGCCCGATGATCCCTATTTTCTCGAAATCTACGGGCAGATACTGCTCGAATCAGGGCGACCGCTCGAGGCGATCGCTCCTCTGCAGCGCGCGGTGACGACGACCAACGCGCAATCACTGATCGCAGGCGTTTATGGGCACGCGCTGATTGCCACCGAAGACCCGGCCAACCTGCCCGAGGCCGAGCGGGTGCTCAAGGCCGCGGTCGCGCGCGATGCCCAGAACCCGTTTGCCTGGTACCAGTTGGGCGTGGTCTATGCCAGCCGCGGCGATACCCCGCGCGCGGCACTCGCCAGCGCCGAGCGCTATGTGCTGCAGGGTAATGCCGAACTTGCGTTGCGCAGCTCCGAAGAGGCGATGCTGGGCCTGCCGCAGGGCAGCGCAGACCATATCCGCGCGCAGGATATCGCCATTCTGGCGCGCGACGCGGTTGAACGCCAGTCGCGCCGTCGTTAAGCGCATCTGCTCGATACCTTTCACCAATCAAAGGCCCGCCATGACATCACCCACATCATCCTCTGGCGAGGCTTCATCAAGGAACTGGCGGTTCATGGCTGTTGCTGCATTTATCACCATCGCAGCTGCGATCGGCACCTTCATGTGGCAGGGCGGCAGCGTCGCCGGCGCAGGCGGAGGAGCAGCCACGCAGGATGCCAACGCCGCTGCGGCTGCCGCTGGGTTCGACACCCAAGAAAAGGCCGCGATCGAGGCGATCGTTCGCGCCTATATTCTCGACAATCCCGAGATCATCCCCGAAGCGGTCGAAAACCTGCGCTCCAAGCAGGCGGAAAAGCGAATCGCATCGGTGCGCAACGAGATCGAGCAGCCTTATGCCGCAGCGTTTGCCGGCAACCCCAACGGCGATGTCGTGCTCGTCGAGTATTCGGATTTCGCCTGCGGGTTCTGCCGCCAGAGCGTCAGCGACGTCGCCCGACTGTTGAGCGAGGACAAGAACCTCAAGATCGTGTTCCACGAGCTTCCGATCCTCTCTGACGAAAGCCGGGTCGCTGCCGCCTGGGGTCTCGCCGCCGCGCAACAGGACAAATATTACGCGTTCTACAAGGCGATGTTTGCTGCCGGCCGCCCCAACCAGTCGACCATCGAGCAGGCCGCAAAGACGGCCGGGCTGGACATGGCCGCCGCGCGGAGCTTCGTTGCGACCAACAAGACCGATGCGGTGCTTGAGGGCAACATTCGCGTTGCCCAGCAGCTCGAGTTCAGCGGCACGCCCAGCTGGGTGGTCGGCAACAAGGTGCTGAACGGCGCGGTCGGTTATCAAGAGTTGAAGAGCGCGATCGACGAGGCTCGCGCTGCAAAGAAAACGGCAGGCTGAGCAGCATGCGCTTTGCCCGTTCGCTCGCGCTCGGGCTGGCACTGGCGTGTGCCGCGCCTGGTCTGGCACCCACGGCACGCGCGCAATCCGTGGCTGCTGCTGACGAAAGCCTGGCAGCATTGCGGGCATCCGATACGCGAATCCTGTCGGTCGGGACCCGGCTAGCGGTCGCCAACGCGCCGTTTTGCAAGTCCACCGAGAATGCGATCGGGATGACGCTGCACCATATCGGGCAGTATGGTGATGACGCCGCTGCCCGCGCAACCTTCGGCTTTGCCCGCGACTATGCGGTGCTGGCATTGGTGGCAGACGGCCCGGCGGCGCAGGCGGGCATCCGGGCCGACGATGCGATCGTGGCGCTGAACGGCGTGGAGCTGGCCCCTCCCCCCGGCGAGCTTGCGGAGATCGATCAGCCTGCCGCTTATCGCCCCGTCGCATGGGCGGATGCCCGGCTGCGCACGGCGCTGGACGCGCCGCCGGTGACGCTGACCCTGATGCGGGGCGGCGAGACCTTCGACGTCATTCTCACCGGCATGCCTGCCTGCCGCAGCCGCTTCGAGCTCAGACCCAGCGGCAAATATGGCGCCTCGGCCGATGGCGACATCGTTGGTATCACCAGCGCGATGCTGGGCTTCATGGCCGATGATGACGAGCTTGCCGCGATTCTGGCGCACGAAATGGCGCACAACCTGCTGGAGCATCGCAAGCGCTTGAACGACGCGGGGATCCAGCGCGGGTTGATGCAACAGATCGGCCGCAATGCCCGGTTGACGCTGGCAACAGAGATCGAGGCGGACCGGCTCTCGATCTGGCTGATGGCCAATGCGGGCTATGATCCGGGCGGCGCGGTCCGCTTCTGGACGCGTTACGGAAAGCAGCATGGCAAGGGCATCTTCTCTGCCCCGACCCATTATCGCTGGAAGAAACGTGTGGGACTGTTCGAAGAGGAAATGGCGCGGCTGGCAGCAACCACCACCGGCCAGCATGGGCGGGTGCCCCCCCTCCTGGCCGCACCGCTTCGTCCGCTCGAATAGCGCCGCTGTCAGCGCAAACAGCATTGGCCCGGTGGCGTGTTCCTCGCCTCGCCGTGCCTTTGCTTTCGTTTTGCCGCACATTTGCCAATCGGCGGGAACATAAATATCGTTCGAGCAGTCTCCGCAGAACACGGGCGAAAACCCCCATGTTGAAGGAGTCTCTCAATGCGTTCCGATGCCACCTCTTCGGGAATCAAAATGGCGCTTGCCTTGTTGGCCGCCACCGCTGCCACCGCGAGCATCGCCCAGCAGTCTGCGCCACTCCAGGCCGATGTCGCCAACGCTGGCGAGCGGTTGCCCGACCCTGCCTCGATGACCGAGGGTCCCGAGATCAAGGGTGTGCTCACCGCGCGTCAGGGCGATCGCATCCAGGTCGAGACCGCAGACGGCAGCCGCACCTTGCTCATGGTCAATGAGGCCACCCAGGTCCGGGCCTCTGGTGGCCTGTTCGGTGCGAGCCGGACCGAGCTGGACACGGGCGCGTTGCTTAACGGACTGCCGCTGACCGTGAAGACGCTGCAATCGGGCGACACGCTGCTGGCACGCCAGATCACCTTCAAGAACACCGATTTCAAGACCGCCTCGATGATCCGCACCGGAACGTCGCAGCAGTTCGCCGAGCAATCCGCCGCGACCGAGGCTTTGCGCGGACGGATGGGCGATATCGACCAGTATAACGTCAAGGCGACGACCAACGTCTATTTCGATACCGCCCAGGCCAAGCTGACCGACGAAGCCAAGGCGCAGCTGTGCGCCGCTGCCGGTTCGGCCGAGCAGATGGACAACGCATTGATGCTGGTGGTCGGGTACACCGACGCCGACGGCGAGCAGGACTTCAACCAGCAGCTCAGCGAAAAGCGCGCTGCCAGCGTGACCAACCATCTGCAGCAGGCCTGTCGCTGGAAGCCCTATCGCATGCTCACCCCCGCAGGCATGGCCGAGGCCGATCCGGTCGCTGACAACATGACCGAGGAAGGCAAGGCGCAGAACCGCCGCGTCACCGTGAACGTGCTCGTAAGCAAGGCCGTTGATGGCCTTTATGCGGATAACTCTTCCCGTTGAGCGAGGGGGTGTCGCCCCGGCGACCGCGGCGACACCCTTATCAACCTTTCGCTCGGCTCACGCAGCGAGCGCCAGTGTTTTGATCAGGCAGCTTCCGCCGCTTTGGCGTACATCGAATTGATCGGGCGTGCCATCACCCGGCGCAGCATCGGCTCGAAGAACTCGAGCGGCTCGCTTGGATAATCCGGGTCGAACGCAGCCTGATCGTATTTCTCGCAGAATTCGGCGCAGGCGTCGAAATATGGCGATCCACGGAAGTTCTCGCGCACATTGCGATCCCCGCCGATGAAATGGAAATAATAATAGCCTTGGAACGCACCGTGGTTGGCGCAGATCCAGTGAAGCTCCTCCGACACGAACGGCTTGATGATCGCGGCGGCAACGTCGGGGTGGTTATAGCTCCCCAAGGTATCGCCGATGTCGTGGAGCAGTGCCATCACGACATACGGCTCGTCGCGTCCGTCACGATGGGCTCGTGTCGCGGTCTGCAGGCTGTGCTGCATCCGATCGATCGGGAATCCGCCGAAATCGCCATCGAGCAGGCGCAGGTGCGCCAGCACCCGATCGGCAAGCCCACCAGCAAACTCGCGATACTGTCCGGCGATGATCGCCCAGTCGCCCTGCGTGCCATTGGTCATTGCGGTGAACTGCGCCCGGTCCTCGGGCGCAAGCGTATCGGTCATGTCGCTCATGCGGCGGATCCTCTCGTTATCGTTGACGTTGAGAGTAACCCAGCGGCGCAGCGGATGCAAAAAAATGCGGGTCAAAATTTTCTGGGGTGATGGCACGAATCCGGCTAAGCCGTGTTCCCTATGGCGATGCTGCCCTTCAAGCCGACACCGTTCTTTGCCAACAAGAACCGGGCCTTCTGGAACCTGCAAACCTTGGGTTGGGCAGGCGCGCTCGCATTGCGCGGCATATCGGGGCTCGCCAACGGCCAGCCGATTTCGTTCCTGGTGCCGATCATCATCGCGACGATCACCGGTTATTCGATCTCGCTGGTGATGGGCGTAATCTATCAGGCACTGATCGACCGCAAGCCGCTCGTTACCTGGAGCATCACGCTGATCGTGCTGCTGGCGGGATCGGCCCTGTATGCCTTCGTCGATGCATGGGTGGCGACGCTCTACCGTCCGGGCAGCGTCAGCAACTTCACCGCTATTCTGCTAGGCGCGTTCTACCTCGATCTGACGCTGCTCGGGGCGTGGTCGGCATTGTACTACGCGATCAACTTCTTCCTGCGCATCGAGGAGCAGCAGGACCAGATGCTGCGGCTGGAAAATCAGGCGACCAGCGCGCAGCTGGCCATGTTGCGCTATCAGCTCAATCCGCACTTCCTGTTCAACACCTTGAACAGCATCTCGACGCTCGTGTTACTCAAGCAGACCGAGCCGGCCAACGCCATGCTGTCGCGGCTGTCGTCGTTCCTGCGCTACACGCTGGCGAACGAGCCGACCGCGCGGGTCACGCTGGCGCAGGAGGTCGAGACGCTGAAGCTCTACCTCGATATCGAGAAGATGCGTTTCGAGGAGCGGCTACGTGCGCATTTCGAGATCGAACAGAATGCCGCCGGGGCCCTGCTGCCGTCGCTTCTCTTGCAACCGTTGGTCGAGAACGCCATAAAATATGCAGTGACGCCGAAGGAGGACGGGGCCGATATCACCATTTCGGCGCAACTCATCGGACCCCTGCTGCGTATCACCGTGACAGACACAGGGCCCGGATTGAAGAAGCAAGGCACAACCGCCAATGCGTCAACCGGGGTCGGGTTAGCGAATATCAGGGACAGATTGTCCCAGGCTTACGAAGACAATCACCGGTTTGAGACACGATCATCACCCGGGGGCGGCTATAGCGTGATTATCGAAATTCCGTTTGAAACACGCGAACAAAGGCAATTACAGGCATGACCATCCGCACCATCCTGATAGATGACGAGAAACTCGCCATTCAGGGAATGCAGCTCCGGCTGGAAAAGTTTGAAGACATCGAAATTATCGACACCTGCCTCAACGGGCGCGAGGCGATCCGCAAGATCAAGACACTCAAGCCCGATCTGGTATTTCTCGATATCCAGATGCCCGGCTTCGACGGCTTTTCGGTGGTCAAGGGCATCATGGACATCGAGCCGCCATTGGTGGTGTTCTGCACCGCGTATTCCGAACATGCCGTCAAGGCGTTCGAAGCCCAGGCTGTCGATTACCTGCTCAAGCCGGTGGACGACGTGCGGCTTGCCGATGCGATCGACCGCATCCGCGAGCGCATCCGCGACAAGAAGGGCCGTGAAGAGGCTGACAAGCTGATGAACGTGCTCAACGAGGTCGCGCCCGATGCCGTCGAAGCGCTTGACCTGAGCGACGACGACGATGGTGCCGCTTCGAACCGTTACGAGAAGCTCATCAACATCAAGGACCGCGGCCAGATTTTCCGTGTCGATGTCGATACCATCGAACGGATCGATGCCGCTGGCGACTATATGTGCATCTATACCGGTGACAATTCGCTGATTCTGCGCGAAACGATGAAGGATCTGGAAAAGCGGCTCGACCCGCGCAACTTCCAGCGTGTCCATCGTTCGACCATCGTCAATCTGGGGCTGGTCCGCCAGGTCAAGCCGCACACCAACGGCGAGTGCTTCCTGGTGCTCGAATCGGGCGCGCAGGTGAAGGTCTCGCGCAGCTATCGCGACGTTGTCGCGCGGTTCGTGCATTGAACTGAGGTCCCGATTCGCCAACCGTTCTCTGGCGCAAGCCGGAGAACGGCATGGTATCAGCGCCTTTCGCTAAAAAAGGCACGCAGCAGTGCCGCCGCGTCTTCCTCACCCACCCCAGCATAAACCTCTGGCTTGTGCAGCGTGGTGGGCTGCTGGAACAGCCTCGGGCCATGCTCCACCGCCCCGCCCTTCGGGTCGCTGGCGGCGTAATGCAATCTGGCGATCCTGGCGTGCGATATGGCGCCTGCGCACATCGCGCAGGGCTCCAATGTCACCCACATCTCGCATCCAGTGAGCCTGTCGGTTCCCAAGGCCGCGCATGCGGCACGGATCGCCATGATCTCGGCATGTGCGGTCGGGTCGTTGCGCGCGCGAGGCTGGTTGTGCCCTTCGCCGATCACGAGGCCATGTTGCACCACGATGGCCCCGACCGGCACCTCGCCCAGTGCGGCGGCTTGCCGAGCCAGATCGAGGGCAAGGGCACTGTATTTGCGGGCGTGTTCGAGCGTCATGGCCTGCCGGTTACCGTCAACGCGGTTGCCCTGCCAGCAGTTTTCGCGCATATTGGCCGCAGCAGGCATCGGCAAAGGTTGACTTGGGCACGCTCTGACGCTAACCGCCGCTCCTTCATAAACACAACGTTTCATCAGGATTCTTACACCATGTCGCGGATTTGCGAACTGACCGGCAAGGGCCGGATGGTGGGTCACAATGTGTCCCACGCCAACAACAAGACCAAGCGCGTCTTTCTGCCCAACCTGCAGAATGTCACGCTGATGAGCGAAAAGCTCGACCGCAGCTTCAAGCTGCGCGTATCGACCGCAGGTCTGCGCTCGGTCGAGCATGTCGGCGGTCTCGACAACTGGCTGATCAAGACCAGCGAAGAAAAGCTGTCGGCCCGCGCCGCCAAGATCAAGCGCGAGCTTGCCAAGGCTGCGGCCTGACATGGCCCTCCAGCGCGTCTTGCTGATTGCAAGCGCGCTGGGCCTCGCTGCGGTATCGCACCCTGCAATGGCAGGTTCGCGTACGACCGCAGAAGTGCTGTATTCCGAAAACCCGCAGGGCCGTGCCTTCCAGGAGGCCACGGGGTATAGCGATGCGGTCATTCTCGGCGATGGCACGATCTATCTGTCAGGCGTCGTCGTTGGTGGCGATGCCGACGAGGCTGCGTTCAATCGCGCCTATCTGCACATCAGCCGCATCCTGATCCGCGCCGGGGCCAGCTGGGAAGACGTCGTCGACGTTACCAGCTACCATACCGATATTGATGCGCAGATCGGTCCGATGTCAGCGGTGCAGAAGCAGTATCTCGCACCACCTTTCCCCGCGTGGACGGCCATTCAGGTGAGCCGTCTTTATGCGCCAGAGGGCAAGACCGAGATCAAGGTCGTGGCGAAGCGCCCGCCGCGCTGAACGCGAACTTCAGCAGAAGCGTCCGCTGGATCGCGAAATAATTGTCATCCGAGATCACCCAGACGATCGTCTTGCCGGCCTCTTGATCGACCGCGATCCCCTCCATGTTATCGACGGGAAACGGCGGCACCAGCGTCGCGATGATCCTTGGTTCCACGATGCTTCCAGGCGCGATGCTGCCTGCCTCGATCACCCCCAGCTTGGCCTTGAAACCGCTGAAATAGCCAAACTGCCGATGCAGCGCCATCATGCGCCCATCGGGCAATGCGGCGGCGTCGGTGAGGCGATACCCGGTTGGCGCACGATAGGAGAATTCCTGCGCTCGCGCGCCTCGCTCGGACGGATCCGACTTGAAGATCAACCCGGTGGTAAATCCTGGGCGTGACGAGTGCGTCTCGGCGAAAACGACAAAGCTGCCATCCGAGCGCCGGACGATCGCTTCAGCCCCACCGTTTTTGGGCCATTGCGCCATGGCAGCAGGCGCACCTGTCGCCTCGGCGCGCGCGAACCCTGGCGAATAGCGCCTGATCCTGTGATTGTGTTCAAACCCCACCCAATATCGGCCCGAGACGGGATCATGGGTCAGGCTCTCGGAATCTTGGTCCTTCTTCGTGCTGCGTTCGCCCTTGCGGATCGGCAGCGGCGCGATGAAGGCGTCGCGCGCGGTCCTGCCCTTGCCGATGGTGAAACCGGCAAGGATGGAGGCATCACTCAGCGCAAGCAGCCGTCCGTCGCCCATGGCGTTCAGCGCAGAAAATCCACCGAAATCGCTGTTGTCGCTTTCCAGCTCCCAGCCGTCGATCAGCGTCAGTTCGCCGGTGCCGATGCGGTGGGGCAGCGGCGGCAGATCGAGCGGCCGCTTCAACACGATCTGCTGGCTGGTGTTGGGCGGCACCGGGGAATCCGCCACGAAGGCACCTGTCCCCAGAAAGAACAGCAGCGACGCCAGCGCCAATGTCCGCCGGATCATCATTGAATCCCCGATAGCGCCATCTGGAGCGGTAGCAAGCGCCGCAAGGCGATCACTCCGCCGCCAGCGGTCCTTCGGTGAACTGCAGGCTCGACAGCCGCGCATACAGGCCGCTGCGTCCCGATAGTTCGTCATGCGTGCCCTGCTCGACGATCGCGCCGTCGGCCATCACGATAATCCGGTCGGCCGAGCGAATTGTCGCCAGGCGGTGCGCGATCACCAGCGTCGTGCGGCCCTGCATCAGGCGTTCGAGCGCGTCCTGGACCAGCTTCTCGCTTTCGGCATCAAGCGCCGAGGTCGCTTCGTCGAGCAGCAGGATCGGCGCATTGCGGAGCAGCGCACGCGCGATCGAGATGCGCTGGCGCTGGCCGCCTGAAAGCCGTGCCCCACCTTCGCCCATATAGCTGTCGAGGCCCTCTGGCAGCTTGCGCAGAAACTCTTCGGCATTGGCCGCGCGCGCTGCCTCCCAGATCTGCTCGTCGGTGGCCAGCCAGTTGCCGTAGCGCAGATTGTCACGCGCACTGGCAGCGAACAGCACGCTGTCCTGCGGCACGAACGCCATGCGCTGGCGGATTTCCTGGGGATCGGCCGAGGGCAAGGCGACACCGTCGATGCGGACCGAGCCCGCCTGAGGGTCGTAGAAACGCTGCGCCAGCTGGAACAGGGTCGATTTGCCGGCACCCGACGGCCCGACGATCGCCACCGTTTCGCCCGGCGTGACGTGCAGCGAGAAATCCCTGAGCGCAAGAGTCTCGGGCCGGGTTGGATAAGCGAAGCTGACATTCTGGAAGCTGATCTGGCCGCGCGGCGGCTGCGGCAGCACCATTGGGCTTGCAGGTGCGCGGATCTCGGGCTGTTCGTTGAGCAGTTCGTTGAGCCGCCCGGCTGCACCGCCTGCGCGCAGCAGATCGCCATACACTTCGGTCAGTGCACCGAATGCGCCGGCGACAAGACCGCCGGTGAGCACGAACGCCGCGATGTCGCCGCCCGAAAGCCGCCCCTCGATCACATCGACCGCGCCCTGCCACATGATCATGGTGATCGCGCCGAAGATCAGCGTGATCACCACTGCGGTCAGGCTCGCGCGCAGCGTGATGCGGCGGCGTGCAGTCACGAAGGTGGTTTCCACCGCATCGCCGAACCGTTCGGCCTCGCGGTTTTCCTGCCCGAAGGCCTGGACGATCTTCATCGCCGCCAGCACCTCTGTAATCGTCGCACCGACATTGGCGACGCGATCCTGGCTGGAGCGGGCCACCTTTTCGAGCCTGCGGCCGATAAACACGATCGGGAGCACGATGACGGGAATGCCCAGCAACAGCATGCCGGTCAGCTTGGGTGCGAGCGAGAACAGATAGATGATTCCGCCGATGCCGACCACAAGGTTACGCAGCGCTACGGATACCGTGGTGCCGACAACCTGTTCGACGACCGCCGTGTCCGATGTCATGCGCGAGGCGATCTCGGATGGCCGGTTGGTCTCGAAGAAGCTTGGCGCCAGCCGCAGCAGATTGCGCTGCACCGCCAGCCGGATATCGGCGACGACGCGTTCTCCCAGCCAGGACACGAAATAAAAGCGCAAAGCAGTCGACAGCCCAAGCACCACGGTGATCAGGAACAGGTATCGGAACCAGCGCCCGATATCCTCGGCACTGCCGCCGGCATCGAACCCGCGATCGATCACCAGCTTGAAACCGGCAGGAATTGCAAGCGTGGCGCCGGCCGCGACAGCCAACGCGATCATGGCGCCCGCGATCTGGCGCGGGTAGGCAGATGCAAAGCGCATGATCATCGCCAGATTGCCCAGCTGACGCGGGTTGCCGCGTTTTGCCTTGGCGGGCGCCGCTTCGTCAGCCACGGGTGCAGACGATGCGCTTTGGTGCTCGGTACCAGCCGCTTGGGCCGGTGGAATGTGTGTTTCCGCCATGCCTGAGCGCCTAGCAGGCCTGCCAGTTCCACTCAACGATTTTGGCAGCAGGCGCGCGCACGGCCATGTTCGAGGCCGGCACGATTTTTCATCACGAAATCGCGTTATATCCGATGCATTAACCCTCCCGTGCAACACTCGGCAAAAGCAACCACCCGGCTGCGATGCGCGTAAATGGCTTGTATTTTGGTTGCTGCAGCGCAACAACGTCTTGCGAGAGGCCGTCGGACAGAGCCGCGCAAAGCAGCCACGACGGTTTGCAGGGGAATGATATGCTTTACCACGCTTATGAACTTCAACGCTCCTTTCTGTCGAGCGCCAGCGCGATGGCGACCCTCGGCGCGAACATGCTCAACAGTCCGTTCAATCCGATGACGTATCTCGGCGGTCAGCCGATGATGGCATCCGCGCTCGAAGTGTTCGCGCATGCCGCAGCGCCTTATGGCAAGCCGTCGTTCGGCATCGAGACCGTCGATATCGACGGTACGGCCAGCGCGGTGCACGAGGAGATCGTTCTGGAACGGCCATTCGGTGATCTGTTGCGGTTTCGGCACGAGCAGCTGCCTGCAGATGCGCCGCGGCTGCTGATCGTCGCGCCGATGTCGGGACATTATGCGACGTTGCTGCGTGGCACTGTCGCGCGGATGATTCCCGGACACGAAGTGTACATCACCGACTGGGCCGATGCCCGCGATGTCCCCTTGTCCGAAGGCCGCTTCGATCTCGACGATTACATCGACTATCTCATCGGTTTTCTCGAGCATATCGGCCCCGGCGCGCATATGCTTGCCGTATGCCAGCCTTCGGTGCCCAGCTTCGCTGCCGCCGCCTTGATGTCGGCCGACAAGCACCCCTGCCGTCCGAAAACCCTTACAATGATGGGCGGGCCCATCGATACCCGCGAGGCACCGACCGACGTCAACACTATGGCGACCAAGCGTCCGCTGGCCTGGTTCGAGCACAATGTGATCGCCAAGGTCCCCTTCCAGTACAAGGGTGCTGGCCGCAAGGTCTATCCCGGCTTCATGCAGCTGACCGGGTTCATGTCGATGAACCTGGGCAACCACATGATGAGCCACTGGGAAATGTACAAGCACCTCGTCGCGGGCGACGGCGAGAGCGCCGATGCCGCCAAGGACTTCTACGACGAATATCGCTCGGTCTGCGACATGACCGCTGAATTCTATCTTCAGACGGTCGAGAATGTCTTTCAGAAGCACAGCCTGCCCAAGGGCGAGTTCATGCACCGCGGCAAGCGGATCGATCCCGAGGCGATCACCGATATCGCCATGCTGGCGATTGAGGGCGAACGCGACGACATCAGCGGGCTGGGCCAGACCCGCGCCGCGCTGACCCTGGCGCCGAAGCTGCCCAAGGCGAAGAAAAAGTATCTGATGGCCGAAAGCGTCGGCCATTATGGCATCTTCAACGGCAGCAAGTGGCGCGAGCGCATCGCGCCCGTCGTCGAGGACTGGATCGCCGCTCACAATTGATGGCATATCGAGGGCGGCAACTGGCGTTTGTGCCTTGCCGCCCCCCTGCCCGCCGCCTATTCCCGGTGGATGATCACTCTCAAAAATGTTCGCGTAGAGCGTTTTGCCGTCGATGGCAGCTTCAACATCAGCCGCGGTCCGAAGACCGAAGTCGATGTCGTCTATTGCGAGGTCACCGACGGCACATATGTCGGACGTGGCGAGGGCACACCGATCTATTACGAGGGTGAAACCGCCGACCTGTGCGCAGAAGCGATAGAGACGCGCGCGCGGCAAAGCGGTCCCTTGACCCGCGATGCCCTTTTGAAAACCATGATGGAAGGCGCGGCGCGCAACGCGCTCGATGCCGCATTGTGGGATCTTGAGGTCCAGGCTACCGGTACCCCTTTATGGCAGCTGGCAGGCCTGCCCGAACCCCGACCGCTGATCACGGCCTATACGATATCCCTGAACGACCCCGACACCATGAAGGCCGATGCGCGGGCCGCTGCGGCCAAGGGCTACCCCTTGCTCAAGCTCAAGCTAAACGGCGAGAACGATTTGCTTCGCGTCGCCGCCGTCAGGATCGGTGCGCCCGATGCACGCCTGATCATCGATGCCAACGAGGCATGGGCAGACGTCGATGTCGGTCACATGACTGCCACCCTCAAGACATTAGGGGTCGAGTTGATCGAGCAACCCGTGGCCGCTGGGCAGGAAGACGACCTCATGGGTGTGATGGCTTCCCTCCCCTTCTGCGCCGACGAGAGCTGCCATGTTGCCGAAGATATCGAGCGCATCGCAACGACTTTCCAGGCGGTCAACATCAAGCTCGACAAGGCAGGTGGGCTGACCGAGGCCATTCGCCTGAGCGAGGCAGCACGAGCGCGGGGATTGAAGACGATGGTGGGCTGCATGCTGTCGTCCAGCCTGGGCATTCACCCCGCCTTTCATCTGGCGCAGACCGCCGACTGGGTTGACCTCGATGGTCCGGCTTTGCTGGCAAATGACCGCGATGGCGGCTTCAGCTTCGAAGGCGGCAGGATCAGCCTGCCCGGATAAACGCAAAAACGCCGCCCGCCCGATATTCGGGCCAGGCGGCGTGTCTGCTCATACCGTTCGTGACGTCAGATCGACGTTTCGACGTGCTTGCCTTCAAGATCGGCGGCGCTCATCGTTCCGCCGAACATCATCTTGATCTTGCCCATCAGCGACATATCGGCCTGCCAGATTTCGGCATGGTTGAGGTCGAAGCGCAACATCACCAGATCGGGATCGGACTTGCCCTGAGGATACCAGGCCTCGACCGAATTCGACCAGAACTTGTCGATGATCTCGGGGTTGTTGTCGATTGTCAGCATGCCAGAGATGCAGGCGAACAGCTTGTGCCCTTCACCGACATACTGGGCCATCGCATCGTTCGTCGAGGTCAGTCCCTCGACCAGTCGGCTCGAGCGCGAACCGTAAAACCAGATCGGGCCGTGGCGGCCATCGAACTGCGCGGTCATAGGCATGCTGTGGGCATTCTGCGCGGGAAGACCCAGCATCACGAACGGGCTCGATTCGAGCGCGCTCCAGAATGCATCGAGCGATTCGTGCGTATCGGCTGGGGCGGTGGGGGTGTGAATCATGCTTACGGCTCCTGCAAGGTGTACAGGCAGGTTACGGTCGGCTCCGCATGTCGTTCCCGTATGGGCCGCCTCAGCAGCCCAAGAAAAACCCCGCCCCGGCGTGGCGCCGGGGCGGGGTTTTTTATCCGTTACGGATGCCGGAATCAGAAGACTTCGAACAGTCCCGCAGCGCCCATGCCGCCGCCGACGCACATCGTGACGACGACGTATTTCGCGCCGCGACGCTTGCCTTCGATCAGCGCGTGGCCGGTGCAACGTGCGCCGGTCATGCCATAGGGGTGGCCGATCGAAATCGAGCCGCCATTGACGTTGAGCAGTTCGTCAGGAATGCCGAGCACGTCCTGGCAGTACAGCACCTGCACCGCGAAGGCTTCGTTGAGCTCCCACAGGCCGATATCGTCCATCTTCAGGCCGAAGCGCTTGAGCAGCTGCGGCACCGCGAACACGGGCCCGATGCCCATCTCGTCGGGCTCGGTGCCAGCGGCGGCCATGCCGACATAGCGGCCCAGCGGCTGCAGACCCTTCTGCTCGGCAAGCTTGGCTTCCATCAGCACCACCGAAGAGGCGCCATCCGAAAGCTGGCTGGCGTTGCCTGCGGTGATGTTCATGCCCGGGCCCATGACGGGCTGCAGGCCCTTGAGGCCTTCGAGCGTGGTATCGGCGCGGTTGCCTTCGTCCTTGGTCACTTCGACATCGGTCATCGTGACCTCGCCAGTTTCCTTGTTCTTGAACGCCATCTTCGCCTTTACGGGGATGATTTCATCGTCGAACTTGCCTGCGGCCTGTGCAGCGGCAGTGCGCATCTGCGAGCGATAGGCATATTCGTCCATCCGATCGCGGCTGATGTTGTAGCGCTTCGCCACAGTCTCGGCGGTCTGCAGCATCGGCATGTACACGTCGTTGTGCATCGCCAGCAGTTCCGGGTCGGGCGCGACGCGCATTTCCGGGGTCTGCACCATCGAGATGGATTCGACGCCGCCGGCAACGACGATGTCCATGCGATCGACGATGATCTGCTTCGCCGCAGTCGCGATCGACATCACGCCCGACGAGCACTGACGGTCGATCGACATGCCTGCAACGGTGACGGGAAGGCCCGCACGCAGCGCGGCGGTGCGGCCGATGGTGTGCTGCACGCCCTGCTGGAGCGCGGCACCCATCACGACATCGTCGACCTGGCCGCCTTCGATCCCTGCCCGCTCGACAGCGGCGCGGATCGAATGGGCGGCGAGCGTCGGCGACGGGGTCGCGTTGAAGCCCCCGCGATAGGCCTTGCCGATGGGGGTACGGGCAGTGGAAACTATGACTGCATCACGCATGGGAATTCTCCTGGATATGCCTGCGACTGTTCGTCCGCAGGCCGGTCTGGGTCACACAAAAAACTGGCTGATCCATTCTGCCATCAGGGCAGGCTTGTCTTCGCCTTCGATCTCGACGCTGAATTCCAGCGTCTGCTGCCACTGGCCGGGCCGCTTTTCTTCAAGCTCGAGCAGCTTGAAAAGGCCGCGAACACGCTTGCCCGAACGGACCGGCGCCAGGAAGCGAACCTTGTTGCCACCATAATTGACGCCCATCTTGACGTCCTTGACGCGGGGGCAATCCGATTTTTCCATCATCACCGGGAACAGCGACAGAGTAAGGAAGCCATGGGCGATGGTGCCGCCGAACGGCGTCATCTTGGCCATTTCCTCGTTCACATGGATGAACTGGTGATCGCCGGTGGCGTCGGCGAACTTGTTGATCATTTCCTGGTCAACCAGCAGCCATTCGGACGTGCCCAGCGACTTGCCGACCATGCCCTGCATTTCCTGCGCGGAAATTGCGCTCATATTTGCTCTCCTGTCGATGGTCCGGCGACTGCCCTGGTGACAGACTGCCAGATGGAACTGGCGTCTTTTGGCGCTTTTCCAAGGCCGTTACAAGGCCCGACCGCACGCCGCTACGGCATGCGCACCGGATGTCGGGGTTTACGCAAACGGAAACGTGCTCAGGCGTGCGACTCGGTCGTCAGAACTAGCCCTTGCGGTGATCCTCGACGGCCACGGCAAACCCGCCTTCGGGATATGGCAGCACCATCTTTCCGTCGGGCGCAGCGGTGAACGTGGTCTGCGTGGGATAGGCGAACTCAAGCCCTTCGGCATTAAATCGCTCAAGGATCGCCAGCCCGACACGATGGCGCGTTTCGAAAACGACATCGAACTCACTGCTCATCACGTCGAAATCCAGCTCGAAATCGATCGAGCTGGCGCCAAAGCCGACAAAGCCGCACCGGACGAACACGGCGTTCGCCTGCTCGACGATCTCGCGCACCATATTGGGCACCTGACGCGCCCTGTCCGGCGGCGTCTGGTAAACCAGGCCGATCATGTAGCGGGTCCGCCTGCGGTTGAGGCGGGTATAGTTGATGATCTGCTTCGACAGCAGATTGGTATTGGAGATAATGATCTCCTCACCCGTAACCGAACGCAGGCGGGCGCTTTTCAGGCCGATCTTTTCGACCGTCGCGGTGGTGGTGTCGAAACCGATGGTTTCGCCGCGCCTGAACGGCTTGTCGAAGATGATCGAAAGCGCTGCGAAAAGGTCCGAGAAGATACCCTGCGCGGCCAGACCGATGGCGATACCGCCTATGCCCAGACCTGCGATGAGGCCGGTGACGTTGACGCCCAGATTGTCGAGCACCATGATCGCTGCGATCGCGAACAGCACGACCGTCACCAGCAGGCGGATCAGCGACATCGCGTTGGCCAGCGTCTCGCTGCCGGCATCGTCGCTGACCGTGGCCCTGCGCTCGATCATCCCCAAGATGATTTCGCGCGCCCAGATCGCGGTCTGGAACACCGATGCGATCGTGAACAGGAAGCTGACCACCTGCACGATTCCCGCAGGTGCCTCGGAAAAACCGACGACCAGTCGGACGGCCACCATGATAAGGAAATATTGTTTGGTCTTCGACAGCGTTCGCGCGATGATCGCGGCGACGGACAGCCGGTCCACCTGACGCTCGGCGTAGAGGCGGGCATGTCTTTGCAGAAACGCCAGCGCCAGATAGATCGCGGTACCGACGCCGGCAGCGATCGCAATCTCGACCGCATGCGCGCTGATCCAGGCCCAAAGTCCGTTAAGCCTTTGCTCCACTTCGGCGGCGGTCAGCGGCTCAGGGAGGATGGGGCCGGGTTCGGTGGGCGTGGGCGCTTTTGTCATCCGCGCCAATTAGGCAGCCAGAGCGCTTCATGCAACCCGGACGGCGCGTTTGCCGCCCGTCAGGGGGCGGAAGGCAGCCTCCTTGCGACGGCGCGCAAGATAGGTGTCCAACCCGATCTGCAGCGCGATCAGCATGTAGATGAACGGCTGGAAGGCGATCCCCACAAACAGCGAGCCGATCATGTAGATGATCTGCCCGTTCTGCAGCGCCAGTGCCAGCGGCACCACCCATTCCTCGTCGGCGCGCTTTCGCTTGCGGGACAATCGCTGGACCACCTCCATCCGCCAGATCCCGCCCAGATGGATCACCAGCCACATGACGAGACCGGGGAAGCCCTGTTCGCCCAGCATCTCGAAATAGCTGGAGTGATAGGCGCGGCCGGCATCGGTCACCTCCTGCTTTTCGACCTGGGTGGTGGTCCCGTCGCCGGTGGACGCCACGGTATCGAACTTCACCTTGTTCTGCAGATAGGCTTCGAACCCGCCGCCCATCGGGTTCGACTGGACGTACTGCCAAGTCCAAGCCCAAACCGCCACGCGGGTGGAGGCCGACTGGTCGGCCTTGTACTCGCCGATCGTCGCCATCCGGCTGGTGAAGCTTTGCGGCAGAAATGGAACCGCCACCACCGCAAGCGCGGCTGCCAGCCCGGCATACAGGAAGCGGTGCCGGACAAAACGGAGCATCAGCACCGCGAGCACGCCAAGGCACACCAGCCCGGTGCGGGCCTGGGTGCCCACCGGGATCAGCATGCACGCGACGACCAGGGCATAGGCAAAGCCCTTGGTCTTCCAGTCGGGCGGAAACACGGTGCCATATTTCGACAGCCACAGGATCAGCGGGATGATGCAGATCGCTACCGTCGAGATGATCGAGCCCTCGTATAGCCCGCTGTTGTCATCGATCAGCAGCCGCATCACGCCATAGCCGCCGCCTGAAACAAGCGTCTTGATGCCGCCGGTGATGATGATCGAGCAGGCGCACAGCACCATCAACAGCCCAAGCGCCTCGATCCGCAACTTGGTGCGCAACGTCAGCGGCAGGAACATCGCGAACACCAGCGCCTTCCACACCCAGTCCCATTTGCCCTGCGCGTCGATCGGGAAATCGGCGACGGTGGTGGTATATGCGCAATAGACGAACAGCAGCGCCATCACCCCCTGGCGGAACGAGACGCGAATGTCCTTCTTGTCGTCGGCGATCAGCCAGCCCAGAAACGCGAGACCGAACACGATCAGCGATATCGGCACCGTATTGAGCATCCAGTAGCTCAGCCGCTGCGGCGCGACGATATCGACATAGGCATAGGCCAGCACGAAGATGAACGGTCGTTTGAAGCCGAGCGCCAGAAACGCCATCAGGAAACCGACAAAGGCCAGATCACGCATCGGTGCCGCCCTTTCGGTCAGCGCTGCCCGGGCGCGGCTTGGACCGGAAAAAACCGGTCGCGACCTCATCGCGTGCAGGCGGATCCTCGTGATCGAGATCGGCGCGCCAGGTCAGGCGCCAGATCGCGATGGCGACGAGCAGATGGGAAACCGCAATGGCAAAGTTGTCGACCATTCGTCCGGTCCCGTAGCCCCTGTGGCGCCGCGCGACTATGCACCCGGCGCATCCATGTCTAAAGCCTCTAACCGCAATGGGTTGACGCGGCGTTAAACCTTTTGCGCCATAGGTTTGGCCATCATGACCCGGATCCTCCATGTTCTAGACCACAGCCTGCCGCTGCACAGCGGCTATGCGTTCCGCACCCGTGCGATCATGACCGCGCAGCAGCGCGCGGGGCTCGACGTGCGCGGGGTCACCAGCATCCGGCACCAGGCGTCGCTGGCCAAGGGTGCCACGGTGGAGCCGGTCGAGGTGCACGATGGCCTGACCTTCCACCGCACGATGGAGACGGTAACAGGTCCGCCCGGCCTGCGCGAATGGCGCGACATTGCCGCGCTCGCTCGCGCGATCGAGGCGACCTGCGCGATATGGAAGCCCGATATCCTGCACGCGCATTCGCCCGCGCTCGACGGTCTTGCCGCGCTCAGGGTCGGACGCAAGCTTGGCCTGCCGGTGCTTTACGAGATCCGTGCCTTCTGGGAGGACGCGGCGGTCGGCAACGGCACCGGGACGCAAGGTTCGCCCAAATACTGGCTGACCCGGCAGATGGAGAGCCGAGCGGTGGCTGGTGCGGATGCCGTCGCGGTAATCTGCGAGGGCCTGCGCACCGATCTGATCGAACGTGGCTTTCCCGCAGCCAAGATCATGGTTTCGCCCAATGGTGTCGATATGGAAATGTTCGGCACACCGGTGCCTGCCGACCCGGCGCGAGCCGAGGCGCTGGGGCTGACCGGCAAGACCGTGATCGGCTTCATCGGCAGCTTCTATCCCTATGAGGGCCTGGACGATCTGATCGCCGCGATGCCGATGCTGCTGATGCGCAATGCCGACATCCGGCTCCTTTTGGTCGGAGGTGGCCCTGCCGAAGACGCCTTGCGCGCACAGGTTGCCGCCTCGCCCGCCGCGCACGCGATCTGCTTTGCCGGGCGTGTGCCGCACCATGAGGTCGAACAGTATTACAGCCTGATCGACATCCTGGCCTATCCACGCAAGGCGATGCGGCTGACCGAGCTTGTAACTCCGCTCAAGCCGCTCGAAGCGATGGCGCAGGGTCGGCTGGTCGCCGCGTCCGATGTCGGCGGCCACCGCGAACTGATTGCGGACGGAGTGACGGGCACGCTGTTCCCGGCAGATGATCCCGCAGCGATGGCGACGGCGCTGGCCGATCTAGCCGATGCGCGCGACATCTGGGACGTCCGGCGCGAGGCGGCACGCCGTTTCGTCGCCGAGGAACGCAACTGGGCGCGCAATGTTCAGCGTTATCAACCCGTTTACCAACGCATGCTAGACCCGCAGGCAGGTGGGGCCGTTTCCGATGCCGCCTGACGAAAGCGCAGCCACAGGTTTGAACATGACAACCGATACGCAACCTGATGCGGAACAGGGCCGCAGCGATGCCGCAGCGCCCTCCCCCGTTCGCTACCCCACCGCCATCGCGCTCGGCGGCGGACTGGCCGCGGCCGCCGGTAGCAGCTTCATCCCGATGAATGCGATCGAAGGTTTCGTCAGCGCATATGGCATCGCCGAGCTGCTGCCCGCAGCAGCGCCGCCATTGGGCACAACCGCCCGGTTGGCGTTGAGTGCGGGGATTGGAACACTGACCGCAGGAGCGCTGCTGGCGCTGCTGCCGCGCGGGGAGACTGATGATATGGGATATGAAACTGCCGTCACGCCCGATGCGGCTTCCGATGACATGAACCAAGGCCAGGCGGCAACTGCCAGCGGCTTTGGCGCGACCAGGCTGGCAGGCTGGCTGCGGACCCTTCGCTTTGGCAAGAGCGAGCCGGCAGAGGGTGAAATTTCTGACTTTTCTGAATTGAGCCGCCTGCGAGTCCGGATGGGTGATCAGCATCCCGATGCGCCAGTGCGCGCACCGATCATGGCGAGCAGCGATCTTGGTGCGCCGCTCGATCCGACGCCTCCTGCTCGCGTCACCGAAGCACAGCCGCTGGCGCTCGATGCCGAGATGGCACTCGCGCAGCCTGAACCGCTGGCACAATCGCCATCGATGCGGTTTGCCCCCCCGGTCGAAGCGCCGATGGAAATGCCGGTGGCAGCCCCCGTGCAAGCGCCGATGGCGGCACCAATGCCTGCCGAGGCTTCGGAAAAGCCGTATCCACTTGTGGTCGAAGAGACGCAGCCTTTTGCGGCTGAAGAGGCAACGCACAGCAGTGACCTTGCCAGTCTTGGTATCGCGGCCTTGCTTGATCGGCTCGAAACCGGCCTCGTCCGTCGCCGGACGCAGGCACAGGAACTGGCCGCAGCCCAGGCCGATGCAACGCCTGCGCGCAGGATCGTGCCGCTGGCGCTGGCATCAGCCACCGCCGAAGAGGATGCCCCTTCGCCGATGCGGTTCAACCTTGGCCTGCATTCGGCCGAGAAGGTGGATCAGGTCGCCGAAGACAATGACGTCGAGCCGGTGACGTGGCCTGCAGATGTCGGAGTTTGGGAAGAACCCACCGAATATCATCAACCAATGGTGCCTGAGGCAGACGCCGCAACGATCGAGCAGGAGGATGAACAGCCTCTTTCCGATGCTGCAACACCGGCGGCCGAAGACGACATGGACGCTGCGCTCCGCGATGCGCTGGCGACATTGCGTCAGCTCTCGGATCGTCAGCGCAACCTCTGAGCCGCTTGAGGACACAACGAAAAAGGGCGGCGTATCGCTACGCCGCCCTTTTTTCTGTCCATTTCCGGTGAGGAAAAGGCCGGTCGATCACTTGCCCGGAGGACGCTCGAACGTACCGTACTGTTCGTTACCGACAAAGCCCAGCTTGGTGACACCGCTGGTCTTGATCACCACCAGAACCTCATCGACGATCTGGTAACGCGCGCGGGCATCGGGCTGGAACTGCAGTTCGGGCTCAGGCTGCATGTTGCGGGTCTGCGCCAGAATGCCTGCCAGCTGGCTCTGCGACACCGGCGTACCATTCCACAGGAGGGTATCGCTGACGTCGACGATCAGCTTGTTCTTGACCGGATCGACCAAGGTTTCTGTCGGGGGGGAATCCTGCGGAAGGTCGATTTTCACCGCATGGGTCTGGACCGGGATGGTGATGATGAACATGATGAGGAGCACGAGCATGACGTCGATCAACGGCGTCGTGTTCATCTCCATCATCGGCTCGCCATCATCGCTGCCGCCGCTCATTGCCATATCAAGCTACTCCAAATTTCTTAAGTGGAGACCGTTCAAGAACGGTCACAATCAAACTGCAGTCAGGTCGATCGGCGAGGAGATGAAGCCCACCTTGGAGAACCCAGCCCGCTGGACCGTATAGATGGCCCCACCAATGCACCGGTAGGGAGCATTGACATCGCCGCGGATGTGCACTTCGGGAAGGTCTTCTTCCGTCAGGTTTTCCACACCGCCGACGCTTGCGATGATCGATTCAAGACGCTTCACAGCGGCTTCTTCAAGCTGGGCATTGTCCACCGGCGTCACGTTGATGTAGACGCGGCATTCCCCGTTCGGGCTGGCTCCAGCAAATCCGGGATCGCCAGGGCTCAGGCCGTTGACGTCGGTCGAGGTGACCGACAGCAGCATGTTTTCAGCCTTGGTTTCGGTCGGTTCGAATTCGACCACCGGAATGGTCAGGTCATCGACCGTCTGGATAACCACCGGAATCGCGATCAGGAAGATGATCAGAAGCACCAGCATGACGTCCACGAGCGGCGTCGTGTTGATGTCCGACATCGGCTTTTCCTTGGCGCCGTCGCCTCCAACGCTCATTGCCATCGCAATAAATCCTATTCTCTACTTACCGGGCCAAAAATCGCCCGGAGTGGTTTTGCCTTGCGCACTGGCGCTTGGCAGTCACGAACATCCTGTCGTCAACGGCGATCGAGCGCCAAATGTGAGCGGTCCAGATGCCGACACCATCAGCCGACGGGGGACGCATTCGCCCACCCGTCGGACCGATGAAACGCTACTTACTTCTTGATCGGCGCTGCAACGACCGGCTTGGCCGTAGGAGCAGGCTTGCCGGGGACTGCTGGTCCAGCGGGCATAACTGCACCGTTCGATGCCATGTAGCCCAGGACGTCGGTCGAGAAGGCGCTGAGCTGTGCAGCGATCTGCTTGTTGCGCGCCTGCAGCCAGTTGTAGGCAAGCACGGCGGGAACAGCAACGCCAAGACCCAGTGCGGTCATGATCAGTGCCTCACCAACCGGTCCAGCAACCTGGTCGATCGATGCCGAACCCGAGATGCCGATCTTGATCAGTGCGCGGTAGATACCGATAACGGTACCGAACAGACCAATGAACGGCGAGGTCGCACCCACGGTCGCCAGGAACGGCAGGCCGCCGGCCAGCTTGGCGTTGATGGCAGCTTCCGAACGGTTCAGCGAACCGTGCAGCCAGTCATGCGCCTCGACCGGATCGGTCAGCTTGGCATGCTCTTCCTGCGCCTTGATGCCGTCGTCGACGATCTGGCGATAGGCGGTGTTCTTGTCGAGCTTGGCGGCACCTTCCTTCATGCTGCCAGCGCGCCAGAACGTTTCGCGCACCTTGGCGCCCTGCGAAAGCACCTTCTGCTGCTCGAACAGCTTGGTGAACAGGATGAAGAACGATCCGAACGACATGATACCCAGGATACCAACGGTCGCATAAGCGATGATACCGCCCTGCTCGAGTGCTTCCATGAAACCGAAAGCGTTTTTCGGCGCCTCGGCTCCAGCCGCTGCAAGCATTTCAATCAACATCTAAGTTTCCTCTCAGAGAATATATAGAGCGCCGTCACAAAACCGGTGCGTCTAAAAACCAAAACCCAAGCCGCCGCAGCGGCATCCAGTCCAATCGATTACCTCGGGATTTCCCAGCGCACCGCATTCGAATAGGTATCTGCGATGGGATTTCCTGCCGCGTCCACAGCGGGCTTGAAGCGCGCTCTGCGGGTCACGTTCTTGCAAGTCGCTTCGTCAAGATCGGCATGGCCGCTCGAACCGGTGATCTCGCAATTGGTGACACGGCCATCGGGGCCAATGTTCACACGGAACCTGGTGGTGCCGGCGCGCTCTTCACGAAGCGCACGTGCCGGATAATCGTTTGGCGTCGCCCAGCTTCCCGGATTGCCACGCGGTGATGCACCTGCAGCTTTCGAGGGCGCTGCTGGCGGCGGAGCCGGTGGTGCTGGTGGCGGCGCAGCGATAGGCTGCGGGATGAACACCGGCGGCGGCGTATTGGTGGTGGTTATGGTCGGTGCCGACGTCGGCGGAGTCCGCACGATCGGCGGCGGCGTTACGACCGGTGGTGGTGTCACCGGCTGGTCCGGCGGCGGAGGCGGTGGCGGCGGTGGCTCGACAACCTCTTCTTGAACGTCGATGACGTTCAGTTTTTCCGCGACCGACTTGACCGCGCTATATGCAAGTCCCGTCACCAGAGCGTAAATCACCACGATGTGGATCAGCGCCACGATCACGAGGGAAACTATCTTGTTTCCGCTTGCCTGTTGATCAGCATAGGCCATTCAGAAACGACGCTCCTTACCCTTATTAAACCTGTCCCCCGGGCCGCGCCTATTTCTCAATATACGACACCCGGACAAACCAGCCGATGACCGCGGCTGGTGCGAAAACGCATAAATTGCGCATTGCAACCTATCTGGCTGCCCCGCGCTCCCGATGCATTTCCGCCTCTGGTTTGTTTTTCTCTTGCCCGAAAGAGGATTTAACGCGCAACTTATCTGCAGGCAATCGCTTAAATGGATTCAGTTTGAATTAACCCTTGAGTCCCGAAAGCTGCCTTCCCATCCCCGCATTCCAGGAGACACTTCCATGCGCTCAGCCATGATCCCGATTGCAGCTGCGACAGCGCTTGCAGCCGTGTTTTCCGGCACTTTTGCCGCATCCGCGCAGGACTTCCCGTCCGCTGCCGTCTCTGACTATGTAACGCTTGCCGGGTTGGCCGATACCGCCCCCCAGGTCCTCAGGGTGCAGATAAAGAAGACCACCGTCGTCGATCCTGCGCGTGCGCCGGACGTTCCCACCAATATGGCGCGACTGTTCGTGGAGGCCCAGGTGCTCAATCTCATTCGCGGAAAGGCCGGTGTCAGCGAATCGATTCGGTACCTTGTCGATGTGCCGCGTGACGCCCGCGGCAAGGTGCCGAAGCTCAAAAATGCACAGTTCCTGCTGTTCGCACGCGCTGGCGGCCGTCCCGGCGAGGTGCAGCTGGTCGCCAAGAATGCGCAAATTCCCTGGACGGCAGAGACCGAACAGCAGGTCCGCACGATCGTGACCGAACTGGTCGCGCCCGGTGCGCCGCCGACCATCCGCGGCATCCGCGAGGCGCTGCATGTCCGCGGCAACCTGCAGGGTGAAGGCGAAACCCAGATATTCCTGGCGACATCGACAGGCGACCCGGTTTCGATCAGCGTCCTGCGGCGCCCCGGGCTGGCCGCGCGCTGGGCGGTGTCACTGACCGAGATCGTCGACGAGGCCGCCGCGCCGCCACGCCCGGGATCGTTGCTATGGTATCGCCTTGCCTGCTCGCTGCCTGCGGAGATCCCGGCGCGCGCGCTGGTTTCCGATACCCCGGCGGACAACGACCTTGCCCGCCGAGACTACAACTTCGTCCTCCAGCAGCTGGGCCCGTGCAGGAGCTGACGCCCCTGCCCCGGGCTTGATGGCGGTCTACTTGGCCGCCATCCCCATCTGCCAGAGGATGAAGGCGAACTCTTCTGCGGTTTCCTTAAGGGAATCGAACCTGCCCGATTTGCCGCCATGCCCTGCGCCCATGTTGGTCTTGAGCAATAGCATGTTGTCGTCGGTCTTGGTCACGCGCAGCTTCGCCACCCACTTCGCCGGCTCCCAATAGGTCACCCGCGGGTCGTTCAATCCGGCGGTGACCAGCATCGGCGGATAGGCGTGCGCACCGACATTGTCATAGGGGCTGTACGACCGCAGCAGGTCGAACGCTGCCTTGTCGGTGATCGGGTTGCCCCATTCGGGCCACTCGCCCGGCGTCAGCGGCAGCGTTTCGTCGAGCATGGTGTTGAGCACATCGACGAACGGGACATGCGCCACGATCGCGCCCCACAGATCGGGATCGGAGTTGACGATCGCCCCCATCAGCTCGCCGCCGGCCGATCCGCCGCTCGCGGTGACCCTGCCCTTGGCGGAATAGCCCAGGTCGATCAGCCCCTTGGCGACATCGACGAAGTCGTTGAACGTGTTGGTCCGCTTGGTCAGCTTGCCGTCGAGATACCATTGGCGGCCAAGGTCGTCGCCGCCCCGGATATGCGCAATCGCATAGGCAAAGCCGCGATCAACCAGGCTGAGCCGGGTAACCGAGAAGTTGGGCGGGATCGCAAAGCCATAGGCGCCATAAGCATAAAGATGCAGCGGAGCCGTCCCGTCGCGCTTCATCCCCTTGCGATGGATCACCGACACCGGCACCTGCGTGCCGTCGCGTGCGGTGATCGTCAGCCGTTCGGTAACATAATCGTCAGGGTTGTAGCCCGAAGGCACCTCCTGCACCTTGAGCACGGCGAGGCCGCCCGTCGCCACGTCATAGTCGTATACCGTGTCGGGGGTGACCATAGATTCATAGGCGAGCCGCAGCACCTTCATGTCCCATTCGGGATTGTCGCCGAGCGATGCCGAGTAGCTGGCTTCGGGAAAGGTGATCGGGGTGATCTTTGCAGCGTCGGCATAATCGCGGATCTCGATCTGATCGAGGCCGCTGCGCCGTCCTTCCACGACATAGAAGTCCTTGAAGGCGGTCATGTCGGTCATGTAGAAATCATCCGATCCGGGGATCAGCGTGGTCCACACATCGGGCTGTTCGACGCTCGCGGTCGCGAGGCTAAAGTTGATGTGGTCATCGTTGGTATGGATGAACAGCGTGCCATCGCGCTCTTCCACGTCATATTCGACGCCCTTCTTGCGCGGGCGGACGAGGATGGGGGTGGCTTGCGGATTGTCGGCAGGCACCAGCCGAACCTCGCTGGTCTCGTTGTCGCCGGTGGCGATGACGATAAACTTCTCGGACGAGGTCATGCCGATATCGACGCGGAAACCTTCGTCGGCCTCCTTGTACAGCTCGACATCGCTTTCGACGGGCGTTCCCAGCACATGCATCCTGGCGTTGTCGGTGCGCCAGTTCTCGTTGGCCAGGCCATAAAGCAACGCGCCCGAGTCCGCACGCCAGATCAGCGAGGACAGGGTGCCGGGGATGACATCGGGAAGAATCTGGCCCGTGGTCAAATCCTTGATCCGGGCATCGAACCGTTCCGATCCATCGTCATCGACCGCATAGGCCAGCAAATTGCCATCGGGGCTGACCGAAAACGCGCCGAGCCGGAAATACTCGGCGTCGCTGGCCAGTTCGGTTTCGTCAAGCAGCAGCACCTTGTCGCCGCCGGCCACGGGTTTGCGATACCATTTCTTGTATTGCGCGCCCTTGTCGTACTCGACCCAATACAGCCAATCGCCGTCCTTCTGCGGGACCGAGGCATCGTCCTCCTTGATCCGCCCCTTCATCTCCTGGAACAGGGTCTCGACCAGCGGTTCGTAGGGCTTCATCTGCGCTTCGAACCAGCTGTTCTCGGCCTTCAGATAGGTCAGGATGTCCGCATCCTCGACCTTGGGATAGCCCGGGTCGCGGAGCCAGTGCCAGGGATCGTGCAGCGTTTCGCCATGACGTTCGAAGCTGTACGGCTTTTGCAGGGCGATCGGCGGAGTGGTTGCTTGCGACATGGATGAACTTTCGTTGGCTTGAACGGCTGGCAACGTCGCCAGCATGGTTGCGAACGCAGCGATGGCGATGGCGGAGTTGAGCGAGGGATGGATCGGCAAGAAGACGCCTTTCGGTTGCTCTTAAAGGTATGACGGGGTGGCGCCGGGCGCGGATCATCTCTATCTTGCCACCCTATCGCTTTTGCAAGGAGTTGCTGCCGCCTTATGCTGATGTCCACCCATGAAGCCCGCCTGGCCGATCTGCGCGAACAACTTAAGCGCCAGCAGTTCGACGGTTTCGTCGTGCCGATCTGCGATGAGCACATGAGCGAATATATCGGCGACTATGCCCAGCGGCTCGAATGGCTGACCGGCTTTGGCGGATCGGCGGGCACCGCCGTCGTGCTGGCCGACCGCGCAGCGATTTTCGTCGATGGGCGCTACACCATCCAGGTGCGCGATCAGGTCGATGGACGGCTTTACGAATATGTCGGCATCGCCCAGCAGAGCGTGGCCGACTGGCTGGGCCAGCATGCGCCCGAAGGCGGCAAGATCGGTTATGATGCCTGGCTGCACACCCGCGACTGGGTGCAACAGGCTTCTGCCCGGCTGGCCAAGCGCAGCGCGGCATTGGTTGCGACCACCGCCAACCCGGTGGACGCGGTATGGCACGACCAGCCCGAGCGCCCTGCCGCAAGCATGAACCCGCACCCGATCGCGTATTCGGGCCGCGAGTCCGCAGACAAGCGCGCCGCCATCGGCCGCTGGCTGACCGACGAAGGGCTCGACGCCGCCGTCATCACCGCGCTGGATTCGGTGGCATGGGTCTTCAACGTGCGCGGCGGCGACATCACCCATACGCCGGTGACGCTGTCTTACGGCGTCGTTCGCGCCGACGGCACCGCCGACCTGTACGTGGCCCCCGAAAAGGTGAGCGACGCCCTGCGCGCGCATCTGGGCAATCAGGTCGCATTGCATGATTATGATGCATTCGAGACCGGGCTAGATGCACTTGGCGGCAAGGCCGTTGCCGTCGATCCCGAACGCGCAGTGGCCGCGATCTTCTCGCGGCTGGAAGCGGCAGGTGCCCGGATCGTGGCGCGGCGTGACCCGAGCGTGCTGCCGCGGGCGATCAAGAACGACACCGAGATCGGCGGGCAGCGTGCCGCGCAGTCGCGCGACGGCGCAGCGGTGAGCAAGTTCCTGCACTGGCTGTCAATTGCAGGTCCCGCAGGCGGCGAGACCGAGCTTTCGGCTGCCGCGCAGTTGCTGGCGTTCCGCGAGGAGACGGGCCTGCTGGTCGATACCTCGTTCGATACCATCTCGGGTGCGTCGTCCAACGGGGCGATCTGCCACTACCGGGTCAGCGAAGAGACCAACCTGCCGATCGTGATGGACAGCCTCTATCTGGTGGATTCGGGAGGCCAGTATCTCGACGGCACCACCGATATCACGCGCACCATCGCTATCGGCACGCCGACGGCAGAGATGAAGCGGCGGTTCACGCAAGTGCTCAAGGGCCATATTGCGCTCGCCACGATCCGCTTTCCGCACGGTACCACCGGCGGCCAGCTCGACGCGCTGGCGCGCCAGTTTCTGTGGGCCGATGGTGTCGATTATGCGCATGGCACCGGCCACGGCGTCGGCAGCTTCCTTGCGGTGCATGAAGGTCCGCAGCGCATCGCGGCATTCGGCGGCATGGGCGAACCGCTGCGTCCGGGAATGATCTGCTCCAACGAGCCAGGCTATTACAAGGCGGGCGAATTCGGCATCCGCATCGAAAACCTGGTGCTGGTCGAGGAAATCGAGATTGCCGGCGCCGAGCAACCGATGCTGGGCTTCGAGACGCTGACCTTCGCCCCGATCGATCGCAACGCGATCGAACCCGCCCTGCTCAGCCCGCACGAGCTCGCCTGGATGAACAGCTATCATGCCAAAGTGCTGGACGTTGTCGGGCCGCAGCTCCACGGCGAGCCGCTGAAGTGGCTGCAAGCGGCGTGCGCGCCGATCGGCTGACAGGCGCGATCTTTCGCTCCGGCAATTGACGTTAACGGAATGCTGCGACGCACAATTGCTTGGGACGCAATTGTCGTCGCATAATCCTTATATTCCGTTGCAATAATATCACGCGGCTGGCGGAATCGCGTTCATTTCCTTCGGTTATCCATTGTGACTGCGACGCCCCAGACATAAGGACGGGGCCAACCCAAACAGCGCTCGAACAATCGAGCCGTTTTGTCAGTCACCCTAGGGGAGAGCCCACCCATGAAATTCACCGAAACCCGCCTGAAGTCGATTCTGCTTTCGGGTGCAGCCCTTGGCACGCTTGCGATGCCGGGCACCGCGATGGCACAGGACGCCGCGCAAGGCGCCGACAACGTCGACACCAACGTCATCATCGTGACCGCATCCAAGCGCGAAACCACGCTGCAGGAAACCCCGATCGCGGTATCGGTCACCAGCGGCGAAGACATCGAAGATGCACAGATCCGCGATCTCATCGACCTGCAGACGCTGGTGCCTTCGCTTCGCGTATCGCAGCTGCAGAGCTCGGCCAACACCAACTTCATCATCCGTGGCTTCGGCAACGGCGCCAACAACCCCGGCATCGAGCCTTCGGTCGGCGTGTTCATCGATGGCGTCTACCGTTCGCGCTCGGCCGCCCAGATCGGCGATCTTCCCAACATCCAGCGCGTCGAAGTGCTGCGTGGTCCGCAGTCGACGCTGTTCGGCAAGAATGCATCGGCCGGCATCATCAGCATCGTTACCGAACGTCCGCAGTTCCAGTTCGGCGGTTCGGTCGAAGCGACCTACGGCAACTTCGATGCCCGCATCCTCAAGGCCGATATCACCGGCCCGATCAGCGATACGCTGGCCTTCAGCGTTGCCGGTAACATCAACAAGCGTGATGGCTTTGCCCGCGACCTCAACCTCGGCATCAAGTTCAACGATCGCGACCGCTGGGGCGTACGCGGCCAGCTGCTGTGGGAGCCCAACTCGGATCTGAGCGTGCGTCTGATCGGCGACTATGACAAGATCGACGAGAATT
The DNA here is from genome assembly GCF_046294995.1 of Blastomonas sp. Classification (GTDB taxonomy): domain Bacteria; phylum Pseudomonadota; class Alphaproteobacteria; order Sphingomonadales; family Sphingomonadaceae; genus Blastomonas. Next base: position 135,245 of record NZ_JBKBOG010000003.1, read on the forward strand.
GCTGCATCGCGGCCAACATCCGCTCGGTACCCGGCATCTTCGGTGCGCTGCAGCTGGCGAGCGGCGACCCCCGCCCGATCGAGCCGCAGTCGCCTTTCTCGTATAATGTCCGCAACAATTTCGCCTCGCTCAACGAGATCGAGAACTACGGTGGATCGGTCCAGGCCGATTACAACCTTGGCGCGGTTTCGCTGACCAGCATCACCGCCTATCGCGAAGTGCGTTCGTTCACCGACCAGGATTCCGATTTCACCAGCGCCGACCTGATCGGCGAGAACTCGGCCGATACCGCGATCAAGACGTTCACGCAGGAAGTGCGGGTAGCATCGGACTTCGACGGCCCGCTCAACTTCCTGCTCGGCGGCTTCTATTTCAACGAGAAGATCAACGTCGACAACGCTCTGGCATTCGGCAGCGATTTCCGCACCTATGCCAACGCGCTCGCCGGCGGCCAGCTGCCGTTCCTGGAGCAGGGCATTCTGGGCGTTCCGCTCGGCACCTTCTTCCAGCAGGGCCAGGGCCTGTTCGACTCGTATGACTACAAGAACGACAGCTATTCGATCTTCGGTCAGGTCGATTTCAAGCCGATCGATCGCCTGACGCTGACCTTCGGGTTCAACTACACCAAGGACAAGAAGCGCGTGTCTTCGGATGCTGTCAGCACCGACGCATTCTCGGCGCTTGACCTCGTCGGCATCGGCAACACGGTGATCACGCAGCAGGGTATCGCCACCACGGTTGGCCAGGCGCTCGGCCTGCCCGGCCAGGCGAACGCAGCCCAGATCGGTGCGTTTGCAGCAGCCAACCCTGCCGCCTTCGGTCAGATCCAGGCGGGTTCGGCAGCATTCGCACGTGCCAACAACCTCAACCCTGCGGTCAACCCGCTGCTCGCCTTCCGCCCGCTGCAGTTCCTCCCGCCGTTCCTCAACTTCCCGAACGCGGTGGAAAACGGCCGCACCAGCGACGACGATTTCGCCTACACCATCCGGGCGAACTTCGAAGTCACCGACAACATCAACATATACGCCACCTACGCAACCGGCTTCAAGGCGAGCTCGTTCAACCTGGGCCGCGATTCGCGTCCTTCGGCTGCGGTCTTCATCCCCGGTTCGCCGGTGAACAACCCTGCCGCTTCGCCGATCCGCGATGCAGGTCTGGCGCTGCCCAACCTGACCACCGGTTCGCGTTTTGCAGGTCCGGAAAACTCTGAAGTCTACGAAGCCGGCCTGAAGGCGCAGTGGCCGCTGGTCGCGTTCAACCTCGCTGTGTTCAAGCAGTCGATCAAGGGTTTCCAGAGCAACATCTTCACCGGCACCGGCTTTGCGCTGGCCAATGCGGGCGAACAGTCCACCTTCGGCATCGAGTTCGACGGCACGGTTCAGCCTGCACGCGGCGTGAACATCTTCGTTGCGATGACCTATCTCGACCCGACCTACGACAGCTTCGTCAACTCGGCATTCGGCGATCTCAGCGGCACCACGCCTGCTGGCATCCCTGCGCTGTCGGCATCGATGGGCGCCAGCTTCACGCACGAATTCGACAACGGCATGACGCTGTCGGTGCGTGGTGACTATGCCTATGAAAGCCGCGTGCAGATCATCGAAGGCCTCAACGCCTTTGGCCCGGGCAACCAGCAGGCTGGCGCACGCGAGTTCACCCGCGAGGTCAACCTGATCAACGCATCGACGACGCTCGAACTGGCCAACGGCCTGGCGGTCAGCCTGTGGGCGCGCAACCTGCTCGATGCACAGTACATCACCACGGTGTTCGATTCGGTTGCCCAGTCGGGCAGCGTGTCGGGCTACCCCAACCAGCCGCGCACCTATGGCGGCACGGTACGGTTCAAGTTCTGATCTTCACAGTTGACCGGGCTTGGTCACGACCCTTGCGGCGATAGAAACGTAAGCGGTTGAAAACGGGGATATAGGGGGGCTTTACGCCCCCCTTTTTTTGCGCCAGTCCGCTGCGCAACACAGCAGAAGATGACGGGGGACCAGACTATGACGGACGCGCCGAACCGGGCCATGTTCCGATCCATCGCGCCCAAGCGCGTGCATTATCACGAGGTCGATATGCAGAATATCGTCTTCAACGCGAATTACCTGATGTTCGCCGATGTGGGCATAACCGAGTATTTTCGTGCGTTACGCATCGCAGGCGGGCCGCCCGAGACCGGCGGCTTCAACCTGTTCGGTCCCGATCATGACATGATGGTTCGGCATGCTGCGGTCGACTTCCGCGCAAGTGCGGTGGCCGATGACATGATCGATCTGGCGGTGCGGATGGTTCGTTTCGGCAACAGCAGCATGACCAGCCAGTGTGCGATGTTCCGGGGCGAAGAGCTGCTCAACGTGGTCACGATCAGCTATGTCCACTTCGCAGTGGAGACCCGCAGGCCCGCTCCCATACCGCAGTTCTTCCGCGACATGGTTATGGCCTTTGAGGTGGTGCGGCCAGACGGCAGCTAGCTACACGCTTTCCGAACTGTCGACACAAAAAAGGCCGGTGAAACCACCGGCCTTTTGTTTGTGTCAGTTGCCCGGCATTCCGGGAACGCCCTCAGGCGGACCACCTGGGCCACCCGGCCCACCCTGGCCTTGCAGCTGCTGCTGCATCGCGCGCAGCTGAGCCTCGGGGATGAACTCGACCAGTTCGACGTCAAAGATCAGCAGGCTGTTGGCAGGAATGACCACCTCACCGGTCTGGGGATTGGACTTTTCCTCGGCGCCATAGCCAAGCTCGGGCGGGATCCACAGGCGGTACTTGCCGCCGCGCTGCATCCGCTTGAGCGCTTCGGAAAAGCCGGGGATCGACCCGGCGACGGGCATCGGCACACGCTGGTTCGCATCGAACGGCTTGCCGTCCATCAGCGTGCCCTCGTAATTGATCAGCGTCACATCATCGTCGGTCGGCGATGGTCCGGTGCCCTTGGTGATTTCCTTGATCTGCAGACCGCTCTCGGTCGTCACCACACCCGGTTCACCGGCATTGCTCGACATGAACCCGGCAGCAGATTGCGGAATACCCTGCAATCCGGCCCAGGCGGTTCCGCCAGCAACCAACACGGCAACGGCCACGCCCAGCCACAATTTGGTGAGCGAGCCTTTTTCGATCGGTGGGATTGGAACGCGCGTAACGGACATGGCAGCCTCCGGTTATCATACCACGAACCCCTGCCGGAATGCCCGTGCTCGTTAAGCCAGGCAAGACCGCTCAGGGGCAGTTGCGGCGAATCGGCACCCCGTTCCGCCAGTTTCGTGATGCTGTAACGGGCTTATTTCGCGCCGTCACGTTCCATGCGCTTGCGCTCGAGCTTGCGGGCGCGACGCACGGCGGCGGCCTTTTCACGCGCACGCTTTTCAGACGGCTTCTCGTAATGCCGACGCAGCTTCATTTCGCGATAGACACCTTCGCGCTGCAGCTTCTTCTTGAGCGCCCGCAGCGCCTGGTCAACATTGTTATCGCGTACGAGAATCTGCATAAACTTACGTCAGCTCCATATTCTTGTTCGGCCATAAGATCCGCTCGCGCCACGCCTTGGGGCGCGGATAACGGACACAAAAGCCATAGATGAAAGGCCAATAAAAAAGGGCACGCCAGCCACCGGGCTGTCGGTCACGAGCAGGCCGTTACCAGTGCACGGCGGCGTTTTCAAGGGTTTTCGCGGTTTTTCAGCCGAACAGCGACGGTTGTGACATTGAATCATCGCGCGGCATCGTCGAGGGCGCGCCCTCGTCCACTTCACGCATCAGTGACGGATCGAAGGGTCGCACCATCGCCTGCGCCAATGCCCAATCCTCGTGCAGCCAGCAGCCAAGGTCATCGTCAGCCAGCATCACGGGCATGGCCTTGGGATGCACCGCCCCGACCAGGGTGTTGGGCGCGCAGGTCAGAAACGCGAACCGGGGGCCATTGTCGGTCGGCCGCCAGATCCCGGCAAAGGCGAAGGGCTGCCCCGAAGCCAGCGCGAACCAGTGCTGGCGCTTTCGTTTCGTAACCGGATCGGGCACTGCGCCATATTCGCAGAACGCGGTCACCGGGACCAGGCATCGCCGCTCCGGATCACGCAATGCCGCCCGCCACATCGGCGATTGCAGGTTGCGGACATTGGTGATCGGGCGCTTGACCTCACCGAATGGAGGCCAGCCCCAGCGCATCGTTTCCAGCCTTGTCGTGGTTGCATCGGCCCTGATCACCGGCGCGTCGTAATCGGGATAGATCGCTTCGAGCATAGCCAGGTTCGACCCTGCCATGTCGATCCCGCCGAGAGGCGGACCGAACAACTGCCGGATTGCATCGGCGTTGCTAGTCATGCGATACAGGTTGCACATAGCCACCAATGATAATGACAGGAGAGCGCGATGGCCACCGCATTGAAGCCCAGCAAACAGATGTCCACCGAAGAGCACGAAGCCCGCAAGCTGCTCGCATCCTGCTATCGGGTCTTCGACATGATGGGCTGGTCGGAGATGATCTACAACCACATCACCTTGAAGGTGCCGGGCGAGGAAGACGCGTTTCTGATCAACCCCTACGGCCTGCACTTCAGCGAGGTCTGCGCGTCCAATCTGGTCAAGATCAATTCGGAAGGCGAAAAGCTCGACGGATCGCTTTATCCGGTCAACAAGGCCGGGTTCACCCAGCACAGCGTGTTCCACAAGCGCATTCCCGACATGCACTGCATCATCCATACGCACACCACGGCGACGATGGCGGTGTGCTCGGTCGAGGGCGGCCTGCAGCCGACCAACTTCTATGCCTGCAACTTCATCGGCAACATTGCCTATCATGATTTCGAAGGCGTCACCGTCCGCGCGGAGGAAGGTGACCGGCTGGTCGAGGCCGTCACCGGCAAGCGCATCCTGATGCTCAGGAACCATGGCCCGGTCGTGATGGGCCGCACCCTGCCCGAGGCGTTCATCACCTATTGGGCACTGCAGCGAGCCTGCGAGATCCAGTTGGCCACTATGTCGATGGGCAAGCCGCTGCTGGTTTCGCAGGATGTCATTGACGTCCACCAGCGCGATCTCAGCCAGGTGCAACTGCCGATGGGCGCAGGCGTGCCCGATTTCGCGGCGATGGTGCGCAAGGTCGACAAGATTGATCCCAGCTGGCGCGATTGATCTCGATGAAAGCTGATTGGGCGGGTCTGCGGGTGACACATCCGCAGCCGCCGGTTATGCGCTAGCCTTATGACCAAGTTCACCGTCAACGACCGCCCGGTGCAGTACCGGCTTGATCCCGCAACGCCGCTGTTGTGGGCATTGCGCGACGCCTCCAACCTCACCGGCACCAAATATGGCTGCGGCAATGGCGATTGCGGCGCGTGCATGGTGGTAATCGATGGCGAAGCGATCCGCTCTTGCCTGGTCAGCATCGCCGAAGTCGAGGGGCGCTACGTCACCACGATCGAGGCGCTCAGCCGTGACCGCAGCCATCCGGTGCAGCAGGCGTTCGTCGCCGAGCAAGCCGTGCAGTGCGGCTTCTGCACGCCGGGCATGATCATCGCCGCCAGCGTGTTGCTGCGCAAGAACAGCAATCCAAACGATGCCGAGATCGACGACGCCATCCGCAACCTGTGTCGCTGCGGCACCCATCCCCGCGTCCGGGCTGCGATCAAACGGGCAGGCCGGGTGATGCGGCGGCGCGAAACCATCGCAGCGGCGCCGCCACCGGGCATTTCACCCGAGGACGCCGCCAAGGATGTGCCCGCGCTGACCCCGCCCGACTAAACCTGTCGGTCGGCGCTTATTCGCCGATGCCGTCCCACATTTCCTTGAGCCGCGCGAAGAAGCCGGTGGTAGCCGGGCTCTCCTGACCGGTCTCGGTCTCTTGGAATTCGCGCAGCAATTCCTTCTGGCGCGCGGACAGGCGCGTAGGCGTCTCGACGTCGATCTGGATGACCATGTCGCCCGTGCCCCTGCCCTGCAACACCGGCATGCCCGCTCCGCGCTGGCGCAGCTGCTTGCCCGACTGGATGCCAGCCGGAATGGCGATGCGGTGGCGCTTGCCGTCGAGCCCCGGAATCTCGAGCTCGCCGCCCAATGCCGCAGTCGTGATGCTGATCGGACAGCGCGTTACCAGGGTTGTACCATCGCGCTCGAAGATGCGGTGGCGCGAGACATGGATGAAGATGTACAGATCGCCCGGCGGCGATCCCTTGGGACCCGCCTCGCCCTTGCCTGTCAGACGGATCCGGGTGCCGTTGTCGACGCCCGGCGGTATGTCGACCGACAGCGTCTGGGCCTTGTCTACCCTGCCCTCGCCACGACAGCTGCGGCACGGGTTTTCGATGACCTGGCCCGAGCCATGGCAATTGGGACACGTGCGTTCAACGACGAAAAAGCCCTGCTGCGCGCGCATCTTGCCGCTGCCGCCGCACAGGTTGCAGGTGCGCACCTTGGTGCCCGGCTCGGCGCCGGAGCCGTCGCAGGTATCGCACGTCGCAGCAACATCGATCGAGATTTCGCTGGTCTTGCCGTGATAGGCCTCTTCGAGCGAGATCTCCATGTCATAGCGCAGATCAGCGCCGCGCGCCGGGCCCCGCCTGCCGCCTGCGCCGCCGAAACCGCCGCCAAAGATGGTATCGAAAATATCGCCAAGGTCGGAAAATCCCTCCGCACCGCCACGCCCGCCGCCGGACATGCCGTTTTCATAGGCTTCGTGCCCATAACGGTCATAGGCCGCGCGCTTTTGCGGATCCTTCAGGCAATCATAGGCCTGGCTGATCGCCTTGAAATGCGCTTCGGCCTGGGCGTCGCCAGGATTGCGATCGGGGTGCCATTGCATCGCCAGCTTGCGATAGGCGGACTTGAGCGTGCCATCGTCCGCAGTGCGCGAGACGCCAAGCAGCTCGTAATAATCGGTGGTAGTGGCCATAGTCATCGGTCGCGATTCTTCATGCAGCGACCAGGCGGAACGAACGGCAAGGTGGCATGTGCCACCCTGCCAGTGCGTCCCGCCCGGCCGGACTGTCGGTCATCAATCCGGCAATCAGTTTTTCGCGTCGCCGTCAACTTCCGAGAACTCGGCGTCGACGACATTGTCTTCACCCGCAGCGGCATCGGCCGCCGGAGAGGCTGACGCAGCCTGCTCCTTCTCGTAGATCGCCTGGCCCAGCTTCATCGCTGCCTGCGCCAGAGCTTCGGTCTTGGACTTCATCGCTTCGGGCTCGTTGCCCTCGATCGCGGTCTTGAGCTCGGCGATCGCGGTTTCGATCTCGCCCTTGACCGTGGCATCGACCTTGTCACCATGCTCTTCGAGCTGCTTTTCGGTGCTGTGCAGCAGGCTCTCGGCGTTGTTCTTGGCCTCGGCTGCTTCACGGCGCTTCTTGTCTTCCTCGGCAAAACGCTCGGCATCCTTGACCATCTGGTCGATGTCGGCATCGCTGAGGCCGCCAGAGGCCTGGATGCGGATCTGCTGTTCCTTGCCGGTGCCCTTGTCCTTGGCCGAGACGTTGACGATGCCGTTGGCATCGATGTCGAACGTGACCTCGATCTGCGGAACGCCGCGCGGGGCTGCCGGGATGCCGACCAGATCGAACTGGCCGAGCATCTTGTTGTCCGCCGCCATTTCGCGCTCGCCCTGGAAGACGCGGATCGTCACGGCCTGCTGGTTGTCGTCAGCGGTCGAATAGGTCTGCGACTTCTTGGTCGGGATCGTGGTGTTGCGATCGATCATGCGGGTGAACACGCCGCCCAGCGTCTCGATGCCCAGCGACAGCGGGGTCACGTCGAGCAGCAGCACGTCCTTGACGTCGCCCTGCAGCACGCCTGCCTGGATCGCAGCGCCCATGGCGACGACTTCATCGGGGTTGACGCCGGTGTGCGGCTCCTTGCCGAAGAATTCCTTCACCACTTCGCGCACGCGCGGCATGCGGGTCATGCCGCCAACGAGCACGACGTCGTCGATGTCGGAGGCCTTGAGGCCCGCATCTTCGAGCGCCTTCTTGCACGGGTCGAGCGTGCGCTTGATCAGATCGGCAACCAGCTTTTCCAGGTCCGAGCGGCTGATCATCTTGACCAGATGCTTGGGTCCGTTCTGGTCGGCGGTGATGAACGGCAGGTTGACCTCGGTGGTCTGCGCCGAGGACAGCTCGATCTTCGCCTTTTCCGACGCTTCCTTGAGACGCTGCAGCGCCAGCTTGTCCTTGGTGAGGTCGATGCCCTCGGCCTTGCGGAAATCCTCAGCCAGGAACTCGACCAGCTTGGAATCGAAATCCTCGCCGCCCAGGAAGGTGTCGCCGTTGGTGGCCTTCACCTCGAACACGCCGTCGCCGATTTCGAGCACCGAGATATCGAAGGTGCCGCCGCCAAGGTCATAGACCGCGATGGTCTTGCCGTCGTTCTTGTCGAGACCATAAGCCAGTGCCGCTGCGGTCGGCTCGTTGATGATGCGCAGCACTTCAAGGCCAGCGATGCGGCCTGCATCCTTGGTCGCCTGACGCTGGGCGTCGTTGAAGTACGCCGGAACCGTGATCACGGCCTGCGTGACGGTCTCGCCCAGATAGCTCTCGGCGGTTTCCTTCATCTTCTGCAGCGTGAACGCGCTGATTTCGGACGGCGAATAGTCCTTGCCGCCCGCGCTCACCCAGGCATCTCCGTTGGAGCCCTTGGTGATGCTGTAGGGCACCAGTTCCATGTCCTTCTTGGTCAACGGATCGTCGAAACGACGACCGATCAGGCGCTTGACCGCGAACACGGTGTTTTCTGGGTTGGTGACGGCCTGGCGCTTGGCCGGCTGGCCGACCAGCCGCTCACCGTCCTTGGTGAACGCGACGATCGACGGCGTCGTGCGCGCGCCTTCGGAATTCTCGATAACCTTGGGCTTGTCGCCGTCCATGACGGATACGCAGCTGTTGGTGGTGCCAAGGTCGATACCAATTACTTTTGCCATAGTGCTTTTCCCACGTGACTTTCGATATGCAGATGAAAGATTACGTACCGTCGGCATGCCCCCAAGCATCCGGCGATTCCGTCCCCGACGGCGGATATAGGGTTCGTTTCACTTGGCACAAGGCATCGCAGTATCTACATCACGCACATCGGCAGGCTGGCCGAATTCGGTACAGCCGATCTGAAAGGAACGACGCGCTATGATCCGCATGCTCTGCCTGGCCATTGCCGGCTTGGTCCTGACGCTGCTGGCTGGGTGCCAGCCGCCCGCGCAGCTGTTGGTCGAAAAGGCCGTGGTTCAGCTTTCGCCGGTCGAGGGCAATCCGTCTGTCCTGTATTTCACCATTCGCGGCGGCCCCCAGGACACGGTTTTGCGCTCGATCAGTTCGCCCTCGATCCTGCGGCTGGAAATGCACGAGACGGTCGAGGAGAACGGAATGTCGATGATGCGTCCGATATCTTCGGTTGCTGTGCCGACCCGCGGCAAGGTGGAGTTCGAGCCGGGTGGCAAGCACGTCATGGTCTGGGGCGTCGACCAAGGTGCCCGGAACCGCGGCACTGCCGAGTTCTTCTTTTCTTTTTCCACCGGTGAGAAGATTGCCGTGACCGCCGCCATCAGGGCGCTCCAACCAGCGGGTCAGCCGGCAGGTGGCACGAACCGGTAATGCCCCGCGCTTCGATCGACCGGCCGCTGGTTGCTGCCGAGATCGCGCTGGCGCGGTCGGTCTTCGGAGACGCAATCGCCTATGACAAGGTTCGGATCCGGCTCAAGAAATGGATTTTCTTCCAGCCGCGCCGCACGATCATGGCGCCCATGGGGCATATCCACTTTCACCCCGGCGGCAGCGCGTATTGCGATGATTTCAGCTGCGCCGCTGTCAGCCGCCAAGGGCTGTTCATTCACGAGATGGTGCATGTGTGGCAATACCAGCAGGGTATCTTCCTGCCGCTCAAGCGCCATCCGTTCTGCCGCTATGATTATGCGATCAAGCCGGGGCAGCCGTTCAAGAAATACGGGCTAGAGCAGCAGGCCGAGCTGGTCCGCCACGCCTTTCTGCTCCGCCAGGGCAGCGGGGTGCCGGGGGCACCACCGCTGAACACCTATCGGCAGATACTGCCGTTTCCGGTCTAAACACGCAGCCCATCATTTCGTCGCCCCCGCGCACGTGGGGGTCCTGCTTTGGCTTTCGGTCAACACCGAAGCAGGATTCCCGAGTTCGCGGGGGTAATGAGGAAATTCAGTCGGGCTTCTTGGCGACCGCTACCAATGCGGGGCGGAGCAAGCGGTCCTTGATCATATAGCCCGCCTGCAGCTCCTGCACGACCGTGCCGGGTTCGGCATCGGTGCTGGGGATTTCGATCATCGCCTGATGCTGGTTTGGATCGAGCGCAAGCCCCATCGCCGCAATGCGGGTGATGCTGTGCTTCGAGAACACGTTGTCGAGCTCGCGGCCGGTTGCTTCGAGGCCCACGACCAGGCCCTTCCATTTGTCGTCTTCGCGCAGATCCTTGGGGATCAGCTGCAGCGCGCGCGCGAGATTATCGGAGACCGAAAGGATATCACGGGCAAAGCCGGTCGCTGCATAAGCGCGCGCATCCTGCGCGTCCTTCTCCAGGCGGCGGCGCACATTCTGGGTATCGGCACGGGCGTAAAGCACATCCTGCTTGGCTTCAGCCAACTGCGCTTCGAGCGCGGCGATGCGCTCTTCCAGTGCCGATTGGTCGTCGCCCTGCTCCTTGAGGCTTTCCGGCACACCTTCCAGCTCTGCTGCAGCCTCCCGATCAAGCGACCGGTTGGTGTCGGCGGTATCGGTGGGGTCGTCCTGCTTCACTTTTTCGTCCTGATTCACGTCTGTCCTGCTCATTTCATCAATCTGGTTAGGCTCTGCGCAGTAAAGTCCACCATGGGCACAATACGCGCATAATTGAGGCGCGTGGGGCCGATGACCCCGACCACGCCAACGACGCGGCCCTCGCCGTCCCGGTACGGCGCCGCTATCACGGATGATCCGGAAAGCGAAAACAATTTGTTTTCGGCACCGATGAAGATACGCGCCGAGGCCGCTTCGCGTGCGCTATCGAGCAGATGGGCAATGTCCTGCATCGCTTCAAGCTCGTCGAGCAGCCGCCTCACCCGTTCCAGATCCGCCACCGCATCGTTGTCGAGCAGATTGGCCTGCCCGCGCACGATCAGCACCGGGCGGTCGGACCCGTCGCGCGACCACAGGGCGAGCCCCCGCCGGACCAGGTCCGAACTCGCCTGATCGAGCGCATCCTTCTCGCTGCTGATCTCGGCCTCCAGCGCCATCAGCGCGTGCGGCAGGCTGCGTCCGGAAAGCCGGGCGGTGACGAAGTTGCCAGCCTGCACCAGCATGCTTTCGGTCACCCGGCTGCTCATCTCGAGCACGCGGTTCTCGATGCTGCCATCGTTGCCGACGAGCACCGCGAGCACCTGGGTATCGGACAACCGCACGAAGCTCATCTGGCGCAACACTGGCTCGCGCCGCGGCACCATGACGATCCCGGCGCAGGCAGACAGCCCCGACAGCGCCTGCGTGGTCGCCGCCAGCGCCGCCTCGATCGGCCCCGCATTGTTAAGCTGTTTCTCGATCGCGGCGCGTTCCTCGACCGAGGGCTCTGCGACCTGCATCATTCCGTCGACGAACAGCCGCAGCCCCTGCTCGGTGGGCATCCGCCCGGCGCTGGTGTGCGGCGCTGCGAGCAGGCCCAGTTCCTCGAGATCCTGCATCACGTTGCGGATCGACGCAGGTGACAGGCTGACGGCGGAGGACTTCGATATCGTGCGCGAGCCGACCGGCATCCCGGTATCGAGATAGCTTTCGACGACGATGCGAAATACGTCGCGCGCGCGGTCGTTCAGTTCGGTGAACGGGCTGGTCATTCCGCCAAATTAGGCGCAACCGCCGATACTAACAAGCCATGCCGCGCAATGAGCCACGCCGCAGCATCATCCACCCAGGCCGCCGCGCGCATTGGCCAGCGCGAACCACCCGCACACCTGATCGAATGCCGCATCGGAAAGATCGACGAACATGCGCCGCGCATCGAGCGAATCCGCGCGGCGTTCGAGCAGCTGCTGGTCGGTCATCAACCGGATCCAGCGCAGCGCCGTGGTCGGCGGCACGGCCGCTGCGATGCACAGGCTCGAGACCGATACCGAGCGCCGTTCGAGCCGCGCTGCGGCGAGGTCGAGCAGGATATCCCACGCAGGATCGGCAAACAGCTCGGGCGAGAAAAAGCGCTCGCGCAGTCTGCGCAGGCTTATCAGATGGCGGATCTGCTGCGGATCGGGCGGGACTGCCGGACCATGATCGGCAGGTCCCTCGGCATGATAGGCCATCGATCGATCGGCGAGCGCGTCGGGCGCATCGTGCGCATCGCGCGAATCATCATCCTGCGAGGTGATCCGTCCCAACTGCTCGGCAAGCCGCGCGAGGTCCATGGCCAGCGCCTGAAGCCGGGCCCGCTCGTCGCGGGAGGTATCGAAGGCGCTGCCGGCGCGCAGCACTGCGGCAAGATCGGAGAGCGCGATCGCGATCAACGCCTGGTCGTCGCCGAACACGCAAGCGGCGTTGCGGCCATCAAGCAGCATGTCGACCTCGTCGATCGTCTCCAGGCTGACCAGGCAAAAAATGCCGACGTCGGACGGCAGATTGGCCAGCAGCGAGTCGTTCGGAACACCCGCCTGCCAATCGAAGGCGTGAATGCGCGCGGTCTCGGCCAATGGTGTGCCGGTCAGAGCAATCCGCGACGCAGGCCAGCCTGCAGCTTCGATCAGCCGCAGCAGCGCCGCACTGTCCGCCGCCACGACCACGTCACCCGCAGCAGGCGGCCCATTACCAAATGGCGTTCGTCCGCCTTCGGACATGAATTCCCCCCATAAAGCCGACTCTCAGTCCGCAAAGGGATCGCGGACAAGAATCGTATCTTCGCGCTCGGGCGAGGTCGAAACGAGCGCCACCGGGCACTGGATCAGCTCCTCCACGCGCTTGATATACTTGATCGCCTGCGCGGGCAGGTCAACCCAGCTGCGGGCACCGGCAGTCGATTCGTGCCAGCCGTCCATTTCCTCGTAAATCGGCTGGACCGCAGCCTGATCGCCCGCGTGTGCGGGGAAATAATCGAGCACCTTGCCGTTGAGCCGGTAGCCGGTGCAGATCTTGAGCTTGGCAAAGCCGTCGAGCACATCGAGCTTGGTCAGCGCGATCCCGGTCACGCCGGCGACCGCGCACGCCTGCCGCACCAAAGTCGCATCGAACCAGCCGCAGCGGCGCTGGCGACCGGTGACGGTGCCGAACTCATGCCCGCGCTCGCCCAGCCGCTGCCCTACCTCGTCCTGCAATTCGGTCGGGAAAGGGCCCGATCCGACGCGGGTGGTATAGGCCTTGACGATGCCGAGCACGAAGCCGCTCGCCTGCGGGCCCAGCCCGCTGCCGCCCGAAGCAGTGCCGGTGACGGTGTTCGACGAGGTGACGAAGGGATAAGTGCCATGATCGACATCAAGCAGCACGCCCTGTGCGCCCTCGAACAGCATGCGGGCACCGGCGCGGCGGATTTCGCCCAGGCGCTTCCACACCGGCTGCGCGAATTCGAGCACGAACGGCGCGATCTCGGCCAGTTCGGCGAGCAAGGCTGCACGATCGATCGGAGGCTCGCCGAAACCGGCCCGCAGCGCATCATGGTGCGCGCACAGCCGGTCGAGCTGCGGATCGAGCGAATCCAGATGCGCCAGATCGCATACGCGGATCGCGCGCCGTCCGACCTTGTCTTCATAAGCAGGGCCGATCCCGCGCCGGGTGGTGCCGATCTTGCCCTGGCCGCTGGCGTCCTCGCGCAGCGCGTCAAGATCGCGGTGGAACGGCAGGATCAGCGGGCAGTTGTCGGCGACGGCCAGATTGTCAGGCGTGATCTCCACGCCCTGCCCGCGCAGTTTGGCGACCTCGTCGCGCAGCGCCCAGGGATCAAGCACGACGCCGTTGCCGATGACGCTGAAGGTTCCGCGCACGATGCCCGAGGGCAGAAGCGAGAGCTTGAACACCTTCTCGCCGATCACCAGGGTGTGGCCGGCGTTGTGACCGCCCTGAAAGCGGATCACCGCGTCGGCGCGCTCGGCGAGCCAGTCCACGATCTTGCCCTTGCCCTCATCGCCCCACTGGGCGCCGATCACCGTAACATTGGCCACGACATCAACCTTTTCGCAAGATGGACGCACCGATCAGCGGCGCACAAAACGCGCTCGTCCTAGTGATGGCGGGCGGCTGCGTCCACCCTGTTAGGGTGAAACTTGATACAAATTAATGCACTTCGCGAATGGACGCGGCCATGGCGCCTGAGCCAGACTGGCCGTCATCTCGCAGCCTGTTCGGAGATGGACGATGCACTGGAAGACGTTGGCGCTGATCGTGACCGCCATGCTGGTGGCGCCTCTCCTTGCCCAGCAGGTCGGCGCGCGCGAGCGAATGCTGGATCGCGAATGCCGCCGCGAGGTGGTGCGGTTGTGCGGCCTCAAGCGCTCGGAAATGCGAACATGCCTGCGCGAGCGCGGCGACGAACTGTCCCAACGCTGCAAGGCACAATTCGTGGAGGGTATCGCCAACCGCCTGCCCGCCGTCACACCCCAGCAGCCCCGCGATTCCTCGGCGCGCACGATCGCTTATGGCTCAGCTGACAAGCAAGCCATCGATCTTTACCTGCCAGAAGGTGCGAAGCCCGCCAGCGGACATCCGCTGGTCGTCTTCGTCCACGGCGGCGGTTGGCGCAATGGCGATCGCCGCATGGTCAGCCAGCAGCCGGCCTTTTTCGCCGCCAAGGGCTGGGCGTTCGCATCGGTCGGCTATCGGTTGCTGCCCGAAGCTCCGGTCGAGCAGCAAGCCGCAGACGTTGCCGCAGCGCTCGCCGAGCTGCTTGCGCAAGCGAAAACGCTGGGAATCGACCCCAAACGGATCATCGTAATGGGCCACAGCGCGGGCGCTCATCTGGCGGCTTTGGTCTCGACTGACCCAAGCTATCTCAAAGCCGACATGCAACGGATTGCCGGGGTCATCCTGCTCGACGGCGCAGGCTATGACGTCGCGCGGCAGATGCGCGATCAGCCGTTGATCGCAAAGAGCCTTTATATCCCCGCGTTCGGCACCGATCCTGCGCGCCAGGCGAGGCTGTCACCGGTCACCCACGCGGCGGCCCCCAATGTCGGTCGCTGGCTGATCCTGCATGTCGCCAGCCGCAAGGATGCCGCCGTTCAATCGAACGCGCTTGCTGCTGCGCTGACATCCGCCGGATCGAAGGTCGTGGTCCAATCGATCGCAGGCGAAAACCATATGACGATCAACCGCGAGCTTGGCGACGAAAGCAATGCGCACACCAAGGCAGTGTCCGAGTTCCTGACGCAATTCTGATTGCGAGCGCGATCAGAGCAGAACGGTCTCGCTGCCATCCAGCCTGTGTGTGCAGCCCAGTGCAAGCGCGTCATCGGCTTCGGCCAGCGCTGCCAGCGTACGCCATCCGATCGCGCGCAGCCGTGCCGCCACTGCCTGGTCATGGCCGAACGGCAGGAATAGCTTGCCTGCTGTCCCACCGTCACCGTCCAGCCCCATATCGAGCAGCGCATCGGGGTAAAGCGAGAAGCCGGTTGCAACCTCTTGTCCACCCTTGCCGTCGGGAATGGCATAGGTCCCGCCGCGCCCGACGACTCCCGCACAACCATCGGCATAGAGCGAGAAGCCGAACCAGCTTTGATATTCGAAGCCGTGGCGTTCGGTCGGGTCGAGCGTGACCGTCACATCTTCGGGCAGGCCAGCGACGATCTGGCGCAGCGCACCGATGCGGCTGGCGAGCACCCCGCCGGCATCGATCGCCGCCAGCGCGTCGATCGCCACTTCAAACGGCCCCATCGCATACAGCAGCGGCAGATAGGCATCCGCGCCAAGCGCGGTCAGCCCGCCTGCATCCTTCATGTCGAGTTCGCGGCGCACCGCAGAAATCTGTGTGGGCGCGAGCGGAAAAGCGGTGGCGGCGAGCGTATCGACAAGGTCGGGCAGCGTCAGATCGACTGTGATTCCGGTGACGCCTGCCTGAGCCAGCGCTTCGATCGCGATCCGCACCACTTCCTGCGCGGCGGCGATATTGTCGTGCCCGATGAGCTCGGCGCCAATCTGGAGGCGCTCGCGCTCGGGATTGAGCTGGTCGGATGCGATGCGCAGCACCTGCCCTGCGTAGCTTAGCCGCAACGGACGCGGCGAGGTGGCCATCAGAGTGGTGGCGACGCGGCCAACCTGCACGGTGATGTCGGAACGGATCGCCAATGTCCGCATCGAGGAAGGATCGACCATGCGGAACAGATGCTGTCGCCCCGTCCCCTGCATCCGCGATGCCAGCGACCGCTCGTACTCGACCAGCGGCGGGGAGACGCGATCATAGCCGTGGCCCGCAAGCACATCCATGGCATTGCGGGTCAGCCGTGCGGCCTGTTCGGCGCGCGGGGGAAGCAGATCGGCAAGACCTGCGGGAAGGATATCGGGATTCGTCTCTGACATGGCGCAGCGCTTAGACGATTAGCGCGCGAGTTGAAACCTTATGACGTGCGGCCGCAGCTGTCGTCAGGCGGTAGCCTGGCCTGCACCCTGGATGATCGCATCCTTGATCGCGAAAGCTTCGCGGGCCCAGTTGGTGGTGGGCGCG
Source organism: Blastomonas sp. (assembly GCF_046294995.1). GTDB lineage: Bacteria > Pseudomonadota > Alphaproteobacteria > Sphingomonadales > Sphingomonadaceae > Blastomonas. The sequence goes on from NZ_JBKBOG010000003.1 coordinate 151,837, forward strand.
ACATTGCTGCTGATGTCGATCGCAGCATCAGCGGCGAGAGGATAGAGTTCGGCCTCTTCGCGATCGATCCGGGCGAACATCCCCAGCGTCATCTTGCGCGACGCGGTACGAAAGCCGTTCCAGTCGTTTGCGACGCGTGCGGGGGTCCAGAACCTGGCATGCTGCGAATAGGCGGTGAAAAGTTCGGCCAGCTCTGCCTGATATTTGCGGCCGATCTCGCGGACGTGCGGCCGTTCGTCCCGCAGCAGCTTGGCGTACAGATGGCGGTCTTCGAACGCCAGGTGTTGCATGATGTGGCTGCTGAGCTGCCAGCGCCGGTCGGCAAGAAGCAGGCCGTCGGGCATTTTTGCGCAATCGAGGAGCGCGAGCAGGGCATCTGCCTTTTCACGCATCACAACGTGATCGCGCAGCATTCTGTGCAGCATCTTGCGGCCCCCCAATTCGTCAGGGCCGTGATAGCGCCCAGATGTTAAACCCTCGTAAATCTTTGGGTCATCCTGGGGGTAACTGTCAGGCTGCGGAGCGGCGCAATCGCCACCCCGCACCCTAGCATCTGCGAATCAGGCAGCAGCCGAGAGACGGACAGCCGCCATCTTGCCGCGGCGATCCTGCTCGAGCTCAAAGTTCACGCGCTGGTCGCGATCGAGCGTGCGCATGCCCGATGCTTCAACGGCGCTGATGTGAACGAACGCGTCGTTGCCGCCATCATCGGGCTGAATGAAACCATAGCCCTTGTCGGCGTTGAAAAACTTTACGGTGCCAATAGGCATAGTCATTTCCTTAAGTGTAGATTGCACGAGGCCGCACATTTGCGGACATTTCCCCTTGCATAGTCGGGACCGGAAGTTCGATTTCGACCTGTGCAACGCCCGGTCCCGGCCATTGCACGCGAAGATGCGGATGCTTGAGGTCAACCTTGCGGCAGGCCCGGCATCCGAATGGGGTCAGCCCGGCATAAAACTGCCCGGCTGTGGATAGGCGATCGCATGAACGCGCCGCTCTTCGACACACGCCAAGTTGCGCTGCGCATCGCGCTCATTCGCGCTGGGCGAATGCAACGCGCGCATGTGCGCAACGTGGAGATCGTCAAAAAGCTGATTGATATCTGGCATGCGTTTGCTCTTGTCGCTGCGCAAGCAAGAGCGTGGAGCATGGATGCCGCGAGTCTCTCAGTCGCGCGCTGGCTTGGATCGTGGATCGCGCGATGGCACGTCTATAGCAGCAATAGTGGAAAAAGTCTCACACTAATCTTGCACGCCTCAACGCACGGGCCGAACGGTCAATCCATGCCCGCAGGCTTGCCGAAGACATTGACGTCCGATGGACCGATCCAGCCATTGAGATAATTGGCATAGAACAACCCGAACACCACCGCCGATACAGCGGTGGTGATCAGGATGACCCGCTTGGGCCTGAAGTTGGCAGGCGCGCTGTCCGCCTGGCCGCGGACCTTTTCGAGCCCCAGCTCGTCAGCGGTGCGCACACCGAAAGGCATCACCACGAACGCGGTGATCACCCAGAACAACAGATAGATGGCGGCGATGCTCGTCCAGCTCATGCGTCATACCTCGATTGATTGCCGCCAAAATGGGGCATCAGCCACCGATCATCAAGACGGTAACCACAGGCTTTTTGCCCGTCCAGCGCGTAGCGGCGCGGCGTACGGCGAGGCGAATGCCCTCCTGCACGTCATCGCCCCTGCCGCCCGTGCGACCCTCGGATTTGCCGCCGTTGCGGCCTTCGGACTTGCCACCCCGCCCGCGCGGCTTGCTCTTGCCGGGATTTTCGATCGCCTGACGGACATCCTCGACCGTCTCGGCCAGGAACGCATCGAGATCATCCTCGACCGGAAGCCCGAGGCAGCGCACCACGGGATCGCCGATCAGCGCGCCGCGTCCATCGAGCGCAACCGCCACGCTGACCTGACCGTTGACCGCAAGCTTGCGTCGCTCGGCCATCGTCATGCCATCGGCGGGAAGGATAACGTCGCCATCCAGCACCAGCCGGCCAGCGCGCTCGCGGCTGATCACGCCAGGCTTGCCGGGCGCCAGCCGCACCAGATCGCCGTTCTTCTGCACCACCACCGAAGGGATTCCCTGCTCGGTGCCGAACCGGGCCTGTTCGGTCATGTGCCGCATCTCGCCATGGACAGGAACCAGCACCTGCGGCCTGATCCACTTGTACATTTCGGCAAGCTCGGGCCTGCCGGGGTGACCAGAGACATGAATATCGGCTTGGCGGTCGGTGACCATGTTGATGCCATCTTCGGCCAGTCTGTTCTGGATGCGCCCAATCGCGATTTCGTTGCCCGGAATGACCTTGGACGAGAACAGCACGGTATCGCCTGCCTCGAGCTTGATCTGGTGGTTCCCGTCGGCAACGCGCGCCAGAGCGGCGCGCGGCTCGCCCTGGCCGCCGGTGGCGACGACCAGAACCTCACGGCGCGGCAGACCCATCGCGGTATCGAAATCGACCAGCTCGGGCAGGTCCTTGAGATAGCCGTTTGCCTTGGCGACCTGAATGATCCGATCGAGCGAGCGCCCGGCGACACAGAAGGCGCGATTGGTCGCCTTGGCGACCTCACCCAGCGTGTGCAGGCGTGCGACGTTGGAGGCGAAGGTGGTGATCAGCGCGCGACCCTTGAGCGGCTTGACCGCCTTGATCAGTTCATCACGCACCGCGCCCTCGGAGCCCGAGCTTTCCGGATTGAAGACGTTGGTCGAATCGCAGACCATCGCGAGTATGCCCTCATCGCCCAGCGCGCTCAGCGTTGCGGGCGTCGAAGGAACGCCGACGATCGGTTCGTCGTCGAGTTTCCAGTCGCCGGTGTGGAAGATGCGGCCATAAGGCGTGTCGATCAGCAGCGCGTTGCCCTCGGCGATCGAGTGCGCGAGCGGCAGATAACGGAACCCGAATGGGCCAAGCTGGAGGCTGCCTTCGTTCTCGATGACGTTGAGCTCGACGTCCTTGACCAGCCCCTGCTCTTCCAGCTTGCGGCGGATCAGGTCGGCGGTGAAAGGCGTTGCGAACAACGGCACATTAAGGTCCGCCGCCAGATAGGGCAGCGCACCGATATGGTCTTCATGGCCATGCGTCAGCACGATGCCGAGCAGGTCGTCGGCGCGTTCCTCGATGAATTCGAGATCGGGAAACACCAGCTCGACGCCGGGATAGGCCGGATCGCTGAAGGTCATGCCGAGATCGACCATCACCCATTTGCCGTCGCAGCCGTAAAGGTTGGCGTTCATGCCGATTTCGCCCGACCCGCCAAGGGCCAGGAACAACAGTTCTTTTCCAGGTTTCATGTAATCAAAATGCCCTTTCGGCAATCATGGCTAGACCCTGCAGGGTCAGGTCGGGTTCGACCGCATCAAATATCGTCGTGTGCTCATCGAACAGCACCGCAAGCCCGCCGGTGGCAATGACCTTCGCCGGGCGGCCGATCTCGGCGCGCATCCGGGCGACCAGCCCTTCCATCATCGCGACATAGCCCCAGAACACGCCAATCTGCATCTGATCTTCGGTGTTGCGACCGATGACCGAGCGGTTGTTGCGCGGGGTTTCTATGGCGATGCGCGGCAGCTTTGCGGCAGCTTGTACCAGGGCATCGAGCGACAGGTTGATGCCCGGCGCGATGATGCCCCCTTTGTAAGCACCCGTATAATCCACCACGTCATAGGTGGTTGCGGTGCCAAAGTCGATGATGATGATGTCGCCGGGGTGCAGGGCGTGCGCGGCGATCGAATTGACCGCACGATCGGCGCCCAGTGATTTGGGTTCATCGACGTCGATCTGCATCTGCCAGTCGGCAGGTGCGACCCCTGCAATCAGCGGCTCGACGTTGAAATACTTGCGCGACAGCACCTGCAGGTTGTGCAGCGCGCGCGGGACGACGGTGGAGATGATCACCTGGCTGATGTCCTGCCGCATGAAGCCTTCGAGCATCAGCAACTGGTTCAACCAAACCGCGTATTCGTCGCCGGTCCGCCGGGCGTCGGTCGATATCCGCCAACGGGTCTTGATCGTACGTCCGTTGAACAGCGCGAACACCGCGTTGGTGTTGCCGACATCGATGGCAAGCAGCATGTTGAACGTCCCTTTACCCTGCGAATATCCGGCTCATGCGATGAGATGGACATCCCCCGCGCTGATCGTCTCGACCCGGCCATCAGGGCAGCGCAGTATCAGTGCCCCGTCCGCAGCAAGACCTCCGAACACGCCTTCGACCCGATCACCCGGCCCGCGCTGAACCGCCATCGCTTCACCCGGCTTATGCGCGGCGGCGGACCAGACTTCAAGCAGCGTTGCAGGCTGGCACGTCCGCCATTGCAGCAGCCGCGATGCAAAGCGCGGAGCGAGCAGCTCGAGCACCGCCGCCGCATCGAGCTGCGCCATGGCACCCTGGTCATGCAACGCGGTGACCGTGCGCCCGGAAACTTCCGGCGCAATCGCAACATTCATCCCGATCCCGACCACCACGGCGTCGTTGCGCCGCTCGAGCAGAATACCTGCGAGCTTGGCGCCGCCGACATGCACATCGTTTGGCCATTTGAGCCGCGCACCTGCGTCGGACACGACCGTATTGACCGTATCCAGCACCGCCAGCCCCGCAACGAACGCCAGCAGGTGGGCTGCAGGATCAGCCGGCCCGATACGCACCAATGTGCTGCAATACAGGTTGCCGGGCGGGCTCAGCCATTGCCGTCCCAGGCGGCCCCTGCCCCCGCTCTGCTGCTCGGCGCGGATCCACAGGCCTTCGGGCGCGCCTGTTTCGGCGCGCGCGAGCATGTCCGCATTGGTGGATGCGGTCAGCGCGACCGTTTCAATCAGGCCGCCCAGAACAGTGCCCTGGCAGCGCCTGCCGTCACCGGACTGAGCGCAAGCGTGGTGAAATAGCCCAGCGGCGACAGGAACACCGCCATCAGCGTGACCAGCACCATCCGTGCCTTCGAATCGCTGGGCGCGATGACATCGGCGGGCTCATCAAAGTACATCACCTTGATGACCTTGAGATAATAGAACGCGCCGATGACCGAAGCTGCGATACCGATCGCGGCCAGCGGGATCAGACCCGCCGCCACCGCGGCATCGAACACCACGAACTTGCCCCAGAAGCCGAACAGCGGCGGAATACCGGCCAGGCTGAACATGAAGATCGCGAGCGCCGCGGCCAGACCCGGACGGGTCCGCGACAGGCCAGCCAGCTTGCCGATCTCCTCGACAGGCGCGCCGGTGCGGTCGTTGAGGTCGAGCACGCAGATGAAGCTGCCGAGCGTCATCGCGACATAGATGATCAGATAGGTCATCATCGCCGACGCGCCTTCGGGCGTGCCGCAGGCCAGGCCGATCAGCATAAAGCCGACATTGTTGATCGAGCTATAGGCCAGCAGCCGCTTGATGTTGCTCTGGCCGATGGCACCGGCAGCGCCCAGGATGATCGATGCCATCGCGACGAAGATCACGATCTGCTGCCAGACGCTCTGCTGACCGCCGAACGCCTCGATCGCAACGCGCATCGTCAGCGCCAGCGCGGCGACCTTGGGGGCGGTAGCAAAGAAGGTGGTGACCGGGGTCGGCGCGCCTTCATACACGTCGGGCGTCCACATGTGGAACGGCACCGCGCTGATCTTGAATGCCAGCCCCGATAGTACGAACACGATGCCGAACAGTGCGCCGGTCGATACGCCATCGGCAAACGCCGTCTGGATGCCGATGAAACTGGTCGTTCCGGTAAAGCCGTAGAGCAACGACATGCCGTACAGCAGGATGCCGCTCGCCAGCGCGCCAAGCACGAAATATTTGAGGCCCGCTTCAGCCGAGCGATCATCGCTGCGCAGGAAGCTGGCGAGAACATAGGCCGCAAGGCTCTGCATCTCGAGGCCGATGTACAGCGTCAACAGATCGACGGCGGAGACCATCAAGCCCATGCCGATCGTCGAGAAGACGATGAGCACCGGATATTCCGCACGCATCATGCCGCCGCGCGCGAAAAACTTGGGGGCCACGATGATGCAGGCGATTGCCGACAGGAAGATCAGCACCTTGGCCAATGAGGCGAAGCTGTCCATCCGGTACTGGCCGTAAAACGCATCGGCACCATCGGCAAAAGCCGGATCGAACAGGAAGTTGAGCGACAGCGCCAACGCACCGGACAGCGCGACGACGGCCAATATGCTGACCAGGCGCGAGGACGCGTTGCCGCCCCAGGCGGCGATCAGCAGCAGCACCAAGCTGGAGAGGCTGAGAACGATTTCCGGCGAGGCCAGCTGGAACCAGAGCGCGTAATTCATCAGTGATGGCCTTCTTCAGCATGGGCTGCGGGCGTGAGGACAGGACCGGCGCCCATTTCGACCTGCGCGTCGCCGACGGGCTTGGCCGCCGCGAGCCGCGCTTCGAGCGCGCCGACATCCTTGCGCATCGGTGCCATGAAGCTTTCGGGGTAGACCCCCATCCACAGCACGACGAGCGCGATCGGCAACAACAGCGCGATCTCGCGCTTGTTGAGGTCGGGCATCGCCGCAACGTCATCGGACTTGATCACGCCATAGGCGACGCGGCGATAGAGATAGAGCATATACGCAGCGCCCAGGATGATGCCGGTGGTCGAGACGATCGCGACCCAGCTCGACACCTCATAGACGCCGATCAGCGAGAGGAACTCGCCGACGAAGCCGCTGGTGCCCGGCAGGCCGATCGACGCCATGGTGAACAGCAGGAACAGCAGTGCATAGCGCGGCATATTGATCGAGAGGCCACCGTAACGATCGATCTCGCGGGTGTGCAGACGGTCGTAAATCACGCCGACGCACAGGAACAATGCGCCCGACACCAGACCATGGCTGAGCATCACGACCAGCGCGCCCTCGAGCCCCTGGCGGTTGAACGCGAACAGCCCGACGGTGACGATCGCCATATGCGCGACCGACGAATAGGCGATCAGCTTCTTCATGTCGCTCTGCACGAGCGCGATCAGCGAAGTGTAGACCACCGCGATCATCGAGAGGATGAACACCAGCCAGATGTACTCGACCGACGCATCGGGGAACATCGGCAGCGAGAAGCGGATGAAGCCATAGCCGCCCATCTTAAGCAGCACGCCTGCCAGGATCACCGAGCCTGCGGTCGGCGCCTGAACGTGCGCATCGGGCAGCCAGGTGTGCACAGGCCACATCGGCATCTTGACGGCAAAGCTCGCGAAGAACGCCAGCCACAGCCAGGACTGCGCCTCGAGCGGGAAGTCATAGGCCATCAGCGTCGGGATGTCCGACGTGCCCGCCTCGTTGACCATCCAGAACATCGCGATCAGCATCAGCACCGATCCGAGCAGCGTGTAGAGGAAGAATTTGTACGATGCGTAGATCCGGTTCGCACCGCCCCAGATTCCGATGATCAGATACATCGGAATAAGGCCGGCCTCGAAGAAGATGTAGAACAGGAAGATATCCTGCGCGGCGAACACACCGATCATCAGCACTTCCATGAGCAGGAATGCCGCCATGTATTCGCCAACGCGGGTCTGGATCGATTCCCAGCTCGCACCGATGCAGATCGGCATCAGGAACACCGAGAGCATGATCAGCATCAGCGCAATGCCATCGATGCCCAGCGCCCAGCTGAACCGGTCGAAGAGATCAGCGCGCTCGACGAACTGCCACTGCGCGCCGCCGATATCGTAATTGGCCCACAGCACGATGCCGAGCGCAAGATCGATCAGCGTGGCGATCAGCGCCAGCCAGCGCGCGGTATTGGCGCTGACGAACAGACAGGCGATCGCGGCCGCCATCGGCACGGCGAGCATCAGCGACAGCACAGGAAATCCCAGATCGTTCATGTCAGCGCACCATCAGCCAGGTGAGCGCCGCCACAAGGCCGAGCAGCATCACCAGAGCATAGCTATAAAGGAAACCCGATTGCAGCTTCACCGCCATGCGGCTGCCGGAAGCGACCAGCACGGCAGCGCCGTCAGGGCCGAAGCGGTTGATTGTCCCCTCATCGCCCGCCTTCCAGAAGAAGCGGCCCAGCGCCATCGAAGGCTTGACGAAAATGGCATTGTACAGCTCGTCGAAGTACCATTTGTTGAGCACGAAACGGTAGATCGGTCCCAGCCCTGCTGCCACCTTGCCCGGAAGCGCGGTGTTGCGGATGTAGAACAGCCAGGCGACCAGCAGGCCGATGACCATCACGATCGAGGCGGCATATTTCACCAGCATCGGAACGTCGTGCATCGCGTGCATCAGCCCGGCGTTATAGGCGATCGCCCCATTCCAGAAGCCTTCCTCGTTGAGGAAAGCGTCATGGAAGACCTGCCCTGCGATCACCGCGCCGATCGACAGCAGGCCGAGCGGCAGCAGCATGGCCAGCGGGCTTTCATGCGGATGATAGCCACCGGTGGTGTCCGCACCTGCCTGCTCAGGCGTCTTGTGGACGCTGTGCTGAATATGTTCGGACTGGATCCAGCGCGGCTTGCCCCAGAAGGTCAGGAACATGAGCCGCCAACTGTAGAAGCTTGTCAGCAACGCCGACACGGTGCCCAGCCAGAAAGCGGTATTACCCGCCTGCGACCCCGAAGCCCAGGCGGCCTCCAGAATGGCATCCTTCGACCAGAAACCGGCAAAGCCTGCGCCCAGATGATAGACGCCAACGCCGGTGATCGCGAGCGTACCGGCCAGCATCGCCCAGAAGGTCAGCGGGATGTGTTTCCGCAGGCCGCCATAATAGCGCATGTCCTGCTCGTGGTGCATCGCATGGATCACCGAGCCCGCGCCGAGGAACAATAGTGCCTTGAAGAACGCATGGGTAAACAGGTGGAACATCGCCGCGCCATAAGCACCGACGCCGGCGGCAAAGAACATGTAGCCGAGCTGCGAGCAGGTCGAATACGCGATGACGCGCTTGATGTCCCACTGGGTCGTGCCGATCGTGGCTGCGAAGAAGCATGTCGCCGCGCCTACAATCGTGACCACGGTCAGCGCGACCGGGCTCGCCTCGAACATCGGCGACAGGCGGCAGACCATGAACACGCCGGCGGTGACCATCGTCGCAGCATGGATCAGCGCCGACACGGGGGTCGGGCCTTCCATCGCGTCAGGCAACCAGGTGTGCAGCCCGAGCTGTGCGGACTTGCCCATCGCGCCGATGAACAGCAGCAGACACAGCACGGTCATCGTGTCGAAACGTCCGCCAAGGAACCCGATGGTCGACCCGGCCATGCCAGGCGAAGCTTCGAGGATCGCGGGGATCGAGACGGTACCGAACACCAGGAAGGTGCCGAAGATGCCCATCATGAAGCCAAGATCGCCGACTCGGTTGACGACGAACGCCTTGATCGCGGCAGCGTTGGCGGTGGGTTTGCGGAACCAGAAGCCGATCAGCAGGTACGAGGCGAGGCCGACGCCTTCCCAGCCAAAGAACATCTGGACCAGGTTGTCGGCGGTCACCAGCATCAGCATGGCGAAAGTGAACAGCGACAGATACGCGAAGAAGCGCGGCTGATCGGGATCCTCTTCCATATAGCCCCAGCTATACAGATGGACGAGCGCCGAGACCGATGTCACCACGACCAGCATGATCGCGGTCAGCGTATCGACGCGAAGCGACCAATCGAACTGCAGGTCGCCCGATCGCAGCCATGACAGGACGGGGACGACGTATTCGGTCGTCGTGCCGCCCAGGAAGCCCAGGAAGATCGGCCAGCTCAGTGCACAGGCTGCGAACAATGCAGCCGTGGTCACCAGCTTGGCGGGCACATTGCCGATGATGCGGTTGCCCAGGCCAGCGATGATGGCTGCCAGCAACGGCAGAAAGACGATCAGGGTGATGGCCATGTGCTTAACCCTTCATCTGGTTGATGTCGTCAACCGCAATCGTACCGCGGCCGCGGAAGTAGATGACCAGGATGGCAAGACCGATCGCCGCCTCGCCTGCCGCAACGGTCAGCACGAACATGGCGAACACCTGGCCCACCATGTCGCCCAGGAACACGCTGAAGGCGACCAGGTTGATGTTGACCGCGAGCAGGATGAGCTCGATCGCCATCAGAATGATGATGACGTTCTTGCGGTTGAGAAAGATGCCCAGCACGCCCATCACGAACAGGATGGCGCTGACCACGAGATAATGCTCGATACCAATCATAGCTCGACACCTTCACCGACGGCAGGCTGCGTGTTGCGGGTCGCCTCTTCGGGGCGGCGGCGGATCTGCGAACCGATGTTCTGCGGACGCACGCCGGGGCGCTTGCGGTGGGTCAGCACGATCGCACCGACCATCGCAACCAGCAGCACGAGACCTGCGCCTTCAAACAGGAAGATATACCGGGTGTAGAGCAGCTCGCCCACCGCCTCGATATTGCTCGCGCCGATCCGCGCGGGGTTGAGCGCATGTTCGCCCAGTTCGATGCTGCCCGCACGATAGGCGCCGATGCCGAAGATCAGCTCCGCCAGAAACACCGCAGCAAGCGCAATGCCCAGCGGCAGGTTCTTCATGAAGCCGCCGCGAAGCTCGGCAAAGTCGACGTCGAGCATCATCACCACAAACAGGAACAGCACCGCGACCGCGCCGACATAGACGATCACCAGCAGCATCGCGATGAACTCGGCGCCGATCAGGATCATCAGACCTGCCGCATTGAAGAATGCGAGGATAAGCCAGAGCACCGAGTGCACCGGGTTGCGAGCCAGGATGGTGAACGCACCGCTGGCGATCACCACCGACGCGAACAGGTAAAAGGCAAATATCTGGATCAAAGCTTTTCAGCCCCCGATGCGCCCAATCGAGCGGGTCTGGTTTCAGATGCGATGCCCGCTTCTCCCGGCGGCCACCACATCGCGGTGAATCGAATTCGAGTGCGCCTTACCGATAAGGTGCATCGGCTTCAAGGTTGGCGGCAATGGCACGTTCCCATTTGTCACCATTCTCAAGCAGCTTGCCCTTGTCGTAGATCAGTTCCTCGCGGGTTTCGGTCGCAAATTCAAAGTTCGGCCCCTCGACGATGGCGTCGACCGGGCAGGCTTCCTGACAAAAACCGCAATAAATGCACTTGGTCATGTCGATGTCGTAACGCGTCGTGCGGCGGCTGCCGTCGTCACGCGGCTCGGCCTCGATGGTGATCGCCAGCGCCGGGCACACCGCCTCGCAAAGCTTGCACGCGATGCACCGTTCCTCGCCATTGGGATAGCGACGCAGCGCATGTTCACCACGGAAACGCGGCGACAGCGGGTTCTTCTCGAACGGATAGTTGATCGTCGCCTTGGGCTTGAAGAAATACTTCAAGGTCAGCGCGTGTGCTTTCACGAACTCATAGAGCGTGAACGCCTTGATGGTTTGAGCGATGGTCATTGGCCAGCCTTTTTCTCTGAACATTTTCCAGTCAAATAGACATTGAAGGGCCGTCGTTCACCGTTTTCCATTTCAATGATCGCAATCGGGCTCAAAAGCAGGTCCATTGACCTGTCCTGCTTCTGCGAAAACTGAACCAGACTTCCACAATGCCCCTCGGTAAAGAGGCACGGCCCTTTTGAAACAAGGAAGAATGCAAAATCCTGCGGTCCAGTTTGAATGAGTGATCCCTTGCCAGAAAGTTGCATGGGACTATCCGGCCAGATTACCTCGCCATATTCGCCATCGTAACCCAGTACGAATTGCCAAGCGCCCGCTCCGGCAGAGCCGCTGAAGGAAATCGGATTGCCCCCGACTCGACCCTCGACTTCCGAGATAGAATAAGGCGTAGCCAAGGTGCAATCGTAGCTTTGCAGCGATCCTGTTGCCAGTGCCAGAGCCATAAACACAGCCGGGATCATACACCGTACCTTGTCAGCATCAGATAGCCCGACACCAGGAATACCCACAGCAGCGAAATCGGCAGGAACACCTTCCAGCCCAGCCGCATCAGCTGGTCATACCGATAGCGGGGCACCGTCGCCTTGACCCAGCTGAAGATGAAGAAGAACGCCGAAATCTTGAGAATCAGCCAGAAGATTCCTGGGATCGCATAGAGCGGCGCCCAATCCACCGGCGGCAGCCAGCCTCCCCAGAACAGAAGCGCATTGAGCGTGCACATCAACAGCACGTTGGCGTACTCACCCAGCCAGAACAGCGCAAACGCCATCGAAGAATATTCGGTCTGATAGCCCGCGACCAGCTCGCTTTCCGCTTCGGTAAGATCGAACGGCGCACGCGCAGTTTCGGCAAGCGACGAGATCAGGAACATCACCGCCATCGGGAAGAGCAGCAGGTTGAAACCGTACCAATTGACAAAGCCCAGGCCATGTCCGCGCTGCGCCTCGACAATGGCATTGAGGTTGAAGCTTCCGGTCCACATCACGACAGCAATGATGATCAAGCCGATCGAAACTTCATACGAGATCATCTGTGCGGCGGCGCGCAATGCCGAGAAGAACGGGTATTTGGAGTTCGACGCCCAGCCTGCGATCATCACGCCGTACACACCGAGCGAGCTGACCGCGAAAATGTAGAGCAGCCCGACGTTGATATCGGCCAGCACCATGTCCTGATCGAACGGGATGACCGCCCATGACAGCAGCGCCACGGTGAAGGTGATGATCGGCGCCAGAAGGAAGAGGCCCTTGTTGGCACCTGACGGAATGATCGTTTCCTGCAGGAACACCTTCAGCGCGTCGGCAAAGCTCTGCAAGATGCCGAACGGACCGACGACGTTGGGCCCGCGCCGCAATGCCATCGATGCCCAGATCTTGCGATCGAAATAGATGACGATCGCGACCGACAGCATGACCGGCAGCGCGATCAGCAGGATCAGGATAAGATTGGCGACGAACCAGCCCCAGCCCATGCCCAGCGAAGATTGAAAAAACTCGGTCATTCCGCGGCCTCCAGGATTTCTTCGCCATGGAGCAGTTCGGCCGAGCAGCGCTGCATCGTCGCCGAAGCCCGGGCGATGGCGTTGGTCAGGTAGAAATCCCTGATCGGATAGCCGACAGGTCCGCTGGGGCTGGCGTCAAGCCTGGGCGGGGCCCATTCAAACGAGGCCAGTCCTTCGGCACCCAGCGCGGGAACCGATGCAATCATCGCTGCGCGGCACTCCGCAAAGGTGTCGAACGGCAATTTGTGTCCCAGCACTTCGGAGAGCGCGCGCAGGATCGACCAGTCCTCGCGGGCATCGCCCGGCGCGAACACGGCCTTGTCGCTCATCTGCACCCGGCCCTCGACATTGACGTAGGTGCCATTCTTTTCGGGATACGCCGCCGATGGCAGGATGACGTCGGCAGCAGCCGCGCCCTTGTCGCCATGATGGCCGATGAACACCTTGAAGCTGCCATCGAACTGGCTGAAATCGACCTCGTCCGCACCCAGCGCGAACAGCAGCCTGGGCTGTGCCGCGACCAGATCGGCGATACCGCCAGGCTGCGCCCAGCCGAGCATCAGCCCGCCCATGCGCGCGGCCGCCATATGCAGCACGTTGAAACCGTTCCAGGCGCCGTCTTCGGTGTCACGCACCAGATTGAACGTGTCGGCCAGCGCCAGCGCCGCGCCCAATGCGCCTTCGACGCCCAAGGCTCCGCCGCCCATGATCAGCGCAGGCCGCTTGGCGTCCTTGAACACGTCGGCCACGGCACCGGGCAGATTGCCCAGCAGCGCCATGTCGTTGCCCAGCCATTCGACCTTGTAGGTCAGATCGATCTCGTCGCCGATCGCATAGACCTTTGCGCCGTGCTTGATCGCCTTGCGGATGCGGGTGTTGACCAAAGGCGCTTCCCAGCGCGGATTGGTGCCGACCAGCAGGATCGCGTCAGCGGTCTCGATGCCGTTGAGCGTCGAATTGAAGTTGACCGCAGCCAGGCTGGACACGTCATACTTGAGGCCGGTCTGCCTGCCTTCGATCAGGGTTGACCCCATCGCCGCCAGCAGTTCGCGCGCGGCGAACATGGTTTCGCAATCGAGCAGATCCCCCGCAACCGCAGCTACGCTAGACCCTGCATTCACCGCAGCGATCGCGTCGAACGCTTCGGCCCAGCTCGCAGGCACAAGCTTGCCTTCGCGGCGCACATAGGGCCGGTCGAGCCGGCGGCGCATCAGGCCATCGACCGCATAGCGTGTCTTGTCGTGCGCCCACTCCTCGTTGACGTCGTCGTTGACGCGCGGCAGCACGCGCAGCACTTCCCTGCCCCGGCTGTCGAAGCGGATGTTGGTGCCGACCGCATCCATCACGTCGATGCCCAGCGTTTTCTTGAGCTCCCACGGCCGCGCCTCATAGGCATAGGGACGCGAGGTTAGCGCGCCGACGGGGCACAGATCGATGACATTGCCCGAAAGCTCGGACGACACAGCTTTTTCGAGATAGCTGGTGATCTGCATGTTCTCGCCGCGACCGATCGCGCCGATCTGCTCGGTGCCAGCGACTTCCTCAGCAAAGCGCACGCAGCGGGTGCAGTGGATGCACCGGGTCATGATCGTCTTGATGATCGGACCCATGTACTTTTCGGTCACCGCGCGCTTGTTCTCGTCGTAACGCGATCCGCCGCGGCCATAAGCCACCGACTGGTCCTGCAGATCGCACTCGCCGCCCTGATCGCAGATCGGGCAATCGAGCGGATGATTGATCAGCAGGAATTCCATCACGCCTTCGCGTGCCTTCTTCACCATATCCGAATTGGTGCGAACTTCCTGGTTGTCCATCGCGGGCAGCGCGCAGCTCGCCTGCGGCTTGGGCGGCCCGGGTTTCACCTCGACAAGGCACATCCGGCAGTTGCCGGCGATGCTCAGCCGCTCGTGATAGCAGAAACGCGGGATCTCCTTGCCGGCAGCCTCGCAAGCCTGCAGCACGGTCGCGCCCTGGGGCACCTCGACCTCGATCCCGTCTACGGTAAGCTTAGGCATTCAGATCTCCGCCCACCGGCGATGCCATCGCCCGGTCGTACAATGCTGCTGCGACGTGATTGCGCACGTCGCGGATGTTGATGTTATAGGCAAAGCCCAGAGGCATGCAGTCTTTCAGCGCTTCGCCAAAAGCCATCATCGCCGAATTTTCCTCGCCCGATCCGTGGTCGGTGATGATCAGACCGCGCGCCTTGTCGGGTGCGGCGCTGACCAGGCACCGCGAATACGCCATCACGAACTTGCGGCCCACGGTTTCGGTCGGCCGCGTGATAGCCTCAGGCTCGAGCAGCTGAACGCTTTGCACCAGCGAGGCATCGGATTTCAAGACCGCTTCGGCCAGCGCGCCGCGCGCTTCGCCGGTGTTCATCGAAACGAACGCCCTGCCGCCGGTGCACTGGGTCTGGCTGACCATCAGGCTGGTGGCGAGCGAACGCTCGTCGCTGCTGTCGATCTCGGTGGCCAGCAGCGCGCGCGTCCGCTCGGGATTGGCCTTGAACACGCACGCGGCAAAGTCGGCCAGCACCTCCTGCTTGGGAATGAAGGCAGGCTTTTCCTGGGCCGCAAGCGCAGGTGCGGCGAGCAAAACCGAGAAGCTGGCAAGGGCAAGAGCGCGCACCATGGCCGGTCAGCCTGCCCCGCCGCGCTTGGCAGCGCGATAAAGTGCTTCGGCCATCAGCGAGCGCGCCGATGCGTTGTCCATCGAGCTGAAGCTGGTCTTGGCGATGCAATCGCGCAGGCGCGGCATCAGCGGGGACAGCGCGGCGCTTTCGTCATCGCTTTTGGGCGCCGTGGCGATCAGGTCACGTACCTCGGCAAGCTGGCCATCGACCGCACAATCGGCAAACCGCTCCTTCTCGCCGATTTCATCCGATCGCACCGTGAGGCTCTCGACGTCTGCACCGGCAAAGCTGGTCCAGAACATCGCTTCGGCCAGAGAACCGCGCACCGACATGCCGCCGAGAGTGAAATCACCCGAAGGCAGGCAGTCGAAACTCGCCTGTGTCAGCCGCCGCGACATCGCGCGCTCCTCGACACTTTCCTGGCGGGTGGCAAGCAAGGCTTCCACCGCCTTGGGATTGCGCTTGACCGAGCACAAGGCGAATGCGCGCATCCGGTCAGCGCCGCCGACGGACATCCGCTTGAGCGACGTCTTGATCGCGTCATCGGAAACAGTCCACCAGCCGGCCCCGGAGGCCAGTGCCGGCGAAATCATCGATGCCATGGCCATCGCGGCCAGGGTCGTCTTGGCAACCTTTCTCATTCTGCAGCCTCCATCAACGAAACCGAACCCTGCTTCTCGACGATCCGCCGTTCCATTTCTGGGCGGAAATGCTTGATAAGGCCCTGGATCGGCCAGGCTGCAGCATCGCCAAGGGCACAGATGGTGTGGCCCTCGACCTGCTTGGTAACTTCGTAAAGCGTATCGATTTCGCTGATGTCGGCATCACCGGTGCGCATCCGCTCCATCACCCGCCACATCCAGCCGGTGCCTTCGCGGCACGGCGTGCACTGGCCGCAGCTTTCGTGCTTGTAGAAATAGCTCAACCGGCTGATCGCCTGAACAATGTCGGTCGACTTGTCCATGACGATCACCGCAGCGGTGCCCAGACCCGAACCGACCTCCTTGAGGCCGTCGAAATCCATCGGTGCGTCCATGATTTGCGCTGCCGGGACCAAAGGCACCGACGATCCACCGGGGATCACCGCAAGCAGATTGTCCCAGCCACCGCGAATACCGCCGCAGTGCTTTTCGATCAGGTCGCGGAACGGGATGCTCATCGCTTCCTCGACCACGCAGGGCTTGTCGACATGGCCGCTGATCTGGAAGAGCTTGGTGCCCTTGTTGTTCTCGCGCCCGAAGCTGGCGAACCAGCTCGCACCGCGCCGCAGGATCGTCGGCACCACCGCGATCGATTCGACGTTGTTGACCGTGGTCGGGCAGCCATAAAGCCCCGCGCCCGCCGGGAACGGCGGCTTGAGCCGGGGCTGACCCTTCTTGCCCTCAAGGCTCTCGATCATCGCGGTTTCTTCGCCGCAAATGTATGCGCCCGCGCCGCGATGGACAAACACGTCGAAGTCATAGCCCGATTTCGACGCGTTCTTGCCGATCAGACCAGCTTCATAGGCCTCGTCGACCGCCGCCTGCAGAACCTGCGCCTCGCGGATATACTCACCGCGCACATAGATATACGCCGCGCGCGCACGCATCGCGAAGCCCGCAATCAGCGCGCCTTCGATCAGCTTGTGCGGATCGTGGCGCAGGATTTCGCGGTCCTTGCAGCTGCCGGGCTCGGATTCATCGGCGTTGATGACGAGGAAGCTGGGGCGGCCATCCTTGGATTCCTTGGGCATGAAGCTCCACTTCATGCCGGTGGGGAAGCCCGCACCGCCACGACCGCGAAGGCCAGACGCCTTCATCTCGTCGATGATCTTGTCCTGGCCCCAGGCGATCAGGTCCTTGGTGTTGTCCCAGTCACCGCGCGCCTGCGACGCCTTCAGGTTCCACGGCTGGAACCCATAGACGTTGGTGAAGATGCGATCCTTGTCGCTGAGAAAATCGAAACTCATATCAGTTCTCACCCGCTTCACGCAGTTCAAGGCGGCGGTCGATCCGGCCGATGCGCTCACCGACATGATCCAGCCTGCGGTTTACGCCTGCCATGCTGACCTCGACCTGGGCGACGCGAACCGACGTCGATGCGACGGCCTGCTCGACATCAGTCAACCGCGACTTGATGTCGGTCAGTTCAAGGCGCATTTCCTGTTGCTCCGCACGAACCTTCTTCAGCAGTTCATAGGTCAGGTTCGCGACGTCGGATTGTGTCGTCATCACCATTCCCCGCGATAATCGTGGTTGGCATCGACCATCGCCTTGAGCGTGGTCGGTCCGCCTTCGGGCTCGCTGGTGTGGCGACCGGCGATCTGCGTGCCCGGCTTGGGGCTCTCGCCCGCTGCCAGCGCCTCGAGAATGCGCGTCGTGCTATCGTAATCCAGGTCTTCGAAGTTATCGTCGTTGATCTGGACCATCGGCGCGTTGGCGCAATTGCCCATGCATTCGACTTCGGTCAGCGTGAACAGGCCGTCGGGCGTGGTCTTGCCCTTGACCAGACCCTTGTTGGCGCACGCCGCCATCACGTTGTCCGATCCGCGCAGCAGGCACGGCGTCGTGCCGCAGACCTGAACATGGAAGCGCCCCACCGGTGCAAGGTTGTACATCGTGTAGAAGCTCGCGACCTCATAAGCGCGGATATACGGCATATCGAGCATCGCGGCGACGTATTCGATCACCGGTACCGGGAGCCACCCTTGCGTCTGCGTATCGGCGCCAACCTGGCGCTGCGCGAGATCGAGCAGCGGCATTACCGCAGAGCGCTGCCGCCCTTCCGGATAGCGCGAAATGAAGGTTTTCGCCTTGGCGAGGTTCTCGTCCGTAAACGCGAAACCACCCCAGCGCGCGCGGGTTTCGGCTTCATCGGGAATGTGTGCTGCGTCAGCCATTGTTCTGCTCTTTACGCTGGCGGGAAATGGAAAAGGCCATCCACGCAAATGTCGCGATCAGCACGAAGGGCATTCCCATGCCTTCTGCGACCTGCGCGATGCCGAATGCGCTCAGCGCAATCAGCAAAGCCACCACAAAGTACACCCAGATCGGGAAGAAGGGTCGCGTCACCGGTCGCACTCCCCGAACACCACGTCGATCGCACCCAGAATGGCGGTCGCATCGGACAGCATGTGGCCGCGCGTCATGAAATCCATTGCCTGAAGGTGGCTGAACGCCGTCGGGCGGATCTTGCAGCGATACGGTTTGTTGGTGCCATCGGCGACCAGATACACGCCGAACTCTCCCTTGGGGCTCTCGGTCGCAACGTACACCTCGCCGGCGGGAACATGAAAGCCCTCGGTATACAGCTTGAAGTGATGGATCAGCGCTTCCATCGACTGCTTCATCTCGCCGCGCTTGGGAGGAACGACCTTGCGGTCCAGCGACGCGATCGGCCCTTCGGGCATCTGCGCGAGGCACTGCTTGATGATCTTCGCCGACTGGCGGACTTCCTCGACCCGAACCATGAAGCGGTCATAGCAATCGCCGCGCGTGCCGACCGGAATGTCGAACTCCATCCGGTCGTAGACATCATACGGCTGCGACTTGCGCAGATCCCAGGGGATGCCGCTGCCGCGGATCATCGGACCCGAAAAGCCCCAGCGCACGGCGTCGTCCTTTGACACCACGGCGATATCGACGTTGCGCTGCTTGAAAATGCGGTTGTCGGCAACGAGGCTGATCGCATCCTCGAAAAGCTCGGGCAGCCGGGTATCGACCCATTCGCCGATTTCGGCGAGGACCTTGAGCGGGATATCTTCATGAACCCCGCCCGGACGGAACCAGGCGGCGTGCATCCGCGCGCCGGACACCGCCTCATAGAAGTTCATGCAATCTTCGCGCAGCTCGAACAGCCACAGATTGGGGGTCATCGCGCCGACGTCCATCACATGCGCACCCAGGTTGAGCATGTGGTTCTTGATGCGCGTCAGCTCGGCCATCAGCACGCGCAGATATTGCGCGCGCAGCGGCACCTCAAGGTTCAGCAGCTTCTCGATCGCCAGGACATAGCTGTATTCCATCGCTAGCGGCGAGCAATAATCGAGCCTGTCGAAGTACGGCAGTGCTTGCAGATAGGTCTTGTGCTCGATCAGCTTTTCGGTGCCGCGATGGAGCAGCCCGACATGGCAGTCGATGCGCTCGACGATCTCGCCTTCCAGTTCCATGACCATGCGCAACACGCCGTGTGCCGCGGGGTGCTGGGGACCGAAGTTGATCGTGTAGTTCTGGATTTCCAGATCGGCCGAATCCTGTTCGATCTGCCCGGGTTCGGAAACCTCGTGGAGCGTCTCGGTGGTCATGCCTTGCCCCCCTTCTTGTCGGCGGGCTGGTCGGCAGCAGCCTCGAGGCTGGGCTTGGCCGCTGCCTTGTTGGCACCCTTGCCCGCACCGGTCTCCGACGGCTTGTCGGTGGTCTTGGGGGTCTCGACATGCGGCGGACCACCCAGCGACTTTTCGTCGCCCGGCAGCACATAGTCGGCGCCTTCCCATGGCGAGGTAAAGTCGAAATTGCGGAAATCCTGCGCCAGCTTGACCGGCTCGTAGATCACCCTGCCCTGCTCCTCGGAATAGCGCATCTCACTGTAGCCGGTGAGCGGGAAGTCCTTGCGGAAGGGATGGCCGCGGAAACCATAATCGGTGAGGATGCGGCGCAGGTCCGGGTTGCCGGCGAAGATCACGCCGAACATGTCGTACACTTCGCGCTCGAGCCAACCTGCAACCGGCCAGATCGTGGTAACTGTAGGCACCGGCGTATCCTCATCGGTGGTGCAGGCAACACGGATGCGGTGGTTCTTGGTCAGGCTCAGCAGGCAATAGACCATTTCGAACCGTTCGGGCCGATTGGGATAGTCCACACCTGCAATTTCAACGAGCTGCTGATACTCATGCCGCTCGCGCAGCAGGTCGAGCGCTTCGGCGATAGCCTCGCGACGGACGGTGAAGCAATACTCTCCCTGGGTGAAACGCGTCGCGATCAGCCGGTCACCCAGCGTCGCGGCGACGTGCTCGCCCAAGCCTTCCAGAACGGCATACCGTGGCGCCGAATGTCCCATGTGCGTCCCTTATCCGGCCCGCCTCCACAGCAGACCTTCTCAACTCGTATCTTAGCGCTCGATCGTGCCGATCCGGCGGATCTTGCGCTGCAATTGCATCACACCGTAAAGCAACGCCTCGGCGGTCGGCGGGCAGCCGGGGACATAGATGTCCACCGGAACGATGCGATCGCAGCCACGCACCACCGAATAGCTGTAATGGTAATAGCCGCCGCCATTGGCGCAGCTGCCCATCGAAATCACATATTTCGGCTCCGACATCTGATCATACACGCGGCGCAGCGCCGGAGCCATCTTGTTGCACAGGGTCCCTGCGACGATCATCACGTCCGACTGGCGCGGAGACGCGCGCGGCGCGACGCCGAAGCGCTCCATGTCATAGCGCGGCATGCTGACGTGGATCATCTCGACCGCGCAGCAGGCCAGACCAAAGGTCATCCACCACAAAGACCCGGTACGCGCCCATTGGAAAAGCTCTTCGGTCGAGGTGACCAGAAAGCCCTTGTCCGCAACTTCAGCGTTGATATCGTTGAGAAAACCCACGTCGGGCAGCGTGCCGGTGCCAGGGACCAGCGTCCCCGGCTTGGCAACCGGTGCTCCGGAGGCTTGCGACACTACTCCCAATCGAGTGCTCCCATTTTCCATTCGTAGACAAAGCCTATGGTGAGAATGCCTAGGAAGATCATCATCGCGCTCCAGGCCTCCCAGCCCAGATCGAGGAAGGTGACCGCCCAAGGGAACAGGAACGCCACTTCGAGATCGAAGATGATGAACAGGATCGCGACCAGATAGAAGCGAACGTCGAATTGGCTGCGCGAATCCTCGAAGGCGGGGAAACCGCATTCATATTCGCTCAACTTGGCGACGGTTGGTTTGTGCGCCCCGGTGAGCCGCGATACCCCGATCGGAAGGAAAACGAATGCCACCGAAAGGACCAGTGCGACCGCCAGGAACAGCAGAATTGGCAGATATTCGGCCATGTGCGTATCCCGTTTGTGCGTGCTGCTTGCCCGGTCTTTAGGCCAGCCCAGCGCCTATCGCAAGCCAGATACCCCCCTTTTTTGCGGCAATGTGCCAGGCGAGAGAATGCTCAAAAAATTGCGCATTTGTGTGCTGTTGGACACAATCCGGCAAGCTGGCGTCATGCTACCTGCGCTGCATGGCGTGACGACGGCCAGCAAGGGGGGAATCGAAGATGACGAAGCGCACAAACATGATAGTTCTGGCCAGCCTGGCACTGGCAAGCATGGCATTGCCGATCACCGCCTCGGCGCAGACCGTCTCGGCCACCCGCCCGGACACGATCGCGGCAGTGCTGACCGCGCGCGGCTTGCCCAGCAAGCTCCAGCAACCCGAGAACGGCGCCCCATATATCGAGAGCGCCTTCGATGACATGCCATTTGTCATCGCCCTGATGAACTGCAACGAGGACAGGCGCGGCTGCAAGACCGTTCAATTCTATTTCGGCTTCAACGACCGCAAGGGGTTCGCGGTCGAAAAGCTCAACGAATGGAACCGCACCAAGCGCTTTGTCCGCGCCTATCGCGACGAGGAGAACGATCCGGTGCTGGTCATGGATATCGATACCGACAAGGGTGGCGTGCCGCAGGCGGTGTTCAACGAAAACCTGGATGTCTGGCTGAACCAGATGCAACTGTACCGGCGTTATGTGAACGAGTGAGCGCGCAAGACGCCCGCTGGGGGATCAGCGCAGCGCGCTAACCATCAGCTTGTGGACGCGCGAATGCAGCGAATCGTTGCCCGCGAGGATCTGCTGGCGTTCCATCGGCTGCGATCCACCGCGAAAATCGGTCACGAAACCGCCCGCTTCGCGCACCAGCAGAATTCCGGCAGCCACGTCCCACGGCTTGAGGCCGCTTTCCCAGAAGGCGTCGAACTTGCCGGCTGCGACCCAGGCCAGATCGAGCGATGCTGCCCCGAACCGGCGAATCCCTGCCACTTCAGGCGCGATGGCCCCAAAAATGCGGGTCCACTCGGCGATGTCGCCATGGCCAAGAAACGGGATGCCGGTGGCGATCAATGCCTCGTTGAGGCTGCGGCGACCCGACACGCGCAGGCGGCGATCATGCAGCCACGCGCCGCGCGACTTTTCTGCCCAATAGCTTTCATCGGTCACCGGCTGATAGATCAATGCGGCGCTGATCTCGCCCCAGCCCTTGCCGTCCAGCGTGGGCTCCTGCACCGCGATCGAGATCGCGAAATGCGGAATGCCGTGGAGGAAATTGCTGGTGCCGTCGAGCGGATCGATGATGAAGCGCGGCTTGCCGGGTTCGGCAGCGATGTCGCCGCCCTCTTCGAGCATGAAGCCCCAGCCAGGGCGCGCCTTGCTCAGTTCGTCATACAGGATGCGTTCGGCGCGCTGATCGGCTTTGGACACGAAGTCGGCCGGCCCCTTTTGCGACACCTGCAGGTGCTCGACCTCGCCGAAGTCACGGCGCAGACGGCCGCCCGCCTTGCGCGCGGCGCTTTCCATGACACGGATGATGGCTGAGATGGCAGGCATTGCAATAAGGTCCGATCAATCCGCCTTGCGGACATATTCCTTGGCGTAGACATCGACGACAATGCGCGTGCCGCTGCTGATGTGCGGCGGCACCATGACGCGCACGCCATTATCGAGAATCGCGGGCTTGTAGCTGGAAGAAGCGGTCTGCCCCTTCACCACGGCGTCGGCCTCGACGATCGTCGCTTCGATATGGTCGGGCAACTGCACCGAGATCGGGCGCTCGTCGTACATTTCGAGGGTAACCTGCATGCCATCCTGCAGGAAGGCGGCTTCGTCACCCAGCAGCTTGGCCGCGATGGTGATCTGCTCGAAATTTTCCTCGTCCATGAACACGAAGGACTCGCCGTCGGCGAACAGGAACTGGAAATCCTTGGTATCGAGCCGAACCTTCTCGACCGTATCCTGGCTGCGATAGCGGATGTTGGTCTTGCGGCCGTCTTCGAGATTCTTCATCTCGACCTGCATGAAAGCACCGCCCTTGCCGGGCTGGGTATGCTGGATCTTGCCGACTTTCCAGATACCACCTTCATGTTCCAGAATGTTGCCGGGGCGAATATCGACACCGCTGATCTTCATGCGAGGCTCGTTTCATCAGGTTTCAGGGAATGGACAGGCGCTCTAGGCGCTGGCGGCGGGCAAGGCAAGTGCTTTGGCCGCCCGTTCCGATGTCGATCGCCGATAAAGGGCTTTGATCGACGATTCTGCGTTGCCGGTCGATATACCGCACGAATGGCTGTTTCTTCCTATTACCCATCGGCAGGGGATAGTAGGTGCTAACCATCGGCAAAAGCTGCTATAAAGCGCCCGAAACCGGATCAACAGACCATGCCATTGTTCAGCCTCAAGACGCCTGCTGCCGGCATTTTCGGCAAGGCCCGCAACCAGATCGACACCGCCCATTCGGCGCGCGGCGAGGCGGTGCCGGGAGTGGAAGACTTTGAAGCCGATTTCGTCAGCTACCTCACCCGGCTGGAAGCATCAGCCAGCGTCTCGACCGCTGTGCTTGGCAATCAGCGCAAAGAACTGTCGCACGGCTGAGGCCGGACCTTCGGGGTGGTTCCAAACGCCGCCCGACACAGCGATGAAGTCAGTGCCCGTGGCGATGATCGATGCGGCGTTGTCCACCGTGATCCCGCCGATGGCGACGCAGGGCGGCTCCATCATTGATGACCACCACTCCAGAATTTCCGGCTCCGCCTGCACCTTGGCGTCCTTGGTGCTGCTCGGAAAGAAAGCGCCGAACGCGACATAATCTGCGCCCATCTCGCCAGCTTCCAGCGCGAGATGGCGGCTGTTGTGGCAGGTCACGCCGATCTGCGCATCCTTGCCCAGCTCTTCGCGCGCCTCGCGCGGGTCGCCATCGCCCTGCCCCAGATGCACGCCGTCAGCGCCCAGCCTTTTGGCGAGCGCCACATCATCGTTGACGATGAACGCGCAATCATGCTCGCGGCAAATCTCGAGCAGCGGTGCTGCAAGCCGCGCAGCCTCGTGCTGGTCGACATTCTTGACCCGAAACTGGAACGCCGCAACGGGTCCCGCCTCCAGCGCCGCGCGCAGCCGGTCAGGAAAATCCCCGCCGACGTCGAGCGGAGAGATCAGATAGAGTTCGCAGCCGGTCACGCGATCAGGCGACCGAAGCGGCGTGGATCTCGTCGATCGCGCCGCCGAGCGAGGCGTTGAACTCGTCGTCGCTCATCTGGTGCTTGAGATCGTTGAGCAGCGCGCGCGAGAAGCTGGCGATGATGCCGGTGTTCTTGGCGAGTTCGACGCACGCATCGGCGCGGCTGAAGCCACCCGACAGCGCGACGACGCGGATCACCGCCGGGTGCGCAACCAGATCGGCAAAAAGGCCTGCAGTTTCAGGCAAGGAGAGCTTGAGCATCACGCGGCGGCCTTCGGGCAGCGCATCGAGCGCCTTTTTCGTTTCGGCGAGCAGGATTGCATCGCACTGGCCCCGCGTCTCGCTCTTGATGTTCACTTCGGGCTCGATGATCGGGACCAGCCCGTGGTCGAGGATTTCGCCTGCAACTTCAAACTGCTGTTTCACGATGGCGGCGATGCCGCTTTCCGAAGCCGAGTTGATCACCGAGCGCATCTTGGTGCCGAAGACGCCCTTGGCCTTGGCGCGGGTGAGCAGGTCACCCAGGCCACCGATCGGCTTCATCATCTGGACGCCGTCGGCTTCGTCTTCCAGGCCCTTGTCGACCTTGAGGAACGGCACCACGCCGCGCTCCCACAGCAATGCGGGCACGCTCTTGCCGCCCGCTTCGCCATCCATCGTGCGTTCGAACAGGATCGCGCCGATCACTTTCTCGCCGTTGAAGCACGGCGAGGTAACGATGCGGCTGCGCATGGAGTGGATCAGCGCGAACATTTCCTCGTCGCTGCCCCAGGCACCTTCTTCGATGCCATAGCCCTTCAACGCTTTAGGGGTCGAACCGCCGCTCTGGTCGAGCGCGGCGATGAAGCCTGCGCCGGTCTCGATCTGGGCGAGCATCTTGTCGAAGGTTGCGGTGTCGGTCATGTGAGGTCCCCTTGGGTCTGAGCCAGGCTTAATAGTGGAATCGGGTGGCGGCGTCAGGCCTCGAGCGCCTTGACGCCGGGCAGGATCTTGCCTTCCATCCATTCGAGGAAAGCGCCGCCAGCGGTTGAAACAAAAGAGAAATCATCCGCAACGCCGGCATGGTTGAGCGCAGCGACGGTGTCCCCGCCGCCTGCAACCGATACCAATGTACCTTCGCGGGTCAAGGCAGCCGCCGTCCTCGCCAGCGCGACCGTTGCGGTGTCGAACGGGGGATATTCGAACGCACCAAGCGGGCCGTTCCACACCAGGGTCCGGCAGGTCTTGAGCACATCGGACAGCGCCTCGACCGCCGACGCGCCGACATCGAGGATCATCTCGTCGGCCGCGACTTCGTGGACGTTGGCGGTGCGGCAAGGCACGTTCGCGCCGAATTCCTTGGCGACAACGACGTCATAGGGCAGGTGGACGGTGCAATTTGCCTTGTCGGCTGCATCCAAAATTGCATTGGCGGTGTCTGCAAGGTCATGCTCGCACAAGGATTTGCCGACATCGACCCCGCGCGCGGCGAGGAAGGTGTTGGCCATGCCGCCACCGATGATCAGATGATCGACCTTGCCGACGAGATGCGTCAGGACGTCAAGCTTGGTAGAGACCTTGGCGCCACCGACAACTGCGGCGACCGGATGCTCGGGCTTGCCCAGTGCAGCTTCCAAAGCCTTGAGTTCGGCCTCCATCGCGCGGCCCGCAAATGCGGGCAGCAGATGTGCCAGACCTTCGGTGGTCACATGCGCGCGGTGCGCAGCGGAAAAGGCATCGTTGACATAGAAGTCGCCCAAGGCCGCGATCTGCTTGGCCAGCACCGGGTCGTTCTTTTCCTCGCCGGGATAGAAGCGGCTGTTCTCGAGCACGGTAATGCTGCCTGGCTCAAGGACATCGATCGCATGACGGTCAGGCGATGCCAGAAAACCGACATGCCGCCCCATTACGTCGCCCAGCGCCTCGGCAATCGGGCGCAAGGTGTATTCGGGGTCGACCTGGCCCTTGGGGCGGCCGAAATGTGCGAGCACCAACACCTTGGCGCCGTGATCGGCCAGCTCCGCCAGTGTCGGCATCGCCGAACGAAGCCGGGTATCGTCGGATACCCGGCCCTCGTGCATCGGTACGTTCAAGTCTTCGCGAACCAGAACAGGCTTTCCCGCCACGCCGTGACGGTCGGCAATCAGATCATCGAGGGTCTTGAACATACCGGTGTTTCTCGCAGTTTCAGGAACGATCAGAGCAGGCCGGCCATCACGCCTGCGGTATCGACCATGCGGTTCGAGAAGCCCCACTCGTTGTCGTACCAGCTGATCACGCGGACCAGCTTGCCGTCGATCACCGATGTTTCCAGGCTGTCGATGGTCGAGCTGGCCGGATCATGGTTGAAGTCGATCGAAACCAGCGGCTCGTCGGTAAAGGCGAGCACGCCCTTGAGCGCCCCTTCAGACGCTGCCTTGAGCGCGCCGTTGATTTCCTCGACGGTGGTGTCGCGGCTCGGGGTGAACGTCAGATCGACGAGGCTGACATTGGCAGTCGGCACGCGGATCGCCGAGCCATCGAGCTTGCCCTTGAGTTCGGGCAGAACGAGGCCAACCGCACGCGCAGCGCCGGTGGTGGTGGGGATCATCGACATCGCAGCAGCACGCGCACGGCGCATGTCACCGTGAATCTGGTCGAGGATCTTCTGGTCGTTGGTATAGCTGTGGACCGTGGTCATCAGGCCGCGCTCGATACCGACGGTTTCGTGCAGGACCTTGGCCATCGGAGCCAGGCAATTGGTGGTGCAGCTGGCGTTCGAAACGACCAGATCGTCAGCGGTCAGCACGTCGTGGTTGACGCCGAACACGATGGTCTTGTCCGCGCCGCCGGCAGGCGCCGAGATCAGCACGCGCTTGGCGCCGGCGGTCAGGTGTGCGCTGGCTTTTTCCTTGTCGGCGAAGAAGCCCGTGCACTCGAGCGCGATGTCGACGCCCATGTCGCCATGCGGCAGCTTGGCCGGATCGCGCTCCGACGTCACCTTGATCGCCTTGCCGTTGACGACGATGGTGTCGCCGACAGCTTCGACGGTGCCGGGGAACGGGCCGTGGACGCTGTCGCGCTTGAACAGCAGTGCGTTCGACTTGGCATCGGCCAGATCGTTGATCGCGACCAGCTCAAGGTCATGATCGGTCCGCTCGAGCAGCGCACGCGCGACGAGGCGGCCGATGCGGCCAAAACCATTGATTGCAACCTTGACTGCCATCGAAAATTCTCCTGCGATTATTGTCGTAAAAGGTTCAGCCCCGGCCCAGCGCGGTGCGCACGGCGGGGGTGATCTTGTCTGCGGTCAGACCGAAATGATCGAACAATGCCTCGATCGGCGCCGAGGCACCGAAGGTATCGATGCCGAAGCTGAGGCCATCGGGGCCGACATAACGTTCCCATCCGAACGTGACACCGGCTTCCATCGAAACCTTGAGCACATCGGCGGGCAGCAGATCGGCGCGATAGCTGTCCGGCTGCGCGTCGAACAGCGACCAGCACGGCATCGAAACGACATCGGCGCCAACTCCGGCTGCCTCGAGCGCATCGGCGACCGACAATGCCAGCGAGACTTCCGATCCAGTGCCGATCAGCACCACCTGGCGCTTGTTGCCCGACGACTTGATGCGATAGGCGCCGCGCGCGCACGGATTGCCGTCCGCCTCGACGCGGCGGAACTGCGGCAGGTTCTGCCGGGTCAATGCCAGCACCGTGGGAGTGTCCTTGGCCTGCAGCGCCAGTTCCCAGCACTCGGCGGTTTCCACCGCGTCACCAGGACGGAACACCAGCAGGTTCGGCATCATGCGCAGGCTCATGACATGCTCGACGGGCTGATGGGTCGGACCATCCTCGCCCAGGCCGATGCTGTCATGCGTCATCACATAGATCACCCGCTGCCGCTGCAGCGCCGACAGGCGGATCGCGGCGCGACAATAATCGGAGAACACCAGGAAGGTGCCGCCATAGGGGATCACACCGCCATGCAGCGCCATGCCGTTCATCGCGGCGGCCATGCCGAATTCGCGGATGCCGTAATTGACGTAACGGCCGCCATAATTGTCGGCGTTGAACACGCCGAGCCCTGCGGTCTTGGTGTTGTTCGATCCGGTGAGATCGGCCGACCCGCCAACGGTTTCGGGCAGGCGCGGGTTGATCGCTTCGAGCGCCAGTTCCGATGCCTTGCGGGTTGCGACCTTTTGCGGCTCGGCCAGCAACGTGGCGATATGCTGCGACAGGCCGAAACCCTGGGGCAGATCGCCTGCCATGCGGCGCTTGAGTTCGTTGCTCTTGCCCGATGCGGCGAGGCGATCGGACCAGGCAGCGTGGGTTTCCGCACCGCGGCGGCCAAAGGTCAACCAGGCGTCGCGGATGTCCTGCGGCACATCGAAAGGCGCGTGCTTCCAGCCCAGGGTAGCGCGCACCGCATCGACCTCTGCGGCACCCAGCGGCGAACCGTGCGTGGCAGACGTGCCCTGCTTGTTGGGCGAACCCTTACCGATGATCGTTGCACAGGCGATCAGCGACGGGCGCGGATCGGCTATCGCGGCGTCCATTGCGGCGCGGATCGATTCAAGGTCATGACCGTCGCAATCGACGACATGCCAGCCCGATGCGGTGTGACGCGCACGGATGTCTTCGCTGGTCGAAAGATCGGTCGCGCCGTCGATGGTGATGCGGTTGTCGTCCCACAGCACGTTAAGCCGGCCAAGCTTGAGGTGTCCGGCAAGGCCCACGGCCTCATGGTTGATGCCTTCCATCAGGCAGCCGTCGCCTGCGACGACCCAGGTGCGGTGATCGACCAGATCGTCACCGAACTCGGCATTGAGGTGCCGCTCGGCCATCGCCATGCCCACCGCCATCGCCAGCCCCTGGCCCAGCGGACCGGTGGTGCATTCAACCCCTGCGAGTTCGAAATTCTCAGGGTGCCCTGCGCACGGGCTGTGCAGCTGACGGAAGTTGCGGATGTCCTCGATCGTCGGACGCGCATAGCCGGTCAGGTGAAGCGTCGAATAGATCAGCATCGACCCATGGCCGGCAGAAAGCACAAACCGGTCACGATCGGCCCAGTCGGGCGCGGCGGCATCGAACTTCAGATACTCGCCGAAAAGCACCGTGGCGACATCGGCCATGCCCATGGGCATTCCGGGGTGGCCGCTATTGGCTGCCTGAACCGCGTCCATCGACAGTGCCCGGACGGCATTGGCGAGATCTTCGAAAACCACTGACATCGCCTGTATATTCTCCATGCTGATCGCAGGTCAGGGCCGTGCAAACGGCCCGCTGCTCGCGTTCGCTATTGCAAATACGCACGCCGAGTCGGCTTTGGCGTCACCCTTTGGTATCCATGTTGCACCGCGTCAAGTTCTGCAAACTGTGCCAAATCGCGATTTATTGCGTTTGTCACATTTCCTGCTAAGCTCATATCATGGCAAATGAACGACTTATCCTTGCTATCGGACAATTGGAGCGAGCTTTGACCCGGCTGGAAACAGTCCGGGCCAGGCAGACGGACGATGCGGCTGTGCAAGGCGGCAGCGAGGCGGGCAATCTGGCCGAGCGGCACGACAAGCTCAAGGCGGCAGCGGCCGAAGCTCTCGCCGGGATCGATGCCCTGCTTGCGGACAGGGGATAAAGGAATATGCCGGATACACGCCTGACCATCGCGGGTCGCATCTACTCCGTCACCTGCCAACCCGGAGAGGAAGACCATCTCGCCCGGCTGGGCATGATGATGGATGCCGCCGCGCGCAAGGCGGGGGCGACGAGCGGCCTCACCGAGACCCGAGCGCTGCTGTTTGCCGGGTTACTGCTGGCCGACGAACTGGCCGAAGCGCAGGATCGCCAGGCAGCCGAACCGGCGCAATCCGAGCCTGCAGTGAACCAGACCGAACAGTCCGAGCGCGACGATCAGATCGATATGGCCGCGCGCGCCATCGAGCATCTCGCCAACCGCATCGAGAATCTGGCGGAAGACCTTGAGAAGAGCAGCGATAAGTCCTAAATCAGTGACGGGACTGCCTGGTACGAGCTGCAGAGAACATCCCTGAGGCGATACATCTTCCAAGGGAGCTGTCCCTGCCCTGGCTCCGGCCAACGGTACACGGCGCCCACCTGACGTTACTGGCGTCAGAGGATATTCCAGCAAACGGCCAAGGCGGTTCCAACCATGGCCTGCGCGCTTGCCGGCCATGACGGTCGGCCGGATATGATTTTGGGCGGAACGTTACTGTGACCGGCGTGATCAGCGAAAAGCAGGAAATGCGGCGCAGGATGCGCGCCGCGCGCCTCGCCCACTGGCAGGCGCTTCCAGATACGCACCGTGCGTTGATCTTCGGGCGCCCTCCGCGAATCATCCTGCCGCTGATCGAAAATGCCGAGATCATAGGCCTGTACCACGCCGTTCCAGGCGAAGTGCCGACCGCCAACTATGCCGCGCATCTGCTCGACATGGGCAAGATGATCGCGCTCCCTTGGACCCGCGAGCACCAAGGCCCGATGACCTTCAGAGTGTGGACGGGGTCGCAGGAGACGCTGGTACAGGGCCCATGGGGAACGCAGCCGCATGCTGCAATGCCCGAGGTCGTCCCCGACGCGCTGTTCATGCCGCTGGTGGCGTTCGACAGCGCATTGAACCGGCTGGGCCAGGGCGGCGGCCATTATGATGGCTGGTGCGCCCAGCACCCCGCCACGCGGCGTATCGGGCTGGGCTGGACCGTTCAGCAGGTCGATGCCGTCCCTGCAGAGCACCACGACATGCCGCTCGATGCGGTGATCACCGAACAGCAGGTTC
The DNA here is from genome assembly GCF_046294995.1 of Blastomonas sp. Taxonomy (GTDB): domain Bacteria; phylum Pseudomonadota; class Alphaproteobacteria; order Sphingomonadales; family Sphingomonadaceae; genus Blastomonas. Next base: position 183,246 of record NZ_JBKBOG010000003.1, read on the forward strand.
TGCTGCCGGTTAGCGAAAGACCCCTGACATGAAGCCGACCTTGCGCAAGCCCGTAGGCATCCTCGCGATTCTGGCGATCATCACGGTCTGGGCGGTGATCGTCGCCAGCTTCTCGACCGTGATCGGCAGCTGGCACATCGCCGTGCAATCGGTGATTTATTGCATCGCCGGGATCATCTGGATCGCGCCGATGCGGCCGCTGATGATCTGGATGGAAACCGGTCGCTGGCGCGCCTGAACCGCGCGCACATTGCCGCCTGCCCTCATGGCGAAAACTGATCAGACGTGCCCCGATTATGCTGGGGACCGCGAATGGTTGGGAAGGTTTCCAACACCTGCGAGTGGCCATTTTTCCGGGGCAAAACCCCAGTCCAATGGCGCGAGTGACGGGGCTCGAACCCGCGACCTCCGGCGTGACAGGCCGGCGCTCTAACCAACTGAGCTACACCCGCATCGTGTTGGAGCGCGGCTGATATAAGCGACCCGCCGACCTGTCAACACGTGAATCAAATTTTCCCGCGAACCGGCGATAATGGTTCCGTCGGCGGTATTTCCGCGTCGCGCGGAGATCGCGTGAGCGTACCGGCTTCGAACAGGAAACCAGCGATATCCGGCTTGCCTGCTGCCGCGACGACGGTCTGGATGATGATCAGCAAAGGAACCGCCAGCAGCGCGCCGGTGGTGCCCCACACCCATGCCCAATAGCTGAGCGAGACCAGAATCAGCAGCGGGTTCATCGTCAGCCTGCGGCCCAGCACCGCAGGCGTGATCAGGTTGGCTTCGACCAAGTGGAAACCGACCTGAACGCTGGCGGGAATCAGCGCGGTCCACAGGTCGCCAAAGCTCATCAGACCACCCAGCGCGAGCAGTATCGCCGCAAGCACGGGCCCCAGATAGGGAACAAAGTTGAGCAATGCGACGATGCCGCCCCACATCGCGGGCGATTCCATCCCCAGCATCCAGACGACGACGCCGACCGACACCCCCAGCATCAGGTTGATCAGGGTGATCGTGGTAAGATACGCCGATGTCGCCGAAACGACGTTCTGGATCACCCGCGCGGTGGCCATCGCGCCGGTGAAGCTGCCCCGGCTGCTGATCGCGTTTTCGCGTAGCTTGGTCCATCCGGCGAGAAAGAAGAAGATCAGCAGGATGACGAACGCCATCTGCAGTGCCACCCCCGGCGCTGCGCTGGCAAACAGGTCGAGCAGCGATTCGGGTGAAGCCACCGCCGCGTTTTGTGCCTTCACCATCGATCCCGAAACCAGCCGGGTGGTATCGTCGACGAACCTTTGCAGATCTGAGTACAATTCGATCAAGGGAGACAGGTTCTCCATGATCTTCGGGATCCTGTCGGGCAGCAGCAGGAACCAGTCCGCCGCAGGCACGACGATCACCGCAACCGCCCCGTTGGCGATCGCAAGGAACAGCACCAGGCACAGGAATGCCGCCGCCATCGACGGCAGACCCCGCCGCTCCATCCACTCGAGCGCCGGGACCAGCGCGATCGACAGCACGATCGCCACCGCCAGCGGCAGGAAGAACTCCGCCCCTGCCCGCATCGCGAACGGAAAGGCGAGAAACAAGGCCACCCCAGCGATGAGCGTGAGCGCAGCGAGCAGCCTGTCGCGCCGCAACTCGTCTGTAGGCGAATGATCTGCTGGGGGTAACGACATGGATGATAAGGCCCCTGGTCCGCAATCCGGACGCTAGCGGCTATATCTGCACCGATTGCCGTGCACAATCCAGCGGGTTTGATGGCCAGCACGCGAGGAAAATCTCGTGCAACGTTAACCATATGTTGGCGGTCTGGGCGCTAGGCCCGCATCCAGCCGGACACTGCCGGCGGGGGCAAATCGGGGTAGGGAATGCTGCGCATCACAATCGCGCTGCTCGCCTTGGCCGGGCCGGTAGCGGCCTTGGCATCGGGCGATGTTCGGACAAGATCATCCATTTTCGTCGAGCGGATCGACCCGCAGGGCAGCGGCGCGCGCCGCGTCCGGCTGGAGCCTGCGCGCCAGGTCAGTTCTGGCGAACGGCTGATCTACGTCGTCGAATACCGCAACATGGGCAACCAGCCCGTGCAGGGATTCACCGTGACCAACCCCCTGCCCCGTACCGTTCGTCTGGACGAGACGGTCGATGGCAGCGAGCTGGTATCGATCGATGGCGGTCGCAATTGGGGCCTGCTGTCGGAACTGCGCGTGTCGCTGGGCCAGGACAGCTGGCGCCCCGCCAATCCCGACGACGTCACCCACCTGCGCTGGCGCGTCGGCGACCGGCTGATGCAGGGCGAGAGCCGCCGGATGACCTTCCGGGCGATCGTGCGCTAACAGCTCAAAGTCGAAAGACCCCGTCATTCCCGCGAACGCGGGAATCCCGCTATCGAACGGCAGCGCAAAAGCGGGACCCCCGCCTTCGCGGGGGTGACGACTATCTGTTGAGCCCCAAATTCAATCCGCGAAGATATAGATCGGGGTTTCGATCCGGCGCTTGAGCGCCTGGACGAAGCTGGCCGCATCATAGCCGTCAACGACGCGGTGATCGCACGAGATCGACAGGTTCATCATCTTGCGGATGACCACCGCGCCATCGACCACCATCGGGCGTTCGACGATCTTGTTGGGGCCGATGATCGCGACCTCGGGCCGGTTGATCACCGGCGTCGTCGCGATGCCGCCGAGCGGGCCGAGCGAGGTCAGCGTCAGTGTCGAGCCAGAAAGCTCCTCGCTCTTCGCCTTGCCGCTGCGCGCGGCATCGGCGAGGCGCGCGATCTCGCTCGCCATATCCCAGACGCTCAAACTTTCGGCACCGCGCAGCACCGGCACCATCAACCCTGCATCGGTCTGCGTCGCTATCCCGAGATGCACCGCACCCGAGCGGGTGACCACATTGGCCTCATCGTCGTAGCGGGCGTTGAGCATCGGATAATCGCGCAAGGTCTTGCAGATCGCGGCGATCAGGATCGGGAGTGCGGTCAGCTTGGGACGATCGCCCCGACTGGCATTCATTTCCCCGCGCATCTCCTCCATCTTCGTCACGTCGATCTCGTCGACATAAGTGAAGTGCGGGATGTTGCGCTTCGATTCGGCCATGTTCTGCGCGATGCGCTTGCGCATGCCGATAACGCGGATTTCTTCGTCGGCGGCGCGGCCCGGACCGGAACGCGTGCCGCCATAGTTCAGATAGGCGTCCAGATCGGCGTGGCGAATGCGGGTGCCTTCCGAAGGCCGCACCTTGGCGAGATCGATGCCGAGGTCTCGCGCGCGCTGGCGCACCACCGGCGATGCCAGCACCTTGGCGCTGTCACTGCCGTTCCCCTGCGAAGGCAGGGGCCCATCACCTGACACAGCCTTGGGAGCCACCGGTGCAGGAGCAGGAGCAGGTGCCGCGACGGGCGCGGATGCAGCCTCTTCCACCGGAGGCAGCTTGGGGTTCTCTGCCTCGATCGTCTCAGGCTCGGGCGCGACATCGAAACCGGGCTCAGCGTCGCTGTCAGAGACTTCACCTTCGATCTCGATCTCGACCAGCATCGAACCGATCGCGATGACATCGCCCTCGGCGCCCGCCACCTTGGTGACGGTGCCCGAGACCGGCGATTCCATCTCGACGGTCGCCTTGTCTGTCATCATGTCGGCGATGCGGCCGTCTTCCTCGATCCGGTCACCGATCTTGACGTGCCACGCCACGATTTCCGCCTCGGCAATGCCCTCGCCGATATCGGGCAGGTTGAAGGTATAGGTTGCCATGGCGGGTCAGTCCTTCATGATCTTGGCAATGGCGCGACCGATACGGATCGGGCCGGGAAAATACGCCCATTCGAGGCTGTGCGGATAAGGCGTGTCGAAGCCGGTGACGCGCTCGACCGGGGCTTCGAGGTGATAGAAGCAGCGCTCCTGCACCAAGGCGGAAAGCTCCGCGCCAAAGCCGCTGGTCCGCGTCGCCTCATGGACGATCAGGCAGCGACCGGTCTTCTTGACCGACGCCTCGATCGTCTCGATGTCGAGCGGCAGCAGCGTGCGCAGATCGATCACCTCGGCATCGACGCCATTGGCCTCGACCACGGCCTGCGCCACATGCACCATCGTGCCATAAGCCAGGATGGTCAGCGCTTCGCCCGCGCGCACGATGTTGGCCTTGCCCAGGGGGATGCGATAATGGCCGGTCGGCACCTTGGATGCCGCATGCTTCGACCAGGGTTCGACCGGGCGGTCATAATAGCCGGTGAACGGGCCGTTATAGATCCGCTTGGGCTCGAAGAAGATGACCGGATCGTTGTCTTCAATTGCCGAGATCAGCAGCCCCTTGGCGTCATAGGGCGTCGAGGGGATCACCGTCTTGAGGCCCGAAACATGCGTGAACAGGCTCTCGGGGCTCTGGCTGTGGGTCTGGCCGCCGAAGATGCCGCCACCGAAGGGCGAGCGCACGGTGATCGGGGCGATGAACTCGCCCGCCGAGCGATACCGCAGCCGCGCGGCTTCGGAGATCAGCTGGTCGATCCCGGGATAGATATAGTCGGCGAACTGGATTTCGGGCACCGGGCGCAGGCCGTACGCTCCCATTCCGACCGCGACACCGACGATGCCGCATTCGCTAATCGGCGTGTCGAACACCCGGGTCTTGCCGTATTTCGCCTGCAGCCCTGCGGTGCAGCGGAAGACGCCGCCGAAATAGCCGACGTCTTCACCCATCACCACGACATCGGGGTCGCGCTCCATCATGACGTCCATGGCGCTGTTGATCGCCTCGATCATGTTCATCGTCTTGGTCGCCATGTCCTCTGCAGCAGCATTGGACGACGCATTATCCTGCATCACTTCGGCCATTTCGCAGCCCTTTCTTCGAGCGCCTGTGCCATCTGCTCTTGCAGATGCCAGGGTAGTTCCTCGAACACGTCCTCGAACATCGTCTCGAACGGCTGGTGCATTCCGTGGCCGAGCACGCCGTTCCTTTCGGCCTCCTTGGTCGCGGCCTTGACCATTTCGGCCAGTTCCAGGTCCATCGCGGCATGCCGCTCGTCGTCCCAGATGCCCAGACCGATGCAGTGCTGCTTCAAACGGTGGATCGGATCTCCCAGCGGCCATTCGGCGCTTTCCTGCGCGCTGCGATACGCGGACGGATCGTCCGAGGTACTGTGCCCTTCGGCGCGATAGGTGAAGTGCTCGATCAACGTCGGGCCCTTGTTCGAGCGCGCGCGCTCGGCCGCCCATTGCGTCGCGGCATAGACGGCAAGCGCATCGTTGCCATCGACGCGAAGCCCGGCGATGCCATAGCCGATCGCGCGTGCGGCGAAGGTCGTGCGCTCGGCGCCGGCGAAACCGGAGAAGCTCGAAATCGCCCACTGGTTGTTGACGACGTTGAGGATGGTCGGCGCGTTGTACACCGAGGCAAAGGTCATCGCGCTGTGGAAGTCGCCTTCCGCGGTCGAGCCCTCGCCGCACCAGCAGCTGGCGATGCGGGTATCGCCCTTGATCGCGCTCGCCATCGCCCAGCCCACGGCCTGCGGATATTGCGTCGCGAGATTGCCCGAGATGGTGAAGAAGCTGAGTTCAGGCACCGAATACATGATCGGCAGCTGGCGGCCCTTCAACTTGTCGCCGCGGTTCGAATAGATCTGGTTGATCATTTCGGTGAGCGCATAGCCGCGCCACATCAGGATGCCCTGCTGGCGATAGCTGGGGAACACCATGTCATCGCCCTGCATCGCGGCAGCAGCGGCAACCGATGTCGCTTCCTCGCCGGTGCACTTCATATAGAAGCTGGTTTTGCCCTGCCGCTGAGCGCGATACAGCCGCTCGTCGAAGGCGCGGGTCAACGCCATGGTGCGCAGCATCTTGAGCAGGGTTTCGTGCGGCAGGCGCGGATCCCATGCGCCGACCGCGCGCTGGTCGTCATCGAGCACGCGCACCAGACCGAAGCTGAGCTCGCGCATGTCGTGGGGAGAGACCGCCTCGTCGGGCCGCCCCAGGCTGCCAGCGGCAGGAACGACCACATCGCTGAAGTCGACGGGGTCGCCGGGGCGCGAGCGCGGTTCGGGAACGTGAAGCGCAAGCGGTTGCAGGTTCGATCTCAAGGGACCATCGGCCATCAAAAATCCTCTCGGGTCGGTGCTCGGTCAGCCGGAGAGGCTCTTGATGGCCTTTCGACTAATTGCACTGTCGAGACATATTATTTCAAGATTCGCGATAGGTCAATAGTGCTGCCCTTCACTTTGTGGTCATACCGCCACGGGCGCGGAGATGTGCGGTTGCGGGGTATATTCGCGGACCTCGAAATCGTCGATTGCGTAATCAAAAATGCTTGGCGGACGCCGCCGGATTTCGAGCACGGGTGCACCGGCAGGAACGCGCCCGAGCTGGGTTTCGACAAGCTCTGCATGATTGAGATACAGATGGACATCGCCGCCGTTCCAGATGAGCTCGCCCGGCTCGAGATCGCATTGCTGCGCCAGCATCCGGATGATCAACGCCGCAGAGAAGATGTTGAACGGCACGCCAAGCGCCAGATCGCACGACCGCTGATACAGCAGCCCGGTCAGCTTCCCGTCGGCAACGAAGAATTGATAGGTCTTGTGGCATGGCGGCAGCGCCATCTGGTCGAGTTCGGCAACATTCCATCCCTCGAAGATGTGGCGGCGCGATCCCGGATTGGTACGCAGGCTCTCGACCAGTTCGGCGATCTGGTTGATGCCGCGCGATCGCTTGCGGAACAGGCCACCCTCGCCTTGGACCGGCTCGTACACCGGCCAGTCTACCCATTGCTTGCCATAGACCGGCCCCAGATCACCCCAGCGCGCGGCAAAATCGGCATCCTCGATGATCCGAGCCTCGAAGCCGGCGCGATCGATCGTCTCACCCGTGGCCTTGCGATAGCTGTCGAGCGGCCAGTCGGTCCAGATGTGTACCCCCTGCGCTACCAGCGCACGGATGTTGGTATCGCCGGTCAGGAACCACAGCATCTCGCGCGCGGCCGCCTTCCAGTAGACCCGCTTGGTGGTCAGCAGCGGAATTGCATTGTCCGAGAGGTCGAACCGCATCGTCGCCCCGAACAGCGATCGCGTGCCGACGCCGGTGCGGTCGGAACGCTCATGCCCAGTGGTCCAGACCTGCTCCATCAGATCAAGATACTGCCATTCGAAATGGCGCGGCTGCGCGTCTTTTGCCGCGCGACTCTGCAATGCGATGTCCATGCCAGGGGGCTTAGCATGCTGCCCAACGGCGTGCCATTGCAGCCGATGCGAAAAGCCAAAATGCTCGCTTGCATGGCCGCCCCACCTTGACTATAGGCACGCCCCTGCCTCCCAGGCGCCGCAAGGCACCATGAAGTCTGGGTCGGGGAGTAGCTCAGCCTGGTAGAGCACTGTCTTCGGGAGGCAGGGGCCGGAGGTTCGAATCCTCTCTCCCCGACCATTTAATGTCCCCACGGTATCAAGTTTATTTGCTCAGCGCGTGCAGCTTGCGCCCCGTGATGGCGGTCTGGACGATGAACAGGACCATCATCCCTGCGCCCATAGCCGTGATAAACAGATCGAATGGCGAAAGGCCCGTACCCATTACCGTGGTCGGCCGTGTGGTAAACATCGCCAGACTCATGGCAATCAGGATCAGACGCAATTCGGTGGGCCCGGCAGCCAGATAGGACAACCGAAATTCGCCGGTGACACGGGCAGCCAGAAATGTGTGGATCGACAGCAGCAGATAGCTGCCCAGGGCGAACATCGCCACGTCCATGCGAATGAAGGCGGTGAGGCCGAGTCCAACGACGATGATGAGGTTGGACAACGCGTCCATGCTGTGATCAATGAAATACCCATAATTCGGCCGCTCGATCTTGCGGTAGCGTGCCAGGCTGCCATCCAGCGAATCGCCGAACCAGTTGATGAAAAATCCGGCGATCGCGAGCCATAGCCATTCGATCTGGTACAGACTGAGGCCATAGCCTGCAAAAATGGTCAGCGCGCCGCAAAAGCCCATCAGCGTCAGGCCATCGGGCGATAGCCATGCAGGCAGGCGCGCGCACAGCCAGTTTAGCAGCCTCCGTTCAGCGGCCGCAAGCATGTTGCCCTGTATCCGGTTGACGCTGCTCATCGCCGCAGCCGTGCGCTAGCTCGTTGATTTGTAGAGAATATAGTTACGGTCATACGAAAATCCTCGGCAAGTTTGTGCCTGCCCCCGCACGCCAGTGACGGGATATAGGGTAATTGGCGAGAAAATCGAGGCTGATGTCATGAATCTGTAATCAGGCTGAATCGCACTTACCGCTCACCGCAAGCAAAGAGCGATGGAGTTTGCTCTGACGCCGATTCTCAAGGGCAACGCTTTCGGGAGGCAGGGACCATGTTCGAATCCTCGCTCCCGACCAATTACCTCAACCCCAGCCTTACGGCTGTTCGGCGCGATCCACCAGGGATGCTCCGCCCTCGGTCGGAATCGACCAGATCACCACATTGCCGATCATCACTGCCGCCAGGATCAGCATCAGGACGGGTTGCTTGCGCAAGCCCCGGCGCAGCAGGACGATCGCACCGGCGACGAGCGCCATTGCGGTGAGCATGGCGAGCGAGAGAACAAAGCTTGTCATGGCTGCCCGTGTGTCAGTCCAGGCCCGGCATCGTCAAGGCGGCATCGCGCAAGCCGCGCCATATGCGCGCGGCCTGGACGGTCTCGGGCACGTCATGGACGCGCACGATCTGCGCACCTGCGCCGATTGCGCTCAGCGCCAATGCCAGCGATCCGCCCAGCCGTTGGCCCACCGGCGCCTCGTTGGATAGCGCGCCGATCATCCGCTTGCGGCTCGCGCCGAACAGGATCGGCTGGCCCAGCGCATGGAACAGCGGCAGCGCGTTGATCAACGCCAGATTGTCGGAGAGCGACTTGCCGAAGCCGATGCCCGGATCGATCATGATCCGGTCGCGGGCTATCCCCGCCTCGACAACGGCAGCAATGCGGGCCTCGAGCCAGTCGAACACCTGCGTGACGACATTGCCATAGCCTGCGCCGCTGTGCGGGTTCTGCCCCTGCGACGGCGCGTGCATCAGCACCACCGGGCACCCGGCCTGGCGGACGACATCCAGCGCGCGCGAATCGAACAGCAGTGCCGAGACATCGTTGACGATATGCGCGCCCGCATCGAGCGCCGCCTCCATCACCGCAGCCTTGCGCGTATCGATCGAGAGGATCGCGCCGCTGTGTGCCAGCGCGCGAATTGCGGGGACCACGCGGGCGATCTCGTCGCCTTCCCACACCACCGGCGCATCGGGCCGGGTGGATTCGCCGCCGATATCGATCAGCGAGGCGCCTGCGGTCAACATCTCGAACCCTGCATCGGCGGCGCCAGCCGGGTCATCGGTGAAGCGACCGCCATCGGAGAAGCTGTCGGGCGTGACGTTCAATATGCCCATCACCTGCGGCTGGTCGAAGCGCAGCATCCGCTCGCCCAGCGCCAGCGGCGCGTGCTGGCGCGACAAATTGGTGAACTGGACCCGCGCCCGCTCCGTCTGATCGCCGGGCAGCGTTTCAAGCGCATCTTCGAACCGGTCGACCGCGACAATCTTCCGCGCAATCAGCCGGCCCCGCTCGAAAGTCTCCACCGCGACCAGATGGCACCACACCAGGCTGCTGCCCAGCCGGATGGTCGCCCCGTCAAAGGTTTGCGGGCTTTCCGCCAGCCCCACCGGGCGGACATAGACGCGGGTCGGCATATGCCTCAGGGCTCGGTGGCGAGCAGATAGGTCTGGCGCAGGCTATCGACCGGCTTCAATCCGCCCGTGGTCTCGATGTGCCAATAGGTCCAGCCGTTGCACGAAGGCGCATTCTGCAGGCTCGCGCCGACCTTGTGGATCGATCCGGTAAGCTCGCCGGTGAGCAGCGAACCATCGGCACGCACGGTTGCCCGATGCTTGCCGGCCTTGTCCATCAACACTGCGCCGACCGGGATGTAGCCGGTTTCCACCAATGTACCGAACGCGACGCGCGGCTGGCTCTTGGGCGATTGCATCGTCTTCAAGCCCGATTCATCGAGCGGCAGCGCGGCGGCAATGCGCTCTTCGGCGACGTCAATATAGGTGTCATCGCGCTCGCAGCCGATCCACTCGCGGCCCAGCCGCTTGGCGACCGCGCCGGTGGTACCGGTGCCGAAGAACGGATCGAGCACCACATCGCCCGGATTGGTGCAAGCGAGCAGGATGCGATAGAGGAGCGCCTCGGGCTTCTGCGTCGGGTGCGCCTTGACGCCGCCGCGCTTCAATCGCTCCTGGCCGCCGCAGATCGGGATCACCCAGTCCGAGCGCATCTGCAGCTCATCGTTCAAGGTCTTCATCGCGCGATAGTTGAAGGTGTATTTCGACTTTTCGTCGCGCGATGCCCAGATCAGCGTTTCGTGCGCATTGGTGAAGCGCGTGCCGCGGAAATTGGGCATGGGATTGGCCTTGCGCCAGACGATGTCGTTGAGAATCCAGAAGCCCAGATCCTGCAGCGTCGCGCCGACGCGGAAGATGTTGTGATAGCTGCCGATCACCCACATCGACCCATCGGGCTTGAGGATGCGCCGCGCCTCGGCCATCCATTCGCGGGTGAACCGGTCATAGGCGGCGAACGTGTCGAACTTGTCCCAGTCGTTGTCGACCGCATCGACGCGGCCCCCTTCGGGACGGAAAAGGTCGCCGCCGAGCTGCAGGTTGTACGGCGGGTCGGCGAAGACCATGTCGATCGATCCGCTCGGCAGCTTGCGCATTTCCTCGATGCAGTCGCCGCGCAGGATCTGGCCCAACGGCAGCTCGGGACGCACTGCTGGCTTGAGGCGCACCGGCGCCTTCGCCTTGCGCACAACAGGCGCCATCATCTCGCCAGTCAAAACCATTATCTACCCCCGCTTGCCCTGTAACAGGGCCCTGCATGAGTCCTCGGCGACCATCGGTCAAGGTCAAAACCCTAGGGATTCCGGGTGCTGAATTGGTTAACGACGCGGCCCCGCGCCGGAACACACAGAGTCCAAATCCAGATGTTGAGTCTTGTTAACCAATGGAGACTCAAGGGCTAGTGGTGTGACCACAAGGACTCGGCACCCAAAAAAGTGCGCTACAGCAGCGCCATCTGCGCCACCGGAGCAAAGCTGCGGCGGTGGAGGGTGGTTGATCCGTGCTGGCGCAATGCGGCGAGGTGCTCAGGCGTGCCATATCCCATGTTACGCTCCCAGCCATAATGCGGATGTTCGGCGGCGGCGCGTTGCATCATCCGGTCACGCTCCTGCTTGGCGATGATCGACGCAGCCGAAATGCACGGATGCAGCGCATCGCCCTTGACGATGGCCTCGGCGCTATAGCTCCAGCGTGGCAACCGGTTGCCGTCAACCAGCACATGGCCTGGAGCATCGCCCAGCGCTTCGACCGCGCGGGTCATCGCCAGCATGGTTGCCTGCAGGATATTGATCGCATCGATCTCCTCGACGCTCGCAATACCGATCCCGAACACGCAATGCGCGCGGATTTCGATTTCCAGCCTAGCCCGCTGGGCTGCGCTGAGCACCTTGCTGTCGGCGAGCCCTGCGATCCCTTCGGGACACAGGATGACCGCTGCTGCAACCACCGGCCCCGCCAGCGGGCCCCTCCCCGCCTCATCGACCCCCGCCACCGATCCGCATGCGGCGGGCGATGGGTCGATGCCAGGCGATTTCAGGGAACCAGGATGGGTCATCGTGCGTCTGTGCCGCAAGGCATTTGTAACCGCAAGCGCCGTCTCGACCACATCGCCACCCCGCGCGACAATATCCCGAATCATTTGCAATCTCTTACCGGATGACGATGATCGTGTTCATGAAAATTGGAGTTCACCTGATGCATCGACTGACCCTGAGCGCAGCATTGCCGCTCATCCTGATTGCGTGCACCAGCAGCGAGGAAGCCGTTGCGAGCGGCGACAACGAAACCGAGGTCGCAGCGATTTCGCCGGTTGATCGCCTGCCCTTCCAGACCTCTCAGGTCGCAGCATTCGACGAGCCCTGGGCAATGACATTCCTGCCCGATGGCCGCGCGCTGGTGACCGAGAAAAAGGGTGTGCTCAAGCTTGTGAGCTTCGGCGCCGACGGCACGCCGTCAATGGTCGATGTCTCGGGCACCCCGAAGGTTGCCTATGGCGGCCAGGGCGGTCTCGGCGATGTCGTGCTGTCGCCCGATTTCACCAACGATGGCTACGTCTATCTGAGCTATGCCGAAGCGGGTGATGGCGACACCAGCGGCGCTGCGGTTGCCCGCGCCAAGATGGTCACCGCCGCAGACGGCAGCGCGAGCCTCAACGACATGCAGGTCATCTGGCGGCAGGAACCCAAGGTCAGCGGCAAGGGGCATTACGGCCACCGCATCGCCTTCGGTCCCGATGGCATGATGTACATTTCGTCGGGCGAGCGACAGAAGTTCGATCCGGCGCAGGATCTCGACCAGAACCTCGGCAAGGTCGTCCGGCTGACGCCCACCGGCGGTATTCCGTCGGACAATCCGATGTATAACCAGGGCCGCATCAAGGCGCAGATCTGGTCGTACGGCCATCGCAATCCGTTGGGCATTGCGTTTGACCCCAGTGGCAACCTGTGGGTGTCGGAAATGGGTCCGAAGGGCGGCGACGAGTTTAACCTCGTCAAGCGCAACCAGAATTACGGCTACCCGAAGGTTTCCAATGGCGACCATTATGACGGCAAGGAGATCCCCGATCACTCGCCCGACGATGGCTTTACCGCGCCGAAACTCTCATGGACCCCGGTGATCTCGCCCAGCAGCCTGATGATCTACACTGGCGACATGTTCCCCGCGTGGAAGAACAGCGCCTTTATCGGCGCGCTGAGCGGCCAGGCACTGGTCCGGGTCAAGCTGAACGGTGAAAATGCGGAAAAGGCCGACAACTGGCCGATGGAAGCCCGCATCCGCGAGGTCGAGCAGGGTCCCGATGGCGCGATCTGGGTGCTTGAAGATGGTGGACGCGGTTCCAACGGCCGGCTGCTCAAGCTGACCCCGACGCAATGACGCTGCGACCGTTGCAGTGCGGCGGTCAGGCAGCAATGCCATTTCAATTTGCAACCTACCGCGCTACGCGTGGCGAAACCACAATGATACCGGGAGATGATGAATGGCGACCATGACCGACGCCCCCTTGAAGGCTGATCAGCTGTCCGACGTGCTCGACCGGCAGAAATCCGCGTTCCTCGCCGAACTTCCGGTGCCGATGTCGGTCCGCAAGGATCGCATCAAGCGCATGATGAAGATGGTGCACGACAATGCCGACGCACTGGTCGCAGCGATGAGCGAGGATTTCGGTCATCGCAGCGCCGACCAGTCCAAGATGACCGACATCGTCAGCGTGCTCAACTGCGCGCGCCATGCGCTCAAGAACATGGACAGCTGGGCCAAATCCGAAAAGCGCCCGGTACAGTTTCCACTCGGCATCCTGGGCGCCCGCGCCCGGGTCGAATATCAGCCGCTGGGCGTGGTCGGCATCATTGCGCCGTGGAACTTCCCGATTCAGCTGTGCCTGACGCCTGCCATCGGCGCGCTCGCCGCAGGCAACCGGGTGATGATCAAGAACAGCGAGTTCACCGAAAATACGTCGAACCTGCTCGCCGAGCTTGGCCCACAGTTTTTCGATGTGAGCGAGGTCGCCTTCTTCACCGGGGGGCCCGACGTAGGCAAGGCGTTTTCGGAGCTGCCGTTCAACCATCTGCTGTTCACCGGCGCGACCAGCGTCGGCCATCACATCATGCGTGCCGCGGCCAACAACCTCGTTCCTGTCACCCTGGAACTCGGCGGTAAGTCGCCAGCGATCATCGGTCGCGGCGCGGACAAGGCCAAGGCCGCGCAGCGTGTCACCATGGGCAAGATGCTCAATGCCGGACAGATCTGCATCGCGCCCGATTACCTCTATGTCCCGCGCGAGGATGAAAGCGAGATCATCGACAATATCAAGCAGTCGGCGGGCACCTTGTACCCCACTCTGCTGGCCAATGATGACTACACCGCAGTGGTCAACGAGCGCCACCACGAGCGGCTGACCGGCTATCTCGACGACGCGCGCGAAAAGGGCGCCGAAGTGATCGAGGTCAATCCCGCAGGCGAGGATTTCAAATCGGCCAACAGCCGCAAGATGCCGTTGCATATCCTGCGCAACGTCACCGACGACATGAAGGTGATGCAGGACGAGATTTTCGGCCCGATCCTGCCGATCAAGACCTATTCGACCGTCGATGAGGCGATCGACTACGTGAACGGTCGCGACCGCCCGCTGGCGCTGTATTATTTCGGTGAAGACACCGCCGAAGCGAAGAAGGTTACCGATCGCACGATAAGCGGCGGCGTGACCCTCAACGACACGATTTTCCATGTCGCGATGGAAGACCTGCCGTTCGGCGGCGTCGGTCCTTCGGGAATGGGCGCGTATCACGGGCTCGATGGCTTCCGCACCTTCAGCCATGCCAAATCGATCTACAGCCAGCCGCGCATCGATGTCGCCAAGCTGGGCGGCTTCCTGCCCCCTTATGGCAGTGCCACCAAGAAGGCGATCGATCGCGATCTGAAGCTCTGATCGCGGGGGTCATCAGCGGCGGCTTTTGCGGGTTGCAGGAATTTTGCGAACCGCTATAGGCTGCCGCTTCTTGGCGGGCGTGGTGGAATGGTAGACGCGCCGGACTCAAAATCCGGTTCCGCAAGGAGTGTGGGTTCGAGTCCCACCGCCCGCACCAAGAGCCCCCTACAGAGCCATCCAGACGCCATCCGCCGGACAACCGGGCAAAATGCTTGCGCGCGCTGTTTTCCGGGTTAGTGCCAGACGCAGTGTTCGCTTTTGTGGATTGCACAATGTCCCATTCGGTTTCGCCGCTCGCGCTCCCCTTCGCCGATCTGCCCGCCATTGCCGGCGTAACCCCGCGCGTCGCACGGGCGCGTTACAAGGACTGGGACCGCTGCGACCTGAGCTTCGTCGAGCTGGCCACCGGCACGGCAGTCGCGGGCGTCACCACCACCAGCAAATGCCCCTCGCCCGAAGTCGAATGGTGCCGCAACGCGCTGCCACAGGGCAGCGCGCGGGCGCTGGTCGTGAGCGCGGGCAATGCCAACGCGTTCACCGGCGGCAAGGGCCGCGATGCGGTGGCGATGGTGGTCGATACCGTCGCAACGCAGCTGGGCTGTGCCGCAGAACAGGTGTTCGTCTCGGCGACCGGCGTGATCGGCGTGCCGCTGCCGCAGGACAAGGCGCGCGCCGGGCTTGAAACCGCGTTCGGCGCCGCCCCGTGCACCTGGCGCGACCTTACCGACGCGATCGGCACCACCGACACCTTCGCCAAGGCCGCGACCACCAGCGCGATGATCGGCGAACGCCGTGTTGATCTGGTCGGCGTGATCAAGGGGTCGGGCATGATCGCGCCCGATATGGCGACGATGCTCGGCTATATCTTCACCGATGCCGCGATCGCCCCGGCGCTGCTCCAGCAGATGCTGAGCGCGGCCAATCGCAGCACGTTCAACTGCATCACCGTCGACAGCGATACATCGACCAGCGACACCGTGCTCGCCTTCGCCACCGGCCAGGCCGACCACCCGCGGCTCGAGACGATGGACAGCGTCGGCGCGGACGCGTTCGCGGCTGCGCTTGCCGATCTGTGCCGCCAGCTCGCGCATCTGGTGGTCCGTGATGGCGAGGGTGCGAGCAAGTTCATCGAGGTGCGCGTCACGGGAGCCGTGTCGGACGACAGCGCGCACCGGATTGCGCTCAGCATCGCCAACTCGCCTTTGGTCAAAACCGCGATCGCAGGCGAGGACGCCAACTGGGGCCGCGTCGTGATGGCGGTGGGCAAGGCGGGTGAGCCGGCCGAGCGCGACCTGCTGGCGATCCGCTTCGGCGGGGTCGAGGTTGCAGCACAGGGTGTGGTGGTCGAAGGCTATGACGAAGCGCCGGTCGCAGCGCACCTCAAGGGCGACGAAATCCTGGTCGAGGCCGATATCGGGTTGGGTCAGGGCCGCGCCACAGTGTGGACCTGCGACCTGACCCACGGCTATATCTCCATCAACGCCGATTACCGGAGCTGACCGCATGCATGCGCTGTATTCCCCGGTTGCCGACCTGATCCGCACTGTCGCGCGTGACGTGGTGCTGCACCATTATCAGGAGCTCAGCGCCTCGCAGATTGACGAAAAGTCGCCTGGCGATCTGGTGACGATCGCCGACAAGGAGAGCGAGCGGTGGCTGAGCGCGGGGCTGGCGGCGATCCTGCCTGAAGCCAGCATCGTCGGCGAGGAGGCGGTCGAGGCCGATCCCGCGCTGATCGACCGCGTCAACGACGCGGTCGCGTGGATCATCGACCCGATCGACGGCACGCACAATTATGCGCACGGACGCCCCCCGTTCGGTATCCTGATCGCGCTGGTGGAGGCTGGCGAGACGGTCGCAGGCTGGCTGTACGATCCGCTCGCCGACCGGATGTGCCATGCGGTGCACGGCGGTGGCGCATTCATCGACGATGCGCCGGTGACCGCACGCGAAAGCGGCAAGCCCCTGCCCGTTGCGGCGATCTCGACGGTGTTCATCGAGGAGCCGCGCCGCAGCGCGATCAACCAGGCAGCAGACGGCAAGTTCGCGCTGGTGGACATCCCCCGCTGCGCCGCCGAGCAATATCCCCGGCTGGTGCTGGGCGAAAACGATATCACGCTGTTCGAACGCACCTTGCCCTGGGATCATGCGGCAGGCGTCTTGTTCGTCGAGGAAGCCGGCGGCAAGGCTGCACGGCTCGATGGATCGCGCTATCTGCCCGGCGACAAGCGCACAGGCATGATCGCCGCCGCCTCACCCCGGCTGTGGGATGAGGCGGTTGCGATACTGGGTTAGGCCGCAGACGCCACTGATAATCGACCGGGGCGGCCAGATCTTCTACCGCATCCTTGTCGGCATCACTGCAGCCATGCTCGGCGCGTAGGAAAGTCGATCACCAGTCGAAAGCGCCCAAGATAGTCCGCACCGATGATCATCGCAGGTTCGTCCTGCAGGCCGAATGATTCGAACACGGGCAAGTCCGCGATGCGGATCGAAGTTTCCCCCAAATCCTTGCCGAGCATACGGACCGAGCGGGCTCTTCCAGGCCGCAACGAGGAAGCCGCATTGGTCGCACCATGGACCGTCGCGGCCACGCCGCCCTTGTCCTCTTCAACTTTTGCCATGGTCGCGAAACGGGTGTTGATACGCGTTTCGCGGGCGCCGGTGTCGATGACGCCCCATCCGGTGACGCCGTTCACTTCGACAGGCACGGCGAGCAGCCCACCAATGATGGCGCGGGCCGATTGTGCCGGTCCCAGCGTCTTGATCAGCGCCTTTGCCTCGGCACCGTCGAGCAGCGACAAGCGCGCGGAAGGCAGATCGAAATCGACGGTATGGCCGCCCATGACATCCAGGCCGATGATGCCCGCCATCACCGCACCATCGCGGCGGTCGGGCAGTTCGCTCGCCACGATCGGCCCAAACGTCCTCCTATCGACTTCGAGCCGCGTGATCCGCCGCAGGGGGAGCGATGCCGACCCCGTCTGACCCACGATCTGTTCCTCGCCGGCAGGCGCAAGATCAGCCTCGCGGGCGAAGCGTTCGTAGACAGCGGAACCTTCGGCGCCTGTATCCACCACGAACAGATACTGGTCCTCGCCATCGATGCGGACGGGCGCGACGACATGCCCACTGGCCGAAAAGCTCAGTGGCGTCTGGGCGTTGACCAGGCTGGCGACCGCCAGTCCGAAAAGCCCTGCCGTTACCGTCCAACCGCGCATCGCAACACCCCCGCTTGCCGTTTGCGAGGCGCAACTTAGCCCTTTGCTAGCCGCGCGCAAAGGGTTTGCTGGCCCACAAAGCACTGCGCCACCGACCCCTTTGCGGATGTCGGAGGCGCAGTTTTTGCGGCGGTATCGGGATCAGGCGGGAAGCGCGCCTTCGAGCCAGCTCTTGAGTGCGCTCTTGGGGGCGGCGCCGACCTTGGTTTCGACGATCTGGCCCTTGTCGAACAGGATCATCGTCGGGATGCCGCGCACGCCGTACTTGGCGGGGGCATCGGGATTGTCGTCGATGTTGATCTTGGCGATCGTAACCTTGTCGCCGAGCTCGTCGCTGATCTCTTCGAGAGCGGGGCCGATCATCTTGCACGGGCCGCACCACTCTGCCCAGAAATCGACCAGAACGGGCTTGTCGGATTTCAGAACATCGGCATCGAAGCTTGCATCGCTGATTGCAGTGGTGGCCATCGGGGGTAACTCCTTTTTCGTGACTTAATCGGGAATGTAAGCACAGCGGGGGACCCGCTCAAGGCGTGGGGCTGCAACTATTCGTGTGGCGCCCGTTAGTCCAGCTTCGTCGCGGCGAGCAGGGCATCGGGCAGCACGAACAGCTGCGGCGTTGCGGTATAGAGCAATCCCGCCTGGATCGTGCGACCGGGGAAGATCAGCCGCAACGCTTCGACATAGGCCGCCATCTGGCGAACATGCGCGACCGGCAGCAGTTCCAACGTACTTGGCGGGCGGCGGCTGGTCTTGAAATCGACGACGAGCACGCGGTTCGGCTCGATCAGCAGCCGGTCGACCGTGCCGGTGACGACGTTGGGCCCCACCACCGCGGCAATCGGTGCCTCGGCCAATGCATGGCTGTGAAAGATGTCCGCCCAATCGGGATGGTCGATCACCGCACAAACCAAACCGATGATGTCATCGGCCTCGGCGGCATCGGCGATACCGTGCTGGCTCGCGAGCCAGCGCCGCGCCGCATCGCGCCGCTGATCGGGTGCAACCGCAGGCAGCCGTTCGAACAGGCTGTGCATGATCAGCCCGCGCTGCGCCGCCTTGGCGAGATCAGGCCCGAAGATCGGCGGGCTGGCGGTGTCATCCTTGCCCAGCGACGATGGGGCCAGCGGGGTCGGCGGGCGCTGTTCGGGCGCGGCGGGGGTGAGCGCCCAATCGGGCAATGCAGTCGAAGCAGCGGTCGGCTGCGCGGCCTGTTGCCTAGCCAGATCGGATGGCAGCGCGCCGGTTCCGAAGCGCCGACAAGCGCCATCGCCCTCATCCTGCCAGTCGCAACCCAGCGCCATGAAGCTCCGCTCGATCGCTGCGTACCAGCTGAGGTCGGGCGGTGCCTTGGCGCGGCGACCCAGCGTGCCGCCGATGTAAAGTCGTTCCGCCGCGCGGGTCATCGCGACATAGAGCAGCCGCCAGTGTTCCTGCATATCGGCTTCGCGTGCCGCCTCGTGCGCGTCGGCCAGCGGCCCGACCCGCTCGGCTTTCGGCAGACTGTAGACGGGGAAGTCGAAGCTTGCGCCCAGCCCTGCGATCTCCACCGGCCAGTCGAAGCTGCTGTCCACCTTGCGGGTGGGATCGACACACGCATCGGCCAGGATCACGATCGGCGCCTGCAGGCCCTTCGATCCGTGCACGGTCATCACCCGCACCATGTCCGACTGGCCCGAAAGCTCGCGCTTGATCTCTTCGTCGCCCGCATCGAACCAGTGCAAAAACGCCTGCAGCCCGCCATCATGCGACGCTGCGAACTTCTGCGCCAGCGCTAGCAGCTCGGCAATCGGATCGAGCGACTCCTCGCCCAGCCGCGCGACCAGTCTTGCGCGGCCCTGTATCGGACCGGTCAGCACCTGCTCGAGGAAATCGTAGGCCGTGCCGAAATCGGCCATCCCCAGCAGGGCGTATAACGGCTCCAGCCGCGCGCGCATCGCTGCATCGTCCCGCGCCTGATCGCGAAGATGCGGCCAGAGCGAACGCTTTTCTGGGCGGTGGCCGTACTTCAGCAGTTCTTCCTGCGTCCATCCGCACAGCGGCGAGACCAGCAGCGCGGCGCAGGTGAGATCATCGAGCGGCTGGAGCGCAAAGCGGATCGCGGCGACCAGATCCTGCACCGCCAGAGGCTGGCCCAGCCGCAAGCGGTCGATCCCCGCCACCGGAACGCCCGCAGCATACAGCCGCGCCACAATCAGCGCGGCAAGATCGCCGCGGCGGCGCAGCAGGATCATGATATCGCCCGCGCCAGCCCATCCGGCGCTGCCGTCCGACCGTCGCGCCAGCCACAGCCGCTGCGGCGAGGCTGGGTGCAACCAGCCCGCGATGCGATCGGCCAGCTGGTGCGCGAACCGCAGATCTGCGCCCGACAGCCATTCCTCCGCCGCTTCGCCCTCGGGTCCGGCATCGGTCTCGCCGTCCTCGGTCTCGATGCCCTCGCCCACCGGCCGCCACAGTTCGACGATTCCGGGGCCGTTCCGGCCTTCGTGGAGAGGCAGCACGTCATCGGCGATACCCAAAGCTGCCGGCCCCAGATCGCCGAGCACCGCATCGACCATATCGAGCACCGGCTGGGTCGAGCGGAAGCTGCGATCGAGGCTGAGATCAAGAAACGCCTGGCTGGCATCCATCGCTTGCTGCCCTATGCGCATCCGCGCGGCGGCATAATATTGCGGGCTGGTGCCCTGGAACCCGAAAATCGCCTGCTTGAAATCGCCCACCGTGAACAGCGTACGGAACCGGTCGGCCTTGCTGCCCTGGCCAGCGAAATAATCCGCAATCAGCCCGCCGACGATCGCCCACTGGCTGGGGTTGGTATCCTGCGCCTCGTCGACCAGCACATGGTCGAAGCGCTGGTCGAGCTTGAACGCGATCCATTGCGCCATCGTCGAGCCCGAAAGCAGCTCGGCCGCAGCGCGGATCAGGTCGTCGAAATCGAGCAGCCCCGCCTGGCGTTTCGCCTCGGCAAACGCCCACGCAAAGGCCCGGCCCACCTCAAGCGCGCGCGCATATTCGCCCGAAAAGCCGACCAGCGCCTTGTGCTGCTGCAGTGAAAACAGGTCCGAATACAGGCTTTCGGCCTTGTAAGGGTAATCGGGATCGACCTTCTTGGGCGACTGGGTGAACGAGCGCGGGTTGCCGTTGCCGATCGCGACAACGCACCAGATCAGGTCAAGGTGCTCAAGCCGCTCGGCATCGTCCATGTCGAGCCAGGTCTTGATTGCATCGGCATGTTTCTGCCCGGTGGCGGTGCCCCAGCGCACGTTGCTGTCCTGCACCGCCTCAAGATTGGCGATGTCGAACAGCCCGTCGCTGCACAGCCGGGCAAGGTCGCTGCCATCCTCGTCGCGCCGCAGATCGAGCGCGGCGTTGATATACGGACGGATGTCGCCCTTGAGCGCGTCCATCGCATCGGGTTTTGCCGCACAGCGCATCAGGAACTTCTCGGTCGCCTCAGCCCCGAGCTTGAGGCTCATTGCCTCGAGATTTTCGGACAGCCGCGTGTCGCCGTTGCGCGCGGCCTCGACCAGCATTGCGCCCAGCGTGTCGCGCGCCAATTGCACCCGGTCGCGGTCCTCGATCGGGCGGAAGCCGGGGGCCAGCCCCGCCTCTTCGGGAAAGCTTGCCAGCAGCGACTGGCAGAAACTGTGGATCGTCTGGATGCGCAGGCCCCCCTGCGGCGCATCGAGCACGCGTGCGAACAGGCGGCGCGCGCGGGTGAGCGTGTCTCGATCGACCGGCGCGCCGATATTGGCAAGATCGGCGCCCAGCGCGGTATCGCTCATCCGCACCCAGGCGGCGAGCTGGGCATTGATGCGGTTGGCCATTTCGCTGGCGCCCGCCTTGGTGAAGGTCAGGCACAGGATCGCATCGGGATTGACCCCGGGCTCGAGCAGCAAGCGGAACACCCGCGCGGTGAGCACCTGGGTCTTGCCGGTCCCCGCTGACGCGCTGAGCCAGACCTGGTCGGCGGGTGACACCGCCAGCGCCTGGTCGCCGTGCAGCGGATGCAGGCTTGCCGTGCCGCTGCTCATGCCAGACCTCCTTGGCGACCATACCATTCGGCGAGGCGCATCAACTGGTCATATTCGGTGTAGAGCGCATGATCGGGCACAAGTTTCGCCTCGAACGGCGCGTCGCCCAGGATCCAGTCTGCCAGAGCCTCGCGCAGAAAACGCTCGCTGGTCGGCACGATGTCCTCTGCAGGAAGGCCGCTGCGCCTGCCCTTTTTCAACACCGGGCTGTCGACGTGACCAAAGCCGGTTTCGCTGTATTTGTTGCGGGTCAGCGACCAATATTCGAAATTGGTGGCAGTGCCGGTGATCGGGGTGCGCGCAGTGTCCTCGTTGAACCCGCCGCGCTCGGCCATCATCCCCAACAGCCCCAGCTGCAGTGCAAATCCTGTTTCCACCTGCGCTGCCGAGGGCGGCTTGCCGGTCTTGTAATCGACGATCGCGAGGCTTCCGTCGGGCATGCGGTCGATGCGGTCGGCCTTGCCTGAAATCTTGACCCCATCGACGATCATAATCCCGCTGCGTTCGGCATCGAGCATCCTGCGCCCGGTCTCGGCATTGCCGAGTGTCTGCTGGACGATCCATTCGAGCCCCGCGACAAGCCTGGGCCGCCACAGCGCCTTGATCAGCGGGTGTACGTTGGCCCGGGCAAGGAACAGATTGGCGCGCGGCACCAGAGCGACGGGATCAAGCCCGTCCTCCTTGTGCCACAGCTCCAGTATCTCGTGCACCAGCGTGCCGCGCCATGCCGCGCTGGGTTCGGCATCGACCGGGTCGAGCGAGCGCAGCGCGAGGATCCGCTTGGAATAAAAGGCAAACGGATCGGCGCGCAGACGGTCAAGCTCGGTCACCGAGAGCTTCACCGCGCGTTGCGCGCGCGATGGCCGGGGAGCAGGCTTTTCGATGCGCACCTGCGGCATCCGCCGGTCGAGCGCGCGGGCCAGCGCCAGGGCGGTAGTGTCCTCCATGTGCCTGTCTGGCGCGACCGCTTGCAACCGCAGCAAAAAGCGCGAGGCGACCGTCGGCGCGCTGCCGTCTCGCTGCGCACGGGTGAGCACCACCTCGGGCGAGGCGAACGTGCCTGCCAGATCCTGAGCCGCAAGCCCAACGCGCATCTCGAGCGGCGGCAGGCCGAGCGCATTGCGCACCATCGGTGCCAGCCAGGGATCGGGCGATGGAATCTGCGGCCAGACGCCTTCGTTGAGGCCGGCGCAGATGACCAGGTCGGCGCTTTGCAGCCGCGCCTCGAGCAGTCCGTAAATCGCGACGCGCGGATGCTTGCCGAACGGAGGACGCACCGCCTTTTCGCCCATCAGCCGCGACAGGATGGTCGCCGCCTGGCGCGCCGTGACCAGCGGGTCGTGGCTGCCGGTGCGTGCCAAAAGCTGCTGCATCAGATCAGACGCGCTGCGGCCCGCGATGCCGTTCCACACTGCCTGGTCGCTCAGAGCTTCGGCCGTAGCCACGATCGCGGTGACGACGGCGGACAGCGGCTGCGGATCGCGCGGAAGCCTGGCGATCGGCGACAGCAGCGCCTTCGCGCCCGCCCACCATTCGCGCAATTCGGGCTGGCCGATGCTGGCATCGATCCCGCTCAGCCCCTGCGCCGGTCGCGGCCCGCGCAGCCGCATGTCGAGCGCACGAACCTGCTCGAGCCAGGGCAGCCGCGCGTCGCCGGATTGCGCCAACGGGTGCTTGAGCAGATCGAGCAATTCGACCGGCGCGAAATCCTCCGCCAGGCAATGCGCCACCGCGACCAGGAAGCGCCCCGGAGGCGTTACCGGCAGCGGCTCGCCAGCGCTGTCGTCGGCCTCGATGTTCCAGCGCTTCAAATGCGCGACGATCCGCGCCGCCAGCGTACGGTCTGGCGTCACGATCGCAACGCGGCGCGCCGGTATGTCGAGCGCCTGCCGCACCAGCAGCGCGATCGTCTGCGCCTCCTCATCGGGATTGGCGGCCTCGATGATGCGGATGCCCTTGGTCCGGCGTTCGGCAGCAGGCAGGGTCACCCAGCGATCGCTGAGCCGCGCGGGCAGAAAAATGCTGCGCAGCAAATTGGCACGGTCAGCCGCCAGTCCGGTACGCGGTTCGGGGAGCCATGGCTCGACCTCGGCGCGGTCGATGCTCATCGCGTCGAGCAAATGCTTGAGATGATATTGCGGATGGGTGATCGCGGGTCGCTCGGCAGGCGGTGCCTCCACCGGCGTTGTGACCGGCACCGGCGCGCCGATTGCCGCCCACAATGCCTCGTCCATCTCCAGATCCAGCCCCGGCAGCACCACCATCCCCTGCGGCAGATGCGCGATGCTGCGCAGCAACCGCGCGATCGCTGGCGCCGATGTGGTGACCCCTGCTGCGATCACCGGGGTTTCGGGCGGGTGCGCCTGCCAACGCTCGGCCGCCTTGTTCAGCAAGCGGTTGCGACGTTCGGCGGGGTCAAGTTTGCCCTCGCCTGCCAACTCCCGCTCCCAGGCGCGGCCGACGCGCAGGAACAGATCGCGCGCCTGCGCCCAGTGGTCGGCAAGCTCCGCTTCGACATCGACGGTATCGAGCTGATCGAGCGTCTTTTCCTCGACCTGCAACTGGTCGAGCACGCGGGCATAGTCGCAGGCCAGCCGAAGCGCCTCCGCCGGATCGTGCGCCCCGGGGCGCCCCTTGCCTTCGCGCGCGATGATCGCTGCAAGCCTGAACCGGCGTTCGAGCGGGTCGATTGCAGGCGGGATCACCTCACCCTCACCCAATGGATCGAGCAACGCCCCCAGGCTTTCGTCCAGATCAATGTCGCCGATCTGCGCCATGCGCGGCAGCAGCAGGCCATTGGCGGCATGGCGCACCAGCGCCTCGGTGATCGCGCGCCCGGCGCGGTGGTTGGGGATCAACAGCGTGACGCGGGCCAGGCCCATCGGATCCTTGCCGAACCGGCTCAGCAGTCCGCTCGCCAGAACGTCCGCAAACCCGCGCTGCGCCCCGATGGCAAAAACGCTGGTCTGCACACGATCAGGCATTCAACAGAGCCTCTTCGGTCGGCTCGATCGCGCCCGGCGTCCCGACATCGAACCATTGGCCCAGATGCGCGATCCCGTATAATCGGCCCTCGGCGATGGCCCGGTTCCACAGCACGTTGGTCGAGAACGCTCCTTCGGGCGCACCCGCCAGTAGCCGCCGCGAAAGCAGCTGGATACCGGTGTAGATATAGGGCGCGACCTTCGCAGGGCGTCGCCGGATGATGCGGCCCATCTGGTCGAGGTGGAAATCGCCGACGCCCTGATAATTGGCGGCACGGCTGTGCGGCACCAGCAGCAACAGCGCGTCCATGCGGCTGTCGTCCCAGGCGGAGCGCAATTCGTCGAAGCACGAGCGCGCGCTCTCCAACCACACATTATCGCTGTTGAGGCAGAAAAACGGATCCTCGCCGATCATCGGCAGCGCCTTGACCAGCCCGCCGCCGGTTTCGAGCAGCAGGTCGCGCTCGTCGGAGATCAGCAGTTCGAACGGATAATGGCGCGCCTTCAGATGCGCCTCGAGCGCATCGGCGAGATAATGCACGTTGACGATGACGCGCTGCATGCCGGCCTCGGCGAGATGCGTCATGACATGATCGATCAGCGGCTTGCCGCCGACCCGAACCAGCGGCTTGGGCGTGGTGATCGTCAGCGGGCGCATGCGGTTGCCCAGCCCTGCGGCCATCACCATCGCGGTGCGCGCGAAAGGCGGACTGGAGCTCATAGCGCGAACTCCCCGCCGAGCGTGCCTGCGGGGTCGCGCAGCTCCGCCGGGATGTTAGCATCGAACCATTGCGCCACGGGCGCAAGCGCAGAGTGCTTGAGATCGCGCTCGAGCGCATCCCAGACCCGCGGAATCATCAGCGGATAACGCGGCTTGCTGTCACGCTTCCACAACCGCACAAAGATGCCGATGATCTTGGCATTACGCTGCGCGCCGAGCACATGATAGGCGGTATCGAAATCGTACGCAGGGTTCGCGAGGGCACGATAATGCGCGATCATCTCTGCCTCCAGCGCGGGTGCAACATCACGGCGCGCATCCTGAAGCAGCGAGACGAGGTCGTACGCAGGGTCCCCGACCAAAGCGTCCTGAAAGTCGAGCAGCCCCTGCCCGCCATCCTCCAGCAGCATGATGTTCTCCGCATGGTAATCGCGCAGCACCGTGACCTGCGGCGCAGCCGCGTCCATCGTATCGAGCACTTTGTCCCACGCCTGCGCATAGCCTGCAACGTCGACATCGAGCCCGCGCGCCGCGCAATACCATTCGGTCAGCAGTCCCGCTTCGCGCTGGTACACAGCGCGGTCGTAGAGCGGCACCCGGGCGGCGGGGCACGCATGCAACTGCGCCAACGTTTCGATCGCACGGGTGTAGACCGCACGCTCGGTTTCGGCATCCGAGGCATCGACTGTTTCGCGCATGCGGACATCGCCAAAGTCCTCGAGCAGCACCAGCCCGGCGTCCGCATCGGCCGCCAGGATCTCGGGCGCGCGCAGGCCTTGTCCGGTGAGATACTTCGCGACATCGATGAACGGGCGCGGGTCTTCCTCGGGAGGCGGCGCATCCATCAGGATCGCGTGGCGGCTGGGCTCTATCAGCCGAAAATAGCGGCGGAACGACGCGTCGCCGACGATCGGGGCAACCTGTGCCGCCCCCCATCCAGCCGCATCGGCAAATTCCCGGATAACCGAATCGCGCTCGTTCAAGACCTGCCACCTGCAATCTGCTGCCAGCGCGCGTGCCAGTTGGTGCCGGCCTGCGCGGTAATCGTGCGCTCGCTAGCATCGGTGCCCTCGATCCGCAATTCCAGCGTGTCGGGTCCGGCAAGCCCGCCGACCCGCTCGGGCCATTCGGCGATCAGCAGCGCCGGCTCGCCCGCATCAAGACCCAGTTCATCGAGGTCCATAGCTCCGTCGAGCCGATAGAAATCGGCGTGGATCACCGGGATGCGCACCTCGGGCGGATCATAGGGCAGGATCAGCGCGAAGGTCGGACTGGGCACTTCGCCCGCGAATCCCAAAGCCGCCAGGATCGCCCGCGCAAGAGTGGACTTGCCTGCGCCGAGGTCACCGGACAGCGCGATGACATCGCCGGGCTGCGCCGCTTCGGCGAGCGCAGCGCCCAGCACCTGCATGGCTTCAAGCGATGGGATCCGTATCGTCATGGCATCAGGATCGTGACGATCGTCCCCGCGCCGGGTTCGCTCATCAGTTCCATTCGTCCGCCATGTGCTTCGATCAGATTCTTCGCCAACGGCAGGCCAAGCCCCGAACGCTTCTGCACCGGCTTGCCGCCGGCATCATCGGCCTGCAGCACGCCATCGAGCGCGCGCGCCTGTGCCCGCGCGTCGAGGCCCGGGCCGTTGTCCGACACGATAATGCGCAGCTTGTTGCGGAAGCGATCCGCCAGCAGCAGCACGCGGCCACCTTCCTGCGTATACCGCAGCGCATTGTCGACCACAGCCCCGATCGCCTGCGAGAAGCGCGCGCGATCAACATCGGCGACGCCCGGCCCGCCGTTGACGTCGAGCTCGAGCGCAATGTTGCGGCCGCCGGCGAGCCCCGATGCACTCTTGGCGACATCGACCAGCAGCGCGCCGATATCGGTCGGCTCGAGCTTCAGCGGCAGCGTGCCCGCCTGGCTCTGGCTGAGATCGAGCACCATGTTGATCTGCGCCGACAAGCGTTCGACCGAATCGATGATCGCCTTGGCATAATCTTGGCCCTGCTCGGACAGGGGACCTGCCACGCCGCTCGCCAGCAGCTCGGCAAAGCCGCCGATCGAGGTCAGCGGTGTGCGGAATTCATAGCTCATATTGGCGAGGAACCGCGTCTTTATCGCGTCGGCTTCGACCAGCGCCTCGTTGCGCTCGCGCAGCGCGTCTTCCATCTTCTTGGCATCGGACACGTCGATCATCGTGAACAGCGCGCTGGCATCGGGCAAAGGAATGCCGACGAAATCGAAGACACGTCCGTCCTTCATCACCAGCTGGCCGGCGCGTTGCGCCCGGTCGAGCGTGGCGGCACGGATCACTTCACGCAACGCGGAAATCTGGGCAGGACGCTTGAGCTGCGGCGCGATCGCCTTGAGCAGTTCGTCGGCACGCGGATGCTGGGCGAGGATATTCTCGTCGATATCCCACACCGCACCAAAACGCGTGTTCCACAAATGCAGGCGCCCATCGGAGGTGAACACCGCGAGCGCCTCGAACAGATTGTTGAACGTCGCCGTGCGCACCCTGAGCAGCGTATCGCGCGCGGTCGCCAGTTGGACCTGCTCGGTGCGGTCCTCAAACACCAGCAGCAGGCCGTTGTCCGGCGTCGGCTGCGCAATCGCGCGCAGATGCGTACCATCGGTAAGCAGCCACACCTCTTCGGTGGGTTCTGCAGAATGGAACCACTCGCGCTTCTCGTCGCGCCAGGCTGGGAAATCGCGCACTTCGGGGACGCGACCCGCTTCGCGCATCCGGTCGATCAGCCGCTCGAACTCCAGCCCATCCTGCAGCCATTGCGGCTTCAAGGCGAACATACGCACGAACGGCTGGTTGACGAAAATCAGGCGGCGCTGCGCGTCGAACTGCGCCACGCCTGCCGAGAGATTGTCGAGCATGTCGCGCTGGGCATCGCGGAACCGGTCGGTCGCCTGCCGCGCCAGGATCAGGTCGTGCACGTCGATGGCATAGCCCGCAACGCCGCGGCCCTTGATCGGCAGATCGACGATTTCCATCGTGCGCCGCGTTCCGGCGATGGTGGTGGTGACGGTGCGGCTGGAGGGGGTGTTGCTCTCCATCGCCCGCGCGGCCATCGCCATCGGGGTGACGCCATCGACAACCTCGACCAGTTCCTGCCCGGCTTGCGCCACGTCTGCGGCACTGGATCCGCCCACCGCGCGCACATAGGCGGTGTTGACCAGCAGCAGCGACAGGTCCTCGCGGCGGAACCACATCGGGATCGGCGCGGCTTCGATCAGACCGGACAGCGCATCGAACGCGCGCCTGGCTTCGGCCTCGGCCTCGACCAACGCCGCCATCCGTGTCTCGCTTTCCGTCGCGTCGTACAGCCACAGCAGTACCGCACCGGCCGCGATCGTCTGCGGGTCGGCGAGCATGCCTTCGACTCTGAGCCGGCGGTTCGATCCCAGTGCGGTGATTGCGGTCTCGAACCGCGCGCCGCTTTTCTGCGCGGTGATGATCTGGGTACCCAGCGCATCGAGCGCCTCGCGCGAGAGCCCCCTGCCCTCTTGTGCCAGCTCGGAAAGATAGGGCGGCAGCTTGGCCAGACCCAGCCAGCGCGCGACCTTTTCAGGCCCCTCGATCCGCGAATCCGCTCTCACGATCAGCGGAACGGCAGGGCCGGATTCGATCAGGCGGGTGAGCCTGCGCAACTGGCGCCGTCCGGTGCTGGCAGCGGTGCGCATCTGCAGGCCGGTGACCAGCGCCCATATCGCTGCGCCTGTCCAGGCCGCGAACACCAGCGCGACGACCAGTAGGCTGCCATTGCCAATCACCATGGCCGAATCGCCGTTAGTCTGTCTGAAGCGAGGAGCCAGTTCATCCGCTTTGCCCTACCCGAATTCCGGCGCAAGGCAAAACAGGCTGAGAGGGAAATGATTGCACCGGTTCCGCAACGTCCCTCGACTACGCTCGGGACAGGCGGACTCGGGTGCCTGCAGTTCCCCAACACTGTCATGATCGACCACCACGTCCGTGTTCCCGAGCGAAGTCGAGGGACGTGCGCGCCCCAATTGCGGCCCTGTGGTCACCCTAAAAGCATCCTCCAAGGCCGCACAATTGCGGTAGCTCACTTCTCCCAATACCACGGCCTCAGCGTCGCGGTCCCCGTCACCGTCTCGTTCATCGTCGGCACCTCGTACAGCCGCCCGTTGAGCATGACGTGGGTGATCCTGTCGGACTGGCGGATGTCGGCGACCGGATCGGCATCGATGATCACCATGTCGGCCAGCTTGCCCGGCTCGATCGAACCGATGTCCTTGTCGAAGCCCAGCGAGCGTGCGCCGCTGATGGTCGCGGTGCGCAGCGCCTCGATCGGCGTCATCCCGCCCTTGACGAAGCTCCACAGCTCCCAGTGAGACGCGAGCCCCTCTTCCTGGCCGTGCGCACCGATGCCGACGGGAACGCCGCGCCTGGCCAGCTCCATCGCCTCGCGCGCCGAGGCGGTGTCGGCATAATCCTCTTCGGGTCCGATCTCGCGGCGCACGGTCGTCGCTTCCAGACGACGGCGCGGCACGTGCTTGCTCAGGATCGGGTGCTGCCAGACATCGGTGTGGCTGCGCCAGTACGGGTCTGCTCCCATGCCGCCGAAGGTCACGACCAGCGTGGGCGTGTATCCCACCTTGCTCTGCGAGAAGAAGCTGCGCACGTCTTCGTACAAGCGCTCCTGCGGGATGTTGTGCTCGAGCGTGGTGTTGCCGTCGGCGATGATCGTGATGTCCTGGCTGAACAGCGACCCGCCCTCGGCAACGCTCGCCAGCCCATCTGCCTGCGATGCCGCCACCACCTGCTGGCGCTGATCGCGCCGGGGCTGGTTGTAGTTCTTGACGCTGTGCGCGCCCTGCATCTTCAATCGCGTGGTGTGCGCGCGCGCATCGGCCAGGCTGTCGATCTCGGCGAAGATGCCCGCCGCCTTGGCGCCATAGACCACTTCGCCGGTCGAGAAGATGCGTGGAGCCAGGTACTTGCCGGTCCGCTGATAGCTCGCGGCGGGGAAGATTTCGCTCGCCGAGTTGCTGGGGTCATGGATCGTGGTGACGCCCAGCGCCAGATGCGACACCGCATGCCAGTTCTGCTGCGGAATGATGTCGTCCTGCCCCTGCGGCCCGTGGGCGTGCGCGTCGATCAGCCCGGGAATGATCGTCTTGCCCGCGACATCGACGGTCTGCGCGCCTGCCGGGACGGCAACGTTCGCGCCCACCGCAACGATCCGGTTGTCGCGCACCACCACCGTGCCGCGCTCGATGATGCCGCCTGCGTCATCGGACATCGTCACGATGCGCGCGTTGGTGAACGCGACCGTGCCCGAGGGCTTGTCTGCGGGCGCCGTGACGTTGATCGCGACGCCGGTCTTGGGGGGCGCGAACTTCGCGTCGGTCTTGGCCACCGGTCCCGACGAGATTGCACGCGCCGCGTCTGCCGAATAGACCACCGGCCCCAGCGACCAGTTGAGCTGGCGGCCCGCGTGGCTCCACTGCATGAAGGTCGCGCCGCCATCGCTGACCTTGACCGCCGGCAGCGCACCGCCGCCTGCACCCAGATCGACCGCACCGGCCATGAACGGCATGACATAGGCTGCGTAATTCTGCCGGAAAGCCAGCGTCTTGCCGTCGGGCGCGAGCGCATAGCCGCTCACCATTTCGCCGCTGGCATGGGTACGCTCGGCCTCGCCGCCCAGATCGCTGCTGACCAGCGCCAGCTTGCCACCGCCGCCGCGGCTGAAATAGACCCGGTTCGATGTCGCACCGAAGTGGGGTTCGGCGCCGTCATCGGTGATCCGGCGGGTCTCCCCGCTGGCGATATCGAGCAGGTAAACCCCCGGAGCAGCGCCATAGCTGTCCGACGTCAGCCCGCCGCCGCCTCCGGCCTCATAGACCACCAAGCGGCCATCGGGCGAAAATTGCGGGCGGCGGTAATGGCCCGGCGTCTTGCTGATCGTCCGCGCCTCGCCGCCGGCTGCGCCCACGACGCGCAGTTCGCCCAGCCGGGCATCGTCCCAGCTGACATAGACGATCTGGCTGCCATCGCGCGAATAGGACGGAAACAGCTCGAAATCGGTCCCACCATTGCTGACCAGGGGCTGTGCCGCGCCGCCGCTGGCGGGCTGCTGGTGCAATTTGCCCAGAGCCTCGAACACCATCCGGCTGCCATCGGGCGAGACGCTGGCAAAGCGCGGCATGGTGACGGCCACGGTATCCGGCGCGACCGGCTTTTGCGGGCGGATCGGATCGATGATCGTCCGGGTGTCGTTGACGCTGAACGGGATCACGCTTTCGGCGCCGCTGGTGACATCGACCGAGCGGATCTTGCCGCCCGCCCAGAAGATCACGCGGGCGCTGTCGGGGGTCCAGCCCATGTTCGGGTAGACGCCGTGCACCGCCCATGTCTCCTGGACGTCGCGGTCCATCGCGTCATAGATCTTGCGCTCCTGGCCGCTGGCCATGTCGCGGACATACAGCTTGGTCTTGGCGCGTTCGCGGCGGACGAACGCCATATAACGGCCATCGGGCGACGGCTGCGGCCGGGCCGCGCCGCCGGGGCCGCCGGTGATCCGCTCGACCTTGCCGCTGGCCATGTCATAGCGTTCGATGACGAACAGCTGGCCGTTGGAATCCTGCGCATATTCGAAGATCGGCCCGCCGGTGGCGTCCTTGCTGTAGAAGATACCCTTGCCATCGGGCGCGAACATCGGCTCACCCAGTTCCTTCTGGTGCGCCTCGCTTGGCCGCTTGACCAGCGGCACGCCGTTGCCGCCGCTGACATGGTAGAGCCACAGCTCGCCGGTGCCGAGCGAGCGCCCGGTGGTGAAGTGCTTGCGCGCAACGATATACTGGCCGTCAGGGCTCCAGCTCGGGTTGTTGAGCAGCCGGAAGGTTTCCTTGGTGAGCTGGCGCTTGTCCGAGCCATCCACATTCATGATCCAGATGTTGTCGCCACCGCCGCGATCCGAAGTGAAGGCGATGCGGCTGCCGTCGGGCGAAAAGCGCGGGTGCTGCTCATAGGCCAGGCCTTCGGCGATCCGGGTCGCTGCTCCGCCTGCGATGGGCATCGTGTAGATGTCGCCGAGCAGATCGAAGACGATCCGGCTGCCGTCGGGGCTGACGTCGAGGTTCATCCAGGTGCCCTCGTCGACCCGGATCGGGATGGACCGCGTCTTCATCGGCGGCGCGTTGATATCCCATGCGGCAGGCGTGTCGGCGGGCTTGTTCTGGGCCAGCGCAGGCATGGACAGGGCCAGCGCCGCGATGGCGGCGGAAAAACGCAGTGCTTTCATGGTGATGTTCCCCGGAGTCTTTTATCGTATACGCTCAAGCTAAACCCGCTGCGCCCGGACGCAATCGGAAAACGATGGGCAGCGCGATGAGTTGAGGGGCCGATGTTGTCCCAAGGGTCCGCCCATAAAGCCCTCCCCCTCGATGGGGGAGGGTTGGGTGGGGGTGATCTCTCCGGATTGTTAGGAGGTGCCCAGACGCACCATCACCCTCACCGCTGCGACTAAGGCAGCAAGCTGCCAAGTCTCGCTGCCTCTCCCATCAAGGGAGAGGCGGATTAACGAGCAAGCGCGAGATACAAAAAAGCCCGCCCCGCGCTTTGCGGGACGGGCTTTCTTGATCTTGCGCCCCTGCGGTCAGCAGGGAGCCCGCATCAGTAGCGGTATTCGTCCTTCTTGAACGGACCGGTCAGCGGAACGTCGATATAATCGGCCTGTTCCTTGGTCAGTTCGGTCAGCTTGACGCCGAGCTTTTCGAGGTGAAGGCGCGCGACCTTCTCGTCGAGGTGCTTGGGCAGAACGTAGACCTGGTTTTCGTACTTGTTGGCACCCTTGAACAGTTCGATCTGGGCCAGCACCTGGTTGGTAAAGCTGGCCGACATCACGAAGCTGGGGTGGCCGGTGGCGTTGCCGAGGTTGAGCAGACGGCCCTTCGACAGCATGATGATGCGCTTGCCGCCGGGGAACTCGATCATGTCGACCTGCGGCTTGATCTCGGTCCACTTCATGTTTTCTAGAGCACCGATCTGGATTTCATTGTCGAAGTGACCGATGTTGCCGACGATCGCCATGTCCTTCATCGCCCGCATGTGGTCGATGGTGATGACGTCCTTGTTGCCGGTGGTGGTCACGAAGATGTCGGCCGTGGCAACGACGTCTTCGAGGGTCTGCACGGCAAAGCCGTCCATCGCCGCCTGAAGCGCGCAGATCGGGTCAATTTCGGTGACGATCACGCGGGCGCCGGCGCCCTGCAGCGATGCTGCCGAACCCTTGCCGACATCGCCATAACCGCACACGACGGCGACCTTACCGGCCATCATCACGTCGGTGCCGCGACGGATGCCGTCAACCAGCGATTCCTTGCAGCCGTACTTGTTGTCGAACTTCGACTTGGTGACCGAATCGTTCACGTTGATCGCAGGGAAAGGCAGTTTGCCCTTCTTGGCGAGGTCATAAAGGCGGTGAACGCCGGTGGTGGTTTCTTCCGAAACGCCCTTGATCGCCTGCACCGTCTTGGTGAGGTATCCCGGGGTCTGCGCCAGACGACGCTTCAGGATCTTGACGAAATACTCTTCTTCCTCGTTCGAAGGCGTGAACAGTTCTTCACCGGCTTCGACGCGTGCGCCCCACAGCGCGAACATGGTGGCATCGCCACCATCGTCGAGGATCAGGTTGCAGGTGTTGCCCTCTTCGGCGCCCCAGTCGAAGATGCGATCGACATAGTCCCAATACTCTTCCAGGCTCTCACCCTTGATGGCGAAAACCGGGATGCCCTGCGCGGCGATCGCGGCAGCGGCGTGGTCCTGAGTCGAATAGATGTTGCAGGTGGCCCAGCGCACTTCAGCGCCCAGAGCGACCAGCGTCTCGATCAGCACGGCGGTCTGGATCGTCATGTGCAGCGATCCGGTGATCTTTGCACCCTTGAGCGGCTGTTCGTTACGATACTCTTCACGGATCGACATCAAGCCGGGCATTTCGGTTTCCGCGATGGTGATTTCCTTGCGGCCGAAATCGGCAAGCGCAATGTCGGCGACGACGTAATCGTTGCGGTCGAGGGTCGGGGCACTGGCCACGTAAATTCTCCTGAGTCAGACGGCCGGTGCACCAACAGGGCCACCGGAAACTATCGCCCCCATAGCCAGACTTGCCCTTGCAGGCAAATATAAAGAATCCTTTATATGATGTTTTCGCCCGCCTCCGTGTCAGCCCTCGCCCGGCAGGCAGCGCGTCGCCGCGATGAACCCTTGCAATGCACCGCGCACGCGACAACATGCGGCACGACCCGTTTTACAGCAGGAGCAAAAGCCATGATCAAAGTCGGCGACACCATCCCCAACACCAAATTCGTCCGCGCCACCGCAGAAGGCCCGCAACAGGTCGAATCCAAGGATTACTTCGCGGGCAAGACCGTCGCGCTGTTCTCGGTGCCCGGTGCGTTCACCCCGACCTGCTCGGCACGTCACCTGCCCGGCTTCGTCGAAAAGGCCGATGCGCTGAAGGCCAAGGGCATCGACGAAATCGCTTGCACCGCGGTCAATGACGCATTCGTGATGGGCGCCTGGGGCAAGGGCGCCAATGCCGACGCGATCACCATGCTCGCCGACGGCAATGCCGATTTCGCCGAAGCCGTCGGCCTGACGATGGACGGCAGCGGCTTCGGCATGGGCAAGCGCGGCCAGCGTTTCGCGATGGTCGTCAAGGACGGCGTCGTCGACAAGCTGTTCGTCGAAGAACCCGGCGACTTCAAGGTCAGCAGCGCGGACTACATGCTCGAGCAGCTCTAAGCGGCCCTAAAGCCCTCTTCCCTTGAGGGGAGAGGGTTGGGAGAGGGGGATGACGTACCGCCGCCCCTCTCTGCTGCGACTAGGCAGCAAGCTGCCAAGTCTCGCTTCTCTCCCCTGAAGGGGAGAGAGCAACTTCATCAATACCCCATCAGGCTCATGACTTCCTCGCGCGAGCGGTGGTCGTCAAGGAAGCAGCCGAGCAGGCGGCTGGTGATCATCGAAACGCCGGGGGTACGGACGCCGCGTGCGGTCATGCAGCTGTGGCTGGCCTCGATTACGACAGCGACGCCATGCGGGTGCAGGTGCTCCCAGATGCACGCCGCGACTTCCGCCGTCAGCCTTTCCTGCACCTGCAGCCTACGCGAAAAGCCGTGCAGCACGCGCGCGAGTTTCGAGATTCCGACAACCCTGTCGCGCGGCATATAGGCGATCGATGCCTTCCCGATGATCGGCGCCATGTGGTGTTCGCAGTGCGACTGGAACGGAATGTCCTTGAGCAGCACGAGTTCGTCGTAGCCGCCGACCTCCTCGAAGGTGCGGCTCAGGTGAATGCTGGGATCGTCATCATAGCCCGAGCAATATTCCTTCCACGCCCGCGCGACGCGCAACGGCGTGTCGCGCAAGCCTTCACGCGAAGGATCATCGCCCGTCCAGCGCAGCAGCGTCACGATTGCCTGCTGGACGTCCTCCGGCACGGGAATTTTGCATTGGTTGGCCACATCGTTATCATCGTCGGCATCGTGATACAGCATCGCAGGCAAACCCCCTCAAATTGCAAACCGGCCTGTCAGATAGGTACCCTGGCCAGGCTCTACAACCGGCGTTGGACAACCGGCCTTTGGAAGACGCGCTGGATGCAATTATGCCTGCGCGTTTACTTGACGGTAGAATTTCCGGCGTAGGTGTACCGGATGCACCGTCACAAGGACACAGTGTGAGCGCCGCCACCGTCGCAGCGATGCCAGGGCATTCCGCGCGCGCGGACGTGATCACCTGCGCGCTGGAGACGGCGCTGCCACCGGATCTGGACCGGCTTGCCGAAGCTGGCGATCCCGCGCGCAGCTTCCTGCGCCGCGCATGGTACCAGGCCAAGGCGCGGCCAGGGTTGTGCACATTGCTGGCGCGCCGCCGCGACGGCACGCCGGTACTGGCGATCCCGACTCATCCGTTGGGGCCGATGGTGATCAATGCCCGCAGCATCGCCTCCAGCTACTGGCCCTATCGCAGTTTTCCGATCGCCGCCGATGCGACCGAAGCAGAGGTCGCCGCCATGCTGGGCTGCGCGATCGTGCAGCGCGCCATCGGTGCGGCGCTGCGAATCGGTCCGGTCTATGCCGACGACCGCGGCGTCACCATGCTGACGACCGTGGCGCAAAGCCTGGGATGGTCGGTGTTGACACGCGAACTGGGCACCTGCTTCGTCCAGAATATCGCAGAGCAGAGCGCGGCCGGCATCTGGCCGGGCAAGTCGCGGCTGCGCAAGCACAAGAGCTATGAGCGCAAGCTGCGTGAAACGCAGGGTGATGTGGAACTGCGCGTCGTCGCCGGCGAGGAATGGAACGACACCGTCTGGGAACAGCTGGCCGCCATCGAATCGGCAAGCTGGGTGGGTACGAAGACCGACCATTCGGGCGCGAAGTTCATCAACCCCGCCAACCTCAAGCATTGGCGCACCGCCTGCAGCGATCCGGTGATCGCAAGTCGGCTGCGCGCGACCATGCTCTACGCCGGGGGGCGGCCGATCGCCTTTTCGTTCGATCTGGAAGCAGGCAGCACGCTGTATGGGATAGCATCGAGCTACGCCGAGGACATGGCGCGCTTCAGCCCCGGCCAGATCGTCACCACCCATCTGATCAACGACTCGATCGCACGCGGCATCGAGCGGATCGACTGGGGATCGGGCGACACCGGCTACAAACGGGCACTGGGTGCGGTTCCAGGGCCGGCGATCGTCGATGTAATGCTGGTTCGCAGTTCGGTGCTGGCCGCGGCGCTCAAACCACGATGGGAAATGTCCCGGCAGTCCGCCAGCCTGGCGCTGGCCGAAGGTGTCGCCGCGTCAATGGGCGAGATGACCAGGGCGGGCGCGGTGCGCATGGAGCATGTCCTGTTTCCGGGACTGGCGTTGGCCGCAGCCGCCGCGGTGCTTGGCGAATAGTCTATAATGCACTAAATTGCTGCACTTAGAAGCCGGGTTGCATAAAATGCACATATATTAGTTGTTGTTTGCAACTTTTTTTGCTGGACCGGCTGTGGCTTTTCCGCCATTTGTTGCAGTGCAATATCACATGCGGAGAATTCTATGCGCGTCCCCCCCAGATGCGCGCCTGTCGCAGCAGCATTCATGTTGTTGGTCGGCGCTTGCGGCTCGGAACCGCCGCCAGCCCCACCCCCCCAGACGGCCACCATCGCCACTCCGCTGGAGCGCGTGGTCGTGGACTGGGACGAATATATCGGGCGTTTCGTGGCAGATGAAGACGTGCAACTGATCGCACGAGTCTCGGGCCCGATCTCCCGCGTTGCGTTTCGCGACGGCCGCGACGTCCGCAAGGGCGACCTGCTGTTCGTGATCGACCAGCGGCCGTTCCGTGCCACGCTCGCCGAGGCCGAAGCCAGCGTTGCCAGCGCGCGCGCATCGCTTGCCAACGCGCAGTCGCAGGCGACCCGAGGCCAGGAACTCGTGGACTTCGATGCGATCAGCCGCGAGGAAGCCGACAATCTGTCAGCGACATTGCGTTCGGCGCGCGCGACGCTGGCCGGTGCCGAGGCGCGCCGCCAGGCGGCGCAGCTCGACCTTTCCTTCACTGAAGTCCGCGCGCCGATCTCCGGCCGCATCTCCAACCGGCTGGTCGATGTCGGCGATTTCGTCACCGCCGGCCAGACCGAACTGACCCGCATCATGCGCGTCAACCCGATCCGTTTCAGCTTTGATGGCGCCGAGAGCTTTTACCTCAAATACATTCGCCAGGACGCCGAGGGCCAGCGGCGCAGCTCGCGCTACACTGCCAATCCAGTGGAAATCCAGCTCGCGGACGAGTCGGAATTTCGTTGGCGCGGCCGGATGGAGTTCCTCAACAACGGCATCAGCCCCGACACCGGAACGATCCAGGCTTATGCCATCGTCGACAATGCCGATGGTTTCCTCGTCCCCGGAATGTTCGGCCGCGCGCGGCTGCTGGGATCGGGAACCTACAAGGCGATGCTGGTGCCCGACGAGGCGATCCTGACCGATCAGACCCGCAAGCTGGTGTACGTGCTGGGCAAGGACAACAAGGTTGCCCCGCGCCCGGTGACCACAGGACCGATGGTCGAGGGGCTGCGCGTGATCCGCGATGGCATTGTGCCGACCGAGCGGATCGTGATCGATGGCCTCGCCCGGATGCAGCCTGGTATGGTGGTCACCCCGCGTAAGGGGCAGATCAAGGCCCGTGCCAAGGGAGATGCGCCGATCGCGCAGCCGACCACGGCCCCTGCCCCCGCCCAGGCAACGGCGCGCTAAGCCGATGCGGATCGCCCATTTCTGCATAGACCGCCCGATTTTCGCGGCGGTGCTGTCCATCCTCATCGTCATCTTCGGCGTCGTCGCCTATCCGACGCTGCCGGTGTCGCAATATCCCGAGATCGCGCCGCCCACGGTGGTGGTCAGCGCCAGCTATCCGGGCGCCACAGCCGAGACGATCGCCGATGTGGTCGCCGCGCCGCTGGAAGAGACGATCAACGGGGTCGAGGACATGCTGTACATGTCGTCCTCGTCCACCGGCGACGGCAATTTGGCAATCACCGTTACCTTTGCGCAGGGCACCGATGTCGATCAGGCACAGGTGCTGGTGCAGAACCGGGTGAGCACCGCCGAACCGCGTCTGCCGCAGGAGGTTCGCCAGATCGGCGTCACCGTCCGCAAGAACTCGCCCGATCTGCTGCTGGTGGCCAATTTCTTCTCGCCTGATGGTTCGCTGCCCCAGCAATATATCTCCAACTATGCCACGCTGCAGATCATCGATCGCATCTCGCGCATCGACGGCATCGGATCGGCGCGTCTGTTCGGCGGGCGCGACTACAATATGCGGGTCTGGATCGATCCCGAGCTCGCCGCATCGCGCAACCTGACCGTCGATGAAATCGTCGGCAAGATCCGCGCACAGAACGCGCAGGTTTCGGCAGGTTCGATCGGCCAGCCGCCGTTCAACACCAGCGGCACCGCGTTTCAGCTTGGCGTGCAGACGCAAGGCCGGCTGAGCACGCCCGAAGAGTTCGGCCAGATCGTCATCAAGCGCAATGGCCTTGCCCTTACCCGGCTGTCCGACGTCGCCCGCATCGAACTGGGCGCGCAGGATTACAGCATCAACGCGTTCAACAACGGGCGCCCGACCGTGGCGCTGGCAATCTCGCAATTGCCCGGCTCCAACGCGCTGACCGTGGCCAAGGCGGTCGAGGACGAGCTCAAGCGTGCTTCGGGCGATTTCCCTCCGGGCATGACCTACTCGATCCCCTATAACCCCACCACTTACGTCGAGGCATCGATCGAGGCGGTGCAGGACACGCTGGTCGAGGCGATCATCCTTGTGGCGATTGTGGTGCTGGTGTTCCTGCAGAGCTGGCGTGCCGCCATCATCCCGATCATCGCCATCCCCATCGCGCTGGCCGGCGCCATCGCCATCCTGGCGGCGCTGGGCTTCTCGCTCAACAGCCTCTCGCTGTTCGGCATGGTGCTGGCGATCGGGATCGTCGTCGATGACGCGATCGTCGTGGTCGAAAATGTCGAGCGACTGATGGAGGAAGAGGGGCTGAGCCCGCTCGATGCCGCGCACAAGACGATGGACGAAGTGTCCGGCGCGCTGATCGCGATCGCTCTGGTGCTGTGCGGGGTGTTTATCCCGACCGCGTTCATTCCAGGCATTTCCGGCGCGTTCTACCAGCAGTTCGCCGTGACCATCGCTGGCGCCACCGCGTTTTCCGCCTTCGTTTCGCTGACGCTGTCGCCGGCGCTTGCCGCCTTGCTGCTGCGCCCGCGCACGCATGATGACAGCGCCGTTCCGGCCGGCTGGCGCGGCTGGGGCAAAAGGTTCGCAGGCGGCTTCAACCGGGGCTTTGCCAAATTGTCGGAGCGTTACGGTCGCCTGACGGCACGCACCATCCGCAGCCTGATGTTCATGGGGCTGGCCTATCTGTGCCTGATCGCGGTCGCCGGATGGCGCTTCAGCGCGACGCCGGCCGGGTTCATTCCCGCGCAGGATCAGGGCTATCTGATCGGCGTTCTGCAGATGCCGCCCGGTGCCTCGCTCCAGCGCACCACCGCCGCGCTCGACACGGCGCAGAAGATCGCGCTTCAGAACGATGCCGTGATCAGCACCATCGCCTTTGCAGGGTTCGATGGCGCGACCTTCACCAATGCCCCCAACGCCGCCGCGATCTTCATCACGCTGAAGGAAGCAGGCACCCGCGCCAGCGCGGACGACCTTGCCAATGAACTGCGCGGCGCGATGTCCGGCATCACCGCTGGCAGCATCCTCGTCATCGCCCCGCCCCCCGTGGCCGGGCTCGGCACGGGCGGCGGCTTCAAGATGATCATCGAGGATCGCGGCAACGCCGGGCTGCAGGCACTGGAAGGCGCAGCGTTCGCGATGATGGGCGCAGCGGCGCAGACCGAGGGCATCGCAGGCGCGTTCACCACCTTCAACACGCGCACTCCGCGGCTGTTTGCCGATATCGACCGCGCCCGCGCCGAACAGCTGGGCGTTCCGGTGGAGAACATCTTCTCGACGCTCGGCACCTATCTGGGCTCCAGCTATATCAACGACTTCAACTTCCTGGGACGTACCTTCCGCGTGACCGCGCAGGCCGACGCGCCCTATCGCGACGACATCTCGGACATCGGGCGGCTGCGGACGCGGTCGTCCAGCGGCGAGATGGTGCCGCTCGATGCGGTGATGAACCTGCGCAACGATTCGGGTGCCTATCGCGTGGTGCGCTACAACCTCTACCGCTCGGCCGAATTGCAGGGCGATACATTGCCCGGCTATTCGAGCGGCCAGTCGCTCGACACCATGGAAGCGCTCGCGCGGCGGACCTTGCCGCAGGGCTTCGATTTCGAATGGACCGAACTTGCCTTCCAGCAAAAGGCGGCGGGCAGCACCGGAACGCTCGTGTTCCTGCTCGGCGTGGTGTTCGTCTTCCTGCTGCTGGCGGCGCAATATGAAAGCCTGGTGCTGCCGCTCGCGGTGATCCTGATCGTCCCGATGTGCCTGCTGGCTGCGATCCTGGGGGTCAACCTGATGGGACGGGACAACAACATCCTCACCCAGATCGGGCTTGTCGTGCTGATCGGGCTTGCGGCCAAGAACGCGATCCTGATCGTCGAGTTCGCCAAGCACAATGAGGACCATGGCCAGTCGATCCTCGATGCTGCACGGCACGCCGCTGCGCAGCGCCTGCGCCCGATTCTGATGACCTCGCTCGCCTTCATCCTGGGCGTGCTGCCGCTGGTGATCTCCTCGGGTCCGGGCTCGGAGATGCGCCAGGCACTGGGGATCGCGGTGTTCTTCGGCATGATCGGCGTGACCATCTTCGGTCTGCTGTTCACGCCTGCCTTCTATGTGATGGTGCGGACGCTGGAAGACCGGATCAAGGCGTGGTCGGCGAACCGCAAGCGCAGCGATCTCCCGCCGCCTGCCCCCCCTGCCCAGCCTGTCGTGGAAGGCAGCCAGCCATGATACTGAAAACCCGCCTGCTCGCCTGCGCTGCCCTTTCGGCGACGCTCGCCGCCTGCACCGTCGGCCCGGACTTTGAACGGCCTGCCACCCCCGGCACTGTCGCCGAAGGCGCGTTCGTCGAGGGCAGCGACCCGCGCTTTGCCCAGACCCCGCTGCCCGATGGTTGGTGGCGGCTGTTCGAGGACCCCGCGCTCGATGCTCTCGTCACCCGCGCGCTCGAGCGCAACACCAGCGTGCGCGAAGCCAGCGCCAACCTTCGCCGCGCCAGGGCATTGGTGCGCGAAGCACGGGCGGGCCAGCTGCCCAGCCTTTCGTCAAGCGCATCGGCGAGCACCAATCAGGTGGGCACCGGTGCCAATGCCGGGGTCGGCTTTGAGCCTGCCGAACCCCTGACCTTCGACTTCTACCAACTCGCCACCGACGCATCGTACGAGATCGATCTGTTCGGCGGCATTCGCCGGTCGGTCGAGGCCTCGCGCGGTGACGCGCTCGCGGCGCAGGCTGAGCTCGATGCAGCGCGCGTCAGTGTCGCTGCCGAGGTGGCGCGCAATTACGCGCTCGCCTGTTCGAGCCGGTTGCAGTCCGATATCGCCCGCGAATCGCTCGCGGCGCAGCAACGCACGCTCGATCTGACCCAGCGCCTGTCGGCTGCCGGGCGCGGCCAGCGGCGCGATGTCGCCAATGCCGAACTGCTCGTGGCGCAGGCGCAGGCGCAGATCCCGCAGTTCGATGCCGAACAGCGTGCGGCGTTGTTCGCGCTGGCGACGCTTACCGGTGATCCGCCGGGCAATCTGGATAGCGCCGCTGCCGCATGCGCCACCCCGCCCCGTGTCCGGATCGCCATCCCCGTTGGCGATGGCGCGGCGCTGCTCGCGCGTCGCCCCGATGTTCGCGCCGCAGAAGCGAGGCTCGCCGCCGATACCGCGCGGGTCGGCGTGGCGACCGCAGCTTTGTATCCCTCGATCCAGCTGGCGGGATCGGTGTCGATCGGGGGAACGTCGCCGGGCGCACTGACCGAATCGAACAATATCGGGTTCTCGCTCGGCCCGCTGATCTCCTGGTCGATACCGATCGATGGTGCTGCGCGTGCGCGGGTCAATGCCGCATCGGCGCAGGCGGACGGCAGGCTTGCGGCCTTCGATGGCGCGGTGCTGACGGCCTTGCAGGAAACCGAACAGGCGCTCGCCAGGCTCAAGGGCGCGATAGAACAGGAGGCGGCGCTGCAAATCGCTGCCCGGAGCGCTGACGAGGTCGCGCGGATCACCCGCATCCGCTTCCGATCGGGCCGCGACAACGCGCTGCAGTTGCTCGAGGTGGAACGCAATCTGCTCGCCGCGCGCGCCGCAAGTGGATCTGCCACCGCAGCCCGCGCCGAAGCCGAGGTCGCCTTGTTCCGTGCCCTAGGCGGAGGCTGGGAGAATGCGCCTGCGGTCAACGAGGTCAGCGCGACCAGGCGCGACTGATCTGGGCCCGTCCCGGTTCGTCGCTGCCAGCCGGCGTCAGTCGCGCAAGCGCTCGATGGCCTGCGCCAGCGCGACATAGAGCTTGCCGGTTTCGGACGACAGCAAGGTGACCCCCATCACGCCGCCATCGCGGGTGGATAGCACGGTGCGCAGCATCGCCTCGAAATCGTGGATGTAGCGGTTCACCAGAGCGAAGAACTCTGGGTCGTTCTCATAAGTCTGCGCGATATCCTTGGCCTCGCCATTGTCGATCAACCGTACGGCGCGCCGGGTGAACACGCCACGGTCGCCGCGCAGATAGGCAGACCAGGCGGTGTCGCTGACTTCGGTCGAAAG
This sequence comes from Blastomonas sp., assembly GCF_046294995.1. GTDB lineage: Bacteria > Pseudomonadota > Alphaproteobacteria > Sphingomonadales > Sphingomonadaceae > Blastomonas. The sequence goes on from NZ_JBKBOG010000003.1 coordinate 227,057, forward strand.
GATCTTGTCGACATCGATCGCGGCGGAATTGAGCGACTCGGTAAGCAATGCCAGCCGCCGCGCAAAATCATTGTCGGTGCGCTCTTCGGCCAGCTCGCGCGCATCGGTGACACGCCGCTCAAGGTGGCTCGCCAGATCGTCCACCCGGCTGAGCTGGTCCTTGAGGTGCAGCGTCGCATCGCTGGTCGCACCCACCGCGCGGCTGATGGCCGATTCGAGCTTGCCGACAAGCTCCTCGGCCTTGCCGCGCAGCACTTTCTCGAGCTCTGCGCCTGTATCTTCGCCCAGCTTCTGCGTGGCTCCGGTGATCGCCCTGTCCATCGCCCGGCGTGCCTCATCGGCCGCGGCATGCGCCTCGCGCTGGACATCGCGCATCGTCTCGACAAGCCGCACGGCGGAACTGGCGTTGATCTGGTCGATCTCGTCGCGCGCGCTGCGCATCTCGTTGATCAATGCCCCGATGTCTTCGGTCCGCTCGCGCCAGCCGGATTCGCTGCTGTCAGCGAGCTTGCCGACCTCGGCCTGCTGACCGGCGATCCGCTGCTCGAAATTGCCGAGAATCGAACCCAGCCGGACCATCTGCCCGTCAACCTCCGACACCGCATCCCGTAATACGCCGACCTTGTCCTGGCTGGCTTCGGTGGTCTGGTCGAGCGCAGCAAGCGCGCCGGGAATTGCCTGCGATACCTGCTGCTCTATGCTGCCCAGCAGCCCGCGCAGCCGTTCGCTCTTGGCATCGAATATCTCGGCATGACCGCTGCCCGCTTCGAGTCGCTGCGACAATGCAACGGCATTGCCGTCCAGCGCCGAAAGCGTGAACGCAAGCCGTGCCAGCGAATCGGTGCTTTGCTTGTCCAGCGCCTGCAAACGCGTCTCGGCCTGGCTGATCTGCGCATCGGCTGCGGCGATCATCTGGCGCACCGTGGCTTCGGTCTCTCCGGTCGAGGTCGCAAGCGCGCCCAAGGTCAGCCCCAGATCATCGGCTGCCGCACGCATGTCTGTGCGGGTAGCGGCGGCCCGGGCGGCCATGTCCGCTGCCAGGCCATCAACCGACTGGCGCAGCTGCGCGAGGGTCGTCTCCAGCGCTTCGGCCTGAGCGGTGGCGGCATGATCGATGTTGCTGCGTGTGTTGGCCAGGCGGCTGGCCACGGTCTCGATCGCCTGATCCATCTGCTGGCTGGCGTGCGAGACGCTGGTTTGCAGCGCCATACCGGCGGTGTCGACGGATTGGGCCAGACGAACGGTGGCAGCGTCCGAATCCTGGACCAAAGTGCCGATCTGCGCGCTCGCCGCCTGCCCGAAGGCGTTGAGCTTCTCGAACGCCCCGATCATGCTTTCGACCTGGCTCTGTGCGGTGCGGCCGGCGTTGCCGATCTGATTGGTCACATCCTTGGCCGAATTGGTGATCACCGGCAGATGGTTGCGCAATTTGTCCATGTTGTTGGACGCCGCTTCGCTCACCTCGCCGATGGCGCGCATGCCGGTATCGCTCGACTCGATCATCGTGCGCAGTTCATCGGCGAACCCGCGCAGGCGATCGGTCGACACCCGGCCCAGCGACTCCAGCTCGAGGCTTTGGTTGGCGAGAAACTCGCGCGCCAGCGACAATTCGGAATTGATATGGCCAAGGCGCGTTTCCAGCGCAGCGCTTTCGGACCGGAGCGATCCTGCGACCCTGGCAAAGCGCCGCGCTTCTGCCGTGCTGTTGCGCTGGACGATCAGATACATTGTGAGCACCGCGACGACCGGCACCATCCATTGCGAGATCGCAGCCACCGCAAGTTGCGGGGTCATCCCTGCCTGCCATTGCGGCATCGAGGCCCAGACGAACATTCCGGTCCAACCCGCAACAACCACCGCGGCCGCGATTGTCCACCGGCTTGCCGATTCGGGCACGGGAATGTCATCCTCGTCGTCGAGCCAGGGGGCCGCCGAATCCTGTGCTATCGGCGCTGCGGAACGACTTGGCAGCGTCGGCGCCGCCATGTCCGGCTCAAGCTCATGCGTCGCCGGTGTTTCGTCACCGCGGTCTTGCCGCAGATCGATGATTTTCTTGCCCTCGCCCATAGGATTAACCCTAACATATTTTGCCGCGCCAGAAACCGAAAGTTAAGGCGGCAGGTCTATTCGATACGGTCATGGCATATGAATCGGGAGCATTGAACGCGGCGCTGGCCGCCGCTGTGGGCAGCGACCCTGCGCTCGTCGCCGAGCTTCGCGGAGCCTTTGTCGAGAGCGCGGCGCGCCAGATCGATCTGCTGGGTCGTGCGCGCTGCGATGCCAACTGGCATTTCTCCGCGCTGCGGCTCAAGAGCCTCGCCGCAAGCTTCGGCGTTCAGGGGATTGCCGGCCTTGCCGATCTGGCGCTCGAGAGCGCCCCCGGCGATCCGGTGGTGCTGCGAAAGCTCGCGGTGGCGATGGCCGACTTCGACGAGATGCCCGCACAGCTGCAATAACACCTAAACCTTTTGCATCTTCGGTCGGTGCCGGTTGGCATCGGGCCGGACGGGAGATAAGAGAGCCTCTCCCTTCCACCCCGGAGACCGACCCCCCGACGTGCGCGCCGCCTTGATATCCCTGATCGAGACCGTTCCAGGTGGGACCGCCCTGCGCGGCGGTCTGCCGCTGGCCAATGGTCAGCTGGCGATGTTGCATGTCGATCTGGCGCGGCAGGCGGGCGCAGGCGAAATCCTCTGCCTGGTGTCGTCGGTCGGCGAACGGGTCCGCCAGCTCGAAGCTTATGCGGCATCATGCGGGGCCGACTTCCACCTCGTCCGTTCGGTCGCCGATATCAGCGTTCGCCTGGCGAGCGACGACGAGCTGCTGATCATCGCCGACGGTCTGTACGTAACACCCGATGACACGGCGATGCTCGCCCGCGAGATCGGCACCTTTGTCGCCAGCTTCGCGCCCGGCGACAGCGCACGCACGCTGATCGAGCGATTCGAACGCATCGACATCAACCATATCTGGGCGGGCCTGGCCTGCATACGTGCCCGCGACCTGATCGAAGCACGCGATCTGCCCGAGGATTGGAGCGTCCAGTCCGCGCTGCTTCGACTGGCCGTACAGCGCGGCTATCGGCGCCAGGTTCTGCCATTTGCGCTGGCCGAGGCTGGCCGGATCGCGATCGTCCGCGATGCGGGCGAGGCCGATGCGCTGGCGATGCAGGAACTGGCCGGATCGTCTGGCGCGCTGGGGACCAGGCTGGTGCGCCTTCCGCTGGCAAAGGCCATGGCGCGCAAGGCCTGGGCGGCCCCCTGGACAAACCCCGCCCTGCGGATCTGCGCGCTGGCGCTGCCGGTCGGTGCGATCGGACTCGCGTTTGCCGACTGGAGCATGGCCGCGCTTGCGGCCCTGGCAATCGGGCGATTGGCAGGTCACGCCGCCAACCGGCTGTTCGGGCGTTTTGCCCCTCGCGCCCGGCACGGCAGCGAGCAGACGGCGCGCAATCTGGCGTTCGCGCTTGCGTTCGCGCTGATCACCGTGCTGACCGTGGCCGCATCCGACCGGCTGGCAGGTCTGTTCGCAGCGGCTTTGCTGCCCGCGCTCGCATTGCTGCTGCGCCGGTTCGACGGACAGGTGCCCAAGATATGGGCGCGGCTGGCCGGATCGCCCAGTCTGTTGGCGATCGTCGCATTCATGGCCATCCCCTTCGGCGCGATGTTGCCGGTGGTGATGGTGTGGAATCTCGTTCTGGTTGGGCTGCTGCTTTGGCAAACCCGACCCGGTCCGGTTGCGGCAGGTCCGGCCAGGCCCCATATCTGAAAGCGCAGGACGACCTGCTGTGTCACCGCCGATCGGGACGTAAACTAACAGCATTTTAACCAGCAATTGCTAGGTCAAGCCGATGAATACCGACATGGCCCCCGCACGCCCGGCCCTACGGGACGTTGGAGCGTTGCTGCGCCATGCCGAGGAGCAGGCGCGGCTGGCAGCCGCCATGCCGGTGCTCGTACGCCAGCGGATTGCCCCAGATGGCGCCATGGTGCTGCGCGAAGACGACCTCAGTCTGACCGGCGGGTTCGTCGATTCGATCGCGCGCCATCTGATTGCCGCGCTGTGTCCCCATGACCGCCCCGTCGATCCGGCGCAGATCGCGCAGCATGTCGTGCTGGCAGACAGCGCCGCGACCCGCCTGCTCTTTGCCCGGGCGATCGAGGCGCGGTTGTGCCGCAATGCCCCGCTGGTCGGGCTGGCGATGGCCGAGCTGCCACCGCGCGTCGAAGATCAAGTCGCCGATGCCCAGGACGAGCTTGCCGAAACCGCGATGGCGCTGATCATCGCGCAAAGCCGGTTCGTCGGCAATGCACAAGGTTTTGCGATCGAGCTGGCCGAGCTGCCGCCCGAGACATTGAGCGCACTGGTGCAGCGGATGCTGGGCTGGCTGCAGGACCAGCCGGGCACCGATCCGCTCGTCTTGCGCGCGAGCGCCGATGCGCTGCTGGCAAACTTCGACGAGCGGCGCGGCCGGCCCCACCGGCTGATGCGCTTTTGCCATTTGTTCGCGCTGCCACGCGCCGGCGACGACTGGTCGCTTGCGCAAAGTGGCCCGTCGCTGGTGTTCGCAATGCTGGCGAGGGTCAGCCATCTGCCGAGCGAGCACCTGATCGATATGGTGCGCGATCCGGATCTGGCGCGGCTCGCAGTGGTGGTACGCGGCTGCGGCATCGCCGTGGATACGGCCACGCTGCTGCTCCAGGGCATCGCGCTGCTGGCCTCGCACGCGGTCGATACCCTTCCGACGGCATCGGCCCTGGCGGCCATTGCGCAGGACGACGCTGCGCGGATCGTCGCTGGCTGGCGCAACCTGCTGCCGTTCGATGCCCCCGGGCCTGTCTGGTGAACGCGCAGATGCCCGCATCCGGGGTGGAACCCGGACCTGCCCTGCCTGCAGGCGCAACGACCGCGCGTGTCGACCGCAACGGATGCCTGGTGCGCGCGGACGAGCCCCTGTTGCAACTGCATCATGATCTGGGCGGCAGTATCGCGAGCGAACTCGCCGTGCCCCCGCTGCTCGATCTGGTCAGGCACTGCCTGCGCCTGGGCATGCGGCTGTCGCGCCCGGTGACGGCGGCCAGCCCATCTGCGTTGATCGACCTTTGGTGTGAATGCGCGCCCGACGCCACCGGGGCGACGCTGGCGCTTACACGCTGGGCAGAGCGTCCGCTTCCGGCCAGCGCTGTTGCGCCGCATGCCACGCTGCCGCTGCCCAGCGATCCGCACGGCGCAAATATCCGACTCGATCGGTTGGGCCGCATCATCCAGTTCAATCCGCCGCACGGGTTCATTCCTGCCGATGCGGGCGAACGTTTCCTGCTCAAGCCGCTGTCCGCGCTGCTGCACACCGACGATGATGAGCCGATCGAAAACCCGCTGTCCATTGACGGGCAACGCGTGCGGCTGGTCGGTGATACGCGGTGCTGGATCGCCAGCCTGCCCGGCGACGCCGAGACTCCCGCACCCGTCCTGACGCTACGCGAAGCATCACCGCTGGATGATGCCGATGCGACGCCACCCTTGCCGCCGCTGTTCGACGGTGAACGGATCGGGCATCTGTTCGGCAGCCAGATCGGCCCGGCGCTGCGGCTGCCGATTGGCCGTATCATCGCCAATGCCGAGACGATCGGCGGGCGGCTCGAGGGTCCGCTCCGCGCCGATTATGCAGGCTATGCCAGCGACATCGCGTCGGCGGGGCGGCACCTGCTGGCGCTGGTCGATGACCTTGCCGATCTCGAAGCGATCGAGGCTAGTGGCTTTAGCGCAGCGCGCGAGCCGGTGGACCTGGCCGACCTTTCGCGTCGCGCGGCAGGGCTGCTCGCGCTCAAGGCCGCCGACCGCCAGATTCGCATCGACAAGCCGGCCGATGACGAGATGCAGCCGGCGGTCGGCGAGTTCCGGCGGGTGCTGCAGGTGCTGCTCAACCTGCTGGGCAATGCGATCAACTACGCCCCCGACGGATCGATGATCTGGCTGCGGCTGGATGACGGCCCGGGCTGGGCCAGCGTCACCGTCGCCGACCAGGGGCCGGGGCTGAGCAGCGAAGACCAGCAGCGGTTGTTCAACAAATGGGAACGCCTGGGGCGCAGCGGCGACGGCGGCAGCGGCCTTGGCCTGTATATCTCGCGCAGGCTGGCGCTGGTGATGGACGGCGATCTGACCATCGAAAGCGCACCGGGCCAGGGTGCACGGTTCACGCTGATGCTGCCGACCGTTTAGCTGGCCTTGTAGCCGAACGCGTTCCTGGCCATCGCGACCAGTGCGGGATCGGCATCGGGGAGCGTCTTGGGAACGCTGGCATCGAGCTGCTCCGCAATATGGCTGAGCGCAGCGATGCGCGCGGCTTTCTTGTTGTTGCCGTCGAACACCGCCCAGGGAGCCCAGCGGGTGTCGGTCTGCTTGAACATCGCGTGCATCGCGTGGAGATATCCGTCGCGTTTGCCGCGATTGCGGAAGTCCTCCTCGGTCACCTTCCAGCGCTTTTCGGGCACCGACAGGCGGTCGGCCAGACGCTTGTCCTGCGTCGCCTGGGTGACATGCACGAAGACCTTGATGATCGCGGTGCCCCCATCGACCTGCTGGGCTTCGAACTCGTTGATCTCGTCATAGCCGCGCTTCCAGTCGCGCTCGCTGGCAAAGCCTTCGACCCGCTCAACAAGCACCCGGCCATACCAGGATCGATCGAAGATCGAGATTTCCCGGCTGCCCGGCAGCTTCTGCCAGAAGCGCCAGAGAAAATGCCGATCCTTTTCATAGGGCGTCGGCGCGCCGATCGGCCAGACCTGGAAATAGCGCGGGTCCCACTCGGCGGTCATCCGCTTGATGATCCCGCCCTTGCCCGCAGCGTCCCAGCCTTCCATCACGATGATCGCGCGGCGGCCATGGACGATGTGACGGGCATGCGCGTGCGACAGCCTCAGCTGTACCGCCTTGAGCGCATCTGCGTAGTCGCCGTCGAACGAGGCGCCCTTTTCATAGTCGGACAGCTGGATGCTCATCGACGGTCTCCTGCCAGTCTGCTTTCTCGTGC
>NZ_JBKBOG010000004.1:0-4051 GCF_046294995.1 Blastomonas sp.
CGCCTCCTGCCAGCAGTTGGTCGAGAAGCTCATTAGGTATAGCGGGTTCTTTGCGTCGGGACATAGGGGGACTCCTTTTTACCCATTATGCCCGCCCACACACGAAAATCATGACAGTCCCATCGGTTCAAGCCCCAGCCTAACGACAAAGGTTTGATGTCGGTTGATAGAAGTTCGCTTACTGATGCAGCTAGCTCCCATGCGCTCTACACAAGCACAGGCAATCTGTCTGGCGCCGTATATGGCGTAACGGTCGGAGAGTTTTGTGGAGAGTCAATTGGTTGCTGCGGCGATCCGTTGGAAGCAGTTGGAACGGTTCCCGCAAACCCTTCGCACGCGCTTGCCGACTACACACCCCATGAAGAAAAGAAATGGAAGCTGATCTCAAAGCGCCTGACGCAGATGGCGAAAGCTCGTGGTCAGCTCCATCCCTAGTTTCAAAGCAAGCAAACTGGCCTTCTTTGTCAGCGCGGATTGCGCGCCCCCATTCGTAGCTGACGCCGGGCGTTATTGAAACGGCTCGATCGACTCGCCCATCGTTCGAAATTAGGTCTCACCGCCGGTCAGCTCGAAACTGACATCCGTAATCCCCCCCTCAAATCAACTCATCCTCATCTAGCAACCGATCGTTCAACAACCCTTCCGTAATCTGATCCACCCGCTCCTCGACATCGCCGAAGCGCATCACCTCGGCGATGTGCACCAGCGCGTCGCCCTGGTTGACCACGGGGAGCACGGCGTGGCCGATGATGATGCCTTCGATCGGGGCCCGGAATTCCTGGCCGTCGTCGCCGAAGATGCCCGCGACGCGGCCGATGACCTGGCCCTTGGTTACCGCGTCGCCTGACTTGCTCTGCAGCATGCACAGCCCGCCGCGCGGCGCGCGGACCCAGACCGCGCGGCGTGATCGGGCGGGGATGGTGACGCTGGTGGCCTCGGGGTGCGGCTGGATCATGCCCAGATGCGCCATGACGTTGAGCACGCCGTTGACCCCGCAGCGCACCGAAAGCTCGTCGAAGCGCAGCGCCTCGCCCGCCTCCATCAGCAGCATGTCCACCCCTTCGCCGCGCGCTATGTCGCGCAAGGAACCGGGGCGCAGCGGGCTTTCGATCACCGCGTGCGCGCCGAACAGCATCGCGAGCTCGCGCAGTTTCTCGTTGTCCGGCGCGATGCGGATCTGCGGCAGGTTGTAGCGGTGGACCGCGGCGGAGTGGATATCGATGCCCAGCGTACAGTGGCAGATCACTTGCTTGAGGAACGTGTTGGCAAGCTGGGCGGCGAGCGATCCCTTCGCGCTGCCGGGGAACGAGCGGTTGAGATCGCGCCGGTCGGGCAGGTACCGGCTGTGCGCCTGGAAGCCGAAGATGTTGACCACCGGCAGGAACAGCACCGTGCCCGCCATGGACTGCGCGTCGAGCTTGGCGAGCAGCCGCTGGATGACCGCGGTGCCGGTGATCTCGTCGCCATGGATCGCGGCGGAGACGAAGATGCACGGGCCCGGGCGTGCGCCGTGGAGCACGCGGACATGGAGGCTGGCGGGCAGGCCGGTCGCGGTGTTGCTGACGGGGATGGCGATCGTCGCGCTGGCGCCGGGATCGATCACGGTGCCCGCGATGGTGAAGCGCTCGGCGCTGTTCAGGCTTTCGGTCATGCGGCCCCCCGGTTGGCCCCTGCAGTCATGCGTCCGTCTTGCGCGCGGGGCCGCCAGCGAGTATGATGCCAAGGCAACTGCAGGCGCAACACCATTCGTCGCGCCTACCGCCGCTTTTGTCTTGTCGCATGCTTGACAGCATGGGCGACTCCGCTTATGCGCGGCACTCATTTCCATTAAGTGGTTTAGAAACAGGCAACGCATCGCAAAATGCGTGTGGCCTGTATTTTGCGCTTGATGGCCATGTAGCTATGAGATGGGGTTGCGGCAGACGCACCCTGTGGAGCAGGAGAAGTATTAAGTGGCACGTATCGCCGGGGTCAATATCCCAACCAACAAGCGCGTTATCATTGCGCTGACCTACATTCATGGAATCGGGCGCACCAGGGCCCTGGAAATCGCCGACAAGCTGGGCATCGATCATGCTCGCCGCGTTCAGGACCTGAGCGACGCCGAAGTGCTGCAGATCCGCGAAACCATCGACTCCGATCTCACCGTGGAAGGCGATCTTCGTCGCCAGACCGCGATGAACATCAAGCGTCTGATGGATCTGGCCTGCTATCGTGGCCTGCGCCACCGCAAGGGCCTTCCGGTCCGCGGCCAGCGCACGCACACCAATGCGCGCACCCGCAAGGGCAAGGCCAAGCCGATCGCCGGCAAGAAGAAGTAAGGATGTCGGGGCGCTTCGTGCGTCCCGCCCTTGTTTCTGTCTTCAGCACAATCCCCGATCGTTCGGGGCATATTTTCCAGGATAACACATTATGGCACGCGAACCGCAAAGGCTCAAAAAGCGCGAGCGCAAGAACATCTCGGCAGGGGTTGCTCACGTCAACGCCAGCTTCAACAACACCATGATCACCATCACCGATGCTCAGGGCAACACGATCAGCTGGTCGTCTGCCGGCATGATGGGCTTCAAGGGCAGCCGCAAGTCGACCCCGTATGCCGCACAGGTCTGCGCTGAAGACGCCGGCAAGAAGGCCGCCGAACATGGCGTCCGTACGCTCGAAGTCGAAGTCAAGGGCCCGGGTTCGGGTCGTGAATCGGCACTGCGGGCCTTGCAGGCCGTCGGCTTCACCATCACATCCATCCGCGATGTGACGCCGATCCCCCATAACGGGGTTCGTCCGTCCAAGCGCCGCCGCGTCTGACACCCAGGCTGTTCACCTAAGGGATGGCGGACGCGCCATCTCAAGAAATTTCCGGCCAGGGCTCCCAAACGCACCGTACAGCGTCGCCCTCGCCCAACACTCAGGGGAAGTCCATGACTGTCAACATCAAGAACTGGCAGGAACTGAAGAAGCCGAACGGTCTTGAAATCAAGACCGGCGGTGATCCCAAGCGCAAGGCGACCTTCGTTGCAGAGCCGCTCGAGCGGGGCTTTGGCCTGACGCTCGGCAACGCCCTGCGCCGCGTGCTGCTGTCGTCGCTTCAGGGCGCGGCGATCACGTCGATCAAGATCGAAAACGCGCTGCACGAGTTCTCCTCGCTTGCCGGCGTGCGCGAAGACGTGACCGATATCGTCCTCAACATCAAGCAGATCGCGCTGAAGATGGAAGGCGAAGGCCCCAAGCGCCTCCAGCTTTCCGCCACCGGCCCTGCGCAGGTGAAGGCGGGCGACATCGCCGTTTCGGGCGACATCGAGGTGATGAACAAGGATCTGGTGATCTGCCATCTCGATGAAGGCGCGACGCTCAACATCGAGCTGACCTGCGACACCGGCAAGGGCTATGTCCCTGCCGTTGCCAACCGTCCGATCGATGCGCCGATCGGCCTGATCCCCGTCGACTCGCTGTTCTCGCCGATCCGTCAGGTCTCGTACAAGGTGGAAAACACCCGCGTCGGCCAGGAACTGGATTACGACCGTCTGTCGCTGACCATGGAAACCGACGGCACCGTCGCTCCCGAAGACGCGCTGGCTTATGCCGCGCGCATCCTTCAGGACCAGCTGCAGCTGTTCGTCCACTTCGAAGACAGCATGACCCAGACCAGCTCGGGCTCGGTCAGCCAGGCTGCTCCCGACGAAGGCGATGCCAACCAGATCAACCGCTACCTCCTCAAGAAGGTGGACGAGTTGGAACTGTCGGTGCGCTCGGCCAACTGCCTCAAGAACGACAACATCATCTATATCGGCGATCTGGTCCAGAAGACCGAAGCCGAGATGCTGCGGACCCCGAACTTCGGCCGCAAGTCGCTCAACGAAATCAAGGAAGTGCTCTCGAGCATGGGTCTTCGCCTCGGCATGGACATCCCCGGATGGCCGCCCGAGAACATCGAGGAAATGGCCAAGAAGCTCGAGCAGGAACTGCTGGGTTAATCAATCTCGCCCTCTCCCCTTGAGGGGAGAGGGAAGAGCCGCGAAGCGGCGAAGGGAGAGGGGGACGCGCGCCCCTGTTGGCG
>NZ_JBKBOG010000004.1:4061-9101 GCF_046294995.1 Blastomonas sp.
CCCCCGCCCGTTGTCGGTGCTCTCGCCCGCCCCCCCGGGGGTCGGCGCCCCCCCCCCCCGCGCGCCAATGTTGGCGACTTCCCCCCTCCCAACCCTCCCCCCTGAAGGGGAGAGGGCTTTTGGGTAACGGCAGAACCCTGATCTGCCAGGACCGGGGTACCTCAGACGGCCCCCTTACGAATGGAGTCCTGAAAAATGCGTCACGGAATTGGCAAGCGCAAGCTGCAGCGGACGAGCTCGCACCGTATCGCGATGCTGCGCAACATGGCAGCCTCGCTGATCAAGCACGAGCAGATCACCACCACGCTTCCCAAGGCACGCGAACTGCGTCCTTATGTCGAAAAGCTGATCACCCTGGCCAAGCGCGGCGGTCTTTCCAACCGTCGTCTGGCGATGGCGCGTCTGATGGACGAAACCCAGCTCGCCAAATTGTTCAACACCCTCGCACCGCGCTACGAGACCCGTGAAGGCGGTTACACCCGCGTTCTCAAAGCCGGCTTCCGCGCTTCGGACGCTGCCCCGATGGGCATCATCGAGCTCGTCGATCGCGACTTCAGCGCCAAGGGTCAGGACTCCGGTCCGGTGATGAGCGACGAAGACGAGTACGAAGGCGCGTAATCACGAATTGGCGGGGCTCACCCCGCCGTCATTCCCGCGAACTTAAGGAATCCCGCTTCTGCGCCAACGGCAGCACGAAAGCGGGACCCCCGCCTTCGCGGGGGTGACGAAAAGATTTGATGGCCCTTGAACGCTATCGCCGATTGCCAAACAGGCCGCGAATGTCCACATTCGCGGCCTGTTTTCGTTTGTCCAATCAATATCATAGGGGATCGCCAATGCGCATTCGCGCCAGTCTTGCCGCTTTGCTGGGGACCGCAGCCATGACATTATCCGCACCGCTGATCGCGCAGGAAGCGCCGCTGTCCTATCCTGTCACCGAAACCGTCGATACGGTCGAAGAGCAGTTCGGCGTCAAGGTGGCCGATCCCTATCGCTGGCTGGAAAACGACGTCCGCGTCGATCCCAAGGTCGCCGCCTGGGTCGAGGCGCAGAACAAGGTCACCAACGCGTATCTCGCCACCGTTCCGGGCCGCGCGCAGCTCGCCAGCCGGATGCGCGCGCTGTATGATTATGCCCGCACCGGCGTGCCGCGCGAGGCGGGTGGCCGCTATTTCTTCACCCGCAATTCGGGGCTGCAGAACCAGGCGGTGCTCTATGTCCGCGATTCAGCCGGAGCGGAACGCGTGCTGATCGATCCCAACGCCTGGGCCAAGGATGGCGCCACCGCGCTCGATGCCTGGGTGCCAAGCGAGGACGGATCCAAGCTGATCTATTCGGTGCAGGACGGCGGCAGCGACTGGCGCACCGTCCGCGTGCTCGATGTCGCCACCGGCAAGACGCTGGGTGACGAGGTCAAATGGGTCAAGTTCTCCGCGCTCGAATGGGACAAGGCGGGCAAGGGCTTCTATTATTCGCGCTTCCCCGAGCCCGACAAGGAAGGCGAGTTCCAGTCGCTCAACACCAACCAGGAAATCCGCTACCATCTTCTGGGCACGGCACAGGCGAACGATCCTCTGGTCTACGCGACGCCGCAGGAGCCGCAGCTCAACCACGTCGCCGAAGTCGCGGATGACGGCAGCTTCCTGCTGGTCACGTCGTCCTCCGGCACCGATGAGCGTTATCGGCTGACGATGATCGCGCTCGACGGCAGCGACGCGCGCCGGGTGATCGTGCCCGATCTGGTCAACGACTGGAGCATGATCGGTCTGGCGCAGGGCCGGATCTATTTCACCACCAACAAGGATGCGCCGCGCCTGCGCGTGGTCTCGATGGCGATCGACGGCAACGAGGGGGCGCTCGAGACGATTGTTCCCGAGGGCGAGGCGGTGATCTCGGGCGCGTCGCTGGTCGGCGGCAGGCTGGTGGTCAATTACCTGCAGGACGCGCGCAACGTCGTGAAACTGTTCGACCTGGCGGGCAAGCCGTCGGGTGAACTTCCGCTGCCGGGCATCGGATCGGTCGGCGGCTTCGATGGCGACCTCGATTCGACCGAGACGTTCTTCTCGTTCTCGAGCTTCAACCGTCCGACGACGATCTATCGCTATGACCTGACCTCGGGGCAGGTCTCGCCCTGGGCCGAGCCGAAGCTGGCGTTCAACCCCGATGACTATGTGGTCGAGCAGCGCTTCTATGCCAGCAAGGATGGCACCAAGGTGCCGATGTTCATCGTGCGCAAGAAGAGCGTCACCGGCCCAGCGCCGACACTGCTTTATGGCTATGGCGGCTTCAACATCTCGCTGACCCCCGGCTTCTCGCCGACGCGGCTGGCGTGGCTGGAGCAGGGCGGCGTCTATGCCCAGGCCAGCCTGCGCGGCGGCGGCGAATATGGCAAGGCATGGCACGATGCCGGGCGGCTCGCCAACAAGCAGAACGTGTTCGACGACTTCATCGCGGCGGGCGAGTATCTGATCGCCGAGGGCGTCACCGGCAAGGAGCAGCTCGCGATCGAGGGCCGCTCGAACGGCGGTCTGCTGGTCGGCGCGGTCGTCAACCAGCGGCCCGACCTGTTCGCTGCGGCGCATGCTGCGGTGGGCGTGATGGACATGCTGCGCTTCGATCGGTTCACTGCGGGGCGCTATTGGGTCGATGATTATGGCTATCCCGGCAAGCAGGCCGACTTCCAGACGCTGCTGAAGTACTCGCCCTATCACACGATCCGCAAGGCCGATTACCCCGCAGTGATGGTCTCGACCGCCGACACCGACGACCGCGTGGTGCCGGGCCACAGCTTCAAATATACCGCACGGCTGCAGGCGACAGAAGCTGGCGACAAGCCGCACCTGATCCGCATCGAGACGCGCGCAGGCCATGGTTCGGGCAAGCCGACCGACAAGATCATCGAGGAGTTCTCGGACATCTACGCGTTCCTCGCCAACTTCACCGGGCTGAAGATCGCGGGCGAATAGGCTTTACCCGCCTACCAACATCCGCTCAGCCTGAGCCTGTCGAAGACCCGCGCCAAAGGTCGGCGATCGAGTCTTGCCGTTTTCCGGCGAAAGCCGGAATCCAGAGCGACTGCAGTACAAGCTCACTCCTGGACTCCGGCGTTCGCCGGAGAACGGTTGGAAACAGGCGCGGGGGGCCTTCGACTCCGCTCCGGCTGAGCGGAAGAGTGGCGGCTTTGGAGCGTTTTTGGAAAAAAACTGCCGTTCTGCAAACGACCCCTTAGCAGACAAAGGCGATCGGTGTTATCTTGGCGCGATGAAGTTCAAGAACGTCTACAAGTCTGCGGAGGAGGGGCCTCATCATTGTCCCTGCTGTCACTGTCTCACGCTGAGCGAACGGGGCGGCTTCGAAATCTGCCCAGTGTGCTTTTGGGAAGATGATGGACAGGATGACCATGACGCAAACGAAGTTAGGGGCGGACCGAACGGTAAGCTTTCTCTCTCGGGGGCTCGCTCAAACTATCGAACCTTTGCGGCATGCGAAAAAAGCGCGTTGCAGCACGTTCGCCCACCGACGACCTCAGAAAGGGCTTCGACCTAACTTCCGTTTTCCACCCATAATCAGTCGTTCATGACGGATCGGCGCATACCCAAAACCTGCCTTGCAGCTTTGGCCCTAATTTCGCCAGAACCGGAAATTCTTTTTCCGACCCCATAGCTGTCATAGCTTTTCGCTGATAACTAACAGCTATGGAACCTCGGTATCGACACTGCGAGTTACTCTCCGCCGACTCGAAACTTCGATTGGCTATCTACGATCGAGCAGATTTTCGCTACATGATCGTAGAGGAGCGCGTTCGCAGCTATGAAGCTGGGGACGAGTGGAAACCAGAATACGTATCGTTCCCCTGCAATGCGCGCTGGGAACCATTTTGGCAGATTTGGGCGCAGCCCCGTTCTGGTGTCTTCGGGTCTATCGAAGATGCGTTGAGCGAAGGAAGGCGTATACTCGCAAGCGGCAGCTAACCACCCACCATCAGCCGTTCCCGCCGGATCGGCGCATACCCAAAACCTGCCTTGCAGCTTTGGCCCTAATGTCGCCAGAACCGGAAATTCTTTTTCCGACCCCGTTGCGGACCATGATCAAACCAGTATCTTCGTCGTACAATAATGGCACCCAGGGCGAGGCAATCGATGCCCCTTTATACATACGTAATGTCTCACAAAGGGAGCACGAAAGTGTTCCAAGATAGAAGTAGCAACTACACTGGATTCTTGCTCGAACCGATCGCGGCGATGTTTCCCGAACTTAAGCCTGCTTATGGAGATTTGATGCGAATGAGACCGGCGGCAGTGTCTGGCGCGGCTCGGACTTGGGGTTGTTCTCTGGATGTTTCCGGATCAGTGTTCACGCTTCATGTGGTCGAGACACGCGAATAGCGATTGTGTTGGCCGCTAACCACCCAATCCCGGACGTCTGGCTCCCCATCGCATTCCCCCAAAAAGCCGTCCTTCAAGCGGTTCCGTGCCATTGTGCCGAAGGCTACGCAAAATCCGTTGCGCCGCTGGCCGTTCGTGATAATCACAAGACATCGGGGTCAGGCAAACCCCCGGTCAGGTGCATTGCCCCAAGCGTTGCCGTTGATGATCCTGCGTTTTCGCAGGGTTTAAGGCTATGGGGCGATATGACGACCAACATCCCCACATTCTTAGAATTGGTCCGCGTCTTCGCGCGGATCGGGCTGCTCAGCTTCGGCGGGCCGGCGGGGCAGATTGCGCTGATGCACAGCGAGCTGGTCGACAGGCACCGCTGGGTTGACGAACCGCAGTTCCTCCACGCGCTCAATTTCTGCCACCTGTTGCCCGGTCCCGAGGCGCAGCAGCTTGCGACCTATATCGGCTGGCGGCTGCACGGAGTGCGCGGCGGGTTTGCTGCGGGGATGCTGTTCCTGCTGCCGGGGGTCGCGGTGATCATGGCGCTGTCGGTGCTCTATGCCTATGCTGCCGGGCTCGGCTGGTTCGGCGCGTTGTTTCTGGGCATCAAGGCGGCGGTGCTCGCGGTGGTGCTGCAGGCGCTGGTCCGCATCGCCGGGCG
>NZ_JBKBOG010000004.1:9111-197283 GCF_046294995.1 Blastomonas sp.
CGTTCAAGCGCGCGCTGGCGGTGCTGGCCTTTGTCGCATTGTTCTTTTTCGATCTGCCGTTTCCGCTCGTGGTGCTGGGCTCGGGGCTGGCCGGATTGCTGGTTGCGTCGTGGCGGCCGGGCCTGCTGCATGTGCCGGGCGACGCGCCGATGCCTGACCGCGCGCCGCGCCCGTCGATTGCTGCAACCGCACGCACCGTCGCGGGCTGGGCAGTGCTCTGGGCCGCGCCGCTGGTCCTCGCATGGGCGGTGCTCGGGCGCGATCACGTGCTGGTCGATATCGGGCTGTTCTTCTCGCAGCTGGCCTTGGTGTCGTTCGGCGGCGCCTATGCGGTGCTCGCCTATATGGCGCAGGAGGCGGTGCAGGGCTTTGGCTGGCTGAATGCGGGCGAGATGGTCGATGGGCTGGGAATGGCCGAGACCACGCCGGGGCCGCTGATCCTGGTCACGCAGTTCGTCGGCTTCATCGCCGCCTATCGCGATGCCGCGCCATTCGCGCCGCTGGTCGCGGGCATCCTAGGCGCGCTGCTGACCGTGTGGGTGACCTTCGCGCCGTGCTTCCTGTGGATATTCACCTTCGCGCCCTGGATCGACCGGCTGCAGCATGCCCGGCGGCTCAAGGGCGCGCTTGCGGCGGTCACCGCTGCGGTGGTCGGGGTGATCGCCAACCTCAGCCTGTGGTTTGGGCTGCACGTAGTCTTCGGCGAGGTCGGCCAGCTCGGTTTCGGTCCGTTGCGGGTTTACTGGCCCGATCTCGCGACGCTCGATGCGGTTGCACTGGCGCTGGCGCTGCTGGCGGGCGTGATGCTGATGGTGCTGCGGCGATCGGTGGTCGAGGTGCTTGCGCTGTCGGCCTTGCTCGCGCTCGGCATCCACCTTATGGCCGGGATGTTCATTTAAGGCGCCATTATCCTGAACGAACGCTGTCAGCCCAGTTCAGGCTTGCCACAGCGGCGACTCGCTATCCCCTCCATTGTGACGCCGGACAGGTCGGCGATCGGAACCAGATGGAGGAGACTTTGATGTTCGTAAAAACGTTGCTTGGCATCGCCGCCCTCGGCTCCGCTGCCATATTCGCCAGCCCTGCCGAAGCGCAACGCTGGGGCGGTGGTCCCGGATTTGCGCGTGGCGGCCCTACGCAAGCCGTCAACCAGTGCACCCGCGCGGTGCAGGCGGATCTGCGCCGCTTTGGCCGCTTTGGCCAGGTCACCGATATCCGCCGGGTCAACGATACCCGCTTTGGCTATCAGGTCCGCGGACGGGTCGCGGTCGAGCAGCCGCGGGGCCCCCGCGTCAGGCTCAACAGAGGAAATTTCACCTGCTTCGTGGATCGGGGCCGGGTGCGTGACGTGCGTTTTAGCGGACTCGGCAACTTTCGCTAAGACGACACTCGCCCACCGGGCTCCCGGGCGGTTCAGCGTGGCGACAGGCTGAACCGCCTAAACAATCGGTTAAACACGGTACAGCCCACCGCAGCTGGACCATTGACTTGAAAGGCAAATGACATGCTGAAAGCTTTGACAGGCCTGGGTGCAGTGGGTGCGATGATGGCAACCGGCTTTGCGCCAGCGATGGCCGCACCGGTGCAGGCGCCCGTTGGCACCTCGGACTATTCGGCGGATTATTCGGCGCTGGCCGATCTCGCATGGGATCAGCGCGACGAGCAGGCCGAGCAGTGGCGCGGCGGATGGAACAACCGCGGCTGGCGCGGGCGCAACCGCGGCATCGATGGCGGAGATATCCTTGCAGGCGCGCTGATCATCGGTGGCATTGCCGCCGTCGCCAGCGCCGCAACCAACAGCGCCAACCGGCGCGGACCCAATGACCGCTACAGCTATAACGACGATGTCCGCTCGGCCTCCAGCCAGTGTGGCGCGGCGGCAGCGGCGCAATCGGGTCTGGGCTCGCGGATCGAGCGGATCGACAATGTCGTGCGCGAAGGCAATGGCTGGCGCGTTGAAGGGCTGGTCGGGTCGCGCAATGCCGGCGTCGACAGCTTCACCTGCGGCATCAGCTTTGGCCGGATCGATTACGTCCGCTTCAACCGTGCCAACGGCGCCTGGGGCGCGGATGGCCAGAATTATGGCGGGCCAAACTATGGCGGGCCGAATTACGGCGGACAGGCCTATGGCGGGCAGGACTACGGCAATCCTGGCGACCCTTCCTATGCACCGTATCCGGACGACGACGATTACGGCTATCGCAACGGCGCGGACCCGTATCTGCCTGAATAACCAATGCCTTTGCCGGGTGGCGGGGTGCCAATCACGCCCTTTCGCCTGGCTTCCACCCCTGCGGCGCGCTGCGCCCCTTCGCGCGCCGCAGGGGTAATAACATGATCCCGATCAGGATCGATATTCCCATTAACCCATCGACCGGCACCTCAGCCTGAATGCCATCGCGTCAGTCCTCGGGCTGGCCGCCGCCGCGATAGGCGGGCAGCGCGATGTTGTAGCGGATCGCAAGACCACGCAACGCGAACCCAGCGATCGCCGCGATGACCGCGGCGACGGGGCGGTCGACTGCGATCAGCCGCAGCCCGACATACGAGCCGGATGCCAGCGCGGCGGCGGTGACGTAAAGCTCGGGCCGCAGGATGATCGAGGGCACGCCCGCCAGCACGTCGCGGATAATGCCGCCGACGCACGCGGTGATCACCCCCATCATCACCGCAGGCAGCGGGTCGACGCCATATTGCATCGCCTTGGCCGCGCCGAACACGCCGTACGCACCCAATCCCACCGCATCGAACCAGTCGAGCATCCGCCCCTGCCACCAGCGTTGCGGCGTGATCCACAGCAGCACCGAGACCGCGAGCACCACGACCAGCACCGACGAATTGACGATCCAGAACACCGGCGCGCCGATCAGCAGATCGCGCACCGTCCCGCCGCCGACCCCGGTGACGAGTGCGAAGAAGGTGAAGGTGACAAAGGTCTGCCGCTTGGCCGCCGCCGCCAGCGCGCCCGATGCGGCAAACACCGCGATCCCGAACATGTCGAGCACGCTGAATATCATGCCGAGATCGAAGGCCGGGCCGAGCTGGCCGGACAGGAGCGGACTGGTCATCCGTGCCGATTAGCGCACGTTTGCCGCAATGGAAGCAGATTCAGGCGGGGTGACCCAATTCGTCACCAGGCCTCGGAGCAGGTTTCATGCAATACACCGCCTGCTTGCGCGGGGCACGGTGCACTGCATGGAACCTGTGCTCGATCAATCCTCGCGTT
Organism: Blastomonas sp.; assembly: GCF_046294995.1. Taxonomy (GTDB): domain Bacteria; phylum Pseudomonadota; class Alphaproteobacteria; order Sphingomonadales; family Sphingomonadaceae; genus Blastomonas. The sequence continues at coordinate 12,338 of NZ_JBKBOG010000004.1, forward strand.
CGCGGCTGATGATCTTGTAGTCACGCGACAGCTTGAAATCGTAGACGCCATCCTTGCATTTGGCGTTGTCGGCTTCGAATCCGCCATCCTCGCGCTCGATTTCGGTCGGGTTGGTGCAGCCGACCTTTTTCAGCGCGGCGATCACGCCCGCGCGCTCCTGGGCCGTCGGCGTGTCGTTGTCCGCAAGTGCGGGGGTGGTCATAAGAAGGGCGGCGACTGCGGCAATGGCAGCCTGGCCTGCGATCATGGGCTTCATGGCGTGTTCCTTTGTTGGGGTTACCCCAACCTTACGCAGCACCGCCGCTGATCGTTGCAAGCGCCGCCCGCCCGTGCGCCGTACGTCCGCCTCTCGCTTGAGGGGAGAGGTTCCTTCCAATGGCCCCTCCCTTGATGGGAGAGGCAGCGACACTTGGCAGCTTGCTGCCTAGTTGCAGCGGTGAGGGTGAGGGTGCGGCTGGGCGCAGCGACGCAGCATTCGTACAATCCGGAGGGATCACCCCCACCCAACCCTCCCAATCGAGGGGGAGGGCTTTTAGGTGAGGGAGAGGTCGATCAGATGTGGATCGGCTTGCCCTGCACCGCCATCGCGGCTTCCTTGAGCGCCTCGCTGTGCGTGGGGTGGGCGTGGCAGGTGTAGGCGATGTCTTCGGACGTGCCGCCGAACTCCATCGCCTGGGCGGCCTGCGCGATCATCGTGCCGCCGAGCGAGGCGATGATCCATACGCCCAGGATGCGGTCAGTCTTGGCATCGGCGATCACCTTGACCATCCCGTCGCCCTCGTGGTTGGTCTTGGCGCGCGAGTTGGCCATCATCGGGAACTTGCCGACCTTGATTTCGCCACGCTCCTTGGCCTGCTCTTCGGTGAGGCCGACGCCCGCGATCTCGGGCATGGTGTAGACCACGCTCGGGATGATGTCGTGGTTCACGATTCCGGTGAGGCCTGCGATGTTCTCGGCGACCGCAATGCCCTCGTCCTCGGCCTTGTGCGCCAGCATGGGTCCGGGAACGACATCGCCGATCGCCCAGATGCCGGGGACCGCGGTGCTGAAATCATGCTCGATCTCGATCTGTCCGCGGCCATTGACGGCGAGCCCCGCCTTGTCGAGCGCGAGCCCATCGGTGTTGGGACGACGGCCGATCGAGACCAGAACGACGTCGGCCTCGATGGTTTCGGCATCGCCGCCCGCCGAAGGCTCGACCGAGAGCATGGCCTTGCCATCCTTGACTTCAGCGCCGGTGACCTTGGTCGACAGCTTGAACTCGATCCCCTGCTTCTTGAACAGCTTGAGCGATTCCTTGCGGATTTCGCCGTCCATGCCGGGCAGGATCATGTCGAGATACTCGACCACGGTGACCTTGGCGCCGAGGCGCTTCCACACCGATCCGAGCTCGAGCCCGATCACGCCGCCGCCGATGACGACCATGTGATCGGGGACCTTGGCAAGCTCGAGCGCGCCGGTCGAATCGACGATGATTTGGCTCTCGTTATCAACCGTGATTCCGGGCAGCGGGGTGACCGACGATCCGGTGGCGATGACGATGTTCTTGGCGCGATAGCTCTTGCCACCGACATCGACCGTATCGGTGCCGGTGAACGCGGCGCGGCCCTTGATCCACTCGACCTTGTTCTTCTTGAACAGGAACGCGATTCCGCCGGTGAGACCTTTTACGGCATCGCGCCGCTGCGCGTGCATGGTCTCGAGGTCGAGCTCGCCCGAGCCCTTGATGCCCAATTTGGCGAGCTTGCCGCTGGCGGCTTCCTCGAACAGTTCGGACGCGTGCAGCATCGCCTTGGACGGGATGCAGCCGACATTCAGGCAGGTGCCGCCCAGCGTCTCGCGGCTCTCGACGCACGCGGTCTTGAGGCCAAGCTGCGCCGCCCGGATCGCGGCGACATAACCGCCGGGACCGGAACCGATCACCAGAACGTCGAAATCATAGTCAGCCATTTTCAAACTCCATCGTGCGCCGGATTTAACCGGGCTACGTTTGCAATTCCATCCCCGTCATTCCCGCGAACGCGGGAATCCCGCTTTGCGCTGCCGGAGAGAAAAAGCGGGACCCCCGCCTGCGCGGGGGTGACGAGAGCAGGAATTTCGTTTTCCTGCTCACGCCGGACACGAAATCAAAGATCAATCAGCAACCGCGTGGGATCCTCGATCGCTTCCTTGATACGCACCAGGAACGTCACAGCCTCGCGGCCATCGATCAGGCGGTGGTCGTAGCTGAGCGCCAGATACATCATCGGGCGGGCGGCGATCGAGCCGTCGGGCATCACGACCGGACGCTGGTCGATGCGGTGGAGGCCGAGGACCGCGCTCTGCGGGGGGTTGATGATCGGGGTCGACATCAGCGAACCGAAGACGCCGCCGTTCGAGATGGTGAACGTGCCGCCCATCATCTCGTCCATCTTGAGCGTGCCGTCCTTGGCGCGCTTGCCGAAATCGGCGATGGTCTTTTCGATGCCGGCAAACGACAGCGTCTCGGCATTGCGGATGACCGGCACGACCAGGCCGTTCGGCGCGCTGACCGCGACCGAGATGTCGGCGTAGTTGTGATAGACAATTTCGTCGCCCTCGATCTGCGCATTGACCGACGGGACATCCTTGAGCGCCAGGCACGCGGCCTTGGCGAAGAAGCCCATGAAGCCCAGCCGGATACCGTGCTTCTTCTCGAACAGATCCTTGTACTTGGCGCGCGCCTCGATCACCGCGGTCATGTCGACGTCGTTGAACGTCGTCAGCATCGCGGCGGTATCCTGCGCCTCCTTGAGGCGGCGCGCGATCGTCTGGCGGATGCGGGTCATGCGCACGCGCTCGGTCTCGCGACCGGCTTCGCCGCTGGCTGCAGGCTTGGCGGCGGCGGGTGCGGGGGCAGCGGCGGGAGCAGGCGCGGCCTTGGCGGTTTCGGCCGCGGCGAGCACGTCTTCCTTGGTCAGGCGGCCATCCTTGCCGGTGCCCTTGATGCTGGTCGGGTCAAGCCCATGCTCGAGCACCAGACGGCGCACCGCAGGCGACAGGCTGACAGGTTCGCCAGAAGGCGCGGGCGAGGGGGCGGGCGAAGGCGCCGACGCGGCAGGCGCGGGGTCGGCCTTGGCGGCAGCCGGAGCAGGCGCGGGCGAGGATGCGGGCGCCGACGATCCGCCGCTGCCAGCCGCCTCGATCATCGCCAGCAATGCGCCGACCTGCACGGTGTCGCCGGCGGCATACATCTGCTGGCCCATCACGCCGGCGGACGGCGCAGGCACTTCGACCGCGACCTTGTCGGTTTCCAGGCTGGCGATCGGCTCATCGGCGGCCACGGTATCGCCGGGCTGCTTCAGCCACTCGCCGATGGTGGCTTCGCTGATCGATTCACCCAGGACGGGGACTTTGACTTCGATGCTCATGGGTCTCAAACCTTCAACTTTGCCCGCGTTGTGACGGGCGGAAACGACTGTATTCTCTGCGGCGATCAGCTGCCGCGCTGACGGCGGATTTCATCGCGGACATCATGGCCCAGCGCGTCTGCGATCAGCGCGCCCTGTTCGACCTGGTGCCGCTTGGCCAGCCCCGTGGCGGGGGATGCCGCCGCGATCCGGCCGGCATAGCGCGGCCGCTTCGGCGCGACGCCCGCATCGGCAAGGCACTCCTCGATGAACGGCTCGACGAAGAACCAGCTGCCGTTGTTCTTGGCCTCTTCCTGCGCCCAGACGACGTCCTCGAGATTGACCATGCGCTTGAGGCGGATGGTCAACGGGTCACCCGGGAAGGGATAGAGCTGCTCGAGCCGGATGATCGCGGTTTCGGTATCGCCTGCGGCATCGCGCGCTTCCATCAGATCGAACGCGACCTTGCCCGAGCACAGCACCAGACGCTTGACGTCCTTGTCGTCGGGCTGCTTGGGATCGGACAGGATGCGCATGAAATGGCTGCCGGTGGCGAAGTCCTTGGCCGTCGACACCGCCATCTTGTGCCGCAGCAAGGACTTGGGCGTCATGATCACCAGCGGCTTGCGGAACGGGCGGTGCATCTGGCGGCGCAGCACGTGGAAGTAGTTGGCCGGCGTCGTGATGTTGCACACCTGGATGTTGTCGCCCGCGCACATCTGCAGGAAGCGTTCGAGACGCGCCGAGCTGTGCTCGGGGCCCTGGCCTTCCATGCCATGCGGCAGCAGCAGCACCAGACCGTTGGCGCGCAGCCACTTGGCCTCGCCGCTGACGATGAACTGGTCGATCATGATCTGCGCGCCGTTGGCGAAATCGCCGAACTGCGCTTCCCACAGCACCAGGGTCTTGGGGTCGGCCATCGCATAGCCGTACTCGAAACCGAGCACGCCATATTCGGACAAGGGGCTGTCGAGCACCTCGAACCGGCCGTGCGGAACCTGCTCGAGCGGCAGGTAGCGGCCGCCGGAGTTCTGATCGATCCACACCGCATGCCGCTGGCTGAAGGTGCCGCGACCCGAATCCTGGCCCGAGAGGCGGACCGCATAGCCTTCCGACACCAGAGACCCGAACGCCAGCGCTTCGCCGGTCGCCCAGTCGAAGCCTTCGCCCTTGGCGAACATCTCGCGCTTGGCGTCGATCACGCGGCGCAAGGTCTTGTGCACCTCATGGCCTTCGGGGACGGTGGTCAGCGTGCGGCCAAGGCTCTCGAGCAACTTCTTGTCGATGCCGGTCTCGACGTTGCGGCGCGCGCTTTCGGGGTCGGCGGGCATGTGCAAGCCCGACCAGCGCCCGGCGAACCAATCGGCCTTATTGGCCTTGTAGTTCTTGCCCGCCTCGAACTCGACCTCGAGATGGTCGGTGAAGGTCTTGGCGGTGTCGTCGATCCAGTCCTGGCTCACCACGCCCTGCGCGATCAGCCGGTCGCCATAGATCTTGCTGACGCGCGGATGCTGGCGGATCTTGGCGTACATCAGCGGCTGGGTGAAGCTTGGTTCGTCGCCCTCGTTGTGGCCGAAGCGGCGATAGCACCACATGTCGATGACGACATCGCGATGGAACCGCTGGCGGAAGTCGATCGCCATCTTGCAGGCGAAGGTCACGGCCTCTGGATCGTCGCCGTTGACGTGCAGGATCGGGGCTTGCACCCCCTTGGCGACATCCGAAGGGTAGGGCGAGGAGCGCGCGAACTGCGGGCTGGTCGTGAAACCGATCTGGTTGTTGACGATGAAGTGGATGCAGCCGCCGGTGTTGTAGCCACGGATGCCCGAGAAGCCGAGGCATTCCCACACGATCCCCTGACCCGCAAACGCCGCATCGCCGTGCAGCAGAACCGGCAGCACCTGGGTGTGATGATCGAGATCGTCGCGCACGACCTGCTGCGCGCGGACCTTGCCGAGCACGACCGGATCGACCGCCTCGAGGTGCGAGGGGTTGGGGACCAGCGACATATGGACGCTGATACCGTCGAACTCGCGGTCGGTGCTGGTGCCGAGGTGGTACTTCACGTCGCCCGATCCGCCGACGTCGTCAGGGTTGGCCGAGCCGCCCGAGAATTCGTGGAAGATCACGCGATAGGGCTTGGCCATGACATTGGCGAGCACGTTGAGGCGGCCGCGATGCGGCATGCCATAGACGATTTCCTTGAGGCCCAATTGGCCGCCATACTTGATCACCGCTTCGAGCGCTGGGATCATCGATTCGCCGCCGTCGAGCCCGAAGCGCTTGGTGCCGACGTATTTCTTACCGAGGAAGTTCTCGAAGGTTTCGGCCTCGATCACCTTGGAGAGGATCGCCTTCTTGCCGTTCTCGGTGAACTCGATGTTCTTGTCGACGCCTTCCATCCGGTCCTGGAAGAAGCGGCGCTCCTCCACGTCCGAGATGTGCATGTATTCAAGCCCGACCTTGCCGCAGTAATTGGCGCGCAGGGTGTCGATCAGCTGGCGCACGGTGGCCTTGTCGAAGCCCATCGTGCCGCCCAGGAACACCTCTTCGTCCATCTCGGCAGCGGTGAAGCCGTGATATTCGGGGGTGAGATCGGCGGGGAGCTCCTGCTGCGACAGACCCAGCGGGTCGAGCTCGGCTGCCAGATGGCCGCGCACCCGGTAGGTGCGGATCAGCATCATCGCGCGGATCGAGCGGTCTGCGGCGCGCGCGATCGCGGCCTCGTCGATCGGCTTGCCAGCGCCCTTGCCTGCATCGCGGATCGCCGCCTTGACTGCGGCCTGCATCTGCATCGGATCGAGCGCCGCGGTCAGATCATCGCCATCGCCCAGCGGCCAATTGTCGCGCTGCCAGCTCGGGCCCGCCTGGGGCGCTTCGGCAGGGTCAAAATCATGTGCGTCGTAGGTCATAATCTAGCGTCCCAATATCCCCTCTCCCCACCGAGGGAGAGGGTTGCGCAGACTTGGGCACGTATGTGCCCTAGTCGAAGCTGGGAGAGGGGGAAAACGCGCTACCGGTCGTCCTCCCAGCCCTCTCCCTCGCATCGCTTCGCGATGCTTTCCCTCTCCCGTGAAGGGAGAGGGAAGATTACGTCAAACCGTCTCGAGCAGTTCCGCCAGCGTGGTGCCGAGCAGCGAGGGTGAGGGCGAGACGCGGATGCCGGCGGCTTCCATTGCCGCGATCTTGTCGTCCGCGCCGCCTTCGCCGCCCGAAACGATCGCGCCTGCATGGCCCATGCGGCGGCCCGGAGGTGCGGTCTTGCCGGCGATGAAGCCGACCATCGGCTTGCTGCGGCCGCGCTTGGCTTCGTCCTTGATGAACTGCGCGGCTTCTTCTTCGGCGCTGCCGCCGATTTCGCCGATCATGATGATCGAGGTGGTCTCGTCATCGGCGAGGAACAGCTCGAGCACGTCGATGAAGTTGGTGCCGTTGACCGGATCGCCGCCGATGCCGACCGCCGTGGTCTGGCCCAGGCCAACCGCAGTTGTCTGGTGCACGGCTTCATAGGTCAAGGTGCCCGAACGCGAGACCACGCCGACCGAACCCTTTTTGAAGATACTGCCGGGCATGATGCCGATCTTGCATTCGTCGGGCGTGAGCACGCCGGGGCAGTTGGGGCCGATGAGGCGCGACTTGCTGCCGACCAAAGCGCGCTTGACGCGCACCATGTCGAGCACGGGGATGCCTTCGGTGATGCACACGATCAGCTCCATCCCGGCGTCGATCGCCTCGAGGATCGAATCCGCGGCGAACGGCGGCGGAACATAGATGCAACTGGCGGTCGCGCCGGTCGCATGCCTGGCTTCGGCAACGGTGTTGAAATTGGGCAGGCCGATATGCGTGGTGCCGCCCTTGCCGGGGGTCACGCCGCCGACCATCTGCGTGCCATAGGCCAAGGCCTGTTCGGTGTGGAACGTGCCGGTCGCGCCGGTCATGCCCTGCGTGATCACCTTGGTGTGCTTGTTGACGAGAATGGACATTCAGAGCTCCTAAAAGGCTGCGCCGATAATACGGACTTTGGGTTGGTCAGATTTGGTGTCCGGGAAAAATTGAAGCCCGCGGGTAACGGTGCCAGATTTTTTCATCCAGATGCTGGAGTCGGTTTGCTTGACGCCACGGCCTAATGCTTTCGAAAACGAATTTTCGAGCTGTTGCTGATCTGCTGCAGTATCCAAAGCGGATTCAACAACACAAATGCGTGTTACGCCATCTTTGTCAGGTGGAAAGGTCACGGCGATAGGCAATGTGCCGTGATTAAATCGATCTCCTTCAGGAGATGCGATCCAGGTTTCCGACCCTTGAAAACTCTCGCGTGATGCGCCGTTTTTCGATGCTGACAACATGCAATCCATGCCTGCCCGGTACGTATAGTAGATCAGCGGCGGTGGCACAGAGGCGTGAGCCGCTGTGCCAACGAGAACCGCTAGAGCCAAGGGCAGGCGGACGAAGTTAGCCAAGGCTCGAGTCCAGCGCCTTACACGCGTCGAGCAGTTCCTTGACCGCGTCGACCGAGACCTGCAGGTTGCCCTTGGCTTCGTCGTCGAGTTCGATCTCGACGATCTGTTCGACCCCGCCGGCGCCGATGATCACCGGAACGCCGACATACAGGCCATCAAGGCCATACTTGCCTTCGACATAGGCCGCGCAGGGCAGCAGGCGCTTCTGGTCCGACAGATAGGCTTCGGCCATCGCGATGCCGCTGGTGGCGGGTGCGTAATAGGCCGAGCCGGTCTTGAGCAATGCGACGATCTCGCCGCCACCGCCACGGGTACGCTTGACGATTTCGTCGATGCGCTCCTTGGTCGAGCGGCCCTGCTTGATCAGGTCGGGAACGGGGATGCCGGCAACGGTCGAATACTGGACCACGGGCACCATGGTATCGCCATGGCCGCCGAGCACGAAGGTGTTGACGTCGCGGACCGAGACCTGGAACTCGTCGGCGATGAAGTGGCTGAAGCGCGCGCTGTCGAGCACGCCTGCCATGCCGACGACCATGTGGTGCGGCAGGCCGGAGAATTCGCGCAGCGCCCAAACCATTGCGTCGAGCGGGTTGGTGATGCAGATGACAAACGCGTCGGGCGCGTTGGCAGCGATGCCTTCGCCCACGGCCTTCATGACCTTGAGGTTGATGCCGATCAGGTCATCGCGGCTCATGCCCGGCTTGCGGGCAACGCCTGCGGTGACGATGATGACGTCGGCGCCTGCAATATCGGCGTAATCGTTGGTGCCGGTGATCTTGGCGTCAAAGCCTTCGACCGGGCCGCACTGCGACAGATCGAGCGCCTTGCCCTGCGGCACGCCTTCGACCACGTCAAACAGCACGACATCGCCCAGTTCCTTGAGCGCAGCCAAGTGCGCGAGCGTTCCGCCGATGTTGCCTGCGCCGATCAGCGCGATCTTCTTGCGTGCCATGGTCAATCCTTTTTGCGAAAGTTATGAATTCCGGCCGAAGCTGCCTGTCACGAAAGCGCGGGGTGGAGTGGGTGCGTGCGCATTCCTTGAGCAGAAGTCCGGCATTATGCGTGTCCGTTTCACGACCTGTAGGTGGCGCGCACCGGATTCCCCCGGCCTGAATCGTCGCCTTGTCGGCATGCCTAGGCCGCTTGCATAACCATTTCAACCGTCAAAAAGCCCCCGAGCTGAATTATCTCTGCAATTGAAAACTGTTAGCAATAAACCCGCTGGTCGGCGCGCAGGTGGTGCAGCTCGTCTTGTCGGTATAATGCAGAAGGACTATGAAATGGCCCATTTCGAAACAAAGCGAATTAACATGGAATCGACTTTGCCCGCCCTCGGGTGTACTTCTTGCCGTGCTGCGACATCGGTAAGCTGGTCTTAACCGCCTCGACATAGAGAGTGAATGATGGTTACCAGAGTTCAGTTCACCGTCGATACCGAATTGTCGCTCAAGCTCTATCAGGAGGGTGCGAGCGCGCAGGAGAATTTCGACAGTTCGATCGCCGGCAAATGCCGCGACGGCGAGTACGGAATTTTTTACCAGATGGACCGGCTGGAGGCCGCCGGATTGACCGGTGTGTTCTTCGTCGATCCGATGCCCGCTCTGGTCTACGGCCCTGGCGTGGTGGCGCGGATCGTCGAGCCGATCCTGAAGCGCGGGCACGAGGTGCAGCTGCACATCCACACCGAATGGCTGGAATTTGCCCGCGATCACGAATATGCGCACCTGCGCGGCCGCAACATCGCTGATTTCGCGCTCGACGACCAGATCCGCCTGCTCGAGCAGGCGCGCGCGCTGCTGATGATGGCGGGCGCGCCCAAGCCGACGGCCTTTCGCGCAGGGAACTTCGGCGCCAACAACAACACGCTGCGGGCGCTGAGCGCGCTCGGCATCCCGTATGACAGCAGCTTCAATCCGGCATTTCTGGCGGGCGAATGCGATATCGATCTGCCGGTCCACACACCGCCGTTCAGCAAGCACCTCGGCGTCGGCATCATTCCGGTGAGCGTGATCGAGGACCGTCCGGGCAGCATCCGCGGGGTGCAATTGTGCGCGTTGTCCGCCTGGGAAATGCGCGATGCGCTGGTCCACGCCGCCGACGATGGCTGGCCGTGCTTCACCATCGTCAGCCACAGCTTCGAGCTGCTCAGCCGCGATCGCAGCCGCGCCAACCCCATCGTCGTCCGCCGTTTCGACGCGATGTGCCGCAACATCGCCAAGCATGGCCAGCTCGAGCCGGTCGGCTTCGCCACGCTCGAGCCGCATGCCCGGCAGTCGTTCACCCGGCTGCCGACCAATCTGGTGCGCACGGTGCTGCGCTATGGCGAACAGGCGGTCAGCCGCATGCGGTACGAAGCGGGGATATTGTCGACGCTTTTCCTCAACGAATTTGTCGCGCTGGAGGGAATGGTCGCGATTTGACGGTGGCCAGGCGGATGTCGCGGAGCCTGGGGCAGGCGCTGCACGACGTCTCTCGACTTCGCTCGGGAACACGGGCGGCCGGCAAAATGCGGATCGTTGCCCCCCTCCGTCTGTCCCGAGCGAAGTCGAGGGACGTGTGTTCCGAGGTAGCCGAAAGGTCGTGCCTTCAGGATTGAAGGGCCGGTTTGGCTAGCCTCACCCCCGCAGCAATTTCCTGATCTTCGCCTTCGCGCCGATGCGGTCGAGCCAGGCGCCGGTGCCTTCGACCGCGGTGTTGAAGCCGTGCTGCCCGGCGAGCAAGGCGCGGTTGGCCAGTGTCGGTTTGAGCAGGAACACCGTCGCGCACTGCACCTGATCGGTGCCGAACAGCATTTTGTGCGCGCCGTCGCCTTCGGTGAAATCGAAATAGCGAAAGCGCTGCTCGGCGAACAATTGCTCGAGCGCGTGCATCTGCAACACCGTGCCCGGCGACAGGTGCGCGCTCGCCTGATCGTAGCCGAGATAGGCATAGATCAACACGTCATCTTCGACCGGGAGATACAGATAGGCGATCGCGCGACCTTGCAGAAACAGGATATAGGCGCGCAGATTGTCCGACCCTGCCAGCCTGTGCGCCTCGGCGCGGAAGGCATCATTGCAGGGCAAGCCCGAATTGAGCAGCCGTGCCTGATAGGTCTGCTCGGACAGCGGCAACGCCGCTGCGAAGAATGCATCGATCTGGTCGGGGCGGTGATAGCTGCGGATATCGAGCGAACCGCCGCCAGCATCGGCCAGCTTGCGCATCTTGCGCTTGAGCGTTGCGCGGGTCTTGGACGAGAATTGGGCGAGATAACCGTCATGCCCGGTCGCCATGTCGATATAATGCCGCGCGTAAATCTGTGGCTGCGAGGCGATCAGCCCCGGAAAGTCACGGCCCAGTTGCGCGATCCGTCCGATCGGCGCCGATTGCAGGCGATAGCCATCGGCAGCGTCGGTCAGCGGCGCTGCCACCAGCGGCGCATCGCGCAGGATCGCATTGAGGCCGTACGCCACCGGCACCAGCATCCGCGTCGCAGCGAACACCGGCCGGTCTCCCAGCAGAAAACGGACGTGTGTGGCGACGGGCTGCATGAAGCGAAAGGGTCCGGCAAGATTGGCGATGTCTCCGCCCTAACCCAGCCCGGTTAAGATCGCTTGAACCCTCGTCTCGGCCGTTCGTCCTCAGTCGAGGATTTCATAAGCGATCGGCTTGAACGATCCGTTGTTCGATTGCAGCGCCGAACACGCGGTAAGCCCGATCACCAGATCCTGATGCGCCAGGAAGCTCACGCTCTCGCCAGCCTTGCTGCGCGGCGGATCGACCCGCAGTTCGCCGGTTTCGCCATCGACCGGCACGTTCATGAAGCAGTTGAACGCGATCGGGATCATGTCCTCGGTCACGCCATAGGGCTCGAGCGCTGCAGCGAGATTGCCGAAGCAACCGCGGTGCGGATCGGTATCGCCATAGATGATGCGAAAGGTATCCTTCGAGCACGGCGTGAGCAGGAAATCGTGCCGCCCGACCTCGTCGGCGGTGATTTCCAGCATCACGTTGCTGCGGTTGGAATACAGCAGATCGCCCGTCGTCAGATAGATCCTGCTGGCGTAATCGAGCGTGCGGCCCGAGGAAATCACCTCGTGGATGTCGCTGCGGTTGAACGCCAGCAGATCGGCCACCTGCTCGCCGCGCGGGTCGATGACGCGCAGCGTCTGGCCCTTGCGCAGCTCGAACGCGGTGCCCGAGCGCGGCGGGATTTCGTGGACGAAATCAGAAGGCATTTTGCGGTACCTTGCGCTGGCTCATCGGGCATTTCCAAGCATTGTCGACCGCCCGCCCGCTATACTGTCGCGCTTCCGACATCGTTCCGTGGACCGCGAGCATCGGATTGATGTCGCCCGCCAGCTTGATGTCGCGGTCGAGGATCGTGCCGCGCAATTTCTCGTACAGTCCGTTGGCGCGCAATTGCTCGAACTGGTCGTGCAGGTTGAACACCAAAGCCGGACGCTCGAAGCGGCGCGCGGGGCGGCTGGCACCTGGGTGCAATCCGACGACGAAGAAGGCCTCGCCGCCGAAGCTCAGCGAGAAATGCGGGTCGTCGGGATCGGCGCTGACGCGCGGGTCGGGCTTCTGTCCCAGCCATGCGTCCTTGTCGGTCAGCGACTGCACGCGCTGCCACAGATGCCGTTCGAACTGCTCCTCGGTCAGCCCGGCGTCTTCCTCGAACAGCACCGCGAGCGACTGGAACGGCACGGGGTCGCGCGCATAATCCTGCGCGATGTCCATCAGCGAGGGCAGGATGCGCAGATCGTCCCAGCCGGAGCGCAGATCGCGCCCGACGATGATCCGCATCTGCCCCTTGGCCAGCGCAGACTTGGCACCGACGCAGGGGAACTGAGGAGTCTTGATGAAGGCCCGAAACCGCTGTGCCAACGGGTGGTCTTGATTGCTGCTTGGGGTGAACATGCCTCCCCTACGCATTGGGGTGGCGCGGGTTGCATAAAACTGAATCACGCCGAGATGGCTTTGGCCAGCGACCGCGCGACGGCGAGATCGGCGACGAATGCGGCGCGTTCCACCGCCGCGCGCTGGCGATCGGGTAGCCGCAGCAGGAACGAGGGGTGCACCGTCGCCACCAGCCGCTCACCGCCTGCCAGCGTAATCGGTTTGCCGCGCATCGAGCTGATGCTCGCGCTCTTGCCAGTCAGGCCGCGCAGCGCGCTGCCGCCCAAGGAAACGATGATGTCGGGCTTGACCAGATCACGCTCCTGATCGAGCCACCAGCGGCAGATATCGATCTCGCCGGCAGTCGGGTTCTGGTGCAGGCGCCGCTTGCCGCGCGGTTCGAACTTGAAGTGCTTGACCGCATTGGTGACGTACAGTTGCGCGCGGTCAAGCCCGGCCTCGTCGAGCGCTTCATTGAGCAATTGGCCCGCAGGCCCGACGAACGGGCGGCCTTCCAGATCCTCGCGGTTGCCGGGCTGTTCGCCGACCAGCATGATCCGTGCGTCCGCCTTGCCTTCGCCTGCGACCGCCTGGGTCGCGTTGCAGTGGATCGGGCAGCGGGTGCAGGCCTGCAGGCCGCGCGCGAGACCCTCGATCGTCGCCGTTTCGCCCGGCATCACCGCCTCCGGCTCCCCGCGCACGCGCCATTTGTCGCTGCGGGGGTTGGCGAGCTGAACGGCGGTTTCGCGCATCCGCTCGACCCGCGCCCCGGCGCCTGCGAGCAGCGGGGCGATGTCCTGCGCCTCGGGCAGGTTGTGCCAGTATTTCTTGGGCATCTCGGCGCGCATCGCGGCGATCTTGACTCGCGCGGGGTTGAAGATCGATCCGTAATACATCCGCCACTGGTCCTCGACGACATCGCTGTCGGGCACCTCGTCGCGGGTGCCGCCGGGGCCGAAGCTGAGTGTCTCGTTCTGCCAGATCGCGCGCGCGTCCGGCGTCAGAATCGCCCAGTCCATGCCGTAGAAGCGCTTGCGGAAGAACGGTGCGCCCAGCCGCAATATGCGGTGTTCGGGCTCGAACCAGGCGGCGAAGGATTCGCGGCCGGTCTCGTCTTCGCCCAGCCTGCGAAAGCGGACGAAGGCGTGCATCTTGTGCAGGTCGCGGCGGATCGACTTGTCGGCCTTGGCGAGCCAGTCGACATCATCGTCGGTGCGCCGCTCGAGCAGCCGCCGATCGGTCAGAGCGCGCCAGGCGATGGTATAGAGCCGGGTCGGCACATTGGCGTCGCGGTGGCAGACCACGCGGTCGAGCGTGGTTACGAGCGCGCGGGGCAGGGTGATCGCGCGTTTCGGCACCAGCGGCGCGGTATCGGAAAACAGCGACGCACTCTCGCCTGCCTGCCGCCAGACGATATCCTCGGGCGGCACTTCGGCGGCGAGCAGGGTGCGCGCAGCATCGCGCCATTCGGCAAAGTCGCCCGGGGTGTTGAGGATGATCTCGCGCATCGTTCGTGGCTTCAGAGCGCGAGGCTCATCTGCTCGGGCGGCGGGGCGAAGCGCGCGCGCAAGTTTTCGCTGTCGGTCAGCCCGCCGGGCCGCCAGTCGGGGGTGGTGATGAACGGCAGCACCTTCTTCACCGACGCGGTCAGCTTGGCGAGATCGCCCAGCCGCACCGCCCCCAGCCTGCGTGCCATGATGATCCGCTCGACCGCCTTGGTGCCGAGGCCAGGTACGCGTAGCAGCATCTCGCGCGGCGCGCGGTTGATATCGACCGGAAACGCCTCGCGCCGCTGCAGCGCCCAGGCGAGCTTGGGGTCGATGGTCAGGTCGAGCATGCCGTCGTCGGCGCCCTCCATGATCTCGGCGCGCGAAAATCCATAGAAACGCAGCAGCCAGTCGGCCTGGTACAGCCGATGCTCGCGGATCAATGGCGGGCGTACCGGGGGCAGGTCGCTGCTCGCATCGGGGATCGGGCTGTAGGCAGAGTAATAGACGCGGCGGAGCTTGTACCCCGAATAGAGGCTGGTCGCCGATTGCAGGATATCGTCATCGCGCGAGGCATCCGCGCCAACGATCATCTGGGTCGACTGGCCCGCAGGCGCAAAGCGTGGCGCCTTGGCTTTCTTGAGCAACCGCCCGCGCGAGGCTTCGGCCGCATCGTCGAGCCCGACCCGAACGCCGGCCATCGTCTTACGGATCGTCGCCGAGGTCTTTTCGGGCGCAAAGCTCTTCAATCCCGCTTCGGTCGGCAGCTCGACATTGGTCGAGAGCCGGTCGGCATAAAGCCCGGCACGCGCGATCAGCTCGGGCGATGCGCCAGCGATGGTCTTCAGATGGATATAGCCACCGAACCGGTGCTCCTCGCGCAGCAACCGCGCGACCTCGACAAGCTGCTCCATCGTGTAATCTTCCGAGCGGATGATGCCGGAGGACAGGAACAGCCCCTCGATATAGTTGCGCTTGTAGAAATCGAGCGTCAACCGCACGACCTCTGCCGGATTGAACCGCGCACGCGGCACGTTGCTCGACGCGCGGTTGATACAGAATCGGCAATCGTAAATGCAGAAATTGGTGAGCAGGATCTTGAGCAGCGAGATGCAGCGGCCATCGGGAGCATAGCTGTGGCAGATTCCCATCCCGCCGGTCGAGCCGATGCCCTTGGTGCCGGTCGAATCGCGTTTGACCGTTCCCGACGACGAGCACGAGGCATCATATTTCGCCGCATCCGCAAGGATGGCCAGCTTTTCGAGAATCGGTTTTTCGCTCATCCCTCCGCTATAGGGTCAAGAACAAAGAAAGAACAGCGGCTTGGCAGCTTCGTCCGCCCGGTCCGTCGCAAATCCGGACCGGGCAGGGGAGCGCGGGTCAGCTGCGGATGAACGCCAGGATGTCGGCGTTGAGCTTGTCGGCGTTCACCGTCAGCATGCCGTGCGACAGGCCTTCGTAGATCTTCAGCTCGCAATCGGGGAGCAATTCGGCCTGGTGGAGCGCTGCGTTCTTGTACGGCACCACCTGGTCGTCGTCGCCGTGCAGGACCAGGGTCGGCACCGTGATCGCGCGCAGGTCTTCGGTCTGGTCGGTTTCGGAGAAAGCCTTGATGCCTTCGTAATGCGCCTTGGCGCTGCCCATCATGCCCTGCCGCCACCAGTTCTCGACCACCGCCTCGTCGGGCTCCGCATCTTCGCGGTTGAAGCCGTAGAACGGACCCGATGCGACATCGCGGAAGAACGCGGCGCGGTTTGCGGCGAGCGCGCTGCGGAAGCCATCGAACACCTCGATGTCGAGACCATCGGGATAGCGATCGGTCTTGAGCATGATCGGCGGCACCGCCGCGACCAGCACCGCCTTGGCAACGCGTCCCTGCGGAATGCCATGCTGCGCGACATACCGCGCGGCCTCGCCGCCACCGGTCGAATGGCCGATATGCACCGCGTTCTTCAGATCGAGATGCGCGGTGACGGCGGCGGCATCGCTGGCATAATGGTCCATGTCATGGCCCTCGCTCACCTGCTCCGACCGACCATGCCCGCGCCGGTCGTGCGCGATGACGCGGAAACCGTGGCCGAGGAAGAACAGCATCTGCGCATCCCAGTCGTCGGACGACAGTGGCCAGCCGTGGTGGAACATGATCGGCTGCGCGTCGCGCGGCCCCCAGTCCTTGTAGAAGATCTGCGTACCATCGGATGCGGTTACATAGGCCATGCTGGGTCTCCCTTGCTGCAGTTGAAGATAGCCGGTGTTTTGGACTCAAGCATGACATCGGCCAGGCGCCCATCCCATGCGGGCAGCCGATCAGTCGGGCTGGGGCATCGTCCCGGGTCGGATGAAAGCGAACATGTGCGCTGCATAATCCGCCTTGCCCAGAGCGATACCTTCGGCGCGAAGGATCGCATAGGCCGCCATCAGATGGAAATAGAATTGCGGGATCGCCCAGTCGCGGACGTATTGCGCGGCGGTGAGATCGAAGACCATGCCGTTGGGCAAAGCGTGCGCGACCGCCGTGTCGGGCGCCAATTCGGGGGTTTCGGCAGAGGCGGTTTCGACGATGCCAATCGTATCGGCAATCACCGCCTGTGCATCGGCAATGGTCTGCGCGCCCGATCCGGCGTCGAGCCCTTTGTTGCGCAACGTGTCGACCGAGGCGGGCGGGTCCTCCTGCCGGAGCCGGGCCATGCCCTCCTGCGCCTGGACGCAGGCAAAGCAGACCTGGGTGAACAGCGGGAACATGTCGGGGGCCAGCCGCGCACTCATGATCGCTGCGGCCTTGTCTTCGGGCAACTGATCGGCGGCCTTGCCCAGCCATGCCGACAGCGCGGCGAGCGTCTGGAGATAGGTTGGCACCAGAGTGTCGTTGAGCGTCATGACCTGATCCTTTCGTAAGCCACGACCATAAGCCGGCGCGAAGGCAGAACAAGCTTTGATCGACGAGCGAAGGATCTGGGAAAAAGTGGTGCCCGGGGACGGGGTCGAACCGCCGACACTGCGATTTTCAATCGCATGCTCTACCAACTGAGCTACCCGGGCATCCGGCCGCACCATAATGCGGCGTCGATCGCCTCACCGGCGATTTGGAGCGCCGCCTATAGGCAGGCGGGGCGGGACTTGTCCATAGCAAAATCGCTGTGCATCATCACAGCCTCAATCATAGTCCGCATCGGGATCGTCCACCGCCGGGCCGGGGACGGCATAGCCTTCGCCCAGCCATTGCAGCAGGTCGCGATCCTTGCAGGCCTTGCTGCAGAACGGCGTGAATTCGGCGCGCGCGGGCTTGCGACACAAGGGGCAGGGGCGGGGATTGGCCATGCCGGGTATCTAGGAGGGCTGCGGCGCGACTGCAACCGGGCGGCCGGTGCGCTGCTCCAGGGCCTGCGCCAGCGACCATTCGCGCGCCAGCAATTGCGATTCGGGCGGCGACAATGCCAGCGTCAGCGTGCCCGTGCCCTGATCGCGTTCGGCACTGCGCAGGCTGGCGAGCAATCGCCAGCGCACAGGGTCTGCGGCATAAAGCTCGATCAGCGAGGGGCGGGTGCGCTTGAGCACGATCTGCATCAGCCCGAAGCCGTTGATCGCGGTGCGCTCGCACGGGGTGGTCATCGCCGCATCGAAATAGTTCGCCACCGCGTTGCGGTCGGCCTTGTCGGCGAGCGTGGGAAAATCGACGACGATCCCGCCGCCGATGCCATGGCGGCGGATCGCATGCGCCACCTGAGTCGCAGCGGCCAGGCCCAGCGCGCGCGGGGCGATGTCGCCATCGACGTCGATCACCATCATCGCAGGCGTGGGCGACAAGGTCAGCGCTCCGCCGGCAAAGGCGATCTGGCCGGTCTCGGCTTCGGCGAGAACCTCGTGCCAGCCCGCCTCCGCGAGCAGATCGGGTCCGTGCGCGGAGGTTTGCCTGATCTCGTGGCCATCGGCGGTGATTCGCTCGAGCAGGGTGGGGCCGGGAGTGAGCGGCGTGGCGTTGGTGACCGCGCGCAGACGGGCGGGCTTGTGCCGCGCGGTGCCGGGCTCGAACAGGGCTTCGCGCAGCACCTCGGCGCGCACGGTCTTGCCCTCGCTCAGCTCCTTCGGCACCGGCTGCAGCATCGCCTCGCCACCAGCGGCCAGCGCAACGCGCGCGCGGTGACCGCCAGCGCTTTTCGCCAGCAGCCGTCCTTCGACGACCGCGCCGCAGCCCAACGTCGTATCGCTCCGCTGGATGCGCGCTTCGATGATCCGGCCCAGCTCGATCAGCGCCGCGCGTTCCTCGCCGATGCCGGCTTCGTAAATCCAGTGGGTCATGTGGCGGTACTCGCAAGCGCGGGGTTGAGCAGGCCGGCGGTGACCAGCATGCTGCGGGTCTCGTACAGCGGCAGCCCCATGATGCCGCTGTAACTGCCCGCGATCGAGCGGATCAGCGCCTCGGCGCTGCCCTGGATGGCATAGCCGCCGGCCTTGCCCTGCCACTCGCCGCTGGCGATATACGCGTCGATTTCGTCGGCGTGCAGGCGTTTGAAAATGACGGTGCTTTCGGACAGTCGGTGCAGGCTGCGGCCATCGGGGAGCGTCAGCGTAACGGCGCTGAGCACCATATGGCGGCGTCCAGAGACCAGATCGAGGCACATCCGCGCCTCGGCCTCGCTCTCTGCCTTGGGCAGGATGCGGCGGCCGACCGCGACCACGGTATCGCCCGAAAGGACGGCGCTGTCTGGATGCAGTGCGGTCACGACCGCGGCTTTCTCGGCCGCCATCCGCCGCGCATAGACGCGAGGCAGCTCGGCCTTGAGCGCGCTTTCATCGATATCGGCAGGAACAATGGCATCGGCGGTCACACCGATCCGTGCCAGCAACTGCTGGCGGCGCGGACTGGCCGATGCGAGGATGAGATGGGGCATGGCCGCCATGCTCATTTGAAGCGGTAGGTAATCCGGCCCTTGGTCAGATCATAAGGCGTCAGTTCGACCAGAACTTCGTCGCCCACCAGCACGCGGATGCGGTTCTTGCGCATCTTGCCGGCGGTGTGGCCGAGGATTTCATGGTCGTTTTCCAGCTTCACCCGGAACATGGCATTGGGAAGCAGTTCGACCACCTGGCCGCGCATTTCGAGAAGTTCTTCTTTTGCCATTCGGCCCCTGCAATGTGGTTCTTGTGACGAGAGTGCAGGTCTTGCACCAACGTTATGCGCCGCTGTTCCGGGGAATGCCCTGCGCAAAGGTGAGCGCGCCTTACAGACAAAGCGTGCAAAAGAAAAGACGGGACTTGCTGCCCCGTGCCACGCCGTCTCAAAACCCTTCGCTAAAATTTGTTACAATTCAGCACTGGCTAAGGTGGGTCGCCGCATCATATTGCGCTGCAACACGATCTCTCCCCCCGATGCCGTTCCCCACGGCGCTTGCAAGACAGAAGAGCATAAGTCCCCCATGACCCTAACGCTGCGCCTCCCGACCAGCCCGTTCCCGCTCGCTCCGGCCCAGCTGATGCGCCCGGCGCTTGGCCTTTCGCTGACGACGTTGCTGGCGCTGACCGCCAGCCCCGCTGCTTTTGCCGCTGCGGTCGATGCAGCCGCGCAGACGTTGACCCAGCCCCAGGCGCAGACCCCCGACACCGCGCCAGCCGATATCGAGCCCGATGACGACGGCGATACCATCGTGGTGCGGGCAGAGCGGCTGCGCGGATCGGTGCAGACCGATGTGCCCCCGGTCGCCGAACTGACGGCCGAAGATGTCGCAAGCTATGGCGCGTCGTCGCTTGCCGAACTGCTCGAGCAGATCGCGCCGCAGACCGGCAGCGCGCGCGGGCGTGGCTCGGGTGGCCCGGTGGTGCTGCTCAACGGCCAACGCGTCTCGGGCTTCCGCGCGATCCGCGATCTGCCGCCCGAGGCGATCCAGAAGGTCGAGGTGTTTCCCGAGGAGCTGGCGCTCAAGTTCGGCTTCCGCCCCGACCAGCGCGTCATCAACATCATCCTGGTCGACAACTATCAGAGCATCGCCGCGGAGGTCGAAGGCGGGCTTTCCACCCAGGGCGGCTATGGCACGACCGAGTTCGAGGCGACCTATACCAAGCTGGGCAAGAACACCCGGCTGATCGTCGATGTCGAATACGAGATGGCGACCGCCCTGCGCGAGAGCGAGCGCGGGATCATCCAGCCCGACAGCAGCGCGCCGTTCGCGCTGGGCGGCAACATCGGCGCGTCGCCTTTTGCCTCGGGGAGCGAGATCGACCCGGTGTTGAGCGCGCTGGCGGGCCGTCCGCTGACGCTGGCAGGCGTGCCGCAGGGGATCACCGGGGCGCCCGCGCTGTCGGCGTTCAACAACCCTGCCAACACCACCGATCTGGGCGAGTTCCGCACGCTCATTCCCAACTCGGACCGGATCCAGGCCAATGCGACCTATATCCGCAACCTGGGCCCCGACACCAATGTGCAGGTCAACGCGACCTACACCAACAATTTCGCGACATCGTTGCTCGGCCTCAACACCGCGACGCTGCTGATTCCGGCAACCAACCCGTTCTCCCCGTTCAGCCGCGATGTGTCGCTGCTCACCGCGTTCGGCGATCCGCGTGCGATCACCCGCACCATCGACAGCGACACCTATTCGCTGGGCTTCAACGCCAATGGCGTGCTGCCTGCCTCGTGGAAGTGGTCGCTGACCGGGGACTATACCCGCGTCGATACGCTGACGATCATCGACCAGGCGGTCGACGTTTCGGCGCTGCAGGCGGGAATCTCGAGCGTCACTAACCCGGTCAACCCGTTCACCGGGACGCTGGGCACGCTGCTGCCTGCGCTGATCAGCGATTCGGCGCAGAGCCGCAACCAGCTGTTCAACAGCCAGCTGACGGTCAACGGCACGCTTGCCGATCTGCCCGCCGGCCCGGTGAGCATGACGCTGGTCGGCGGATTTGCCCGCCGCCTGCAGGATTCGACCGACAGCCGTCTCGCCGGACAGGCCAGCACCTCGCTGACCCGCAGCGAGGCGAACGTCTCGGCCAACATCGACGTGCCGTTGGTCGACCAATATGCCAGCGACTGGTTCGGCAAGCTCTCGGTCAACGGCAATCTGGGCTATCGGCAGCTCAGCGATGCCGGCGGGTTGCTCAGCTTCG
The DNA here is from genome assembly GCF_046294995.1 of Blastomonas sp. Taxonomy (GTDB): domain Bacteria; phylum Pseudomonadota; class Alphaproteobacteria; order Sphingomonadales; family Sphingomonadaceae; genus Blastomonas. The sequence goes on from NZ_JBKBOG010000004.1 coordinate 33,638, forward strand.
GCTACGGCCTCAACTGGTCGCCGACCGACACGCTGACGCTCCAGGCCTCGCTGATCGCCGAAGAGGCCGCGCCGGGAATCAGCCAGCTGGGCGATCCGCAGATCGTCACCCCCAATGTCAGCACCTTCGATCTGGCACGCAACGAGACCGTGCTCGCGACGGTCATCTCGGGCGGCAATCCACTGCTGACCCCCGAAGAGCGTCGCGACGTCAAGATTTCGCTCAACTATCGCCCGCCGTTCCTCGAAGGGCTCGATTTCCTCGCCGAGTTCATCCGCAACCGCAGCTATGGCACGACCTCGTCGTTCCCGATCCTGACGCCAGAGATCGAGGCGGCATTCCCCGACCGGATCATCCGCGATGCCGACGGGTCGCTGCTCGCGATCGACCAGCGCGCGATCAACTATGACCGCGTGACCAGCGATCGGCTGCGCTATGGCATCAACTTTTCCAAGCGCATCGGCGGCGACGAACAGCGCGGGGGCGGATTTGGTGGCGGTCGCGGACCCGGCGCCGGTGGCGCTCGCGGTGCTCCGCCGGCAGCGGCGCCCGGAGGCGAGGGCGGTCCGCCGCCCGCCGATGGTCAGCCCGGCGCGGCGCCTGCGGACGGCCAACCGCGCGGCGAGGGGGCAGCGCCCGACGGCCAGCGGCGTGGCCCAGGCGCTGCGGCCGGCGGTCAGCGTGCCGGGGCAGGCGGTCCTCCCCGCGGTGGACCTCCGGGCTTTGGTCCCGGTGGTCGCGGCGGCCGCTGGAACATCTCGGTCTATCACACCGTGCGCTTTGCCGAGACGATCCGCATCCGTCCGGGTCTTGCCGACCTCGATCTGCTGGGAGGCTCTGCCACCGGCTCGAGCGGTGGCGTGCCGCGCCATGGCGTCGAGATGGAGGGCGGATTGTTCCTCAACGGCGTGGGCCTGCGCTTTACCGGCAACTACCAGAGCGGATCGCGGGTCGATGGCGGCACGGCGGCGGGCGCGACCGATCTGCGTTTCAACGACATCGCCACCTTCGGCATGCGCACCTTCGTCAATTTCGACAACAAGCCCGCGCTGACCGAGGCTGTGCCTTTCCTCGCGGGCAGTCGCCTGCGGTTTTCGATCGACAACATCTTCAACGCCCAGCAGCGCGTGACCACGCAGGACGGCACCGTGCCGTTGCGCTATCAGCCTGGCTTCATCGATCCGCAGGGCCGCGTCGTCTCGCTGAGTTTCAGAAAACGCTTCTGAAACCGGCGTTAACCAGCCCAAATTTGCCATGGCTTTTGCACGTTGCGGCGGGTAAAGACGCCAGCTTGAGCCGGAGCGAACGCTTGCGGCACCAGGATTGATTCAGGGAGTCCCAATTGGCACTGACACCTAACAAGGGCGCAGATGCCGCGCGTGACAACATGTTCATGCGTGAGGTCGATGATGCCCTTCGCCAAGACCAGATGGCCGGAATCGTTCAGAATTACGGCAAGTTCATTGTCATCGGCGTCGTGGCGCTGCTGCTCGCGCTGGGCGGCTGGTTCTATTACCAGCACGCCAAGTCCGAAAATGCAGGCGAGCGCGGCGAAGAGCTGACCGCTGCGCTCGACGCGGTGCGCAACAACAACCTGACCGGCGCCGCCAACGCGCTGGAGCCGCTCGAGAATGCGGATCAGCCGGGCTATCGCGCGGTTTCGCAGATCCTGGCGGCAGGCATCCAGCAGCAGCAGGACAACCCCAGGGGCGCAGCTGCGACCTTCGCCAAGGTGGCCGCCGACGAAAGCCTGCCGCAGCATTTGCGCAATCTGGCGCTGATCCGCCAGACCGCGGCAGAATATGACCTGTTGAAGCCTGCCGACGTGATCGCCCGGCTGAGGCCGCTTGCGGTGCCCGGCAATCCGTGGTTCGGCAGCGCGGGCGAGATGGTCGCCATCGCGCACATGCGGATGAACAAGCCCGATCTTGCCGGGCCGCTTTTTCTGCAGCTCGCCGATGACGAGCAAGTGCCGGAGACCATCCGTTCACGTGCGCGTCAGTTGGCAGGTGTCATGGGCGTGGATGCGGTGAGCGACCCCAGCAAGGCGCAGGGCGTTGCCGAGGCAGTGGCGGCGCCGGGTCTTTCCGCGCCTGCTGCGGAACAGTAATATCGATTTTGCGGGTCGCTACCGTTGATGATGCACTTTTGAAGATTCGGGAGCTGGACTGGCAATGCACAAAGGCAAATGGGCAATGATTCTCGCGCTGTCGGCGACGCTGGCAGGCTGCGGCGTGCTGGGCGGCGGCGACAAGCCCAAGGTTACCCCCACCGTGGGCAACCGCACCTCCATTTTGACCCGCGCGGAAAGTGGCGCGGATGTCGACAAGGATCTCGCGGGCGTGGCCATCATCCTGCCGCCTGCAGTGACCAATGCCAATTGGAGCCAGCCCGGCGGCAGCGCCACCAAGGCGACCGGTCACCTGACGATCGGCGACACGCTGACCCGCGCGTGGACCGCGAAGATCGCAGGATCGAGCCTGCGCGTCCGTCTGGCCGCGGCCCCCGTGGTCTATGGCGGGCGGCTGTTTGCGGTCGATACCGACGGCATGGTCCACGCCTTCGATACCGCCACCGGTGCCAAGGTCTGGTCGGTGGCGCTCAAGGCGCGCAGCGACGGTTCGTCGTCGGTGTTCGGCGGCGGCGTCAGCGCGGACGCAGCGCGGGTCTATGCGACCAACGGCGTCGGCGAAGTCGCTGCGCTCAATGCGGCTGACGGTTCGGAAATCTGGCGGGTCAAGCCGGCAGGCCCGCTGCGCGGTGCGCCGACTTTGGCGTTCGGATCGGTCTACGTGATGACGCAGGACAACCAGCTCGTCTCGCTCAACCAGACCGATGGCAAGGTGGCGTGGAACCAGAGCGGATCGCTCGGCCAGGCCGGCGTGTTTGGCGTTGCGGCGCCTGCTGCGGGCCAGGGTACCGTGGTCGCGGGCTTCTCGAGCGGCGAGCTGATCGCCTATCGCTATGAAAACGGCCGCAACCTGTGGTCCGATGCGCTTGCGCGCACCAGCATCTCGACCTCGGTGTCGTCGCTGACCGATATCGATGCCGACCCGATCATAGATCGCGGCCGCGTCTATGCGGTGGGCGAGGGCGGCCGCATGGCAGCGTACGAGCTGGTCACCGGCCAGCGCATCTGGGAACTCAACATCGCAGGGATTTCCACCCCGGTGATCGCGGGCGAGTGGCTGTTCGTGCTGACCGACGATGCCCGCGTGCTGTGCATCGCGCGCGCCACCGGCAAGGTGCGCTGGTCGACCCAGCTGCAGCAGTTCCGCAACGAAAAGAAGAAGACGGGCCAGGTCTACTGGAACGGTCCGGTTCTGGCCAGTGGCCGGTTGTTTACTGCAAACACCGAAGGCGAGGTCGGCACGATCAACCCGGCCGATGGCAGCTTCACGATGCTGTTCGACATCAAGCAGAAGGTCTCGCTTCCGCCGATCGTTGCCGACAACACGCTGTATGTTCTGGACGACAGCGGGACGATCACCGCCTGGCGTTGATCGTCGCTAAGCCACGCTTCTCAATCGCGGGGGGAGACAAAGTCTCTCTTCCGCGATACAGGCGTGGGCATGTTACCTGAAATCGTCATCATCGGCCGGCCCAATGTCGGCAAGTCCACCCTGTTCAACCGTCTGGTCGGCAAGAAGCTGGCGCTGGTCGACGACCAGCCCGGCGTCACCCGTGACCGGCGGCTGGGCAAGGCCGAGCTGCTGGGCCTGCATTTCCAGATCGTCGATACCGCAGGCTATGAGGACGAGGACCCCGAGACGCTTCCCGGGCGCATGCGCAAGCAGACCGAGCAGGCGGTTGCGACCGCCCGCGCGGCGTTGTTCGTGTTCGATGCCCGCGCCGGCATCACCCCGCTGGACGAGGAAATCGCGCGCTGGCTGCGCACCACCCGCACCCCGATCATCCTGATGGGCAACAAGGCCGAGGGCCGCGCTGCCGACGGCGGGCTGATGGAATCCTATTCGCTGGGGCTGGGAGAGCCGATCGCGTTCAGCGCCGAGCATGGCGTTGGCATGGCCGAACTGTTCGACGCCTTGCGCCCGCTGATCGAGGACTGGGACGAAGGCGGCGACGATGCCACCCAGCTGCCTGCGGTCAACCTTGATGCCGAGACCGTCGATGAAAACGCGCTCGAGGCAGCGCCGCTGCAGCTTGCCATCGTCGGGCGCCCGAATGCGGGCAAATCGACGCTGATCAACATGATCCTGGGCGAAGACCGGCTGATCACCGGTCCCGAAGCCGGGATCACCCGCGATTCGATTGCGATCGACTGGACCTGGCAGCCCGCCGACGGGGCACCTTCGCGCGCGGTGCGGCTGATCGACACCGCAGGCATGCGCAAGAAGGCCAAGGTCGTCGACAAGCTCGAGAAGCTTTCGGTTGCCGATGCGCGCCGCGCGATCGACTATGCCGAGGTCGTGGTGCTGCTGCTCGATGCGACGCGGGGGCTGGAGTTGCAGGAGCTCAAGATCGCCGACAACGTGCTCAAGGAAGGCCGCGCGCTGATCATCGCGATCAACAAATGGGACGTGGCCGAGGATGCCTCGAGCCTGTTCAACGGCATCAAGGCCGCGCTCGACGAAGGGCTCGCGCAGTTGCGCGGCGTGCCGGTGCTGACCATCTCGGGGATCACCGGCAAGGGCATCGATACGCTGATCAAGGTCGCATTCGAGACCCGCACCGCCTGGTCGCGCCGCGTCTCCACCGGACAGCTCAACCGCTGGTTCGAGATGGCGGTCGAGACCAATCCACCGCCCGCCCCCGGCGGCAAGCGGATCAAGCTGCGCTATATGACCCAGGCCAAGGTGCGTCCGCCGGGCTTCATCATCTTCGGCACCCGGGTCGACGAGCTGCCCGAAAGCTATTCGCGCTATCTGATCAACAGCCTGCGCCGCGATCTGGGCTTTGGCGCAGTGCCGGTGCGGCTGACCTATCGCGCGCCCAAGAACCCGTTCGCCAAGGACTGATGCGTAACTGGGATCAATTCGTCGGTTTGCCGATAGTTAATTGCATCCTTGTTGGTGATTGAAAGACTTCATTTACCAGTGTCGGTTTATTTTGCGCGCGCAGTGCCGTGGGGGGCACGACGGGAGATTGCAGCATGTCGTATCAAGAGGCGCCATTGGTCAACTGGTCGACCTTTGCCGAAACGCGTGCCGCGCTGGGGACCGATTTCGTCCGCATCCTGGGCTATTTTCGTGAGGATGGCACCAAGTCGGTCGATGCGATCGAAGACGCCATGCGCGAGCGGAGCGCGGCGAAGCTGGTGCTGCCCGCGCACACGCTCAAGGGCGAATCCTGGCAGTTCGGCGCCGAGCAGCTGGCGATGCTGGCCGAAAAGATCGAGATGATCGCGCGGCATTGCGTCGAGGCCCAGCAGGAGCCCGACGAGCTGCTCGAGGATATCGTCGGCCTGCGCGACGTTTTCCGGCTGTCGCTGACTTCGCTCGAGAAGGAGGCCAATCCGCTGGTCGAACGCCGCACCTTCGGTCGCCGCAACCCGATGGCGGCAGCGGCGATGGGCGCGCAACGCGGATTTGGCCGCGGCTGACGCTGGTCGCCTGCGCCGCGATCCCTTGACCGGGCCGCGTTGCAGTCATATCTGGGCGACATGGCTATCCGTCCTATCCTTGAAGTGCCCGATCCGCGGTTGAAGACCGTCTCCACCCGCGTCGAGACGTTCGACGACGACTTGCGCACCCTTGTCGCCGACATGTTCGAGACGATGTACGACGCGCCCGGCATCGGCCTGGCCGCGATCCAGGTCGGCGTGCCCAAGCGCGTGCTGGTGATCGATCTGCAGAACGAGGGCGAGGACGGCGAACCGGTGAAGACCCCGCGCGTGTTCATCAACCCCGAGATTCTCGATCCCTCGGCCGATTACACGCTGTACAACGAGGGCTGCCTGTCGGTGCCCGACCAGTACGCCGACGTCGAACGCCCCTCGTCGATCCGCGCGCGCTGGCAGGATCTTGACGGCAAGGTCCACGAAGAGGCGATGGACGGCCTGATGGCGACCTGCCTGCAGCACGAGATGGACCACCTCGAAGGCGTGCTGTTCATCGACCATTTGTCGCGGCTGAAGCGCCAGATGGTGCTGAAGCGGCTGGAGAAGCTGCGCAAGGCGGCTTGAGCGGCCTCGGTTTTAGCGTGAACTTCATCGTCACCCCCGCGCACGCGGGGGTCCCGCTTTTGCGCCGACGTCCCACTAAAGCGGGAGTCCCGCGTGCGCGGGACGGCCGGGGTTTTACAGTGTTCCGTTTCTCCGTTTTCCGGCGAAAGCCGTAATCCAGCCCGATGTCGCGCCATGGCCGCTCTGGATTCCGGCTTTCGCCGGAAAACGGAATTGTGGATTCCCAACCCCATCGAGCATTGCCAACCACCTCCCCGCGCTTTAGGTTCGCTTTTCGTTCTCAATACCCCGATCGGAAAGTTGCAGCATGGACCCCGTGGTCGCAGTCATCATCGTCGTCGCACTGATCGCAGGGCTTGCCATCGGCTGGTGGCTGGGCGGCAAGCCCGTCGCGCAGGCGCGCGCCGAGCGCGAGGAGGCGCAGGCGTCGCTCAAGGCGCTGCAGGAGCAGTTCAATGCCGCGATCCGCGATCTGGCGGGCGCGAGCGAGCGGGCAAAGCTCGCCGATGACCTGTCGCTGCGGCTCGAGGCGGTGCGCACCGACAACGCCGCGCTTTCGGGACAACTCGCTGCCGCCGCCGAACGCGCGCGCCAGGCCGACGATCTGGCCGCCCGGCTCGATACCCTGCGCGCCGACCACGCCGCCGCGGCACGCGAACTCGCGACGATGAAGGCAGACGCGGCCAACCACGAAAAGCAGATCCGCCAGCTGGTCGAGGCGCGCGAGCAATTGACGCAGCAGTTCGGCGAGGTCGGCAACAAGTTGCTCGGTGAGGCGCAGGAGGCGTTCCTGCGCCGTGCGAACGAACGGTTCGCGCAGTCGGAAGAGAAGAACGAGGAGAAGATCCGCACCCTGCTCGCGCCGGTGGGCGAGCGGCTCAAGACCTATGAGGAGCAGGTGCAGAAGATCGAGGCGACTCGCAGCGAGGCCTATGGCACGCTCACCGGGCTGATCGAGCAGATGCGCGCCGGGCAGGACCGGGTGCAGGCCGAAGCCGCGCGGCTGGTCAATTCGCTGCGCAACGCGCCGAAGGCGCGCGGGCGCTGGGGCGAGCAGCAGCTGCGCAACGTGCTCGAAAGCTGCGGTCTGGCCGAACGCACCGACTTTGCGATGGAGGTCAGCCTCGATACCGAGGACGGACGGCTGCGTCCCGATGCGGTGGTCAAGGTGCCCGGCGGCCGCTCGTTGGTGATCGACGCCAAGGTCTCGCTCAACGCCTATCAGGACGCGTTCGGCGCGGACGACGATGGCGCGCGCAAGATCGCGCTTGCGGCGCACTGCGCCTCGATGAAGGCCCATATCGATGGCCTGTCGCGCAAGGCCTATTGGGACCAGTTCTCCGACGCGCCCGATTACGTGATCATGTTCGTTCCCGGGGAGCATTTTCTCTCCGCTGCGCTAGAGCACGACCCGTCGCTGTGGGATCACGCGTTCGACAAGAAGGTGCTGCTCGCGACGCCGACCAATCTCGTCGCGATCGCGCGCACCGTGGCGAGCGTCTGGCGGCAGGAAGGGCTGGCGGCAGAGGCCAAGCAGATCGGGCAACTTGGCAAGGAACTCTACGACCGGCTCGCGGTCTCCGCCGAACATTTGAAGCGCGTCGGCTCTGGTTTGTCGAGCGCGGTGGGGCATTACAACAAGTTCGTCGGCAGCTTCGAACGCAACGTGTTGTCCACCGGCCGCAAGTTCGCCGCGCTCAACATCGAGACCGGCAAGCGCGACCTGGAAACCATCGACGAGATCGAGGCGCTGCCGAGATATGGCGATGCGGCGCTGATCGAGGCGGACGAGGATATGAAGGACGCGGCGAAACTGGCGGCGGAGTAAACGCACGGCTGCGTGCTTCTACCGTCATCCCGGATCACGTCCGGGGTGACGAACAGGGGGGAGCGCTGCATGAGATTGCGGTGAATCCCTCAAAATCCTCCCCTGCAAGGGGAGGATTTGCGCCGCGCTGCAGTCCAAATCCTCCCCCAGCTTGCTGGGGGAGGGGGACCGCCCGCGTAGCGGGGGGTGGAGGGGCAGCGGGATCGTGCTGCCGTCCGATTGTTGTGCCATCCCGCTTCCCCTCCACCATCCTTCGGATGGTCCCCCTCCCCGAGACGAGCTCGGGGAGGATTTAAGAACGGGCGGATTTCCTGATCAGGTGGCAAAGCAACGGAGCCAAGCGGCACGCGGGGCGTTGACATCGTTCGATCCCCCCACGCCGCTAAGGAATTTCGTGATGAGCAAGACAGCTTTGGTGGCCGGTGTCACCGGGATCGGAGGCAGCGCGACTGCGGCGCTGCTGGTCGAGAAGGGATGGACGGTTTACGGGCTCGCCCGCAGCGGCACCGATCAGGCGGGTGTCCTCCCGGTGTCCGCCGATCTGCTCGACGCGGACGCCACCGCGGCAGCGCTTGCCGATATCCACCCCGACGCGGTGTATATCACCACCTGGCTTCGGCAGGACACCGAGGCCGAGAACATCCGGGTGAACGCGAGCATGGTGCGCAACCTGCTCGCTGGCCTGCCCAAAGGCCCGCGCCATGTCGCTTTGGTCACTGGTCTCAAGCACTATCTCGGCCCGTTCGAGGCGTACGGCAAAGGCTCGCTGCCGCAGACGCCGTTTCGCGAGGAGCAGGGGCGGCTCGATATCGAGAACTTCTATTATGCGCAGGAAGACGAGCTGTTCGCCGCCGCCGGGCGCGACGGCTTCACCTGGAGCGTTCACCGCCCGCACACCGTGATCGGCAAGGCCGTCGGCAATGCGATGAACATGGGCACGACGCTGGCGGTCTATGCGACCTTGTGCCGCGAGACCGGGCGGCCGTTCACCTTTCCCGGCTCAGCAGCGCAATGGCGCAGCCTCACCGACATGACCGACGCCGGCCAGCTCGCGCAACAATTGCTGTGGGCCACGCAAACCCCGGCTGCGCACAATCAGGCATTCAATATCGTCAACGGCGATATCTTCCGCTGGGAATGGATGTGGGGCCGGATCGCCGATTGGTTCGGTCTGAGCCCTGCGCCTTTCGACGGCACCGAGCGCCCGCTGGCGCAGCAGATGGCCGATGACGGCGATGTCTGGCGCAAGATCGCCGAGCGCGAGCAGCTGGTCGAACCCGATCTCGCGCGGCTGGCGTCGCCCTGGCACACCGATGCCGATCTGGGCCGCCCGATCGAGGTGGTCACCGATATGTCGAAGAGCCGGCGGATGGGCTTTACCGGCTATCAGCCGACCGACGATGCGTTCTTCGCGCTGTTCGAGCAGCTGCGGGCCGAGCGCATCATCCCCTGACGGACGCACGGCTGGCGCACGGTCACATCATTTGCCGGTGAACTTCTTCGCAAAGCCCATGATGTCGTTCATCGGATTGCCGTCGCCATCGCGGTCGAGGAAGCCGGTGACTTTTTTCAGCGCATCCTCGCCGCCGACCTGCGCCAGCAGTTCGTTCAATTTGTCCATCGGCAGGCCGGTCGATTGCGCAGCGGTGGTGACGGTGTCGCGGGGCTGCGGTGCGGCCTTGCCCAATGCTGCCATCGCCGATTGCACCTGCGCTTCGCTGAGGCCGACCTGGCGAGCGAGGCTGGCGATCCTGTCGGTTCCGCCGAGTTGGCCGACGATGGTGTTGAGGAAATCCATGCGTCTAACTCCCATGCTCGCATCGACACGTTTTCCGGCGAAGGCCGGAATCCAGGGCGGATGCAGTGCAATCTGACTCCTGGGCTCCGGCTTTCGCCGGAGAACGATGAAATCTAGCATGGGCGCGGGGCGCTGCCCACGCCATTCATGCCGGCAACGGCGCCAGATCTGGTAAAATCACCGCACGCCTCGCCTCGACGCTAAGCAGCCGGTCGCGCGAGTAGAACCGCAATGGCCAGTCGCGCCTTCCCTCCGGCGCGTCGAGCAGCATACTGACCTTGGCGACCAGCGGCAGCGTCGCATCAATGCGCGCAAGAAACGCGGCAATGCCCGTGACATAGCAATGCGTAATCGTCGCATGGAAGCCGCTGCTGTCGGTGTTGGGCGTGCCGACGCTGTCGTTGTGGCGGCGGATGATCTGCGGCAAGTCGCGCGCTGCATCAAGGTCGCGGCGCTCGTCGATCAGCCACAGACACGCGGCGATGTGCGCCTCGTGCGTCCATGCGGATCGCGGCAGGCTGGCAGCAATCAGCCGCTCGCCCATAAGGCGAACGGCTGATGACGTTTCAAAGTAGAGTATCGTACGTCCGGTCATGATCGGGCTTTCGTATCGAAGCGCCCGATGTTGACCGGGCAATCAGGCGGGGACCGACTGGCGTTGCGGGGCAGCGGCGCGGACCGCTTCATCGACATGGTCTTCGAACTGCGCGAAGTTGTCGATGAACTGGCCGACCAGCTTCTGCGCGGTGGCGTCGTAATCCGCCTTGTCCGCCCAGGTGCCGCGCGGATCGAGGATCGCGCTATCGACGCCCGGCACGCTCACCGGAACCTCGAAGCCGAAGTTCGGATCGGTGCGGAACTCGGTGTTGCCCAGGCTGCCGTCGAGCGCAGCGTTGAGCAAGGCGCGGGTCGCCTTGATCGGCATGCGGTTGCCGACGCCGTACTTGCCGCCGGTCCAGCCGGTGTTGACCAGCCAGCAGGTGACGTTGCCCTTGGCGATGCGCTCTTTCAGCAGGTTGCCGTAGACCGACGGGTGGCGCGGCATGAACGGCGCGCCGAAGCACGTCGAGAAGGTGGCGGAGGGTTCGGTCACGCCGATTTCGGTGCCGGCGACGCGCGCGGTATAGCCCGAGAGGAAGTGGTACATCGCCTGTTCGGGCGTCAGCCGCGCGATCGGGGGCAGCACGCCATAGGCATCGGCGGTGAGGAAGATGATGTTCTTCGGCACCGGGCCCAGATTGTCTTTCGACGTGTTGGGGATGAAGTCGATCGGGTACGAACCGCGGCTGTTTTCCGCCAGCGTGTTGTCGGCGAAGTCGAGCGTGCGGGTGGCAGGGTCCATCACCACGTTTTCGAGCACCGTGCCGAAACGCTTGGTGGTGGCGTAGATTTCGGGCTCGGCTTCGGGCGAGAGGTTGATCATCTTGGCGTAGCAGCCGCCTTCAAAGTTGAACACCGCAGTGTCCGACCAGCCATGCTCGTCATCGCCGATCAGCGTGCGGCTGGCATCGGCGCTCAGCGTGGTCTTGCCGGTGCCCGACAGGCCGAAAAACACCGCGGTTTCGCCCTCGGGGCTGATGTTGGCCGAGCAGTGCATCGGCATCACGCCCTTGGTCGGCAGCAGATAGTTGAGGATGCCGAACACCGACTTCTTCATCTCGCCGGCATAAGCGGTGCCGCCGATCAGGATCAGCTTTTCGGTGAGGTTGACCGCGATCACGGTTTCGCTGCGGGTGCCGTGCCTGGCGGGATCGGCGCGGAAGCTGGGCAGATCGATGATGGTGTATTCGGGTGCGAAATCGGCAAGCTGGTCAGGCGTCGGGCGGACCAGCAGCGTGCGGATGAACTGGCTGTGCCAAGCGAATTCGTTGATCACGCGAACGTTGACGCGGTATTCTGCCTGCGAGCCGCCGAACAGGTCCTGCACGTAAAGCTTGGGCTTTTCGGCGAGGAAGGCGAGAAAATCGGCCTTGAGCGCGGCGAAGTTTTCCGGGGTCATCGCGACGTTGGTCTTGCCCCACCACACCGAGTTTTCGGTCTCGGCATCGCGGACGATGAACTTGTCGTTGGCGCTGCGACCGGTGTGCTTGCCGGTCGCGACCACGAGCGCGCCGCCGGCGGCCAGCGAACCTTCGCCATTGCGCAGGGCCTCTTCCACCAGTGCCTCGGTTCCAAGGTTCCACAGCTGGTTGTCGGTTGCGGTAATGCCCTGATCGGCAAGCGAAACTTTCGAAATTTTAGCCACTGGTACAATTCTCCCATGTCGCGGTCGCCAAGGACTGGGCCTGCGCCCACGGACCAGCGCCTCACTTCGTTGAGACGACTCGCGTAATTCATCGAACTTCTCCACCCGTCCAAGACTACCGATACGCACCCTGTCAATAGCTGCTACCGGTGTCATAACATGGGTGGGCAAATCGTGCGGGCAGGGACCACACACTGTGCCGCACAAAGCTGTTGTCCCTGCCGCTGCGATATGCGACCGGCAGATATTGATCGAGGAGGGTTCAGCCCGGCATGGCCGCAACGATTGCGCTGGTCGACGACGACCGCAACATTCTGACATCGGTATCGATTGCGCTGCAGGCGGAAGGATACGTGACGCGGCTGTACTCGGATGGCGAGGCTGCGCTGAAGGCGATCGTCGAAACGCCGCCCGACCTGTGCCTGTTCGATATCAAGATGCCGCGGATGGACGGGCTCGAGCTGTTGCGCCGGGTGCGCGAGCATTCCGCCGTTCCGGTGATCTTCCTGACCTCCAAGGACGAGGAGCTCGACGAGGCCCTGGGCCTGGCGATGGGGGCGGACGATTATATCTCCAAACCGTTCTCGCAGCGGCTGCTGATCGCGCGGATCAAGGCGATCCTGCGCCGCGCCGAACCGATGCGCTCGCCCGCCGATGCCAGCGACGAACCTGCCGCCGAGCCGATCGTGCGCGGGCGGCTGGAGATCGATCCGGCGCGGCACATGGTCAGCTGGGATGGCAAGCGCGTGACGCTGACCGTCACCGAATTCCTGATCCTCGAAGCGCTCGCGGCGCGGCCCGGCGTGGTCAAGAGCCGCAACCAGCTGATGGATGCGGCCTATCAGGACGACGTCTATGTCGATGACCGCACCATCGACAGCCATATCAAGCGGCTGCGGCGCAAGTTCCGCGAAGTCGATACCGAGTTCTCAGCGATCGATACATTGTATGGCGCCGGCTACCGTTTCTCGGGCGAGTAGCCCGCCCACGCTGCCGATGGGCTGGACGCGACGGGTCTCGCTGACCTGGCGCATTCTGGCGGTCAATATCTTCGCGGTCGCGATGCTGGGCGGCGGCCTGCTGTATCTCGACAGCTATCGCGAGCAGATCATCCACGAGCGGCTCGAGCAGGAACAGCAGAGCATATGGCTGCTGGCGCACGCGCTGGAATCGCTCGACCAGCCCGCCCGGATCGCGATGATCCAGGCGGTGTCGCGGCGCTATTCGTCGCGGGTGAGGCTTTATGGTGCGGATGGCGCGGTGCAGCTCGACAGCTTTGCGTTCGCGCCGCCGACCTATGTCCCGCGCGATCCCGCCGACGAACCATGGCAGCGCCATGCCGCGCGGCTGCTCGATCAGGGGTTCGACTGGCTGGTCGGCGCACAGAAGGTCGAAAAATATGTCGAACGCCAGCCCGACCGCCTGACCAACTGGGCCGAGGCGGTGGCGGCGCGGACGAGTGCGCGCGCGCACGCCCGGATGCGCTATGCCCCCGATCGCACCCCGATGCTCAGCGCCGCGATCGCGCTGCCGCGCGGATCGGGCGTGCTGTTCACCAGCTACAACGCGCGCGACATCACCCGCATCGTCCGCGCCGAGCGCTTCAACCTGACGTTGATCGTGCTGGCGACGGCTCTGGTGTCGGTGCTGTTCTCGCTGTTTCTGGCGCGGACCATCGTCAAGCCGCTGCGGCGGCTGGCGAGCGCTGCGGTGCGGGTGCGGCTGGGCCGCGCGCGCGAGGTGGTCGTGCCGCGGCTGCCCTCGCGCGGCGACGAGATCGGCCTGCTGGCGCGCTCGCTGTCCGACATGAGCATGGCGCTCAGGCAGAAGATCGACGCGACCGAGGCGTTCGCCGCCGATGTCAGCCACGAGCTCAAGAACCCGCTCGCTTCGCTGCGTTCAGCGCTCGAGGGGCTGGGCAGCGTCAAGGACGAGGGTTTGCGCGCGCAGTTGTTCGATATCGCATGCAGCGATGTGCGGCGGCTCGACCGGCTGATCACCGATATTTCGGAAGCTTCGCGGGTCGATGCGCAGCTCACCCGCACCCGGTTCGAGCCGATCGATCTGGGCGAGATGATCGAGAACCTGCTCGAACTGCGCCGCGCGCGCGGGCTCAACCACGGGCGCGAGATCGTGTTCGCCCGGCCCAGGCGCGGGGTGGCGGTGGTGATGGGCGAGGGGACCAGGCTCGAACGCGTGATCTCCAACCTGCTCGACAATGCGGTGTCTTTCTCGCCGCCCGGCGGGCTGGTGCGGATCGAGGCGACGCAGGTGCGCATGGACGACCAGTGGCGGGTGCTGGTGCGGGTGATCGACGCAGGGCCGGGCGTGATGCCATCCGAGCGCGAGGAGATCTTCCGCCGCTTCCACAGCGCGCGCCCCGAGGGCGAGGCATTCGGCCAGCACAGCGGGCTGGGGCTGGCGATTGCGCGCACGATCATCGAGGGGCATCATGGCACGATCAGCGTCGATGACCGCGACGATGGCGAACCGGGTGCGTGCTTCGACATCAGTCTGCCGGGAATCGAACGCAACGGGCTGCCGATATCATCGGCCTGAGACCGACGGACGCGCAAGGCGAGGAGGGGGAGGACGCGATGCAGCCTGGGGAACAGTGCACCTATCCGGCAAGCTGCGTGAGCATCGGCGGGGCGGCGATCCTGATCACCGGCGAATCGGGCATCGGCAAGTCGGAACTGGCGCTGGCGCTGATCGATCGCGGCGCGCGGCTGATCAGCGACGACCAGGTGGCGTTGCGCTGCGCGGGCGCAGGTCTCATCGCGACGCCGGCGCAGAACATCGCCGGGCAGATCGAGGTTCGCAACTTGGGGCTGATGCCGATGGCGACAGGGCCCGAATGCCCGGTGGCGCTGCTGGTGGAGCTCAATCGCGACGCCCCGCGCTGGATCGAGCGGTGCGACCAGCGCGTGATCCTGGGGGTCGCGATCCCGCAGATCGGGTTGACCCCGGACAGCCGTGTGCTTGCGATCAAGGCCGAAATGGCGTTGCATGCCTATGGGCTCAAGGTCTAGGTCTGGCGCTTGTCTGCGGCCATATGCATGCCGCACCGGGGTGGCAAAATGACCGATGCGAACACTGATCACGCCGCTGATGGAGCTGCTGACGCCGCTGCCGACATCGGCGCGCCACCACGCCAGCGGGTGATGCTGGTCACCGGTCTGTCGGGCGCGGGCAAGACCACCGCGCTCAAGACGCTCGAGGATCTGGGCTGGGAGGCGATCGACAATTTCCCGATCCGGCTGCTGCCGCTGCTGATCGATACCCCGCATCCTGTGGGGCAGAGCGGCCAGGACCGGCCGCTGGCGATCGGCTTCGACACGCGCACCCGGGGATTCGATCCGGCCTCGATCGTGCGGCAGGTGCGCGATCTGGAGCAGCGCCCCGAATATGCGGTGAGCACCCTGTTTCTCGATTGCGCGGGCCGCGAGCTGCAGCGGCGCTATGCCGAAACCCGCAGGCGGCACCCGCTGGCGCAGGATCGCTCGGCCGAGGCGGGGATCGCCGAGGAGCGCGAATGGCTGCAGCCGCTGCGCCGCTGGGCCGAGAACGTCATCGACACCACCGACATGCCGCTGTCCGATCTGCAGCAGGAAATCCGCCGCCGCTTCGCGCTCGACCAGTCGCCGACCAGCATCATCCTTTCCAGCTTCGGCTTCGCGCGCGGCATGCCGCCCAGCGCCGATCTGGTGTTCGACATGCGCTTCCTGCGCAATCCGCACTGGGACAGGGGCTTGCGCGAACTGACCGGGCTGGATGCGCAGGTGGGGGAATTCGTGATGGCAGACCCTGCCTATCAGGGCGCGGTCGACCGGATCGTCGACCTGCTTAGCTTCCTGCTGCCGCGCTATCAGGCGTCGGCCAAGGCCTATGTCCACATCGCGATCGGGTGTACCGGCGGGAGACACCGCTCGGTGTTCGTCGCCGAGCAGATAACCAAGCGCTTGCAAGATGCGGGCTTTTGTCCCACTGTCCAGCATCGCAACCTGACGTCACGACCTGTCGATGCCATAGAAGGAAGTCCCGGCAAGCCGCCCGAATGATGGCGGCACGAGCGGGCAAGGAGGGGTGAGGCATTCGGCATATGGTCTGACCGAGATATCCTCACGAACCAAATCTCTTGGCTCAGATAAGTTCTGGCTCAGATATAGGCACATTGGTACAAGCACCCCCTATGATCGGTCTTATTCTCGTCACCCACGGACGGCTCGCACAGGAGTTTCTGGTCGCGATGGAACATGTGGTCGGCAAGCAGCAGAACATTGAAACCATCGCCATCGGCCCCAATGACGACATGGAGCAGCGCCGCGTCGACATCGCCAACGCCATCGCCAAGGTCGATAACGGCAAGGGCGTGATCGTGCTGACCGACCTGTTCGGCGGCACGCCCTCCAACCTTGCTATCTCGCTGCTCGATGCCGGGCGCGTCGAGGTGATCGCAGGCGTCAACCTGCCGATGCTGATCCGTCTCGAAGGCGCGCGCCGGTCGATGAACGTGCGCGACGCGGTCGCCGCCGCGCGCGATGCCGGGCAGAAGTACATCAGCGTCGCGTCCGACCTTTTGGGGCAGGAAAGCGCGCGATGATCGCCGAAACGGTGATGATCACCAATGCGCGCGGGCTCCACGCCCGTGCCAGCGCCAAGTTCGTCACCGCCGTGGCGCGCCTGCCCGAAACGGTGCAGGTGCGCGTCAGCAAGGACGATAACACCGTCACCGGCAATTCGATCATGGGGTTGATGATGCTGGGCGCGGCGCGCGGCGACAGCATCACCATCACCGCCGAGGGTGATGGCGCCGATGCCGCGCTCAAGAAGCTCGTCGGGCTGGTGATGGACGGCTTCGGCGAGGACTGATCGTCCCGCCTGATACGCCATGACCATCGAACGGCACATCATCACCGGCTTTTCCAACCCCGCGGTCAAGGCCGCGCGCTCGCTGCGCGAGAAGAAGCACCGCAAGCGCGAGGGGCGGTTCCTTGCTGAAGGCCTGCGGCTGCTGACCGAGGCGCGCGAAGCGGGCATCGTTCCGGAAGCGCTCTGGCTGGGCCAGCAGCGCGATCCGCACCCTTTGGTCGATGCGCTCGAGCGCGCGGTGGCGGACGCTGGCGGCGTCATCTACGAGACCACCACCGACATCCTCTCCAAGATCTCGGGCAAGGACAACCCCCAGACCGTGCTCGGCGTGTTCGCCGACCTGCCCACATCGCTGGCGCGGCTCGACCGCAGCCGATCGGGCATCTGGCTGGTGGCGCAGGCGATGCGCGATCCCGGCAATCTGGGCACGATGCTGCGCACCTGCGATGCGGTGGGGGCAGGCGGCCTGATCCTGGTCGACCAGTGCGTCGATCCGTTTTCGGTCGAAGCGGTGCGCGCCAGCATGGGCGCGGTGTTCACCGTGCCGCTGGCACAGGCGGACTGGGCCGACTTCCTCACCTGGCTGCGCGCAGGCCCGGGACAACTGGTCGGCACCAGCCTCAACACCACCAATGATTATCGCGGCGCGGCCTATGTCAGCCCGACCTTCCTGCTGATCGGCAACGAGGCGCAGGGGCTTCCAGCGGACTATGAGGCCGCGTGCGACCTGCTGGTCAAGATCCCGATGCTGGGCAAGGCCGACAGCCTGAACGCGGCGGTGGCAGGGGCGGTGATGGCGTACGAGGTGCTGGCGCATGACCGGGCGACCAGCGGCCAGGCTTCATAATCAACGGCCTGTAAGCGACAGTCCTTGATCGGTGCGGCGCGTCGGCCGCTTCTTTGTCCTCTTCTTGTATTCCTTGCCCAGCGACCTTGCTTCGTCTTTTCCGCAGCGCTTGGGACTGAGGTCAGCCGCCTCCAACGCTCTCCACGACGAAAAGCTTTTGATCATCGCAGTATTGCAATGCTTGCAATTGCTTCGCCAATTGAGGTTGTCGAACCATGCGCGGCGTCGAGCGGGCTTGTGACCCGTAAAAAGACAAATAAAGGGGACGCGAATCGACATATTGTTAACATACTGCACTGCAACATGGAGTCAAAACAGTTATTGTAACTTATGTTGTGATGATCGCATCGAAATGAGACATTTGATTGTGGTGCAATTGCGTCAATTAGAACTGCAATTTGGATATACAACTAGATCAGAGATACCATCTGGTAACCATCCGTTATTTCAATAGAAATAATTGGGCATCCATCAAGGCAATATCGCTCCTCGCACCAAGGCGACGTGAGACTCATGCACTTGCACGGGACGGTCATCGTAAGGGCGATGTCTTCGTTTCAAGACTGTCGGGTCAAGCGGCTCGCTCATGTAATCGTCTCATGCATCGTCCACAGTTCGATAGTGTCTGCATTCAATTGCGTGCGAAATTTACGTATATTTGCATCACTGGTCGTGAGCGGCGCGCTTTACGCGGTTGCTTGCGCTCGGGCGCAGGAACGGCGCCTACTCGTGCAGGCCCTGGTAACCGAAGTCAGAAGGGCTTCGACGTCCGACTGGCCCGCTCGGCAGAGTCCGCCCGGGTCAGCACTTTCGCTTCATCCTTGCTGCAGCGGCCGACATCGTAGTCGCAGTCGCGGAACGTGCGCCAGCCATTGAACGTCTTGATAAGCGATGTCTGGCAATAGATGCAGTTACTGCGCCAATTCAAGTTGTCGAACCAGGCGCGACCGCGATTCGGTTTATGCCCGATAGCAACACATGCAAGGGGAATACGAATCTCCATATGATTACTATATTGCAATGCAGCATCGAATCATAATGCAAAGTATGCACTCGTAATGCATTTGGACGCAATTTTATGAAGTTGTCCAAAACACAATTGCTTACGACGCAACATCGGTTTGTCATCGGATGGACTTATTTAGAATACGGATAACCGACTGATTCTGTTTGGATTGATACGGAGCGTCCCCGTTTTCACGACGCGCGCAACCGCCGCTTTCCCTTCAACCGGCTGGTCAGATGGTAACGCCCGCAGCGGTCGCAGGCATAGACGCGCAGGTCGATGTCCGCTGCCAGCGCCGCGTGCACCGCCTGTGCCTCGTCGGCGAAGCTCTGTTTGCGCTGGCAGATGCTCAGCCGGGTGCGGGGCATATTTGCAACAGCCTCGTTTT
The DNA here is from genome assembly GCF_046294995.1 of Blastomonas sp. Lineage (GTDB taxonomy): Bacteria > Pseudomonadota > Alphaproteobacteria > Sphingomonadales > Sphingomonadaceae > Blastomonas. Next base: position 52,767 of record NZ_JBKBOG010000004.1, read on the forward strand.
TTTAGGGGTAGGCGATCGGCTGACCGCGCACGCCTCTCTTGCACCACGGCGTCGGTTTGCGCCATGAGGTTGGCATGATCATTTCCTTCGGGTGTCGCGCCCTCTCCGCCCTCGCCGTTTCGGCGGCATTTCTTCAGATCCCCGTTGCTGCGCAGGAAAGACCCGCGCCGATCAGCGAGAGCGAAGTGCGCAGCCATATCGCCGTGCTGGCAAGCGACGATTTCGAGGGGCGTGCGCCGGGGACATCGGGCGAGACCAAGACGCTCGATTATCTCGCCAAGACCTGGGCATCCTATGGCCTGGTTTCGGGCACCAATGATCCAGCGAGGCCCTGGTTTCAGCCGGTGCCGCTCGTCGAGCGCAAGCCTTATGCGCAGAGCTTCCAGGCGATGCGTGGTTCCCGGCCGCTGAAGGTCGACAACGATGCGCTGATCCTTGCAAGTCGCAACCCGACCGACAGCGTCAGCGGCGCACCGTTGTTCGTGGGCTATGGCGTGGGTGCCGATGGCAAGCTCAACGCCGATGTGCGCGGGCGGATCGTCATCATGCTGTCGGGGGAGCCCGATTTCGCCGGTGCCGCCAAGCTGCCGGGCAGGCGCGACCGTGAAAAAATGCTCGCCCAGGCGGGGGCATCGGCCGTGCTTGTGACTGCGTCCGAAGGCGCATCGTGGAGCAGCGCGCGCGCGTCGCTGGCATCCGGATCGATGCGGCTGGCGAACGACGATGTCAGCGCGTCGATCCACGGCCTGCTGCGTGCGGACGCCGCCGATGCGCTGATGCGGCCCGCCGGTCTGTCGCTCCAGGCCGCCACCCGGCGCGCGCGCGAACCGGGCTTCGCGCCGGTCGAGCTGCCGGTGACGCTTGATCTGACCGCAAGCACGCAGGTGCGCAGCTTTGCCAGCCACAACGTCATCGGCAAGATTCCGGGCGCCAAGCCAGGGTCGGGTGCGGTGCTGCTGCTGGGCCATTGGGATCACCTGGGCATCTGTCGCAGCGAGGAGGCCGAAAACCGGATCTGCAATGGTGCGGTCGACAATGCCAGCGGCATGGCGGTGCTGCTCACCGTCGCCGAGCGGCTGGCGCGCAATGCGGCCAGCGGCGCACCGCTTGACCGCGACGTTTATTTCATGGGCACCACCGCCGAAGAGCGCGGCCTGCTCGGCGCGTATCATTTCGCCGACAACCCTGTCGTTCCGCTCGACCAGATCGTGGTCGCGCTCAACGTCGATACCGTCGCGATCGCGCCCAAGGATGCGCCGGTGGCGATCGTCGGGCGCGGCGAGAGCGGGCTTGACGAGATCGTCGATCAAATCGCGATCGGCATGGGCCGAACGGTCGATACCGACACCGAGGCCAACGCCTTCATCCGCCGGCAGGACGGCTGGGCGCTGGCGGCCAAGGGGGTCAAATCGATCATGGCCGGCGGATCGTTTTCGGACATGACGCTGCTGCAGGCATTCCTCACCAGCGTCTATCACCAACCCGAAGACGAGCTGACCGATGCGACGCCGCTGGGCGGTGCGACCGATGACGCCAATCTGCATGTCGAGCTGGCGCGTCATTTTGCCGATGAGGCGAAATATAACCCCGCAACCACTGGCGATTGAGGCGCAGCTTGGTTACATGGGCCGCCACCGGTCGCGGATAGACCGACCGAATCAGCAATCGAAAGTGGCATCGCGCATGGACATCCCCCTCGGCCTCACCTTTGACGATGTTCTGCTGCGTCCCGCAGCGTCGGAAATCGTGCCCAGCCAGGCAGATACCTCGACCTATCTGACCAAGACGATCAAGCTCAACATCCCGGTGCTGTCGTCGGCGATGGATACCGTGACCGAGGCGCGGATGGCGATCGTCATGGCGCAATTGGGCGGCATCGGCGTGCTCCACCGCAACTTGAGCATCGAAGAGCAGATCGCCGCGGTCCGCCAGGTCAAGCGCTTCGAAAGCGGCATGGTGGTCAACCCGATCACCATCACCCCCGATGCCCCGCTCGCTGAAGCGCAGGCGCTGATGCGCTTGCATTCGATCTCGGGCATCCCGGTGGTCGAAGCCTCGGGCCGTCTCGCGGGCATCCTGACCAACCGCGACGTGCGCTTTGCCGAGAACCCCAACCAGCCGGTGCGCGAGCTGATGACGCGCGACAACCTTGCCACCGTGCCCGCCGATGTCGGGCAGGAAGAAGCGCGCCGCCTGCTGCACCAGCGCCGGATCGAAAAGCTGCTGGTGGTCGACAAGGACTATCACTGCATCGGCCTGATTACGGTCAAGGACATCGAAAAGGCGGTGATGAACCCCGATGCGACCAAGGATGCCGCAGGCCGCCTGCGCGTCGCTGCCGCGTCCACCGTCGGCGAGGCGGGTCTTGAGCGCAGCAAGGCGCTGATCGATGCCGAGTGCGACCTGATCGTGGTCGATACCGCGCACGGCCACTCCAAGATGGTCGCAGTCGCGGTCGAGGCGATCAAGAAATATTCGAACCACGTCCAGGTGATCGCGGGCAACGTCGCGACCGGCAGCGCCACCCGCGCGCTGATCGATGCGGGCGCCGACGGCGTCAAGGTCGGCATCGGCCCCGGATCGATCTGCACCACCCGCGTCGTCGCCGGTGTCGGCGTTCCGCAGCTGACCGCGATCATGGAATCGGCCGAGGAAGCCGACAAGTCGGGCATCCCGGTGATCGCCGATGGCGGCCTGCGCACCTCGGGCGATGCTGCCAAGGCGCTGGCCGCAGGCGCTTCGACGATCATGATCGGGTCGATGCTGGCGGGCACCGAAGAGGCGCCGGGCGAAACCTTCCTGTACCAGGGCCGCGCCTACAAGAGCTATCGCGGCATGGGCAGCGTCGGCGCGATGGCGCGCGGCAGCGCCGACCGCTATTTCCAGCAGGACATCAAGGACCAGCTCAAGCTCGTCCCCGAAGGCATCGAGGGTCAGGTGCCGTTCAAGGGCCCGGCGCGCGATGTCGTCCACCAGCTGGTCGGCGGGATCAAGGCGGCGATGGGCTATACCGGATCGCCGACGATCGATTCGCTGCGCCGCAACGCCGAGTTCGTGCGGATCACCAATGCGGGCCTGCGCGAAAGCCATGTCCACGACGTGTCGATCACGCGCGAGGCCCCCAATTACCCGACCCGCTGACGCACGATGATCGAACTGGTCCCTTATATGCTGATGCTGGTCTGGGCCGCGCCCGATCAGCCGGGCGGGTTCGAGATCGAGCGGGTGGCAAGTCTGTTTGCCAGCGAAGCGGATTGCGACCAGACGGCAGCGCAACTGGTGGCGGAAGCCTCGGGCAAGGCGATGGCACACCGGTGCCTGCCGGTGCCCAAGACCGGGGAATATGACCGGCTGTTCGCGCAGATCGACTCTGATCGCAGCGCAGCTACGCCCGAGCGCGGCGAATGAACCCTTCGGCCCGTGTCCAGGCGGCGATCGACCTGGTCGATGCGATCCTCAATGCCGCGCGCGGGCAGGGGGCGAGCGCGGATACGCTGGCGCGCAATTTCTTCCGCGACCGGCGGTATATGGGATCGGGCGACCGGCGCGCGGTGCGTGACCTCGCCTATCGCGCGGTGCGGCGCTTCGGTGAGATCCCCGATAACGGCCGCGCCGCGATGGCGGGGCTGGCGCGCGAGGATGCCGCGCTTGCCGTCTTGTTCGACGGCAGCGGCTATGGCCCTGCGCCGCTGGGCGATGCTGAACCGGTTGCCACCGGCGGGGTGATCCCCGGCTGGATCGAGTCGCGGCTGCCCGGGCTGTTCGATGCCGCCGAGAAGCACGCGCTGCTCGATCGCGCCGCGCTCGACCTGCGGTTCGATCCTCAGCGTACCGATCGTACGGCCCTGAGCGCGCAATGGCCCGAGATCGAATTCAGCGATGCGCTGCCCCGCGCCGCACGGCTGCCCAACGGCACCGCTGTCGAGGACAGCGCATTATGGCAGCAAGGCGCGATCGATGTGCAGGACTGGGGCAGCCAGGCGATCGTCGCGGCGTGCGACGTTCCCGATGCCACGCTGGTGATCGATCTGTGCGCGGGGGCGGGCGGCAAGACGCTGGCGCTGTCGGCGATGTTGCCTGAGGCGCGGATTATCGCATCGGACACCAGCCGCGACCGGCTCGCGGCGATGGAACCGCGGCGCAGGCGCGCCGGGCCGGACAGTATCGAGACGTTGCTGCTCGATCCACGGCGTGAGTGGGAAAAGCTCGAAGCCTTTGCCGGCCAGGCCGATGTCGTATTGGTCGATGCGCCGTGCAGCGGGTCGGGCACCTGGCGCCGCAACCCCGAAACGCGCTGGCGGCTCACCCCCGAGCGGCTGGACCGGCTGGTCGCCGAGCAGGCGCGGCTGATCGAGATCGCGATGCGGCTGGTGCGGCCCGGCGGGACGCTGGTCTATGCGGTGTGCTCGCTGCTGCCCGACGAGGGGGCACGGCAGGTCGCGCGCGCCTTGTATGGTCAGCCCGGTTGGCATATATCCTTGGAACATATGAACATTGGCCGCCTGCTTGGGTTGGATGGTGAACTGGCAGATGCGGGCGATCCCGCGCCGCAGTCTGCTGGAATCCTCCTGACGCCGCATCACGACGGCACCGATGGCTTTTTCTTCACAAGAGCGATGCGGTCGTGTTAGCCTTGCGGTCAGCCTGGGAGAATATCATGCGTTTTGCGCCCGCAGCCGTCGCGCTGTCTTTGTTGCTTGCCACCGTATCCAGCACCAGTATCGGCCAACCGATGCGCCATGCGGTCAACCCCGTGTCGCAGGCGCTGGTCGATGAAGGATCGAGCGTCCAGCAGACCGGCAGCCTCGACGATGCGATCAATCTTTACGAAGCCGCACTGGCGGTCGATCCGGGCAATCGCGGCGCCTATATCGCGCTCGCGCAGGTCGCCAGCGCGCAGGGCTTGCCGGGCAAGGCGATCCGTTTCTATCGCGAGGCGCTGCGGCTTGACCCCAATGATGTCGCGGCGCTTGCAGGCCAGGGCGAGGCGATGATCCAGCGCGGCGCGGTGGAAAAGGCACGGCGCAACCTGGTGCGGATCGAAGCGATCTGCACCTCCGCCTGCACCGAATCCGCCCGGCTGATCGCCGCAATCGACAAGGCCGCCACCAAGCCGGTGCTCTCTGCCGAAGCGGTGGCATCGACGCCGACGGTGACCCCGATTACCGAGCAGCCTTGAGCCTCTAATCGCATTCGGTAGCTTCCGTTTTCCGGCGAAAGCCGGAATCCAGGGCGGCTGCAGTGCAATCCAACTCCTGGGCTCCGGCTTTCGCCGGAGAACGGGTTTTGGAACAATGTGGGATACCCATAGTCCCGTCATTCCCGCGAACGCGGGAATCCCGCTTTCTTGCTAACCAATGCGCACAAGCGGGACCCCCGCGTGCGCGGGGGTGACGATAAACGGTAAGGCTAATTCGACATCAAAACCCGTAAACCAGTGTCAACCGGCTCGTCGTATCCGTCGGCTGGCGGCCGATCGCGGGCGTCGATTCGTACTGCACGGTGTACGACAACCGCGCCTTCAGTTTGCCGATCAGCTGGCTGTCGAGCGCGGCGACCGAGAACAGGGTGCTGCGATCTTCATCGACATAGGCGCTGGCCGCTTCGGACAGGCTGATCGTCGGGGTCAGCCTGAGTTTGATATCGACCGAGGCCAGGCCCGCCAGCACCGATTCGTCCGTTCCCGTGGTCAGCCTGGTGAACCGCCACGCCGGGCCCGCCTTGACGTTGAGCTTGGCATCATCGCCGGTCAGCAGGCTGTAGCCGATCCCGCCCGAGACGCTGTAGCGCGCGTGGAAGCCCTGGAACCGGTCCTGCTCATACTGGCCCAGCCCATAGACATAGCCGCGCTCGTTGAACTTGTAGTTGGGCTCGGCGCTGACGCGGTACTGTTCGCGCACGACCACTTCGTTGGTTTCCTGGTAATCGGCGCGCCCGAGCAGGCCCAGGCGCCAGTCCTCTCCTTCGGCGGTCAGTTTTAGCCCGGCGGCGAATCCCATTCCCGGCGCGTTGCCCGTGCTGGTGAACGCGCCCAGTTCGCCTTCGCCCGTATATTTGATGTCGGCCGCCGCGGTTTCCTTCACCGCTGGCGCGGCAGCGGGCGCAGACCCGGATGCGGCGGCCTGCGCCACCACGACCGGAGCGGCCGGAACGGGGACCGGTACAGGGACGAAGGCCTGCCTGCTGGTCGAGCTGTCGGTGCGGAAGGCTGCGACCTGCGCGTCGATCGCCTCTGCCGATTGCGGGTGCGCCTGCTTGGCATAGCGCAGGACCGCGTCGAGCCCGGCCTGATCGCCCGAGCGCAGCGCGGTATCGATCAGCTTGGAGACGCCATCGGGCACCTGCGCGGCCAGCGGCTGGGCAGCGCACAAGATCGCTGCGATTGCGCAGAGCAACGCGCGGGTTGCGGTCAAGGCTGGTCTCCCCACTCGGGCTGAAGCAAGCATGCAGCCTAGATCAGCGGACGGAACTCTTCCACCACCGCGCGATACAACCGTCGCTTGAAAGGCACGATCAGTCCCTCCAGGCTCTCTGCCGGAACCCAACGCCATGTGCGGAACTCAGGGTGGTCGGTCTCGATGTCGATATCGGCATCGGTGCCCATGAAGCGCATCAGGAACCAGAACTGGCGCTGGCCGCGATATTTGCCGCCCCACATCTTGCCCATGAGGTCGGTGGGAAGGTCGTAAAGATGCTCGTCGCGCGAGCGTGCGATGATCTCGACGAGATGCGGCGCGATGCCGGTTTCCTCGCCCAGTTCGCGATAGGCAGCCTGTTCGGGTTCCTCGCCCGGATCGATCCCGCCCTGTGGCATCTGCCAGGCGTCGGCGCTGCTATCCAGCCGTTGGCCGACGAACACCTTGCCATCGTTGTTGACCAGCATGATGCCCGCGCAGGGACGATAGGGAAGACTGTCAAATTCGCTCATGGTGCACGCCTTAGCGGTCAGCGCACGGAAAAGGCAATTGAACAATCGTCGGCAGGCGCATTGTTGCGGCGAACGCCGGGCTGTCGCGGCAATCCCGCCCCTTCGCCGCGCGCGACTTTGCGCCTACGGCTTGAGCATGGCGTTCATCGCGCGGAAGATCGCATCGCAATCGCCCTGCGCGCTGGGCGCGCCCTTGCGCAGGCAGATGAAGCCGTGGATCGTCCCGCGCATTTCCATAAAGGTCACGTCGACGCCCGCCAGGATGGCGCGCGCGGCAAAATCGCGGCCCTGGTCCCGCAACGGGTCGAGCCCGGCGGTGACCAACAAGGTCGGCGGCAGGCTGGCAAGATCGCCGTTGATGCAGTCGTTGCGCACGTCACCGGGGGTGGCGGCATAGGCGTTGCCGAACCAGTTCATCGTATCGGCGGTGAGCAGATAGCCTTCGGCGAATTGAGTAAACGATCCGCCGGTCTGCGACGAATCGACCACCGGGTACAGCGGCGCCTGCGCGATCACCGGGACGGCTGCGGGATTGGCGACCAGCGCCTGGGTGGTGACGATCGCGAGATTGCCGCCTGCGCTGTCGCCGGTGAAGACGAGGCCGGTGATGTCCAGCCCCAGCGTGCTGCCGTTGTCCGCCAGCCAGCGTGCCGCGGCCTCGCAGTCCTGCGGCGCTGCGGGGAAGGGGTGTTCGGGCGCCAGCCGGTAATCGACCGCGATCACCGGCAGGTCGACTGCGGCTGCCAGCGCGGTGCAATAGGGGTGGTGCGTATCCAGATCGCCGATCACGAAGCCGCCGCCATGGAAGAACATGATCACAGGACCTGCCTCGCGGGTTTCGCGCGCATCGTAATAGCGCAGGCCGATCTCGCCGCCAGGTCCGGGGCAGCTGAGGTCGCGCACGATCGCCAGTTCGGTGGGCTCTGCATCGGCGACGAAGCGCATCATGCGATAGGCCTCACGCGCATCGGCGGGGGTCAGCTCGTTCATCGGCGGCGCGCCTGCGGCGGCCAGCATCGCCAGCAGCATCGCGACATCGGGGCGGACGAACGGGCCGGTCTGGTCGTCGCTTGCGCGCTGCAATTCCATGGTGTCGCTCATCCTTGTGTCATCCTCTGTGCTGCTTTTAACCGGGAGGTTAACGCGTCGGATGCGGCGGGTCCATCGACAATCTCGTGCGTCCTATCGCGACATCGCGCGTAACCGTGTGTCAGCATCGGTTCAGCGATGCAGCCGTAGCGAACACCGGTGGCCGCGCGTAACGGTTGCCGACACGATGCCAAGGAGTGCCCGATGCCCGATCCCTTCAACCGACGAACCCTTCTGGCCGGTCTGGGCGCTGCAGGCGCTGCGGTGGCGGTGGGACAGGGCGGTGCCGGCTGGGCGTTGCAGCGGGTCTCGGCGGCAATGAACTCTGGCCCACCCACGCTGCCGGCACGGATGCGCGGGTTGAACCTCGAGCTGTCCCCCGGGAGCCTTGTTCCAGGGATCGCGCGCGAACTTGCAGGCTGGGGCGTCAATACGGTCCGCGTCAACTTCTCGACCGATCTGGCCGCCGGCACCGCGCCCGACAAACGCATCGTCCGGCCCGGCCGGACCGATCCGCTGGCGCCTTATCGCACCAACCTGGCGATGCTGAAGGCTTTCACCGCCGAATGCGCTGCACTGGGAGTCGGCGTGATGCTGTCGGCGAGTGGGATTTACGGGCGCGACACGGTCAATCTGGACGACAGCAGCGGCGCATCGTTCCGCGCCGGGGTGGGCAACAGCCTGATGCAGTTCTGGCCCGCCATCGCCCGCGAACTGCGGGACGACCCTGCGATCTTCGCATACGACGTGTTCAACGAACCCAATTACACCTTCCGCCGCGAGGCCGATGGCGCGGTATGGTACGAGCAGCTGATGCCCGAGGCGATCCGCCGGATCCGCGCGGTCAATAAGTCGATCTGGCTGGCGGTGATGCCCTGGCCGTGGGGCTTTGCGTCGCGCTACACCTCGATGCCGCTGATCGACGACCCGGCGATCCTCTATACGTTCCACAATTACACGCCGCACAACTACACTCACCAGGGCCTGGGTACCGCGCCGCGCGGGGTCCGTTATCCCGGCGACATCAGCGAGTACGACACCGAAGCCCCGCGGCGGTGGGACCGCGCTGCGCTCGCAGCATCGATGCAGCCCGCATTCGATTTCGCCCGTCGCCATGGTGTCAGGATGATGGCGAGCGAATTCGGCGTGACGCGCTGGGCACCGGGACGCGACCGCTGGGTCGCCGATATGCTGTCGATTTTCGAGGAGAACAACGCGGACTGGCTGTTCCATACCTACAACACATGGAACGGCTGGAACCCCAGTTTCCGACCCGATGCCGAGGAGGTGGGCGTCTATCCGACACTGTACGGCGGATACAATTCGCCCACGCACCAATTGCTGCGCCGTCACTGGCGGCTGAACGCCGGGTAATTCGGAGGCAGAGCTTGCAGGAAAGAGCGAGGCAATCAATCGTGACCATGCTGCCGGACATGCGCAGTTGGGCGAAGGCATTCGCTGGTCGATCGATTGCCGAATAGACTTGAATTGAATTTGATTTCAGATGCCCGGGCACGGACGATACGCTATAGTGATGCCGCTGCGACTACCTAGCTTCCGTTTGAGGTCGATCGATATGGCACACCGACACTTGCTTGCATCCCTGGTTCTGCCCGCCCTGCTCGCCTTGCCAGGGCCCTCGCTGGCGATCGCTCCGGGCGATGACGATCCGATCGTCGTGACCGGCCAGCGGATGACGCGCGGCGAAGCGCATCAGATGGCCCGCGCCTACACCCGCGCGGTGCTGGCTGCCCCGCAGTCCGATCAGAACGCACGCTGGGCCGAGCCGTTGTGCATCGGCGCGATCGGGCTGCGCGCCGAGGTCGCCCAACCATTGATCGACCGGATCGAGGCAACTGCGCGCCAGGTCGGCGCACGGGTGGCGAAGGGACAATGCCAGCCCAATGTGATGATCGCATTCCTGCTGGACAGCGACGCCGCGTTCGCGAGGCTGGAGCGCAAGCGTCCCGATCTGCTCGACACCACCCGCAGGGACGAGCGCCGCACGCTTGGGCAGCCGGGGCTGCCCGTGCGCTGGTTCTATGGCCAGGTGGTCGAAGGGCTGGGCGGACGAGGCGTCGGCCCCGATGCAGCAGGCCTTGGCGGAGCGCCTGGCGCACTGATGGACCTGCCGGTGCTCAACCAGGGCGCGGCCAGCCGGATCAACAGTCCTGCACAGGTCAGCATCAAGGGTGTCACGGTGATGGTTGACGTGCCGCGTATTTCCGATGTGCCGTTCGACACGCTCAGCGACTATCTCGCTTTCGGCATCCTATCGCGCACCCGGCTGGATGCCGAGCCGGAGGGCATGAGCATCATGTCGCTGTTCAGTCCTGCGGCAGCAGCGACCGAACGCCCGACCGGCCTGTCCGACCTCGACCGCGCAATGCTCAAGGCACTCTACAAGATCCCGATCAACCGCAGCGCTGCGGTGCACCGCAACCAGATGGCAAGCGAGATGATCAAGGAAATCGCTGCGGTGCAGTGATCGCAAGCGCCGCTGCCGCTGCCCTGATCCAGCCCGCCCACCCCGCGCCGGCAGGGTGAGCGCGGGCGTCCGGATCAATCCTCGGCGGGGCTCGACTGCAACTGGACGTAGTTCTCGATGCCCATGCGCGCGATCAGGTCGAACTGCGCCTCGAGCGTATCGACATGCTCTTCCTCGCTGGTGAGGATGTAGGCGAGCAGGTCGCGGCTGCCATAGTCGCGGACGCTTTCGCAATAGGCGATCGCTTCCTTGAGCATCGGGATCGCTTCGTTCTCGAGCGCGAGATCGGCCTTGAGGATTTCCTCGACCGTCTCGCCGATCTTCAGCCGTCCGAGCAGCTGGAAGTTGGGCAGGCCATCAAGAAACAGGATGCGATCGGCGAGCTTGTCGGCGTGCTTCATCTCGTCGATGGATTCTTCGTACTCGAACTTGGCGAGCTTCTTGATGCCCCAGCTCTGCAGCATCTTGGCGTGCAGGAAATACTGGTTGATCGCGGTCAGTTCATTCTTGAGCGCGTCGTTGAGAAATTCGATGACCTTGGGGTCGCCCTTCATATAATGCTCCTGTGCTGCCCGCGCACCGACTTGAGGGGCGGGCATGTGAAATGCAGGAAGCAACTATAGCGGGAAAACGGGTCTTTGGGAAGCGTTGCAGCGCGGGAAATAGTTGAATTTTAAAGGGAAATTACCAGGCTATTGCTATGCGGTCGCAGTTTCCCGGCTGATAATGCTTTGCGCAAACGACAGACACTGGCCGCATTTGGGACGCCGGCCCAGACGGGCGTAAACCTCGGACGGGCGGCCCGCGCCATCGCGCAAAGCGTCCTTGAGGTCCTGTTCGCGAATCGCGTTGCAGATGCAAACTACCATGCGTCTCTCCTGTTGATGCAGGAATAGCGATAATGCGAACGCATCGCAACAGACTTTTTGCGACCCTATCGCAAACGCATCGGTTGCAGGCTCCGACGCGCCAGAGAGCGCCACAGCCATTCCGCAGGTCCGAACCGGAATCGCTGCAGCCAGGGCTTTGACCATAATAGCATGATTCCCCAGGTTCCGAAAACGAACAGCATCGATGTTATGCGATCGATTCTGCCGAACAGGCCCAGGCCCCAGCCGTAGAAGATGAAGGTCATCAGCACCGTGGTGCCCAGATAGTTGCTGAACGCGGCGCGACCGGCGGCAGCGACCCGGCCGATCAGCGCGTGTTCCTTGTGCCGGACGATGATCCACAGCAGCGCCGCAGCCCATCCGACGGTCAGCGCCACACGGAAGGGGAAGGAAAACGTGAAGAAGGCGCCGAAGGTGATCATCGTGTCATAGCCCGAGGCGATCACCCAGGCGGCCAGCGCGACCATCGGCGGCAGGCCGATGGCGAACGCGCGGATGGCGACCTTGGCATAGATCGCCGGCGCCCACAGTCCCAGGATGAACCCGCTTTTAAGCATCGCCATGCCCAGCAGCATCATGCCCAAGGTGTCGAGCGTGAACAGCAGCAGCGCGTTGGTCAGCGAAGATGGAAAGGTCGACAGATTGTCGGCGAAGATCGTGGGCCATCCGCTCCTGTAGAGCGCAAGATCTTTGGCGATCTCGTCCGACCCCGGTTTGCCGAAGCTGGCCAGCATCTTACGCGTGTTCTCGATCGTCTCGGCATCGGCGCCGGGCGCCAGTCCCGCGATCGATTGCCACCAGCTTCCCCCCAGCACCAGCCCGGTGATCACCAAGTACAACGAGAACAGGATGATCGCCCAGCGCACCAGCTGCTTGATGTCCTTGTGGATGAAGAACAGCGCCAGCGTGCCGCAGATCGCATAGGGCACCAAAATGTCGCCCCACCACAGGACGATATAATGCGCCGCGCCGATAACGAACAGCCACGCCATCCGGTTGAGGTGCACCGATGGCGCGTTCTGCCCCGATGCTTGCGCGCGCTGGATCACCAGCAGCATGCTTGCGCCGAACAATACGCTGAACAGCCCGCGCATCTTGCCGTCGAACAGCACGAAATTGGTCGCCCAGACGCCGATGTTGAGCGGATCGGTGCCGCCCCATGCGGATGGATTGATATACGCCGCGCCGGGCATGGCAAAGCCCGTGATGTTGAGCAGCAATATGCCCATCACGGCAAAGCCGCGCATCGCATCGAGCGAGAGGTGTCTGTCGGTTGTGGTCATCGGTCGGGCCCCCGGCTTGGCTCCTGACCGTTCGGTCGGAGTGCCTGGCCCATCGACAGCACAGACTTTGACGGATTGCCAGAGGGAATGGATCAAGGCAGCGGGGGAGTCTGCCAACCACGCCGCAACAGCGGATTGACAAACGGACCAGTCGGTTTAATCTTTGCACCAGACCGACCGGTCGCGTGGCCGGTGCGCCAATCAGCGGAGCAGAACGATGACCCAGCCTGATTACTCGGATGCCAGGATGGAAAACGGCCTGCGCAGCGCCTCGCAATCGTCCGGATTCAACCGATGGAGTGGCATGCGTCTGATCGCTGCTGGCGGTGGCCAGGTCTGCCTTGAGCTCGATGTCCGCGAGGATCAGACCCAGCACCACGGCTTCGTGCACGGCGGAATCATCGGCGCTTTGGCCGATACCGCGTGCAGCTGGGCCGCAGCGACGGTGGCGGGCGACGTCGTCACCGCGAGCTACACGCTGCAGTTTCACGCGCCTGCGACCACCAAGTTGCTGCGCGTCCACGCGGCGGTGATCAAGCAGGGCAAGCGTAATGTGTCGGTGGAAGCGCAGGTATTGGCCGTCGACGATGCTGGCGGCGAGCGCCGCGTCGCCACTGCGCTGGCGCTGATCGCCGTGGTCGCCGCATCATGAGCGCCCCCAATGCGGCAACAGCCTGCTTGACGCCGCCCCCATGGCCGCTAGACTGAACGGTCTATGATGCTTTTTGTTTCCAATGATGGCGTGGCGCGTGCCGCGACCGCAGGCGCCGCCACACAGGACGCGAGCGTTCACCCGACGCGGCTGCGGCTGCTGCAGGTCGCCACGCGCTTGTTCCAGCAGCGCGGCTATCATGCGGTCGGTCTGGCCGAGATCCTGGCGCTCGCCGAAGCGCCCAAGGGCTCGCTTTACCACCATTTCCCCGGCGGCAAGCCCGAGCTGGCTGAAGCGTGCATCACCCGGATCGCAGCCAGCACGCTGAGCGCGCTCGACGAAGCATCGGGTTCGGGCGCTGATATCATTGGGTTTTTACGCCAACTCGGCGCAGAATCCTGTGCCTGGCTCGAGCGCACCGACTGGCGCGACGGGTCGCTGCTGGCGGTGATCGGGCAGGAGCAGGGCGGCGGCGACACCGCGCTCGCCGATGCGGTGCGCATCGCCTATCAGCGCATCGAAATGCGGCTGGCCAAATGGCTGATGCTCGAAGGCGTGGCGGTCGCCCGCGCGCGCGACATCGCTGCGACCATCATCGCCGCGCACGAAGGCGCGATGCTGCTGGCGCGGTGTAGGCGGGATACCGCGCCGGTTACGCTGACCACCGACATGCTGTGCGCGATGGTGGATCGCGGCTGAGCGCGCCTGGCAAGACCGACCGGTTCAGGCCTAGACCGCCCGGTCCAATCTGCGCCTGCGCGCCCGATGAAACGGCCCGGCGGGAACAAATGGCCGGCGAGACGCTTGCAGCCCTGGGCGATTGATGCACAATGCGGTTCGATCGCCAGCAACCCGAGGATGCCGTCTTGACCCAGTCCCCACCTGAAGCACGGCCTGTCACCCGCGCGATGCGCGCCAGCGATTTCCACCCGCATATCCTCGAGATTTTCGATGGTTACGTGCATGGCAAGCTCAGCAAACGCGAGTTTATCCGGCAAGCGGGGCGGTATGCAGCGGCAGGCGTCACCGGGCTGATGATCTATAACCAATTGCGCCCCGATTACGCGCTGGCGCAGCAGGTGGCGCCCGACGATCCGGCCATCGAGACCATGCGGGTGGAATATCCCAGCCCCGAGGGCCATGGGACCGTGCGCGGCCTGATGGCGCGGCCCAAGGCCGCGAAGGGCAAACTGCCCGCCGTTCTGGTGGTGCACGAAAACCGCGGGCTCAATCCCTACATCGAGGATGTCGTGCGGCGGCTCGCAAAATCGGGCTATCTGGCGCTTGGACCGGACGGTCTAACGTCGCTGGGCGGCTATCCCGGCAGCGATGACGAGGGCCGCACGATGCAGGCCTCGCTCGATCCGGCCAAGCTGATGGAGGATTTCTTCGCCGGCTTCGAATACCTGCGTGATCATGACGGCGCGACCGGCAAGGTCGGCGTCACCGGCTTCTGCTATGGCGGCGGCGTGTGCCACGCGCTGGCAGTGGCCTATCCCGATCTGGCTGCCGCAGCGCCGTTTTACGGGCGCCAGGCGAAGCCCGAGGAGGTGCCATCGATCAAGGCGCCGTTGCTGATCCACTTCGCCGAGAACGATGAGCGGGTCAATGCGACCTGGCCGGCGACCGAGGCTGCGCTCAAGGCGAACAACAAGGAATATCAGGCGCATTTCTATCCCGGCACCAGCCACGGCTTCCACAACGACACCACGCCGCGCTACGACGAGGCGGCGGCAAAGCTGGCATGGGACCGGACCCTGGCGCTGTTCGACAGGACTTTGCGCGCCTAGACCAATCGGTTTAACGGTGCGTTGCGCCGGAATTCGCATGCTGCTGGACATCTGAGCGCAACGCTGGGACAATCTGTCACATTGCCGTGTTAGGTTGGCAGGCCTAAATCCCGGCAATCTTCGCGGGGGCGGGCATTCCGTACTGGAAGCCCGGCCGTCCCCCGCCGCAGCGGTTCGCGAAAGGTCGCATGGCATGTTCGACGGTTTTGATGCGTTGATGCTGGCACGCATCCAGTTTGCCTTCACGGTGAGCTTTCACTTCATCTTCCCCGCATTTTCGATCGGTCTGGCGAGCTATCTCGCCGTGCTGGAAGGGCTGTGGCTCAAGACCAACGACAACACCTATCTCGATCTGTTCAAATACTGGCGCAAGATCTTCGCGATCGCCTTTGCCATGGGCGTCGTCTCGGGGATCGTGATGTCGTATCAGTTCGGCACCAACTGGTCGGTCTATTCGGATCGCACCGGACCGATCCTCGGGCCCCTGATGGCCTATGAAGTGCTGACCGCGTTTTTCCTCGAAGCGGGCTTCCTGGGCGTCATGCTGTTCGGCATGGACAAGGTGGGCCGCAAGCTGCACTTCACCGCCACCTTGATGGTCGCGCTCGGCACCTTCATTTCTGCGTTCTGGATCCTCAGCGTCAACAGCTGGATGCAGACGCCGACCGGCTATGAGATCGCGGCCAATGGCCAGTTCGTCCCCGCCGGCAGCTGGCTCGATATCATCTTCAACCCCAGCTTCCCCTATCGCCTGGTCCACACCGTGATGGCGGCGTATCTGACGACCGCGTTCGTCGTGGGCGCGGTCGGCGCCTATCACCTGCTCAAGAACAAGACCGACATGCGCGCGCGGCGGATGTTCTCGATGGCGATGTGGATGGCGGCGCTGGTCGCACCGTTGCAGATTTTTGCAGGCGACATGCACGGGCTCAACACGCTTGAGCACCAGCCCGCCAAGGTGATGGCGATGGAAGGCCATTACGACAGCCACCCCGATGGCGCGCCTTTGATCCTGTTCGGCATCCCCAATAGCGCGGAAAAGCGCGTGGATTATTCCATCGAAATTCCAAAGGCTTCCTCGCTGATCTTGAAGCATGATCTCAACGCGCCGCTGGCCGGACTTGATACCATTCCTGAAGATCAGCAGCCGCCGGTGGGCGTGGTGTTCTGGTCGTTCCGGATCATGGTCGGGATCGGGTTTGCGATGCTCGGCATCGGGCTGTTCAGCCTGCTGGCGCGGGTGCGCGGACGGCTGTTCGACTGGCCGTGGCTGCACCGCGCAGCGATCGTGATGGGCCCATCGGGCTTCGTCGCGGTGATCGCCGGTTGGGTGACGACCGAGGTCGGCCGCCAGCCTTACACCGTCTATGGCCTGCTCACGACGGCAGAGAGTGTCTCGCCGCTGGCAGCGCCTGCGGTGGGTGCGTCGCTGCTCGCCTTCGTCGTCACCTATTTCATCATGTTCGGCGCTGGTACGCTGTACATCCTCAAGCTGATGAGCAAGCCCGCCACCGGGCACGAGGAAGCCGCCGCCTCCGGACCGCTGCGCACCGCAGGGATCACCCCGGCATCGGCGGACAGTTCGCGGCGCGGACAGAGCGCCACCATGCTGGAGGAGGGCGCATGAGCATCGACCTGACGATCGTCTGGGCGTTCATCATCGCCTTTGCCGTGTTCGCTTATGTTGTGATGGACGGCTTCGACTTAGGGATTGGCATCATCTTCCCGGCGCTGGGGCGCGGGGCCGAGCGTGACAAGGCGATGAACTCGGTCGCGCCGGTGTGGGACGGCAACGAGACCTGGCTGGTGCTGGGCGGGGGCGGGCTGTTCGCCGCTTTCCCGCTGGCCTATGCGATAATCCTTCCTGCGATCTATCCGCCGATCATCGCGATGCTGCTGGGGCTGGTGCTGCGCGGCGTGGCGTTCGAGGGGCGCTGGCGCGATCCCAACCACCAGCCGTTCTGGGATTTCGCGTTCACCGCAGGCTCGCTCGTCGCCGCGTTCGCGCAAGGGGTGACGCTGGGCGCGCTGCTGCAGGGGGTCGAGGTCGATGGCCGCGCCTATGCAGGCGGCTGGCTCGACTGGTTGAGCCTGTATTCGGTGCTCACCGGCATCGGCACCGTCATCGGCTATGGCCTGCTGGGATCGACCTGGCTGATCATGAAGACCGAAGGCCCGGTGCAGGACCATGCCTATCGCATGAGCTGGAAACTGTTTCCCGCAACCCTGCTCGCGCTGGGTGCGGTCAGCCTTTACACACCGTTCCTGGACGCCGGCTATTTCGCGCGCTGGTTCACCTTTCCCAACGTGCTGTTTTCGGCGCAGGTGCCGGTGCTGGTCGCGGTGATCAGCTTCGCGCTGCTGCGCGGGTTGCAGAAGCGCAAGAACTACGCGCCGTTCCTGCTGACGCTGGCGCTGTTCCTGCTCGGCATGATCGGGCTGGGGATCAGCATGTTCCCGTATGTCGTGCCCGACGAGGTGACGATCTGGGATGCGGCCACCCACCCCAGCAGCCAGATGTTCATGCTGGTTGGCACGCTGTTCATCGTGCCGCTGATCATCGGCTATACCGGCTGGGCGTACTGGGTGTTCCGCGGCAAGGTCGGCGATGAGGGCTATCATTGATGGCGCTGGATGACCCCGACCGTGGCGATGCGCGCCCCCTGACGCAGAAGATCGGCTGGATGGTGGCGATCTGGCTGATGTCGGTCGGCGTCATCGGCGTTGTCGCCTATGCCATCCGCTGGTGGATCCACGCCTGACGCGGATCAGCCCTTGGCCATGGCGGGGGCCAGCTCCAGCAGCGCCTTCGCCAGCGCATCGACATCGACCATCGTGTTGCACAACGCAGGCGTGACCCGGACGCAGCTGCCCTGGGCAACCCCGCCGCGCTGGACGGTGAAGATGCCGTGCCGGTCGAGCAGGGCCTGGGCCATGGCGCGATTGTCCGCGTCGCTGAGGCAACCGCGGACCCTGAACGATGTTATGGCGCCGTGCATGCGCGCGTCGTCGGGTGTCAGCACGGAGACATCCGGGTGGCCGCGCAGCTGCCCCACCCACCGGTCGCGCAAGGCCCGCAGCCGGCCTTCCCGCGCTCTACCACCGATCGCCGCCTGAAAATCCAGGGCTGCGGGCAGGGTCAACAGCGCAGCCATATCGACCGTTCCGGTGTGCACCCGCGCGCGGATGCTGCCGGTGTCGGAGACGTCCTCGGCGATGTCCGTATCGATCGCGTCGAGCCGCCCGGCGCGGATGTACATCGCGCCAACGCCCAGCGGCGCGCCGATCCACTTGTGGAGATTGAATCCGATGAAATCCGCGCCGAGATCGCGCAGCCGGTAATCGACCTGGCCCAGGCTGTGCGCGGCATCGAGGATGACGTCGATGCCCCGCGCCCGCGCCATGTCGGCGATGGCGCGAACCGGCAGCATCAGGCCGGTGCGGTGGCTGATATGCGTCAGCAGCACAAACTTCAGGTCGGGATGCGCGCCGAACGCCGCTTCATAGGCCGCCAGCACGGTATCGTGCGTTGCAGGCTCGGGCAGGTCGATCTTCACCACGCGCGCGCCGCGCAGCCGCGCCGCGTTGACCAGGCTGAGCTGCATGCTGTCATAATCGAGATCGGCGTACAGCACGGCGCTGCCGGGTCCGATGCGGTTGTACCCGCCGATCAGCGCCTTGAGCGCTTCGGTGGCGTTGCGCGTGAACACGATCTCGGTCGCGTCCACACCCAGTTGAGCGGCCAGCCGGTGCTGCGCGGCCATCAGGTCGCGGCCCATGCCCCGGCGGGCGTAAAAGCTGGTGTCGCGGTTTACCCGGGCCACCTGCTGCTGATAGTGCTCAAGCACCGGGCGCGCCATCATCCCCCAATTGCCGTTTTCCAGCTGGATGACCGCGTCGGTGACATCGTAGTGCGCGGCGATGCGCGCCCAATAGGCCTCGTCATCGGCAGCGGCGGCGGGGGCAAAGTCGCCCGCCGCATGCGCCACCGACGGGGCAAGGGGCGCAGCAGCGATGGCCGCTGCGCCCGTCATCAAGGTTCTGCGATTGATGGTCATGCCGCTTTATGCGTCAGAACTGCACGCCCAGGCGAACATAATATTGGCCGCCATCGGTATCGTACGGTGCGTTACGCGAATAGATCAGACCGCGCACCGCCTGGTTGGTGGCCTCGTCGGGATAGGTGTTGAAGATGTTCTCCGCGCCGATCTTGACCGAAAGGTTCTCGGTGAACTGATAGCCCGCCGACAGATCGAACAGCACGATCGATCCGAAGCGCTGGAAGATGTCTCCGGTGGCATTGCCGCTCGAGTCGGTCCACGCCCCGTAATAGCGGCCGTTGGCGGTCACGGTGAAGCCTGCGATGGCATAGCCGATCGACCCGGTGGCGTTATGCTGCGGCAGGCGTTCCTCGAACAGGCGGCGCTGGGTGTCATTGCCGATCGTGACGCTGGTGCCGTTGGTCACCTTGGTCTGGTTGTAGTTGTAGGCCAGCCGCGCATTGAGCGTACCGTCGCCCAAAGCCGAAGAGTACGCGAGCACGACATCGACACCGCGCGTGCGGGTATCGAAATCGTTGGTGAAATAGCTGATCGAGGTGAACTGCAACGGGTTGGGCACGCCGGCGGGAACCGCAAAGGCATTCGACTGGCCAAACCGGTCGCGCACATCGATCTGATACGCATCGATGCTCGCCGACAGCCCGAAGTCGGACTGGAAGGTCAGCCCGGCGGTGAAGGTTTCGGACTTTTCGGGCTGCAGGGGCTGGGCACCCAGCGCGATGGCTACCGGATCACTGGTCGACAGCCGGCCGCGGGTGAAGATCTGAAGCGTCTGCGTGTCGAGGCCCTGCGATGTGTTGGAGGTGTTCGACTGGCCCGGGGTCGGCGCGCGGAAACCGGTCGAATAGGCACCGCGGATCGCAAGACCCTGGAGCGGCTCGAAACGTGCCGAGAGCTTGTAGTTCACGGTGTCGCCGAAGTTGGAGAAATCTTCGTACCGCGCCGCCACGCCCAGCGTCAGCGGTTCTGCCGGGCGCCATTCCAGATCGAGATAGCCGGCATAGCTTTCCTGTCCGAACGATCCTGCCTGGTTGGGGGCAAAGCCCGGGAAGCCATTGGAATTGGGGGCGAGCCCCGCCACAGCGCCGGGGCCGACCGCATAGGATGCAGGATCGCCTGCGGTGACGGCATAGGTCTCTTCGCGGCGCTCGCCGCCAAAGGCGATGTTGATCGGTTCGAACGCGCCGACATCCAGCCGGTAGACGAAATCGGCGTTGAGGTTGAATTCGCGCTGTTCGAGCCGCCCGAGATAAAAGCTGGTCGGGCTGTTCGGGCCGAGCGAGGCATTGAGCGATTCGCTCATCAGATAATCGATCCGGCTGCGGCCCGACGATGCGCTGATGTCATAGGTGAACACGGCGCTGCGGTCGGCGCTGCGCAGCCCGGCGACAGCCTGCAGATCCTCGAACTCGGTGCCGAAGCGCGGCGTGAAGCCGGCGGGGTAGACCTGCGAGAAATTGAAGCCGGGGAACACCGCCGTGTTGGCGTAGACATTGGCGGTGCCGACGGGGTTGCGCCAGTTGAAATCGGTGACGCCGTCGCCGCCGCTGGCGGTGCCGAAGGCGTAGATTTCGAGGCCCTCGGTGAGCGCATAGCGCATGTTGATCGCGCCGCGCATGACACGCGATTCGGGCTGGCCCCAGCGTTGCACCGGGTTGGGGATCACCAGATCGGGGCGGGCGGCCTGCAGCGCGATGGCATCGGGGCGCTGGCGGGTGCGCGAGGTCGCCGCGTTCTTGCTGTATTCGCCCGAAAACACGATGCTGCCCCGGTCACCGAGCGCCAGGCCACCCTGCAGGGCGCCCTGATAATTGTCGCCATCGCCTTCATAATATTGCGAGAACTGGGCGGCAGCCTCCATGCCGGGCTGGTCGTCGAGGATGATGTTGATCACGCCTGCGATCGCGTCCGACCCATATTGCGCCGATGCGCCATCGCGCAGCACCTCGATCCGCTTGATCGCGATCGTCGGAATGGTGTTGAGATCGGGCGCCTGCGCGCCGCGGCCGCCGAGCAGCGCCGAACGGTGATAGCGCTTGCCGTTGACCAGCACCAGCGTGTGGTCGGGCGACAGGCTGCGCAGGCTGGCCGGGCGGACGAACGCCTGGCCATCGGCAGCGGGCAGCCGCTGGACGTTGAACGAGGGCAGCAGCCGGGCCAGCGTGTCCGACAGGTCTTCGGAGATGACATTGTCGATCCCCTCGGACGACAGCACATCGACGGGGGCCATCGTGTCGAACTGGGTGCGGGTGGCGTCACGGGTGCCGGTGACAATGATCAGGTCTGACGACGCGGCATCCGCGGCCGGCGCAGCATCGGCGGCCTCGACGGTCTGCACCGCCTCGCTGGCGTGCGCAGCGGCAGGATAAAGCATAGCGAATTGCAGCGCGACCACTGCGCACCCTGGAAATTTCGACATTGAATGAACCCCGTGAAAACTGCCATTGTTTGGCTGCAGCGGCGGTTAGGGTCGGGTGGCGTCGTCCTGATGACCCAATTGTATACTATTGATGACAATTGGATTGCGGTTCTGTCACAGTGCCGACGGCGCTGGATTCGACGCGCAAGGCGGCGCTAACTTTCTGCCCGAGGATATGATAGGATCGGGCATGCCCGACCTTTCCGGATCGCACGACGAGGTATCCGCACCGCCTGTAGCCGCATCACCGGTGCTGGCGCAGGACACCGTGGCCGTCCGCGGCTTTCGCCTGATCGAGCATGTGCTGCTGATCCTGGTGGCGCTGATGACGCTGGGGGCGGCGGGGATCGAGATCGCGAACATCGTCGCGGCGCGGACGATCAGCCTCGCTGATATCCTGTTGATGTTCCTGTACACCGAGGTGATCGGCATGATCGCGGTGTTCTATACCGGGCGCGGATCGCCATTCGTCTATCCGATCTTCATCGCGATCACCGCGCTGGCGCGGCTTATCGTGCTGCAGGGCAAGGACATGGCACCCGACAAGATCCTGTTCGAGGCCGGAGCGATCCTGCTGCTGGCGATCGCGGCGGTGGTGCTGACGCGGGCGGGCAGGGGTTGATGGTGTTGGGCTTGACCCGCAGCGCTGCGCTGGCATGAAGGCCCCAAGCGCTCACCCAACAAGGCAAGCCTCAGCACATGACCACCGACAAGCACTATATCAGCGCCAACAGCCTGCTCGAGGACAGCTATCGGCTGGCGATGCAGGTGATCGACAGCGGCTACAAGCCCACCCACATCGTCGGCATCTGGCGCGGCGGCGCGCCGGTGGGCATTGCGGTGCAGGAACTGATGGAATATCACGGCATCAACGCCGACCACATCGCCATCCGTACCGCGAGCTATTACGGCATCGACCAGCAGAGCAAGGACGTGCGCGTCTATGCTTTGGGCTATCTGATCGACACGCTGAGCCCCGAGGACCGGTTGCTGGTGGTCGATGACGTGTTCGACAGCGGCCGCTCGATCCGCGCGTTCATCCACGAACTTGCCGCCAAGTGCCGCTACAACATGCCGCACGACTGGCGGATCGCCACGGTGTACTACAAGCCCTCGCGCAACCTGACCGACCTGACCCCCGATTATTGCGTCCACGAGACCGAGCAGTGGCTGGTCTTTCCGCACGAGATTTCAGGCCTGACGGTCGAGGAAATCCGCGCGCACAAGCCGGGCGCGAGCATCATCCTGGGGGAGTGAGGGGCTGTTCCTCCTTCGTCATTCCCGCGAACGCGGGAATCCCGCTACTGCGCCAAGGTTGACCAAAAAGCGGGACCCCCGCGTGCGCGGGGGTGACGGTTTAAGTGCTTAGCCAATTGCGCCGAGGCCACCCGCTTGCCATAACGCTGCCATGACACCCGACCAGCGCACCGCGTATATCGACCGCCTGCCCAAGGCAGAGCTTCACCTCCACATCGAAGGGTCGCTCGAGCCCGAAATGCTGTTTGCGCTGGCACAGCGCAACAAGGTCGAAATCCCGTTCGCAAGTGTCGAGGATATTCGGAAAGCCTATAATTTCAGTAATTTGCAGGATTTCCTTGATATTTATTATCAAGGCATGGGCGTGCTGCTCAAGACGCAGGATTTCTACGATCTGACCTGGGCGTACCTAGAGCGCGCGCATGCCGACCATGTCCGCCATGTCGAGATCTTCTTCGATCCGCAGGGCCATACCGAACGCGGGGTGGCGTTTGCGGATGTGATCACGGGGATCAGCGACGCGCTCGCCGATGGCGAAAAGCAGTGGGGAATCACGTCGCGGCTGATCCTGTGCTTCCTGCGGCATCTCGACGAGGCCGCGGCCGCCGCGACGCTCGACGAGGCGCTGCCGTATCTCGATAGGATCGCAGGCGTCGGGCTCGATTCCTCCGAGAACGGTCATCCGCCATCGAAGTTCACCAACGTCTTCGCGCGGGCGAAGTCGCTGGGACTCAAGCTGGTCGCGCATGCGGGCGAGGAGGGGCCGCCCGCATACGTTCACGAGGCGCTCGACGTGCTGCACGTCGACCGGATCGACCATGGCAACCGCGCGCTGGAAGACAGCGCGCTGGTGACGCGGCTGGCGGGTGAGGGGATGACGCTGACCGTCTGTCCGCTCTCCAACCTCAAGCTGTGCGTGATCGGCGACATCGCCGACAGCCCGGTGAAGCAAATGCTCGATTCAGGGCTCAAGGCGACGGTAAACTCGGACGATCCGGCATATTTCGGCGGCTATGTGAACGCCAATTATCATGCGATCGCAGATGCGCTCAACCTCAGCCGCGAGCAATTGCGCACGCTGGCGCGCAACAGCTTCACCGGTTCCTTTCTGCCGCCCGACCAGGTCGCGCATCTGCTGGCCGAAGTCGACCAGTATGACGCGCAGTTCGCCGCCTGATCGGGCCGAACGGCTTTAGCGTTCGCTGAGGTAATAGCGCTCGACTTCGGCGAGCTGGTCGTCGAGTTCGTAGACGATCGGCTGGCCGGTGGGGATTTCAAGGCTCGTGATCGCATCGTCGGCGATGCCCGAGAGGTGCTTGACCAAAGCGCGCAGCGAGTTGCCGTGCGCCGAGATGATCACGCGCTTGCCCGCCTTGAGTTCGGGCGCGATGCGGCTTTCCCAATAAGGCAGCACGCGGTCGATGGTGTCTTTCAGGCTTTCGCTGTTGGGGATGGCGATGCCCTCATAGCGACGGTCCTTCGACAGATCGAATTCGGAACCCGCCTCCATCGGCGGCGGCGGAATGTCGAAGCTGCGGCGCCAGATGTGCACCTGCTCGTCGCCATGCTTGGCCGCGGTCTGCGCCTTGTCGAGTCCGGTCAGGCCGCCATAATGGCGCTCGTTGAGCTGCCAGTTCTTCTCGACCGGCAGCCACAGCCGGGTCATTTCCTCGAGCGCCAGGTTGAGCGTCTTGATCGCCCGGGTCTGAAGCGAGGTGAAGGCGATGTCGAAATCGAGCCCCTTGTCGCGCATCAACCGGCCCGCCGCGCGCGCTTCCTCGGCGCCTTTCTCGGTCACATCGACGTCCCACCAGCCGGTGAACCGGTTTTCCAGATTCCATTGCGACTGGCCGTGGCGGATGAGGACGAGTTGCGGCATCGGGGCGTCTCCTGTGGTGGTCAGGAGCGCCAACTAGCGGTCTTCGACCTTCGAGAAAACCCGTTTTCCTTGTCGTCATTCCCGCGAACGCGGGAATCCCGCTTTTGCGCCGCAGTCCAGAAGGAAGCGGGACCCCCGCTTTCGCGGGGGTGACGGGGGAGATGGGTGGGCTCCTACAGCTTCTCGAAGCGCACCTTCAGCCCGTCCTTGGGCTGCGGGATCGGCCATGCCTGCCAGGCGGGGTTGTAGCCCGGCTCGATAACGATGCGGTGCTGGCTGAGGACATGGTGCAGCAGCACCTTGATCTGCATATAGGCAAAGTGCAGCCCCAGGCACATATGCGCGCCGCCGCCGAACGGCACCCAGGCGTATTTGTGCCGGGCGCGGGTCGCTTCGGGGGTGAAGCGCATGGGATCGAACTTGCTTGGCTCGGGCCAATGCTCTGCCTGCTTGTGGGTATAGGCCGCGCTGATGCTGACCGGGGTGCCGGCAGGGATGCGGTATCCGCCGAATTCGAAATCCTTGAGCGCGCGGCGCGGGGTCGAGGGCACCGGCGGGATCAGCCGCAGCGCTTCCTTGAACGCCATCTCGGTCAGCTCAAGGTTGGGCAGCGCATCATAGGGCATCGGGCTACCTGCGGGCGCATGTTCGAGCAGTTCGGCGCGGATCTTGTCCTGCCATTCGCGGTTCTTGGCGAGCAGCCAGATCAGCGAGCTGGCCGACGAGGTGATCGTGTCGTGCGCTGCCATCATCAGGAAGTTCATGTGATCGACCACCTCATCGGTGGTGAGCAGGCTGCCATCGTCGCGGGTGGCACGGCAGAACTGGCTGAACATGTCGGGCCCCTGCTGCTCGCGCCGCTTCTGCACCTCGGGCGTGAAGTAATCGACCAGGAATTTGCGGCCTGCCACGCCCTTGCCCATTTTGGTGAAGGGAAGCGGGCGGCGGACCACGCCGATCGAGGCCTGCACCATGTCGACGAACGCGGTGTTGATCTTGTCGGCTTCCGGGCCCCAGGGAATGCCGAGAAAAGAAGTTGCCGCAAGATCGAGCGTCAACTTTTTGATTTCACTGTAGAAAGTGATGTCCTTGTTGGACCATTCGAGCACGCGGGCACCGATACCCTCGTTGAGCGCTTCGGCATAATGCCGCATCGGCCCCGGCTTGAACGCAATCGACAGCGCGCGGCGATCGGCGCGGTGATGGTCGAAGTCCATCAGCATCAATCCGCGCGGGAACAGCAGGTTGAGCACCGGCCCCCAGCCTTGCTCGGACGAGAACACCTTGTCGCGGTCGAACAGCACAAGTTCGTTGGCATCGGCGCCGAACAGCGCCACCTGCCGCCGTCCGAAAGCATGGGTGCGATAGACCGGGCCATATTTGGCGCGCATTTCGTTGCCGAACTTTTCGGGATCGGCGAGCATCTTGAGCGTCACCCCCAGCACCGGCAAACCATCCTCACCAGGAATGTGATCGAGCGCGTGATCGCCCGGCAACCGGGTCCAGTGCGGGTTGCCGCTGTCACGCTGAATGGTGTGATCGGGGAACATTTCGCGCTGAGGGGCGTGTGTGTGGGGAGCAAGCACGGTAGCCATGGGGAATCCTCTGCGCTGGTTTGAACAGTGTTTAATCGCTCCATTAAATACCAATTGACATCAATGTTAGCAAGCACTCTCTGTCGTACGATCCTCATTCATCGTTAATTCAACTTGGGGTTTGTATGAACAGATTATCGGGGCTCCGCTCCGCCGGCCCGCCGCGCCAGGACTTGCGGCGAGACAGGAAACCATGGCTTTGACCCGATTTTCATTCCTTCAGAACCACGGCCGCAAGGCTGTCCGCATCGCCGCCATCGCACTGGGCGCCGTGTCCTTGTCCGCCTGCGCTTATGGCGGCGGCAGTTATGGCGGCTATGGCGGTGTCGGCATCGGTGTGGGCGGCGGCGGCTTTGCCGGCGGCTATGACCCTTATTGCGATGGCTATGCGGCGTGGGACAGCTTCTACGGCTGCGACGCAGGCCTCGGCTTTGGCCAGATCGGCTTTGGCGGCGGCTATTACGACAACTTCTATTATCCCGGATACGGCACGTGGATCTATGATCGCCCGGGCGGGCGGCGCTTTGCGATGCAGGACCGCCAGCGGCAGTATTGGGGGCAGCAGCGTTGGCAGTACCAGCAGCAGCGGCGCGCCAACCGTCAGGACTTCGGTCGGGACCGGCGTAATGATCGCCGCGATATCCGGCAGGACCGGCGCGATCCGTCGCAGGATCGTCGCGACTGGCGGCAGGAACGGCGCGACGGCACCAACCCGGTGCCGCGCACCCGCCAGGGCGAACGCGAGCGGATGCGCGGCGCGACCCCCGAGGATCGCCAGCAGCAGATCCAGCGCTGGCAGCAGCGCCAGCAGGGACAGGTCGGCCAGCCCGGCGTCCAGCAGCGCGAGGGACGGCGCAACTGGCAGCGTGGTCAGACCCAGAGCGATGGCGCAGGTGCCGGCAACCCGGGTCTTCAGCGTCCGCAAGCGCGCCCGCCTTCTCCGCAGGCGCAGCCGAACGCTGCTCCGCCGCGCGCCGAGCGTCAGGCGCGGCCTCAGCGGCAGGAGCGCATCGAGCGTGCACCACGGGTGGCACCGGGCGGCACCAATCGCGATGGCTCGCGCCGTCAGGACGTGCGGCCCGACTGATAAGCAGGCGCTGGCCTGACATCGGCCCTGCCCAAGGGCCAAAGATGACGCATCAGGGGCGGTTCACGGGGCGCGGATCCATCAGCGGCCCTTGTGACCCGCCCCAAATGCCCTATCATTAAGGGCATGGTACAATTTTCGCTTCTCGACCAGTCGGTGCGCTTCGCCGATGTCCCTGCCGCTACCGCGCTTGTCGGCACGCTCGAGGCTGCCGAACTGGCCG
This sequence comes from Blastomonas sp., assembly GCF_046294995.1. Taxonomy (GTDB): domain Bacteria; phylum Pseudomonadota; class Alphaproteobacteria; order Sphingomonadales; family Sphingomonadaceae; genus Blastomonas. The sequence goes on from NZ_JBKBOG010000004.1 coordinate 80,408, forward strand.
ATCGGCTGGGCTACCACCGGTTGTGGGTGTCCGAGCATCACGCGAGCCGCTTCCTGTGCGGCAGCGCGCCGGAAATCCTGATCGCCGCGATGGGCGCGCGCACCTCGCGCATCCGGCTGGGGTCGGGCGGGGTGATGCTGCCGCACTACAGCGCCTACAAGGTCGCCGAACAGTTTGCGGTGCTGAGCAACCTTTACCCCGACAGGATCGATCTGGGAGTCGGCCGCGCGCCGGGCGGCGAGATGCGCGTCGCAGCGGCGCTGTCTGCCCCGCACCCGCCTTCGTTCCGCGAGTTCCCGCAGCAGGTCGCCGATCTGGTGGGATACATGACCGGCGGTCTCAACGATCCGCGGCTCAGCCCCGAGCCAGCGGGCGAGGTGCCGGTGTGGATCCTGGGCACCAGTCCGGACAGCGCGATCCTGGCCGCGCAACTGGGATTGCCCTATGCGCTGGCGCTGTTCATCAACCCGCAGGCGACACCGGGGCTGACCGAGCTTTACCGCCACAATTTCCGCCCCAGCGCGACGCTCGACAAGCCGTACGTGATGCTGGCGACCACCGCCTTTGCCTGTGACGATGCCGACCAGGCCGAGCTGCTGCGCAAGAACTACTTCCTCAATATCGCCCGGCTGCTCGGCGGCGGGCTGGAGCCTGCGGTGTCGCCTGAAGCGAGCCGGGACATGGGCTTTACCGAGCGTGAGGCGATGATCGTCGGCGCGCAGGCGCGGATCGCCGCGTTCGGCACGCCCGATGTTGTGCGCGACAAGGTCGAGGCTTTGGTCGAGGCGTTCGGCGCCGACGAGGTGATGATCTCGTGCAACGCCTATCACCACCACGATCGGATGCGCGCGATCGAGCTGTTCGCGCGCAGCTTCGACATGGCAAAGGCGGCCTGAACGACATGGGTTTTCACACACCGGCGTTTTGCGTGGCCGAGACGCTGCCGTTCATCGATGGCGAGGCGATCGTCATCGACAAGCCTGCGGGGCTTCCCGTCTCGCAGCCGCGCAAGGGCGGACGCAGCCTCGACGATTACCTCACCCATCTGCGCTTCGGCTTCCAGCGGTTGCCGTTGGCGGTGCACCGGCTCGATCAGGATACATCGGGCTGCCTGCTGCTCGCGCGCCATGCCAAGGCGCACAAGCGCTATGGCGCGGCATTCGAGGCTGGGACGGTAGAGAAGATCTATCTCGGCATCGTCGAGGGCGACATCAAGGACGATCACGGCACCATCGACATAGCGCTGGGCAAGACCAGCACTGCCGAAGCCGGCTGGCGGATCGTCCCCGATGCGGGCGGCAAGCGCGCGGTGACGCACTGGAGGCGGATCGCCACGGTCGCCGGACGGTCGCTGATCGAGTTTCGGCCCGAGACCGGGCGCACCCACCAGATCCGCGTGCACGCGCTGCACGGCCTGGGCCAGCCGCTGCTCGGCGATCCGTTCTATGGCAAAAGCTATTCCTCCGGGCTGATGCTGCATGCCGCAGGGCTGACGCTGCCGCGCGGCGACAAGCCGCCGATCATTGCTACGGCATCGATGCCCAAGCGCTTTGTCGACCTGGGGTTCGGCGTGCAGGAACCCGCTGTAGCCGATGCGCTGGGCGAGGCGCCGGTCGATGAGTGACATCGCGATCCCCGACCATGCCATTGTGTCCGAGCGGTTCATCACCGCCTCCGGCCCCGGCGGGCAGAACGTCAACAAGGTGGCAACCGCGGTCCAGCTGCATGTCAACATCTATGCTCTAGGGTTGCCACCATTGGTCTATAACCGGTTGAAATCCTTAGCCGGAAGCAAGATAAACCAGGAAGGCGAGCTGGTCATCCTGGCGCGCAACCACCGCACCCAGGAGGCAAACCGCAAGCTCGCGCGCGAACGCGTGGTTGCGATGCTGGCCGCGGCCTATGATCTGCCCGCCACGCGCGCGCGCTCGCGGCTCAACCGCGTCGGCAAGACCGAGCGGCTGGCAGGCAAGAAGAACAGGGCGACGGTAAAGAAGAACCGGGGCCGCGTCGCTTTCGACTGATATCACATACTGAGAACATTGCCATGTACAGCTTTGAAATCGATCCAAATACTCCCAAGCCGCAATTGTATGACGACCTGCACGGTGCAGCACTCGCGCTGGTCGATGGCGAGGCTGATGGCATCGCCAATATGGCCAATGTCGCAGCCTTGCTCGGCCAGTTTCTGCCAGGGCTCAACTGGGCGGGCTTCTATCGCATGGTCGATGGCGAGCTGGTGCTCGGCCCGTTCGTCGGCAAGCCGGCCTGCATCCGCATCGCATTGGGCAGCGGGGTGTGCGGTACTGCAGCGGCAAGCGGCGAGACGCAATTGGTCGACGATGTCCACGCCTTTCCCGGCCATATCGCCTGCGATGCCGCCAGCCAGTCCGAACTGGTGGTGCCGGTGATCCATGAGGGGCAGGTGACGCATGTCATCGATCTCGACAGCCCGCATCTTGCCCGGTTCGATGCCGACGATCGCGCCGGGGTCGAGCGGCTGGCAAGCATGCTCGCCGGACGAATCTGAAGCGGCGCATCCCCCACAGGCGCGATGCCCCATATTGAAACACCGGCGCGTGCATGCCCCGGTTTTACATTGCTGCGATGGCGCAATTTCCCCGCCAATGGTAACAATCGCTTAACCAAGCCGGAAGGGCGAAGGGCCGTCTGTATCGCCCAGCCTCAAGGCCTGCCCGATTGCCCAAGGGGAGTTAACCATGAAGAGCCGCGCTTTTGCTTATCTGCGCCACGCCGCCGTTGTCGCCAGCGTGGGTGGCGCGCTGGTGTCGGCCTTGCCGACCCAGGCCGCCGACTCGGGGCTGACCCGTGCCAAGCCGAGCAGGATCGAGCTCAATGCCAGCAGCGCGCTCAATCCCGGTCCTGTGGTGCGCCCGGCCTATGGCGTCCGCTTTCCTGTTGGCGCACCGGCCTATGTCCGCCCGTTCCGCGGCTTCCTGTTGCCGCGGGTGTGGGTGGTGCCGACCTATTACATCGCCAACTGGCAGCGCTTCGGGCTGGCGCGTCCGGCGCAGGGCTTTGGCTGGTCGCGATATTATGACGATGCGGTGCTGACCGACCGCAACGGCCGGGTGTATGACAGCGTGCAGGGGGTGAACTGGTCCGCTGCGCAGGCCGGCCCCGCGATGCAGGCCGGACAGGCGGTCGTCACCCAGGCCTATTCGCCCGATTACGATCCGTACAATTACGATGGCGATCTGCTGCTGGGCAATGACGATGTGGTGCACGGCACGCATTGGGCGCGGACGGCGGCCGATCCCGCACCGACGGTCGAATATGATCACCGCTATGACGACAGCTATGCCTCCGCGCCGCCGCCGCCTGCCGTGTCGGCGCCGTATGACCGCGACTATGACGCTGCCTTCCTCGACGCCTGCCGCCGCGACAGCGGTCTGGGCGGCGCGGCGATCGGCGGCGCGGTGGGCGGGCTTGCCGGCAACCGCATCGCCGGGCGCGGCAACCGCACCGGCGGCACGTTGATCGGCGCGGGCGTCGGCGCGGTCGCAGGCATGGTCATCGACAAGGCCGAGGACCGCGAGCGCTGCAAGCAGCTGCTCGCACGCGAGACGCAGGGCGGTTACGGAACCAGCTATGCCCCGCCGCCTTCGCCTTACGCCCCGTCTTACGCCCAGCCTTCACCTTATGCGCCGCCGGCTCCTGGTTATGCAGGCGATTATGACCCCGCCTTCCTCGAAGCTTGCCGCCGCGACAGCGGTCTGGGCGGCGCGGCGATCGGCGGCGCGGTGGGCGGGCTTGCCGGCAACCGCATCGCCGGGCGCGGCAACCGCACCGGCGGCACGCTGATCGGCGCGGGCGTCGGCGCGGTCGCAGGGATGGTGATCGACAAGGCCGAGGACCGCGAGCGCTGCAACCGGCTGCTCGCCCAGCAAGGGGCCGGCTATCCGCCGCCCGCTGGCCAGCATGGCGGTTATCCGCCCCCGCCGCCGGGCTATTATTATTACTACCCGCCGCCGATCGTGACCACGGTGACGATCACTCCAGGCTGCAATTGCGTCGAGGAAGTGGTGACCAGCCACGCCGCGCCACTGCGGCATCGCCCCAGGGCGCAACACGGCAAGAACGTTCGGGTCTATCGCAACTAGGGGCTGCTAGCGGCTGGCCGGCGTGTCGACATAGCCGGTCAGCCCCCAGGGATCATAAGGTCCGAGCACCAATTGCTCGAACGTCCCCAGACCCTGTTCGCCCGCGCTGGTGGTGACCCGGCAGAGAATCTGCACGTGCAGGTTGTCCATCGTCGGTGCCATCGGGTCGAGCGCGGCGAGATCTATCGTGTCGCGTTCGACCACCAGCGCCCCGTGATAGCGGCCATGGCCCCATTTGGGGCAGGTATAGCCCAGCCCGCGCATCTGGAAGCGCTGCACCGGCGCGAAGGTCACGCTGAGCGGTCCGGCATCGGTCTGGATCGTCAGCGTCCCGCCCGAGGGCCAGCGGGTGCCGGGCTCGAGCTGCGTTTCGAGCCGCGCTGCGGGCGTCTCGTGGAACCCGTCATGCCCCGCGCCATCGGGTGCCACCACCGCGCGGGTGTTCCACGCCGATCCCGACCGGTGCGCATTGAGGTGGAAGAACAGGCTGCGGCTGGGCAGATTGATCGGGGTCCATTGCCAGAAGAAAGCCGGTTGCGCGCTGCCGGCATGCGGCTGTGCATCGGGGGCGCCGATCGGGCGCACGCCCCAGCTGCGGTCGCGGGTGCCCGCGCAGCCCGGCGCCAGTTCGATCCGCTCACCATCGATCTCGATCCAGCCGCTATAGTGCCCGTTCTGGGTCATGCGGGTATAGTCCATGAAGGTGCGTGGCCCGTTGCGGAAGGTGAAACGCGGCTCCTCGATCGGAAAGGCGCGGCCGGTGAAGGTGATGTCGGCCCGGATGCCCTCGCCATCCACCAGGATGCGCAGTGCCTTGAGCGGCTCGATCACCTCGATGCGGATCGGCCCCACGGCCATCTCCATCCGCTCCATCTGCAGCTCGCGCGAGGCGTGAAGAGCGTGCTGCAACCCATTGCGAATGCATGAAAAGCTGGCGTCCGCGATATCGAGGTGGGGGTACACGCCAAAGGCCAGCGCGAAGAAGCCGGTGCCATCGGGGTTGTAGCCGTTGAAGAAATAGCGGTCGTAGAAATTGCGGTCGGTGCCGGCATAGGCGATCGGCTCGGCGGTCTGGTGCAAGGGGTAATCATCGCCTCGGGTCAGCATGTCATGGTCTCCGCTTGAGGGCCGGCATGGCGCAGCAGCGCGCCGATGCTGTCATGGTCGAGCGCCAGGCTGCACGCGCCGCGCGCCATCGACAGGAAGTTGGCATCGCCGCGTTCGGTGCGCTCGACAAAGGCGGCGCTGAACACCGCGGTCGACAGACCCGATAGCGCGCCGATGCGGTAATCGTCCCAGATCGCGCTGCGGCTTCGTAACACGCCGTGGCGGGTCATCTCGGCGCAATACAGATCGATCAGTTCGTCTTCGTGCGCGCGGCGCAGTTCGGTGCCGACGCCGGTGCCGAGGAAATAGCCAAGATCGTTGGTGCCTGCACCGGTGACGCAGGTCTGCCAGTCGACCACCGCCAGAGGCTCTGCACCGCCGCGAATGTCGAACAGCATGTTGTCGAGCCGGAAGTCGCCATGGGTGAGACAGCGGGTGCCGGGCTGCCAGCCGAACCATTGCGGCGCAGCGTCCGCCAGTGCTTCGCAGATGGCAAGGTATTCGGGCTCGATCCGGCCTGCATAACGCTCGCGGAATACAGCCTGCGCGCCGGGATAGGCCTGGATGATCCAGTCGCGCGCCGCCGGGTCGGGCAGCAGCCAGTCCTCGTCCAGCACGGTCAGATTGTCGGTCGATGCGTGCAGCGATGCCGCCTGGCATACCGCCAGCCGCGCCTCGCCCAGCGTGCAGGAGGCGAGTTGGTCGCCGGCGCGCGCCGGGCCCAGATCCTCGAACAGCAGGACGAAGTCGCTGCCCGTCGGATCGATCAGCGCGGCGTAGACCTTTGGCACCCGCATCGCGACCAGCGGCGCGACGCGGGCATAGAAGTTGACCTCGCGCAGATAGAGCCGGAAATGCGCTGCGGTTGAGCGGCTGGTGGAATCGCGCGAGGGCAGCTTGGCCGCGATCGATGCCGGGGCGCCGGGCGCAGGGCGATCATAGTCCAGCGCGATCCGCACGGTATCGCCGACCTGGCCGGTGCCGATCGACGTGCAGGACATCGCGGCGATCCGCGCGCCGCCGAGCACGCCGGCCTTGTCGAGCTGCGCCTGCAGCCAGTTCGGGGTGATATCTTCCGCCCGCGTCGGAAACGCCTCCATGCCAATCCTCCCCGCCGGTTCTGGCCCGGTCGATAGTTTAATCGTATGATTAAAGCACCATGCAAGGATTGCAATCGCTCAGTTGGGCAGGGGGGGGCGTGCGCCCGATCATGCGAGCTCGCTGGCGAGCCTTGCCTGCAGGCCCAGCACCGCCGGGCGCAGCGCGCGCTCCTCGACAAAGCCGAGCCGCTCGGCCTCAAGCGATTTTTCCAGGCGGACCAGCCGGCCGAGCAGGTGCTGCGTTTCGTGCACCAGCCGCTGCGCATCCTGCGGCAGCCGCGCGACGACGAACGGATCGCTGGCGGTGCATTTGCCCAGCGCCCGGCTGCGGCTGTGCAGCTGGTGCGCCGACAGCTCGCCGGCGAAGAACGCCTTCTGGTTGAGCAGCCAGGCGATCGAATGCATCAGCCGGGTGGTGACGCGAAGCGATTCGCACGACATGTCGAGGCGGATGTCGTCATGCGGCGACAGACCCTGGTCGGCCGGGTCCTGTTCGAAATACGATCGCGCCTCGTCGGCCAGCAGCATCGCCTCGACATACAGCGACTCGATCAGCTTGACGGTAAAGGGAAATTGCTGGTTTGACATGCGCCATCCTTGCCAAAGTCGGGGGGTGCTGCCCAGCCACAACCTATGGTTAAGCCGCAAATTACCGGCTTTGTGTCAACGCGGAACAGTTGGCGTGATGCCGTCGATCGGCCCGGTCAGGCAATGATGTCGGGGATCAGATAGTCTTCGAGCATGGCAATCTGGTCGCGCAGCAGCAGCTTGCGCTTCTTCAGCCGGGCAAGCTGCAGCATGTCGGCGGTGCCGCCGTTGCTCAGCGAGCCGATGGCGTGATCCAGATCGCGGTGTTCGATGCGCAGCAGGGCCAGCTTATGCCGGACTTCTTCCTCAGTCACGCGCGACGCCTTTCCAGACCGGGGCCGGGCCGTGACCTCGGCCCGCGATTGCTTTTGCGCAGGCCGCACGCCTGCCGATTGTCGCGGTTATGGAATGTTTCGCCGCATTGCAAGCGCACCTGTGCATAACACCAAAGACAGCCCATAAATTTTATGTTTAGATCGCTGTCCCACGATGAGAAGGGCAAACGAGTCGAAGGAGACATAGATGTTGCAAGACAGTCATACGCAAGCCCTCATGGCCAAGCATGCCGGTATTGAACGGATGATCCACGACGAAGAAAGCAGGCCCGCGCCCGACGCCGCGCGGATCGCCAAGCTCAAGAAGCAGAAACTGCGCATCAAGGAAGAGATCAGCCTGCATTGACCAGGTGACCTGAGCTTCCGCGGACCGGGCAAACCCCCCGGCCGCAAATCCCAGCCCGGCGCGTCTGACGAGGGGTCAGACCGCGCGCCGGGCGACGGGGAGGGCAGGGGAAGGGGCCGGACCCTAAAGCGTTAGTCGAGCACCAGTGCGGTATCGACAACCTCAACGTCATGCATCTGGTGGAGATACGCTTCGTAATACCCCTTGTGCGACGCGCCGACGATGGTCAGCAAACGCATGCCCGGATTAAGACCGATCACGTCGCGCATGTTCGCCACCATCCGCAGATTGCGCGTTTCCCAATAACCGACATATTTCCGCCCGAAGCCTTGAGGTGATGGCTCTGCCAAGGCTGCGCCGAAATCCGACTGATAGACAAGCATGGGCGCATCGGGGGCGTTATAGGCGCGATAGAGGTTGAGCAGGCCATCGGGCTGCTCCAGCCTTGCGTTGAGCTGCTCGCTTTGCGCTTGCCGTTGCCGCGTCGCTGGATTGTCCCATGCGCCCATGATCGCTTCTTCGTTTGCCTTGAGCATGGCAGGGTCGGTTGGCTCGGGCGAATCCGCCGTATGATCGTCGACGCTCCACAGCCGCTCAAGCCCCAGCCGTGCGGCCAGCGCGGCGGCAATCAGCTGGGTCTCGTTTTGCCTCGTGCGCCACTGTTCAAGATACGCGGCGAGGCCGTCATCGAGACCATCGCCTGCCTGCCGTTCGGCTGGCGCCAGCCGCAGATTGCACCAGAGCCGATCCGGGCTCTCCTGCGGCAAGAAAGACCGCTGCAAGCCTGCGGCGCTGCGCGGATGATGGCGATTTGGGCCAGTCCGCCAGCAGCCGTTCCGCCTCGGCATTGGCCTGCGGGACGTCAAGACCTGTGGCCTTGGCGGCCTGGGCGGGGTCAAAGCAATAGGTCTTCACCGTATCTGCATAGCGCGAAGGATAGCGGCGCAGGCTGTCGCATTGCAGGCCGGAAAGATCTTCGGTTGCGATCGCCGTGGGTTTCCACGCTGCCAGGCGATCGAGCAGCGGATCGAGCATCGCGGGGGTGAACGCATCGGGCAGTCCGGACAGATGCGGCGTGCCGAGCACCATCACCTCGTTTGGCTTGGCAGCTGACGGACCTTTCAGATTTTCCGGACGGAATGGCGGCTGATAGCTCTGCGCGAACACGGCGGAGCAGCCCATCGCCAGTCCCGCCAATATCACCGCGATTCGCGCGGGATCCGGAAACCGTCGGGTACGCTTAAAGATCATACGGCCTGTATCCTTTAACTGTATTGCCGTATTGATACGCTAAGCTGATGCGATGTCCAACCTCTTTGACCTTTTGGTCCCCCCAAACCGGGGGCAAGCGCCGATAGCTTACCACACAAGTGCGTGCTAGACCTGCCTGCATGTCGGAAGCCCAGATCAACGCCACCCTTGCCGCCCGCAATATCCTGACCCGTCTGCACGACGTTATGGCCGCGCGCACCAACGCGCAGGCCAAGCTCAACCAGGTGGTCGATATCATCGGCGATTCGCTCAACAGCGAGGTGTGCTCGATCTATCTGCTGCGCGAGGGCGTGCTCGAATTGTTCGCGACACGCGGGCTCAATCAGGAGGCGGTGCACGTCACCAAGCTGGCCTTGGGGCAGGGGCTTACGGGCACGATCGCCAAGAATGTCGAGACGCTGAACCTCGCCGAGGCGACTGCGCACCCCGACTTCCAGTACCGGCCCGAAACCGGCGAGGAGAAATTCCACAGCTTTGCCGGCGTGCCGATCGTTCGCATGGAGCGCGCGATCGGGGTGCTGTGCATCCAGCATGTCGAGCCGCGGCGCTATCTCGAGGTCGAGATCGAGGCGATGCAGACGGTGGCGATGGTGCTGTCCGAGTTGATCGCCAATGCCGAGATGGTCGATGGCCATGGCAATATCGACAACCCGGCCGAGCTCACCCATTCGCACAGCGAGATCGGCTTTCCGCTGGTCGCGGGGCTGGCGAGCGGCAAGGCGGTGTTCCACCAGCCGCGGATCACGATCGAGCATGTCGTCGCAGAGGATGTCGAGGCCGAGCGCCAGCGGGTCTATTCCGCCTTCATCAAGATGCGCGAGCAGATCGACAAGATGTCGAACCAGGCCGAGTTCGGCACCGGCGGCGAGCATGACGAGGTGCTCGAGACCTACAAGATGTTCGCCTATGACGAAGGCTGGTCGCGGCGGATCAACGAGGCGATCGACAGCGGCCTGACCGCCGAAGCCGCGATCGAGCGCGTCCAGCAGCGCACCCGGATGCGGATGCGGCAGATCGACGATCCGCTGCTCGCCGACCGGATGCACGATCTGGAGGACCTGTCGAACCGGCTGCTGCGCATCGTCTCGGGCCAGATCGGCACGGCAGCGCAAATGGGCCTGCGGCAGGACACGATCCTGATCGCGCGCAACCTGGGCCCGGCCGAACTGCTCGAATACGACCGGCGGCGGCTCAAGGGGGTGATCCTTGAGGAAGGATCGCTGACCGCGCACGTGACGATCGTCGCGCGTGCGATGGGCATCCCGGTGATCGGCCGGATGCGCAACATCCGCCACCAGGTGCGGCAGGACGACCATCTGCTGATCGACACCAACGAGAATTCGGTGCTGATCCGCCCCGCGCCGCAGGTGATCGAGGCGTTCGAGGCCAAATACCTGCGCAGCCGCGAGAAGCAGGCGGTGTATGCCGCGCTGCGCGATGTCGAGCCGGTCAGCAAGGATGGCACCCGGATCGGCGTACTGATCAACGCAGGGCTGCGCGATGACATCGCCCATCTGTCGGTCTCGGGCGCGGATGGCGTGGGCCTGTTCCGCACCGAATTCCAGTTCCTGGTCTCGGCGACATTGCCGCAGCGCGAGCGGCAGCTGCGGCTGTACCGCGATGTGCTCGACGCGGCGGGCGAAAAGCCGGTGATCTTCCGCACGCTCGATATCGGCGGCGACAAGTCGCTGCCTTACCTGCGCGAAGACGGCCCCGGCGAGGAGAACCCCGCGATGGGCTGGCGCGCGTTGCGGCTGGCGCTCGAGCGCGACGGGCTGCTCAAGGTGCAGGCGCGCGCGCTGATCGAGGCGGCGGCGGGGCGGACGCTCAATGTCATGTTCCCGATGGTCGCAGAACCCTGGGAGTTCGATGCCGCGCGGCAGGTGTTCGAGGACCAGCTCGCTTTCCTTCGGGCACGCAAGAAGATGCTGCCCGAGCGTATCCGCTATGGCGCGATGCTCGAGGTGCCGGCGCTCGCCGAGACGCTCGATATCCTGGGGCCCAAGCTCGATTTCCTGTCGATCGGCACCAACGACCTCACCCAGTTCCTGCTCGCGGCCGACCGCGCGCACCCCAAATTGGCGCAGCGCTATGACTGGATATCGACCGCGATCCTGCGCTTCCTGCGGCGGGTGGTGCGCGATGTCGCGCCCTACAACATCGACGTCACCGTCTGCGGCGAGATGGGCGGGCGGCAACTCGAGGCGCTGGCGCTGCTTGGCATCGGCATGCGGCGTCTGTCGATCACCCCGGCGGCGGTCGGTCCGATCAAGGCGATGGTGCGCTCGCTCGACATAGCGGCGGCCAGCGCCAAGATGGAAGAGATGCTTACCCATCCGCCTGCCGACATGCGCGGCGAGCTGCTCGCCTGGGCAAGGGCCAACGGCGTCGAGCTGGGCTGATCGGCCGCTGCTGCGGGGCCGCACGGATGGCGCCGGCCTGGCGCGATCACTGCCTCCAAAAGCCCAAAAACATTGACTCTCACGGCCATTCATTGTTTCTGCGCATTGAGGCAAACACAACCGGGTAAACCCGGGTCGGGAGCGCACACGTGTCGAGCACGGCAGATGAAGCACTAGGCCAGCCATCGGCAGATGGTGGGGAAACCGGGGACGTGCCTGCGCCCGCCCATGTCGGGCAGCGGCTGCGCGACGCCCGCGTCGCAGCCGGACTTTCGCTGGAAAACATCGCGTCGCGCACGCGCATTCCGGTGCGCCACCTCGAGGCGATCGAGGCATCGAATTTCGACAGCCTGCCCGGGCGCACCTATGCGATCGGCTTCGGCCGCGCTTATGCCCGTGCGGTCAATCTGCCCGAGGAGGACGTGGCGCAGTCCATTCGCGATACGCTGGGCGGCGCGTCCGGGGCAGCTGCGCGCGATGCCACCCGGTTCGATCTCGACGAACCCAGCAAGGTGCCGTCGGCGCGGATCGCGTGGCTCGCTGCGGCGGTCGGCGCGGTCATCCTGATCGCCGGCTTCGGGATCTGGCGCACCTATTTCTTTCCCGCAGCCAATGTCGAGGAGCTGGCACAGGCAGCCGATGCGGCTTCCGATGCGCCGCCGGCGGCCAAGCCCGACGTAAAACCCACGCCCGCTGCGACCGCTGCTGCCGCCGTCGATCCCAATGCGGAGGTCGTATTCACCGCCACCGAGAACAACATCTGGATCAAGTTCTACGATGGCGAAGGCAAGCAGCTGATGCAGAAGCAGATGGCGCTTGGCGAGCAGTATGCGGTGCCCGGCGATGCGGTAAACCCGCAGGTGTGGACCGGACGGCCCGATGCCTTCGAGATCACCGTCGGCGGGCGCACGGTCCCGCCGCTCGGTACCTCCGAGGTCGCGGTCAAGGACGTTCCGGTGACCGCTGCGGCGCTGATGGCGCGTCCTGCCGATCCGGTGCTGCAATCCAACGGGGCTGCGTCGAACGACAACCAGGCGGGCTGATCGCCGCCCCGCTGCTTGGGCCGGATGCGGTCAAGCCCAGTCGCCTTCAAACCCAGTTCACCTTAAACCCAGTCAACTTGCGTTAAGTGACGTCGTGACATCAAATTTCTGACCGCCCGGCTTTGACGAAAGCTGCGGGGGCCGTATAGATTCATCTGCGAACCACCCTTCGATCTGGAGCCCGCCATGTCCACCCGCCGCCATTCCCTGTCTCGCTTGCGTCCGGTCAGTCTGTCGGCGCGGTTGCTCGCAGGAACCCTGATCGCCACGTTCATCGCCTCGGCCAGCCCTGCCGCCGCGCAGGCGGCCTCGCTCGAGCCGCGGGTCAAGAAGCTCGAATCGGAGATGAAGGCCGTGCAGCGCAAGGTGTTCCCGGGTGCATCGGACCGGTTCTTCGAGCCTGAGATTTCCGCGCCGACGGCAGCGCCCAACACCACCGGGGTCAGCGCCAGCGCGCCGATCACCGATCTGCTGCAGCGGGTCGACACGCTCGAGAACCAGATCACCCGGCTCACCGCCCAGACCGAAGAGAACGGGTTCAAGCTGGGCCAGCTGGAAAAGCGGCTGACGCTGATCGAGGAGAAGGCCGCCGCCGCTGCTGCCGCCGCCGTAGCCCCGGCGCCGACCGGCACCACCGGCGCGCCGGGAGCAGGGGTAGGGGCACCCCCTGCGCGTGTTACGCCTGCTGCAGGTGCCGCCACCACAGGTGCTGCGGCTGCCGCTCCCAGCGCCGAGCGGGTCGCAGCGGTCTCCGCGATCGAAAAGCCGCAGACCGCCGACGCCGGGGAAGATGCGTATCTGTACGGCTATCGGCTGTGGGAAGCCAAGTTCCTTCCCGAGGCGCAGGCGCAATTGCGTTTCGCGCTCGACAAGCACCCCAAGCACAAACGCTCGAGCTATACCCGCAACCTGCTGGGCCGGGCCTATCTCGATGACGGCAAGCCCAGCGCCGCCGCCAAGATGTTCGCCGAGAATTACGAGAAGGAACCCAAGGGCGACCGCGCGCCCGAGAGCCTGTATTACCTTGGCGATGCGCTGATCAAGCTGAACGAGAAGCCCAAGGCGTGCATCGCCTTTGCCGAACTGGCCGAGGTGTACCCCGATGTTGCCGCCGGGCGCCTGTCCGACCGGCTGGCAGCCGGGCGCCGCAGTGCCGGATGCAAATAACGACCGGTTGACGCAGGTCGCCGGCGCCCTCGCGGCGCTGACCGGTGCCGGCGATGCTGCGCTGCTGCTCGGCGTGTCGGGTGGCCCCGACAGCATGGCGATGCTCGACCTGATCGCGCACTGCTGGACCGGGCCAGTGTCTGCCGCGACGGTCGATCATGGCCTGCGTCCCGAAAGCGCCGACGAAGCCGCGATGGTGGCGCGCTATTGCGCGAAGTTGGGCGTGGCCCACGCCACCCTCCGCCCCGATGCGCCGATCACCGGCAGCGTGCAGTCTGCGGCGCGCGCGGTCCGCTATTGCCTGCTCGAGCGCGAGGCGGAGCGCTGCGGCGCGGATTTCATCGTCACCGCGCACCACGCCGACGACCAGTTCGAAACGATGCTGATGCGGCTCGCGCGGGGCAGCGGGGTCGATGGCCTGGCCGCCGTCCGGGCGCGCAACGGACGGGTGATCCGGCCGCTGCTGAGGCTGCGCAAGACCGATCTTGAGCGCCATTGCGCCGATCACGCCATCCCGTTCGTGCGCGACCCCAGCAACGCCAATGCCGATTTCGACCGGGTGCGGATGCGCGCCGCGCTGGCGACGTTCGATGCGGTGGATCCGCTGCAGGCGGTACGCTCGGCCGCAGCGCTCGCCGATGCGGTCGATGCGCTCGACTGGATCACCGCGCGCGAAGCCGCGACCGCCGTCCGGCTCGAGCGCGATGGTGCGACGCTCACCTGCCACGATTACCCCGCCGCGTTGCTGCGAAGGCTGGTGCTGCGCTGCCTCGATCACGTCCAGCCGGGGATTGCACCGCGTGGGCAGGCGCTGGGCCGGGTGATCATTGCGCTGCAGGCGGGCGGGCAGACGATGATCGGCGATGTCCTGTGCACCGGCGGTACCACGTGGCGCTTCGTGCGTGCCCCGGCAAGGCGGCCAGACCGAAGCGCGGCGCGCGCGACCGAATAATTGGCAAACGCGCTGAACGACCGGCAGATTATATTGTCATTCAGGATTAGTGGCCTATCTTGATCGTAGTTTATATCCGCAAAGGCACTGTGATGAACGACGATCAGGATCCCAACGCCAACCAGAACGGCTGGATGAAGAACATGCTCATCTGGGCAGGCGTCATCATCGGGCTGCTGGTGGTCGTATCGCTCATCGATACGCGCGGCAGCACCGATCGCGGCAGCGCGATCAGCTATTCCACGTTCCGTGACCGGGTGTCCGATGGGCAGGTCAAGAACGTCATGATCTCGCCCGATCGCATCACCGGCACCTATATCAACGACGAGACGTTCTCCGCCGTGCGCGTCGAGAACGACCCCACGCTGATCCCGCTTCTCGAAGAAAAAGGCATTGATTACAGCGGCAAGGCTGAAGAACAGCCGAGCTTGCTGATGTACATCCTGCTCCAGTCGCTGCCGTTCATCCTGATCATCGCCATCGCGTTCTTCGTGCTGCGACAGGTGCAGAAGGGTGGCGGAGCCAGCGGTGCGATGGGCTTTGGCAAGTCGAAGGCCAAGCTGCTCACCGAGAAGTCGGGCAAGGTGACGTTCCAGGACGTCGCCGGCATCGATGAGGCGCGCGAGGAGCTTCAGGAGATCGTCGAGTTCCTGCGTGACCCCAGCAAGTTTGCGCGACTCGGCGGGCAGATCCCCAAGGGCGCGCTGCTGGTCGGCTCGCCCGGTACCGGCAAGACCTTGCTGGCTCGCGCCATCGCAGGTGAAGCCGGCGTGCCGTTCTTCACCATCTCGGGTTCGGACTTCGTCGAAATGTTCGTCGGCGTCGGCGCCAGCCGCGTGCGCGACATGTTCGAGCAGGCCAAGAAGAACGCGCCGTGCATCGTGTTCATCGACGAAATCGATGCGGTCGGCCGTCATCGTGGCTCGGGCCTCGGCAATTCGAACGACGAGCGCGAGCAGACGCTGAACCAGCTGCTGGTCGAGATGGACGGCTTCGAGGCCAATGAGGGCATCATCATCATCGCGGCGACCAACCGTCCCGATGTGCTCGACCCTGCGCTGCTGCGTCCGGGCCGTTTCGATCGCCAGGTCGTGGTGCCGGTTCCCGATATCGAGGGCCGCGAGAAGATTCTGCAGGTGCACATGAAGAAGGTGCCGCTGGCACCCGACGTCAACGCCCGCACGATCGCGCGCGGCACCCCCGGCTTCTCCGGCGCGGACCTTGCCAACCTCGTCAACGAGGCGGCTCTGCTCGCCGCGCGGCGCGGCAAGCGTCTGGTCGCGATGAGCGAGTTCGAGGCCGCCAAGGACAAGGTCATGATGGGCGCCGAGCGCAAGTCGATGGTCATGACCGACGACGAGAAGAAGATGACCGCCTATCACGAAGCCGGTCACGCGATCGTCGCGGTGCACGAAGAGGCATCCGACCCGATCCACAAGGCCACCATCATCCCGCGCGGCCGCGCTCTGGGCATGGTGATGCGCCTGCCCGAGCGTGACGTGTACAGCTATCACCGCGACAAGATGTACGCCAACCTGGCGGTCTCGATGGGTGGCCGCGTCGCCGAGGAAGTGGTGTTCGGTTACGACAAGGTGTCTTCGGGCGCCAGCGGCGACATCCAGTATGCCACCAAGCTGGCGCGCGACATGGTCACCAAATGGGGCATGTCCGACGAGCTTGGCCCGCTGCAATACGAAGAACAGTCCGAAGGCTATCTGGGCTATGGCCAGAACCAGCGGATGATGATGTCGGA
The DNA here is from genome assembly GCF_046294995.1 of Blastomonas sp. Lineage (GTDB taxonomy): Bacteria > Pseudomonadota > Alphaproteobacteria > Sphingomonadales > Sphingomonadaceae > Blastomonas. Next base: position 96,597 of record NZ_JBKBOG010000004.1, read on the forward strand.
CGACACCGCACGCAAGATCGATGCGGAAATCCGCAAGATCGTCGATCAGGGCTATGACCGCGCCAAGGAGGTGCTGTCCGAGCATGTCGACCAGCTGCACACGCTGGCGCAAGCGCTGCTCGAGTTCGAAACCCTGAGCGGCGACGAGATCCAGCAGATCATCGCCACCGGCAAGCTCGATCGGCCCGACGGCAAGTCGATCAAGCCCGACGTCGCTCCGGGAATCGGTGCGGTGATCCCGCGCGCGGGCAAGCGCAAGGGTCCGTTCCACGATCCCAAGCCACAAGGCGCCTGAGCGCTCCAGGCTTCGATGTGTTGATTACGAAGATGCTCGCTCCGGCGCTGCTGGCCACCCAGGCCGCAGCGCCGGTTGCCGTTCCGGGGGAGCCGGCAGTGGCTGTCCCCGAGACCCCCGTGCCCGAGACCGTGGCCGAGTTTCTGGCGCAGGCCGATGCCTTGCTGGCCGAAGGTGGGGATGGGGCCAAGGCGCTGCCTAAGGCCGATGCCGTCCGGATCGCGATCCAGCAGGCGGCGATGGCCTATCGTGCTAGCCTGGCCGAGACCGCGCAGCGCCGCGCGCCGCCCACCAGCTGCCCTCCGCCCTCGGGCCAGGCCTCGCTCTCGCTAGGCGACATTACCGATGATTTCCGGGCCTTCCCGCCAGCCAACCAGTCGATGCCGCTGGCAACGGCCTTTGCGCTGGTGATGACGCTGCGCTTCCCGTGCGCAGGGGTACGCCCATAACGTCATGCGCGGTTCATCTTGCTGTGTTACACGCGCGGTACAGCAGGTGGGGAGTGAGATCATGAATTGGACAATCCGGTCGGCGGCGCTGGCCGCGACAGCCTTCCTCTCGGTGGCGGCGACCTCCGAGATGACGGCGGGACAGTTTCTCTCGGCGATGAACAAGGCAGAAAGCCTGGGGCCGGCAGCCTTGATGTCGTCCGATGTGCGCGCGCTGCGCGCCGAGAGCGACCGGGTGCTGACGATGTACCGCGCCGATATCGCGCAGCAGGCCAAGTCCGGCGGCCCGCGCCACAGCTGCCCGCCACCCCAGGGCCAGGGCAAGATGAAGGGCGAGGAGCTCAAGACCTACCTCACGCAATTGCCCGCAGCCAAGCAGAAGCAGCCGTTCCGCACCGCGCTCTATGATTTCATGAAGCAGAAATTCCCCTGCAAATAGGGATAAGGTGCGCGGGCGGATTCAGGGCGTTCGTCTAACCTTGCACGTACGTCCCTCGACTTCGCTCGGGACAGACGGAGTGGTGTAAGCGACACTGCATGGGCCCGGCTCGTAAAACTCGCGCGAAGCGTCCCGCGAGGTCATCCCCACCTCCCGTGTTCCCGAGCGAAGTCGAGGGACGTTGTGTAAAGCTGGCCCCAAAATCGTTCTCCCCGCCGCCAAACAGAGGCAGCCGTTCCGCACCGCGCTGTATGATTTCATGAAGCAGAAATTCCCCTGTAAGCAGGGGCGTATAGACAGGTTCGCATCGTCATTCCCGCGAACGCGGGAATCCCGCTTTCTTCTTTTATAGCCGCAGAAGCGGGACCCCCGCGTTCGCGGGGGTGACGAAGAAGGTGGGCAGCCAGTGCCGTCCCACACACACGAAAAAGGCCGCGATCCCCTTGGGGGCGCGGCCTTTTCGTAAACTTGCAATCGCCTCGAAGGATCAGCCCTCGAAGTCGCTGCCCATGTTGGTGGTGCGGGCAGGGGCCGATGCGGTGAGGCGCAGCGCTTCTGCCGAGAGGCTCAGCGAGCCGATTTCATCGGGCATGTCGTCGTCGTCGACCTGGACCTTCTGCAGCGAGACGATCAGGCCTTCCTTGAGCTCGGCGGGGAACACGGTTTCGTCGGCGATTTCGCGCAACGCCACGACGGGGTTCTTGTCGCGATCGCGATCGATGGTCAGTTCGGCACCGCCGCTGATTTCGCGCGCACGCTGGGCAGCGAGCAGAACGAGATCAAACCGGTTGGTGACCTTGTCGATGCAATCTTCAACGGTAACGCGCGCCATGAACGGGCTCCAGACTCTGTCAGATTATCAGGGAAAGGCGGGCCTTAGCGGCTGACCGCCGCAAAGTCAATGATGGGTGCGTTCGGGCGCATCCGCCGCCGCAGCCTTCCAGCCCCAGAACAGGTGGCAGGGCAGCACGTTCCAGAATTCATAGCCCCGGTCGATCCGATCGAAATAGGGGCGAATCAGCTGGCTGGTGAAAGTGTTGAACTGATAGACCAGAAAGGCGCCGCCGGGTTTGAGTGCGCTGTGGGTCGCCTTGGCGATGTCGTCGGCGACGGTGCCGGGCAGCGTCGAAAGCGGCAGGCCGGACAGGACGTAATCGGCGTGGTCGAAACCATGGCTGGCAATGATCTCGCAGACATCGGCAGCCGATCCGTGCACCGCGATAAAGCGGCTGTCGGGAATGGTCTTGCGCAGATAACGGATGAAATCCGGGTTGGTGTCGATCGCGATGAAGGTCGCGTTGCGCGGCAGCTTGTCGAGCACCGGCCGGCAGAACGTGCCGACGCCCGGGCCGTATTCGACGAACAGCTTGACGTCCTGCCACTGCACCGGCGCCAGCATCTTGGCGATCGTCCGGTCGGAGGACGGGACGATCGAGCCAACCATCACCGGGTGCTTGATGAAACCCCTGGCGAAAACTCCCCAGGCCCCGAACAGCCGCTCAGCGCGCGCCTTGATCCGCCGCCGCAAGGGCAGCTGGGCCAGGTCGTTGGATTGCATGGAAAACCTCTCAGATTACCTGTCAACAGGGTGTCACAATTGCAGATTGAGGCACGCAAAGCAATCATCTGCCCGCAGCCCACAGCAACACTTTGCAACGTGCAGAAGCAGCGCGTAGAGCATTTGCCATGTCTGCGTCCACCGATTCCCGCATCCATGCGACCGATGCCATCGCGGTGATCTTCGCTGCGCACAAGAGCGGGCACGATGCGCAAGGCTATGCCGTGGCAGCATCGGCGATGGATGCACTTGCCGCGCAGCAGCCGGGATATCTGGGCATGGACCATGCCGGCAGCGCCGATGGCTTCGGCATCACGGTGAGCTATTGGGCCGATGATGCCAGCGCCAAGGCATGGCGCGACAACCCCGAGCACCGCGCCGCGCGCGAGGCTGGCCGCGACCGCTGGTACGCGCATTACACGCTCCACGTCGCCCGGATCGAACGGGGCTATGCCTGGCCATGAGCGACATGCCCGCGCGGACGGAAAGCATCGACATCGGCCAGAAATTGCCCACCGATCGCATGGCGTTGCTGTTCATGGTGATGCTGGTGACCGCTGCCGGCAACACCGCGATGCAATCGGTGATGCCGGCGATCGGCACCCGGCTGGGCGTCGCCGATGTGTGGGTCAGCCTGGCCTATAGCTGGTCGGCGCTGCTGTGGATGATCTTCGCGCCGCGCTGGGCGCGCCTTTCCGATCGGCGCGGGCGCAAGGCGTTGATGAACCTGGGGCTGCTGGGATTCATCTCGTCGTTCGCGTTTTGCGGTCTGACCCTGATGGCGGGGCTATATGGCTATCTTTCGGGCCTGTGGACGATGCTGATCTTTGCGGCTTTCCGCAGCCTTTATGGCGGGCTGGGGTCGGCGGGACCGCCTGCGGTGCAGGCCTATGTCGCTGCCCGCACCAGCCGCCAGGAGCGGACCCAGTCGCTGTCGATGATCTCGTCGTCGTTCGGTCTGGGGACGGTGATCGGTCCCGCATTGGCGCCGCTGATCATCCTGCCGTTTCTGGGTCTGCCCAGCCCGTTCTTCGTCTTCGCAGCCTTCGGCCTGCTGGTGCTGGTCACGCTGAAATGGCGGCTGCCCGACGATGCCCCGAGCTATTCCGTGCGCGGGCGCCTGACGTCCGAACCGATGAGCTCGGGCGCGGCCGGCGAAGTCTACGATGCCGACGAGCATGACGAAGCCGATGCAAAGCCCGCAGGCAGCACCGAGCAGCGGCTGTCGTGGCGCGACGCGCGGCTGCGGCCATGGCTGATCACCGGGGTCGTCGGCGGCCACGCCAACGCGATGATCCTGGGGTTGATCGGCTTCATGCTGCTCGACAGGCTTGATCTGCGCGCGACGCCGGAGCTGGCTGCCGGGCCGACCGGGCTGGTGCTGATGGCAGGCGCCTTTGCAACCTTGCTCGCGCAATGGGGGCTGATCCCGTATCTTAAGATGGGGCCGCGCAACTCGACGCTGTGGGGCATGGCGCTGGCTGCGGTCGGCTGCACCATGGTGGCGTTCTCCGCCAGCATCAATGCGATCGCTCTGGGCTTTGCGATCGCGTCGCTGGGCTTTGGGCTGTTCCGTCCCGGCTTTACCGCAGGCGCATCCCTGGCGGTGACCCGCGCCGAACAGGGGCAGGTGGCGGGCATCGTCGCGTCGATCAACGGCTCGGCCTATATCGTCGCGCCTGCCATCGGGGTGGCGCTGTACAATGTCGCGCCGCTCGAATCGTTCGCGATCATCATCGCATTGTGCCTGTTCGTGCTGGTCTGGGGGCGCAAGGCGCTGCAGCGCGACGAGGTGCTCGTCCGCTAAGTTAGAGCCCGCGCCACACCTTCAGGGGTGTATCGCCGCGCGGTTGGCGGACATAAGCGGGGCAGGCGCGCGGGCGATAATCGCGGCCCAGGCAGATCCGCACCTCCTGCAGCCAGCCGCGCGCATTGCTGCGGACGGTGACGGCATCTGTCGGCATGCCGGGATTGATCCGTGCGATCTCGCGCCTGAGCATCCCGTGGGTCAGCGCGGCGCGCGACAGGCGTTCCATTTCGGGCAGTTGTATTGCGCGGTAAACCTTTGTCGCCGTGCGGAAATAGCTTTCCGGGTCACGCGCCATGCAGGCACCGTGCTTGTCCCATTGATGCGCGATCAGCCGCTGCGAGGGCATGGCGCACAGCGTCTTGCGCACCACCGAGGGGGGCACTTGAACCGGCGTGCGCGCGCAGTATTGCGGGTAGGCGGCCGTCCCCTCCTCGGGCCACAGACCGTGCAGCACGAAGCCGAACTCGCCGAAGTTGCGGCTGCATTGCAGCGCTTCGCCGGGTCGGTCCTCGCGGCCCTTGCAGTGTTCGGGCGACCAGCTGAGCGCGAGGGTGTAGCCGGTGACCGGGGTGACGCGGCGAACATCGTCACGGCCACGCTTTGGCGGCGCTACCGGCCCGAGCCGCTCGGGCATGCGGCATTGATACGCCTGGCCCAGCGCGGGGGCCGATCCCAGGGTGGCCAGCGCCGCGAGCAGGGCGAGCCAGCGCATTCAGAGCGCGGTGAAATCGAGCCCGATATCGGCCGCTGGCGCCGATTGCGTCAACCGCCCGACCGAGATGTAGTCGACCCCGGTCTCGGCGATCGCGCGGATCGTCTCTAGCGTGACGCCGCCCGATGCCTCGCACGGCACGCGTCCACCGACCAGCGTCACCGCGCCGCGCAGCGTGGCAGGCGCCATGTTGTCGAGCAGCAGATGGGTCGCGCCTGCGGCCAGCGCGGGTTCGATTTGTTCGACAAGATCGACCTCGACGATGATCCGCTCGATCCCGGCAGCGACCGCACGGCGCACCGCCTCGCCGATGTCGCCTGCGACCGCGACATGGTTGTCCTTGATCATCGCTGCATCCCATAGCCCCATCCGGTGGTTCTGCGCGCCGCCCATCCGGGTCGCGTATTTCTCGAGCAGCCTGAGGCCAGGGATGGTCTTGCGGGTGTCGAGCAGCACCGCGCCGGTGCCTGCGATGGCATCGACATAGGTGCGCGTCAGGCTGGCGATGCCGCTCAAATGCTGCACGGTGTTGAGCGCCGATCGCTCTGCGGTCAGCAACGCGCGCGCCTTGCCCGAGACGCGGAGCAAATCGGTACCGCCTGCAACCTGCGCGCCTTCCTCGACCAGTAGCGTGACCTCGCACTCGGGATCGAGCGCGCGGAAGAATGCCTCGGCGATCGGCAGGCCTGCTGCGACCATCGCGTGCCGCGCGTCCATCACGCCGGCAAAGTGCGCATCGGCCGGGATCACCGCAAGCGAGGTGACGTCGATGGCATCGGGGCCGAGATCTTCTGCGAGAGTCGCCGCCACGAACTGTCGCAAATCGAAGCCGTTGATCGAAAAGGCCATTTCAACTCATCCCGTGGCTGTTAGTCGCGACCTGCGACCCTTGATCCCGGAACCGCGAGGGCTGACGGAACGTTGGTCGCGCGGCCTGTCGAGGGCGCAATAGGGCAAGCATTGGACCGCGGCTAGAATGAAGTTGATCTCCCAAGCGGCGCCGACGGGTTCGTCGGGAGGCGGATGGATGCACGGGGCGCTGCACGCGGCCGCGCTGTTCTGTGTCTCGACCTTCGCGCTCTCGTCGTTCCGCGCCTCGCTCAACCCCGAAAATGTGTTCGATCTGCTCGATCCCAAGCGGATCGTGCTGATCCTGGCGGGCACGGCGGTGTTCTGGCTGGCCATTCGCCGTGCCGACCGGCTCCGGCCTGATATGCCCGGGCTGCGCCGGATGCTGATGGTTGCGCTGCCGGGCGTTGCGGTGCTGTTCGTCATCGCGGCGGGGTGGGATCTGCTGGTGGCGCACCGCACCGAGAATTTGGTGGCGCGCAACCTGCGCTGGATCCTGCTGTGGAGCGGCTATCTCGGCACCGGCATCGCCGCCTGGCTGGCGGTCCAGTACAGCGCTGCGCTGGCCCAGGCGCAAGCCGGCAAGCCCGACGACGCCACCGGTGCGCAAGACATCGACGATGGCTTCTGGGTCAAGACCGGCAGGCAAACCGTCCGGATCACGCATGATGCGGTCGAGTGGATCGAGGCCGAGGGCAATTATGCGCGCATCCATGCGCGCGATTCGGCGCATGGTCTGGTGCGGATGACGCTGGCCGCGATCGAGGCGGGGCTCGATCATTCTGACTTCATCCGCATCCACAGATCAGCGCTGTGCCGGCGCTCGGCGATCCGCGGCTATCGGCGCAAGCCCAGTGGTGCGATGCTGGTCCTGCTCGCCAGCGGAGACGAGGCTCCATTGGGCCGCCATTATGCAAAAGCCGTTATGGAACAATCGCGTAGTGGTCTGGTCCTGGGTCAAAACGACACCGAAGATACCGTAACACGCGCGCGCGCAAATACGCAGCAGGGCTGACGTTCGTCACAAATGGACGATGTTCGCGTCAACCACCTTGGGCTGGATGATAATCGTTCGCACATGCCGATGATGCAAAACGTCATCGAACGGCCCAAACCCATGGCGCACGAAATTTCCCAGGAAAATGCGCTGTCGCGGGCGGCTTTATGGATCATCGACGCGCTGGCGCTCGAACTGGCGGCCGAGCCTGCAAAGGATCGCAAGGCGCTGGTCGAGGCGCTGCGCCGCCGCGCGGGCTATGAGCAGGCGGACGCCCTGTGGCCCGACGCGCACGAAGCCTTGCAAGCCGAGCTGGTCGCACGGCTTGCCGGCAGGCTGGCGCGGGACTGATCAGCCCCGCCCCCGGGTGTGCCGCCGGGGGGGCGGGGGATTCACCCCCCCCGCGCCAGCCGCCATTCTTAAAACTGTTATTCGGTGATGCGGTGCTCGCCCTTGACCCAGCGCACGGTGCCGCTGGAAGAGCGCATCACCACGGTTTCGGTGGTCATCACGCCATCACGACGACGCTTGACGCCTTCGAGCAGCGATCCGTCGGTGACGCCGGTGGCGGCGAAAATGCAGTCGCCCTTGGCCAGATCGGTAAGGTCGTAGATCGCGTTCAAGTCTTCGATGCCCCATTTGCGCGCGCGTGCACGCTCGTCGTCGTTGCGGAACAGCAGCCGGCCCTTGAACTGGCCGCCGACGCAGCGCAGCGCGGCAGCCGCCAGCACGCCCTCGGGCGCGCCGCCTGAACCCATATACAGGTCGATCGTGGTTTCGGGGTTGGTGGTGGCGATCACGCCGGCCACATCGCCATCGGGGATCAGCATGATGCCGCAACCGATGCCGCGCAGTTCCTCGATCATTTCGGCATGGCGCGGGCGGTCGAGCACGCACACGATGATGTCCGAAGGCTTGACGCCCTTGGCGGCGGCGAGCGCCTCGACGTTTTCGGTGGGCGACTTGTTGAGGTCGATCACGCCATCGGGATAGCCCGGGCCGACCGCGATCTTGTCCATATAGACGTCGGGCGCGTTGAGCAGGCAGCCGTTTTCGGCGATCGCCAGCACGGCCAGCGCGTTGGGACCGGCCTTGGCGGTGATCGTGGTGCCTTCGAGCGGATCGAGCGCGATGTCGATGCGCGGCGCGCCTTCATTGCCCAGGCCGACCTTCTCGCCGATGTACAGCATCGGCGCTTCGTCGCGCTCGCCTTCGCCGATGACGACGGTTCCGTCGATATCCAGCCCGTTGAGCGCCGCGCGCATCGCTTCGACAGCGGCAGCGTCGGCGGCCTTTTCGTCACCCCGGCCGATCAGCTTGGATGCCGCGATCGCTGCTGCCTCGGTCACCCGGACCATCTCGAGCACCAGGACGCGGTCAAGCTGCGGAGTTTCTGCAGGCGGCGTTGCTTTGGGGCTTGCGCTGGACATGGCTGACGGGTCATCCTTCTGTTGTGGGGCACCGGTCGCGTTCCAGGCTAGGTGCATTGCGCCCGGTCCATAAGGGAGCATTATTGCATTGTCGAGAATGGACGTGCGGCGTTGGCCGTTGTCTGCTGCCCTGGCCGCGCTGGCGCTGTGCGCGATAGCGCCCGGCGCGCATGCGCAGGAGACGCAGGATGATACGCGTCTGCCCGAACCCGAGAAGGCGCAAGCCGACCCCGTCGAGGCGAAGGTCAAGCAGCTGATTCGCAAGGCCGACGAATGGACCGGCAAGGAGGAGCGCGCCAAGCGCTGCCAGCCGGGCGCTGCGGGGCAGGATATCGTCGTGTGCGGCGAGACCGATCCGAGCGCGAAGTTCCGTGTGCCGCCCGATACCGAAGGCAGGCTCGCCACCGGCGGACCACCGCCCGCGCCCGATGTGGCGGGCGACGGCATCTTCAAGGGCAAGGCGACTTTCAGCGGCTGCATGATCCCGCCCTGTCCGCCGCCGCCTGCCTATTTCATCGATTTTTCCAAACTGCCCGAGGTGGACGAGGAATATCTGAGGAAGGCGCGCGAGGCCGAAGCCGCCGAACGGCTGCGCGAGTCGACGGTCGGCGGCAGCGGGGAGCCGAAATGACGACGATACCGGTGATCGAGACCGAACGGCTGCGGCTGCGCGCACCGGTGATCGGTGACTTCGAGGCCTATGCGCGGATGTGGGCGGACGAACGCGTCACCGCGTATATCGGCGGAAGCCCCCGCACCCGCAACGAAAGCTGGACGCGGTTCATCGGCATGCACGGGCTGTGGGCGCTCACCGGCTATGGCTATTGGCTGTTCGCCGACCGGCAGAGCGATGCGTTGGTAGGCGTCGGCGGGCTCGCCAATTTCGAGCGCGGGATCGCCGCGCTTGAGGGATTTCCCGAAGCGGGCTGGGCAATCGCGCCGGATTATTGGGGGCGCGGGCTGGTCAGCGAGGCGATGGACGCGGTGATGGCATGGGCCGACCAGGCGCTGGGCGCGCCCGAGATCCGCTGCATTATCGATCCGGGGCACGGCGCTTCGGAGCACGTCGCGGGCAAGCTGGGGTTCGCGAAGATCGGCGAGGCCTGGATGGAGCCCAAGGCGGTCAATGTTTACGCGCGACGGTAGCGCGTACGTCCCTCGACTTCGCTCGGGACAGGCGGGGGAGGGGGGCACGGGGATTGCGGCGGATCGCAATATTTTCTTGAAGGTCAGTTACCCCCGTCCCGTGTTCCCGAGCGAAGTCGAGGGACGTTGCGCAACCCCTCAGTGCGCCTTCCCCGGCAGCGCCTTTAGCGCGAACGCGATGATGCTGCCCAGGATGAAGCCGACGATGCCTGCGCACAACGCGCCGACCAGCCATTCGACCAGACCGCTGACGGCAGGCACCGCAGCGCCCGCAGCGACCGCGATATCGTGGATCAGATGCTCCGGCCCGGCGATGCCGAACACCGCAAGGCCGTGGATGATGATCTGCCCGCCGACCCAGATCATCGCGGCGGTGCCGATGATCGCCAGCGCCGACATCACCACCGGCATCGCCTTGACCAGCCCCCGGCCAAAGGTCTGGACCCCGGCGGATTGTTTCTGCGCCAGGTGCAGGCCGATGTCGTCCATCTTCACGATCAGCGCGACCGCGCCATAGACGCCGATGGTGATCACCAGCCCGACCACTGCCAGCACTGCGGCCTGGATGCCGATCGGCCGGGTGGCGACTTCGGACAGCGCGATCGCCATGATCTCCGCCGACAGGATCAGGTCGGTGCGCACCGCGCTGCTGACCCGCTGGTTTTCGAGCGCGAACATGTCCTGCACCTGGGCCACAACTTCCGTGACATCCTGCTGATGGCTCAGCTTGTGTATCACTTTCTCTGCGCCCTCGAAGCACAGGTACAGCCCGCCCAGCATCAGGATCGGCGTGATCGCCCAGGGCAGGAACGCGCTGAGCAGCAGCCCGATCGGCAGCAGGATGATGAACTTGTTGAACAGCGACCCCTTGGCGATCCGCCAGATCACCGGCAGCTCGCGCTCGGGCTTGAAGTCGGTGACATATTGCGGGGTGACCGCTGCGTCATCGACGACCACGCCTGCCGCCTTTGCGCCGGCCTTGGCGGACGCAGCGCCGACATCGTCGAGCGACACCGCCGCAAGCCGCGTCAGGGCCGCGACATCGTCGAGCAGGGCGGCGAGACCGGATGGCATGGGGGTCAGTCTCCCAGGATGTGGATGACGAGCGGATCGGCGTGCAGGCTGGCAGAACCCTTGAGGCCCGATATGGTTGCCGCGACCGCGCTTTCGGGGCCTTCGTGGGTGACCATCGCGACCAATACGCTGCCATTGGGGCTGCGGCCCTTCTGGATCAGGCTTTCGATCGACACCCCGGCATCGCGCATCGCGGCGGTAAGCTCGGCGAGCACGCCGGGGCGGTCGGCGACCTCGAAGCGCAGATAGCATTTGCCGACGCGGTGCCCGGTTTGCGCGCGGCCTACTTGATCGAGCTCGCGTACCGGCATCGAGAAGGCGGGGCCGATCTCGCCGCGCGCAATGTCGATCAGGTCGGCGACGACCGCGCTTGCGGTCGGGCCATCGCCTGCACCAGCGCCCTGGAACAGCAGCCGGCCTGAGAAATTGCCCTCGGCCACCACCGCGTTGGTCGATCCGTCGACATGCGCCAGCGGGTGGTGCATCGGCACCAGATAGGGGTGGACGCGCTGGAACAGCCGCGGATCGCCATCGCTGTCGTCGAGTTCGGCCATACCGATCAGCCGGATGCGATAGCCCAGCGCATCGGCCTGCGCGATATCGGCCGAGAGGATCTTGCGGATGCCGCTGCGCTCGATCCCGTCGAAATCGAGCTGGGTGCCGAAAGCGAGCGCGGCGAGGATCGAGAGCTTGTGTGCGGCGTCGACGCCATCGATGTCGAAGCTGGGGTCGGCCTCGGCAAAGCCGCGCGCCTGCGCTTCGGCGAGCACGTCGGCAAAGTCCTGGCCAGTCTTTTCCATCGCCGAAAGGATGAAATTGCAGGTGCCGTTGAGGATGCCATACACCCGCTCGAGCCGGTTGGCCGCTGCGCCCTCGCGCAGGCCCTTGATGACGGGTATGCCGCCTGCGACCGCCGCTTCGTATTTGAACGCGAGGCCAGCGGTTTCGGCGCGTTGGGCAAGGTCGAGGCCATGATGCGCGACCATCGCCTTGTTGGCGGTGACGAACGCCTTGCCGCCGGCGATGCTTTCCTTGGCCAGCGTCAGCGCCGGGCCATCGGCGCCGCCGATCAGCTCGACGACGACATCGATATCGGGCCGGGTGGCGAACTCGCCCATGTCGTCGACCCATTCATAGCGCGACAGATCGACGCCGCGGTCCTTGGAGCGGTCGCGCGCGGTGATCGCGGCAACGCGGATCGGCTTGCCCGCGCGCCGCGCGATCAGCGCCGCGTTCTCTTCCAGCAACCGGATCACGCCCGCGCCGACTGTGCCAAGCCCGACCAGCGCGATGTTCAGCGTTTCACCCATGCAACGTTCCCCAGCGATAGTTCAACCGCGCTGTCATTAACGGCTGGCGCGGCAAAGGGAAGAGGGGCCAAAGGAAAGAAAGCTGTCCGGGTTGTGACCATTCGCAGCTGGCTCTATAGGCGCTGGCGTTAGCGGGGGCGCGCGAAAGGTCTGCATCCATGTCATCTCCTCACATTCTCATCCTCGCCGGCAAGCGCGACGGCAAGCTCGATCCGCTGGCCGAGGCTGCAGGCGTGACGCACAAGTGCAACGTGCCGATCCAGGGCAAGCCGCTGCTGCAATGGGTGATCGAAGGCGTGAAGGACGGCTGGGCGGATGCGCCGATCTGGGTGTCGATCCACGATCCTGCGGTGATCGCCGACGTTCCGGGCGTCGCCGAGCTGACCGCAGCGGGGCGCCTGCATATGAGCGTGTCGCGCGACGGCATCGTCGAGAGCATCGAGGCGGTGATCGAGGAGGCCGGCAAGCAGGGCACCGACCCGTTCCCGATGCTGATCACCACCGGCGACAACGTGCTGGTGACCGCCGAGGAAATCCGCGCCATCCATGATTTCGGCATGCGCGAAGGCGCAGGGGCGGTGATCGCGATCGCCGAGAAATCCTCGATCCTCGCCGAGCATCCCGAGGCGCAGCGGCGGTTCTACGAGTTCAAGGACATGGCGATATCGAACTGCAACGCCTATTGGCTGCGCGATGCCGCCTCGTTCCGTGCGGCCGAGGCGTTTCGCGGTGGCGGCCAGTTCATCAAGACCAAGGGCCGGATCGCGCAAGCCTTCGGCATCCTCAACCTCATCCGCTTTCGGATGGGCTGGTCGACCGTCGATGGCGCGATGGCGGCAATCTCGCGCCGCTTCAAGGTCAAGATCCGCGCGTTCCTGCTGACCGAAGGCGCCTATGCGGTCGATGTCGACAACGAGCGCACCTACAAGATCGCCGAGATGCTGCTCGCCAAGCGCAAGCTGGGCTGAGCGCTGCTAAAGTCCTCCCCCTTGATGGGGGAGGGTTGGGTGGGGGTGATCTCTCCGGATCATGCCGCAGCCTGATCGTCGAACCCTTGCGCCCAGCCGCACCGTCACCCCCACCGCTGCGACATAGGCAGCAAGCTGCCAAGTCTCCGCTGCCTCCCCCATCAAGGGGGAGGGGGTAATTGGCGCAGCATTAAACTGTTGGAAGCGAAACCCTCAGTCCTTGCCCGCGCGCAGGCTCGTCCCCGCGCGTTCACCGCGCAGCGACTCCCACCAGCTGACAGGATTCCAGCCGGTGCTGCCGTCGAGCGAGAAGGTGACGATTTCCGCACGCCCGCCGATGTTCTCGAGCGGCACTGCGCCGCCCAGGCCCAGTTCCTCGCGGCTGGCGCGGCTGTCGGCGCTGCGGTCGCGGTTGTCGCCCATCAGGAAGATATGGCCTTCGGGCACAGTATAAGGCCCGTAATTGTCGAGCGGATAATCGGGACCCAGATCGATCGTGTTGTACGACACGCCATTGGGCAGCGTCTCGCGGATGATCGGCAGCTCGCAATAATATTTGCCGTCGGCGCCGCGCATCTTGAGCATCGGGAAATCGCTGGCGTTGCACGGCGAGTTGATATCCACCGGCAGCAGCAGGTTGGGCTGCACCGCGCGCGGCACTTCCTCGCCGTTGAGGATCACCCGGCCCGAGCGCACCTCTATGGTGTCGCCGGGGCGGCCGATGACGCGCTTGATGTAGTCGGCGCTGGCGCCCTCGGGCGTGGCGATGACGATGTCGCCATATTCGGGGGTCGATCCCATGATCCGCCCCTTCATCGGCGGCAGCAGATGGAACGACACCGACACCCACGACCAGCCATAGGGATATTTGCTGACCACCAGCCGGTCGCCGACCAGCAGGTTGGGCATCATCGACATGGTGGGGATGTAGAACGGCTTGGCGACCAGCGAGTGGAACGCCAGCACCGCGAGCAGCAGCAGGAACAGCCCGCGAATCTCCTCGAACCAGTTGATCGGCTTGGGCTCGTCGTGCGCCGGAGTGCGGCGGAGGGTGTCCGGCTCGATTGCGGCGTCGGAAGCTTCGGGTGCCATGGTGCTGTCTTTCGGGTCCGGGCGAGGCGGGGGAGTGTCAGTCAATGGGCCGCGCCTCAATGATCACGAATGCCTGCGCCCATGGATGATCGTCGGTGAGCGTCAGATGAATAAAGGCGCTATGGCCCGCGGGAATCATGCTGTCCAGCCGCGCCTTCGCGCCTCCGGTGAGTTTCAGGGTCGGCGCGCCCGACGGGGCATTGACGACGCCGATGTCCTTCATGAACACCCCCGCCTTGAACCCGGTTCCCACCGCCTTGGAAAACGCTTCCTTGGCGGCAAACCGTTTGGCGAGCGTGCCCGCCTTGGTGAAGGGGCGCCGCGCGGCCTTGGCCTGCTCCAGATCGGTGAACACGCGTTGCTCGAACCGCGCGCCGAAGCGATCGAGCGACTTCTGGATCCGCTCGATGTTGCACAGGTCAGAGCCCAGCCCGATGATCATAAAGCCCTCTCCCCTTCAGGGGAGAGGGTTGGGAGAGGGGCAGGCACCCACGTTAGCGGATTTCGCCTCTCCCTTCGCCGCTGCGCGGCTCTTCCCTCTCCCCTGAAGGGGAAAGGGCTTTTGGGGGCGCCAGTCTGCGTCGTCCCGAAGCTCACCGCGCCTCGTCCATCAACTGCCGCATGCGGCGGATGCTGGCTTCGAGACCATCGAAGATCGCCTCGCCGATCAGGTAATGGCCGATGTTGAGCTCGGCGAGCTGGGGAATCGCCGCGATCGGCTGGACGTTGTCGAAGGTCAGGCCATGGCCGGCGTGCGGTTCGATGCCGTTCTTGGTGGCAAGCGCGGCGGCATCGGCGATGCGTTTGAGCTCGACTTCGATCCCGGCGCTGTCGTTGTCCAGCCACAGATGCGCATAGCGCCCGGTGTGCAATTCGACCACCGGCGCACCGAGCCGCATCGCGGCATCGATCTGGCGCGCGTCGGGCTCGATGAACAGGCTGACGCGGATCCCGGCGTCGGTCAGGCGCTGGACGATCGGGGTCAGCGTGTTGTGCAAGCCCGCAGCATCGAGCCCGCCCTCGGTGGTGCGCTCCTCGCGCTTTTCGGGCACGATGCACGCGGCGTGGGGCTTGTGGCGCAATGCGATCGCCAGCATCTCGTCGGTCGCGGCCATCTCCAGATTGATCGGCAGCGTGGCGCCCGCCATGATCGCGTCGAGATCGCTGTCGCGGATGTGCCGCCGGTCCTCGCGCAGATGCACCGTGATGCCGTCGCCGCCCGCCGCTTGCACGATCCGCACCGCGCGCATCGGATCGGGATGATCGCCGCCGCGCGCGTTGCGGATGGTCGCGACATGATCGATGTTGACGCCCAGGCGCAGGTGCCGGGTCATGCCGGAAGCGGGTCCTTGCGGCTTCCCGGTTTGGTCGCAGGGGTCGCGGCGAGGTCTGCGGGCAGGGCGTCGGCGGGGTAGCTCGGGAAATTGAGCGAGATCAGCGGGAAGAACGGAACGCCCAGCGAAACCTCGCCCGCCGAGCGGTCGACCAATGCGCCCGCCGCGATGACATCGCCGCCCGCAGCATTGACCGCCATAATCGCCTCGCGCGACGACAATCCGGTGGTGACGACGTCTTCCATCAGCAGCACCTTCTGCCCGGGCTTGATCGCAAAGCCGCGGCGCAGTTCGAAGGTGCCGGTGGGGCGCTCGACGAACATCGCCTCGACGCCCAGCGCGCGGCCCATTTCATGGCCGATTATAAGGCCGCCCATCGCGGGGGAAATGACCAGTTCGATCTGGCTGCGGACATCGCGCGGCATCCGGCTGGCGAGCGCGCTGGCGAGCCGCGAGGCGCGCATCGGGTCCATCAGAACGCGCGCGCATTGCAGGTAATGCGCGCTGTGCAGACCCGACGACAGAATGAAATGCCCCTCGAGCAACGCCTGACAGGCGCGGAACTCGGCCAGAATCTCTTCGTCCTGCATGGTATTTAGCCTTTTACGTAGCGTCGCTGCATCCATTGGGCGGCGGCATGCGCTGGAACACAAAAAATATCCCTAGATTGGCTTGAGACTGGCGGCAAGCCTGCGTATAGGCACGGCTAGCTATGACGCAAACACGGCAGTGATCCGGCGCTACGGGACGTGGACGGATGCCCTGCCCATACAGGGACATTCTACGAATGGCGTTCGCATCTTGGACGAAATCTATCGGTTTCGCAGCCCTTGTTCTCGTTACCGCGCCGCTTGCGCTGGCCCAGACGCCGCCGGCTCCGCCGGTCACGGCTCCGGCTCCCAGCACGCAGGTTGCGCCTGACGCTGCAACGGCTGCCGAAGCCGCTCCGGCCGACGCTGCCGCTGCCGGTGGGCTCGATTCGAGCTACACCCCGATGGCACCGACTCCGGGCAAAGGCATGCCGGTCGACAAGGGCATCGACTTCCAGGACCAGTATTCGGAACTCGGCGAATATGCCTATTGGCTCGACACCATCGTGCTGCTGCCGATCATCGTCGCGATCTGCTTGCTCGTTCTGGGCCTGCTGATGTGGGTGATGTTCCGCTATCGCGCTGCCGCCAATCCCAATCCTTCGCGGGTCACGCACAACACCACGATCGAAGTGATCTGGACTTTGGTCCCGGTTCTGATCCTGGTCGGCATCGCGGTTCCTTCGATCGACCTGCTCGCCAAGCAATACAAACCCGCGCCGGAATCGGCGGTGACCGTCAAGGTGACCGGATACCAGTGGTACTGGGGCTATACCTATCCCGACAACGGCGACTTCGAAGTCATCTCGAACATGCTGAGCGAGGAAGACGCGATCAAGAGCGGCGAGCCGCACCAGCTGGCCGTCGACAACCGCATGGTCGTTCCCGCCGGCGAGCCGATCCGCATCATCACCACCGCATCGGACGTGATCCACAGCTTCGCGGTGCCCTCGCTCTGGTTCAAGATGGACTCGGTTCCGGGTCGCTCGAACGAGAAGATGCTGATCATCAAGGAGCCGGGCGTGTATTACGGTCAGTGCTCCGAACTGTGCGGCGCGCGCCACGCGTTCATGCCGATCGCGATCGAGGCTCTGCCGCGTGACCGGTTCGACGCATGGGTCCGTTCGCAGGGCGGCACCGTTGCCAGCGATCAAGTCGCCGCCGCCGATCCCGCCGCTGCCACAGCTCCAGCAGTTTCGGCAGCCGCCACCACCACTCCCGCAGCAGAAGGCGCAGGCACTGCCGCCGCCGCTCCTGCAGCCGCTCAGTAAGGACAGGGCAACCCCATGACCACGATTGCAGCCAACCCGGCCGATCTGCATGACCACGATCATGCGCATGACGACCACAAACCCGCGTTCTTCCAGCGCTGGTTCATGTCGACCAACCACAAGGACATCGGTACGCTGTACCTGATCTTCGCGATCGTCGCGGGGATCATCGGCGGTGCCATTTCCGGCCTGATGCGGATGGAGCTCGCCGAACCCGGCGTGCAGTATCTGCAGGGCTGGGCCAGCATGATGCAGGGCAGCGAAGCCACCCTCGATCAGGCGTACCACATGTGGAACGTGCTCATCACCGCGCACGGCCTGATCATGGTGTTCTTCATGGTCATGCCCGCGATGGTCGGCGGTTTCGGCAACTGGTTCGTTCCGATCATGATCGGCGCGCCCGACATGGCCTTCCCGCGGATGAACAACATCTCGTTCTGGCTGCTGATCCCCGCGTTCGCGCTGCTGCTCGGCTCGACCTTCGTTCCGGGCGGTTCTGGCCTGGGTGCCGGCACCGGCTGGACGGTCTACGCGCCGCTTTCGACCAGCGGCTCGGTTGGCCCGGCAGTCGATCTCGCCATCCTGTCGCTGCACCTTGCCGGTGCTTCGTCGATCCTGGGTGCGATCAACTTCATCACCACCATCTTCAACATGCGCGCTCCGGGCATGACGCTCAACAAGATGCCGCTGTTCGTGTGGTCGATGCTCGTCACCGCGTTCCTGCTGCTGCTGGCACTGCCGGTTCTGGCCGCTGCCATCACCATGCTGCTGACCGACCGCAACTTCGGTTCGGCCTTCTTCAACGCCGCTGGCGGTGGTGATCCTGTCCTGTACCAGCACCTGTTCTGGTTCTTCGGCCACCCCGAAGTGTACATCATGATCTTGCCCGGTTTCGGCATGATCAGCCACATCATCGCAACCTTCTCCAAGAAGCCCGTGTTCGGCTATCTCGGCATGGCCTATGCCATGGTCGCCATCGGCGTCGTCGGCTTCGTGGTGTGGGCGCACCACATGTTCACCGTCGGTCTGTCGGTCAACATGAAGATGTACTTCACCGCAGCGACCATGGTGATCGCGGTGCCCACGGGCATCAAGATCTTCTCATGGATCGCCACGATGTGGGGCGGTTCGCTGACCTTCAAGACCCCGATGGTCTGGGCACTCGGCTTCATCTTCATGTTCACCGTCGGTGGCGTGACCGGTGTCGTGCTCGCCAATGGCGGTGTCGATGACAACCTGCACGACACGTACTACGTGGTCGCGCACTTCCACTACGTGCTCTCGCTGGGTGCGGTGTTCTCGATCTTTGCGGGCTTCTATTACTGGTTCCCCAAGATGAGCGGCCGTCATTACAACGAGCTGCTGGGTCACCTGCACTTCTGGGTGTTCTTCGTCGGCGTGAACATCCTGTTCTTCCCGATGCACTTCCTGGGCCGTCAGGGCATGCCGCGCCGCTATCCCGATTATCCCGAGGCATTCGCCTATTGGAACGAGATCGCGTCGATCGGTTACGCCATCATGGCGGCAGGCATGGTGATCTTCTTCATCAACATCGCCTATGCGCTGGTTGCCGGACGCCGTGCCGAAGGCAACTACTGGGGCGAGGGTGCCACGACGCTGGAGTGGACGCTGTCCAGCCCGCCGCCGTTCCACCAGTTCGAAACGCTGCCCGTCATCAAGTAAGCCGGGCCCGGATCGGGCAACTGAATGGGCCGGTAAGGGGTTTTTCCTGAACCGGCCCGCAGCCCCTCCCGGATAGGGAGGGGTTTGCCATTTGGGTATTGAGTGACATGATCGAAGCCGCACAGCAGATGGATCGCCAGCCGGGCAGCCTGCCCGCGCCTCATGGCGCGCTGATGCCCGCGCACTGGCGCGATTTCTGGGCGTTGACCAAACCCGGCGTCATCCGCCTGGTGGTCTTCACCGGACTGTGCGGCCTGCTCGCCGCGCCTGGCAATATTCATCCGGTGATCGGCTTTGTCGCGATCCTGTGCATCGCGATGGGCGCAGGCGGTGCTGCCGCGCTCAACCAGTATTACGAATCCGATCTCGATGCGCTGATGAAGCGCACCGCCAAGCGCCCGATTCCCGCCGGCCGCATGGACCGCGACGCGGCGCTGCAGTTCGGCCTGGCGCTGTCGGGCTTTTCGGTGTGCATCATGGGGCTGGCGGTCAACTGGCTGTCGGCTGCCATCCTGGCGTTCTCGATCTTCTATTACGCCGTGATCTACACGATCTGGCTCAAGCCCAACACCGCGCAGAACATCGTGATCGGCGGCGGCGCAGGCGCGTTCCCGCCGGTGATCGGCTGGGCTGCGGTGACCGGCGACGTCACGATGCTGCCGATCCTGTTGTTCTCGCTGATCTTCTTCTGGACCCCGCCGCATTTCTGGGCGCTCGCGCTGTTCGTGAAGATGGATTATGCGCGCGTCGGCATCCCGATGATGCCCAATGTCGCAGGCGAGAAATCGACCCGCCATCAGGTCTTCGGCTATTCGCTGGTGCTGCTGGCGACGGCGCTCGCGCCATTCGCGCTGGGGCTCACCGGCTGGACCTATGGCATCGCCGCGCTGGTGCTGACCGGCATCTTCGTGGTGCTGGCAGCGCGCGTCGGCTTCCGCGTCGCGGGTGAAGGCGATGCTCTCAAACCCGAAAAACAGCTGTTCGCCTATTCGATCGTGTATCTGTTCATGGTGTTCACCGCTCTGGTCATCGACCGTGCCGTGGTTCCGGTGATCGCGGCATGAGCGATCGGCCCACCAGCACGCCCCCGGCGCCCGATTTCAACGATCCCGAGGTGCTCGCCCAGTTGCGCGCGCGCCAGCGCAGCCGCGCGCTGTTCATGGCCGGTATCCTGATCGGGCTGTGCGCCTTGTTCTATATCATCACCATCGTGAAGATCGGAGTGTGGGGATGAACGCTGCGACCCTGTCTCCCGAAGTTTCCCGCCGCAACCGCAAGGCTGCGCTGATCGCATTGTGCTTTGCGGTCGGCATGCTCGGCATGGGCTATGCTGCGGTTCCGCTGTACCGCATCTTCTGCGAGGCGACCGGCTTTGGCGGCACCACGATGAAAGTAAGCGAGCAGACGGCGGCGGGAATTGCGGTCACCGACAAGCAGATCGTCGTGCGGTTCGATTCGAACGTGTCGTCGGCGCTGCCATGGCGGTTCAAGCCCGAGAATCCGACCGAGAAAATCACCATCGGGGCGCGCGACATGGCGGCCTTTACGGCGGAGAACCTGTCGAGCAAGCCGGTGACCGGCACCGCGACGTTCAACGTCACTCCGGTGCAAGCCGGGCGCTATTTCGCCAAGGTCCAGTGCTTCTGCTTTACCGAGCAGACGCTGGCTCCAGGCGAGAAAGTGCGGATGCCGGTGATCTATTACGTGGACCCCGCGATCCTTACCGATCCGGAGACCAAGGATATCGAAGAGATAACCCTCAGCTACACCTTTTACCCGCTGGACCAGGCGAATAAGGGCAGTTAAGGGCTTAGTTTGAAGACGCTTTAGGGACGACAGGGACCAGAACCGATGGCCGGAACAAAGAACCACGATTATCACATTCTGCCGCCGAGCATCATTCCGTTTGCGGGATCGATGTCGGCGTTGCTCATGGCTGTGGGCGCGATCCTGTGGATGCATGGCATGGATTCGATGGGCATAGTTTTCTATGCCGGCGTCGCTGCCGTTGCGGCCACTTTCTATTTCTGGTGGGCACAGGTCATCAAGGAAGCGCATGCCGGCGATCACACCCCGGTGGTGCAGCTTCACCTGCGCTACGGGATGATCCTGTTCATCGCATCGGAAGTGATGTTCTTCGTTGGCTGGTTCTGGGCATGGTTCGATTTCTCGCTGTTCCCTTCGACCGCAGACGTCATCGGCGGAACCTGGCCTCCGCAGGGCGTCGAAGTGCTCAACGCCTTCGAACTGCCTTTGCTCAACACGCTGATCCTGCTGTGCTCGGGCACCACCGTCACCTGGGCACACCACTCGCTGATCAACGGTGACCGCGATGGCCTGATCAAGGGTCTGTGGCTCACGATCATCCTGGGCATCGTGTTCAGCTGCGTGCAGGCCTATG
Source organism: Blastomonas sp. (assembly GCF_046294995.1). Taxonomy (GTDB): domain Bacteria; phylum Pseudomonadota; class Alphaproteobacteria; order Sphingomonadales; family Sphingomonadaceae; genus Blastomonas. Next base: position 118,005 of record NZ_JBKBOG010000004.1, read on the forward strand.
AATATTCGGTCGCGCCGTTCCCGTTCAAGGACCTGAACTATGGTTCAGCGTTCTACATGGCGACCGGTTTCCACGGCTTCCACGTGCTGGTCGGCACGATCTTCCTGATCGTCTGCCTGGTGCGCGCCTATAAGGGTCACTTCACCCCCAAGCAGCATTTCGGCTTCGAGGCAGCTGCCTGGTACTGGCACTTCGTCGATGTCGTGTGGCTGTTCCTCTTCCTCGTGATTTATGTCTGGGGCGGCTGGGGTGCGGTCACGCATTGATCTTTACCCAATGAACCGGTGCGGGCATCGTGGATGATCCGCACCTTGAAAAAGGGCAGTCTGGTCTCGTCCAGGCTGCCCTTTTCGGCGAATGCCCCGCGTGCGGCGCGCGCACCCTGTTTGACGGCTGGGTGCGCTTTGCTCCGCGCTGCCGCGCCTGCGGGCATGATTTTGCCAGCTACAATGTCGGTGATGGCCCTGCAGCTTTCCTGATCCTGGTCATCGGCGCGATCGTGTGCGCCTTGGCGCTGGTGCTGCAGGTGCAGGCCAGCCCTCCGTTCTGGGTGCACATCCTGCTCTGGGTACCGATCACCAGCGCACTCGTGCTGCTGTCGCTCAGGGTTTCCAAGGCAGCGATGCTGATCCACGAAGCGCGCGCCGAAGTGCGTGAAGGCCGCATTGCGGACCACGACGAGAAGGACGAGCGATGAAGCGCCTGCCATTCTGGCCGACCGTGGTTGTCGGCATCGCCATCGGCGTGATGATCGCGCTCGGGGTCTGGCAGCTCCAGCGCATGGCGTGGAAGGAGGCGCTGCTCTCAGAATACGCCACCGCGTCCGATCGCCCGGCGATCGCATGGCCGGCGGTGCCCAATGCCGAGGTGCTTCCCTTGTATCGCAAATCGTCGGTCAACTGCCTGTCGGTCGCGGGCTGGCGCGCATCGAGCGGGCGCAATGCGCGCGGACAGGCGGGCTGGGTGCATATCGCCTCCTGCGCGACCGGCGCCGAGGGTCCGGGCGCACAGGTGGTCGCGGGCTGGTCGCTCCGCCCGGACGATCCCGTCTGGGAAGGCGGGCAGGTCAGCGGCGTCATCGCGCCCGATAGCGCGCACCTGATCCGGCTCATCGCAGCGCCCCCTGTCGCAGGGCTCGAAGCGGTGCAGCCGCCATCGCCCGAGGACATTCCCAACAATCATTGGGCCTATGCGATACAATGGTTTTTATTCGCGGGGCTGGCTGCCGTTATATATGGTCTGGCAGTCGCACGGCGGACGCAAACATTATCGTCCCGGTGATGCCACGAGGAGAGAGCATGCAGGGCGGACATTATTACGGCTTCCACAGGGTAACCCATTCGGACCTGCCGATGCTCGAGGCGTGGCTGGAAACGCCCGAGGTGCAGAAGTGGTGGGGCGACCCAGCCCATGAGCTCGCGTTGATCGAAGAGGACATGGACAATCCCGATATGGTGCAGCTGATCGGGATGCTCGATGGCCACCCGATCGCCTATATCCAGCATTTCGAGGTGCACGCCTGGCCGCAGAAGCATCTGCAGGATCTGCCGCAAGGGGCACGGGCGGTCGATTGCTTCATCGGCGTTCCTTCGCTGATCGGCAAGGGCCATGGCGCCAAGCTGCTGGCGATGCTCGCCAAGCAGCTTGCAGCGCAGGGCGTGCGGGTGCTGTGCATCGATCCCGATCCCGACAACCAGCGCGCGCGCAGCGCCTATGTCCGCGCCGGCTTTGTCGAACATGGCCAGATCGACACCCCGGAGGGTCCGGCGGTGCTGATGTTCTTCGAGAACCAGGAAGACTGACGCACCCATTGCCAGCGGAAGGCAGGCCCGCTAACGGGCCTTTCCATGGATTATATCAGCACCAGAGGGAAAGCAGCTGCGCTCGATTTCGAGGGCGTGACGCTGGCGGGCTTGGCAAGCGATGGCGGGCTGTACGTCCCGCGCAGCTGGCCGAAGTTCACGACAAGCGAAATCGCCGCGATGGCGGGGCTGTCGTACGTCGATCTCGCGGTCAAGATCATGGCGCCTTATGTGCAAGGCAGCCTGACCGAGCAGGAGCTGCATGGTCTTTGCGAGGCGGCGTACGGGCGATTTTCGCACAAGGCGATCACCCCTCTGGCGCAGCTTGATGAGAGCAACTGGCTGCTCGAACTGTTCCACGGGCCGACGCTGGCGTTCAAGGATGTCGCGCTGCAGTTGCTCGGGCATCTGTTCGAGCGCTTCCTGAGCAACCGCGACACGCACCTGACGATCGTCGGTGCGACCTCGGGCGATACCGGTTCGGCGGCGATCGATGCGGTCGCGGGGCGCGAGAAGGTCGACATCTTCATGCTCCACCCCGATGGCCGGGTGTCCGATGTCCAGCGGCGGCAGATGACCACGGTGCTTGCGCCCAACGTCCACAACATCGCGATCGATGGCAGCTTCGATGATGCGCAGGCGATGGTGAAGCGGATGTTCGGTGATCCCGATTTCGCGGGCAAGTTCACGCTGTCGGCGGTCAACTCGATCAACTGGGCTCGGCTGATGGCGCAGATCGTCTATTATTTCGCCGCCGCGCTGCAGCTGGGCGCGCCGCACCGTCCGGTCGCGTTCTCGGTGCCCACCGGCAATTTCGGCGATGTGTTCGCAGGCTATGTCGCATCGCAGATGGGCCTGCCGATCGCCAGGCTGGTGGTCGCGACCAACGTCAACGACATCCTCCACCGCGCGCTGAGCGCGGGCGATTATTCGGCAGGCAGCGTCACCCCCACCGCCGCGCCGTCGATGGACATCCAGGTCAGCTCCAATTTCGAGCGGCTGCTGTTCGATCTCGAAGGCCGCGATGGCGCGCTGACCGCGGCGCGGATGCAGGGCTTTGAAACGAGCAAGGCGATGCAGCTCACCTCTGCGATGCGCGAAGGGGCAGGCGCCATTTTCGCCAGCGCCAGTGTCGATCCGGAAGAGATGGGCATCGCGATGCGCCGCGCGTGGGACGATGCGGGCCAAGTGCTCGACCCGCACACCGCAATCGGCCTTGGCGCCGCGCACCGGATGCAGGAATCAGGCCTGCTCGATCGCGCGATCCCGTGCGTCACGCTGGCGACCGCACACCCTTCCAAGTTCCGCGATGCGGTCGAGCGCGCCACCGGTTTGCGTCCGCGGCTGCCGGCGCGCGTCGGCGACCTGTTCGAGCGCGCCGAGAAATTCGACAAGCTGGCGGGCGACTACACCACCGTGCGCGACTACATCGCCGCGCGCGCCGTTCCCGCCCGGGGCTGACGTTCGCAGATGGCCGTCCTCGATCCGCAACCGGTGCTGCTGATCGGCGAACCGCGCGAGGATTACACGCTGATCGACAGCGGCGGCGGGCGCAAGTTCGAGGCCTATGGCCCGTACCGCTTCGTCCGTCCCGAGCCACAGGCGATGTGGCCGACGACGCTGCCCGACTGGGACGCCGATGGCGCGTTCATCCCCGGATCGGACGAGGATGGCGGCGGCAAGTGGCAGCTTGAGCCCAACGTGCCGCGCGATGGCTGGCCCTTGGCGTGGGAAGAGGTGCGGCTGACCGCGCTCAACACGCCGTTCCGGCATCTGGGTTTCTTTCCCGATATGGACCCGGTGTGGCGCTGGCTGCGCGGGCAGATCGGCGCGCATCAGGGCGAGGGGGCGGCGCGCGCGCTCAACCTGTTCGGCTATACCGGGGTCGGCACGCTGGCGATGGCGGCTGCGGGCGCCGAGCTGACCCATGTCGATGCCTCGAAGAAATCGGTCGCCGCAGCAAGGGTCAATGCCGCTTTGTCGGGCATGGAAGACCTTCCGATCCGCTGGCTGGTCGATGACTGCGTCAAGTTCGCCGCGCGCGAGGTGCGCCGGGGCAAGCGTTATGATGCGATCCTGCTCGATCCGCCCAAGTTCGGTCGCGGACCCGAGGGCGAGGTGTGGAAGCTCGAGGAGCATCTGCCCGGTCTGATCGCCGATTGCCGCAGGCTGCTCGATGAGCGCTCGCGCTGCCTGTTCCTGACGGTCTACGCGGTGCGGATGTCGGCGCTGGCGCTGGGCGAATTGCTCGCGGCGCATTTTGCGGACCTGCCGGGCACGATCGAGGTCGGCGAACTGGCGGTGCGCGAGCAATCGGGCGGGCGACTGTTGCCGACGGCGATCTTTGCGCGCTGGTCCAACGTGGGGTCGAACCCGGGATCCAACGGTTGAACGCTTGCGTTGCCCCGCGCAATTTGCGAACGCGCGGGATCGTCATTCCCGCGAACGCGGGAATCCCGCTTTTGCGCCGCGGTTACAAAGTTTAGCGGGACCCCCGCGTTCGCGGGGGTGACGAGCAATAGATATTATAGAACAGGCCACCCATTTTGACCGACACCACCCCTGACAGCCTGATCCTCGAGATCGCCGATTTCGACGTCAACGTGCTAACCGGAATCTATTCGGAAGAGACCAAGCTGCCCCAGCCGCTGCGCTTCACCATCCAGGCCGAGATGCTGGCGCAGTACCATTATGCGCCCGATACGCCGCTGTCGGCATCCAAGAACTATATGGACTTGAAGCACGCCGCGTCGACCGCGTTGCCGCAGGGCGTGCACTTCACGCTGATCGAGGCGGTCGCCGATCATGTCATCGAGACATTGTTCCTGCAGGACCCGCGCATCCGCAGGCTGACGGTGAAGATCATCAAGCTGGCGATCGCCGAGCATAACGAGTCGATCGGCATCACCTTGTCCCGGACCCGCAGATGAGTCCGCAAGCGGACACGTCGCGCCTTGCGCTCGTCACCGGCGGATGCCGCCGGGTCGGCGCTGCCATCGCCGCCGAACTGGCGCGCGCCGGGTGGACGCTGGCGCTGCACGGGCACTCCGATGCGGTTCCCGATGCCGAACTGGCGGACACGCTGGCGGCGTGCGATACCCAATGGCACGGCTTCGTCGCCGATCTGGCGCTGCCCGATGCGCCTGCCGCGCTGATCGCGCGGGTGGTGGCGCATTTCGGCCGCGCACCCGATCTGCTGGTCAACAATGCATCGATGTTCGACTATGACGATCTGGCGAGCATGACCCCGCAGATGCTGGGCGATCATTTCGCGGTCAACACCTTCGCGCCGGTCTTGCTGGCGCGCGATCTGGTCGCGGCAGCAGGGGAGGGTGCACAGCCCGCCATCGTCCAGATCATCGACCAGCGGGTGCGCAACCCCAATGGCGACCAGTTGTCTTACACGCTGTCCAAGCAGGCGCTGGCCGAATCGATCCGCACGCTGGCCCGTGCATTCGGCGCGAGGGCGCGGGTCAACGGCGTGGCACCTGGTCTGACACTGGCGACCAGTGACTTCGACGACGCGCAAATGGCACGGCTGGCCGCACGCATGCCACTTGGCCGGTTGTCAGACCCGCAAGACATTGCACGTGCGGTGCGCTACCTTGCCGATGCGCCCGCGACGACGGGCCAGTTGCTTTTCGTCGATGGCGGTGGCCATATGTTGAGCCTTGAGCGGGATTTCGTTTTCCTCGACAAGCAGGACCCGGCCTGAACCTTAAGCCTTGAACCCCATTGGCCCGATGATTTGGAGATTACCATGCGTTCACCAGCCGTAGCCGCCCTGATGGGCATGACCCTCGCCGTCGCGGCCTGTGGCAGCCAGGATGGCGGGGGCGATCCCGTCAAGCGGATCGATCCCGAGAGCCTGGAAGTCGCCGAAGCCACCGCCGATGGCGAGCCTGCGGCGATCCTGCGGGTCGACGAGGTGGTGCTGCGCAACCCCGATCTGTCGACGCTCGCGCGCGCGATCAAGGCAGCTGATCTTGGCGCGGAGCTGGGGGCCGATACGCCGATGACGCTGTTTGCGCCCGACAACGGGGCGTTCGACAAATTGGGCGTCGATGCGCTGGCAGAATTGCTGCTGCCCGCCAACAAGGCGCGGTTGGCGACGGTGCTCAAATATCACGTGATTCCCGGACGGCTGACCGCAGCCGACCTGCGCAAGCGGATCGGCGACAATGGCGGCAGCATCGAGATCGTGACGATACAGGGCGAAAAGCTCAACGCCTCTGTCGAGCTCGACCAGATCCGGCTGGCCGATGCCAGCGGCAACGTCGGCTCGATCGCGCTGCCCGATCTGGCGGCGAGCAACGGCATCGTCCACGGCATCGATCAGGTGCTGGGCCCGCAGCTTTGAGGCTGCAAACTTCAGCCTGATTTGAGCCTCTGTCGTCATTCCCGCGAACGCGGGAATCCCGCTATTCCGCTCCCATTTGTGCAGAAGCGGGACCCCCGCGTGCGCGGGGGTGACGAAGATGCGTTACCTGAGGCGAACGCTCAATCCCCCGCCAGCGCGGCGTTGGCGGCGCGCAGCTTGCGGTCGAGCGCGCTGTTGATCTGGCGCTCGATCACCGTGCGCACTTCGGGGTGAAGGTCGAGATACTGGCGCAGCTTGGGCGCGGAAACGCACCAGAAGCGGCTGTCCGTGCTCAGCCGGACCGTTCCGGTCGCCGGCTGGCCGCTGAGTGCTGTCGCATCTCCGATCAGGTCGCCGCCGGTCACCGCGCCGACGGGATGACCGTGCAGCGTGATCTCGGCGGCGCCGTCGTGCAGATAGAACAGGTGGCTGATCGCTTCGCCCTCGTTGATCAGGATCTCGCCGCTGCGGCCTGTGATCCAGTTGCCCTGGTCCATCAGGTGGCGGGCACTGGCGCGCGTCATCTCACCTAGGAAGCTCGTCCGCAGCGCCTCTTCCTCGGAGGAAAAGCGCGAATTGCGCTCGGCCATCAGATAGCGGAACAGCATCGACGCGCCGATGACCAGCAACACGAAGAACCAGAAGGCGAGGCCCAGATCGTTGGCAAAGCCGAGCGCAAAGCCAAGCCCGGCAAGCGATGACAGCACGATGCCGACTCGCATCCACGGCATCGGCGGAGCGATCAGCGCAATCGCCAGGATCAGGAAGGCCAGATGGCCGAGCCAGGCACCGTCAGCAATACCAAGTCCAAGCGGCATGTCGTCAACTCCCCCAACCCGCGCCAAGCATGCCAAATGTGCTGCGCTGCGGCAAGCATGCCATGGCCGATCGGCGCGCACGACGCACAGCATATATTGCGGCCTGGATCGAAGGATTGCCTTGAAAGTGGCAGGCTAACCGGCGATAAGGTATTCCAAGAGAAGACTAAGGGGTCGCATCGTTAGTCTATCGGGGGCCGGTTCTGCTTGGGGCCGGGGGAAAAGCGACGATGCACATTGTTGGGCACATTTCAGGGCTCTGGGCGCTATCACGCGCCCGTAACATTCGGACTGCGGTGGCAGTTTTCGGAATCCTCGCGCTTGCCCTCGGCGCTTTCTTCATCGCCAGCCTTGCCGGTGCCGAGAGGCTCGAGGCCCAGGCTGCACGCGCGGCATCGGGCACCCATATGGGTGTCGGCAGCTGCGCCGGATCGACCTGCCATGGCCGCAACGAGGCCGATGGCGAGGTCGTCCGCCAGGACGAGCTTTGGCGCTGGCAGGAGGAATCGACGCCCGGCGGCGCGCATGCGCGCGCCTATCGCGTGCTGGGCGAGCCGCGCAGCCTGGCGATCGGCAAGAAATTGGGCATCGGCGATCCGCGCTCGGCCGCGATGTGCCTGGGGTGCCACTCGACACCCGCCGCCGCCAAGGGGCCGCGCTATCAGGTGAGCGACGGGGTGAGCTGCGAGGCGTGCCATGGCGCCGCATCGGGCTGGCTCGCCAGCCACTATGCCACCGGCACCAGCCACAGCCGCAACGTCGCGCAGGGCATGGTGCCGCTGGAAAATGCGCAGGCGCGCGCCGGGGTGTGCCTCGACTGCCATCTGGGCAGCGATGCGCCCGGACAGTTCGTCAACCACCGGATCATGGCGGCGGGGCATCCGCGGATCTCGTTCGAGGTCGACCTGTTCTCGACGCTGACCCAGCACCATGACGAAGACGCCGATTACCGCCAGCGCAAGGGCAAGACCAACTCGATGCGGATGTGGGCGGTGGGCCAGGCGATCGCGCTCGAGCGCTCGCTGAGCCTGTTCGGCAAGCCGGGGCTCGGCACCGAGGGCATGTTCCCCGAATTCTATTTCTTCGACTGCCACAGCTGCCACCGCCGGATCTATGACGAAGAGGATGCGCGTCCGGCAAAGCTTGGCAACCCCGGGCGTCCGATCCCCTCGGGCATGCCGCCGTACAATGACGAGAACATGATCATGCTCTCGGCAGCGGTGCGGATCGCAGCGCCAGACCTTGCCTCGCAATACGAGCAGAACGCGCGCGGCTTCCACGCCGCGATGGCGCAAGGGCGCGGGCCGGCGGTGGAGGCCGCCAACCGGCTGCGGCAGACCGCGATGACGCTCGCCGACCGCTTCAGCCGCAGCGATTTCACCCGCGCGCAGACCTTTGCGATCATGGAATCGATCGCCAGCGAAGCGATATCCCCGCGCTTTACCGATTACGAAGGCTCGGTGCAGGCGGTGATGGCGGTCGATACGCTGCTGAGCGGTCTGGTGACCCAGGGGCAGGTCTCGCCAGGATCGGCGACATCGCTGCGCGCCCAGATCAACCAGGCCTATGCCGCCGTGGCCGAGCCCAATTCCTACAAGCCGCTGGAATTCCGCCGGGCGCTGGGCGGGGCCGTGCGCACCATCCGGTCGCTGCAATAGTCCAGGTGGCAGGGAGATGATCACTATGGGACGTTTTGGCGGGATCAATTCGGTGACGTTGGGCCGGGTCGCATGCTGGCGGAGTGAGGCTGCATGATGCGCATTGGCAAGATGGCGACGTCGCTCGCCGCGATGGCGCTGGTGCTGACCTCGTGCGGCGGGGGCAACAGCAGCGGCACCACGCCCGCGCCGAGCCCGACACCGACGCCCAATCCCAGCCCGCCGCCCGCAGGCGGCAACTACACCGCACCCGCGCAGGAATCATTGAGCGTCGCCGAGGTGCAGACGATCATCGCGCAGGCGGTGGGCGAGGCGCAGCGGCGCAACCTGCCATCGGTGATCGCGGTGGTCGACCGTGTCGGCAACGTGCTCGGCGTGTTCCGGATGAACGGCGCGCGCGCGCAGGCGCGGACCAGCGCGATGACCGAGGCAGGGCTTAACAATCCGTTCGTCGATGCGCAGGGGCTCGATGTCCCCGCCGAGATGGCGGCGATCTCCAAGGCGGTGACCGGCGCGTATCTGTCGAGCGGCGGCAACGCGTTTTCCAGCCGCACCGCCAGCCAGATCGTCCAGCAGCATTTCCCGCCCGCACCTTCCACCCGCGGGCTTGAGAGCGGTCCGCTGTTCGGCGTGCAGTTCAGCCAGCTGCCGTGTTCGGACCTCAACGCGCGGTTCCAGTCAGGCGGCGGCAGCGCAGCGCTGATCGGGCCCAAGCGCGCACCTTTGGGCCTGGCCGCCGATCCCGGCGGGCTGCCGCTGTACAAGAACGGCGTGGTCGTGGGCGGCATCGGGGTGATGGGCGATGGCGATTACGGCTTCGATTCCAATATCCTCGATCGCGATATCGACCCCGAAGAAGCGATTGCCTTTGCCGGAACCCAAGGGTTCGCCGCTGCCGAGGCGATCCGCGCAGACCGTATCACCGTGGACGGCACGACCCTGCGGTTCAGCGATATCATCGCCAGCGACATCAGTCCGGTCACCGGCAATTTCGCCGCGATCAACGGCAGTGCCGGCAGCGTGATCGCGGTGCGGGGCTACAGCGCCGCTGGAATCATCGCCGGCACGCCCTACGGCACCGAGGCATCGGGCATCCGCGCGGCGCGGGCGGCAGAGTTCAACAATACCGATGCGTTCATCCTCACCGATGGCGCGGGCAATCCGCGCTTTCCGATCCGCGGCGGGACCGACGGTGTCAGCGTGTCGCAGCCGCTGACCGCAGCCGAGGTCCGCGCGATCCTCGAAGAGGCGTTCACCGTGATGACCCGCGCGCGCGGGCAGATCCGCCGCCCGCTCGACAGCCGGATGCAGGCATCAATCTCGGTCGTCGACACGCATGGCGAGGTGCTCGGCATCGTCCGTTCGCCCGATGCACCGATCTTCGGGATCGACGTGGCGCTGCAGAAGGCGCGCACCGCGATGTTCTTCTCGAGCGCGCAGGCAGCATCCAACCTGATGTCGGCCGGCGGCGGCGTTGCGCCGTTCGTCGCGGCGATGCGGACGTTCCTGGGCGACCCCAATGCGCTGACCGGCACCGTCGCTTATGGCAACCGCAGCGTCGGCAATCTGGCACGACCCTATTTCCCCGATGGCGAGCTCGGCCGCCCGCCCGGACCGCTCTCGCGCCCAATCGAGGATTTCAATCCGTTCGCGGTCGGCCTGCAGGTGCAGCTGGTGGCGGGCAACATCGTCCAGCATTCGCAGTTCGTCTCGGGCGCTTCGCCCACCGATACCGCGCAGCGCTGCACCGCCTTGCCCGATACGGTGCAGGGCCAGAACCGGCTGGAGAACGGCATCCAGATCTTCCCCGGCGCGGTTCCGATCTATCGTGGCAACACGATGATCGGCGGCATCGGGGTTTCGGGCGATGGCATCGATCAGGACGACATGATCAGCTTTCTGGGGCTGAACAATGGCGGCGCGCGGGTCGGCACCGTGGGCAACGCGCCCAAGGAGATGCGCGCCGACCGGGTGGTGGTGAACCTGGGCAACGCGCAGGTGCGCCTGCGCTATGTCAGCTGCCCGTTCGCGCCGTTCCTCGACACCAACACCCAGAACGTCTGCGAGGGTCTGTAAATGGCCGCATCGCTCGTCGCCTTGATCCCGATTTTGGCATTTGCCGGGACTGGCGCCGGGCATGGCACCGGTGCGCCGGACACGGCTGCGGGTCCGTACGCCGGATCGGTGCAGCAGACCGCGACCGTGGCGCTGGCGATGGCGGAGATGGGACGCAATCAGGCGCTGGCGCGCATTGCGCCTGCTGCCGAGGTCAAGGCCACGTCATCCGCCCGCCACAAGACGCGGGCGATCGCGCCGGCCCCCTATCGGATCAGCTCGCCGCTGCAGCTGTCCGATGGCGCGGCCCCTGCCTGGGCTATGGGCGACGAGGCGCTGTTGCTGACCGCCGAACAGGAGCTGCCTGCAGCTGGAGCGGCCCCGCCGCCACCCCCAGCCGCGCCTCCAGCCGCGCCTCCAGCCGCGCCCGAAGCCGGCGATCCCGATACCATTGACGCCGACGGCGCGCTGATCGACGACCGCCGCCGTCCGGGCGTGGGAAAGCAGCTGCCCGACCGGGTGACTCAGGACAATCTCGGCGCGGTGCGCGCGCCTGCGCCCGAGGCCTTCCCGACCGACGAGTTTCCGGTGCCCGATCGCTGGCGCATCGTCACATCGCTGTGCCCCACAAAGGGCGGCGATCAGTCGATCTACGGGCTCTATCCCAATCTTTCGAACGTTTGCCGCTCGAAGCTCGATCCCTATCACCAGAACGTGCTCAAGGGTGACCGGCCGCTGCCCGAAGGCAAGCGCCCCGGCTTCCTCAAGGGGGACGACTGGTTCTTCGTCGCCAACGTGATCTCGGACACCGTGGTCGAGCCGCGCAGCTTCCCGACCCCGGTGGGCGTGCAGACGACCGCACGGCCCGACAGCCTCGACGTGTTCGGGCGTGCGGATTCGCTGGTGCTGGCGCAGACGGTGATTGCAGGCGTCGCGCTGATCAAGGGCGAGACCACCTACAAGCCGCCCGCGATCGAATATCGGCTGACGCTGGCGGCGCAGGTCAACCATGTCGATGTCAACGAACGCCGCATCCTGTTCGTCGAGCCTTCCAAGCCGACGCAGCGCACCGACCATTTCGTCGGCATCCAGGAAGCGTTCATCGACTATCACCTCGGCCAGTACGATACCTCGCGCTATGATTTCATCTCGCTGCGCGCAGGCATCCAGCCGATGCAGGCCGATTTCCGCGGCTTCCTGTTCCAGGACAACCAGCTTGGCATCCGGCTGTTCGGCAACCGCGACAACAACCGCTTCCAGTTCAACCTCGGCGCGTTCTGGCGGCTGGAGAAGGATACCAATTCGGGCCTCAACAGCGTGGTCGATACGCCGCGCGACGACTGGGTGTTCTTCGCCAACGCCTATCGCCAGGATTTCCCGATCGTCGGGCTGACCAGCCAGGTTTCGGTCACCTACAACATGAACCGCGAAGGCGGCCGCGAATTCAAGATCGACGACAACGGTTTTCCGGTGCGCCCGGCGCTGCTCGGCGACCTGCGCAGCCGCGAATATGACGTGGTGTATCTGGGCTATGCGGTCGATGGCCGGATCGGCCGGATCAACATCACGGGCCAGGCCTATGGTGCGTTCGGCGAGGACCGCAACAGCTTCTTCACCAGCCGCAAGGCCGATATCCGCTCCTATTTCGGCGCGGCAGAGCTGAGCTACGACTATGACTGGGCGCGCTTTCGGCTGCAGGGTCTGTTCGCCAGCGGCGACGGCAACCCGTACAACGATACCGAGGCCGGGTTCGATGCGATCTTCGAGAACCCGATCTTTGCCGGCGCCGACACCAGCTACTGGATCCGTCAGGTCATCCCGTTTGCAGGCGGTGGCCGCGCGGTCGGGGTGAACGGCCGCAACGGCATTCTCAATTCGCTGCGCTCGTCCAAGGAACAGGGCCAGTCGAACTTCAACAACCCCGGCACCGTGCTGCTGGGTGCAGGCGCGGATTTCGATCTCAGCGCGACCACCCGGCTGTCGGCCAACGTCAACCATCTGTGGTTCCACAAGACCGACACGATCGAGGCGCTGCGTCAGGAGGGCACGGTGCCCAGCTCGATCGGCCTCGATGCCTCGGCGGCGCTGATCTGGCGGCCCCACGCCAACCAGAATCTCGTCTTCCGTCTTTCGGGCGCGGTGTTCGATCCATCCAAGGGTTTCCGCGATCTGTTCACCCAATCGGGCAAGTCAGACCTCTTTTATTCGGTGCTGTTCAATGCAATTCTGGCGTACTGACCGGGCGCGCGGAAACGCGCTGACTTTCAATTGGGGGGCCTTCAATGGGGGGGCCTTCAACTGGAAGCTGTTGCTGGCGAGCCTGCTGCTCGTCACCTTCGCTGCGCTGCCCGCTGATCAGCTGCTCGCCTCGGGCAAGGAGAAGGCGCAGAAGGTCAAGTACGTCTTCACCCTGCCCGCGCCTGCGAACCAGGAATGGCCCGAGGCCGATGCCAAGAGCGCAGGCTGCCAGAGCTGCCACACCGCGAGCGATCACAAGACCATGCACGCATCGCCCGCCGTCGTGCTGGGCTGCACCGATTGCCATGGCGGCGATGCCACCATCATGGGCGACAACGCCTGGGGCCGCGACAGCCTGCCTTATCAGGACGCGCTGATTAAGAGCCATGTGCTGCCCAAATATCCGGTGGCGTGGAACTGGCCGTCATCGGCCAACCCGCAGCGCTCGTACGCGCTGCTCGCCAAGGAGGCGCCCGAGTTCATCCGCTTCGTCAACCCGTCCGATTACCGCGTGGTGCGCGAATCGTGCGGCGCGTGCCATATCGAGATCATCGAGGCGTCCGAACGCTCGCTGATGGCGACAGGCGCGATGCTGTGGGGCGGGGCTGCGTACAATAACGGCATCGTGCCGTTCAAGAACTACATCTTCGGCGAAAGCTTCACCCGCGACGGCAAGCCCGCGATGATCAAGTCTGCCGCGACCGAGCCCGGCCAGGCGCACGGCACGGTGACCGATGCGGAAAAGGCGCGCGGCGCGCTGCCGGTGATGTACCCGCTGCCGACCTGGCACATCCTGCCGCCGGGCGACATCTTCCGCGTGTTCGAGCGCGGCGGACGCAACATCAACTCGCAGTTCCCCGAAATCGGCCTGCCGAACGTGGGCGGCATCATCCAGCGGCTCGAGGAGCCCGGCCGGCCCGATCTCAAGCAGTCGAACCGTGGCCCCGGCACCGGGCTGCGCGTTGCGGTGCCGGTGATCAACATCCACAAGACCCGGCTCAACGATCCGTTCCTGTGGCAGATGGGCACCAACGACCAGCCGGGCGATTATCGCGCATCGGGCTGCGCGGCGTGCCATGTCGTCTATGCCAACGACCGCGAGCCGCGGCATAGCCTGATCTATGCCAAATACGGCCGCGACGGGCAGACGATCACCGACGACCCGACGATCAACACGCTGACCGAGGGTCAGAAGCGTCCGGGCCGCTATGGCGACTATGACGCTGCCGAGCATCATGATGATCGTGGCAGTGGGCACGGCAGTGGTCACGGCGGTGATCATGGCACGACGCTGGCCGAAGGTGCCAGCGAGCACGGCGCTTCTCATGGCGACGGCGCGGCCCACACCAAAAAGGCTGCGTTCAAGGAAAAGGGCCACCCGCTCAAGCACGCCTTCACCCGCGCGATCCCGACCGCGCAGTGCATGAATTGCCACATGCACCAGCCCAACATCTTCCTGAACAGCTATCTCGGCTACACGATGTGGGATTATGAATCCGATGCGCCGCTGATGTGGCCCGGGCCCGAAAACCGCGCGCCGAAGCCCGAGGGCATGTCCGAGGAAGAGTATCAACGGGTCTACAAGCAGCAGCATTATCCGACATCGAAGGAAATGCGCGCGACGCTCGACCGCAACCCCGAGGGTGCGGCGACGCGCGGCCTGTGGTCGGACATCGAGTTCGTGCGCAACGTCTATGATCTCAACACCGAGGCTAGGGACACGCAGTTCGCCGATTATCACGGCCATGGCTGGAATTTCCGCGCGATCCTGAAGCGCGACCGCAAGGGCAATCTGCTCGATGCCGAGGGCAACATGGCGACCTGGGGCACCGACACCGCCAATATGGTTTCGCCCGACGATCCCGAGAAGTTCCGCAAGGCGGGCGAGGGCAAGTTCGTCCCCGTCGGCACCAATCCGGGCAAATCGGTCCACATGATGGACATCCATGCCGAGCTTGGCATGCAGTGCGTCGATTGCCACTTCAGCCAGGATGGCCACGGCAACGGTCTGATCTATGGCGAGGTCGCCAATGCGGTCGAGATCAGCTGCAAGGATTGCCACGGCACGCCCGATGCGTACCCGACATTGTTCACCTCGAACCTCGCCGCGCGGCCCAAGGGCAACAACCTCGCGCTGATCCGCAACCCCGATGGCCAGCGCCGGTTCGAATGGATGAAGGATGCGACCGGCAAGCGCGTCCTCCTACAGCGCTCGGTGCTCGACCCCGAGCTGTCGTGGCAGGTCAGCCTGGTCAAGGATGCGGTCGATCCCGCCAGCGCCGATTTCAACCCCAAGGCCGCGCGCTCGAAACTGATGGCCAAGCAGGGCGCGGACACCGGCAAGTACAGCTTCGGGCCGTCCGTCGCCAAGGCCGACCGCGCGCACGATACCGAGGAGATGGCGTGCTTCACCTGCCATCTGAGCTGGACGACATCGTGCGGTGGCTGCCATCTGCCGATCGAGGCCAACTGGAAGGCCAAGGTCCACAAATACGAGGAAGACGAGACGCGCAACTACGCGACCTACAACCCGCAGGTCGCGCGCGACGAGATGTTCCAGATCGGTCGCCACCAGACCAGCAAGGGCAACATCATAGCCCCGATCCGCTCGACCTCGGCGCTGATCCTGTCGTCGACCAACATCAACCGCGAGCGCATCTATGTGCAGCAGCCGCCGATCTCGGCGCCCGGCTTCTCATCCCAGGCGTTCGCGCCGCACTTCCCGCACACCGTGCGCAAGACCGAGACCAAGCAGTGCTCGGACTGCCACCTGAGCGAAGCCAACGACAACAATGCGGTGATGTCGCAATTGCTGCTGCTCGGCACCAACTTCGTCAACTTTGTGGGGTTGAACAGCTGGTTCGGGCTCGAAGGCGGCTTCGAGGCGGTGCGTGTCACCGAATGGGACGAACCGCAGGCGGTGATCGGATCGTATCTGCACCGCTACGCCTATCCGGATTACTACAAACTGCATGTCGAGCAGAACGGGCGCGAGCTCAGGAACTGGACGCGCGGCGCGAACTTCGACGCCAAGCTTTCGGGCGAAACCACCGGGCGCGAGGAGTTCGCCAATGTCGTGCAGGGCACCGCTGGCCGGGTGAACTGCCTGCAGAACCGCGGCGAGTACATGTTCGTTGCGGAAGGCAAGGGCGGTTTCCGCGCCTACGACATCGCCTCGATCGGCAACAAGGGCTTTTCCGAACGGATCATCCGCGCGCCGTTCTCGTCGCTGGGGCATGACACGCACGTGAAGACCACCAATGCGACCTGCATGGCGATCGCCACCACCCAGCCGATCGCGCCGACCCGCAACACGCCCGAAATGCGCGAGGCCAACCAGGAACAGGCGTTCCGCGCGGTCTATCACTACGCCTTCGTCACCGACAGCGTCGAAGGGCTGATCGCGGTCAATATCGACACGCTGGCCGATGGCGAGTTCCGCAACAACTTCTTCAAGCGGACGCTGACCTGGAACCCGGACAATGTGCTGAAAGGTGCGCGCCACATCACGCTGGCGGGCGACTTTGCCTATATCACCGCCGATGCCGGACTCGTCGTGGTCCGGCTGGCCGATCCGCCGCCCGCGAATGCGCCGCGCGATTTCGATCATAGCAAGCTCAACCCGCAACTGATGGCGGTGCTGCCGCTCAACGATGCACGCGCGAGCGCGGTACAGTTCCGCTATCTGTGGGTGACCGATGCAGAAGGGATCAAGCTGTTCGACATCACCCGGCTCGAAGCGCCCGTTGCGGTTCCATCGGGCACGGTGCGGCTCGCCGATGCGCGCAAGCTCTATCTCGCGCGGACCTTCGCCTATGTCGCGGCCAAGCAGGACGGGCTGGTGATCATCGATATGACCAACCCTGAGGCGCCGCGCGAGTACATGCGCTACAACGCCGGTGGCCAGCTCACCGATGCGGAGGACGTGATCGTCGGATCGACCAACGCGACATTATTTGCCTATGTCGCCGATGGTCGCAACGGGATGAAGGTGCTGCAGCTGACATCGCCATCGAGCCAGCCCAATTTCTACGGCTTCTCACCCGATCCAAGGCCCGATCTGATCGCCTGGACCAGAACGCCGACCCCGGCGATCGCGGTGGCCAAGGGACTCGATCGCGATCGCGGGGTCGATGAATCGGGCGGGCAGATGGCGATCTTCGGACGGCTGGGCTCGCGGCCGTTCACCCGGTCTGAAATGGAAAAGCTGTTTCTCAACGCGAGCGGCAAGCCCTACAAGGTCAGCGATACCGTTACGATGGCCGACTGGCTCGGCCCGCACCCGGCAATGCTGGCGGCCAAAGGGAATTAGGCTGGGGCGGTAAGGGCGCGGCGGTTCAGTCCGCCTCGACCGTCAGCGCCTCGATGATCAGCGTCACTGCGGGGGTGCCCTCATCGCGGCGGTGGGTTTCGGCAACGGCGATGTCGGCGACCAGATGGCCAGCCATCGTGAACTCATGCTCGGGTAGGATGCGGGTGAGCCAGTGCGCGGTGGTCACCGCCTGCCCGCCCTCGAACCGCAGCCGTATCACATGGCGCATTCCGGTGAACGTCGCGCTCGCCCAGGTGGTGCCGCGATGCTCCTCGAGCGCGGCATCGCCCCTGGCCAGCGACAGCACCGCGCGGATCAGCGCGGTGGCGGGGTCGTGGCGGATTTTCTGCTGGATCATGCCTGCTCCTGGCGATAGATGTTCATGAAATGTTCCACCCGCTGCCTGAGCGCCTCGCGCGGTTCACGGCCGTTGCGCAGGTCGTCGACCAGACGCGGGTCGCCTGCTGCCATCCGACCGAAGCGGGTGCGCGCCATCCCGGTTTCGCGCAGGAAGATTTCGATAAGGCGCAGCAGCGGCATTGTGCATTCTCCTTTCGGCCTGCGGGGCAGGGCCCAATCACGGTAGGATTATTCCTATAGGTGATTCGCATGGTGTAGGAAATATCCTTGAAGCGGAAATTTCCTGTGCTATATATCCGTTATGGAGACAGACGACGTTCGCCAGACACTGGAGGCGCTGATCGCGGCGCGCGGGCTGAGCTTTGCCGGCGTGTCGCAGCTGCTCGGCAAGAACCCGTCCTACGTCCAGCAGTTTCTCCGCCGGGGCAGCCCCAAACGTCTCGACGAGCGCGACCGGCGGCTGCTGGCGCAATTCTTCGGCGTGTCCGAACAGCAGCTTGGCGCACCCGCAGACACCGCACCGCCGCCGCCGCGTCGTATCCCGGGGCCACACCACCAAACGTCGCAGCGGCACACCCCGCAACGATCATCCAGCGCACGCGGCCTGCCATCGCGGATGCGGCTGATCCCGCGCCTGGCCGTCGGCGCATCGGCGGGGGCAGGGGCCTTGCCCGATCACGAAGCCCCGCTCGCCGAGATCGCGTTCGACGAGGCCTGGCTGCGGCGGCTTGGCGCTGGATCGGACGCGGTGACGATGATCCAGGTCGAGGGCGATTCGATGGCGCCGACGCTCAGCGATGGTGACGACATCCTCGTGGCGATGCCGACCGACGGCCCGGCGCGTCGCCGCGATGGCATCCACGTGCTGCGCATGGACGACGCGCTGATCGTCAAACGGCTGGCGTTCCGGCCCGATGGGCGGTTGTCGGTGACGTCGGACAACACGCTCTACCCGAGCTACCCGGATGTCGCACCGGACAGCGTGCATGTCGTGGGGCGAGTCATTTGGGCGGGACGCCGGGTGTGAAATCCGGTGAATGTCACAGTTCTGTCATGGTGAATGTCTAGCTACCGGCCGCGTGGGGGCCTGACACATCAATGATCGAGCCAATTGCCCATGTTCAAGACCTCCATAGCCCTTCTTTGCGCCGCGCTCGCAGGAGCCCCCGCGCTGGCCTCGTCCACGTCCACTTCGGCGCCGGTGATTCCCGAGCCGCTGGTGTTCGATATGGTCCGGTCGCTGGGCGCCGAAAAGGGCGAGCTGGAAGCCAACGTTCTCGCCCTGGCGCCGCTGTCGGGGCAGCCTCACGTGATTTCCTGGGCCCCGGAAGTCGAATATGCCTTTGCGCGCGGCCATGCGATCGAGTTCGAACTGCCGTTTGAAAACGGCAGCCTCGCCGAATTCAAGCTGGGCCTGCAGGGGACGTTCGGAACGCTCAACAACGGCCGGGCGATCCATGGCTGGCAGTATCTGGGCGTCTATGACCGGCACGACAATCGCGTTTACAACACGCTGCTCTACATCATCGGGCAACGGTTCGACGAGCGCTGGAGCGCCTTGTCGACGATCGGCTTCGGCGAGATCAGCCCGGGGTTTTCGAGCGACAAGGATGCGCTGCTGATCAACCATTCGACCTTTTACGACGTCAATGAGCGCTCGGTCGCCGGGGTGGAGATGAACGTGCGCAGCGGCGGCAAGCGCTCGCTGCGGGTGACGCCGCAATGGCACCAGAAGCTCAGCCCCCACACCAGTCTGCAATTCGGGCTCGGCGTGCACAAGGCACGCTTCGACGTTGCCCGGCCCGAGGCCGCCGCGCGGCTGATCAAGGAGTTTTGAAGCACGGGGGGCCGGAGAGCGGCCATGCTGTGGCTTGCACACCCCCGCCATCCTTGCCACATAGCCTTGCATGACCGACGCCCCCACCAACCCCGCACAGCCACCCCTTCGCGCCGCGATCATTCCGGTGACGCCGCTGCAGCAGAACTGCACGTTGATGTGGTGCACCGAGACGATGAAGGGGGCGTTGGTCGATCCGGGTGGGGATCTGCACAAGCTCAAGGATGCGGTGGCGCAGACAGGCGTCACGCTGGAAAAGCTGCTGGTGACGCACGGCCATATCGACCATTGCGGCGAGGCCGGCACGCTGGCCAAGGAGCTTGGCCTCACGATCGAAGGCCCGCACGAGGAGGACCGCTTCTGGATTTCGCGGCTCGACGATGATGGCCGCAATTACGGGATCGCGGGCGCAGTGTTCGAGCCCGACCGCTGGCTCGAGGATGGCGACACCGTCACCGTCGGCAATCTGGTGCTCGATGTCATCCACTGCCCGGGGCACACGCCGGGGCACATCGTCTTCCACCACGCGCCGTCGAAGCTGGCGATCGTCGGCGACGTGATCTTCCAGGGATCGATCGGCCGCACCGATTTTCCGCGCGGCAACCACCAGGACCTGATCGATTCGATCACCCAGAAGCTCTGGCCGCTGGGCAACGAGACGGTGTTCGTTCCGGGGCACGGACCGACGAGCAATTTCGGCTTCGAACGGCAGAGGAACGGGTTCGTTGCCGATCACCTGCTGGCTTGAGGTATTCGCGCTGCTAAAAGGCCCTCCCCCTCGATGGGGGAGGGTTGGGTGGGGGTGATCTCTCCGGATTGCAGAGGCTCAAGAGGCCGCGCAGTCAGCATCCCGCCGCACCATCACCCTCACCGCTGCGACTAGGTGGCAAAGCCACCAAGTCTCGCTGCCTCTCCCATCAAGGGAGAGGCCAATCAAGGAGCCTCTCCCATCAAGGGAGAGGCGAAGATCTAAGCGGGAGGGGAGAAGATCAAGCCACCGGCAGCACGCTCGCGACGTACACCGCATAGCCCGACAGGCCGAGCAGGGTCAGCATCGTCACGATGATGCCGAGTGTCCGGCCGATCTGGAGCGTGCCGCCGTCCATGCCCAGGCCATGCGCGATGCGGCCCAGCATGTACACCACGCCAACCACCCACATCCATTGCGCGGCATAGCCAGAGGCTTCGAGGCCCGCGATCAGGATCAGGACGAACGGGGTGAACTCGACGAAATTGGAGTGTGCGCGCATGCGGCGGATGACGAACTCGTTGCCGCCGTCGCCCACGCTCACCTTCTGGCTGTTGCGCACCTGGCCGATACGGATGGCGAGCCAGATGTTGATCAATCCGGCGGCGGCGGCCATGGTCAGTGTCAGCGGCAGGCTCATGCAAGTTTTCCCTCAGGTGCGAAGCCGCTTGAAGCAGCGGCGAATTCTGACGCGGACCTAGCGTGACAATGCTTGCAACGCACGAGATTTTCGCTATAGCCCCGCCTTCGCACGCGAATGGGCTTTGTTGCTCCACCGGCGGGTTGTGCATAGCGCATCCGCTGCGGAAAACATGGCATTATCGCATTGATAGACAAGCAATTAAGGTAAGCAGATCCTGCCATGGCTGTTCCTAAAAGAAAAACCTCACCCTCCAAGCGCGGCATGCGCCGCAGCCACGATTCGCTGACCGTCGATGCGTTCAGCGAATGCTCGAACTGTGGTGAACTGAAGCGTCCGCACCATGTCTGCGTCGCGTGTGGCCATTACAACGGCCGCGAGGTGCTTGCAGTCGCCTGATCCAGATCAGACGGCCATTGCACTTTTTCAGGGGGATTAACCGGTGCCAATGAAGCCGCGGATCGCGATTGATGCGATGGGCGGTGATGAAGGCGTGCGTGTCATGCTGGCTGGCGCTGCCGAGGCGCGCCACCGCCATGACCGGTTCACCTTCTTGCTGGTCGGCGACGAGACGCAGATCAAGGCGGGGCTGGACAAGCACCCCAATCTGCGCGCCGCGTCCGAAGTCCTGCACACCGATGAAGTCGTTCGCGGCGAGGACAAGCCCAGCCAGGCGCTGCGCAAGTCCAAGAACTCGTCGATGGGGCTTGCCATCCAGGCGGTCAAATCGGGCGAGGCTGGCGCTGCGGTCAGCGCAGGGAACACCGGCGCGCTGATGGCGATGGCAAAGCTGGCGCTGCGCACGATGCCGGGGATCGACCGGCCCGCGCTCGCCGCATTGCTGCCCACGCTCGAAGACACCGATCTGGTGATGCTCGACCTTGGCGCCAACACCGAATGCGACGCGCGCAACCTGGTGCAGTTCGCGGTGATGGGCGCTGTCTACTCGCAGATCATCTTCGGCTTCGACAAGCCGCGCACCCGGTTGCTCAACATCGGCACCGAAGAATCGAAGGGCACCGAGGCGCTGCGCGATGCCGCTGCAGCATTGCGGGCTGC
Organism: Blastomonas sp.; assembly: GCF_046294995.1. Lineage (GTDB taxonomy): Bacteria > Pseudomonadota > Alphaproteobacteria > Sphingomonadales > Sphingomonadaceae > Blastomonas. The sequence continues at coordinate 139,892 of NZ_JBKBOG010000004.1, forward strand.
CACCGACCTGCCGATGGATTTCCAGGGCTTTACCGAAGCCGACAAATTGTCGCGCGGCGATGTCGATGTCGTCGTGACCGATGGGTTTTCGGGCAACATCGCATTGAAGTCGCTCGAGGGCACCGCGCGCTTCGTTACCGACCTGCTCAAGCGCAGCTTCCAGTCCTCGCTCCGCTCCAAGATCGGTTTCCTGATCTCGCGCCCGGCGACCGACCTGCTGCGACACCATCTCGATCCCAACAACCACAATGGCGCGGTTTTCCTCGGTCTCAACGGCGTGGTCATCAAGAGCCATGGTTCGGCGAGCGTCAAGGGCGTCGCCAACGCGGTCGAGGTCGCCGCGCGGCTGGTCGAGGACAACATCACCCAGCGGATCGGCGATGTGCTCAAGGACTTCGACACCAGCGCGATTGCCAGCAACAGCACCAACGGATTGGGCGAATCACCCAAATGACGGATCACACCCCGGCCAAACGCAGTGTCATCCTGGGCACCGGATCGTGCCTGCCTGCGCGCTGCGTGTCCAATGCCGAACTGGCCAAGACCGTCGACACCAGCGACGAGTGGATCACCGAACGCACGGGCATCAAGTTCCGCTATCTTGCCGGACCCGACGAGACGACATCGACGCTGGCGATCGGGGCGGCCCGCGCTGCGCTCGACGCTGCCGGACTGCAGGGCTCTGACATCGACCTGATCGTGCTGGCCACGGCGACGCCCGATCACACCTTCCCCGCCACCGCGACCAAGGTCCAGGCGGCGATCGGCATGGTGGGCGGTATCGCGTTCGATGTCGCAGCGGTGTGTTCGGGCTTTCTCTATGCGCTGAGCGTCGCCGACAGCATGCTGCGCACCGGCATGGCACGCCGCGCGCTGGTGATCGGCGCGGAAACCTTCAGCCGCATTCTCGACTGGGAAGACCGCGGCACCTGCGTGCTGTTCGGCGATGGCGCGGGCGCGGTGGTGCTGGGGCTGGAAACCGCCGCCGAGGGCGATGCGGCCCCGCGCGGCATCCTGGCGACGCAACTCCATTCCGATGGCCGCCACCATGATCTGCTCTATGTCGATGGCGGACCGTCAACCACCGGCACGGTCGGCAAGGTGCGGATGCGCGGGCGCGAGGTGTTCCGCCACGCGGTCGTCAATCTGGCCGAGGTGATGGAGCAGGTGATGGTGCCATTGGGCCTGACCAGCGCCGATGTCGACTGGGTGGTGCCGCACCAGGCCAACGCCCGCATTCTCGATGCGACCGCGCGCAAGCTGGGTCTGCCGCCGGAAAAGGTCGTGGTGACGGTGGACCGGCACGCCAACACGTCGGCGGCATCAGTGCCGTTGGCGCTGGACACCGCCGTGCGCGATGGACGGATCAAGCGCGGCGATCTTCTGGTGCTGGAAGCGATGGGCGGCGGGCTCACCTGGGGCGCGGCGGTCGTTCGATATTAACATCGCGAACATTTTTGCCCCAATTGCTTCAAATTGCATCACTTTCAAGATCGGCTGGTTTGCCATGCATCGTAAAGTAGGTTAATCTTCAAAGCTCTTGAGGGTGAGGGAGACTGCCACATGCGATCCGTTGGAACTTTGACGCGCGCTGACCTGGCAGATACCATCAACAACCAGATCGGACTGTCGCGTGCGGATGCCGCGCAGATGGTGGAATCGGTGCTCGACCACATGGCCGATGCGCTCGAGCGCGGCGAGAACGTCAAGATTTCGGGCTTCGGCACGTTCCTGCTGCGCGACAAGGGCGAACGTGTCGGTCGCAACCCCAAGACCGGGGTCGAGGTTCCGATCACCCCCCGCCGCGTCCTGACCTTTCGTGCCAGCCAGATCATGAAAGAACGGATCATGGCCGGTGATTGATGCGTTACGTCTGTATGATGCCTTTCAAACCCCTCGCAGCGCGCTGACCCATGGCTGATACTCCGACCGGCTCACCCTCCGGCAAGGCCGATGGCGCGATGCGCACGATCGGTGAGGTTTCCGCCGAACTCGGCGTAAAGCCCCATATCCTGCGCTATTGGGAGGCGCAGTTCGATGTGCTCAAGCCGTTGAAGCGCGCGGGCGGGCGGCGTTACTATCGACCGCAGGATGTCGCGATGCTGCGCCGGATCGATCAGTTGCTCAACAAAGAGGGCTTTACCGTGCGCGGCGCCCGCCAGCTCCTTGGGGCGCAGACGCCGGATGCGGCGGTCGGGCAAGAAGCGCCATCTGCCGCGCCGACTTCATCTGCCGTCGATCACGCCGCATTGCGTGCGATCCGCGACAAGCTCGCTGCTGCGCTCGCGGCGGCCTGAGCCGGACGTCACCTCAGCGGTTTGCGTAGGATCCAGTCGGTGAACGGCACGTCGCCGGTCATGAACTGCTGCTGCCCGACCTTCTCGAAGCCGAACCGCGCATAGAAGCGCTGTGCATCGAGGTTGTTGGTGTAGACGCACAGATACAAGGACGGTGCGCCGCGTGCGCGCGCCTCGGCAATCACCGCTTCCATCAGCCTGCGCCCCATGCCTGCACTCTGCCAGCCGGGCAGCGTGTAGATACGCTTGAGTTCGAGCGCGCCGCCATCGGGCGGGATGTCGATTTCGGGCGGGCACAGCATCGCATAGCCGAGCGGCGCGCCCAGCGGGGTTTCGATCAGCCAGAAGGCGTAATCGGGCCTGGCCAGCCAGTCGGCGTAACGCTGCGGCCCGTGTTCGTGCGCGCAGTGATCGACCAGCGCCTGGCCGGGGTGGTCCGAGGCGAAAGCGGTGAGGAAGGTCGCCGCGCCCAGCAAGGCGAGCTTCGGCGCGTCCTCGGGTACGGCCCGCCGCAGGATCGTTTCAACCGTCATCCGCGCTCGATCAGTCGTCGTCGACCGGGCCGAGGTCAGGGTCCAGATCGCGCGGACGGGTGACCTCGACGAGCCTTGCCGAGCGGTTGTCCAGATCGGCCCAGCGATCAATCGCGATCTCCATCACCGCGATCGCGGCAGTGGGGAACTTCTCCTCGACGACATCGCGCAGCGGGCTCGACCCATCGTCTGCGACCAGATCGAACACCAGATCCTCGAGCCCCGGATTGTGGCCGACCATCAGCACATGCGCGGCGGTATCGGGAACGCTGCGCAGCACGTCGATCAGCGTGACCGACGAGGCGAGATAGATGCGCCGGTCCCAATCGGGGTTCAGCCTATGGCCGAACGCGGTTTCGAAATGATCGATCGTCTCGGTGACGCGCACGGCAGGCGAGGCGACGACGGCGTCGAACACCATCTTCTTTTCCGCGGCATAATAACCCATCGCCTTGGCGCCCTTGAGACCGCGCGCGTTCAACGGGCGGTCGAAATCGCGCAAGCTTCGGTCGAGCCAGTCGGATTTGGCATGCCGCAGCAAGGTCAGCTTTTTCATCGCACCTCTCCCCCGGATCCCGTCACGGGATCGATTCGCGCGCCTGGCAATGCGTCCGCAGAAACGCCAGATCGCACCGCTTGTAAAGCGTCGGCAAGCGTACACCTGCGCACCGGGGTTCCGGGCGGGAATGCGCTGAGCAGCCGCGAGGGGAAGGCCGACGACAGCATCACGAACCGCCCGCGATCGTCGGCGCGGCGGATCAGCCTGCCGAACGCCTGTGCCAGACGGGCGCGGATGATCATGTCGTCATATTTGGTGCCGCCACCTGCGGCGCGGCGCGCGCGATGCAGAATGCTCGGCTTGGGCCAGGGCACGCCCTCCATGACCACCAGCCGCAGCGAATGACCGGGCACATCGACACCATCGCGCAAGGAATCGGTGCCGAGCAGCGAGGCGCGGGGATCGTCGCGGAAGATATCGACGAGCGTGCCGGTTTCCATCGGGTCGACGTGCTGCGCATACAGCGGCAGCCCCGATTGCGCGAGCCGGTCGGCGATACGCCCGTGGACGCTGCGCAGCCGCCGGATCGCGGTAAACAGCCCGAGCGCGCCGCCGCCCGCTGCCTCGATCAGCCGCCCGTACGCGCCCGCGAGCCCCGCCATGTCGCCGCGCTTGACGTCGGTGACGATCAGCACCTCTGCCTGGCGCGCGTAATCGAACGGGCTGCGCGCGGCGAACATCTCTGGCGGCTTTTCCAGATGCACCGCGCCTGTGCGGGTGAGGGCAGGGGCCCAGTCCTCGCCCGCCTTGAGCGTGGCTGATGTGACCAATACCCCGTGCGAGGGCTTGATCACCGCTTCGGCGAGCGGCTTGCCCGGATCGAGCCAGCGCCGGTGCAGCCCCATGTCGTATTCGCGACCCTCGAAGCGGTCGAGCGCCAGCCAGTCGACGAAATCGGGATCGGCAGGCCCGCCGATCCGTCCGAGCAAGGACGCCCAGGCGGCGAGCAGGTCGATCCGCCAGCCGAGCGACGCCAATGCGCCCTCGATCCGCGCGCGCGCCGGGCCATCGAGCCAGTCGGGCCCGTCCTCGATCAGCGCCTCGAGTCGTTTGCCGAGCGCCACCATTGGATTGTGCAAGGCATCGATCGCGCGCGCGGCATCGCTGGCGGCGGCGATCAGCGGCCCGTCGAGTTCGGCAAGCTCGGTCTCGAGGCCATAGCCCGCGTCCTCGCCGCCGCTTTCGTCGCGCGCATAGACTGTGCCACGGATCGCGGCGAGCAACTGTTCGATCTCGCCCGAGGCCGCGCCCTCGCGGATGCGCGCCAGCCAGCCTTCGCCGGGCAGCGCCTCGGCGGCGATCCGCGCCGCCTCGATCGCGCGGCCGCCGAGTTCGTCGTACGAGGCGACGTCGGACAGCCGCGCGGCAAGCCCGCGCCGGCGTCCGCGCGATTTGCCCTCCGGCCCCATCACCCAGCGGCGCATCTCGACGGTTTCCTGGCCGGTCAGCGCGACCGCGAACATCGAGTCGGCGGCATCGTGCAGGTGATGGCCTTCGTCGAAGATGATCCGCGTCGGGCGGCCCTGCTGTTCACGCGCGCGCGCCGCGTTGACCATCACCAGCGCGTGGTTGGCGATGACGAGGTCGGCGTTCTGGCTTGAGCGGGTGGCGTGCTCGATGAAGCATTTGCGATAGTGCGGACAGCCGGCATAGACGCACTCGCCGCGCCGGTCGGTCAGTGCAGTGACCCCCGCACGGCGGAACAGCGTGATCAGCCAGCCGGGCAGATCGCCGCCGATCATGTCGCCATCGCGGCTGTACGCAGCCCAGCGCGCCACGAGTTGCGCCAGCACCGCCGCGCGGCCCTGGAAACCGCCCTGCAGCGCGTCTTCGAGGTTGAGCAGGCACAGGTAATTCTCGCGGCCCTTGCGGATGACGACACTTTTGCGGAAACTGGCCTCGTTGCCGTAGATCCGCTCGGTCTCGCGCGACAGCTGGCGTTGCAGCGCCTTGGTGTAGGTCGATATCCACACCGTGCCGCCGGTTGCCTGCGACCAGAGAGACGCCGGCGCGAGATAACCCAGGGTCTTGCCGATGCCGGTGCCGGCTTCTGCCAGCAGCATGTGCGGCTCGGATTTGCGCTCGCGCGGGGCGAAGATGTGCGTCGCGGTGCGCGCGAACCGGCGCTGGCCTTCGCGGCGTTCGGCGCCGGTGCCGGTCAGCGCCTCGAGCTGCGCTTCGACTGCGTCTTCGCTCAAGCTCACCTGCCGGGGCTGCGGGCGGGGCGGCTGCTCTTCCCATTCGGGCAGGCGGCTGAACAGCCAGCGTTCGGCTTTCTCGGGCATTTTCAGATGCCGGGACGCGGCACCTGCCCAAGGCCAGCGCAGCTTGGCGAGCGCTTGAAGCGAGGACCACGCGCCTTCGCGCTGCGGCCAGGCGGGGTCCTCGAGTGTCGCGAACAGCGCCGATGCGGCGGCGTGGAGCAGGCCAGGGATGGCGGAGTCGGGGATGTCTGAAGCCCTCTCCCCTTCAGGGGAGAGGGTTGGGAGAGGGGGATGCAACTCCAGGGTTGGCGACGGGGGGGGGGGGGGCGCGCGCGCCCCGCCCCGCCGCGCGGCGGGGTCGGGGGGGGGGGGGGGGTGGGGGGGATGCAACTCCAGGGTTGGCGACTCCCCCTCTCCCCAACCCTCTCCCCTGAAGGGGAGAGGGAGCTTTAACGCCCGTGCCAGCCCCATCGGCGTCGGCACCATGAACTGCGCGGGATGCACGAACGCGAACAGCTCGAGCAGGTCGAGCCCCGAGAGCTCTGGATAGCCCAGCCGCTGCGCCACCAAGGGCGCGTTGAGCATGATCAGCGGGGTCTCGGCCGCGCGGCCGATCGCCTCGCCCTTCGAGATGCGCGTTGCAGGCTTGCCGGGAGCAGCGAACCAGATCGCGCTATGGCTTGCATGCAGGGCTGGAAAGTTTAGGGAAGCGGACATTACGCCCCTTATGGCGGCATCGGAACGAAAAGGAAACAAGAGGTGAGCGCGTATCGCGATGCAGCACTGCGGTCCAAGGCATGGCCATTCGAGGAAGCGCGCAAGCTGATCAAGCGCTATCGCGACGGCAAGCCCGAGAGCCAGGGCCCGGTGCTGTTCGAGACCGGCTATGGTCCTTCGGGCCTGCCGCATATCGGCACGTTCCAGGAGGTGTTCCGCACCACGCTCGTTCGCCGCGCTTACGAGACGCTGACAGGTGGCGCGCCGACGCGGCTGGTGGCGTTCAGCGACGACATGGACGGGCTGCGCAAGGTCCCCGACAACGTGCCCAACCCCGAGATGCTGCGCGCGCACCTCGGCAAGCCGCTCACCGAAATCCCCGATCCGTTCGGCAAGTTCGAAAGCTTTGCGCACCACAACAACGCGATGCTGCGCGCGTTTCTCGACCAGTTCGGGTTCGACTACGAGTTCGTCTCGTCGACCGAGCGCTATCGCGGCGGGCATTTTGACGACGCCTTGCGCGGGGTGCTGCGCAACTATCAGGCGATCCTCGACATCATGCTGCCGACCTTGCGGGCCGAGCGCGCCGCGACCTATTCGCCGGTGATGCCGATCAGTGCCAAGTCGGGCGTGGTGCTGCAGGTGCCGGTCGAGGTGGTCGATGCCGAAGCCGGGATCGTGCGCTTTGTCGATGAGGGCGAGACCATCGAGCAATCGATCCTGGGCGGGGCTGCCAAGCTGCAGTGGAAGGTCGACTGGGCGATGCGCTGGGTCGCCCTCGGCGTTGACTATGAAATGTACGGCAAGGACCTGACCGACAGCGGCGTGCAATCGGGCAAGATTGCGCGCGTGCTCGGCGGACAGAAGCCCGAGGGCATGATCTACGAGATGTTCCTCGACGAAAAGGGCGAGAAGATCTCCAAGTCCAAGGGCAACGGCCTGTCGATCGACGAGTGGCTGCGCTATGGCAGCGAGAACAGCCTGGCGTTCTATATCTATCGCGAGCCCAAGGCGGCCAAGCAGCTCAGCCTTGCGGTGGTGCCGCGCGCGGTCGACGAATACTTCCAGTTCCGCGACAGCTGGCACAATCAGGATGCCGACAAGCGCCTGGGCAATCCTGCGCACCACATCCATGCAGGCGAGGTGCCCGAAGGCAGCCCACCGGTCAGCTTTGGCCTGCTGCTCAATGTCGTCAGCCTGCCGGGGATGGACGACAAGGACCTCGTCTGGGGCTTCGTCCAGAAGTACGCGCCGGGCGTGTCGCCGCAAACGCATCCCGAGCTCGACAGCCTGATCGACAACGCGGTGAACTATGGCCGCGATTTCGTCGCGCCGACGCTCAAGCGCCGCGCGCCGGCGGGAGCGGAGGTCGATGCGCTCAAGACGCTCGATGCCGAGCTTGCCGCGCTGCCCGAAGACGCCACCGCCGAGGACATCCAGAACATCGTCTATGCCATCGGCAAGGACGAGGCGTACGGCTTCGGCAACTTGCGCGACTGGTTCAAGGCGCTGTACGAGACGCTGCTGGGCTCCGAGCAGGGACCGCGGATGGGCAGCTTCATCGCGCTGTACGGCATCGCCAACACCCGCAAGCTGATCGCGCAGGCACTGGATCCGGTTGCATAGGGGGGCACGACATGAAGGCGATGATTGCGGGCACGGCGCTGGCCGCGCTGGCCACAGGGTCCTTGGCACAGGCCCAATTCCCGGCCCAGCCGGAGACCGGATCGCTGGCCCAGCCGCCATTTGCCGGACCCAACCGACCGGTAATGCTCAAGGTCGATGACGGTCTGGACCCGTGCGCCCTGGGGGTCATCACGGGGGCTGGCGAAGGGGCGGTGATGGTGTTTCCCGCCGTTGATTCCTCGCCGGACGCCATCGACTTTCTCTCCGATGGCGAGCAGGTGTGGGTGTGCGACAGCGATGACGCCAGCGAGACGCTGGGCATCGTCTATAGCCGCGACCCCGATGTCGATTGCGGTGTCGGCTCGCCGGTGAGCGCAGACAAGCTTTACACCGGCCCGTGCAAAACCGGCTGGATCAGCGCCCGATGGGTGAAGGTCATCGCCGGATGACCGTCATCGCCGCGCGCCTCTATCGCGATGGCGAGCGGGTGCGCGATATCGATCTGACCCAGCCGCTGCCCGCGCTCGAAGACCCGGCGGAGCTGTTGTGGATCGGCCTGCACGAACCGACCGCAGCCGAGCTGATGCCGATCCAGTCGCAACTGGGGTTGCATCCGCTCGCGGTGGAAGACGCGCTCGACCGGCGACACCTGCCCAAGATCGAGCCTTATGGCGAGCATCTGTTTGCGGTTGCGCGCACCGTCCATCTCGACGAGAGCGACAGCAACACCGCGATCACCTATGGCAATACCGCGATCTTCATGGGTCGGCAGTTCATCGTCACGGTGCGGCATGGCTCGCTGCGCGACCACAGCCCGGTGCGCAAGCAGCTTGAGGCGACGCCACGCCTGCTCAAGCGCGGATCGGATTTCGTGCTGCACGCGATCCTCGATTTCATCGTCGATGGCTATCTGCATGTCATCGATACGCTGGAAGACCGCGTGCTATCGATGGAAGACCGCGCGCTCGACGCGTTTCTCGACCGGGAGGAAACCGCGCAGCTGTTCTCGCTGCGGCGCGACCTGTTCCGGTTGCAGCGGGTGCTCAGCCCGATGCAGGATGTCGCCAATCGCTGCATGCATCTGGAGCTGCCGCAGATCGATACCGACGTTCATCCCTATTTCCGCGACCTGCACGACCATGTCCGCCGCGCCGATTACCGCGTCGCGGGGCTGCGCGACACGCTGACATCGGTGATCGAGACCAGCGGCCTGCTCGAGCAGCAACGCCAGGGCGCGATCACCCGCCAGCTGGCGGCGTGGGCGGCGATCCTGGCGGTGCCGACGGCGATCGCAGGCATCTACGGGATGAACTTCGACATCATGCCTGAACTGCGTTGGCGTTATGGCTATTTCGCCGTCGTCGGCGTGATGGCGATGATCTGCCTGTTGCTCTACATCCGCTTCAAACGGGCCAAATGGCTTTAGCGCGCGACCGGCAACCGGGCGCAGGGAACGCGGCGGGGGCATGATCCGTAGGGGTTGCATACCCCCAAAAACGGAGAACCCCCATGTCGCTTCCCGATCTTACCGGTCGCAATATCTGCATCCTGGCCACCCATGGCTTCGAGCAGTCCGAACTGATCAAGCCGCGCGATGCGCTGCGCGATGCCGGAGCCACCGTCCATGTCGTCTCGCCCGAAAGCGGAGAAATCCGCGGCTGGCAGGGCGATGACTGGGGCGAGAGCGTCTCGGTCGATGCGCCGCTCGATGGCGCGAAGGCGGCCGATTACGACGCGCTCGTGCTTCCCGGCGGGCAGATCAACCCCGACCTGCTGCGCGCCGATGAGACCGCTATGGCGCTGATCAAGGATTTCGCCGACGCCGGCAAGCCGATCGCCGCGGTCTGCCATGCGCCGTGGCTGCTGATCGAGGCAGGCCTTGCCAAGGGCAAGACGATGACCTGCTACACCTCGATCCGCACCGACCTCAAGAACGCCGGTGCCAATGTCGTCGATCAGGAGGTCGCGATCGACGGCAACCTGATCACCAGCCGCAATCCCGACGATCTGCCCGCGTTCAATGCGGCGATCGCGATGGCGGTCAAGTCCGCTGCCGACGCGAAGGCCGAAACCGTCTGATCACTGCGTGGGTGCGGCAGGTGAGGGACTGATCACCTGCCGCATGACATCTGCATAGCCTCGCGCGATCGTCATGCGGCCCGCATGGCCGCCCTCGATCAGCATCCGGTGCGCGCGCGGCAAGTTGTAGCACGGCACCCCCATGAACAGATGGTGCTCGCTGTGGAAGTTCACCCAATATGGCGCCACCGTCGCGCGTTCCAGCAGGTTCGCATAGGTCGTGCGCGCATGGGTGAACGGATCCTCGCTGCCCGTCGCGGTGCAGGCGTGTTCGGCGATGTTGCGGATGCGCAGGTACAGCTGGAAAGTGGTCGCCAGCGCGATCAGCCAGACCAGATACGGCAGCGCGCCGAGCCCGCTCGCGAATGACAGCGCCAGCAACACGATCTGCGCGGCAAAGAACCGCAGCATGACCTTGCCGACGAACAAATTCTGTTCTTTCGCGCCGGGCCCGAAGCCCTTCAACGCCATCATCACCTGCGCGCTGCGCTGCTTGAAGAAGGTCTGCCCGGTGAGGTCACGAAACACTTTGCGCAGCATGCTGGCGCGGGTGGTGGGGAACGGCGCGGACAGCGAAAGATCGGGGTCTTCGGCCTGCTGCGTATAGCGATGATGCGTCAGGTGATAGGTGCGATAGGCGTGCATGTCGGTGCCCATCGGCACACCGGTGATCCACTGGCCGACCCAGTTGTTGATCCGCCGATCGGGATGCATCAGGCCGTGCGCCGCCTCGTGCATCAGGATGGCGAGGCCCAGCTGCCGTCCGCCGATCAGGATGATCGCGATGATCCATGCCCACCACGTGCCGAGATACGCTGCCCCCCAAGCAAGCGCGAAGATCATCGCCCAGCCATGCGCAACCAGCGCGAGTCCTTTCCAGCGCGACACGGTGGTGAGCTCGCGAAACGTGTCGCGACCGAATATCTGCGAAGGGTTGGCGGCCTTGACCAGCGCCATGGGCATACTCCCCTGATGCGTTCTCGCTTTACGTTCGCGTCAGTTTAACAGGGTTGCCGACGACGCGCAAACCGGACCTGTCATCGTCACCCCCGGGTGGATATCCCGTCACCCCCGCGCACGCGGGGGTCCCGCTTCTGCGCGACGGCGGAGCTGTAGCGGGATTCCCGCGTTCGCGGGAATGACGGGACTCGATTGAATATTGGGCACAAAGTCGCGATGGTTCCGGTCATGGAACGCCATCCGCTCACGCCTCATCCCGACTTCCCGCCGCCTGCCGGTGTCGCTGTCTCTGTGGCATGGACGATGCCAGAACCCGATCACCTGACGATCGAATACCACGTCGCCGACCCAGACGGACGCATCCTCTGGCCTGCGCCCACAGTCGGACGCACCGACAACCTTTGGCAACACACCTGTTTCGAGGCATTTGTCGCTCCCATGGGTAGTTCGACCTATGCGGAATTCAACTGTTCCCCATCAGGCGGCTGGGCGGCTTATGCGTTTGATGGCTATCGCACTGGCATGCGCGATGTCGATCTGGCCGCCGCCATGTCGATCCGTCGATCCGAACCGGGTGTGCAGATAGCCACGCTGGACGTGATCGGGCTGGACGAATGGGTCGTCGGCGCCGCGCCGTGGAAACTGGCAGTCACCGCCGTCATCGAGGCGAAGGACGGTGCTAAGAGCTTCTGGTCGCTCGCGCACCCACCGGGCAAGCCCGATTTTCACCACGCGGATTGTTTTGCGGCGCGGCTGGGCTAAACAGCGCGCACCATTTTCCAGCGAGGTCCCAATGCTCTTCGGTATCGATCGTCTTCTGGCAGAGCCCGATCTGCGCAAGCCCTTAGCCGGCAAGCGCGTTGCACTGGTCGCGCACCCTGCATCGTTGACCGCCACCCTGACGCACGCGCTCGATGCACTCGCCGCGCTCGAGGATATCCGCCTGACCGCCGCGTTCGGGCCGCAGCACGGTCTGCGCGGCGACAAGCAGGACAATATGGTCGAAAGCCCGGACTTTACCGATCCGGTCCACGGCATCCCGGTGTTCAGCCTTTATGGTGAGGTGCGCCGCCCGACGGGGCAGATGATGGGCACCTTCGATGTCGTGCTGATCGACCTGCAGGACCTGGGCTGCCGCATCTACACCTTCGTCACGACCTTGCTCTACATGCTCGAGGCGGCGGCGCGCGAAGGCAAGTCGGTCTGGGTGCTCGATCGCCCCAACCCCGCAGGACGTCCGGTCGAGGGGCTGACATTGCGCGAGGGCTGGGAGAGCTTCGTCGGCGCTGGCCCGATGCCGATGCGCCACGGGCTGACGCTGGGCGAGATGGGCCACTGGTTCATCCAGCACTACGGCCTCGACGTCGATTACCGCGTGATCGAGATGCAGGGCTGGCAGCCCGATGCCGCGCCGGGCTTCGGCTGGCCCGAGAGCCGCATCTGGATTAACCCCAGCCCCAATGCCCCCAACGTCAACATGGCGCGCGCCTATGCGGGCACGGTGATGCTCGAAGGCACGACATTGAGCGAGGGCAGGGGCACGACCCGCCCGCTCGAGATCTTCGGCGCGCCCGACATCGACGCACGCGCGGTCATCGCAAAGATGCACGAAATTGCGCCGCACTGGCTCGCGGGCTGCGCCTTGCGCGAAATCTGGTTCGAGCCGACCTTCCACAAGCATGTCGGCAAGCTGTGCCACGGCGTCCACATCCACGCCGAAGGCGCGTGCTACGACCACGCGCGCTTCCGCCCCTGGCGCGTCCAGGCGCTCGCCTTCAAGGCGATCCGCAGCCTGTATCCCGACTACCCCTTGTGGCGCGACTTCCCTTACGAATACGAGCTCGGCAAGCTCGCGATCGACGTGATCAACGGCGGACCGGCCTTGCGCGAGTGGGTGGATGATGCAGCCGCGGTGCCAGACGATCTCGATGCGCTGACCGCGCCGGACGAGGCGGCCTGGGGTGCGGTGCGGGCGGTGCACCTGTATTAGGCCTTCGTGCGCGCTTGCGCGGCATCGCCAGCTTTATCGCCGCAGAGTGGTCAGGCCCATCTTCGCGGGCAAGGCTCGATCTGCCGATCTGCCGTAGCAGCGCACCGAGAAGCATCCCGTTTGACGCTGAGCCGCCCCAGGGAGCGGTACGGAGGGGGCAGGCGTTGTCAATAATCGGCAAAAGCCTTGCAGCCGACAGGAACGTGTTGCTGCACCCCGCCGTATATGCGCGGTAACCTTGCCGCATCGGTTCCTGAATGCGGCCCCCTGCGCGACGACCCCATGGGTCAGCGCCCCCCAGCACAAAGGACATGTCATGCTGTACGTCGATATTCCAACGCGGTCTGAACTCGACCGGCTGATCGCGGCCCGGTCCGACGCTTCGGTCAGTCTCTATCTGCAGACGACGGCCGAAACCCAGAACATCGATCAGGCGCGCATTCAGGTGGGCAACCTGCTCAAGGAGGCGGTCACGCAACTTGAGGCGGTCGGCGTTCAAAAGCGGATCATCGAAGCGATCGAAGACCAAGTCCACGATCTGCAGGATGATGATGACTTCTGGAAGTTCCAGGCCAATTCACTGGCTATCCTCGTCACGCCCGAAACCCTGCGCAGCTTCAGGCTGCCGACCCATTTGCAGGACATGGTGCAGGTTTCCGACCGGTTTCATCTCAAGCCCATCTTGCGCGCCGTCGGCGTGGGCCAGCACGCGTTCGTGCTGGCGCTGGAGGAAAACGCCGTGCGCCTTGTCGAGGTCACGGGCGAACTGCCGGCAGAAGAGGTCCGGGTACCCGACATGCCCAAGGACGCCGCCAGCTTTGCCGGCACCGCCAATGTCAATTCGCGCAGCTATGCCCAGCGCAAGGGCGGCGGCGAAGGGCAAAAGGTGCTGCTGCGCGCCTATGCGCGGCGGATCGATGCCACCTTGCGCTCTGTGCTGAACGGTCGGCACGAGCCGCTGATCCTGGCGGCGACCGAGCCGATGAACGCGATGTTCCGCTCGGTGTGCAGCTATGGCCACCTGGCCGAGCAGGGCATCGCCACCAGCCCTGCGCGCATGACGCCGGGCGAACTGGCCGAGGCCGCGCGGCCGATACTGGACGGCATCCACGCCGCTCTGCTGGCCGATGTGCGCGAGACGTTCAGCGCGCGTGAAAATGACGGCCGTGCAACCACCCAGGTCGCCCGCGCCGCGCGCGCGGCCACGTTCGGTGCGGTGGAAACACTGCTGATCGATATGGATGAAGTCGTCCCCGGTTCGATCGACGAGACCACCGGCGAGATCACCTTCGACGACGCCGCCAGCGCCGCCAGCTATGGTGTGGTCGATGAAATCGCCGCGCGCGTGCTCAAGTCGGGCGGACAGGTGCTTGCGGTGCGCCGCGAAGACATCCCCAACGGCGACAGCCTCGCGGCGATATTGCGTTACGCGATCTAAACGCTCGCTCCCCCTGAGCTGCTGGCTTTTGAGCAGCAGCACAGGGGCGCGGAGCACTGGCTGGCAGCGGCTTTCGCCCCTGTCCGCGCCGACCCGACCGCGCTGACGGTTGGATCGGCCCCGGGCCTGGGCTGGCCGAACCTAGAAATCGAAGCGCAGCGAGCCCGAGATCGTGCGGCCGTTGATCGCGCGGGCAAAGCCGATGCCGTTGGCCGGGACGCTTGCCTGGTTGACCTCGAAAATGCCCAGCTTGTTGAACACGTTGTTGGCATTCAGCGTCACGGTGCCGCCCTTGAACACCTTGATCTGCGTGAACAGATCGACCGTGGTGAAGCCGGGCATCACCAGCAGGTTGGAATCCTGCGCAAAGCTCTTGGTCATGCCGACGATGCTGGCCCCCAGCACCGCAGCGCCCAGATCGACCTGTGGGGTGGCGGTAAACGTCCAGTCGGGCTGGTGCCGTGGTTCCTTGCCGGTCAGCGAAGCGTCGAGCAGATCCTTGGTGATCTTGGCCTTGGTGTAGGTCGCGCCGAGCATGAGGCTGAACGGGCCGCGATGGACCCCGCCTTCGAGCTCGACTCCGGTGGCGCGATAGCTGCGGTCGGTGCGGGTGGCAGCGCCATTGAGTACGTTGTGATCGGCCGCAGTCACCCGGAACGCGGTGGCGTTGAAGGTGATGCCGTTCTGGCGGTATTTCACCCCGCCTTCGAGCTGCTTGACGACGTCCTGCTTGTCGCGGGTGCTGCGGACGCTGCCGTCGTTGTTGTCGATCAGCGGCGTGAACAGGATCTTGTCGGCATTGGCGCGCGCGCCCTTGCTGTACCGCCCGAACAGCGAGAATGGCTCGGAGACGCGGTAGTTGATCCCGCCCGAATAGCTCAGATAGCCGTAGTTGTAGTTGACCTGGCCGGGCTGGGTGAAGGGCAGCACCGCGACGCGGGTCTCGGCGCGGGTGATGATGCCATCGTCGTTCATGTCCCGCGTGATCAGGCCGTTGCTGCCGTTGTTCAGATCCGCGCCGACCAGCGAACCGCGCACGCGGCCGGTGTCATAGCGCACGCTGCCGCCGATCGCGATCTTGCCGAAATGATAGTTGATCGAACCATAAGGCGCGAACACCTTGTAATCGACGTCGAACGCGCGGCGGAACAGGCTGCTGCTGCGGCCGAAGGCGAAATAGCCGTTCAGGGTCTGCGGCACGCCTGCGGCGCTGGTGATGTCGACCATCGCGGTCCCGGCGTTGCCGTTGGCGTCGATGTTCATCGCGGTGTGCAGCCAGGTCGTGTGCAGATCCTGCGTCGCAAGATAGGCGCCGACCGTGGTGGTCAGCTTGCCGCCGGGAAGCTCCCACACCCTTGAGGCGCGCAGATCGTTGGTGAAGTTGTCGAGCGAGCGGGCCCGGACGAACGACACGAAATACAGCGACAGCAGGCCGTTGCCGTTGATCATATCGGTGGGCAGGATCGGCTGGCCCGCAAGCGGTCCGCTGGCATAGCGCGCGGTCGACCCTGCGCCACCCTGGCCTGCGGCAAAGGCCGAAACCGTGTTGGCGGTGTTGGGAAAGGCGCGGCTGAAATCGCCGCCATTGGCGGCATAGCGCATCTTTTCGGTGATCGTCCATCCGGCGACATCGAACTGCGCCTCGAGCCCGACGGACTTCGACACCGCGCTCTGGCCGGTGGCGATCGGGAAGGCGGCGAGCTGGTTGTTCTCGTCCAGCGTCACCACCGGGCCGAGCGATGGCGACAGCACCGAATCGCGGCGCAGGTCGAAGCCGGCAAAGTTGCGGTATTGCGGATCCTCATTGGTGCCGGTGATGTTGACGAAATACGGCGCGAACGTCGGCGAGCGGTCGTCGAGATACTTGAGATACAGGCGAACATAGCCGTTCTCGAACTCGCGCGTGATGTTGGCCTTGATCTGGCCGCCGCGCCATCCGTCGAACCCGACGCGGCGCGGACCTTCGCCCGAGCGGTAGAATCCGCCCATGTGGAACCGTGTATTCTCGCCCAGCCGTGCTCCGTAAGCGAAATCGACGCGCTTTTCGTCATAGTTGATCCCGGTCGTCAGCTGGATCGATCCGCCCTCCACATCGCCGGTGCGCGAGAGGATGTTGATCAGACCGCCGGGCGAGTTCGAGGCGAAGGTCGAGGCGGAACCGCCACGGATCGTTTCGATCTGCGCGATGTTGAAATCGTTGCGCAGATAGACATCGGTGCCGACGTTGAACAGGTCGCCGAATTCGAGCAGCGGCAGGCCATCTTCCTGGAACTGCATGTATTTCGAACCACCCGCGGCCAGCGGCAGCCCGCGCACGGTGTAGTTGTTGTTGCCCTCGCCGATGCCCGATTCGACCCGCAGCCCCGCCATGGTGCGCAGGATATCGCCGATCGACCGGCTGCCCAGCTTGCGGACGTCCTCGCCGCGCAGCGAGCTGGTCGAGGTGGCGCTGTCCAGCCGGTCGCGGCCCTTGGCCATCCCGGTGGAGAACACTTCTTCGGCCGGGCCAGCGCGCTTGTCTTCGGGCTGGGCCTCGGCGGCTTCGGCTTCAGACGCTGACACTGCGGCGGCATCGGTCGCGCTGGTGGCGGCCGCTTCGGCAAACGCAGGCGTGGCAAGGGCGAGATAAGATGTCGCTAAAAGAAGTGCGGCCTTGGGCATGGTCAGTGGTCCTCTTTCGTGGCCGACTATCCAGTTGCCGACCTTCTCATCGTAAAGCAGACCTAATTATATTGGGCTCGGCGGGCAGACGGCCGCAGAGCACCCGAATTTCTGTGGCGATGTTGGTAAGTGGTTCTTGGACCAACGAAAAAGATTGCCGAAAAAATGGTCGGGGGTCGAACAATTGGCAGGGATCGCAAGTCTTGCGGGTGCCCGGCGACCCTGCAAAGCGGCCCTGTCCGGTGACCCTGCAAGGCGGCGCGGCGATCACCGGGCGGGTGACATAGGTTAAAGCTGCCACCTCGCCCGCGCATAGACTGCAGCGACTGTCGGCTGTTCTATCGCTTGCGCGGGGGGGCACCCGGCGTAACTGTCAGGAGAACGTGCGATGCCCGCCAAATCGAAAGCCCAGCAAAAGGCCGCCGGAGCCGCCTTGTCCGCCAAACGCGGCGAAACCCAGATGAAGGACCTCAAGGGCGCATCCAAGGAGATGGCCAAATCGATGAGCGAGGACCAGCTCGAGGACTTCGCGAGCACAAAGCGCAAGGAGCTTCCGGAGCGGAAGGGCTGAGGATGCCAGTCCCCCGTCTGTATTGACAATGTAGATACGTCTTCACATATTGTGTGCATGGCCCAGCCCCGCACATCTGATCAAACAAGCTCGCCTGAACCTGTTGCGCCCTCGACCAAGGGCAGCATCAACCTGCGGATCGAGACGCAGACGCGGCAGTTGATCGACCAAGCGGCAGCTGTTCTGGGCAAGACGCGGACCGAGTTCATGGTCGAAAGCGCGCGGATGCTGGCGATCGACACTTTGCTCGACCAGCGGTTGTTCGCGCTCGATACCGACAACCATGACGCCTTCATCGACGCGCTCGACAATCCGCCACCGCCCGGGCCGAAGTTCAAGGCGTTGCTGGCGCGCACGCCCGCATGGGAGCGGTGACACCCAAGGGCCCACGCCTGTCTGCCCCGGTGCCGCTGGGTGCCGAGCATGACGTCTCCGGCTTCGATTGCGGCGAACCCGCGCTCAACGATTGGCTGAAACACCGCGCACGCAAGAACGAAGGCCGCTTCTCACGCACCTATGTCGTGTGCGATGGGGCTAAAGTCGCCGCCTATGTCTGCATCTCTGCCGGATCGGTCGAGCGCGCCGCCGCCCCCGGCAAAGTCCGCCGCAACGCGCCCGATGGAGTGCCGGTATCGGTGATCGGACGGCTTGCGGTGGCGAAGGACTATGCAGGGCAGGGGCTGGGCGCCGACCTGCTCGCCGATGCGCTCCGCCGCATCGCGATCGCCGCGCAAAGCATCGTAATCGGCGCGGTGCTGGTGCAGGCGAAGGACGACAGCGCCCGGCGCTTCTATTTGGCGTGCGCAGAGTTCATCGAGTTTCCGGGCGACAGCCGGACGCTGTTTCTGCCGATTGAGACAGTGGTGGCGGGGGTTGGCGGTGGTTAACGGTTGCCGACCTTCAATCCCCTCACTCTGACTGAACACGGCTGTAACTTAAAGTTGACATTCTCGACATCCTGTGCATTATAAGTTACATGTTGCAGGTCCGCCGCACTGCCCAGTTTATCGACTGGCTCGTGAATTTGCGGGATGTTGCAGCGCGGGCGCGGATCGCCAAACGGATCGACCGTGTTGCGACCGGCAATTTTGGCGATACCAAATCAGTCGGAGACGGAGTGAGCGAGTTGCGTTTCACCTTCGGGCCGGGATACCGGGTCTATTACACCCGGCAAGGCGATGTTGTGGTGATCCTGCTATGCGGCGGCGACAAGGGCTCGCAGGGCCGGGATATAGAGCAGGCAAAGGCATTGGCGCGCACTATTGGCGCACAGGAGATTGAGTGATGGCCATTGAAACCAAGGTCTGGGACGCAGCCGAGGTGCTGAACACTCCTGCGGACATCGCCGCATATCTCGACGCGTATCTTGAGGACGGAACCCCCGAAGAGCTGCTGCAGGCGCTGAGCACCATAGCACGCTCGCACGGCATGTCGGCGCTGGCCCGCGAAACCGGGATCAGCCGCGAAGCGCTCTACCGCGCGTTCAGCGACAACGGCAACCCGACACTTGATACGCTGCTGCGGGTGATGAAGGCGTTCGGGGTAAGGCTGGCGGTGGCGGCCTGATAGAGTTGGCGTATACCCCTCGACAAAAAGAGAAAACCCATGAGTAATATTCTGGAGGTTCTTGTTAATAAATGGCGAGGGATCGTAACTTACACACCATTGGTGGTTGGTTTGATCCTGCTATTCTATTTGCGTGACCAAGGCAGTATCGAAGGAAATAGCGTTTTGTCCATTGCCCTGCTGCTGATGGCGTGTTCCTGTCTTGTTTACTCGGTGCTTCCAGGGGCGGGCCAAATATCATCAGAGCAAGAACTTACGCTCAACCAGCTGAAAATCCGATACAGTCCGTGGATGGGCCGCGTGGGCAATGCAGCAATCGGACTAATACTAATTGCGGCCTCGGTAACGCTTTTCATCACTTGATCCGCAGGAGCCCTAGCCGCCCCTGCATTGGGTCCCGGTGAAACAGATTCTCGTTGAGGTCAGGCAGCCGTAGAACGAATGGGGCAACCACCAAGCCTATGCCGACTCGGTTTACCTCAATCAATTACGCGTCGATCCGACGTTCATCGGGCACGGACGAACCCCTCAGATGCTCTCTTGGCGACCACATCAAGTGGCGATAGCGCATGCTGGAAAGCAGATTGTAGACCAGACAGAAGGCGTCCGGGCCTACTGATCCAGAAACGACCGCATCTTCCGCGACCGTGACGGATGCTTCAGCTTCCGCAGCGCCTTGGCCTCGATCTGGCGGATACGTTCGCGGGTCACGCTGAACTGCTGGCCCACTTCCTCAAGCGTATGATCGGTGTTCATGCCGATGCCGAAGCGCATGCGCAGGACGCGTTCTTCGCGCGGGGTCAGCGAGGCCAGCACCCGCGTCACCGTCTCCTTGAGGTTCGCCTGGATCGCAGCGTCGACCGGGATGATCGCGTTCTTGTCCTCGATGAAATCGCCCAGGTGGCTGTCTTCCTCGTCGCCGATCGGCGTTTCGAGGCTGATCGGTTCCTTGGCGATCTTCATCACCTTGCGGACCTTTTCGAGCGGCATCGACAGGCGCTCGGCCATCTCTTCGGGTGTCGGTTCGCGGCCCTGTTCGTGGAGGAACTGGCGGCTGGTGCGGACCAGCTTGTTGATCGTCTCGATCATGTGCACCGGGATGCGGATCGTGCGCGCCTGATCGGCGATGCTGCGGGTGATCGCCTGCCGGATCCACCAGGTCGCATAGGTGCTGAACTTGTAGCCGCGGCGATACTCGAACTTGTCCACCGCCTTCATCAGGCCGATATTGCCTTCCTGGATGAGATCGAGGAACTGCAGCCCGCGGTTGGTGTATTTCTTGGCAATCGAGATCACGAGGCGCAGGTTGGCTTCGACCATTTCCTTCTTGGCGATACGCGCCTCGCGCTCGCCCTTCTGCACCATGTTGACGATGCGGCGGAATTCGCCCAGCGACATTCCGGTGGCAGCCGCGATGTCCGAGATTTCCGCGCGGATGCGGTCGACCGCGCCAGCTTCGTTGCTGACGAAGGCGGCCCATTTCTTGTCGATTCCCGCCATCGTCTCAAGCCAAGCCTCGTCCATCTCGTGGCCGACATAGCGGTCGAGGAAGTCCTTGCGGGGAACCTTGTGGCGCTCGGCCAGGCGCAGCATCTGGCCGCCCAGGGCGGTCAGGCGGCGGTTGAAGGCATAAAGCTGATCGACCAGATATTCGATCTTGTTGGCATGGAACTGGACCGATTCGACCTCGGCGGTCAGCTCTTCGCGCAGCTTGTGATAGCTCTTTTCCTTGGAACCAGGGAAATCGTCGCCGATGCTCAGCGCATTGAGGCGGTCGCGCTGGATCTTCTCGAACTTGCGGAACAGCGAGGTGATCAGCGCGAACTTCTCGAGCGCGGCGGGCTTGAGCTGCGCTTCCATCTGCGCGAGGGAGAGGGTGTTGTCCTCTTCCTCGTCGTCGTCGGGGCGGCGCGTGCGGCGCTCGGTCAGATCGTCCTCGTCGTCGTTGGTCTCGGCGACCTCCTCGACTTCTTCTTCTTCCTTGAAACTGGGGCCTGCGGTCTTCTCGGAGATCTCGCCATCGTCGTCGCTGTCCTCGGACAGGCTTTCGGGCGCGGGCTCCTTCGACAGCATCGCGTCGAGATCGAGGATCTCGCGCAGCTGCATTTCGCCGTCGTTGAGCGCGGTGGACCATTCGATGATCGCGTGGAAGGTGATCGGGCTTTCGCACAGACCCAGGATCATCGTGTCGCGGCCGGCCTCGATGCGCTTGGCGATGGCGATTTCGCCCTCGCGGCTGAGCAGCTCGACCGCGCCCATCTCGCGCAGGTACATCCGCACCGGATCATCGGTGCGGTCCATCGTCTCCTTCTTCTTTTCAGGAGAGATGTTGAGCTGTTCGGACCCATCGTCGGGGGTGTCTTCGTCGGCGGCGGGCTGTTCCTCGCCGGCTTCCTCGTCGTTCTCGACGATGTTGACGCCCATTTCGGAGATCGCGGACATCACATCCTCGATCTGCTCGGAGGACATCTGGTCCTGCGGCAGCGCTTCGTTCAGTTCGTCATAGGTAATGTATCCGCGCTTCTTGGCGCGCGACAGCAGCTTCTTGACCGAGGCTTCGTTCAGATCGATCAGCGGTGCATCGGTGGTGTCGGCTTTGCTGTCTTTCGGTGCCTTGCTTGCCAATTTAGTAATTCCTGTCACCTGCATCGCTGCGGCCCACCAGGGGACTGCGGCGATAATTTTACGTCATACCGCGCCGCGATTGGCCGGTAAAAAATTGTTGCGTTCGATGCCCAGCGGGCTCTTCCCGTTCATGTCCGCACCCAGTGTTGGCGATGATACCGCCGGTTATGCACTGCGTTCGGTCAATTCTATCAGGCGCTGGTCGAACTGCTGCTTTCTTGCCCTTAGCCGTTGCTGCTCCAAAAACAATCCATCACCCGAATCATTTTCCGCCAGATCGTTTTCGAACCTTCGTGTCACGTCGCTTAACGCCGCGACCAGCCGGGGGCGGGTGGTCATCACTTCGATCGCTTCGGCAAAGTCTTCCGCGATGCGGATTTCGCGCGCTTCGTCCGCATTTTCCTGCACCGTGGTGCAGAACGAAAATGGCGGCCTGCCACCCGATTTCAGCCGGTCGATCGTCTGAGCCATACCCTTGGCATTCAATATGGTCATAAGCCGTGCGGTATCAAGACTTTCCCCCGCGTCCGCCGGGTGAGCCGAGTGCGCATGCGCTGCGTCAAGCATTGCGCCGAGCAGCTCCGCCCAGCCGTCGGCGAGCGCGACGAACTCGCTCAGGCTCTCCGAATGCCGCTGCAGCAGCTGAGGGCGGCAGAGCAGCCCGTGCAGCACCCCGCGCAGGATCAGGTCGCTCATCGGCTGGCGGCTGAACTCGCGCAGTTCGGCGCTGGGCGGCACGGGCTCGTCGCGGCGCTGCCAGCCCTTTGCGCCTTTCTGGCGGGGGCTGAATCCCGGGGAGGGTGCAGACGGCTGGCGCGCGCCGAAGAACATGTCCGAAAAGCGCTGGCCGATCTCGCGGCGGTACAGCGCCTTGATGTCACCATCGGCAATCGTGTCGGCATGCGCGTTCAGCCGCGCCTTCAGCCCCGCGCGCGCCTCGGGGCTGGTCAGCGGGGCTGCGGCGAGCTCGTGCGTCCACAGATGGTCGAGCAGACCGGTGGCGCGCTCGATGCACGCGGTGAATGCGGCGGGGCCGGCGGCGCGTACCAGATCGTCCGGGTCCTGGCCCGCGGGCAACGAGACGAAGCCGAGCGACAGGCCGGGCTTGAGCAACGGCAGCGCGCGCGACGCTGCGCGCATCGCCGCCTTCTGGCCTGCGCTGTCGCCATCGAAGCACAAAAGCGGCCGGTCGACCATCTTCCACAATCGCTCGATCTGGTGTTCGGTGAGCGCGGTGCCCAAAGGCGCGACGCATTCGCCAAAGCCTGCCTGGGCGAGCGCGATCACGTCCATATAGCCTTCGACCACCACCACGCGGCCGGTCTGGCGCGATGCGGGCGCGGCGATGTGCAAGTTGTAGAGCGTGCGACCCTTGTCGAACAACGGCGTGTCGGGGGAGTTCAGATATTTGGGCTCGCCCTGGCCGAGGATGCGCCCGCCGAACGCGATCACCCGCCCGCGCGGATCGCGGATCGGGATCATGATGCGGCCCCGGAAGCGGTCGTACGGCGGCTTGTCGTCGATCTTGATCAGCAGCCCCGCCTCGATCAGCAGGTCCTCGTCGATCGAGGCGAGCGCGGACTTGATGCCGGCGCGGCTGTCGGGTGCAAAGCCGATGCCGAAGCGTTGGATCGTCTCTGCGGTCAGCCCGCGCGCCTTCAGGTACGCGCGCGCCTGCTCGCCGGCGGCGCTGTGCAGCTGCGCGACAAACCAGTCCTGCGCCGCCTGGCAGACATCGTGCAGCGACGCGCGCTCCTCGGCTTGGCGGGCGGCGTGTGGGTCGGGCGCGGGCACGCTCATCCCGGCCTCGGAGGCGAGCTCCTTGACCGCATCCATGAACCCCAGCCCCTGGTGATCGGTCAAAAACCGGATCGCATCGCCATGCGCCCCGCAACCGAAGCAGTGATAAAAGCCCTTGTCGTCGTTGATCGTGAAGCTGGGGGTCTTCTCGTTGTGGAACGGGCAGCACGCCTTGAACTCGCGCCCTGCGCGCTGGACCTTCACATGCCGCCCGATCAGGGTCGACAGCGTGATGCGCGAGCGCAGTTCGTCCAGCCATTGCGGGGTGAGGGTCATGGCGTTCTGTCCTGACGGTATCTTGCGTCCAGCACTCCACCCCCGCCTGTCCCGAGCGAAGTCGAGGGACGCTCTGGAACCCGACCGTCTTGATACACTTCAGATGTCGAGGGACGTTCGTGAGGTGGTCGCGCATAAAAACTGACCATGTCCCAATCCCCGTTGATCAGCCCGATCTTTTTGGCGCGTGACCAGGACTTGATTTGCTTTTCGACCTCCAAGGCATTGTCCCGCGTCTGATACCAATCACTCCATACCAGTTCCACCGGCCTTCTGCGCGAGGTAAAATCGCAGAACCCGCCAAATTGGTGCTCACCCATCCGCCGTTCGAGATGATCGGTGTGCCCGGTGTAGAACTTTCCGTCTGCGCATTTCAGGATGTAGACCCAGAACGCCATGACTTTGAACTCGATGGTTGGGAGGACGTCCCTCGACTTCGCTCGGGATAGGCGGGGAGGGGTGAGCGGGATGAGCGGTCTTTAA
The DNA here is from genome assembly GCF_046294995.1 of Blastomonas sp. Classification (GTDB taxonomy): domain Bacteria; phylum Pseudomonadota; class Alphaproteobacteria; order Sphingomonadales; family Sphingomonadaceae; genus Blastomonas. Next base: position 164,277 of record NZ_JBKBOG010000004.1, read on the forward strand.
GCCCCCGCCAAGGCCTCCTTCACCCAGCCGCTGGCCTTGCTCATGTCGATCTCGGAGGCGTGGCGCGCCTTCACCTCGGCCATGACCTTGCCCATATCCTTGAGGCTCGACGCTCCGGTTTCGGCGACCACGGCGGCGATGGCGGCCTTTGCGGCGGCCTCGTCGAGCTGGGCGGGGAGGAATTCCTCGATGATTGCGACTTCCGACGCCTCCTGCGCGGCGAGTTCGGCGCGGCCGCCCTGTTCGTACATCGCAATCGATTCGCGGCGCTGCTTGATCATCTTCTGCAGCACCTCGGTGACCATCGCATCGTCGTCGATCGTGGCGGCTGAGGTGCGCAGCTCGATATCGCGGTCCTTGATCTTGGCGAGGATCAGGCGGACCGCCGCGGTGCGGGGCTTGTCGCCCCCCTTCATTGCCGCAACCTGCGCAGCCTTAAGCGAATCGCGAATCATGCGAACGCATCCTTTCCCGGTGAATTTTGGAACAAGCGACCAACCTAGCGGGAATAAAATGTTTTTCATAGATTGACCGTGCAAGCCCGCTAAGCCTAGTGACCCGCCAATTTGGCCGCTTTTAGGCAGGGGGCGAGAACGGGATCCTGGCAATGCTTTGACCCCGCCCGAACCTGCAATAGTCTGCGGCCCGGCCCATTTGCGACTCAACGCAACACAAGGAAAACGATCCATGGCGCACGCCACCACCTCCGCTCAGCCCCAAGGCGCGACCGGGTTGCTGCTTCTGGCCGATGGCACGGCGATCTGGGGCAGGGGCTTTGGTGCGTCGGGCGCCAAAGCGGGCGAGGTCTGCTTCAACACGTCGATCACCGGCTATCAGGAAATCCTGACCGACCCGAGCTATGCCGGGCAGATCATCACCTTCACCTTCCCGCACATCGGCAATGTCGGCGCGAACCCCGAGGATATCGAAGCCGACGTCCCCCAGGCGCTGGGTTGCATCGTGCGCGAGGATGTCACCAACCCGAGCAGCTTTCGCTCCGCCCAGCATTTCAGCGAGTGGCTCGCCGCCAACGGCCAGATCGGCATCTCCGGCGTCGATACTCGCGCGCTCACCCGCCGCATCCGCGAGGCCGGCGCCCCCAACGCGGTGATCGCGCATGCCCCCGATGGCGTGTTCGACATGGACGCGCTGCTCGCGCAGGCCAGGAACTGGGCCGGGCTCGAGGGCATGGACCTGGCGCGCGAGGTCACCGGTGCGGATACGCGCGAATGGCAGGGTGGCGTGTGGACCTTGGGGCAGGGGTACGATGCCCCAACCCCGTCTGTCCCGAGCGAAGTCGAGGGACGTGGTGAAACGGTTGCGGAAGGTCCCTCGACTGCGCTCGGGATAGGCGGGAGTGGGGAGCAAAACGCCTCTGCGCGGCCCCACGTCGTCGCGATCGACTACGGCGCCAAGCACAACATCTTCCGCTCGCTGGTCAAGGCCGGTGCGCGCGTGACCATCGTGCCCGCGCAGACCCCAATCGAGGCGATCAACGCGCTCCAGCCCGATGGCGTGTTCCTCTCCAATGGCCCGGGTGACCCTGCAGCCACCGGCGTCTATGCAGTCCCGGTGATCAAGGACCTGCTCGACCGCGACGTGCCGATCTTCGGCATCTGCCTGGGCCACCAGTTGCTCGGCCTGGCCGCAGGCGCGCGCACGATCAAGATGCACCAGGGCCATCGCGGCGCCAACCATCCGGTCAAGCGGCTCGAAACCGGCGTGGTCGAGATCACCAGCATGAACCACGGCTTTGCGGTCGATGCGGCGACCTTGCCCGCCAATGTCGTGGAAACCCACGTGTCATTGTTCGACGGCACCAACTGCGGCATCGCCTTCACCGACAAGAATGCGTTCGGCGTGCAGTATCACCCCGAGGCGTCGCCCGGCCCGCAGGACAGTTTCTATCTGTTCGAGAAATTTGTGAGTGGGTTGACGACGTGACATCCGCTGATCGGCCATTATCTGCATTTGACGTCCAGATACTTCTGGCACTGCGAGATGTTGCCGCAAGCTATCCTAAGTCCAGTTTAGAATGGTCTAGTCTACAAGACGAAGGATGGGTCACAAGTGCGCAGGTACGAGAAGAGCTGGGGTCAAAAAGTCTGGAAACGCGTCAAGCGCTGAAGCACTTAGCTGTAGAGGGAACGCTAAGCGAGATGTTCGACCGAGGCATCCAGATGTTTCGCTTGTCGGGAAAAGGTGAGCGAGCATTAGCAGCAATGCAAAGCATGGACCGCGATTTGAACTCTAGCGCTGGGAACGTTGAAAGCCGAACCTGGACAGGTACGATAAGTCCTATTCAGGCCTATCAAGTGCTGCAGGTGGTTAGTGAATTTGAAGATGTTGCTGAGTCCATAACAGATAATATGAATCGCGCTCAAATCATGGGCTTAATTTCTGCTATCAAGATACTAATAGAGCTTCCTGAGCCGCCTCGGGAGGGCATAATACAGCTAATTAGAGATCCGGCTTTCGCAAATATCGTCCAGATCGGTACGTTTCTTGCAGCCGTTATCGCTGCAATAAATTAAATGACATTACTGGGTGTATATCTAAATTTTTTAAAATCGTGATAGTATTGTTAAAGCTATCAAATTGAAGTTAGCAGGTAAATAGCATGAGCATGAAACTCCCCAAGGTCGATCCTGTTCGCATGGAGCAGGAGTGGGCAGCCGATCAGGACGTGCTGCGCAATCTGGCCGCCAATGGTGACCGGGCGCAGGTCAAGCGGCAGGTCGATGTGAGCTTTCGCGGGTCTGAGGAGAACCTGCGGCGCCTTTCGGAAGCCGCGAGCACCTTCGGGCTGGTCGAACTCGACCGCGAGGAGGATGCCGAGGGCGGCGAGCCGTATCTGTTCTTCGAGCGGTTCCAGGCGGTCGATGCGCAGTCGATCAAGGACCTGACCCGCATCTGCCTGCAGATCGAGATGATGTTCGATGTCGAATATGACGGCTGGGGCTGCGAGGCCCAGTCGGGCACGGTGCATTGATGGCGCAGACGACTGCCTTTCATTGCCGTGGTTTGGGTGTCTCGTCGTTTATGGCGATCACGCCGTCCACGGATCGATCAACAGAACACCGGTCCACTCAAAATCACGAATGTTTCTCGTGGCAACTGGACAGTCATGCGCTAGCGCTTGCGCGGCGAGTTGCAGATCGAGGAGCTTCGTCTCCTGCTTTTCCAGCTTTCGCTGCGCGATCAACCTGCCGAACACATGGGCGGCAGCGGAATCGAATGGCAGCGTCCGCTCGGCATACAAAATCTCAAGGTCCGCAAGCCAAGCTTCAAGTGCATCGCGCTTGTGCGATGCACTTGGATTTTCAAGTCCGGCGCGTATCTCTGCAATTACAATTACCGACAGCCAGGTGTCGGCCATTCGCTCCGTCATCCAGTGCACGATATCGCGATTGCCATCCGGCTTTCGCAGAACGCTCCAGACATTGGTATCGAGCAGGATCACAGGTCAGGAAACTCGAAATCCTCTGCTTCGCGCTCGGGAATAACCAACTCGACACCGTCCGCCATCTTGACCAGGTGTTCGATGGCCTCTTTGGGGGACAAAGAGCGAAGCCAAGCCGCGCGATCGTTTGGGGGCAAATAGGTTCGTTCCAGCAAAGCACGCAACTCTGCCTCCATCGATCGACCGTTCCGTGCAGCTTCAAGACGGACTGCAGATTTGATCGAGTCATCGATACTGCGGATCGTCAAACTGCCCATAGCAGTACTCCAATGATTGCAATGCAATCAATGTATTCAATGAAAGCATAATTCACAATGCCCAAACGCACTGACATTTCGTCGATCCTGATCATCGGCGCCGGACCCATCGTCATCGGCCAGGCATGCGAGTTCGATTATTCGGGCACGCAGGCGTGCAAGGCGCTGAAGGAAGAGGGCTACCGGATCGTCCTGGTCAACTCCAACCCGGCCACGATCATGACCGATCCCGAAATGGCCGATGCGACCTATGTCGAGCCGATCACGCCCGAGATCGTCGCCAAGATCATCGCCAAGGAACGCGCCGAGCGGCCCGATGACAAGCTTGTCGTGCTGCCGACGATGGGCGGGCAGACCGCGCTCAACACCGCGCTGGCGCTCGATGCCGATGGCACGCTGGCGAAGTATGACGTCGAACTGATCGGTGCGAAAGCCGAGGCGATCGACAAGGCCGAGGACCGGCAGAAGTTCCGCGAGGCGATGGACAAGATCGGGCTGGAATCGGCGCGGTCAGGGATTGCCCACACCGTCGAGGAAGCGCTCGCGGTGCTCGAGCGCACCGGCCTGCCCTCGATCATCCGGCCCAGCTTCACCATGGGCGGCACCGGCGGCGGCATCGCCTACAACCGCGACGAGTTCGTCCAGATCGTCACCGGCGGGCTCGATGCCTCGCCGACCACCGAGGTGCTGATAGAGGAATCTCTGCTCGGCTGGAAAGAGTACGAGATGGAGGTTGTCCGCGACAAAAACGACAACGCCATCATCATCTGCTCGATCGAGAACGTCGATCCGATGGGTGTCCACACCGGCGACAGCATCACCGTGGCGCCTGCGCTGACGCTCACCGACAAGGAATATCAGATCATGCGCTCGGCCAGCATTGCGGTGCTGCGCGAGATCGGCGTCGAGACGGGCGGGTCGAACGTCCAGTTCGCGGTCAATCCCAAGGACGGCCGGCTGATCGTCATCGAGATGAACCCGCGCGTGTCGCGCTCGTCGGCGCTGGCATCGAAGGCGACGGGCTTCCCGATCGCCAAGGTCGCGGCCAAGCTGGCGGTGGGCTACACGCTCGACGAGATCACCAACGACATCACCGGCGCGACGCCCGCCAGCTTCGAGCCGACGATCGACTATGTCGTCACCAAGATCCCCCGGTTCGCGTTCGAGAAGTTCAAGGGCGCAAGCCCCTTGCTCGGCACCGCGATGAAATCGGTGGGCGAGGTGATGGCGATCGGCCGCAACTTCCAGGAATCGGTGCAGAAGGCATTGCGCGGGCTGGAGACGGGCCTTTCCGGCTTCAACTTCGTCGATCATCTGGTCGGCGCGCCACACGACGATATCATCGCCGAGCTCAGCCAGGCGACCCCCGACCGGCTGCTGGTCGCGGCGCAGGCGTTGCGCGAAGGCATGACCGTCGAGCAGGTCCATGCGGTCGCCAAATACGATCCGTGGTTCCTGGAGCAGATCAAGCAGATCGTCGATGCCGAAGCAGAGGTGCTGGCCGATGGCCTGCCGCGCGATGCCGTCGGTATGCGGCGGCTCAAGTCGATGGGCTTTTCCGACAAGCGCCTCGCCTATCTGGCGCTGAAGTCTGCGCATCTGCGGCCGGGCATGGGCTATGCGCTCCAGCGCGGATCGGGAATGGTGCGCGATGCCGTGGTGGCGATGACCGGCGGCGTCACCGAGGACGAGGTGCGCGCGCTGCGCCACAAGCTCGGCGTGCGTCCGGTTTTCAAGCGGATCGATACCTGCGCGGCCGAGTTCGAGGCGAAGACGCCGTATATGTATTCGACCTATGAAGCGCCGACGTTTGGCGAACCCGAATGCGAGAGCCAGCCGACCGGCCGGCGCAAGATCGTGATCCTGGGCGGCGGGCCCAACCGCATCGGCCAGGGTATCGAGTTCGATTACTGCTGCTGCCACGCGTGCTTCGCGCTGGGCGATGCTGGCTTCGAGACGATCATGATCAACTGCAACCCGGAAACGGTGAGTACCGATTACGATACCTCGGACCGGCTGTATTTCGAGCCGCTGACCGCCGAGGACGTGCTCGAGATCCTCGATGTCGAACGCTCCAACGGCGAATTGGTCGGCGTGATCGTCCAGTTCGGCGGGCAGACCCCGCTCAAGCTGGCACAGGCGCTCGAGGATGCCGGCATCCCGATCCTGGGCACCTCGCCCGATGCGATCGACCTGGCCGAGGACCGCGAGCGCTTCGCCAAGCTCGTCGACAAGCTCGGGCTCAAGCAGCCGATGAACGGCATCGCGCGCAGCCGCGAAGAGGCGATCGCGGTCGCTGCCCGCATCGGCTATCCGGTGCTGATCCGACCGTCCTATGTGCTGGGCGGACGCGCGATGGAGATCGTCGACGGCCAGGCGCAGCTCGAATCGTATATCGCCACCGCAGTGCAGGTGTCGGGTGACAGTCCGGTGCTGATCGACCAGTATCTGCGCGATGCGATCGAGGTCGATGTCGATGCGATCTGCGATGGGCAGCAAGTCGCGATCGCAGGGATCATGCAGCATATCGAGGAGGCTGGGGTCCATTCGGGCGACAGCGCCTGCTCGCTCCCGCCCTACAGCCTCTCGGATGACCTGATCGCCGAGATGGAGCGCCAGACCCGCGCTTTGGCCGAGGGCCTCAAGGTTCGCGGGCTGATGAACATCCAGTTCGCGGTCAAGGAAGGCCAGGTCTATCTGATCGAGGTCAACCCACGCGCCAGCCGCACCGTGCCGTTCGTCGCCAAGGCGATCGGCCAGCCGGTGGCCAAGTACGCCGCACGCGTCATGGCGGGCGAGATGCTGGCCGATCTGCCGGTGATCGACCGCAACATCGCCCATATGGCGGTCAAGGAGGCGGTGTTCCCCTGGGCACGCTTTGCCGGTGTCGATCCGGTGCTGAGCCCCGAGATGAAGTCGACCGGCGAGGTGATGGGGATCGACAAGGACTTCGCCACCGCGTTTGCCAAGGCGCAGATCGGTGCAGGCCTGACGCTGCCGACCAAGGGCACGGTGTTCATCTCGGTCAAGGAAAACGACAAGCCGGTGATCCTCGAAGCCGCGCGCGGGCTGATCGCGCTGGGCATGGACATCGTCGCTACCGGGGGCACGGCGCGCTATCTTGGCGATAACGGGGTAGCTGTGACCGAGGTCAACAAGGTGGCACAAGGGCGGCCGCATATCGTCGATCGGATCAAGGACAATGAAATCGCGCTGATCTTCAACACCACCGAGGGCTGGCAGAGCCTCAAGGACTCGCAATCGATCCGTGCCAGCGCGCTCGCCGGCAAGATCCCGTATTTCACCACGGCGGCGGCAAGCGTCGCTGCGGTGCGGGCAATGGCGTCGCTGGCCAAGAGCAGCCTTGAAGTAAAGCCGCTTCAGGCTTATTATATACGGCCTGACGCTTGAGCCCCCCGACAAGTCGTTGATCTGTTACGGTCCTGCTTCAGGGCCGCAACAGGTCGTTTGTTTCGGGCGATGGAACAGGTTCAGCCAGATAAGAAGGGATATGCCGAATGGCAACCGTCGATAAGCTGCCGATGCTGGCAGAAGGATACGAGAAGCTCTCGCGCGAGCTGAAACTGCTCAAGGAAGAGCGCCCGCTGATCGTCGAGGCGATCGAGGAAGCGCGCGCGCATGGCGATCTTTCCGAGAACGCCGAGTACCACGCGGCCAAGGAGCGCCAGGGCCAGGTCGAGGCGACGATCGGCGATCTGGAAGGCAAGTTGAGCCGCGCGCAGATCATCGATCCGACGACGCTTTCGGGCAACAAGGTCGTGTTCGGCGCGACCGTGACGCTGCTCGACGAAGACGACAAGCCGGTCAAGTACCAGATCGTCGGCGAAGCCGAGGCCGATGCGCGCAAGGGCAAGATCAGCTATTCCAGCCCGCTGGGCCGTGCGCTGATCGGACGCCTGCTCGACGACGAAGTCGAGGTCAGCGTGCCTTCGGGCGACAAGTTCTACGTCGTGTCGAAGATCGAGTTCATCTAAAACATGCCCAATCTGCCGCGCGGCGTGGCGACCAACGCGCTGGTGATCGCCAATGTGCTGGTCTGGCTGGTCGGCTTCGTGACGGGCTGGACCGAGCGCTTTCAGGTCGAAGGCGGCTTCTGGTCGGCACGTCTGTCAGACGCGCTGCACGGCCACGCCAGCGCGCTGCCTGCCGATTATCCATGGGCGGTGCCGGTATGGCTGACCCCGGTCACCTCGGCGTTTCTCCATGCCGGGTTGTTTCACCTCGCGATGAACATGCTCGTGCTGGTGGTTGTCGGGCGGATGCTCGAAGCGGCGCTGGGTACGGAACGTTTTATCCTGCTCTACGCCGCCGGGATCATCGGTGCAGCCGCAGTGCATTATGCGATCGACCCCATGGCGACCGTCCCGGTGGTCGGCGCAAGCGGGGCGATTTCCGCGCTGCTCGCCGCCTATTTCCTGCTGTTCTCACGCCGCAAGCCGCAAGCCTTCGGTCCCGTGCCGGGGCTCGTGGTGCACATCGTGTGGCTGGCGGCCGCATGGACCGGGATCAACCTGCTCAGCCAGCTGGCCTTTGCCGGAACCGCGCTGGGCATCGCCATCTGGGCGCATATTGGCGGGTTTATCGCCGGGCTGGTGCTGGCAGTGCCGCTGGCGCAAAGCCACCGCCCGCGCCGCCCGCGTCACGACCTGCCGTAAGCCGTTTTGGCCTTAATCAGGCCTGATCCTGGGTTTCGGGATCGAGCAGACGGTGCAGATGCACGATCACATAACGCATTTCGGCATCATCGACGGTCCGCTGGGCATTGCTCCGCCACGCTTCTTCGGCGCTGGCATAATCGGGATAGACGCCGACAAGGTCCATCTTGTCGAGTTCGCAATAATCCAGGGTACGCGGATCGCTGACGCGTCCGCCCATGACGAGATGAAGTTTGCTCATTGAAGTGTGCGTCCCATGACCGATGACCGAAATGCCAAACGGCATCCTCTCCCCGCCGGGGTCGTTGCGACCGCCGTGCGTTGAGCGCCCCATAGTGGCAATCGAAACGATTTTCCAGCCCTGTTGCCCGTGCCGGCCGACCAAAGTCAGGTCAGGGCAGGCTGCTTTCAGTTCTTGAAGCGTCGGCGTAGCGACGTCATCGCCTTCTCGGCAGAGGCGCGGGCGTGCTCTGCAAGCGGCGCACCTTTTTCCACAATCGGTTTGCGTGCCAGGAATATTCCGCCGATCAATCCGGCGATGGCCAGCTTGCCGCGATGCGCCCAGGCCGCTGCCCCTGCCTCATCTGCAGCGCCGCCGATCTTGTCCGCCGTGGTCTGGACCACCTCGTCGCGCAGGTTGACCGGATTGAACCGTTCCTTGGCCCGGGCCAGGGCCTTTTCCCACTGGCTGCGTGCGGCAAGGCGCCGCGCCGAGACTTCTGCGAGGCTGGGCTCGGGCACTTCGACGACAGCATCGTCAGCGGCTTCGGGGCCGTGCAGGGGATCGCTCACGCAGTGCCTCCCGCCGCAGCCAGCGAAGCATCGGCTTCGGGCTCGCTTGCGAACAATGCGCTGATCTTGCTGACGCGACCTGCAGCCAGCCACAGGCATAGGCCAGCGAGCACCAGTGCGCCGACGACGGTCGCCGCCATCGCGCCCCAGGCGCCAAGCACCGGGATCAACGCGATCATCGTCCCGACGACAAGCGCGATCAGGGCGCAGCCGATCAGGATCAGGCCGACAACCGCAAGCAGCGCCATCGTGCGCACCTGACGGCCTGCCGCGGCAATCCTCGCCTTTTGGAAGCCGATTTCGGCATCGATCATCTCGCGGCCGTCGGCATAAAGGCCGCGCAGCTGGTCGATCATGCCGGGCTTGGGCTCGGCCTGGTCACCGGGCGCCGCACCGACGGCAGGATCAGGCCCCACAAAAGGATCTTCGCCTGCGATCGGCGCGGGGTTTGGTACTTGGGTCATGTTTGCATTTCAGACAGTCAGTGTGCCGTTCAGCGCTTCTTGCCGAACACCGAGCCGAAGATCCTGGTGAGCACAAGCCCTGCAACAGCCGCGATCCCCAGCGCCGCAGCGGGTTTGGTGCGCACGAACTCGCGGGTTTCTTCGGCAATCTCGTCAACCGGCTTCGCGCGCAGCCGCTCGGCAGCGTCGCTGACCGATTGCGCTGCGGTGCGGGCATAGTCGCCATATTTGGGGCCGACATTGTCGTCGATGGCACCGGCGCTATCGCTGATGATCCGGGCGAGGCCCAGAACCGCATCACTCGCCTTGTCCTTGACGTCTCCTGCGACATCGCGCGCCTTGTCGGTCACGCTGTCGGGTATCATCGCGCCGACCTTGGCGGCAGCGGCGCCCAGCGCGCTCGGCTCGGCCGGAGTGTCGGCCACGGCAAGGGCAGTGCCGGTGTTGGCGGCAGGATCAGTGGCGGCAGGCGCGCTTGCCACCGTGGAGGCAGCGGCGGTTCCAGCAGCGGGCGATGCAGCGCCGCCGGTGTCCTGCTTGGATGCACTGGTCGTTCCGCCAGCGGACGCAGCTGCCTTCTTGGCACGCGGCTTCTTCGCGGGGGTTGCGGCGTTGCCGTCGATCTGGTTACCATTTTCGGACATATATTCCTCCTCAAGCAATGCAGCAGACGCATAAGACGGTGCCACGGTTCCGCCGACCCACATACTAATCCGGCAGTTCCGCCCGTGTGGCACTATTCTGGCTTGTCCCTGCACATTATCAAGCGATTTCGCTTTTGCGCCACCCTGGCTGGCGGGGAGGTCCGGTCGTTGTCCCGATAGTTGCAAACCCGCGGTCTACGGCCTAGAGGGTGCGCCAATCCCTTTACCTGCCAGACCCGAAAGAGTGCCGCTTATGACCGCGATCATGGACATCAACGCCCGCCAGATTCTCGACAGCCGCGGCAACCCCACGGTCGAGGTCGATGTGTTGCTCGAAGACGGCAGCTTCGGCCGGGCAGGGGTGCCTTCAGGCGCATCGACCGGCGCCTATGAAGCGGTCGAAAAGCGCGACGGCGACATGTCGATGTACATGGGCAAGGGCGTCACCCAGGCGGTCGATATGGTCAACACCGAGATTTTCGAGGCGGTGGTCGGGCTCGATGCCGAAGACCAGCGCGACATCGACATGGTGATGATCGATCTCGACGGTACCGAGAACAAGTCGCGGCTGGGCGCCAACGCCATTCTGGGGGTCAGCCTTGCCGTCGCCAAGGCCGCCGCCGATGCGCGGGGCCTGCCGCTCTACAGCTATGTCGGCGGCGTGTCGGCGCATGTGCTGCCGGTGCCGATGATGAACATCATCAACGGCGGCGAACATGCCGACAACCCGATCGATTTTCAGGAATTCATGATCATGCCGGTTGGCGCGGACAGCCTGGCAGAAGCCGTGCGCTGGGGATCGGAGATCTTCCACACCCTGAAAAAAGGCCTGCACGAAAAGGGACTGGCAACCGCTGTCGGCGATGAGGGCGGATTTGCGCCGAACCTCGCCTCGACCCGCGCCGCGCTCGACTTCATCATGGCATCGGTCGAAAAGGCCGGTTTCAAGCCCGGCGAGAACGTGGTGCTGGCGCTCGATTGCGCCGCGACCGAATTCTTCCGTGACGGCAAATACGAGATCAGCGGCGAAGGCCTTTCGCTCAGCCCCACGCAGATGGCCGATTATCTCGGCAAGCTTTGCGACGAATATCCGATCCGCTCGATCGAGGACGGCATGAGCGAGGACGATTTCGAAGGCTGGCTCGCGGTCACCGAGCTGCTCGGCAATAAGGTTCAGCTGGTCGGCGACGACCTGTTCGTCACCAACCCCGAGCGGCTGGCGATGGGCATCGAAAAGGGCCTGGCCAACAGCCTGCTGGTCAAGGTCAACCAGATCGGCACGCTCACCGAAACGCTGGAAGCCGTCAGCATGGCGCACCGCGCTGGCTATACCGCGGTGATGTCGCACCGTTCGGGCGAAACCGAGGATGCGACCATCGCCGATCTGGCGGTCGCCACCAACTGCGGCCAGATCAAGACCGGCTCGCTCGCGCGGTCGGACCGGCTCGCCAAGTACAATCAGCTGATCCGGATCGAAGAAGAGCTGGGCGCGAGCGCGCATTATGCAGGGTCGGCGATCTTTCGCTGATCTTGACTTCTATTGATCGCATATTCGATCCGCGAGAACGGTTTCGGCTTGTCAGCCCGAATCAATTGTGATTCATAGGGTTAATGCCGTTACGTAAACCCGTGCTCAAGCCAACCAGGCAAGCTATCGCGCCGGGCATCTCGCTCGTCGCGCTGCTTGTCATCGCGGCCTATGCGCTTTTGGGGCCAACGGGCGTGATCGCGTGGGGCGATTATCGCCAGCGGCTGGAAATCCAGAAGGTCGAACTGGCACGGCTGCACGAACAGCGCGATGCGTTGCGCAACCGCGTGCGGCTGCTCGATCCGCGTGCGGTCGATCCCGATCTGGTCAGCGAACTCGTCCGGCGCGACCTCAATGTCGCGCATCCTGACGAGATCATCGTTCCTCTCAAGTAAACAGCGCGCGCCGCCTGCACACGCGTGTCGTGCTGCGGGATTATTGCGCAAAAACCGCCTTGGCCGTTGCGTCATCCGTGCGCTTGCTTCTATACAGCCAGCGGTCGTTTCCTCCCCGCCTCACGGCACCGATCCCTATCGTGAAAGGTTTCCCGTCTTGGTCAAGACACCCGCCACAAAGCCCGCACGCACACCCTCCGCAAAGCCTGACAAGGCCCCGGCATCCGGTGGCGGCGCAAAGCCTGCCATGCTGCCCGAAGAGGGGAGCAATCATCCCCGTCCGCGCGATCCGCAGCGGCACGAGGCGACCGCCGACGAGCTGCTCCATTTCTACAAGGAAATGCTGCTGATCCGCCGCTTTGAAGAGCGCGCCGGGCAGCTGTATGGCCTGGGCCTGATCGGCGGATTCTGCCACCTGTATATCGGCCAGGAAGCCGTGGCGGTCGGGCTGCAATCGGCGCTGACGCCCGGCAAGGACAGCGTCATCACCGGCTATCGCGATCACGGCCATATGCTGGCTTATGGTATCGATCCCAAGGTCATCATGGCAGAGCTTACCGGGCGCGGCGCGGGCATTTCGCGCGGCAAGGGCGGGTCGATGCACATGTTCTCGACCGAGCACAAATTCTACGGCGGCCACGGCATCGTCGGCGCCCAGGTACCGCTCGGCGCGGGCCTGGCTTTCGGGCACAAGTACCGCGACGACGGTGGCGTGTGCATGGCCTATTTCGGCGATGGCGCCGCGAACCAGGGCCAGGTGTACGAAAGCTTCAACATGGCTGCGCTCTGGAAGCTGCCGATCATCTTCGTGATCGAGAACAACGGCTATGCGATGGGCACCAAGGTATCGCGCAGCAGCGCCGAGACCGAATTTTATCGTCGCGGTGACTCGTTCCGCATCCCCGGCATGCAGGTTAACGGCATGGACGTGCTCGAAGTGCGCGGCGCGGCCGAGGCGGCGCTCGAATATGTCCGCGGCGGCAACGGCCCGCTGCTGATGGAATTGAAGACCTATCGCTATCGCGGCCACTCGATGTCCGACCCAGCCAAATACCGCAGCCGTGAGGAAGTCCAGAACATGAAGGACAATTCCGACCCGATCGAGGCGGCGAAGGCCGAACTGCTCAAGCTGGGCGTGGCAGAAGAGGCGCTCAAGACGATCGACAAGGACATCCGCAAGCTGGTGAGCGAGGCGGCGGACTTTGCCGAAACCTCGCCCGAGCCGGATCCGTCCGATTTGTATACCGATGTGCTGGTGGAGCAATATTGATGGCCATCGAACTGAAAATGCCTGCGCTTTCCCCGACCATGGAAGAGGGCACGCTGGCCAAGTGGCTGGTCAAGGAGGGCGACACCGTGTCGTCGGGCGACATCCTGGCGGAAATCGAGACCGACAAGGCGACGATGGAGTTCGAGGCGGTCGACGAGGGCACGATCGCCAAGATCATGATCGCCGAGGGCACCGACAACGTCAAGGTCGGCACGGTCATCGCGATGATGGCAGGCGAAGGCGAAGATGCATCGACGCCTGCACCCGAAGCTGCGCCCGCGCCGTCGCCCGAGCCTGAGGCCAAAGCCGACAAGACAGAAGCCCCTAGCGAAAACGCCAAGATCGTTCCCGAAACGCCCAAGCGCGCTCCGGTGAGCGATCCTGCAATCCCCGAGGGCACCAAGATGGTCTCGACCACGGTCCGCGAGGCGTTGCGCGATGCGATGGCCGAGGAAATGCGCCGCGACGAGCGCGTGTTCGTGATGGGCGAGGAAGTCGCCGAATATCAGGGCGCGTACAAGGTGACGCAGGGCCTGCTCGACGAGTTCGGCCCGCGCCGCGTGATCGACACCCCGATCACCGAATACGGCTTTGCCGGCATCGGTGCGGGCGCCGCGATGGGGGGCTTGCGTCCGGTCATCGAGTTCATGACCTTCAACTTCGCGATGCAGGCGATCGACCACATCATCAACTCGGCGGCCAAGACCAACTATATGTCGGGCGGGCAGATGCGCTGCCCGGTGGTATTCCGCGGTCCCAATGGCGCGGCCAGCCGCGTCGGCGCGCAGCACAGCCAGAACTTCGGTCCGTGGTACGCCAGCGTTCCCGGGCTGATCGTGATCGCGCCGTATGATTCCGCCGATGCCAAGGGACTGCTCAAGGCCGCGATCCGCACCGAGGATCCGGTGGTGTTCCTGGAAAACGAGCTGGTCTATGGCCGCAGCTTCGACGTCCCCGATCTCGATGACCACGTTCTGCCGATCGGCAAGGCGCGGATCATGCGTGCGGGCGCCGATGTGACCATCGTCAGCTATTCGATCGGCGTCGCGGTTGCGCTGGATGCGGCGGAAAAGCTTGCAGGCGAGGGGATCGAGGCCGAAGTCATCGATCTGCGCACGCTGCGTCCGCTCGATACCGCGACCGTGCTCGAAAGCCTCAAGAAGACCAACCGCATGGTGGTGGTCGAAGAGGGCTGGCCGGTCTGCTCGATCGCCAGCGAGATTGCCGCGGTGGTGATGGAGCAGGGCTTCGACGATCTCGATGCGCCGGTGCTGCGCGTGACCAACGAGGACGTGCCGCTGCCTTATGCCGCCAATCTGGAAAAGCTCGCGCTGGTCGACAGTGCCCGGGTGATCAAGGCGGTGAAGAAGGTCTGCTACAAGGGATGATACCGACCGGCCGGGTCAAACGACCCGGCCGTCAGGTGACCTTGGCGCAGATCAGGCCGGCCACGCACAGCCCCTTGCCGGGATTGTTCGGATTGTTGCCGCCGCTGTAGCCGGCATACGCACTCGCATAGGCCGCCTGCGCAGCGGCGATGTCCGCATCCGATGTCTGCGGCAAAATAGCATCGTATTTGTCGCAGGTGGACCGGCGCGCGGCCGAAACGTTGTTGGTCGGCGGCTTGCCGATCTCGCGGCTGTCGCGGACGGTGTAGGCGGCTTCCTGATACAGTTCGCGCTCGCCCATGAACATGCTGCCGAACAACGGGTGATAGGTGTAGTGCAGCTCGACGAACATCACCGCCGTGCCTGCACTGGCCTGGATCTTGTCGCCTGCTGGTCCCATCCCCGCAAAGCCAGTGCCGGTGGCGCCGGTGCCCTGGGCACCGTAATTCGAATCTTCAAGGTCCATGCCCTTGCAACGTTGCCACATGATGGTCTGGCCGCCCTGCGCGTTCACCTCCAGGCTCGACAGGATGGTCCGGCCATCCTGATACAGCCCCGCAGCCCCGGCCTGCAGCGCTGCAGCCTGGAACACGTCGTTGATCTGCTGCTCGGTGATCACCTTGGCGCCCAGGGTCGCGTTGAGCGTGCCGATGCGCGAGGCGTTGTCCGCCATGTTGAGCGCGATCTGGCTCATCTTCATCTGGGTGATCGCAAGGTTGGAGACCTCGACGCCGTAGAAACCCAAACTGATGAAGATCGGCAGCGTAAAGGCGAACTCGATCAGCGCCATCCCCGACCGGTCGCCGCGAAGCTTGCGGGCAAGCCGCGAGCCGCGCGCCAGGATGCCGGGTTTGTGGGGCGTGTCGCCCAGCAAGGGCGGTCTGGGGGCAGCGCTCATGTGCAGATCACTTCCTTGGTTTCAGATGCCTGGTCGCCATAAGGCTGGTTGCGCAGCACCGTAGCCGAGGCGATGGTCGCCTTTCCGCTCATCCCGATGAAATTGTAGAGCGGGAACTTGCGGTCGTAATGCATGCGGACGGTGTACAGCACGACATCGCGGGCGCCGCCGACGCCATCCTTGCCAAGGTCTGCGTCCCAGCTGCCGTTGGCGTTTTCATCGGTGAAGCATTCGCCGGCATCGCGGATGCCGTTGCCGTTCTTGTCCTCGAAATCCTCGGGCAGGCCGACCTTGGCGAAGTCACGATAGTTGCGCCGCTCGTAGGTGAAGTTCGCCCCGTTGCCGAGCGGACCCAGATTTTCCTTCACCTTGGCGTCGAGGTTGTTGACCGAACTGGTGCCGGTTTCCAAAGCGGAATCGCGGCCCGCCTTTTGCACCGCGCCGTCCAGAATGGCGCTGGCATAGACGTTGTAGCCCATGTCGAACACACCCAGCAGCAGCATGATGAAGGTCGGTGCGATCAGCCCGAACTCGGTCGCCGATACCCCGCGCCGATCCTGTGCCGCGCGTTTGATGAAGCCCAAGCCCGCCATCACTTGGTCAGCCTCAGTTCGGAAATCTGCTTGGCGATGTTCTGGAACGCCGTGTTCAGCTGCGAACTGTTGCTGGCGGTGAACGAGCTGCCGCTGCTGGCGCAGGTCTGCAGATCGGCCGTCAACGTCGTGGCAAACGCGATCACCCAAAGCCGGATGCCCTTGCCCTTGATTGCCTCGCAGATCGCCATGTAGCGCTGGCGCTGGCGCTCGAGCTGGCTGGGATTGTTGCTGCCGCCGGTGACGCGCAGATCGAGCCGTTCGATGCCGTACATGCTGGCGACGAAGTCATAGCTGGTCAGATCGCCATCGGTCATGAAGATGACGTGCCGGCCAACCGATCCACCATTGCCTGGCGATGCATTGACGGTCGATGCGAAAATGCCTTGCGGCGATGCAATCCGCGCACCCCACAGCAAGCCGACGTCGTGGTAGGTGCCGCCCACGGCAACCAGCGAATTGACGTAGTTCTGCACATCGGTGCGCGTCATCGTCGCCAGCAGCCGGGCCTTGGTGGGGCAAGCGGTATAGCCGGCGCCGTAGTTCTTCAGGCTCTTGGGGTCGTTGCGGAAGTAATACACGTCTTCCCAATAGGGACGCCATTTGGTCGCGGCATTGGTCGGCGCTGCATCGATGTTGAGGTCGTGGGCGGAGGTGCTGCCGTTCACGGTGATCCCGTTCGAGCCATAGGCGATCGGCGCTCCGGCGATGGTATCGCGTTCCTCGATGCATCCGCTCCAGCGGCTGGTGCTGCCGTCGATTTCGCTCGGAGTCGCAACCGCAGGATTGGCGGTCTTGATCGAACGCACGAAATCGAACGTCGGGTAGGTGCGCTGCAGATATTCCCAGCGAGAGAACGTTGCGCCGGCCTGCCAGACAGCCGTCTCGGTTGTCGTGGTGGTCGTGACTTCCTGGGTGCGGCGGCGCACGCAACTGGACGTACCCGAGCCGGTCCAGGGGCCAGCTGCCCCTCCCCATCGCCACGGCTCATAGGTGGTCTTGGTGGTGGTGTTGCCGCTGGTCTGGGTGGTCGGGTTGCCCGATGGGTTGGGATTGAACTGGGTCCATCCCTGCCAGAAGCTGCTGTTGTTGCCAAAGCTCGTGCAGTTGCTGGCGCTGACGTTGTAAGACAGCGTCTGGGTATCGGTGGTCGTCTGCGTGCTGGTGGACGTGATGTTCCACAGCGGGCGGCGCGACTGGTAGTTCCAGCTGTCGCCCGCAGTACCGCCGTTGAGCCAGGACGGGTTGGTGTCGTACAGCAGTTCGCCGACATTGACGTTGGTCGAATAGGGCACGAAGGCATAACGCACGCGGGCGTTGCTGCCCGTCGCCGCATTCGCCAGGGTGTCATAGAAGCTCATCACCGAATTGCGCAGCGACGCGATGCGGGTGGTGGTGCCGCCGGTGCCGTTGGAGATGTTCTCCAGCATCGAACCGGTGACGTCGAGCACGAAGGTGACGTCCGAATTGCTGAGGTTCAGTTCGGCTTCGCAGACGACGTCGATCGCGATCGTCTCCTTGCCGAACATGCTCATGATCGCGGTGGGCATCACCGTCGATGCGCTGCCCAGCACCTTGCTGGTGCCCGCGGGGTTGGAGGTGTTGAAGACGACGTTGGTCGTCTCGTTGTACCCTTCCTTGAAATTGATGTCGAAGAAGTCGCGCGCCTGGGCCTTGGCAGCGTCGGTGTAGCTGCTCTGCTGCATCGCGCGGCGCCCGGCGAGAACACCGGCGTCGCAAGCCTGCTGGATCCGCGATTTCACCATATAGGCGCGGCTCATGTCCACCGCGCCGCCGATCATCGCTGCCATCGGCAGGATGCTCGCCGCGACGATCGGCAGCACGTTGCCGGCCCGGGATGCCAGCAGCCGGTTGAGCAGCGGACGCCGGTCGGCGCCCGGTTTCGCTGCGTTGCCGGTTTTCATGCCGTCATGGCGATGCGGTCTGTCGGTGGTGCGGATCGTCATGGTGTGGTACTTGCCCCTGTCACGTAGGGTGCCTTCTACGCGCGCAATGGTAAGCAGCGCTCAAAGGAGCATGGTTACCGCGATGTTTACCTTGATCCGCCGCGGATTTTCGTGGATCGACCCGGTGATGCAAGCCCCTGACACCCCCGTTTCGCCCTTGGTGACGCTCGCCAGCAGCTATGGCGATGCGCAAATGCGGTCATGGTGTCATGCGCTGTTCGCGTTTGATGCCCAGATCGCCGGGATCGTCCTGCAGGCCCGCGAACCCATGCTGGCGCAGATCCGTTTGCAGTGGTGGCATGACGTCATCGGCAAGCCCGTTGCCGAGCGCCCGTCTGCCAATCCGGTGCTGGCGGGCTTGCTGCCGATCGAAGTGCAGGGTCTTGATCTGGCGTCTGCGCTGGGTCCGGTGATCCGCGGCTGGGAAGCAGCGCTGGAGCCCGATGATGCTGATGCGGTGGCGCAATTCGCGCAGGGGCGTGGCGCACTGATCCGCGCTTTCCACCCGCTGGCGCCTTCGGTCGCCGGCACCGATCTCGCCCGGATCGGGGAGGCATGGGCGTTGTGGGACATGGTGCGCTTTCACCGGCGCACCGCTGCACTCGATGCGGCGGTGCGGGCGGTGGACGTCGCTGCTCTGGCGCGCGTGAAACTGCCGCGCAAGCTGCGCCCGCTGTCGATCATGGCGCGCGCTGTGCGCCTTGACATTGCACAAGGGCGGATGGATCGTGCTTGGGGCAGTCCGGGCGTGTTCGCGGCGCTGGTCTGGCACGGCCTGACCGGGCGCTGATCTGCCCGAGGGCCGAGGCGATAGGGGGGCAGGCGATGCGATTCCTGTTTGGTGGGCTGGCGGCGATCGCGCTGATTATCGGCGGTTTCTTCATCATCCGGGCGCAGCAGCAGGACGATGACCTCGCCAGCATCGCTCCACCCCCGCCGACGCCCGCGGACACCGTGTTGCCCGTTGCCGACCCCGGAGACCTGCGCGGGCCTGCGCCGCCCGAAGCGACCGAGATGACCCGCGAGCAACGGCGCTTTGCGCGCTACGACCGCAACGGCGACCGCGTCATCACCCGCGAAGAGTTGCTTGCCAGCCGCACCAAGGCGTTCAAGGCGCTCGACGTCGATGGCAACAATCTGCTGACGTTCGAGGAGTGGGCGGTTGCCACCTCGAAACGGTTTGCCACTGCAGACCGCGACGGCAACGCCCGGCTGACGCCCGAGGAGTTTGCTACGACGAAGCCGAAGACACCTGTAACCCGCTGCAAATGCTGATCATTCGGCGGCGATGGCCTCGGGCTCGCCGTTGATCCAGCGCTGCAGATCGGCACGGGCGCGCGAGGTATAGGCCTCCTTGCGCTGCTTCTTGTGCACCTTGCCCTCGGGCGGCGGAAACAGCCCGAAATTGACGTTCATCGGCTGGAAGTCGCTCGCCTCGGCGCCTCCGGTGATGTGGCCCAGCAGCGCACCCAGCGCGGTCGTGACCGGCGGGGTTTCAAGCGTACGGCCCTGCAATTCGGCCGCGGCAAAGCGCCCGGCGAGCAGCCCGATGCTGGCGCTTTCAACATAGCCCTCGCACCCCGTCATCTGCCCGGCAAAGCGGATATGCGGCGCGGATTTTAGCCTCAACTGTCCGTCGAGCAGGCGAGGCGAGTTGATGAAGGTGTTGCGGTGCAGCCCGCCCAACCTTGCAAACTCGGCCTTTTCCAGCCCTGGAATGGTGCGGAACAGCTCGACCTGCGCACCGTGCTTGAGCTTGGTCTGGAAGCCGACCATGTTCCACAGCGTGCCCAATTTGTTGTCCTGGCGCAGCTGGACCACGGCATAGGGCCAGCGCCCGGTGCGCGGATTGTCGAGCCCGACCGGCTTCATCGGCCCGTAACGCAGCGTTTCTACCCCGCGCGACGCCATGACCTCGATCGGCATGCAGCCCTCGAAATAGGGCGTGTCCTTCTCCCACTGCTTGAACTCGGTCTTGTCGCCGTCCATCAATCCCTGGTGGAACGCGAGGTACTGCTCCTTGTCCATCGGGCAGTTGATATAGTCCTTGCCGTCGCCTTCGGGCCCCACCTTGTCCCAGCGACTGGCCATCCAGCAGATGTCCATGTCGATGCTGTCGCGGTGGATGATCGGCGCGATTGCATCGAAGAACGCCAGCGCATCTTCGCCGGTCGCAGCGCCGATCGATTGCGCCAGCGTCATCGCGGTCAGCGGGCCGGTGGCGACGATCGTCGGGCCGGTTTCGGGAAGGGTGTCCACCCGCTCGCGCACGATCTGAATATTGGGATGGTTTTCCAATGCCTTGGTAACGTGATCTGAGAAGATGTCGCGATCTACCGCCAGCGCCGATCCGGCGGGCACCTTGGATTTTTCCGCCGACGCCATGATCAGCGAGCCCAGCGTGCGCATCTCCTGGTGCAGCAGGCCGACCGCGTTGCGCTCTGCGTCATCCGAGCGGAAGCTGTTCGAGCAGACGAGCTCGGCCAAGCCCTCGGTCTGGTGCGCGGGCGTCATCTCGCCGCTGCCGCGCATTTCGGACAGCCGCACCTTGATGCCGGCTTCGGCGAGTTGCCATGCCGCCTCGGATCCCGCGAGGCCGCCGCCGATGATGTGGATCTGGTGTTCGAATGTGGATGTGGTGCTCATGCCTGTGCAAATAGCGTGCTGGACCGCTTTTGCACAGGGTGCGTTGCGCGACTTGCGTTCGCGCGCCGATCAGTGCCATCACGCGAGACGTATCGATAAGGGCAGGGGCATCATGGTCGTCAAACGCGCACTGGTCGAATCGCGGCCCTGGCTGCTGCTCAGTCTTGTCGCGGCGATCAGCTATTATTTCGTCAGCGATGCGCCGATCCCCGGGCTTTACATGATGCTGTGGAAGGGGCTGGGGGTCGCGTTTCTCGGTGTGTTCGCGCTGGCGCGCCACCATTCGCTCGACGGGCGGCTGCTGGGCGGCGTCATGGCGCTGGGCGCGATCGGCGATATGCTGATCGAGATCGATCTGATCTACGGCGCTATCGCTTTCCTGCTCGGCCATATCGTCGCGATCATCCTTTACGCGCGGCACCGGCGGCGGACGGTCACGCCAAGCCAGCGGATGTTCGCAATCGTGCTGGTGCCTGCGGTGGTATTGATCGCCTGGGCGCTGCCGATCGATCGATCGGGCGCGACCGGGATTGCGGTCTACAGCCTGTTCCTTGCCGTCATGGCGGCAATGGCGTGGACCAGCGATTTCCCGCGCTATCGCGTCGGCACCGGCGCGTTGCTGTTCGTGGCGTCCGACCTGCTGATTTTTGCGCGGTTCGGGCCATTGGAGGGCTCCGTGCTGCCCGACTGGCTGATCTGGCCGCTGTATTACTTCGGCCAGTTCCTGATCTGCACCGGGGTCATCCAGTCGCTGCGCCACCGCGATCCGCGCGCTGCGGGTTGAGCGGGGCCGCAGAGCGTGTTATAACATCTGTATGAACAAGCCCCTCAAGCTCATCAAGATCGGCAACTCGACCGGCGTCATCCTGCCCAAGGACGTGCTCGCGCACCTCAACCTGGCGCAGGGGGATGAGGTGTATGTCCGCGAGGAATCTGACGGTCGCATCAGCCTCGACCCATACAATGCTGATTTTGCGCGGAAAATGGAGCTAGCTGAACAGATCATGCGGGAGGATCGCGATATTTTGCGCGTGCTGGCAAAATGACCGATTGGCAATGGCTGGACAAGGCCATCATTCTTGCCGTGCACGACCGGCAGATTTCCGAGCATGGCGGTGGCCAAGGCATTCGCGATGAGGGGCTGCTGGAAAGCGCACTCAACCGGCCCGTCAATCTGGCTGGATATGGCGCTCCGGAAGCTGCCGATCTGGCGGCTGCCTATGCCTTCGGGATCGCGCGCAACCATCCATTTGTCGATGGCAACAAGCGCACCGCCTGGGTCGCAGCGCGTCTGTTCCTGATGGTCAATGCTGTCGAAATACAGTTCGACAAGGCCGACGCCACGATCATGATGCAATGCCTTGCCGGAGGCGACCTGTCCGAAGACGAGGTCGCCCACTGGTTTCGCGATCACATCGTTCCGAAGGCCTAAGACTTATTCAGCTGTCCCGGTAGCGTCGTCCGGGCCACCATCCTGATCGTCGGCAGCGGCCACCACGTCGCTGGTCTCTTCCTCGGCGATCCGCGCGGCGCTGACGACATGCTCGTTGTCGGCGACGTTGAACAGCCGCACGCCCGCCGAATTGCGCCCGATGACGCGCATCGTCGAAAGGCCCAGGCGGATGAGCTTGGCCTGGTCGGTCACCAGCATCAGCTGATCGCTGCGGTGCGCGGGGAAACTGGCGAGAACCGGGCCGTTGCGGCCGATGTTGTCGATGTTGGTGATCCCCTGGCCACCGCGATTGGTACGGCGGTAATCATAAGCCGACGAGAGCTTGCCATAGCCGTTGGCGCACACGGTGAGCAGGAACTGCTCGGCGAGCGCGAACTCGGCCACCCGCTCGGGAGGGAGTGTCGGTTCGGCCTCGTTGCCCTTCCACGGAGCTGCGCGCAGATAATCGTCGCGCTCTTCGGTGGTGGCATCGAAGCCCGAAAGGATCGACAGCGAGATTACTTCGTCGCCTTCGCGCAGCGTCATGCCCCGCACCCCGGTCGAGGTGCGGCTCTGGAATTCGCGGACGTCGGTGGCGGCAAAACGGATCGCCTTGCCCTGGCGCGTCGCCAGCAGCACGTCGTCGCCTTCGGTGAGCAGCGCCACGCCGATCAATCGGTCGTCCGAGCCCTCGTCGAACCGCATCGCGATCTTGCCGTTCGACGGGATGTTGGTGAATGCATCCATCGAATTGCGGCGCACGGTGCCGTTGGCTGTGGCGAACATGACGTGCAGGTCAGCCCAGGTGCTCTCGTCCTCGGGCAGCGGCAGCACGGTCTGGATGGTCTCGCCCTGCGCCAGCGGCAGCAGGTTGATCATCGGGCGTCCGCGCGTCGCAGGGCCGCCTTCGGGCAGGCGCCAGACCTTCTTGCGATAGACCTTGCCGTGGGTGGAGAAGAACAGCACCGGGGTGTGCGTCGAGGTGACGAACATGCTGGTGACGGCATCCTCGTCCTTGGTCGCCATGCCCGAACGGCCCTTGCCGCCGCGCGCCTGCTCGCGGAACGCGTCGAGCGGGGTGCGCTTGATATAGCCCTGCAGGGTGACGGTGACGACCATCTCCTCGCGTTCGATCAGGTCCTCGTCCTCGATGCCGTCCGCAGCGGGAGCGATCACCGACAAGCGCGGGGTAGCAAACTCGTCGCGCACGGCGATGAGCTCGTCCTTGAGCACCTCGTACAGCTTTGCCCGGTCGCTGAGGATCGCGAGATATTCCTCGATCGCCAGCGCCAGTGCGCTCAGCTCCTTGCCGATCTCGTCGCGGCCCAGCGCCGTCAGACGGTGCAGGCGAAGATCGAGTATCGCGCGGACCTGCAGGTCGCTCAAGCGATAGATATCGCCCTCGATCTCCCCTTCGATCGCCTCGACCAGCTTGATGTATGGCGCGATCTCGCCGATCGGCCATTCGCGCGCGAGCAGCGCGGCACGCGCCTCGGCGGGCGAGGCCGAGCCACGGATGATCTTGACGACCTCGTCCATGTTGGTGACCGCGACCACCAGGCCCAGCAAGATGTGCGCGCGGTCGCGTGCCTTGGCGAGTTCGAACTTGGTGCGGCGGGTGATGACCTGCTCGCGGAACTGGACGAACGCCTCAATGATGTCCTTGAGGCCAAGCACCTCGGGACGGCCGCCACGGATGGCAAGCATGTTGGCGGGGAAGCTCGACTGTGCGGGGCTGTAGCGCCAGATCTGGTTGAGCACGACCTCGGGCGAGGCATCGCGCTTGAGATCGATGACGATGCGTACGCCCAGACGGTTGGATTCATCGCGGATGTCGCTGACGCCCTCGATCCGCGCTTCCTTGCCCTTGGCGGCTTCGGCGATGGTTTCGACCAATGCGTTCTTGCCGACCTGATAGGGGATCGAGGTGAGCACGATCGACCGGCGGTCGCCGCGGCCTTCCTCGATCGTGTGGCGCGCGCGCATGATGATCGAGCCGCGGCCCTTGAGGTACGCATTGCGCGCGCCCGACTGGCCCAGGATCAAGGGCGCGGTCGGGAAATCGGGACCCGGGATGATCTTCATCAGATCATCGAGTTCGATCATCGGATCGGCGATCCACGCCAGGCAGCCGTCGATCACTTCGCCCAGATTGTGCGGCGGGATGTTGGTCGCCATGCCGACCGCGATGCCGCCTGCGCCATTAACCAGCAGATTGGGGAAGCGCGCGGGCAGAACCTGCGGCTCCTGACGCGATCCGTCATAGTTGGGGATGAAATCGACGGTATCTTTTTCGATATCTTCCAGAAGCTTGAGAGCGACTTTGCTCAACCTTGCTTCGGTGTATCGCATCGAAGCGGGGGCATCCGGGTCCATCGATCCAAAGTTGCCCTGGCCGTCGATCAGCGGCACCCGCATCGCCCAATCCTGCGACATGCGCGCCAGCGCCATGTAGATCGAGCTGTCGCCGTGCGGGTGGTAGTTACCCATCACGTCACCGACGATCTTGGCAGACTTGCGATAGGGCTTGCCGGCGACGAAGCCGCCCTCGTGGCTGGCGTAGAGAATCCGGCGATGGACGGGCTTGAGGCCGTCGCGAACATCGGGCAGGGCGCGGCTGACGATGACCGACATCGCATAGTCCAGATAGCTGGACCGCATCTCGTCGACGATGTCGATGCGTTCGATTTCGGAGGGTTCCGCTGCTGCGGGCTGGTCGTTCATTCCATGCGCCTTTTATGCCTTTGTGACGCTTTTGCGTCTGGCTTCGGCTCTAGGCCAAGGGGGGCGCAAATGCCAGCTTTTGCGGGCTTTTGGGATGTATTTTTCAACAACAAAATCAGCCGCTTGGCAGCATGTGGCGCTCAGGGCTGAATGGCGGCGCCATCGAAGGCGAATATCCCGCCCGAATCGGCCGGTTTCAGCGCTGTGAGCACGTCGAGCAGGCAGGCTGCGCTGTGCGCGGCATCGAACAGTTTGCCTTGCGCGACATTGCCCTGGAATGGCTTGCTGAGGCCGGTATCGACCGTTCCGGGGTGCAAGGCGACACAGATCGACAGGTCGTTGCGCCGTGCCCATTCGATGGCGATGTTGCGGATCGTCATGTGGAGCGAGGCCTTGGCGGCGCGATAGCCGTACCATCCGCCCAGCCGATTGTCCGAGATGCTGCCGACCCGCGCGCCGATCGCTGCGAACAGGGCAGGGGCCTTGCGCGGCATCAGCGGTACGAAGTGCTTGGCGACCAGCGCCGGGCCGATGGTGTTGACCGCAAAATTGCGCGCCATCCAGGCAGGGTCGATGTCCTTCAGGCTCTTTTCCGGACCCTTGCCATCGGCATGAAGCAGTCCGGTCGCGACGATCACCCGGGTCGGGACGAGGCTCTGGCTGCGGACGTATTCTGCCGCCGCAGCGATGCTGGCCTCGTCTTCGATGTCGATATGGGCATCGCCGGTGAAACTGCGGGCCAGGGCGATCACCTGCGCGCCGCGCGCCTCGGCCTCACGCACCAGCGCGGCGCCGATGCCGCCCGAGGCGCCGACGATGACGGTGCAGTCGTTCATGCTCGGATGAACCGCCACACCGTCTCGTCGCTCGATTCCGGATCGAAACGATAGCCGTCGCTGTCGAAGCCCTTGAGTGCCTGGGGGCTGGCGTGGCGGTGCTCGCACAGGAACCGTGCCGCCATGCCGCGTGCGCGCTTGGCATCGAAGCTGACGAAGCGCGGTCCGTCAGGGCCTTGCTGGCGGAAGTCGGCGGTGATCACCTTGACCTTGCGCTTTTTCAGGCCCTTGTCGGCGGCTGCGAAATATTCCTGGCTGGCAAGATTGATCACCGTGTCGCTGCCGGCGGCATCGAGATCCTCGGCAATCGCGCTTGCGATCCTGTCCCCCCAGAACGCCACGAGCGAGGCGTGCCGCGGCGCCCAGCGCGTACCCATTTCAAGGCGATAGGGGCGAATGGGATCAAACGGTCTGAGCAACCCGTACAGGCCTGAAAGGATACGCACATGGCGCTGCGCAAATTCGAGCGCAGGATCGTCCAGCGTGCGCGCGGCCAGACCCGAATAGACATCGCCGTTGAAAGCGAAGGCGGCAGCGCGTTCGGGCTGATCGAAAAATTCGCGATAGCGGCCATAGTTCAGGTCGATCAAGGCATCGGATACCGGCATGATCTGCTTGAGCCGGGCCTTGGAAAGCCGCGCGGCAGATCGCACCAGCCGCTCGGTTTCCGGCGCAAAGCGCGGCGGGCTGGGGTCGACGGCAGGAACAGGCGAATCGAAATCGAGCGACTTGGCGGGGGACAGCAGAATGATCATATGTGAAGGCGCATAGCCGAGCGTCTCCGGCGTTGCAAAGCGATTGGAACCGATGGTTTGGGCCAGAGCGCCCGTTTTTGCGCCGGAACCGCAAACCCCGGTTGTTCGTTCCTGCCAGAGTCATTAAGGACGGCTTCATCCAAAGACCGCCAAAGGGTCGTCACGATCGGCATTTTCAAAAGCCGTGTTTTTAGTTCGGAGGATTACATGCGTCGCATTTCCCGTTTCCCGATGGCCCTGGTGCTGGCCCTGGCCGGAACCACCGCCGTTTCGCTGGCACTTCCTGTCGATGCTGCCCAGGCGCAGCGCGCGAAGAAGCCGAAAAAGGGCGAAGACGATGCCCCGCAGATGGAACTCAGCGCCGAATTCCGCAACGCGTTCGCCGCATCGCAGACCGCCTTTGGCGCCAACGACTTCGCCACCGCAGAAGCGAAGCTCAACGAGGCTGCGGCCGTTGCCGCCAGCCCCGACGAAAAATATCTGACCGGCAAGATGATGCTGCAGATCGGCCTGAAGAACGAAAACGCCGACATGCAGATGAAGGGCGTCGAAGCTGCGCTCGCCAGCGGCAAGGCCACCCCGTCCGAAGCCAAGACGTTCAACAGCTTTGTCGGCGAAAAGGCACTGGTCGCCAACGATTTCGGGCGCGCGCGCACGTATCTGACCGCCGCCGTCGAAGCCGGCCAGGACAATCCGGTAAACCTCTTCCAGCTGGCCGAAGCCCATTTTGGCGAAGCGATCGCCAAATCGGGTGGCCGCAGCATCGATGCTGCCAACTCGCCATTGGCTGCGCAGGGTCTGCCCTATCTGCAGCGCGCGGTGGAGGCACAGCTGGCTGGTGACAGGCAATATGCGCCAAGCTGGGCCAAGCGCGGCTTCCAGATCGCACGCGCCACCAAGAGCGACAGTGCCACCTGGGCACAGCTGCTGCTGCGCGCCGACACCGGCAACGGCGCCTGGAACGAAGTCGTCCGCGCCATGCAGAGCGACAACCGCGGCTTCACCAGCGAACAGAGCCTGGACGCGATGCGCCTGCTGCGGATGTCCGGCGGTCTGGCCAGCGCCAATGACTACCGGGAGTACATCGAAGCGGCTGGTGCTGCGCGCCGTCCGACCGAGGTTCTCGCGCTGATCGAGGAAGGCCAGGCGGCAGGCGTCGTCTCTGCCAGCGACGCGTTCTTCAAGGAACAGGCGGCCACTGCCAGTGCAGCGCGCGGCGAATATGTCGCGACCCTGCCGGATTCGGTCCGCGATTCGCGTGGCAATGCATCCGCCACCGTGACGCTGGCCACGGCGGACGCGCTGCTTGCCAACAAGCAGTATGCCGAGGCCGAAGAGCTAGCGGGTATCGCGCTGACCAAGAACGTTGCCGACACCGAGCGCGCGATGATGGTGCAGGCGATCGCGCAGGTCGCGCAGAACAAATACGATCCCGCGCGCCAGACGCTCGCCGGCATCACCGGTCCGCGCGCCCCGATCGCCAAATTGTGGGCGGTGTATATCGATCAGAAGTCCGGTGCTGCAGCGCCCGCTGCACCCGCCGCGCCTGCCGCCTGATCCCGTCCGGGCACACGAAAACAAGGCGGACCAGGAGTGATCCTGGTCCGCCTTTTTCGTAAGGTTGTGACGGTGCGGAAGGCTATTCGCCGAGCGGTACGCCGGGCTGCTGCTTCGAGGTGCGGATGGTCAGCGAGGTCTTGACGCTGGCGACATTGGCGGCCGGTGTCAGCTTCGATGTCAGGAACGCCTGGAATTCCTGCAGATCGCGCGCGACGATCTTGAGGATGAAGTCGATTTCGCCGTTCAGCATATGGCATTCGCGGACCTGCGGCAGCGTGCGGACATGGTCCTCGAACGCCTGGAGGTCGCTTTCGGCCTGGCTCTTGAGGCTGACCATCGCAAACACCGTGATCGCAAAGCCCAGCTTTTGCGGATCGATGTCGGCATGATAGCCTCGGATGATGCCGGCTTCTTCAAGCGCCCTGACCCGGCGCAGGCAGGGCGGAGCGGTCAGCCCGACGCGGCTGGCGAGTTCGACGTTGGTGATCCGCCCCTCATCCTGAAGCCTGGTCAGCAACTGCCGGTCGATTTGGTCCAGACTTGACACTCATGATCCCCTGTCACGCCGTGGAGACTGTCACATCTGCGCGTTTCTAGGCGGCAAATGTTTGAATCCATCGGTAAAACTGCCCGTTGCGGAGCTTTTCCGCAACATGACGAACGCTCACTATAATAAAATTGTGCGGCAACGCAATTGTCCCACATTGCGACGTGAAAAAAACGCTACTTCCGCAACGCGCGCACACTGGCTATCGCTATGGATCGAGCGTTGCTAAAGGGCGAAATCCCTGTGCCCGTTCGGGCCACTGTTCGGCGTCGCCCAAGGACATCTCCAGCTTATGCATTTCGACGATCGCCTGACCACTGTTCTCGCTGGTGCGGTTCCTGCCGGAGCTGCAGCGGTGGCGCAGTATCGGCAGTTGGTCGACATTCTGGGCCAGATTGGCGGCGATGGCGTGGACGAGCGGCACGCACCGGCGCTGGCGCGAATCCATTGCCTGCGCGCGTCGGTCAGCGATGCCGACCGGCTGCTCACCGTGCAGTGCCTGTCGGGCCGGCTGGTGTCGCCGGTGCTGGTCCAGTATCTTGCGTCGGAAACACCGCCGGTTGCCAGCGAGGCGATCCGCGCGGCGCGGCTGGACGATGCGCAGTGGGCGGCGCTGATCCCCACCTTGCCGACACGCGCGCGCGGCTTTCTGCGCCACCGGCGCGATCTGGGGCCACGGACCCGCACGCTGCTCGACCGATTAGGGCTTTACGATACGGCGCTGCCCGCTGCGGCGAGCGCTGCCGCGTCCGATCCCGCGCCGCAGCCGGAGGACTCGACGACCGCACAGCCGGCCGAGCCGGTAAGCGACCGCGACAGCGCGACTGCCGCTCCCGTCGTGCCGGAAGCCGAACCTGCCGAGTCCGCCGCCGAGCCCCCAGCCGAAGCGATCGCGCAGATCGCTGCGGTCCCCGACACCCGCGGACCGCAAAGCATCGGCGAGATCGTCAAGCGGATCGAAGCCTTGCAGGAGGTGCGCTTCAAGCAGGCGCTCGAAGATCGGCCCGCTGCGCCCGCGCAGGACTGGAACCGGCTTGGCGCGGCGATGCAGGGCAACGACCCTGTACAAGCCGCATCCGAACCGCCGGCCGCCGCGACAGCACCGGATCCCCGTCCCGCCGAACAGGCAAGCGGTTTCGAACCGCCCGTGCAAGCTGCGCCGCACGAACACTTCCGTTTTTCCACCGGGGTCGATGGCGCGGTCGAGAGCGTTACCGGCGTGGCTCTGGGTGCGGTCTACGGATTGTCGCTCGCCTTGCCCGCAATGGCCGGGTTTCGCGGGGTCGATGCCTCGGTCGCGACCGCGTTCAGCCGCCGGATGCCGGTGCGCGGCGGCCGCGTCACTCTGGGCAACGCTGCGGGCCTGGCGGGTGAATGGCGGGTCGATGCCGATCCTGTGTTCGACCGGGCGACGGGGCGCTTTGTTGGCTATAACGGGCTGATCCGCCGCCCGATGGCGTGGGAGAGCGCCGGCCCGCAGGACGACGATGCGACGCTTTCCGGGCGCGACGGCCTTCGCCAGATCGTCCACGAACTGCGCACCCCGCTTAACGCCATCATGGGCTTTTCCGAGATCATCGAGCAGCAGCTGTTCGGCCCGGTGACGGCGGAATACCGCGACATGGCGCTGCGCATCCACCAGGATGCGCGCCAGCTGCTCAGCGGGTTCGACGATCTGGACACCGCGCTGCGGCTCGACCGCAATGCCATCGACGATCCGCAGGGCCATGTCGCGCTGGAGGACGTGCTCGACCGGCTGATGGCCCGCGTGCAGCCCTTGCTCGATCATTCGGGCGCGACGCTGAAGCTGGGCGATGTGCCCGAAGGCGTGATGGTCGCGATGTCGTCGCAGGCGGTGGACCGCGTCGTTCCGCGGCTGGCAGGCGCGCTGATCGGCAGCTGCGGTGCAGGCGAAGCGCTGCACCTGTCGTTTGCGCCGCGCGCCGATGCGCTCGATGTCCGCTTCTCCCGCCCGCTGTCGCTGGCCGGGCTGGATGATGACGGGCTGTTCGATGTCGACAGGCCGGGCACAGGTCAGGGCGATGGCGGGCCATTGCTGGGACTGGGTTTCTGCCTGCGGCTGGTGCGCAATCTGCTCGCGTCGCAGGGCGGCGAGCTCGCGGTGGAGCCCAATGCTCTGCGCTTGACGTTGCCATGCGCCGGGATTAGCGCAGAAGCCGCGCGCTCCTAGCCCATGTGCGCGCGGGGCAAGCGGCCGGGGGGCAGCTGCCTTGCCGACTGCGACCCGGTGAACCCAAGGCGACCTCGATGACCTTTGCAAGATTGCCGGGCAAGGACGATTTCGTCCGGTTTGCACCGGGGTTCGGCCAGCGTTATCTGGTCACCATCGATGTCGAGGAAGAATTTGACTGGACCCGGCCGATCCGGCGCGAGGGATATTCGCTCGATGCGATCGGGGCGATCGGCGAATTCCAGAAACTGTGCGAACAATATGGCGTGACGCCGCTGTACCTCGTCGACTGGCCGATCATATCGGATCCGCGCGGGCGTGAAATCTACGGCGCGCTGGTCCGCGAGGGCCGCGCCGAAGTGGGGATCCAGCTGCACCCCTGGGTCAATCCGCCGTTCGACGAAGAGGTCACCCAGCGCAACAGCTATGCCGGAAACCTGCCGCCCGAACTCGAGCGGGCAAAATTCCTGGCGCTGCGCGATGCGATCACCGAGGCCACGGGAAAACAGCCGATCGTCTATCGTGCTGGGCGCTATGGCATCGGTCCGCAGACGCTCAACCTGCTGCGCGAAGCCGGCGTCCGGTTCGACACATCGGTCCGTACCAACTTCGATTACAGTAAGTCGGAAGGGCCCGATTTTTCGCATTATCCGCTCGAACCCTATTGGCTCGACCGGGGCCGGGGCATCGTCGAGCTGCCGGTGACGTCGGTGTATTGGGGGCTGCTGCGCCGTCAGGCCACGGTGTTTCCGCTGGCGCAGATGGCGGGGCTGACCAAGTCGCTGATGGCGCGCGGGCGGTTGCTCGAGCGTATCTCGCTGACCCCCGAGGGCATTTCGGTGACCGAGGCGATCCGCGGCATCGACATCGCGCTCGACGACGGGCTGCCGATCCTGAACTTCTCGTTTCACTCGCCCTCGCTGCGCCCCGGCCACACCCCGTATGTCCGCGACCAGGCCGGTGTGGAGGCATTTTTCAGCTGGTGGCACGCGGTGTTGTCGTATCTTGCAGCGCGCGACGTCAGGCCGACCAGCATCGCCCAGATCGATGCGGCGATCGAGCGCTGAGGCACCGGGCGCACACGATCGCGGCGCCGTCTTGTTTTCCCGCTTGCATCCTTCCCCCCGGCTGGAGTAACCGCGCCTCTGGCACAGCCGGGACGGGCCTGTAGCTCAGTTGGTTAGAGCTGGCCGCTCATAACGGCTAGGTCGGGGGTTCGAGTCCCTCCGGGCCCACCATTTTTTGCGATGATCTTCCCGACCCCTTGCGCCGCCGCGCTGCGATCGGTGATCGGCAAACTGCGGGTATCGGCGTTTCATGGCTTGCAATCTCTTGCCAAGGGGCTAGACACCCGGCTCGCCCGGCGGCAACACCGGGACGATCCAGGATCGGGGAGTGGCGCAGCCTGGTAGCGCGTCTGCTTTGGGAGCAGAGGGTCGCAGGTTCGAATCCTGTCTCCCCGACCACTTTATCTTCAAGACATCACCAAGCCCAACCTTTCAGCCCGTTCTGAAGGTGCGGCGGGTGTTGCGGTGCCAGCGCTCTGGTGGCTGCCGCATCCGCCCGTGCCTGCAAGTGGCCGTTGCGCGAGCGCGAACTTGATCCAGGTTAACAAAAATATGCGCGCGTCGTGTGCGTAATGCTTGGGTGTGGCTGGGCGCTTGTTAAGGTCGACAGTCGCGCCTAGCATGGCCGTTGGAAGCTGGGACTTCGGGGAGAGCGCGCAAAATGGATCACGCCATGACATATGGCGATTACATGCCGCACGGCATGTGTCTGCTGTGGGAGCCCTGGCTCGTTACATTGTGGGCAGGGTCGGATTTGCTGATTTTCCTGTCTTATACGGCAATCCCGATCGCACTGTTGACGATTTTGCGCCAGCGGACGGAAGTGCCGCATGCGGGGGTCGTCGCCCTGTTTGCGTCGTTCATCCTGCTGTGCGGCGTCACCCACCTGATGGGGATCGTCACGCTGTGGTATC
>NZ_JBKBOG010000005.1:0-130693 GCF_046294995.1 Blastomonas sp.
GGCAAGGTCGTCAACATGGTCGATTTCGGCGCGTTCGTGAACTTCATGGGCGGCAAGGACGGCCTGGTCCACGTTTCGGAAATCCGCAACGAGCGGGTCGAGAAGGTGACCGACGTCCTGACCGAAGGCCAGGAAGTCAAGGTCAAGGTTCTCGAGATCGATCCGCGCGGCAAGGTTCGCCTGTCGATGCGCGTTGTCGATCAGGAAACCGGTGAAGAGCTGGAAGACACCCGCCCTGCCCGCGAACCGCGCGAGCGCGGTGAACGTGGCGACCGTGGTGATCGCGGCGATCGTCGCCCCCGCCGTGATGGCGATGGCGGACGTGGTCGCGACGGTGGCCGTGGCGGCGAACGCTCCGGCGGCGGTGATCGTGGCGGCGAGCGCTCCGGCGGTGGCCGTGGTCGCGGTCGTGCAGAAGCCAGCGAAGGCGGCAACACCGGCAGCGATGCCGGCCTGCCCGACTTCATCACCGGCGACAACTGATACCAGCAGGTTGCTGCTAGCAACGCGGGGCAAGCCCCGCGACGCTGAAAAAACCGGTCGGAGGCATCACGCTTCCGGCCGGTTTTTTATGCTGCGCAGTGGCGATGGCACGCGCGTGCCGTCAGCGACAATCCGGGTGATGAGGGGGAGTTTTGGCGCGCCCTACAGGAGTCGAACCTGTGGCCTCAAGATTAGAAGTCTCGCGCTCTATCCAGCTGAGCTAAGGGCGCGCGCCGTTTGACATCGAATTTTGACGTCCGGGGCGCAATAGCGGGCTTTGCATGGGCGTGTAAACCGCGATATGGCGATGGTCCATGCAGTCCGCACCGCCCGACCCCGCCACCGCAGCCCTGGTTCTCGACAGCGGCTTCGATCCCGCCACGCATCGCTTCCGCTATTACGACTTCGTCATGGCGGCGTTCGTCACGGTGCTGCTGCTGTCCAACGTCATCGGTGCGGCCAAGCCGACATTCCTGACCATCGGTGGCGAGCAATGGGTCTATGGCGCGGGGATATTGTTCTTCCCTTTGGGCTATGTGATCGGCGACGTTCTGACCGAGATCTACGGCTATGCCCGCGCACGCCGCGTCATCTGGGCGGGGTTCGGCGCGCTGCTGTTCATGGCATTCATGAGCTGGGTGGTCGTCAGTCTTCCGCCTGCGGACGGCTGGGACGGGCAGGCGGCGTATGAATCGGTGTTCGGCCAGGTGCCGCGGATCGTCTTGGCCTCGATCATCGCTTTCTGGGCGGGCGAGTTCGTCAATAGCTATGTCATGGCGCGGATGAAGGTGTGGACCAAGGGCAAGGCCTTGTGGTCGCGCACCATCGGATCGACGATCGTCGGCCAGGGCGTCGACAGCCTGATCTTCTATCCGCTTGCGTTCTACGGGGTGTGGGACACCAGCCAGGTCATCACCGTGATGATCACCAACTGGCTGCTCAAGGTCAGCTGGGAGGCGGTGCTGACCCCGGTAACCTATCTGGTGGTCGGGTGGCTCAAGCGCCGCGAGGGCGTCGACGTGTTCGATACCGCCACCGACTTCACCCCGTTCAGCACCAGGGTGTAGCCTTCGCTCACCGGTCCGACGCGACCAGGCCGATGATCAGATAGATCAGCACCGGTGCGCCAATACCGAACAGTGCAGCCAGCACAAAGGCGATGCGGATCAGGTTGACGTCCCAGTCGAAATAGTTGGCGATGCCCGAGCATACGCCCATCAGCTTGGAATTCGACTTGTCGAGGTGGAAGGCGCGGTTGTTCATGGTGGTTCCCCTATAAACCAGATGATTTGAAAGCTGTGGCGGATCAGACGATCATCGTCGTCATGGTGCCGATTTCTGCGGGGCCAACGCTCAGGCCGATGAACAGAGCCGAGGTTGCAAATGCGCAGATGGCGGCGATCAGATTGGTGTTGAAGGTCGAGAGCGAGAACATGATGGTGGTCCTTTCTGGTGTTTTGGTGCCCCTCGGGACTGTCCGTCGGGAGATGCCAGAACCATTGCACGGGCCGTGCCAGTTTGCAGAACCTCGTTAAATCAGAGCTTTAGATGCCAGATGCCCATTCTTGCTCAAAGCTGAATGCGAAGTTTTGGGAATATTCACGATAATTTGGCGAGCGCCTTTCCCGTTCATCGCAGCCCGACGCGATTTTCCGCGCGATCGCATGACCAAGCCGCTATAGCCTTGCCCACATGGCGCTCTCCACACTGTCCCTCAGCCAGTTTCGCAACCACGAGGCCAGCCGCATTGCGGCGGGCGCGCGGTACAACGTCATCTGGGGCGACAATGGCGCGGGCAAGACCAACATCCTCGAGGCGATCTCATTGCTCGCCCCCGGGCGCGGGATGCGCCGCGCCAGCATCGAGCAGATGGCGCGTCAGCAGGGTCCGGGAGGCTTTGCGATCTCGGCTGCGCTGGCGGGCGAAGAGGTCAGGATCGGCACCGGTACCAACGCCGACGCGCCCTCGCGGCGGCTGGTGCGGGTGAACGGCGCGGCGGCGGCGGCGACGGGGCTGGCCGACTGGCTCGCGGTGGTGTGGCTGACCCCGGCGATGGACCGATTGTTTCTGGAAGGCGCAGGCGGCAGGCGGCGGTTTCTCGACCGGTTGGTGCTGGCCTTGCACCCCGCGCACGCGCGCCATGCGGCGCGCTATGAGGCCGCGATGCGCGAGCGCAACCGGCTGCTCGGCGAAACCCGTGCGATCGATCCGGGCTGGATCGATGCGCTCGAAGCGCGGATGGCCGAGCATGGCGGCGCGCTGGCCGAGGCGCGCGCCGACACGCTTCAAGCGCTCGAGGTGCAGATCGATTCGCTTGCCGATGGTCCATTCGCTCAGCCGACGCTGGCGCTGGAGCGCAAGGGGCCTGTCGAGGCTGGCGCGCTCGCCGCGGCGCTCAGATCAGGGCGCGCCCGCGACCGCGCCGCCGGACGCGCTCTCGCTGGCCCGCACCGCGACGACCTCATCGTCACCATGCGCCAGAAGGGTCAGGCAGCCGCGCTCTGTTCGACCGGCGAGCAGAAGGCGATGCTGATCGCGATCATCCTGGCGCATGCCGATCTCGTCGCGGAGCGGCGCGGCAGCCGCCTGATCCTGCTCCTCGACGAAATCGCCGCGCATTTGGACCCTGCGAGGCGGGCCGCGCTCTACGACCAGCTCGCGGATCGCTCGGGCCAGGTGTGGATGACCGGCACCGATGCGGCTTTGTTCGAGGCTGTGCCAATGGCAGGCCGCGCCGACTGGAGCGTCAGCGGCGGGGTCGTGACTGCGCTTGGCTGACGCCGGGTAGCTACTCGCCGCTCGGTTCGGGCTCGGTGCAGCGATCCGGCACCGCATCACGTCCGACAAACGCGGATACTGCACCGGCAAAGCACTCTGGCGCGAACAGCGCGAGAAAATGCGCGCCGCGCTCTACCGTGGCAACCTGCACATCACCGACAGCCGCCAGCAATTTCACATGTTCGAGCGCACCTTCATAAGGCGTGTTGGGATCTAGCGTACCGTGAACGACCAGCGTGCGGGGCATCTTTTGCGGCAGTTTACCAAACGCCGCATCGCGTTGGTAGAGCGGCGCGGGGCTGTTCACCAACAGACCCGGCAGCGCGCTGGTGAACAGCGCATCCTTGGCCTCGGCGGACACCTTGTCCTGGCTGATATCGCGCCTCTCGTTGTTCTCCGACCCGCTGATCAGCATGACCAAAGGCAGCGAGGGTGGCGATTGCGGGTACAGCGAGAGCGCGCTGGACAGGCTCGCGGCATCGGCGAGCGCAGCCTTCAGCGGTGCGACGTTTTCATTGCTCAGGCCGTCGATGATCTGCGGAATGCGATCCCGCGCCGAGGGGATGTTGAGCAGCGATCCCAGCAACCGGCGAAGATCCCCACCCGGAACGTTTTCCAGCCAGGCAGGTTCGCTTTGCGCGAGCAGGCTGCGGTAGCGCTGTAGCTGCTCGGGGCTCAGCAAGCTGCGACCGACCGCATCGACAATCTCGGTGCGGCGGCTCAGGTCCCATTGCGGCGCCGTCTCGGGTGGGACCAGGCCATCAAGGATGATCCCGTCGAGCTTGGCCGGAGCGAGTTGCATCATCCGCGCCACCAACTGGGTCCCATAGGATACGCCATAGACGTAAACCTTGCCGCGCGTCCGGTGCCGGGTAATCAGCGTGCCCAGATCGTGCGCGGCGTTGGTGATCGTGAAACTGTGGCTTCGCGCCACGTCACGGTGCATCGCGCCGATACACCCGCCCCATTCGGCTCCGGCCAGCGCGATGCCATCGGCGCTGTCGGGGGACTCCTCTACCGGGCACAGCTTCGACGAGAAGCCCGTGCCGCGGTGATCCGGCACCATCAAGTCATATCCGGAAAACGCCGCCCGATATGCCGCCAGCGCCGGATAGAGAGACGCACCCGATTCGCCGGGGCCACCGGCTATCAGCCACACCTGGCCGCGCGACCTACGCACGCCAAGCGCTGGAAACTTGCGGACGAACAGGGTGACGGTCGCAGCTTCGTCAGTAGCCTTGGCCGGTTGCAACGGCACCACCGATTCAGCGCACCAGGTCCCGGCCAACGCGGGAAAATCTCCGGCATCGCGGCAAGGCTGGAATTCGCGCGCGCTGGCGGCAGGCGACGTCGCGCAGGCGACTGCAAAAACAAAAAGCAGAAAGGCAGATCGCAGCATTGTGGGGCTTTCGCTTTCAGGATCGCGAAGGTTATCCGCGTCTTCATCACGTTAGCCGAAATGTGTGGGTGCGTCGAACTCCCGCTGCCTGCCTATGCGCTGGCAGGAGTGCGCTTTAGTGAATCGTCCCAATGCTCTGGTCGATCGTCATGATCACCAGCAGCCGTTCGATCTGGCGCCAGTGGCAGAAGTGGATGTGGTTGCCGCGCGCGCGGGCGGCTTCGGCGCGGTCCGAGGCTTCGAGGCCGGCGGTCTCGCCGAAGCGCGAGAGCAGCAGGCAGGCGTCGTCATAAGCTTCGCGGGTTCCGATATAAGGCAGGTTCATGGCCGCAGTTGAGTCCCCATTCATTGCCGCCTCCCCTGCTGGTGGCGGTTCGATCAGGGATAACGCGTGGGGGTGCAGGAAGGCTCAACCGGCTTGGTAAACGCAGCGTTAGCGTTTTGCAGGGACGCTGTGCGTCACTTGGCGTTGGCAAATCGCAGCCAGCCGTGGCAAAGGCTGGGGCATGCAGAACGATACGCGCAAAACCCCTGCCCGCCCGGATGATCGCCCGCCTGTGCGCGGTGGCGGCGTGTTCATGGCGCTGGGCACGCTCGCAGGCACAATCATCGGCGGATTGATGGGCCAACCCTCGATCGGCTTTATCGCTGGGCTTAGCGGCGGCTTCGCGCTGCATGGCGCATTATGGTATATGGACAGCCGCAAACGCTGAGGCTGGGGTCGGCGCTAACTGACTTCGTCATTCCCGCGCACGCGGGAATCCCGCTTTTTCGGACCGCCATCGCAAAAGCGGGACCCCCGCCTTCGCGGGGGTGACGACAAGAAAATCAGGCGAGGCTGATAAAGCTGTCGATCACCCGCTTGCGGCCCGCGCTTTCGAAGTCGATCTCGAGCTTGTTGCCCTCCTTCTCCGCGACCAGCCCGTAGCCGAACTTCTGGTGGAAGACGCGGGTACCGACATCGACATCGCTGCGCCCGGCATTGCCCAGGCTGATCGCGCTTGTCCGCGCCTCGGCGACGCGCTGCGGCGCGGTGTTGAACCCGCCGGGGGCCTGCGCCGCGCGCTGCCAGCCGGGGCCGCGCCGTGCCGCGCGTTCGGGATCCCGCGCCAGATGCGCGAACGGATCGTCGCGCTCTGACAGCCCTGCGCGCCACAGCGACGCGCCGCCGGTCAGCGAGCTTTCCTCCTCGATATGCTCTGCCGGCAACTCGCCGATGAAGCGCGAGGGGATCGAGCTGGTCCATTGGCCATAGATGCGCCGGTTGGCCGCGTGCATGATCGTGCAGCTGCTGCGCGCGCGCGTAATCGCGACATAGGCAAGGCGGCGCTCTTCCTCGAGGCTGGCGAGACCGCCTTCGTCGAGCGAGCGCTGCGAGGGGAACACGCCCTCCTCCCATCCGGCGAGGAAGACGTGCTCGAACTCGAGCCCCTTGGCGCCGTGGATGGTCATCATCGTGACCTTGGCTTCGTCGGCCGATGCCTCGTTGTCCATCACCAGACTGACATGCTCGAGGAAGTCGCCGAGGCTTTCGTACTCTTCCATCGCGCGGGCAAGTTCGGAAAGGTTTTCCAGCCGCCCCGATGCCTCGACCGACTTTTCGGCCTGCAGCACCTGGGTATAGCCCGATTCGTCCATGATCTGCCGGACGAGGTCGGCCGGGTTCATCGTGGTCAGCATCTCCCGCCAACGCGCGATGCCGCGCATCAGGCTGGTCAGCGAGGTGCGCGCACGCGCGGGCAGTTCGTCGCTGTCGAGAATCTGGAAGGCGGCAGCGCTGAGCGGCAATGCGGTGGCGCGCGCCAGCCGGTGCACCTTCTCGAGAGCCTTGTCGCCCAGGCCGCGCTTGGGGGTGTTGAAAATCCGCTCGAACGCCAGATCGTCCGCCGGCTGGTTGACGACGCGCAAGTAAGCGAGCGCATCGCGGATTTCGGCGCGCTCATAGAAGCGGAAACCCCCGACGATGCGGTAGGGCATGCCGATGGCGATGAACCGGTCCTCGAACTCGCGGGTCTGGAACGAGGCGCGCACCAGGATCGCGGTCTTGTCGAGGCTGGTGCCGCCGCGCGTGATCCGCTCGAGCTCCTCGCCGGTGCGCCGCGCCTCTTCGGGGCCATCCCAGACGCCGAGCACGCGCACCTTGTCGCCGGCATCGACCTCGGTCCACAATGTCTTGCCGAGCCGGTCGCCGTTCGAGGCGATCAGCCCCGATGCCGCGCCCAATATGTGCGGGGTCGAGCGGTAGTTCTGCTCGAGCTTGATCACCCGTGCGCCGGGAAAATCCTTTTCAAACCGCAGGATGTTGGCGACCTCCGCACCGCGCCACGAATAGATCGACTGATCGTCATCGCCGACGCAGCAGATATTCTTGCGCGCCTGCGCGAGCAGCCGCAGCCACAGATACTGGCTGGAGTTGGTGTCCTGATACTCGTCGACCAGAATGTATTTGAACCTTTGCTGATACTGCTCCAGCACCGCGCGGTCGGTCTTGAGCAGGGTCAGCATGTGCAGCAGCAGGTCGCCGAAATCGCAGGCATTGAGCGCCTTCAGCCGGTCCTGATAGGCGGTGTAAAGCTCCTGCCCGCGCCCGTTTGCGTAAAGCTCGCTCTCGGCAGCGTCGAGTTCGTGCGGGTTCAACCCCTTGTTCTTCCAGCGGTCGATGCAGCCGGCCAGCTGCCGCGCAGGCCAGCGCTTGTCGTCGATATCAGCGGCCTGGATCAACTGCTTGAGCAGCCGCAGCTGGTCGTCGGTGTCGATGATCGTGAAGTTCGATTGCAGTCCGACCAGTTCGGCATGGCGGCGCAGCATCTTGGCGCCGATCGAGTGGAAGGTGCCCAACCACGGCATCCCCTCGACCGCATCGCCGATGATCTTTCCTACCCGCTCGCGCATCTCGCGCGCGGCCTTGTTGGTGAAGGTCACCGCGAGGATTTCCGAAGGCCACGCACGCCGCGTGGCGATCAGATGCGCCAGCCGCGCGGTCAGCGCCGCGGTCTTGCCGGTCCCAGCGCCCGCGAGCACCAGCACCGGCCCCTCGGACGACAGCACCGCCTCGCGCTGCGGCGTGTTGAGCCCCTGCAGATAGGCGGGGTCCTGCGGCGATGGCGGCGGAAATTCGGATGCGGGGGCGAGCGTGTTCACCAACGAACGTTTAGGGAACGTGGGGGCTTGGGGCAAGGGGTGAGGTGGTCCGATACGATCGATCGAAAATCCTCCCCGAGCTCGTCTCGGGGAGGGGGACCGCCGACCGCAGGTCGGTGGTGGAGGGGAAGCGGGATCGCGCAACGATCGAGCGCAGCACGACCTCGCTTCCCCTCCACCCCCCGCTGCGCGGGCGGTCCCCCTCCCCCAGCAAGCTGGGGGAGGATTTGATCCACAAGCAATCGACCATCAATCGAGAACAAACCGCTCCAGCATCTCCACATCGGCAGGCAACTCCAGCCCGATCTTCGCGCGCGCGAACGCCTCGTGCGACATTGCCCGCGCCGCGTCGCCGAAATGCGCCGGATCATGCGCGGCGAGCGATTGCAGCGCCTTTTGCAGCCGGATCTGCACCTCGAGCTGGCCCGCACCATCGCGCGCGATCCAGCGGAAGGCATCGCCGACCATCTCCTCGACGCTGACCGGCGGCACGTGCAGGCGGGGGCACGTCACGCTGGCTACCGTCTCGCGCGCCTGGCTGCTCCATTTGGCGAGCACGCGCAGCGCAGTGCCCAGCACGTCGATCGCGGTTCCCGGATCATTGATCCCCGCCGACAGCGCCTTGGACGCGGTCTCGGACAGCACGATCAGGCAATAACGCGGGTCAGCCTCGAAGGTGCGATCGCCGCTGATGACGAATGCCGCGCGCACCGATCTGGCGGTTTCCTCGTCGAGCGCGCTGGATGTCTTGAGCAGGATGGTGGTCGAATCGACATAGGTGCCGGGGCGGACGGCGAGATAGAAATCCATGTCCTGCTCGGCGCTGATGGTCGAGAACAGCGCATCATCGATGGCCTGAACGAAGCCGAAGCGCTCAGCGCGCAGCGGGACGCCATGGTCCGGCATCGTCTCAAACGCGACCCCGCCGAGCAACGGCCGCCGGGCGAGCTCGGCAAACGCGGTGTCGGCGGCGTTTTCCAGCAGGTCGACGACCTCGGAGACATCGCCCAAATTGCTCAGCCGCCCGATCCAGCGCAGCAGCGCGTAGATCACCGAGACGATCACCAGGCAGGTGGTCATGAACAGGATGACGCGCGCGGGCGCGCCGAAAAAGCTGGTCGCCAGGCCAACCGTGCCGACGATGGCGTAGATGAAACCGCCGATGAACACCGATATCGCGTTCTGCGCGGTGCGATCCTGCATCAGCAGCGGACGTGCCCGTGGCGTCGCCGCCGATGCCGCCGCCTGCAGCGACGATACCATGATGCCGAGCGAGAAAATCGCCACCGCGAGCAGCGAGCTGGCCAGCACGTCGAGCAGATCGTCGACGCCGTCGAGCCCGATCAGCTCGTTGAACTCATCGGGCAGCAACCGTCCGGCGCTCGGGGCCAGCAGCAGCGCCGCCACCGCCAGCAGCGCATAGGCCGCTGGCGTGAACCACAGCGAGCGGAATATCCGCCGGGCGAATAGCCGTGCATGCGACAAAGTCATCGCGGTGGCTCCCCGGTCAGCGGGCGTATGGGCCGGCGCCTATCCAAGCCGCGCGAGTGCCGCTGACAGCCGCTCGGCCTCGGCGGATTTCTCCGCATGATCCGCCCGCGCCTTCTCGACCGCCTCGGGCTTGGCCTTCTCGACGAACGCCGGGTTGGACAAGCGGCCCTCGAGCGACTTGGCCTCCTTGGTCACCGCTTCGAGCGCCTTGGCGAGCCGCGCCTTTTCGGCGGCGATGTCGATGATGCCTTCGAGCGGCAGCACGAAGGTCGCCTCGTTGACCACGATCTGGATATTCGCGCCTTTGGGGGCGGATTCGCCCAACGGCGCGAAGTCGATCCGGGCAAGCCTCTGTGCGCCGGTGGCAAAGCCGTTGATCCACCCGCAGGTGCGATCGTTCGCACCCTGCACGAAGCCGCGCAGCCGCTGTCCCGGCGCGATGCCGAGTTCGTTCTTGGCCGAACGGATTTCACGCACCAG
Source organism: Blastomonas sp. (assembly GCF_046294995.1). Lineage (GTDB taxonomy): Bacteria > Pseudomonadota > Alphaproteobacteria > Sphingomonadales > Sphingomonadaceae > Blastomonas. The sequence goes on from NZ_JBKBOG010000005.1 coordinate 9,773, forward strand.
CGCGATGCGCCACTCGGTCTCGGCCTTGGCGTCGGCATCGACGCTGGCGTTGGGCGCGGGCCATTGCGCGAGGATCAGGTCATTCTCCCGTTCGCCAAGCGCGTGCCACAGCTCTTCGGTGATGAACGGCATGAACGGGTGGAGCATCACCAGAATCTGGTCGAGCACCCATCCGGCAACCGCGCGGGTTTCTGCCCTCTCCCCTGAAGGGGAGAGGGCTCAGAAGAAAGAACCGGCTTGATCAGCTCGAGATACCAGTCGCAGAACTGGTCCCAGACGAAGTGATAGATCGCGTTCGCCGCCGCATCGAAGCGCAGGTCGGCGAGCGCCTTGTCGAGCGCTGCGACGGTATCGACCACCTCGCCGATGATCCAGCGGTTGACCGCCAGCGTTGCCTGCGGAGCCGCGACCGAGGAACTCGCGCCGATGCCGTTCGACTGGCAGAAACGCGATGCATTCCACAGCTTGGTGGCGAAGTTGCGATAGCCCTCGACCCGGCGTTCATCCATCTTGATGTCGCGGCCCTGGCTTTCCATCGCCGCCATGAAGAAACGCAGCGCATCGGCGCCATATTGGTCGATCAGCCCCAATGGATCGACGGTGTTGCCCTTGGATTTGGACATCTTCGCACCATCGGCAGCGCGGACGAGGCCGTGCAGATACAGCTGCTTCCACGGGGCCGCGCCCATGAAATGCGTCCCCATCATCGCCATCCGCGCATCCCAGAAGAACAGGATGTCGAAGCCCGAGATGAGGAGGTCGTTGGGATAGTGTTTGGCGAGCAGGTTCGGGCCAGAGGCGCCACCCCCAGCCGAGTTCCCGAGCGCAGTCGAGGGACCTTGCGCCACCGTCTCCCCACGTCCCTCGACTTCGCTCGGGACAGACGGAGGAGGGGCGTTATCCGGCCAACCCAAGGTCGCAAACGGCCAGAGCGCCGAGGAGAACCAGGTGTCGAGGACGTCGGAATCGCGAAGAAGCCTGATCGTCAGGCCCTCCCGGACGTGAATATCACCCTCTTCGACTTCTACCCAAACCCGAGACTCTGGAGAGTCCATGGTCGAATAATACTCTCTGGCCTGTTCGAGTGCTTCTTCGGGAGTGGAACCGACAAACGCCTTGTCAGGTTGCTCATAATCGAACTCTCCATCCTTAACAGCTGGCCCATACCACGCCGGAATCCGATGCCCCCACCACAACTGACGGCTCACACACCAGGGCTGGATATTGTCCATCCAGTGGAAGAACGTCTTCTCCCAGCTCTTGGGCACGATCTCGATCACGCCGGTCTTCACCGCCTCGATCGCGGGCTGCGCGAGGGTCTTGGCGTCGACATACCATTGGTCGGTCAGCCACGGCTCGATCACCACGCCGCCGCGATCGCCATAAGGCGTCTGAATGGTGCGCGGCTCGGCGTCGTGCTCGGTGACTTCGCCATCCTTGGACGTGACGACATGCGGCACGAGGTGGCCCAGCGCCTTCATCCGCTCGACGACTTGGCGGCGCGCATCGAAGCGGTCGACACCGACGAACTCGGCCGGGATCAAGCCATCGGTGGTCTGCACCACCTTGGCCTCGGCATCGAACATGTTGAGCATGTCGCTTGCCGCAATGCCGGCGCGCCTGCCGACCTCGAAGTCGTTGAAATCATGCCCCGGGGTGATCTTCACCGCGCCCGAACCCAGCTCGGGGTCGGCATGGTCGTCGGCAACGATGGGGATACGCCGTCCGGTGATCGGCAGCTCGACGAACTTGCCGATAACGCTGGTATAGCGCGGGTCGGCGCCGTTCACCGCGACCGCCATATCGGCGAGCATCGTTTCGGGCCGGGTCGTCGCGACCACGATATGGTCGCGCCCATCGTCGAGCGTCACGCCATCCGCCAGCGGATAGCGGAAGTGCCAGAAGCTGCCCTGCACTTCGCGCGTTTCCACCTCGAGATCGCTGATAGCGGTCTTGAGCTTGGGGTCCCAGTTGACCAGGCGCTTGTCGCGGTAGATCAGCCCCTGATTGTGCAGGTCGACGAACACCTTGAGCACCGCCTTGCTGAAATGCGGGTCCATGGTGAACTGCTCGCGCGACCAGTCCATCGAGCAGCCCAGGCGGCGCAGCTGGCGGGTGATCTGACCGCCGCTTTCTTCCTTCCACTCCCAGACCTTCTTGACGAAGTCCTCGCGCGAATAGTTGGTTCGCTTGTCCTGCCGCGCCTCGAGCTGGCGCTCGACCACCATTTGCGTCGCGATGCCCGCATGGTCGGTGCCGACCACCCAGAGCGCATCCTTGCCGCGCAACCGCTCGTAGCGGATCATGATGTCCTGCAGCGTGTTGTCGAGCGCATGGCCGATGTGCAGCGATCCGGTCACGTTCGGCGGCGGGTTGACGATCGTGTACGGCACAGCATCGGGCCGCGCGGGCCGGAACGCGTTCGTCTCCTCCCAATGCGGATACCATTTCGCCTCGATCGCGGCAGGATCGAATGTCTTGGGCAGCTCTTGCTTGTCGGTGCTCGTCATCCCGCCGCTTTAACGCAGGATGGGTTATTTTCCAGCCGTTTTGAGATGCTGCTCCAGCCAGTCGAAGACATTGCGATGCCATTGCACCGAGTTCTGCGCTTTGAGCACCCAGTGGTTTTCGTCGGGGAAGATCAGCAGCTTCGATTCGATCCCCTGCCGCTGCAGCGCGGTGAACGCGGCGAGCGATTGCGAATAGGGGATGCGGAAGTCCTTTTCGCCGTGGATCACCAGCGTCGGCGTCTTCCAGTTGGTGACGTGGTTCACCGGGTTCCACTTCTCGGCATCCTGGCGCTCCCACCAAGGGCCGCCATGGTCCCATTCGTCGAACCACAGTTCCTCGGTCTCGAACGCCATCGCGCGCAGATCGAACACGCCTGCGTGGGTCACCAGGCACTTGAAGCCATCGGGCCACTGGCCTGCGATCCAGTTCATCATATAGCCGCCATAGCTGCCGCCCAGCGCGCAGGCGTTGGCGGTATCGAGCGCGGCATCGATGCCGGGAAGCGCCGCCATGCCGAGTTTCAGATCCTCGAGCGGCTTGCCGCCCCAGTCCTTGTTGATCGAGTCGGTAAACGCCTGGCCGTATCCGGTCGATCCGTGAAAATCGATGCTGACTGCGGCATAGCCCTGCGAAGCCATCACCGCCGGGTTCCAGCGGTACGACCAGCTGTTGTTGAAGCTGCCCTGCGGCCCGCCATGCACCAGCAGCGCGACAGGAAGCTTGCCCTTCGCGCCCTGCGGCTTGACGATCTGGCCGTGGACCAGATCGCCATTGGCGCCCTTGAAACTGAACTTTTCATAAGCCACCGGATCGAGCCCGGCGAGCTTGTCGGCGTTGACGTTGGTCAGGCGGCGGGTCTGGCCGTTGCGCTGCATCAGCACCAGGTCATCGGGCGCGGCAATCGAATTGACGGTATAGACAAAGCCGCCGTTCGCCAACGGCACGACATTGTTCACGTTGCCGCGCTCGGTCAGCCGCGTGACCTTGCCGCTGGGCACATCGATGCGGAACACGGGATGTTCGAGCGTATCCTGCGCGGTGACCAGCAGGCTCTTCGAGTCCGCCGCCCAGGCTATCGAGCCGGCCGAGCGGTCCCAGCTCTCGGTGAGCCTGGTGACCTTGCCGGTCTTCATGTCGCGCAGATGGACGACCATGCGGTCGGCCTCATAGCCGGGCCGCGCCATCGCCGCCCAGGCGAGCCACCGGCCATCGGGTGAGGCGGCGGGCAGCGAATCGGTCGCCTGGTTGGCCTCGGTGAGGTTCACCGCCGCAGCGCCTTCGGCCAGCGGCTGCCAGATGATATCGGTGTTGGTCGATCGCGGCTCGTCGCCGTCGGACTTGCGGATGGTGAAGGCGATCGCGCTGCTGTCTGCGGCCCAGGCAATCTCTTCCCCGCCGCCGAACGGCTTGGTGGGAGCATCGCCCTCGATCGATCCGCTCAACGCGCGTGCTGGCCCTGCGGCCTTGCCATCGCTGCCCAGCGCATAGGCGTAGATGCGCGAATAGGTGCCCGGCTCGCGCCAGCTATCCCAGTGGCGCACGAACAACCGGTCGTACTCGCGCCCGCTGCCCTGCCCGCTTGCCCCGCCGTCGGCGCAGCCCTCGAGCGAACATCCCTGCTTCATATCGGCCCAGACCGCGAGGCGCGCGCCATCGGGCGAGAGGCTGAACCCGCTGATGTCGGTGGCAGCGTCGGTCACCTGCATCGGCTCGCCGGTGGGGAGCGCGACGCGCCACACTTGGGCAGTGCCCGAGCGGTTGGAGAGGAAGAAAAGATGCTGGCCATCGCGCGCGAACACTGGCGCGCTCTCGTTATGGCCCGGGGAATCGGCGATGACGATGGGCCGCGCGTTCGGGCTGGCGATATCGAGCAGCTGAAGCCCGGTGCTGCGCTTGTTGGCGGCCAGATCGGTCGTGGTCAGCTGATACGCGACCCATTTGCCATCGGGCGAAGCAGCAGGCGCGCCCAGCCGGTTGAACGTGGCCAGATCGCTTTCGGTCATCGGGCGCGCGGCGGCGGGGCTGACGAGAAGAGGCGAAAGCGCGCTGGCAAGCAGCGCAGCAAGGTATGTCTGTTTCATGGTTGCCGCTGTTACCAGCAAGCATCGGTGCGCGCAAAGCCCCTTCGGAGCAGCGATCGGTTCAGCCCTTGCGCCCGGTGATGCGGCCGATTTCCTTGGCCACCAGCGCCTCGACCATGTCGGGCAGGTTGCGATCCAGCCATTCGGCCAGCATCGGGCGCAGCATCTCGCGCACCATGCCTTCGAGCGAGGTTTCGCCCGAGCGCACGATCTGCGGGCTGGCACCCGGTTCGGTCAGCGTCGCCAGTACGGCAAGCGATTCGCGCATCGATTGCTCGCCGGCGCGGCTCAGCAGCGGGGTTTCCTCAGCGGGTGCGGCGTCCTGGGGCTCGACGCTGTCGGTGAGCTCCAGAATATCGTCCGCCGTCTTTTCCTGGCGCGCCGGTGCAGGCGCGGGTCGCGCGGGCGCAGGACGCCGGGGCTTGCGCCCGTCTTCGGCGATCACCTTCTTGATCGAGGCGAGAATTTCCTCGAGGCTAGGCTCGCCGATATCGCGCGTCATTGTTCCAGCCCCTGATTCGAAAACGCCCTTGCCCGATTATTCTTCGGGCGGACCCATCACTGCGGCATTTTGCGCCGGGCTGTCAACGGTGCGCGTCGATTGCGCGACCGGATCCCTGTCCGAATCCCAGTCGTTGATCCTGTCGCGGACACGCTCGTAATTGATCTCGGGATCATACAACACGCCGCCATCGAGCCCCAGATCGCGCGCTTCTGCCCGGCCCATCGCCGCGAGCAGGGTGAAGCCTGCGACATAGGCATTGCGCCGTGCCGTCACCAGCTGGACCTGGGCATTGAGCAGTTCGCGCTCGGCATCGAGAATGTCGAGCACCGTCCGGTTGCCGACGCTGTTTTCAGCGCGAACGCCCTCCAGCGCCAGTTCGTTCGATTCGACGGCCTTTTGCGACGATTCGATCACCTGCATCGAGGCATTGAAGCTGGCATAGGCCGCGCGGACCTGCGCGATGATGCTGCGCTCGACCGCGATCTCCTGTTCGATCGCCTGGCCCGACACCGCTTGTGCGCGGCGGATCTGCGCGGCAGGGCGGCCCCCCTGATAGACCGGGACGGTGAGCTGGACGCCTGCAGAAGCGCTCGACTGCTGCTGCACGAATGAGCCTTCAAACAGATTACTGCCCAAAGTGCCTAGGAAGTTCTGGTAATTGCCCTGGGTGAACAGGCTAACCTGCGGCATCCGTGTCCCCCGCGCAGCCCTGATGTCGAAATTCGATGCCTCCACCCGTTCGCGCGCAGCTTCCAGATCGGGGTTGTTGCCAAGCGCGGCCTCGACCGCGGTTTCGGGCGCATCGGGAAGGTTGGGCAGCGGAGGTGGCGGCTCGAGCTCACCCGGCACCTTGCCGACGAGCTGGATATACACTTCCTTGCTGCGGATGAGATTGGCCTCGGCGGTCTGCAGGTCGCTGCGCGCGATCGCCAACCGAGCCTCGGATTGCGCGACATCGGTACGGGTGAGATCGCCGATCTCGAACCGGTCTGACGAAGCCTGCAGGTTGACGTCGAGCACCGAGACATTCTGCCGCTGCAGCCCGACGATCGCCTCGTCGCGGATCACATCCATATAGGCGGCGACGACATTGCTGAAGACGCTCGCCTCGGTCCCGCGCAGATCGGCCTGGCCGGCATCGACGCGCACCTTGGCGGCATTGATCGCGTTGCGTACGCTGCCGCCCGAATAGATCGGCACGTTGAGGCTCAGCGTCCCGGCCAGCGAGCGTTCGGGCGCGGTAAAGGCGTTGGCGGGATTGAGGAAGTTCTCGGTATATTGCGCCTGCACCTGCGAATTGGGCCTGCCATCCGCCAGCGCGATCGGGACGCCTTCATCGGTCGCGCGCTGCTGGGCGCGCGCCGCGTTGAGCGTGGGATTGGTCTGGTAGGCCGCGATCAGCGCATCGCGCAGCGTTTCTGCGTGCAGCGGCGCGCTGCCCAGAACGAGCGCCGCACCGCAACCGGTCATCCAAAGCGAAATCTTCATCAATCCGGTTCTCATATCTTCCCCCGCCCCTGCTGCCGGGCGGCGGTGCTGTATTTAAAAGCTGTAGCTTTTTGGCCGGGCAAAGGCCGCAAGCGGAGCAATATCGGTATCGGCGAAGGGGACGAGCGCGAAAGCACCGGCGCGACGGCGCCCGATGGCGAGTCGCGAAACACCGTTCTCGTCCACGCCCGCCAGCAACCGTCCATCTTCGGCCAGCTGTGCGATGATGGCATCGGGCACCTGCTGGACGGCACCATCGATGATGATCAGGTCATAAGGTGCGTTTGCTGCGTGCCCCTCCTGCAACGGCGATTCGATGATCGAGACATTGGCGGTAGAGGCGAGCGCTGCCCTGGCATGTTCGACCAAGGCATGATTGTCTTCGACCGCAACGACATGCGCGACGATTCCGGCGAGCAGCGCGGCGAAATAGCCCGTGCCGGCGCCGATCAGCAGCACCTTGTCGTTGCCGGACAGTTCGGCGCGGGTCAGCATCAGCCCGGTCGACAGCGCGGGATTGAGCACCCGGCCCTCGGCCAGGGTCACGGCGCGATCGATATAGGCGAGCGGCTTTTGCGCGGCGGGAACGAAATCCTCACGGCGGGCCACCGCCATCGCGGCGATGACGACGGGATCGCTGACGTCGCTGGGACGCAGCTGGCTTTCGATCATGTGCCTGCGGGCAGCGGCAAAATCTGGCGGAGCGAGTGTGTGTGTATCGGTCATGTCCAAGCGCCCTAGAATATGCGAACAGCGATGCAAGCCCTAACGGTCCGAACGATGCCGCTTTGATACCCTTCCGGTTGCAAATTGCAATCGAGTTCATATCATTCGCGGTTATGACACGGCTGTATTATTATGGCAATACAGCTTTTGCTCCATTTCTAAGGCGTTCGTGGCGCCGCCGCCCGAGCGCCATTCAGCGCGCTTGAGACTTGACTTTCAGCCCAAACCCGCACATTGCCGCGTCCTTCGACGCGGATGGCCCGATGGCGGAGTGGTTACGTAGAGGACTGCAAATCCTCGCACGCCGGTTCGATTCCGGCTCGGGCCTCCATAAATCTGTCCGGCGATGCCTGCCGACGGTTGAAAAAACCCCAGAAATCCGATAGTTTGGACCCATTCACTGGTTGTCAGTGATGGTCCTTGGTTGCCGCTAAACGTGGGCAATTAGGGCCTGATTTGGGGGCCTCGCGCAGGCCCCAAGATATCGAGGCCCCCATATGGCGCTAACCGATACCGCAGTTCGAAGAGCGAAGCCAAAAGACAAACCCTATAAAGTGGGGGACTCGTTGGGGCTGTATCTGCAGGTCAACCCTGGCGGAAGCAAACTCTGGCGCGTTAAGTACCGCCTGCATGGTGTGGAGCGGAAGCTATCTGTGGGCTCTTACCCCGAAATCACGCTTGCTGAAGCCCGGCAGGCGCGGGATGAGGCCCGCCGACAGCTTACCCGATCTATCGATCCAAATGCCGCAAAACGGCAAGCAAAGATCGAAGCCAGCATACGCGCCAGCAACAGCTTTGCTTGCGTTGCGGCGGAATTGATCGAGAAAAGGGCCAAAGAAGGGATATCCGAGCCAACTTTGACGAAGCTGCGCTACTTCGTGAAATTGCTTGGTCCAGATTTCGGCCGACGGCCAGTGGCAGAGATCACTCCGCAGGAAATCCTTCACGAACTAAGAAAAGTCGAGCGGCGAGGTCGCTTGGAAACAGCAAACCTGCTTCGCGCCTTCGCCAGCCGCGTGTTCCGTTACGCCGTAGCAACTGCGCGCGCTGAAAGGGACCCAGCACAACTGCTGATCGGCGCTTTGATAACGCCAAAGGTCAAACACTTCCCTGCGATCATCGAGCCCGCATCGTTTGGAGCATTATTGCGGGCAATCGATGGCTACAACGGTGATCCATCCGTGATCCACGCCCTTAAGCTGACCCCGCATGTTTTCCAGCGTCCAGGCGAGATTCGGCAGATGGAATGGACCGAGATCAATTTCGACAAAGCGGTCTGGACCATTCCTGCCGACAAAATGAAGATGCGGCAGCCTCATTCGGTTCCTCTCTCGCGGCAATCAGTTCAGATTCTGACAAATATGCGCGCATTGTCTGGCAGTGGTCGATACGTGTTTCCGTCCGTTCGTACGCGCGCCCGGCCCATCAGCGAAAACACCGTAAATGCGGCTCTACGTCGTATGGGATACTCGAAAGATCAAATGACGGCCCATGGATTTCGAACATCTGCATCGTCCATGCTAAACGAGTCTGGAAAATGGAACCCTGATGCTATCGAGCGGGCGCTGGCGCATATGATCGCAGGAAGCGTTCGCCGCATCTACAACCAGTCAGCCTACTGGGCGGAACGCATCGAAATGGCGCAATGGTGGAGCGACTATTTGTGTCAGCTCCGCGATGGAGGCAATGTAGCCGCTTCTCATTAGGAGAGGCCGATGGAAGACATGAAAGACGTATTGCCACTTCGCCTAATCGCCGCCCGGTTCATCAGCAGCGATGAACAGGCCGGAATCATTCATCTCGACCGTATTGCAGCGCACGCTTCGCGCACTATCCATAGGCGCTATTGGGTTTTGCGGCTGGCGCTTGGCGCTACCGCCCTTGCGACCATGATGACCCTCCTGCCAGGGATTTTCCTGACGCTGAGCAACGCTCCGGGGGCAACCACCGTCGTCATGATCGGATTGATGTGCTTCGCCCTGATGATGCTGACAATCATAGCCTGGCGTGTATTTCAATATGGTGGGCTGAAAGCGACAACGCCGCAGTCTGCGCTGTATGCAGACCGCGACGATCCGGCAGCACGGAACCTCGAACGGCTCTTTGCACTCCTTCAAACGGAGTCATCCCCGCGCGCCTTTTTCCGGATCGCAAATGGTGGGCGGCGCTATGTCGATCACCGCTATTTTTTCGGCAAGCTGCGCGCTGCCCATGTCGCGCCTGACAGCATGATTCGCAGCGCGCTATTCAGCCCGGTCGGGTCATGGTTCGATCGCGAACTGTTCCTGGAGGCGGACGTCGAAAGGCTTATCGCCGAGGCCAAAGCCGAGCCCAGCCGTGCCGGAGCGCCCAGGAAGTATGATTACACCGATGCCGTCATATCGCTGATCGAACATCCACAAGTGCGCGCAATCGATACTGCCAGAAAGCGTGGCAATCAGAAGCTGATTATCAGGCTTCTCGAAGACTGGTATCGCACCAGAAGGCTTGAAGTGCCGGGCGAGACCCAGCTGTCCGGATACGCCAAGCAGATCCTCGAGACGATTGCGAAAAATCGTTCCGCTTAATCCTTGCCTGCATTACCGGGGAACCACGCGGTTTCGCAGCGAATGAACCACGTCAATTGCCGGGCTTGGGTCAAAACGGCCGGAAAGCTGCACTTTGGTGCACCGCTGGAGCTGCCGACGCTCATCTGCAAACCATCCCGTCGCCAGCCGCATCGCGGCATTCAAACGGAGGCTACGATGAATGAACTCGCCTACTCAATTAACCGCACGGCCAAGGTGCTCGGCGTCGGTCGGAGCACCATCTACAAGCTCATCAAGACCGGCCAGATCGATGTCCTCAAGATAGGGTCACGCACTCTGATCACGACCGAATCGATCACGCGCCTGACCCAGACTCAGCGTCAGGTCTGATTTCCGATCAGCGCATTCCCCCCTGCCCCTTTTTGGGCAGCGTCTCTTCAACTGGAGCATGACACATGTCCATGATTCGCCGCGCCTTGGCGCGCCTTCTGGCCGCGCCAGACAACGTCACCATTCGCATCGTCACTGAACATCGCATCGCGCAATCTGTTCGGCCCATTATCGATCGGCTCGCTGCCGACAACGAAGATGGTTCCGCATACCGTTCAGCCCTCATCGCCTGGTTCAGTGGAGCACGTCCACCCATCGCGATCTATCAGGGCGACGACAGATTTTGTCGCATCGATGTACCGCTCCAATGGGCTGGCGATTACCCATTTCCGATTGGTGGCCTCGTGTTGAGCCCAGGGTTTACCGCTCACCTCAATCCGTTCGAGGCAAATGATCTTCGTGACCGTATGCGCAGAGCCATCGAAAGCACGATAATTGCCTGGCTCGATGAGAATGGCCCCCGTCACACCGGGCTAGTTCCAGTGCAGATCGACCGGACGGAAGCCGACCGCAAAGGCAAGGCAATGATCGCCGAATGGATGGCCCGGAAGCAAGCCGATCAGTCCGCCGAAACGCAAATGGCGGAGGCTCGGGATCATGGCTGAGCGGAGCACTTTGCTGGCAAAGTTGCAGGGCCGCGATGCTTCGCATCGGACCCGTACTTTGGATACACACCCCACGCACGCGTGCATCAAGGTTTTCTGCCACTTTTCGAGGCAGCGCAAAGGCAGCGCTATATATAGGCGGTCAGAAAATCCAGCTTTTCGGCTAATTCTCGAGGCAGCGTCCAGGCAGCGCGGGGTATCAATACGATGACCCTCGCTCGCCACAACATTCGCTTATCGGCTGCGCTCGAAAGGACGCTCCGCAAACTCGCCAGCGAGCATGGTGTTACGCCATACGCGATGCTTCAGCGCAGCGTAAAAGCAGGTATCGCTGCACAGAGTGCGGCGGAAGCCAGCGTCGATGAGAGCCGAGAACTCATCGCCGAGGTAGCCTCCATCAGCACCCGTTTGAATGACATTGAGCGGATGGTCGATCGCACATTGTTCACGGCCTGCGCAGCCTATTGTTATGCGCGCAGCGCGGCGATGGGCAGCGGAAAAACCGATGACATCATTCTGGGTGAAATCAACCGGGCCTATGATCGGCAAAAATCAGCAGCGGAAGGCCGGTCATGAGCGAGCCGCAGGATCGCCGCCTTCATGCAGAAACATTGCGGCGGCATGATCGCTACAATCAGGCGCAACGGTTCAAGCGGCATGTCGCGATCATGCTATCGTCCATAGCACTCGGCTCCTTCACCGCACCATATCTGATGCTTGACCCGAGCATCCTTCACGCAAGCGGCACATATTGTCATGCGCAGGTCCTAACCTGGTTCGGCGGCAGCACCGGCGGCGATCCCGGAATGACCATCCGATATGACGATGGCGATTACCTGGTCTCGGCACGCGCAGTCGCCGAGCATCCTTATTATCGCAATGCTGCAAGCATCAGCGCGTCGTTCATGTTTCGCGGAGCATTGCTGGGGTTCGCATGCTGGCTTTCCAGCCTGGTCATGCTGCGCAGAGTTGGTGCACGTCGCCGGGAGCTCGCCCTGCGCGATCGTGTCGTGGGCGGCACCATGGTGACGAGCCAGACTGCGCTTGCCAGAATGACCCAGGCCCATGCTGACAGCAATGCAATTACTATCGGACCGGTGCCAGTGCCGACCCGGCTGGAGACCCGCCACATGGCGATGGCCGGGACAACCGGGAGCGGCAAGACCACCGTGCTGCGGCAGATGCTCGACCGGATCGAGGCGCGCGGAGAGGCGGCTTTGGTCTATGACACCAGCGGTGAGTTCATCGCTCACTACTACGACCCCCAGCGGGGCGATATCATCCTCAATCCGTTCGATGCACGCTGCGCCTATTGGTCGCCATTTGCGGAGATTGCGCATCCGGCAGATGCCGACCGCATTGCGCAGCAGCTTGTTTCCGAGACCGGACAGGACGATCGCGATGTCTGGCTGGAAACGAGCCGCATCCTTGTCGCCAACATGCTGCGCGCGCTCTGGCGCGAGGACAAGGGCACATTGCCGGATCTTCTCCACGCGCTTCAGGTACGGACCAAGGACGATCTGAAGGCCTGGCTTGGGGACAGTTCGTCAGCCCGTACATTCGCCGACGATGCAGACCGGGCTACGGGCAGCGTGCTGTTCATGCTCGCCAAGGCTGCCAACCTGATCCAGTTCCTGCGCGTGCAGGATAAGGACGAGCAGGCGTTTTCCTTCCGCCAGTTCATTGCAGGGCTCGATACAAGACAGGGGAAGAAGCCCTGGGTTTTCGTCCCCCGGAAAGAGGACTATTTCGAGGCATCCAAACCGCTGCTCGCCTGCTGGCTCGAATGCGCGGCAAGCGCGATGCTTGGTCTCACGCCTTCGTCAGAGCGCCGGGTCTGGTTCCTGCTCGACGAGCTAGCCGACCTTCCCCGCGTCGATAATCTCACACGGCTGCTGCCGGAAGGCCGCAAGTTCGGTGCTGCTGTCGTTCTGACATTTCAGGGGATCGGCCAGATGCGCAACCGCTATGGCAACGATATTGCCGAGTCGATGCTCGGCTGCTGCAACACCAAGCTCTTTCTCCAGCTGACCGATGCTGAATCGAGGCGCTGGGCGAGCGACACGATTGGCACCTGCGAAGTCGAGATTCACACCATGACCGGTGCGCTTGGCGATAGTGAAGACAGGCCGAGAATCACGCTGGGCAAGCAGCGCACGATGCGGCCAGCGATCTACGAAAGCGAGCTACGCCTCGCGCGCTACGAAGGCTATCTGCTGTTCCCCGACGGGCTTCCCGTCGCACTCGTAACGCTGACAGCCGACCACATTGCGCAACGTGGAAAGCCCCGGCAACGCGCATTTGTTGAGGCAAACCCCACCACTACGCTTTGGCACCAGTCATCAGAATCTCCGGCGGCAGTGCAGGCAGAGCCCGCGAAGAAAGTCACCACAGAACAGCCGGAACCCGTGGCCAAGACAAACCCGCCAGAAGCACCGCCGCCCACCGTCGATGATGGTCCGATCTGATGGTTGCGTCGGTTTCCGCAATCACCAGCGCGACTCAGGCCAGCAGCTATTATGAAGCTGATGACTATTATGCTGACGATGGCCTGTCGCCTTCCCGGTGGAATGGAAAGGGCGCCGAGCAGCTTGGCCTTACCGGCGACGTGGATCGCGATGCATTCCGCGAATTGCTCGACGGCAAGATAGAGGGCCAGCAGCTCGGCACGATACGCGACGGCCAGCTGGAGCATCGGCCCGGTTGGGATGTCACCTTGAGCGCGCCCAAGTCGGTATCGATCATGGCCGAAGTTGCAGGCGACAGGCGGTTGATCGAGGCGCATGGACAAGCGGTGCAGACCGCGCTGGCCCATGTCGAGACGCATATGGCGGCAACGCGGGTCCGGCATGGCGGTAGCGTGACCCGAGAGGCAACCGGCAATCTCGTGGTCGCGAGCTTCCAGCATGGGACCAGCCGGGCACAAGACCCGCAACTCCATACGCATAATGTCATCATGAACGCGACACGGGCCGAAGACGGCTCGTGGCGCAGCTTTGAGCCACGTGCAATCTACCAGCTGCAGAAGCAGATTGGCGCAATCTACCGCCAGGAGCTGGCACTGAAGGTTCGCGAGGTGGGTTATGAGATCGAAATCGGAAAAGATTCGATGTTCGAGATCAAGGGGGTTTCCGGCGAAGTCCTTGCGGCGTTCAGCACCCGCAGCGCCGAAATCGTCGCAGCTTTGGGCGAGCGCGGGACAACACGCGATACCGCCAGCGCGGCAGAAAAACAGGTGGCAGCCCTGGATACCCGTGAGGCGAAAGTCGCGACCGATCAGGCTTCGCTGGTCGCCAAGTGGCGAGAGACAGCTGATCAGGCTGGCTTCGATGGTGCCGCACGGCGCGCTCTTGTCCGCGATGCGAACTCCAGTGCGGGCAGCGCAGCGAAGGCTGGGGAGCAAGCGAGACTCGCCGTACGCGCGGTGGCGCATGCCGCCGACAAGCTGGGCGAGCGGCAGTCGGTCTTTTCGGTTGCAGCGCTGCACGAGGAAGCCGGGCGCGTTGGTCTTGGGAAAGTAAGCTACGCCGATGTCCATGCAGCGATAGATACAGCTGCTGGCAGAGGCGAGCTTGCTAACCGCACTTTTGTCGATCGGCGCGGCGCAGAGTTTGCCGGGTTTACCACGCGCCAGAACATCGATGCGGAGGCCAGATTGCTGCGGATCGAAGCGGACGGCCGGGGCAGGCTTCAACCGATCGCAACGCCGCTGGCAGCAGCGAAGGCTGTTGCCATGGCGTCTCGCAAGGCCGAGCGTGCCGGTTTTGCCTGGAATACCGATCAGCGCGCTGCCACCGAGCAGCTTCTGACAAGTCGCAACCGGATCACGGCGGTCCAGGGCTATGCGGGCACGGCCAAGACCACGACCGTGCTCGCCACCTTCGCCCGTGAAGCCAAGGCACGCGGCGTGTCTGTCGTTGCCCTTGCACCCACGGCATCGGCGGCGATGGTGCTTGGGGCAGCGCTAGGCAGTCGCGGGGATACTGTCGCGCGCCATCTGCTGTCGCCGGAAAAGTCAGCGACCGGCCAGCCTGTTGCCTGGATTGTTGATGAAGCTTCGCTGCTTTCTGCTCGCGACACCGCGCGCCTGTTCGATCTGGCCGAGAAGCATGATGCCCGCATCGTACTGGTCGGCGATGTGAAGCAGCTGGGATCGGTCGAGGCGGGCGCGGCATTCGCACAATTGCAAAGCGCGGGCATGCAGACCGCCAAGCTTGGCGAGATTGTCCGGCAGACCAATGCTGCCACGAAAGAAGCGGTGCTGGCTTCGATCGAGGGTGACGCGAAGAAGGCGTTGGCAGCGCTGGATCGCGGCGGCGGTGCGATCATCGAAGCACCCGAGCGCACCGAGCGGTTCGAAGCGATAGCGCAGCGCTACGCCGCTCTCGACAAGCCCGGCCGCGCCCGCACATTGGTCATCGAGCCGTCGCGGGAAGGCCGCGATGTTCTGACAGCAGAGATACGAGAGGCGCTTACAAGGTCAGGAGCGCTCAGCGGCCCGACGGTTGTTGTCGAAAGCCTCGTCAACAAGGGGCTTACCCGAGCCGAGGCCCGCGATCCGCTGAGTTACGACAGAGGCGATATTATCCGATTTTCGAAAGATTATGCGGACAAGGGCGTAGCGCGCGGCGAGGCCTTCCGGGTCGAAGCGGTGGACCCGGCCAAGGCGGCGATTGCGCTGAGATCGGAGGATGGGCGCGAGGTGGACTGGCGGTTGCGGCAATGGGGGGCTGGCAACGTTCAGGTCTTCGAGGCGCAGCGGCTGGAGCTCCGGACGGGCGACAGCATCCGGTTCACGCGCAACGATCGCGAGGCCGGGCGAGTCAACGGCGCACGCGCCGAGGTCATCGCGCTCGATGCAGACGCCAGAACCGCCACCGTTCGCGGCTCGCGAGGACAGGTCCAGATATTGCAGGTCGATGCCGCCCGCGACCGGCACATCGCACATGGCTATGTCGATACAGCTTTTGCTGCACAGGGCCGAACCGCCGATCACGTGATCGTGCATGCCGACAGCCGTTCGACCAACCTGGTCGACCAGAAAAGCTTCTATGTCGGCATTTCCCGCGCGAAACAGTCTGCGACGATCGTCACCAATGACCGCGCAAAGCTTGTGTCTGCGATCAATGAACGTGCAGGGACGGTCCAGACCGCGATAGCGCAGGCGGCAGTTTTGCAACCCGCGGCAACAAAGGCGAGCGCATCGGGATTGACGAAATCCATCTCCTCGAAATTTGGAGCCGGGCTTTAGTCCTTGCCAAAGTCGGGATTGTTCCCGAAGATTCCTGTGCCATGCGCACCGATCTCGATCATCTTCCCGCCGCCAAACAGCGCGAGCTTGAACGCGTCGTCGAGACGATCTTCGACGAGTTTCGCGGGGCCACCGAGAATGCGACCGGACCGCGCAAAGGCGCGCGCATCCTCAAGATCATTCTGTTCGGTAGCCACGCGCGCGGCGATTGGGTCGATGCGCCGCTATCGGCGAACCAGTACAAATCCGATTACGACATCCTGATCATTGTCAGCCAGAAGGAGCTGACCGACCGCGCTGCCTACTGGGCCAAAGCCGAGGAACGGCTAATCCGGGCCTACACGATCGAGAAGACGCTCCATACGCCGGTCAACTTCATCGTTCACAGTCTGCATGAGGTCAACGAGGGGCTCTCGCACGGCCGCGTGTTCTTCATGGAGGTCGCGAAGGATGGCATTGCGCTTTACGAGGCGGAGGATCGGGAGCTGGCGAAGCCAAAACCGAAGACACCAGACGAGGCGTTGAAGGCAGCGCGCGATTATTTTGACGACGGGATGGCGGGCGCGATGTCACGCCAAAAATTGGCGAAGTACGCGGTGGCAGAAGGACTGTTCAAAGACGCCGCATTTGATTTTCATCAAACGACCGAGCGCCTCTACTCCTGCCTGCTTTTGACGCTGACCTTTTACACGCCCTACAATCACAATATTGCTTTCCTTCGCTCGCTGGCAGAGGGGCTGGATCGCCGTCTCTACGGCATATGGCCAGATGGCACCCATCGCGAGCGCGCCATGTTCCAGAAGCTGAAAGAGGCTTACACCAAGGCGCGCTATTCGAAGCATTACAGGATCAGCGAGGAAGAGCTGGCCTGGCTGGGCGAGCGAGTCGAGGAGCTAGGCCGGGTCGTGCATCAGGTCTGCACCGACAAGATCGCCGAGCTTGAAATCGCCGCCCGCAAGTAGGCGGCAAACCCGTGCGACTTGCCGGGACGCCCTCTATCTGGCATAATCTGCAGCACGGATTGGAACAACTGGCGGCCATTCCGGGGATTACCCTGCCAGGCATCATGTAGGTCCGGCTGCGCGTCGGACGGTTGCTGATAGCCGCTCCAGCGGCACCACAGCGAACACCGCTTGCCCATCCGTGCAGCATTGCGCGGACCGCCGTGGTGCGAGCTGAAAATGAACACCCCACATTTGAACGACGTTTACGCGCGCGAAGTCGTGATGGCGCGCGTCGGCCATCTCATTCGGCGCAAGCAACGGGAAATCGAACGTATCACTCGGATGTTGCGCAGCCTATTCGATCCTGCGCCAGTGCTCGCGCCTGAGCCTGGCAGGATAACGCGCATTATCCTGATCGGACCCTACGCCCGGCGATCATGGTATGAAGACCGCCGGACGATCGAGTTTTCCGATTACGAGTTCTGGGTCGTCGTCAATCATCCCCTCTTTACCGACGAACGCTGCTGGCAACGTGCACGGGCTACTATCGACAGAGAGCTCGGCAATCGATGTGCTGTGGATATCGAGATTTATTCGAAGTCCGAGATTCGCATCGCCAAGGCCGAGCGTGACACTTTCATTCTTGACCGGATCGAGGCAGGGATCGTTCTTTATCGCGCATCGCGCGATGCCGACCTTCATTCGACACATGGCTTGGGAGACCGGCCATGAGCACTGCAGTCTCCCATCATGCATTCGAAGAAATTTACCGGTCGGAATGGACACGGTTGCTCCACTTCTTCAGGCGGAAGATTGGTCCAGGCGATGCCTCCGACCTGGTGCAGGAAACTTTTGTTCGCGTCTGGCAAAGCAGCGCATTTGATCGGCTGGACAATCCGCAGGGCTATCTCACACGGACAGCTCAGAACCTACTCATCGATCTGACGCGCAAACGGCAGCGGAATGCATGCACAATCTGTCCACTGGATGAGGCTCGCGACGCACCACTGCCGCCACACCAGGAATGGGGTATTCAGGCTCTGGAACTGCGCGCAGCATACCGGCGCGCGCTTCTGGCATTGTCTCGGCGAACTCGGCGCATTTTCTGGATGCACCGGCTCAAGGGCATGTCGTACCGGCAGATAGCAAATCAGTTTGGCATCGGGGAGCCGGGCGTCGAATATCACATGATGCGGGCGTTGAGTTCTCTCAGGCGGGCCATGGTGAAAACGCATTGAGAGGCTAGTTTCACTGTGGGCCAGGGAAATTCTCTCCTTCCCCGGTCGCGACGCTCCTTGGCATCATGGTCGCAAATGACCCTCACTGAACCGGCATCGCGGCACCGGCATAAGGATCATATTCGGGCTGCCTGCTAATCCGGGGCATTGCCGCTGGTTGCTCCATTGTAACCGGAGGCACGTAAGGCGCATCAATCGCGCCAGGCTCCACCGCTTCCAGAATGCCTGATGCGATCAACGGCGCGCCGAACACTACAAAACAGCCCAGAATTGTCGTCACAGCACGCCGTATATCGATGCGGCCTGACATCATGCCAGCGCCGACAGCCGCTATTGCGATGACCGCTATTGATACTGCTATCGTTCCTGTAAGGGCCGCCTGCACCCAGGCGGCAGCTGTCGCCAGTGCACCAGCCTCAACGCTTGTCGCAAAAGGATCATAGCTATCCATTAGGCTGGCCAAAGCTGCGAGCCAAGCACCACAGCAGATACAAAGCGTCGTCCCTTCTCGCGCGATAGCTGGACGAACACATCGACGGTCGAGCGAACATAATGATGAATGTCGGAGCGACCAAGCTGCGTCCCAGCCTGCAATGCAAGCAGCGTGATCTGCTCGATCGCACCTTGCGGGCTGTCGGCATGCACGGTCGTCATTGATCCTGGATGCCCGGTATTGACCGCGCGCAGAAAGGCGAGCGCCTCGCCGCCACGCAGTTCCCCAAGAATGATGCGGTCGGGGCGAAGCCGCAGCGATGCGGCAACGAGGTCGTTCGCCGTTACCTGTGCCTCGCCAAGCTCACTGCGCGCTGCCAGCAGCCCGATGGAATTGTCATGGGTCATGCTCAGCTCAGGCGTGTCCTCAATCAGGATGAGCCGATCATCCTTTGGAATCTCGCGCAGAAGCGCGTTGAGGAACGTTGTCTTGCCCGTCGACGTGCCACCCGACACGAGGATATTGCGTCGCTGACGGACCGCCTCTGCCAGAAGCGCGGCGATGTCACCTTGCGCCAGAAGTCTTTCCAGCGTCGCGTCTGCCGCATTGTTGGCATCGGCTCCGCGTAGGGTCTGACTAAAGGCTCCAGCGTCGACATAATCGCCCAGGCTCAGATTTTGCGAGACATGCTTGCGTACAGCCAGGACCACATGCCCCCGCGTGGCAGGCGGCATCACTATCTGGATGCGCGAGCCATCGGGCAAGGCGGCTGACAGAAGCGGATGTTCGCGGCTGATACCCTGATGAGAGAGGGCTGCGATCTGCCGGGCAAGGCGTTCGAGTGTCACCGGACCCAACTCAGGCGCCTCCATGCGTTCGGATGACCCGCCCATGGTCTCGAGCCAGATTTCATGTGGCCGGTTCACGTAGATGTCGGTCACATCAGGCCGGGCAAGTGCCGCGCCAAGAGGCGCGAGGTAGCTGGTCAGATACACCTGGCCGATAGGAACAGGCCTGGCGCCCGTCACCTTCCCTGCTCCACGCCTGTAAAGTCGAGATCGCGCGCCACAAAAACGCTGATGCTTGTACCGCGCTTGACGGTGAGTGTGGGCGTAACCTGCTGCGGCTGAATGCGCTGGCCTGCTGCGCCGCCGAACGATCCCGGCAACGCTATCACCGTCGGCGAATCCACAGCTCGCGCAGCGGCATTGACGCCGATGTCGAGCACCGACTGCAGGATGGCACCGCCGAACCGTTCAAAAAAATGCGAGTTCACCCGGGCGCGTACCCCGTTGCGCCCCAGCGGATCGGCTGCAGGTGAATCTATAGCGACCGTCGCTCCATCAGGCCGGATCAGGCGCGTCCAGTTGATGAGCGCCCGGTTCTCGCCAGACTGGGTATCGGACTCATACTCGCCGATCAGGCGGCTACCGCGTGCGATGAGCACTCTTGTGCCATCAAAGCCTCGAACATCGCGCGACACGATCGCGCGGACGAACCCTGGCCGGGTCGAATTGAGCGCGGATTCAAGCACGGCCGGGATCAACGTGCCTTGCACGACGGAGGTACCGCGATTGGCAAAGGCACCGGCTCGCTGCCGGCTGGTGTCGCGCTGCGCTGCAGACGCGTTGCCGCCGGACGCTGCGGTCCCCCCGCCATCGCTTGCGACTTGCCTTCCTGACAAGGGCGCGCGCGGAACACTGCCGTTATCGATCACCAGAACAGGCGAGGCGTTGCCCGCTGGCTGGGTGGGCGCCGCGCCAGCGCCTGAGTTCGGTGGCGGAAAGTAGGCCTGCACAGGCGGCAATGGGCTCGGTCTCGACTGCGCCTCCGAGCGCGGCGATGATGGCATCTCCCGCAAGGGAGGCGCAGCCTGGGGGGCTATCTGGAAATTTGGTGCTAGTTGCTCCAGCTCCGGGGGCACATAAAGCATCGGTACGTCCGGTCCGCCTGCCAGATCGACACGCCCCGCCACGACAGCAGGTGCCTGCAGCGCGCGCCGACGTCCGTCGAGCACCAGAAACAATGCAATCGCAAGCACCCCGAGCACAGCTACAAACACCCACGCAGGAAGCGGCCGCCGCGTGCGAGCGACGGTTGGCCGGATATCGGCCTCAGCGGTGATTTCCGGTTCAGCCCTGCTCGCCATCAGCGGCTCTCCTTGGGCAGGATCCTGCGCGCATGGGCTGTGCGTTTGTCGATCCGGAACGTGAGGCGCGGTGCTACCGCATCGATCACATAGATTCCGTCGCGCATGGCTCCGTTGACCATTCGTTCCTCGCCTCGCTCGTCCACCGTATACATGGCCGGCAGCGCGACATCTGCAGGCCAGATGATATAAGTATGGACGCCATCATCCCCCATCTGGCTGGGATACAACCGGTAGTCTCCGCTCAGTCGATATTCTCCCTCAACCTCATCAGCGTCGCCAGAGCTGACAACCGGAACTGCTCCGGTTGAGGTAAACGTGAATCGCACCGTATAGGGCGCGTTCGGGCCAGGGCTGTCCAGGGCATGCAGATCGAACAGATAGACCCGCGTATCGGTGATCACGGTCATATTGCTGTCTGCCCCGACGCTGGCGGGCTTGACGAACAGATGCGTCCCACGCTGGTTGGCTGTCACCAGCCATGCACTGCTGTCGCCGACCGCGACGGTCTCGATTTTTTCATCTGGCGCAAATTCGACGCTGAGCTGATATCCGGTGGCAACCTCAAGGCGAACGATCTGGTCGGCCTGATATTCCATCGTGCGCAGACGCGGATCGCCTGGAGGAC
The DNA here is from genome assembly GCF_046294995.1 of Blastomonas sp. Lineage (GTDB taxonomy): Bacteria > Pseudomonadota > Alphaproteobacteria > Sphingomonadales > Sphingomonadaceae > Blastomonas. Next base: position 31,250 of record NZ_JBKBOG010000005.1, read on the forward strand.
CCATCGGCTGCACAGGCGGCATGCCGGGAAGAGCCATCTGAAGCATCAGCATTGCGATCACGCCGGTCTGGATCATGGCACTGCCCCGTCCGACAACCGTCGCTGCATGACGGGCGGCACCGAAGACGGCGTGGTTGACCGAAGTGTTGAGGCGGCAGGCTGGTTCAGAACCGGGACAGGCGGCGGCAGGGTTTCGGGATCGCGCTGGTAGCGCACGACCTGGAATCCCAGGGGATTGAGGTATCGATCCTCTACGCGTAGCGGTTCGCCTGCAAAACGGTAGCTGACCAGCGCTACCCAGCTTCCCGTCACACGCGGCGGCGCCCCTCTGTCAGAGCGGCGGGTTTCGAACCGGACCATGGCCTTGCCGCTTGTCATAGGAGAGACGCTCTTGACCACCGTATCTATCACCGTCGAGCGCGAATAGCGGGTCAGCGGGCTTTCGGGGTTCGTGGCCTGCATCATCGCAGCATAGCGCGCGCGCGCGCTGTCGGCTGACCAGAGCGAGACCTTGCGATAACTGGATTGCACCGAATCGATGTCGAAGCTTTCGCGGGCGATGACGTATTGAACGAGGAACGACTGGGTGAGCGCAGCATCGCCCGAGATCCGCTGAGGTTCCAGCGGGTCAACAGCCTGGACGAAGCCTGTCTGACGGTCGACGAGCAACGTATAAGGCTCCACTGTCTTCAGCGGTGTCAGCAATACGAGCGCCAGCGCCAGCAGCATCGCTACTCCGGTTGCGATGCTGGCAACGATCCAGGCGATGCGCCTGGATGAACGCAGTGACTGCTGCTGGTCATGCGCCCAGGTGCCAGCCTCGCGGTAATACGCCTCGCGCTCGGCCTTGGTGTCCTGCTTCACGCGCGGGCATCCCTTCTGTCAGCGCTTCGGGAAACGTGCCGTGCGGTGCGCCGACGATGCGATTGCCCAAGCGGGGTGATCGTCGCCGAAACCTCCTGCCGGGTAACCGCTTGAACGGGAACTCTCTGTGATCCGGGTCCAGTCATGGCCAGGGTGCCAAGGTTCGCCTCGCGACGCTGGCCCGATGCAACAGCATCGGCGACCATTGCTGCGCGCGATCTCTCCGCCGACGGAGTGGGAGATGGCACATTCGCAATGCGGTCACGCTGCTGAAAAAGTCCAGTTTGCGTGGCTCCCAACGGCCCAGCAACCACAAATCTGGCAAAGCCAAACCCCCAGGCCAGACGCGTCAGCGCGCCCAGGACCGCCAGCAGCAGGATTGCGAACAACAGGCTCATTGTCAGCAGTTCGACCGGCGCGGAGGGCACCGCAATCCCTGCGGCGCGCGCATTAAGCAGGCTGCTCAGCCACGGTTCGTAGAGCGCCAGCTGCACGCCCAGCAGGATTGACGTGCCCAGACTTCCCAGCGCCGCACCCAGCAGCACCCGAAGCCAGCCGGCAAACAGCCCGCGCGTCGCATCAAACAGCACAAACGCAATGAACAACGGCGCGATAGCGAGCAGCAAGCCTGCAATCAGCCGGACCGTGCCGAATGCGCCAAGCACACCCAGCAGGAACAACATGCGCGCGCCGCCCAGCGCAAACGGCTCAAACCCGGCAAAGAGCGGCGGCATGGTGTTGAGGTTGGCGGACCGCAGCCCGGTCCCCTCTATCGCTAACGCCACCATGGCTGCATCGGTGGCCTCCAGCCTTGTAATCATCCCGCCGCTACTGCCCGGCAACCCTGCCGCGCCGCCGATCGTTGAACTGAGCTCTGTCGGTGCGCGCACGGCGACGTCGAACACGATCGTCCGATAAGCGGGCCAGCTGGTAGCCAGCGTCAGCACGATGCCGATCTTCACAAAGGCCAGCACGCCCTCTCGCAAACTGGGCACCTCGCCCAAGATCATGCGATAGCCGAAGATCGCAACGAAGATGGTGAGCAGGGCGGTCAACAGTGCCCAGAGCATCGATCCTGGGCTTGCCAGCGCCTGATAGCCGGCAGCGCCGATGGTCAGCGCCTCGCAGTCGAGGAAACGCAGTGTATCGCCCAGAAAATTGCCGCCGGGGGTTGGAACCGGGCACGCCATCACAGCGCCTCCATCAACGCCGGAATCCACACATCAGGATCATCGCCCACCCGCGCCCGCAGTTCATCGAGCGCCCGCACGCTGCTCTCGCGCCCGGACAGGATGGTCAAAATCTCGCGCTCGCCCGACAGATTGAGCCGCGCGACGACGCTGTGCGAGCCATGCTTGATCAGGAAGCAATGCGCACTGTCCGGCAGCGAGCGGACCAGATCGAACTCGTGCGCGGTTAGTCCGAACCCGTCGATATAGTCGGCCGCTCGCGCCTTGGGGTTGGCCATGAAAATCTGCGTGGCGGCCTGCTCGATTATGGCGCTGGCGATCCGGCTTTCGAGCGCATCCTGCGCGCTCTGCGTTGCAAAGCCGACAATGCCGTTGCGCTTGCGGATGGTCTTTTCCCAGTCCTTGATCCGCCGCACGAACACCTCGTCATCGAGTGCCTTCCAGCCTTCATCGACGACGATGATCGCAGGTGTTCCATCAAGGCGCTGCTCCACCCGATGGAACAGATACAGCATCGCCGGGCTTCGCAGCGCCGCATTGTCGAGGATCTGCGTCATGTCGAACCCAACCGTCGCGGCGTTCAGATCGGTGAGGTCATGCGGGTTGTCGAACAGCCAGCCATGCTCGCCCTCTCCCCACCAGGGCCGCAGGCGCGACCACAGGTCGTCGCTGCGCGGACGATGACCGCCGCGGAACAGCTCGACCAGATGACGCAGCCGCCGATGCTCGCTCGGCTGCTGGAAATTCGCGTCGATCGCATCCTTGATCTGCGCGGCTTCCTCTACATCCACGTTGCCAGCCAACAAAGTAAGCCATTCGATCAGGAACTGCCGGTTGCCGGGCGTGTCGTCGATCTGCAGAGGATTGAGCCCCGAAGGCTGGCCAGGGCGCAGCACATCATAGCTTCCGCCAATCGCGCGGATGAATAGCTCCGCCCCGCGATCCTTGTCGAAGAACACGATGCGCGGATGAAACTTGCGCGCCTGCGCCAGCAGAAAGTTGAGCACCACCGTCTTGCCCGATCCCGAAGGGCCGATCACGGTAAAATTGCCGAGATCGCTTTGATGGAAGTTGAAATAATACGGCCCCGCCGCTGTGGTCTCCAGCAGGCTAACAGCATCGCCCCAATGGTTACCTTGGGACTGTCCCAGCGGGAAATTGTGACAGCTGGCGAGCCCGGCAAAGTTGCGTGTCGAGACCAGCCCTCGCCGCGCGATATAGCGGAAATTGCCCGGAAACTGCGCCCAGAAGGCGGGCTCCAAAGCAATCTCTTCGCGGACGGCAATCGCGCCAAGGTCGGCCAGCATCGCCTGCGCTTCGGCCACGCCCTGATCGACCTCTGCCGGGCTGCTTCCCCTGATGGCGATGGTCATGTGATGCTCGCCAAAGCTGGCACGGCCAGCAGCGACATCATCCTTCGCGGTGGCCAGCTCATCGCGCAGGCTCAATGCCTCATCCTCGGCCGAGCGCATACGCCGCAGCGCCAGGTTCATCCGCGACAGCGCCGCTGCGCGATCAACAAAACCGAAGCTCTGCGACAGCACCATCTCGAACGGTAGCCGCAGCAGCTCGTCGAACATGCCCGGCGCGGTCTGCGCAGGATAATCCTTGATCGACACGATGCCGAGATAGCTTGGCGGCGATAGCCCCGCCTTGCCCAGTTCCACCGTCTCCTGCCCGAAACTGATCCGGCGATAGGGCAGATAGCGGCCGATATCCTGGCGCGGCAGCAGCACCGGGCGCATCTCTCCATGAAATAGCGAAGACAGGAACTCCAATGGCTCGGAGCACGGCCCCTGCGGCGTGTCATAGACACCGAGCAGGCGCGGACCATAGCTACCCAGCGCCGAGACCAAAGCATCGCGCGCAGTGTCGAGCTGGCGTAGATCCTGCGCAGCTTCCGCCTCGTGGTCGAGCGTAGTGCGCCCGAGCAGCGCGCGAACCCGGTCCAGCGCGCCGACCTGACCGCGTAAGGGCCTGCGCACCAAAGTCAGGAACAGGTCGTTGATATAGAGCTGGCGCGATTGCAGCCGCGCGCGCCACGCTGCGTCCAGCCGCTGCGAGAAGCTGTCGGGAAACTCCGCCTCCAGCGCCATGTCCACCCGCCTGCGGACGATATGGTGATAGATCGCGAAGCTCGAACTGCCGATCGCCTGCAGCAACGCATCGCGCAGCCGCGCGCGATAGTTGATCTCCTCGCTGTCTGCCGTCTCGAAATGCAGGCCGCGTAGATGCAGCATCTGCGTCAGCATGCCATCGCGAGTCTCGATTGTATGGTCGTTGACGTGCCGGGCATAAGGCAGGTGCTCGCCTGCCTGTTTCTCCCGCGCGATAACCTTGGGATCGCTGGCCAATGGTGGCAAGAGGGGCGCGGTCAGCATCAGGGCTGATAAGAGTTGCATTGCCAGATCGCGTGATTGCGGATGCGCGGGCAGCGGCCCAGGCGCACCAGCCACAGGTCGAAAAAGCGCGGCTCGCGAAGGCACAGCAACATGCCGGTCAGATGGATCAGCAGCGCCACCGCGACGATCCAGCTCGAACGGAAGATCAGGAACAGTTCGGTCGCGATTACCGCATTGGCGACGAAATAACTGTACGTCACCCCGGCGAACATCTGCGGCCGCGTCAGCGCGATGAACACCGATGTCCGCTCGATGCTTTCCACCGCGTCAGTTGCCCAGCGTCGCAGTGGACTGGATGCCCGCCACGATGCTGGCCGCGCCGAACAGGATGAAGCATCCCAGGATCACGGTCGCACCATAGCGCCAGTTGATCCGTCCGGTGAGCATCAGAAAGCCCACTGCTGCCACCGCGATCACCGCAACCACCGTCGCGAGCGTGCCCAGCAATGTGCCTTGCAGCCACTGTACGGCCGAGACCAGCACGCCCGAGCCTGCCGGATCGGCCAGCGCATCTTGTGCCATGGCGCGATCGTAAACCGAAGCTAGCGCTGCCAATATGCCTATGCCGAGTCGCGAGATATTCAGCTGCACATCGCGCCCCTTTGTCAAATTGCGGCAATACTTGCTTCACCAACAGACACATTCCGCAGCCGTAATCCATATGCCACTTGCATAATAAGTGCGAGGTCAAACAGACACTACGTCGCGTTCCTGCAGTCTTTGCCAATGTTATCGGCATGCAATTCCCATTGCAATATGGATTGTTGAAATAAATGCTGATGGTGTTTCATACAAACGGCAACGTTATTATGGTTAATGAAATAGCAAAAATAACAAACCATTTTTTACTAAATTTGTATCTTGAATTTTTGGGCATGCTCTGGAACTCTTACTGAGTTTGATGAGCAGGGGAATCGCAGATGACGCTTGAACTTCACTCGATCCATCCCAAGAAATTATGGATAATTGTAGCGCTCGTGTTGTTTGTAACAATACCCTTGGGTGCCGCTCGTGCCACCGAGACAATAACCTACACGTACGACGCGCGGGGCCGTGTCATTAAGGTTGAGCGCACCGGCACTGTAAACAACAACGTCAATGCGGATTACACACACGACAAGGTTGATAACAGAACCAATGTGACGGTGACGGGGTCGCCGAACTAACGCATCTTTTCCATTTCCTGATTGCAGGAGTATCAGTTCATGACCATCGCGCCCAGATTGCTGGGGTCTGCGGCTGGAGCAGCTATAGCTGTTGCCCTGCTCGCAGAACCGGCGCTTGCCCAAAGCCAGGTTGCAGACCCTGCCTATCGCACGGTTGACGAAAATGGCGTCGATCTGGTGTCTGGCGGCTTTCCGCTGCTATTCGTTGAAGGAACGATCGGATCAGGGCCCGGCGAAATCCAGCTGATCCGCAGAAGTGCCAACCCGAGCGCAAAATCCAGCCAGTGGGACGGCTATCTTTTTTCTCTCAGTCGTTCCGGAGGGGTTGCGACGATCACGATAAATCTGGGAACCCGCAGCGAGACTTTTACCGGTTCATCGGGCAGCTATACAAATACGTTGGCCAACGGATCGACCCTGACTGGCGCTGGCGGGTTGTTTACGCATACCAGTGCGGACGGCACCGTAATCCAGTTTGGCGATCCGTCGGGTCGTCCCAATGGCGGTGCCACCAGCTTTTGTGCCACCGATGCCGAAGCAGGATGCTTTCTTGCACCGCTGACAATCACCGAACCGGCCGGGAAAACCACCACGCTCGAATGGACGCTTCATGAGCTGTGCTCGACTGAGTTCAATGAGGATTTCACGCTCGACTGCCAGTACTTCTGGCGCCTGGGCAGTGTCAGCAACAGCCATGGCTATGGCATAGGCTTTGCCTATCAAACCGACAGCGTAAGTTGGGGGTCCATGCCCTCTACCAACTGGTATACGCGGACCGGCGCATCCTTTTTCAACTATGAAGTCGGCACGACGGCGCAAGCAGCGGTCACCTATTCCTATCCCGACAGCAACACGACAGAGGTCACCGACACCGGCGGGAGGGTCTGGCGATTTACTGGCGCCAGTTCCGTAACCGGAATCCGCAAGCCCGGCGCCAGCGCCGATACCACCAGCATAACCTATGGCACAAACGGGGTGACATCGGTCACGCGCGACGGTGTCACGACAGGATATGCCCGTTCGGTCAGCGGCAGCACCGGAACGATGGTAGTGACCAACGCCCTCTCGCAGCAGACGACCATCGTCTCCGATCTCGCAATCGGTCGCCCGACATCTGTAACCGATCCGCTCAGCCGCACCACCGGTTATACTTATGACGGCAATGGCCGCCTGACCCGCATCACTGCGCCGGAAGGCAACTATACCGAGTACACGCTCGATGCGCGAGGCAACGTCACGCAGACCCAGAATGTCGCCAAATCAGGCTCCGGTCTTGCGACGATCACGACGACGGCCAGCTACCCATCAAGCTGTTCCAGCCCGATAACCTGCAACCAGCCAACCAGTGTTACCGATCCGCGCGGTAGCACCACGGATTTTACCTATGACAGCGTCCATGGCGGGGTGTTGACGGTGACAGCGCCCGCCCCGGCATCGGGGCTGACCCGTCCGCAGACGCGCTACAGTTATGCGCTGACCAACGATGAATACCTGTTGTCTGAAGTATCACGCTGCCAGACCGGTGCGGCCTGCGCCAGCACCGCAGATGAAACCAAAGCCACGGTCAGCTATAACAGCAATGGTCTGCCAATCAGCATTACGCGGGGTGACGGCACAGGTGCGCTCGCCGTAACCCAAGCCATGACCTACGACCCGGTCGGTAACTTGTTAACGGTCGATGGTCCGCTAGCAGGCAGCGCCGACACGGTGCAGCGGCGGTACGATGGGGCGCGACAGCTGACCGGCATTGTTGGCCCCGATCCCGATGGTGGCGGCACCCTAAAACACCGTGCACAGCGAAATACCTATCGCAGTGACGGACAGATCAGCCAGGTTGAAGTTGGTACCGTCAACAGCCAGTCCGATGTCGATTGGGCAGCTTTCACCTCGCTGCAGCAGAACCTGATCGGATATGATGCAAATGATCGGCAGGTAACGAGCACGCTCACTGCCAGCAGCGCCACTTATCAGGTCACCCAGTACAGTTACGACGCGGTAGGCCGGATCGAGTGCACGGCGTTGCGGATGAACAGCGGAGCATGGGGGGCACTGCCCGGTTCAGCCTGTAGCCTGGGCGCCACCGGCTCATTTGGGCCAGACCGGATCAGCCGGACCAGCTATGATGCTGCCGGGCAGGTCGTCAAGGTGCAAAGCGCCTATGGCGTGTCGGGCGAGCAGGCTGACGAAGTCACCGCGACCTACACTGGCAACGGGCGGGTGGCGAGTGTCACCGATGCCGAAAACAACATGACAAGCTATGTCTATGATGGCCATGACCGGATGTTGCAGACACTGTTCCCGGTGGCGACAAAGGGCGCTGCCACCAGTTCGACCAGTGATTATGAGCAGCTGGCCCATGATGCCGCCGGCAATGTCACCAGCCGGCGCCTGCGCGACGGTCAGGTAGTGGACTTCGGGTATGATGCCCTGAACCGGCTGACGACGGTTGATCGGCCAAACGTGGCATGGATGGAGACCGATCTCAGCTTTGCATATGACAATCTCGGTCGGTTGGTTTTTGCGGGAGACAGCTGGCCGCACAGCTTTACGTTCACTTACGATGCGCTGGGCCGCCAGCTCACCGAAACCAGCGCGTGGCTCGGCACGACCAGCTGGACCTATGATCTGGCAGGGCGCATGACGAGGCAAACTTGGGATGATTATTTTTATGTCACTTACGACCACCTGCTCACGGGTGAAGTGAGCCACATTCGTGAGACCGGTGCGACATCGGGTGTCGGTGTGCTGGGCATTTACGCCTATGACGATCTTGGCCGCCGCATCAGCCTTACGCGGGGAAACGGCACGGTGACGGGCTACAGCTACGATCCGGTACCGCGGCTCACTGCGCTGATCCATGATCTGGCAGGCACTGCCCATGATGTGGGCTTCAGCTACGGCCACAACCCCGCAGGCCAGATGATCAGCAGCACGCGCGATAACGATGCCTATGCCTGGACGCAGCATTACAACGTCAATCGCAGCTACACCGCCAACGGGCTCAACCAGTACAGTGCTGTGGCAGGCCTGTCGCCCAGCTATGATGCGCGTGGCAACCTCACCAGCACCGGCTCGGGCAGCTATACCTATACGGTGGACAACATGCTTGCGACCGCGCCGGGTGGCAGCTTTGTCTATGATGCGCTGGGGCGTATGTTTCTGCAAACGGCACCGGGCGCACTGCTGCGCTATGCGGGCTCTGCTCTAATTGCAGAATACACTGGCGGCGGCACCATGCTGCGCCGCTATGTGCATGGTCCGGGCAACGATGAACCTTTGGTGTGGTATGAGGGCAATGGCACCGCCGACCGCCGCTGGCTGCACGCCGACGAACGCGGCAGCGTCGTCGCGATCAGCGATGCAGCAGGCGCGATGCTGGCGATCAACGCTTACGACGAATATGGTATTCCGGGCTCGACGAACATGGGGCGGTTCCAGTACACTGGGCAGACTTGGATCCCTGAGCTTGGCATGTACCACTATAAGGCCCGCACATTCTCGCCGACGCTGGGCCGGTTCCTACAGACTGATCCGACCGGCTATGGAGATGGAATGAACATGTACGCCTATGTTGGAAATGATCCGGTGAACCGGGTTGATTCCACTGGCATGGAACATGAAGACATAATAGTTGTTACAGGTATAACACCTATAAGAGTCAACGAGGGGCCATTGGCTCGCTCTGGCGGCGGCGCTGGTGGTGGTGGAGGTGGCGCCACGCCCGCCATTATCGTCGTAACAGCAGAAAAGCCGCAAAAGGTGCCGCCGTTCAGTTCTCCAAGTTGCGCAAACGCCTTCAAGGAAGGTGGTCAAATTGATGTGGTAGGTATCACGGGAACCGCCACGCTTGCGGTTGGGTGGACCGCCACGCGAGGAACTTGGGTCAATCGGAGTACAGGTACGACGGGCAAGTTTACGACAGTAGGTTTCACCGCAGGTGTAGGAGTGGGTTTGAACGTCGGTGAAATGACTTATTCCGGTCTCGGTGCATTTGCTGGACCTTCGGATGGCTTTTCGATCGGAGCAGGCATCGGAATCGACTGGCTGTCGGTTGGGCTTTCTTATTCTCATGCATCCAACTCGTCGGGTTCTGGCTCCGGTGGAGGTCTTGATCTCGGATCCAGCGCATTTCCATTCCTGAATTTGACTGGGAGTTATACAGAAACGACGGTTTCACAATGCAAGTATAAGGGGAATTGACTTGGACATTTTCCCTATCTTCATTGCTCTTCTTTTGATTATCGGAATAATCCGCGCACTCTTGATCGGCGACGCCTCAGCGGGTGGAAGCTCTATATCCCGATCGTCAGAGCCGATATTGTATTGGATTGTCTTGGCGCTCGCGCTTGCTGCGGCAGTATTTTTGCTGGTTTGGGGTTTGAGGTAAGCTGCTGGTGAGATTTACAATCGTCTCGCGATACTGGAATAATCGCCGCAAAGTGGGCACGAATACGATACGACTGAACAAATTTGCAGCGTGCCGCTGTCGCCGAGTCAGAGAGGGCAGATAAATCGCGCAACCGCAGTGCCGGATGGCATGATTGTTCCAGGCAGAAGCGAGGGAACCTATCCGGTTGGAGGCTGGTTGTTCGGAATCATCCCAACCACCGGCGGGTATGTCACCACCCGGTTCTCCGCTAACGGGAACATCGCGGTTAACACTACCACTAGTGTCCACTTATTTGTTGGGACAATAACTCGCACCATCTATTCCAACGGTAGTGGAACTTTCATCAGAACCGTTGGGTCAGGAAACGCTGGAAGTGGCATCATTGGCAGGACTCGCGATGGGGTAAATGATGCCATGGGGCCAAGTATTTTTCGTGACTCAAATGGCATGGCCCGGAAGTATGCGAAGGGAATAAACCCGTCATGCTGAAGGTTTATGGAAACAGATTCGGGTTGCGAAATTTAATAATTTTGACTGCATTGCTACCATTAATAGCAAGCTGCGGCCCAAGAGAGGTGGATGAGGAGAGGTTTTCATTATACATGGAAAACAAAAACTTCTCCGATCTTGTGCGTGTTATTAATGAGTACTCATCGAGACACGGATACCATGTGACCTTAGAAACGCTGCAAGGGAATCGTCCTGAAACTACCGCTCAACACATCATGGTAGAAGGGGATGGGATGCGAACTCTTGTTCAGAGCGCGTTGGCTGAACAATGCAAAGAGCGTGAAGGAAGGCGTGATGTTGAATATTCTCATAGGATTTTTGATGTTAATGCGTTTTCAACATCGTACTTCAAATCCAATGCAGAAATATCAAAGCAAGTCGATAGCTTTAAGAGTGAACTAACTAAATCCGGATTTCGTATTGTATCCAAAAGAGAAAGTTGCAATCTTTTATGATTCGACATTAATGTCGGAGAATTTTCTTATTTATTAATCGTGAACATCTAGGACTTACTCAGGAAAGCGATGCGTTCTGAGCAGATGGTGTGAACGGTGCGACCGAGCTCCTCGACACGTTCGCCAAGCCAGTCGAGCTCTTCTTCGCTGATCCTGTAATGTTTTGAGTATCTTGCCTTGGTGTAAGCCTCTTTCAGCTTTTGGAACATGGCGCGCTCGCGGCGGGTGTCTTCGGGCCAGATGCCGTAGAGGCGGCGATCGAGTCCTTCGGCGAGCGATCGGAGGAAGGCGATATTGTGGTTGTAGGGCGTGTAATAGGTGAGCGTGAGGAGGAGGCCGGCGTATAGGCGCTCGGTGGCCTGGTGGAGGAGGAAGGCGGCTTCCTTGGGGCGCTTCTGCTTCGCCAAATCGCGCGATGTGTTCAGCCAGACGATGGCACAGTACTTGACGAGTGTTCTGATACACAGGGAACATCATGTGGGAACAGATAGAGCGGACGAATATTAAACTTTATTACAAAATACATACACTTAAATTCGTAAAACCTCCGTCAGTTTTGCATATGACAATCTGAGGCGACTGATCTCGGCCGGGGACAGCTGGCCGCACAGCTTTTCGTATACGTACGATGTGCTTGATCGCCAATTGACCGAAACCAGTACTTGGCTGGGCATATCAGTGCGCTTGAAGAACGCTCAAAGCAGATGCCATAGGGCGGTGCGGGCTGGAAAGTGGGGCCGAGCGGATTGCCTACGTTGAGCAGGCGTTACGGCCCCATAGCTTCTAAACCTTGTTTTAGATTGTGGTAAATAAAAGACTCAAGAGGATTCTTTGGGGGCTTATCTTGGGGCTTTTTATTATCGTTTTTTCAATAAATCACAGTTTTTCAGTTAGATAGAGCGCCTATTGGATTCCGGCTCGGCTCCAGCTTCATCTGCGACAAGACAGCCTCGCCCGCCTGCCGATGCCCGCCCGTCGATGCGTTCGGGCCCGGACTTGGCGTCGCCTGCCCCTCTTATCGAACCAGAAGCACCGGCACCCGTACGGTGCGAATCATCGTTGTCGTGGTGCTGCCGATGATCAGGGTGCGGATGGGCGAATGGCCATAGGCGCCCATCACCAGCATCGCGCCGGGGGTCTGAGCGACGACATCGGCGATCACCGCTTCCGGTTTGCCGCGTTCCAGCGTGGTGCGGACATCGCGTTCTGACCCCAGGTTCGCCGCCGCACTGTCGAGCGCGCGGCGATGGGCGTCATTGTCGGTATCGGCCATCACGATGTTGACGGGCAGGCCGTCAAACAGCGGCGATTCGGCGAGGCGTGCCAGCGCCCGATTGGCGGCCGGGCTGGCGTCATAGGCGAACACGATGCTGCGCGGCTCGGTGTATTCGCGCGATGCAACCAGCACCGGCTTGGTACTGGCGCGAACCACCCGCTCAATGTTCGATCCGATGTGATCCTGCGCGAATTCATGGGCATCGCCACGCTTGCCGATGATGACGACGCGCGCATCCTGTTCGCGTTCGAGGATCGTTTCGATGATGCCGCCATGGCGATGGAGCGCGCGGACATCGAACGCGCCATGGTCGCGCAACCGCTGTTCGGCTGCAGCCAGCAGCATCCGCCCGCGCTCGACGCGCAGCCTGGTTTCAGCCGCTTCCATCTCGACAAGCTCGTTCATCAGGCTGGTCTTGACTCCAAGACCGATCGCGCCCGACCTGTCCGAGCGCGCCGAGACCGCATCGCTGCGCTGGACGACGTGCAGCAGTTCGACGGGCATCTGCAGCCGCTGCGATGCCCAGGCAGCGAGATCGCACACGCTGTCGGCATAGCCCGATGCATCGATGCAGGTCAGGACGTGTTCCATAGGCTTCATCCTCTCAATGTCCGCCAAGTTGCGCTTGAGCGCCTGGCTTGTCGTGCACGGCAAAACGATCGACCATCGACGCGCTGGCCGCGTTGAGCCCGACGATATCGACCTCGGTCCCTTCGCGGCGGAACTTGAGAATCGCCTTGTCGAGCGTGCCCACCGCCGAGATATCCCAGAAATGCGCCTGCGACACATCGATCACCACGCGGTCGAGCACCTCCTTGAAGTCGAAGGCTTCGACGAAGCTCTCCGACGACGCGAAGAACACCTGGCCCAGAACGCTGTACCGGCGGGACAGACCATCGGCGGCAAGCTCCGACTGGACGGTGAAGCTGCGCTTGACCTTGCTCGCAAAGAACAGGCCGGACAGGATCACGCCTGCCAGCACGCCCTGCGCAAGGTCGTGCGTCCACACCACGATCACCACGGTCACGATCATCACCACCGACGACTGCCAGGGGTGATGACGGATGTCGCGGATCGAGGCCCAGGAGAAGGTGCCGATCGACACCATGATCATCACCGCGACCAAGGCCGCCATCGGGATGATTGCCACCAGCGAGCCCAGCACCAAGATCAGGAGCAGCAGGAACGTGCCCGCCACGAAGGTGGACAGCCGCGTCAGGCCGCCCGATTTCACGTTGATCACCGACTGGCCGATCATCGCGCAGCCGCCCATGCCGCCGAGGAAGCCGGTGAAGAAGTTGGCGATGCCCTGTCCCTTCATCTCGCGCTGCTTGTCCGACGGCGTGTCGGTCAAATCGTCGACGATCTGCGCGGTCATCATCGATTCGAGCAGGCCCACCGCGGCCATGGTCAGCGAAAATGGCAGGATGATCTGCAGCGTCTCGAGCGTGAACGGTACATTGGGGATCAGCCAGGCGGGTAGCGACGTCGGCAGCTCGCCCATGTCCCCCACCGTGCGGACATCGAAGCCGGTATAAAAGACCAGCGCGGTGATCACGACGATCGCGATCAGCGGCGAAGGCACGGCCTTGGTCAGATACGGAAGCAGGTAGATGATCGCGAGCCCCCCTGCGACCAGCGCATAGGTCAGCATCGGCACGCCGATCAGCTCGGGCAATTGCGCCATGAAGATCAGGATCGCGAGCGCGTTGACGAAGCCGGTGATCACCGAGCGCGAGACATATTGCATCAATACGTTCAGCCGCAGGAACCCGGCGATAAGCTGGAGTACACCCATCAGGATCGTCGCTGCGAACAGATAATCGACGCCGTAATCGCGGATCAGTGGCAGCACCAGCACCGCGATCGCCGCGGTTGCTGCCGAGATCATCCCCGGACGCCCGCCGACCAGCGAGATGATCACCGCGATCGAGAACGACGCGTACAGCCCGACGCGCGGATCGACACCGGCGATGATCGAAAAGCCGATCGCTTCTGGGATGAGAGCGAGCGCCACGACAATCCCTGCGAGGATATCTCCACGCGGGTTTGCCAGCCATTCCTGTTTGATGGTGTGTATGTTGAGCATGTTATTTCCGACTAAACTTCAGGCGAGGCACTTGCGACGGGGTGACGAACAAAAGCTGCGGCGCGCATCGCAGGCGCCATGCCCACGCGATCGTCCAGCTTTTGTCAGCGGCATAGCGGTGTAATCAAGTGACTTGAGGCGACGAAGGCTGAAGTGGACGCCAAGACGCTTTTTACCGATCATCAATGGATCAAAGTAACAACGGCTTTCGTCAGGTTATCCCGGGGATAGGCGCCGGGCCGAGCCACCCGATAGACCGGGTCCTGCGGAATGCGACGGCGGATAGGGTAGATTTGCCGATGTCGCAAGCCTGAATTCCAAACAGCATCGCCGCTCGTGCGCCCCCGTTATCGGTTGCGCGCGGCAGTCATCCCCAGCTCGCCGACCACGGGTCAGCCAAGCGTGGACCAGTTATGGCTTGCTGGAGGCGAGGGCCAGCTTGGGGCGGTCCTCCTGGGGTTCCTCCCCCGCGAGCGCACCTATGAACCTGCGGCTCCACCAGCGCACATCCTGCTCCACCACCGATTTGAGCATCGCTGAATGGCGTTGCTTGCGCTCTTCCAGCGGCATCGTCAGCGCGCGCGCGATGGCATCGGCCATGTCCTCGCTGCTGTGCGGATTGATGATCAGCGCCGCATCGAGCTGCACCGAGGCACCGGCAAAGCGCGACAGCACCAGCACGCCGGGGTCTTCGGGATCCTGCGCCGCGACATATTCCTTTGCGACCAGGTTCATCCCGTCGCGCAGCGGCGTCACCAGCCCGACGCGCGATGCGCGGTAGATTCCGAACAGTTCTTCGCGCGCATAGCCCTTGTTGACATAGCGCACCGGGACCCAGTCGATCGAGGCGAACTCGCCGTTGATCCCGCCCGACAGGCTGTTGAGATCGGCGCGGATCTGCTGGTAGCTGGCGACATCACCCCGCGAGGGCGGCGCAATCTGCAGCATGAACACCTTCTCGCACAGCTCGGGGCGGGTGTTGAGCAACTGCTCATAGGCCAGGAACCGTTCCTGCAGCCCCTTGGAATAATCGAGCCGGTCGACCCCGACGATCACCTGGCGTCCGACCGCGCTGGTGATCAGCCGTTCTTCCGCCTTCAGGGCTGCCTCGGTACCCAGCGCGCTGGTGAACTCGGTGGTGTCCAGCCCGATCGGGCACACCAGCAAGCGTGTCGTCCGACCCGCGCAGTACGCGAAATCGCCATCGATCCGGGCATCGAGATGGGTGGTGATATAATCGATGAAGGCATCGCGCCATTCGGCGGTATGAAATCCGATCACGTCATAGCTGAGCATGCTGGCCACCAGATCGCGGTGGTTGGGCAGCGACACCATCAGGCTGGCCGGCGGCCAGGGGGTGTGCAGGAAAAAGCCCAGCCGGTTTTCAAAGCCGCGATCGCGCAGACCCTTGCCCAGCGGCATCAGGTGGTAATCATGCACCCAGATCAGGTCTTCAGGCTCGATCAGCGGGGCGACCGTCTCGGCGAACCGGGCGTTGACCCGCGCATAGCCGCCAGCGAAATCGCGCGCGATCTCGGTGAGGTCGAGCCGGTAATGGAACAAGGGCCACAAGGTACGGTTGGCAAAACCGTTGTAATATTCATCGATGTCCTGGGCTTCCAGATCGATCGTCGCGGTAGCCACCCCGTTTTCGCGCTTGAAGCTGATATGGCCGGTGAATTCGTCGGTCTGCTCACCCGACCAGCCGAACCAGAACCCGTTGCTTTCGCGCAACGCCGCCGACAATGCGACCGCAAGACCGCCCCGGTTCGAACTTTCCCCTGCCTGGGCCGCTTGCACCCGGTTGGATATGGCAATCAGTCGGTTCATCGCGCGTCGCTCCAGGGCCGGGAGAGCATGCCTGCGCACTGGATCAGCCCAACCAGCGAATAGGTTTGAGGATAATTGCCCCACAGTGCGCCGGTGCGGGGGTCGATATCTTCGGAGAGCAGCCCTGCAGGGGTTCGCCTGCTGAGCATTTCGGTAAACAGCTCGCGCGCGTCGGCATCGCGTCCGGTGGCGTGCAACGCCTCGATCAGCCAGAAGGTGCAAACGTTGAACGCGGTTTCAGGCAGTCCGAAATCGTCCTCCTCGGCATAGCGCAACATATGGCTGCCGCGGCGCAGCCCTTCCTCGATCGCCGCCAAGGTGCTGATGAAGCGCGGGTCGTCCGCCTGAACGAACTTGAGGTCGAGCAGCTGGAGCAGGCTGGCATCGAGCGTGCGCTCGCCGAACACTGCCGAATAATGGTCGCCGTCATCGCTCCACGCGTTCTCGTCGATATGCTGGCGGATGGTGTCGGCGCGGTTCTGCCAGAAACGCGATTCCTCGCTGCGCCCGATCGCATTGGCGGCGTTGGCCAGGCGATCGCATGCGGCCCAGCACATCGCGACCGAATAGGTGTGGACGTGGCTGCGCGTGCGCAGCTCCCACAACCCGGCATCGGGGGTGTTGTAGACCTCGAACGCGCGGTGGCCGATCGCCTCCAGAGCCTCGAAATCCTGCACCGTCGCGCGGCGCAGCAGCCGCTGGTCGAAGAACGCCTGCACGCTGGACAGGATGATCTGGCCATAGGCATCGTGCTGGATCTGCTCGTACGCCTGGTTGCCGCAGCGCACCGGACCCATCCCAGCATAGCCCTGCAGGGCGGGCATGATGAATTCCTCGATCTGCGCTTCTCCGCCGATCCCGTAAAGCGGCTGGATATGCCCGCCACGCGCCGCATCGACGATGTTGCGCAGATAGTGGAGGTAGGACTCGAGCACATCGAGCGCGCCCAGCCGGTTGAGCGCCTGGACGGTGAAATACGCATCGCGGATCCAGCAGAAGCGATAATCCCAGTTGCGTCCCGAATTGGCATGCTCGGGCAGCGATGTGGTAAGCGCGGCGACGATCGCGCCGGTCTGCTCGTACTGGCACAGTTTGAGCGTGATCGCCGCGCGAATCACCGCCTCCTGCCATTCGAGCGGAAGGTGCAGGCCGCGCACCCAGTGCTGCCATGTCGATACGGTCTGCTCCAGCATCGCTTCCAGCGTCGCGGGAAGGTCGGCATCGAACCCTTCGTCCGGGCCAAAATAGAAATACAGATCGGTTTCAGCCCTGAACATCGTCTCGTCCCTGATCCAGCCCAAGGGGCCGTTACAGGTCAATCGCTGGGTATGGTCGTCCAGGATATAGCGTATGTGATTGGAACCCGAAGTTTGTCGCGGCTTGCCTGCGCCCCAGCTGTGCGCCGGGCGCAGTCTGACGGTGATACGCGGCGACCCGCTGATCACCCGGATAATCCGGGCGATCGCCACCGGACGGAACATCCGCCCGTGCCGCTGAAAGCGCGGCATGAAATCGATGATCTCGATCACGTTGCCGCAGTCCGAACTCATCCGTGTCACCAGCACCGGTGTGTTGCGGATGTAATGCTGTTCGGTCCGGGTGCAGCCTTCGAGCAGGATATCCCAGAACCCGTGGTCCTCGACCGGCTCGAGCAGCGAGCAGAACACCGGATCGCCATCGAAGCGCGGCAGGCAGCCCCAGGTGATCGAGGCCTTGGAATTGACCAGCGCTGCAATCTCGCAATTGCCGATCGGCCACAGGTTCATCCCGTCGATCGGTGCTGCGGCAGGTTCGACAGCCTGGTTCATGCGACCAGCTCTCGAATGCGCGCGAGCACCCCGGCCACATCGGCAAGCTGCTGGTCGGACCGGTCTGCGGTGCGCGGACCGACGCTGATCGCGGTGCCGCCCAGCGCCTGGACCGCCTCGAATGCGGGAATATCGGTATAGTCGTCGCCAATGAACACGGGGACCGAGCCCTGGAACTGGTCGAGCGCCATGATGGCGCGCACCGCATCGCCCTTGTCGGCCCCGCGCGGACGCAGCTCGAACACCATGTCGCCGTGCTGGACCAGAAGATCGCACTGCGCGGCGATGTCCTGCGCCCAGGTCTGCACACTGTCGCGATGCTGGCTGGCCAGACGGTAATGGATCGCCAGCCCGAACGTCTTCTCTTCGATTACGACACCGCTAACGTCACTGAAATGACCGCCTGCGACAGAAGCGAGCCGTGCGAACAGATCGGTCTGGGCGGGTCCGAAGACGGTGCCTGCGACCTTGAGCTCCTGGCCATGGCTGCCGGCCACGACGATGGCGGGCATCGCGCCCGACCAGAGCTGTTCGAGCTGTTCGAGCGACCGGCCGCTGACGATGGCGAGACGCCCCTCCAGCCGGGCGGCGGCGTGCGCCATGACCTCGGCCAGTTCTGCACTCACCTCGACGGCATCGGGCGTGCTGCGGATATCGACCAGCGTGCCGTCAAAATCGAGCAGAAGCGCGGTGCGCTGAAGGGCGGGACGGGGGGCATCGATGATGTTGGCTTGCGCAGGGCTGTCTGGCACGCGGCTGCGGCTCCCAATGGTAAAGATGCAAAGATAAGGGCTATGCCCAAACCACGCATCACGTGCCGATTGGTTCCGTTACCGACTGCCCTGCGAAAGAAGAATTCCGCGCAGTTCCGCCGTTTTGTACGCCGACCTCGGCTTGTTAGAGCCCGATCTTGCCCAGCGCCCGGTCGAGGTCGTCGATCACGTCATCGACATCCTCCAGCCCGACGTTCAGCCTGAGCATGTCCTCGGTGATGCCGACCGCCAGCCGTGCCTCTTCGCCCAGCCCATGATGCGTGGTCGAGCTGGGGTGCGTCATCAGCGAGCGCGAGTCGCCGATGTTGTTCGAGATGTCGATCAGCTCGAGCGCATTGAGCAGTCCGTGCGCGCGGGCACGGCCACCGCCGACATAGACCGAAAAGATCGGCCCTGCGGCCTCCATCTGCGCCATCGCCAGATTGTGTTGCGGATGGCTGGGCAGGCCCGGATAATTGACCCGCTCGATCCGCCCCTCGAGGAAGCTTGCGACCTTGAGCGCATTTTCGCTCTGGCGGCGGATCCGCAGGTCGAGCGTCTCCAGCCCCTTGAGCACCACCCAGGCATTGAACGCGCTGAGCGTCGGCCCCGTGTTGCGGGTGAACGGCAGCAGCGTGTTGGTGATGAACTCATCGGTGCCGCACACCGCGCCGGCGAGCACGCGGCCCTGGCCGTCCATCATCTTGGTCGCGCTGTACGCGACGACATCGGCGCCGAACTCCATCGGCCGCTGCAGCACGTTGGTGGCAAAGGCGTTATCGACCACCGAGGTGATGCCGTGCGCACGCGCGATATCGCACACCGCCTGCATGTCGATGATGTCCATCGTCGGGTTGGCGGGGGTCTCGAAGAAGAACACTTTGGTGTTGGGACGAATCGCAGCCTGCCACTGGTCGAGCTCGCGCCCGTCGATGATCGTGGTCTCGATGCCGAACTTGGGCAGCAGGGTATCGGTCAGCCAGCGGCACGAGCCGAACAATGCGCGGCTGGCAACGACATGGTCGCCCATCTGCAGCTGGCACAGCAACGCTGCGGTCATCGCCGCCATGCCGCTTGCCATGCAGCGGGTCGCCTCTGCCCCCTCCATCAGCGAGATGCGCTGCTCGAGCATCTCCACGGTAGGATTTTGCAGCCGGCTGTAGGTCATGCCCGACTGCTCGCCGTTGAAGCGCGCGGCAGCATCTTCGGCGCAGTCATAGGCATAGCCCGAGGTCAGGAACAGCGCCTCGGAGGTCTCGCCGAACTCGCTGCGCGCGGTGCCGCCCCGGATCGCGCGGGTGGCGGGGCGCCAGCGGCTGGTGATGGCGGGGTCTTGTCCGGCGTTGCGCTTCATGGAGATGCCTTGTGTGCTGCTATGGAAAAACGCGCGCTATATGCGCGAGTGAGGTGCGCGGGGAAAGCGGGAATTGTCGCGAGGTTGCGCGCAGGTCCCTCGACTTCCCGGCTACGCCGGGAAGATTATCCCGAGCGGCTGGCTTGCCAGCCAGTCGAGGGACTCGGGACAGGCGGGCTTGTGCTGAGCGCTTCTGCCCTCTCCCGCATTCCCGAGCGAAGTCGAGGGACGCGCGCGCCAACCTCACCCCAACCGCTCACCGCGTCGAACTGCGCCCCCGCTCGGGCGCCTCGTCCGATGCGATCGCCTGCGGGCTGATCGAGACGCCGTGCAGCCGCCAGCGCCCTTCCACCCATTGGAAGAAGAAATCGAAGAACAACGCGGTCGGCCGCAACCCGAAATAGCCGCGCACGCGGATCACGCCGGGTTCGGCGACCGAGGGCGGCTCGGTATAGGTCGGTGCGAGCAGCAAGGCGCTCGACAGATCGACCCGGCTTTCGCGGATGCTGGCGAACACCTCGCCCAGCCGCGCGGCGTTGTTCATCACCTGGAAGCCGGGCGACGATATGTCGCGCAGCACCGAGTAATTGCCCGACAGGTTGGCGTGGTGGACCGCCGTCATCGTCGACCACAACAGCTTGGCAAGCTCGAGCTCGCTGGGCACCGGCTCGACCGAGATCGGCGGTTGCGCCGATGGGATTTGCGCAAAGGCCGCAACCGGTGTGGTCGCGGCCAGTATTGCGAGCATGATGGCCGGAGCAAAACGCTCCGGCCGAGTGACTGAAAAACGCATAACTCTCCTTACCAGGCGATCTGGAAACCGCCGCGCGCGCCCACCGAGCCGCTGTTGACCCCGACACCGATGCCGGCCGAAACAGAGGCGTTTTCGGCGACGCGGGCGGTGATCGCGGTGGTCAGCGATGCCTGGTCCTCATAATAGCCTACGCCGCCCGACAGGGCAAAGGTCGTGCCTGCCGGAAGTGCGGGCGATTCCATCGCCAGCGCCATCGCCACGCCCTCGTTCGCGCGGCTGATCGCCCGGCGGTTGATCTCGGTCAGATCGAACAGGGTGTTGACCTGCCCGGTCAGCGCATTGACCTGGCCATTGGTGGCGAAGGTGTTGACCGCCGGGCCCGCACCCAGCGTGCCGCTGGCATCGGTGGTGACGATCGAGGTGGTGCCGCTCTGTGCCGCCGTGCTGGCCGCCAGATCGCCGATGGTCACCGAACTACCGCTGCCGCCCAGCTTGATCTGGTTGGCGCGGTTGGCGGTCGCACCGTTGCCGATCGCCACCGAATTGGTGAACGCCGCCGAAGTCTGGTTGCCGATGGCGATCGCGCCTGCGCCCGATGCCACGGCCGCCTCGCCCACCGAAACCGAACGCACGCCCGATGCCACCGCGAGGTGACCCAGCGCGGTCGCCCGCTCTCCGGTGGCTTCCGCGCGCCAGCCATAAGCGGTCGCCGCCGTCGCGGTTGCCAATGCCTGTCCGCCCACCGCAGTTGTCGATGCCCCGGTGGCCTGGGTCGCCCGGCCCGACGTGCCGTCGCGGTTGCCGCCAATGGCGATGGCGTCGCCGCCGCTCGCCACGGCTGTGTTGCCGATGGCGATCGCGTTGGTGCCGCTGGCCACCGAGAGGTTGCCGACCGCGACGCTGAGGTCGCCCGACGAACTGGCCGCCTCACCCACTGCCGTCGAGCGCACGCCCGAGGCATTGGCGAGGTGGCCCAAAGCCGTGGCCCGTTCCGCCACTGCCTCCGCCCGCCATCCGAACGCTGTGGCTGCGGTTGCGGTCGCCAGCGCCCGGCCACCCACTGCGGTGGCCGACTGAGCCGTGGCGACCGCGCTGAGGCCCATCGCCACCGATTCGACACCGGTCGAGCGCGCATCGTTGCCGATCGCGATCGAACCCACGCCGGATGCCACGGCACCCAGCGCGTCGGCATCGCTGCCATCCTCACCGATGGCGATCGACTGCGCGCCGGTCGCGCGCGAATTGGAGCCATAGGCTGCCGAGCCTGCGCCGGTCGCCTGCGCATCCGCGCCAACGGCGGTCGAGCCCGAAGCGATCGCGCCTGCGCCCACGGCGGTTGCGCCTGCACTTGTCGCCCGCGCACCTTCGCCCACCGCTGTCGCATCGGCGGCGCTCGCCACCGCGCCGCTGCCCACCGCGGTGGTGTCAGGCGCCGACGCCGCAGCGCCATTGCCCACCTGGGTGCTGCCGGTTCCGGTCCCGGCAAAGGCCGTTGCCGGTGCAACCGCCACCGCCATGATGTTGCCCGCCGAATCCACCGTCAGGAAGAATTGCGCGCCCGCCGGCACGTTGCCGCCCAGGCCTGCAAAGCGATAGCTGTGGTTGGCGGTGCCCAGCACGATCTGGTTGGCCGCCGTGCTCGATGCGCCATTGCCGATCGCGATCGAGTTCAGGAACCCGGCAGATGCGGTGTTGCCGATGGCGATTGAGAAATCGCCGCTGGCCGAGGCGCTCTTGCCCAAAGCCAACGAGCGCACCCCGCCTGCCACCGCCTGATGCCCGACCGCGAGCGAAAGCTCGCCGGTGGCGCGTGCCTGCCAGCCGAAGGTCTGCGACCCCCGGCCCGAAGCGACCGACTCGCCGCCGACCGCCGTGGCGTGGAAGCCCGAGGCCAGCGCCTGATCGCCGATCGCCACCGCATCTTCATCCGAAGCGACCGCCAGGTTGCCGACCGCCACCGACGTGCCGAGCGAAGCTGCGTTGGCGCTGTCGGTGGAGGCCTGGTTGCCGATCGCGACCGAGTTGGTCGCCGAGGCAACCGCGCTCTTGCCGACTGCGGTCGAGCGTACGCCGGTCGCCTGCGCCTGATGGCCCGATGCCAGCGACAGTTCGCCCGAGGCCACCGCCTGCCAGCCGAAGCTTTGCGCGCCGCGGCCCGAAGCGACCGACTCGCCGCCGACCGCGGTCGAATGGAAGCCGGAGGCCAGCGCCAGATCACCCACGGCGACCGCATCCTCATCGGTCGCGCTGGCCAGATTGCCGATGGCGACCGCGGTCAGCGCCGTCGCATTGGCGGCTTCGCCCACGGCCAGCGAACGGACGCCAGTCGCATTCGCCAGATGACCCAGCGCGTGCGCACGCTCGGCATTGGCGTTGGCGCGCCAGCCGATCGAGGTTGCGCCCGGGCCGATCGCATCGGCCTCGCCGCCGATCGCGACGGTCGAGTTGCCGATCGCGCGCGCACCGGTTCCGGCATCGTCACCGCCGATCGCCAGCGCATCGACGCCCTCTGCTGCGGCATTGTCACCGATCGCGATCGACGACGCGCCGGTGGCGGTTGCGCCCGCCTGGGTGCTGTTGATCGCGAAATAATTGAGCCGACTGGCGTTGGCCGCCGTGGCCGCCGAAATCGCATTGAGCTGGCCGACATTGACCGCATCGGTCAGCGCGGTGCCTGCTGCGACATTGGTGATCTGCCGTTCGCCACCGACCGTACCGACCGATACCGTGCCGGCGCGGTCGGCAATCGATCCCGAGCCCAGCGCAACCGAATTGAGCCCGGTCGCCTGCGCCGCGTTGCCGATGGCGGTGCTGAAGTCGGCCGCCGCATTGGCGCGGCTGCCCAGCGAGGCCGAGTTGGCACCGCCTGCCAGCGCGCTCTTGCCGATCGAGGTCGCTTCAAGTCCCGATGCATCGGCCTGATGGCCCACGGCCACCGCCGTGCGGCCCGAAGCTCTGGCCTGCCAGCCAAAGGCCTGGCTGCCGACGCCCGATGCCACCGATTCACCGCCGATCGCGGTGGCGTGGAAGCCCGAGGCATTGGCGAGGTCACCCAGCGCCACGGCGTCTTCTGCGGTTGCGCGCGCACCGTTGCCGATCGCGACCGCAGTGCCCAGCGACGCTGCGCCCGAAGGCGTGGTGCCGTCCGCCGTCACCGCGTTGTTGCCGATGGCCACCGAGTTGATCCCCGCCGCATTGGCGCGGCTGCCGACGGCGGTGGCGTTCGCGCCGCCCGCCTGGGTGCTCTTGCCGACCGAGGTCGCCTCGAACCCGGCGGCGTTGGCCTGATGGCCTGCAGCCAGTGCGGTGCGGCCCGAGGCATTGGCCTGCCAGCCGAACGCCTGGCTGCCGACACCCGAGGCAATCGACTCACCGCCGATCGCGGTAGCATGGAAGCCCGACGCGTTGGCAAGGTCACCCAGCGCAACCGCGTCCTCGTTGGTGGCCTGCGCACCGTTGCCGATGGCGACGGCGGTACCGGTCGAGGCGGCGCCCGAAGGCGTGGTGCCATCCGCGGTCACCGCGCCATTGCCGATCGCGACCGAGTTGATCCCGGCAGCGGTGGCTGCATTGCCGGCTGCGAGCGCGTTGACGCCCGAGGCGTTGGCGCGGCTGCCCAAGGAGGCCGAGTTCGCCCCGCCCGCTTGCGCGCTCTTGCCGACCGACGTGGCTTCGAACCCGGCGGCGTTGGCCTGATGCCCCACGGCGACAGCGGTGCGGCCCGAGGCGTTCGCCTGCCAGCCGAACGCCTGGCTGCCGACACCCGAGGCAATCGACTCACCGCCGATTGCGGTGGCGTGAAAGCCCGATGCGTTGGCGAGGTCGCCGAGTGCAACGGCATCCTCGTTGGTGGCCTGCGCGCCATTGCCGATGGCGACTGCCGTGCCGGTTGAGGCAACACCTGTTGGCGTTGTGCCGTCTGCGGTGACAGCGTTGTTGCCGATGGCCACAGAGCTGATGCCTGCCGCATTGGCGCGGCTTCCCACAGCGGTCGCGTTGGCGCCGCCCGCGTTGGTGCTCTTGCCCACCGAAGTGGCTTCAAAGCCTGCTGCCGTAACCTGATGGCCGACGGCAACGGCAGTGCGGCCCGATGCATTGGCCTGCCAGCCAAAAGCCTGGCTGCCGACGCCTGAAGCAACCGACTCTCCGCCAATCGCGGTGGCGTGGAAGCCGCTGGCATTGGCCTTGTCACCCAGCGCCACGGCATCTTCCTGGGTCGCTCTGGCCTGGAACCCGATGGCGACGGCGGTGCCTTCCGATGCCGCGCCTGAGGGCGTCATGCCAACGGTCGCTGTCGTGGATTGCGTTCCGATCGCTATCGAGTTGGTGGTGGGCGATACTGCGAGGGCACCGATCGCAACCGATTGCAGGCCGCTTGCCGACGCCTGCCCACCCAGGGCGATAGCAAAACTCCCCGAAGCAAGGCTCGACCGGCCAATCGCGATGGCATTCCCCGCCGATGCATTGGCCTGCACGCCGATAGCGGTGGACTGAAGGCCAGACGCCGT
Source organism: Blastomonas sp. (assembly GCF_046294995.1). Lineage (GTDB taxonomy): Bacteria > Pseudomonadota > Alphaproteobacteria > Sphingomonadales > Sphingomonadaceae > Blastomonas. Next base: position 56,598 of record NZ_JBKBOG010000005.1, read on the forward strand.
CGCGCTGGCGCCAATGGCGTTCGATTCAACGCCGGATGCAATGGCATTCGTGCCGACGGCGGTCGCGTTGGCGCCACTGGCGATAGCATTTACGCCGCACTCGGTTCCGTCATCGGGCGTTCCGGCGACGCCGTCTGGTCCCACATTCGAATTGCACGGCGCGGTGCCATCGGCGGCCGCAGGTGACGATATCGCGATCGCTGCGGCACTCGACGCCAGAAAAAGCGTAGCTCGCAACGCTTTTGCGTTGTTGGGGAAAGTTTTCATGGGTCCGCTCCTTGTTCACTGACAAGGCGGGTGTTGCCCCCGGCTTCTACCATACTCATGCGACCCTGTTCGCCGAGTGGTGTTAACCAGCCGATGCGGACGGTAGCAGAGGATACGAGATGATCAAGCCCCCGCAAATCGCCTCTAATTTGTCACGTCCGCGTTCAATAGTTTCAGTCTTTGCCAAAGCTTGCTATCCGGATGCCGGATGGCCATACCCGCCGCTTCAAGATCACCAGAAAGCGTGACTTTGCCTGAACTTGTTTCATTTGAACCCGCTACCGGTGCCCGTTTGTGGGCCGGACCGCATGGCGATGTCGATACAGAAGTGGCCAAGGCCTGCGCCGCATTTCCGGAATGGGTCGCGATGGCGGTCACCAAGCGAATCGAACTGTGCCGCCGTTTTGCCAACCAGGTCCGCGCCCGCTCGGAAGAATTTGCCGAGCTGATTGCGCGCGAGACCGGCAAGCCTTTGTGGGAAGCGCGCACCGAGGTGGAATCGGTGGTCGCCAAGGTCGACATCTCGGTCACCGCTTATGCCGAGCGTACCGCGCAGCGCAAGCTGGACAGCGCCCTGGGCGGCACGATGGCGCTGCGCCACAAGCCGCACGGCGTGATGGCGGTGCTGGGGCCCTACAACTTCCCCGCGCACCTGCCCAACGGGCATATCATCCCGGCGCTGATCGCGGGCAATGCGGTGGTGTTCAAGCCATCCGAAAAGACGCCGGCCGTCGGCGCGATGCTGGTCGAGTGCCTGCACCAGGCGGGTATCCCCGAGGGCGTGGTGCGGCTGCTGATCGGCGCAGCGGACGAAGGCAAGGCGCTGGTCGCACACGAGAATGTCGATGGCGTGCTGTTCACCGGCTCTGCCACCACCGGGATCGGGATCAACCGCAGTCTCGCCAACCAGCCGAACAAGATCGTCGCGCTGGAAATGGGCGGCAACAATCCGATGGTGATCTGGGATACCCCGTGCATCGCCGATGCCGCGACGCTGATCATCCAATCGGCCTTTACGTCTGCAGGCCAGCGCTGCTCGGCCGCCAGCCGCCTGATCGTCCGCGACACGATCTACGATGCGGTGATCGCCGAAACCAAGAAGCTCGCCGACCGGGTCATCGTCGGCAGGCCGTTCGACGACCCCCAGCCGTTCATGGGTCCGGTGATCGACAACCAGGCCGCAGATGGCCTGACCGAAAGCTTCCTCTATTTCCTCAGCAATGGCGGCCGCGTGATCAAGCATCTGGTGCGGCTCGACGACAAGGTGCCCTTGCTCTCGCCCGCGATCATCGATGTGACCAACATCAAGGACCGCCCCGATATCGAACTGTTCGGCCCGCTGCTGCAGGTCGTGAAAGTCAGCACGTTCGAAGAGGCGATCAACGAGGCGAACAACACCCGCTTCGGGCTGTCCGCAGCCCTGGTCGGCGGCAGTCCGCAGCATTACAAGCAGTTCTGGGCCAACATCAAGGCGGGCATCGTCAACTGGAACCGGCCGACCAACGGCGCTTCGTCCAAGGCCCCGTTCGGCGGCGTCGGCCTGTCGGGCAACCACCGGGCGAGTGCGTATTATGCGGCGGACTATTGCGCCTATCCGGTGGTCTCCAACGAGATGGAACAGCCCCGCGCGACCATCGGCATCGGGCTGAAGCAGGACTGAATTGAGACTTTGGCGGGTGCGCGTGCGTCCCTCGACTTCGCTCGGGAACACGGGAGGGCAGTCCTTGGGAATGACATATTTCCCCCCTCCGCCTGTCCCGAGCGAAGTCGAGGGACGTTACGCAGCCTTGCCCCCAAGCAAAACTTAGCCACTCCCAAAAGGTTCTGCTTTGCATGTCGGGGGCGCAGCGACCAGATGCAGCGTCGGAAAGGACCAACCGACATGACGCATCTGCCAGCACATTCAAAGCCCGGTACAGTCTGGCTGGTCGGCGCCGGTCCCGGCGACCCCGACCTGCTGACCGTGAAGGCCGCGCGGATCATCTCGCGCGCCGCGCTGATCGTGCATGACGGGCTGGTCGATGATGCCATTCTCGCGCTCGCCCGCCCTGATGCACGGCTGATCAGCGTCGCCAAGAAGCGCGCGCGCCACACGCTGCCGCAGGACGATATCAACGCATTGCTGATCGCCGAAGCCCGCGCCGGACACGATGTCGTCCGGCTCAAGGGCGGCGATCCGTTCATCTTCGGGCGTGGCGGCGAAGAGGTCGATGATTGCCGCGCCGCTGGCGTCGCCGTCGAGGTCGTCCCCGGCATCAGCGCCGCCAACGGCAGCGCTGCCGCCGCGCAACTTCCCCTCACCCACCGCGATCTGTCGAGCGCGGTCACATTCGTTGCGGGCCAGTGCAAGGGCCTGACCGAGCAGGACTGGTCAGGCCTCGCCGGCAAGGGCCGCACGCTCGTCATCTATATGGGCGTCGCCACCGGCGATGCGATCGCCGAGAAGCTGATTGCCGACGGGTTGTCGCCCGACACCCCGGTCGCGGTGCTCGAAAAGGGCACGCGCGAAGACATGCGCACGCTGCGCACATTGCTCACCGACCTGGGCCCGATGATCGCCCGCGAAGCCGTGGTGTCTCCGGCGCTGATCGTGATCGGCGATGTCGTCACCCGCGCCCGCGCCACCGATTGCCTGCCCACCCTCTTCGCGCACGCTCTGGAGCCGATTACATGAAAATCCTCACCGGCAACGATCTGAAGACCGGAGACGTCATCTGGTGGGCGGGCGAGACGCAATGGTCGCGCCACCTCGCCGATGCCAAGGATGCCGGCGCCGACGCCGATGCGATCCTGGCGCGCGAGGAAGCCGCGCTGCGGGTCAACGTGCCCTATATCGTCGATGGCAGGCAGACCGATCAGGGTCCGATGCCGCTGCACATCAAGGAGCGCGTCCGCGCGTTCGGCCCCACCGTGCGCCCCGATCTCGCCATCAACACCACTATCCCGATCCTGAAGGCCTGAGCTTATGTACCAGTACGACAAATACGATCAGGCGATGGTCGATGCCCGCGTCGCGGAGTTCCGCGATCAGGTGCGTCGCCGTCTCGATGGCAGTCTTTCGGAGGACCAGTTCAAACATCTGCGGCTGAAGAACGGCCTGTATCTGCAGCTGCACGCATACATGCTGCGCGTCGCGATCCCTTATGGCACCTTGTCGAGCAAGCAGATGCATATGCTTGCGCATATCGCGCGCACCTATGACAAGGGCTATGGCCATTTCACCACCCGGCAGAACATCCAGTACAACTGGATCAAGCTGGACCAGACCCCCGACATCCTCGCCGATTTGGCGACCGTGGAAATGCACGCCATCCAGACCAGCGGCAACTGCATCCGCAACATCAGCTCTGACCATTTCGCCGGTGCCGCCGCCGACGAGATCGCCGATCCGCGCCCCTGGGCCGAGCTGCTGCGCCAGTGGTCGACCTTCCATCCCGAATTCCAGCTGCTGCCGCGCAAGTTCAAGATCGCGGTGATCGCCTCTGCCACCGATCGCGCCGCGATGCGGCTGCACGATATCGGCATCGAGCTGGTCAAGAATTCCGAAGGCGTGCTGGGTGCCAAGTTTTTCGTCGGCGGCGGCATGGGCCGCACTCCGATGATTGCGCCGTGCATCCGCGAGTTCGTCCCCGCCGAAGAGCTGATCAGCTATGCCGAAGCCTGCCTGCGCGTCTACAACCGCTATGGCCGCCGCGACAACAAGTACAAGGCGCGGATCAAGATCCTCGTTCACGAGATCGGTGCGGACGAATACCGCCGCCAGGTCGAGGAAGAGTTCGCGCACATGAAGACGCTGGGCCTCAACCCCCCGGTGGCCGAGCTCGAGCGGATCAGTGCGTTCTTTACCGACCCCGCGTTCGAGCAGGGGCTGAGCGACGAGATCGACCGCTCCGATCCCGACTTCGCGGTCTGGATCGACCAGAACACGCACCCGCACAAGGTGCCGGGCTATGCCTCGGTCACCATCAGCCTCAAGCCCGCAGGCGGCATCCCCGGCGATGCCACCGCCGAGCAGATCGATCTGATGGCCGACCTCGCCGAACGCTATGCTTTCGACGAATTGCGCGTCACCCACACGCAGAACATCGTGCTGGCGCATGTCCGCAAGGCTGACCTCTACGCCATCTGGCAGCAGCTCGATGCCGCGGGGTTGGCCACCGCCAATCTCGACCTGATCAGCGACATGATCGCCTGCCCGGGCCTCGATTATTGCAGCCTGGCCAATGCCCGCTCGATCCCGGTGGCGCAAAAGATCTCGCAGCGCTTTGCCGATACCGGACGCCAGCGCGATCTGGGCGAACTCAAGCTCAAGATCTCGGGCTGCATCAACGCCTGCGGCCACCACCATGCCGGGCACATCGGCATTCTGGGTGTCGACAAGAAGGGCGTGGAGAACTTCCAGCTGCTGCTCGGCGGATCGGCGGCCGAAGACGTCTCGATCGCCAAGATCGTCGGCCCCGGCTTTGACGAGGACGGCGTGGTCAACGCGGTCGAGACCGTGACCAATGTGTATCTCAATGCCCGCCAAAATGGCGAGCGTTTCGTCGATACCTATCGCCGCATCGGCATGGAACCGTTCAAGGAAGCGCTTTATGGCTGAGCCTTCCTCCCCTCCGCCTGTCCCGAGCGAAGTCGAGGGACGTGATGATACCGTTGGCGCATACGTCCCTCGACACGCTCGGGACAGACGGAATGGTTGGCCGCATCAGGAGATCGTAACATGACCGCGCCGCAGATCATCTATCGCGACGAACCCGCCGTCACCGACACCCCCGTCGCCTTGAGCGAGTTCACCGCCGGATCGAACGCCGCCGCCGCGCGGATCGAGCCTGGCGAGGATGCGCGCGCGCTGTTGCCGCATCTGGGCCAGATCAAGCTCGTCGAGATCGCCTTCCCGGCGTTCGGCGATGGCCGTGGCTTTTCGTCGGCGCAGATCCTGCGCGAGGCGGGCTATACGGGCGAACTGCGCGCGACCGGCGACGTCCTGGTCGACCAGTTCGTCTTCCTGCGCCGCTGCGGGTTCGACAGCTTTGCGCCCAACACGCCGCTCAACGAAGACGATGTGAAGGCTGCGATGGGCTTCTTTCCCGAATTCTACCAGAAGACCAGCGACGGCGTCGCGGCGATCTGGGCCCAGCGCCATCAGGTGACATCATGAAGCAGAGCAACATCCAGGCATCGACAGGTCAGCGCGTGCGCGACCAGATCGATCTGAAGCCGCGCTTTACCGAGAGCGATGCGATCCGGCTCAACAACATGTTCCGCGGCACCGACACCGCCGACATGATGCGCGCCGTGATCAAGGACGGCCTGGTCGGCGATCTTGCCATCGTCTCGTCGTTCGGTGCGGAGAGCGCGGTGCTGTTGCACATGATCGCCAGCATCGATCCGACGCTGCCGGTGCTGTTTCTGGATACGCAAAAGCACTTCCCCGAGACCGTCGCGTATCGCGATACGCTGGTCGCGCGGCTGGGGCTGACCAACCTGGTCATGCTGTCGCCCGATGCGGGCGAACTCGCCGCGCAGGACGCCAACGGGCTGCGCTGGTCGTACGACCCCGATGGCTGCTGCGAAATTCGCAAGGTGCGGCCGCTGGCCAAGGCACTGCTCGGCTATGATGGCTCGATCACCGGGCGCAAGGGCTTCCAGTCGGCCACCCGCCAGGGTCTGCCGCGCTTCGAGATCGACACCTCGGATGCACAGGGCCGGTTCAAGATCAACCCGCTGGCAAGCTGGACCAAGCCGATGCTCGACGCGTATTTCGCCGAGCACGACCTGCCGCGCCATCCGCTCGAAGCGCAAGGCTATCCCTCGATCGGCTGCGCGCCGTGCACCAGCAGGGTCGCGCCCGGCGAGGACCCGCGCTCGGGCCGCTGGAAGGGCTGGGACAAGACCGAATGCGGTATCCACAGCGACGTTACCCCGCTGCCGGGAAGCGACGATGGAAACGGTGCCAACGACCCGGTGTTCTGACCGGCGTGTTTTGATCGGCGTGTTCTGATCGGTTCATCGCAGGGTTTACAGTGAGTTAACCCGAATCACCGAGGGTGGGCGCATGTCTTGCTCCCCGCACTTCGACCAGTTGCTGTATATCAGCACCGTCTCCCCCGCCTGGCAGGTCAACCTTGCCGAGATCCTCGACCTGTCACGGCGCAACAACCGCAATGCCCAGATCACCGGATTGCTCTTGTTCAACGGCAAGCGCTTCCTGCAAGTGCTCGAAGGGCCGCCCGACGCAGTCAGCACCACCTACCAACGGATTGCCGCAGACGGCAGGCACCGGGCTCCGGTGCTGCTCGCGCGCAAGCAGATCGCCGCGCGCGAGTTCGGCGAATGGTCGATGGGCTATCGCGATCCGCATGCTTCGGATGGGGCCGAGGCCTATCAGGCGATTTCGGCCAAGGTGGCCAACGCCAATCCCAGCCTGCGCGCGGAACTTCTTGCCTTCGCACAACGCCTTACCGGCTGATCTTGGCCTCCGTCGCGTATCAGCAGCAAAAAAATGCTGCGCAATATGTTGCACTTACCAATTTTGCTGTTGAAACTCCGGTGCGCCTCACCATGTCTTAGGGAGCGGACCGGGCCCCTCTGGCGCATCGCTGCGTTTGCAGCTGCGTGATGTCGGACGCTACGGGGTGCGCAATCATCCCGGGCTTACGGCCCGGTACCATTCGAATTCTTTGAATACCGCGTATCCCGACCGATGCACATCCATTGGAAAGGACCAATAATGAAAACCAAAATGACCGCAATCGTTGCGGCACTGTCAGTCGCAAGCCTCGCAGCACCTGCACTCGCCAACACCGACCAGGACTTCCGCCATCAGGTCGAGGTTCCCCATGGCGAGCGCCAGGTTACCGCAGTCTACCAGCCCAAGACCCAGGTCAGCTATCGGCAGGTGGGCAACATGACCCCCAACCGTCCGAGCACCGCGCGCTGCCTGTGGCAGGCCGAAATCGCGGTCGAGCGGCACCTGCAGGCACCTGCCGGGCAAGGCAGCCATATCGTGCGCACGTTGGTGCCCACCAAGCTGATCGAAGGATCTACCAAGGGCCGTTGCGCCCAGGGCAACGAGCAGGTGAACAGCGCCATCGCCCGCCGTGCTGACGAAGTGCGCGAACACGTGCTTGCGGTGGCTGCGGAAGATCGCAACGCGCTGATGGCCGAGCTGAGCGTGGCGGCAGGCAACCCGGCGGGTTGAAGCCACTGAAGATAAATCCTCCCCCAGCTTGTCTGGGGGAGGTGGCAGCCCGCAAGGGCTGACGGAGGGGCAAACGCGCAATCGCGGCGTAACCACCCTCCACCATTCGCTTCGCGAACGGTCCCCCTCCCCCAGCAAGCTGGGGGAGGATTTTAGGTTTGGCCCGCTTGCCAACGTCTCCCGCCTAGCCCACTGTCTTCCCAAATAAAACGGGGAAGGACAGGCCTATGTCGGCTCGCACATTCAAATCCAGCAAGTTCAAATTCGGTTCCATCGCGCTGGCGCTCGCCATCGCGCCGCTTTTCGGCGCGCACGCGCAAGGCACTGACAACACGGAAAATTTCACCGTCATCATTGGAGGCACCAATGTGGGCCATCTTGATGTCGTGCGCAGCGGCGACACGGTGAAGATCGACTACGACTACAAGAACAACGGCCGCGGCCCGACGATGAAGGAAGAGCTCAAGCTCGACGCCAAGGGCATGCCCGTCGCCTGGAAGATCACCGGCAACTCGACCTTCGGCAACGCCATCAACGAGAGCTTCACGATGCAGCGCGGCACCGCGCGCTGGACCGATTCGACCGGCAGCGGCACCGCCAAGCCCAAGGGCCCTGCAATCTATGTCGCGCAGGAAGGCAGCCCCTGGGCCGCTGGCCTGTATGCGCGCGCCCTGCTCGCCGATGACGACCGCTCGATCCCCGCGCTGCCCGGCGGCGCGCTCACGCTCGCCGAGCTCGAAAAGGTGCAGGTCTCGGGCACCGGTGGCGCCATGACCGTCACAGCCTACGCGCTCTCGGGCAACGATCTCGACCCGGGCTATTTCCTGCTCGACGACACCGGCGCGCTGTTCGCGGCCATCAGCCCACGCGCCGTGTTCGTGCGCAAGGGCTTCGAGGGCGAAGACCTGCGCTTGCGCGATCTGGCGGTGAAATATTCGACCGAGCGCTTCGTCAAGATGCAGGCCAAGGCGGCCAACAGCTACAAGGCGCCGGTACGGATCACCAACGTCCGCCTGTTCGACCCGGTCACCATGAAGCTGACCGAGCCCAAAAGCGTCGTCGTCAACGGACGGCACATTTCTGCCGTGCTGCCAGTGAACAGCCCCGCGAGCGAGGGCGAGGTCACCATCGACGGCAACGGCGGCACCCTGGTCCCCGGGCTTTACGAGATGCACGGGCATATCGGCCAGGAAGACGCGATGCTCAACATCCTCGCCGGGATCACCTCGGTGCGCGACATGGGCAACGAGATCGACGTGCTCGACGGATTGATCGAGCGGATCGACACCGGCGTGCTGGCAGGACCGCGGATCACCAAGTCGGGCTTCATCGAGGGCAAGAGCCCGTTCAGCTCGAACAACGGCAGGCTGGTCACCAGCGAACGCGAGGCGATCGACGCGGCGCGCTTCTATGCCGCGCGCGATTTCCAGGCGATCAAGATCTACAACAGCATGAACCCCGAGTGGATTCCGGCTTTGGTCAAGGAAGCCAAGGCGCTGGGGCTGCACGTGATGGGCCATGTCCCCGCCTTCACCAACGCCGATGCGATGATCGCGGCAGGCTATGACGAGATGACCCACATCAACCAGGTGATGCTGGGCTGGGTGCTCGAACCCGGCGAGGACACCCGCACACTGCTGCGCCTGACCGCGCTCAAGCGCCTGCCGACGCTCGATCTGGAAAGCGAGAAGGTCAATCGCACGATCAACGCGATGGTCGAAAAGAAGGTGACGATCGACCCGACCTTCGCGATCCACGAATCGCTGCTGCTCGCGCGCAACGGCACGATCAATCCGGGCATGGTCGATTATGTCGCCAACATGCCGATCGGCGTGCAGCGCAGTGCCAAGCAGGCGTGGTCGAACATCGAGAACCCTGCCGACGACAAGGCGTATCGCGGTGCGTTCGACAAGGTGGCGGCTACCATCAAGAAGATGCACGATGCCGGCATCTTCCTGATCCCCGGTACCGATATGGGCGGCAGCTTCGCCTATCACCGCGAGCTGGAACTTTACCAGAAGGCGGGGATGACGCCTGCGCAAATCCTGCGCCGCGCGACCTACGACATGGCCGAGTATCTGAACCAGGAGCAATCGTTGGGCAGCATCGCCAAGGGCAAGTACGCCGACTTTTTCCTGATCCAGGGTGACCCGACCAGGGACCTGAAAGCCATCAAGGCGATCCGCATGGTCGCCAAGGACGGCGTGTTCTATTACCCCAGCGAGGTCTATCCCGAATTCGGCATCAAGCCGTTCGCAACCAAGCCCAAGGTGAAGCTGCCTAAGGAAGGTTGAGACACTTTACCCGTCATTCCCGCGAACGCGGGAATCCCACTTTGGCGAGACATCAGCACACAAGCGTCACCCCCGCGTGCGCGGGGGTGACGGGGAAATGATCGATATTGCGTAGAAGGTCGTTCGCCTGCGAAAGGGGATCACCCCACCTTGCGCACCACCACCGATCCTGCCGAATAGCCCGCGCCGAACGAACAGATCAGCCCGGTGTCGCCAGGCTTCAGGTCCTCATTGTGCAAATGAAACGCGATGATCGATCCGGCCGACGATGTGTTGGCGTAGGTATCGAGCACGGTCGGGCTTTCGTCCTCGCTCGCCTCGTGGCCGAGCACCCGCTGGGCGATCAGCCGGTTCATCCCCGCATTGGCCTGATGCAGCCACAGGCGGCGCAGGTCTGCAGGCGCCAGCCCCAGCCGCGCGACGTGATCGGTGATCAGTTCACCGACCATCGGCACGACCTCCTTGAACACCTTGCGACCTTCCTGGACGAACAACTTGTCGGCATCGTCGCGGCTCTCGGGCGCGGTGCGGTTGAGGAACCCGAAATTGTTGCGGATGTTGTTCGAAAACCGCGTCTTGAGCTGGGTGCCGAGGATATCCCAGTGCTCCGCCGGAGCGACCTCGGCAGCCTCCACCAGCACTGCGGTGGCGACATCGCCGAAGATGAAATGGCTATCACGATCACGCCAGTTGAGATGGCCCGAACAGATCTCGGGGCTGACCACCAGCACCGAGCGGGCGTTGCCTGCGCGGATGAAGTCTGCAGCGGTCTGGATGCCGAAGGTCGCCGACGAGCACGCGACATTCATGTCGAAGCCGAAACCCTCGATGCCGAGCGCTTCCTGCACCTCGATCGCGATCGCGGGATAGGCTCGCTGCAGGTTCGAGCAGGCGACCAGCACCGCATCGACGTCCTTTGCGTCCCGCCCGGCGCGGGCCAGTGCGTCGCGCGCGGCGGCCACGCCGATTTCGGCCAGCACAGAAATCTGTTCGTCGGGTCGCTCGTCGAAGCGCGGGCACATCACGTCGGTATCGAGGATCGATGCCTTGGACAGCACCTTGCGCGCCTTGATCCCGCTCGCCTTTTCGATGAATTCGACCGACGAAGGCTGCAATGCTGCCATCTCGCCCGCCGCGATCGCCGCAGCATGCTGCGCGTTATGCTGCGCAACATAAGCGTTGAAGCTCTCGACCAGCTCGTCGTTGCTGATGCTGTCGGCGGGGGTGAAAAGTCCGGTCGAGGAGATCACCGGGCGGGCAGTTTTATAGGCGGAAGTCATGAAACCGTAGGGTCCTGCACTATAGCTGGAGCGGGTGGGCGTCTTACTGCCGCAATACGCTGATGGCAAGGGGCGTGCATCGAGCCTCCCGTCGCGAGCACCGAATGATCTGCGGCTCCAAAAATCCTCCCCTGTAAGGGGAGGTGGCATGGCGCAGCCATGACGGAGGGGTGTCCACATCGGCGAGAGCGTGACACCCCTCCACCACTGCGTGGTCCCCCTCCCCTTGCAGGGGAGGACTTGCAGCGTGCCACATTCCCGCTTTGCCCTTACACGAGAGGATTTTCCAGTTGCGCTGCGGCACATCGCCGCCTTTGATGGCCACCAACCATAACGGGAGAGGCAAACATATGGAATACGCAGGCAAGGTCATCTGGATCACCGGGGCATCATCGGGCATCGGCGAGGCGCTGGCCGAGGCGTTGGCCGCGCAGGGCGCGTCGCTGATCCTTTCGGGTCGCCGCACCGATGCGTTACAGGCGGTTGCCGACCGATTGCCGACGCCCAGCATGGTCCTGCCGTTCGAGACCACCGACAAGGACGCGCTGCCGCAAATCGTCGATCAGGCCATCGCCTGGCAGGGCCATGTCGACGGCCTCGTCAACAACGCCGGGATCAGCCAGCGCGCGCTCGCCATCGACAGCGCGCTCGAGGTCTATGACAGGGTCATCGCGGTCGATCTGCTCGCGCCGATCTGGCTGACGCAACTGCTGCTGCCGCACATGGCCGGGCGCAAGACAGGGCTGATCGTCGGCATCTCGTCGGTCGCCGGCCGCGCGGGCGTGCCGCTGCGCACTGCCTATTGCGCCGCCAAGCACGGCCTGATCGGCTATCTCGATGCACTGCGCGCCGAGACCGAAGCGCATTACGGGCTGAAAGTGCACACCGTCCTGCCCGGCTCTATCCGCACCCAGGTCTCCGCCAATGCCCTGGCCGCCGATGGCAGCGCGCACGGCAAGACCGACAGCGCCATCGCCAACGGCATGGACCCGCAAGACTGTGCTGCCCGCATCCTCGCTGGAGTGGCAGCGGGCGAGCGCGAAATTCTGGTGGCTGAGGGGATGGAGGAAATGCTCGCCAGGCTGCGGTTCAGCGATCCGCAAAAGCTGTTCGATACTCTGGCTGCAATGGGCGGCCAGCTGGCAGCGCAGCGCGATACTGAGCTGGCCGGATGAGCGAGACTCCCGCAGCGCTGATCGACCGGTTGGGGCTCAGCCCTCACCCCGAGGGCGGCTGGTACCGCGAAACCTGGCGCGGAGCCCCAGGCGCCAACGGCCGGGCAAGCGAGACGCTGATTTTCTTTCTGCTCGAAGCCGGCCAGCAATCGCACTGGCACACCGTCGATGCGACCGAAATCTGGTGCTGGCATGCAGGCTCCGCGCTCGAGGTAGGGACCGCTCCGGGGGATGCCGGTCCGGTGACCTGGCACACGCTAGGCACCGATTTCGCCGCCGGACACTCCCCGCAACTGGTCATCCCCCCGCACCACTGGCAGGCCGCGCGCGCAAGCAATGGTTGGGCGCTGGTCAGTTGCATGGTCTCGCCGGGGTTCGAGTTCAGCGGCTTTGTCATGGCCGAGCCAGGCTGGGAGCCGGGGTAATCAGAACAACCATCGGAGAGGCAGCCCTATTGGCCTCTCCCTTGATGGGAGAGGCAGCGAGACTTGGTGGCTTTGCCACCTAGTCGCAGCGGTGAGGGTGATGGTGCGGCTGGACGCAACATCGCAACGTCCCAACCTTCATACAATCCGGAGAGATCACCCCCACCCAACCCTCCCCCATCGAGGGGGAGGGCTTTGGAAGCGCTACTGCGTTGGCTACAGGAAAGAGCCGATTCCGCTCCAATCTGGACTCTCGGTCATCCGTGCGTATCGATCCAGGCAAACTCCTCGATCAACAGCTTGGTGCTGTCCTCGAGCATAAGCTTCTCGACCATATCGGCCACCATCGGCGCGCGGCTGGAGACGCTGATTTGCGCCGCGCATTGCGTGGCATCGTCCGATAGCGGGGTCAGCGTGATGTTCGCCCCGCCCTCGGCGGCTAGCCCCTTGGGCTTGGCATTGCGGACGGCGGTCCAGCTGCCATCGGCGTGCTGCTGCCAGATGTCGTGCTGGGTCAGATCGAGCCAAGATCCGATCACCGACCGGATCAAAGCGGGCGCCTTGACCGGCACCTGCCGGGTGATCGCGACATGAATCTGCCCAGGCTCGGGGCGCTCGACGGCCACACTGACATCGCGTGAACCCTGTGCCTGCATCATGCCGGTCAGAAAAGCCTCATCGGTCCAGCACGCGACGACGAGCGCCACCGGCTTGGCAAACGCATGCTCTTCCTGTCGCTTCAACATTGCCGCCACCCATTCCGTTGATCCAGCGCATTGCGCCCTGCTGCCAGCAGCCTAGGCTATGCGGCGATGTTGGCAAGCTATGTCATGACCGTTCTCGTCATCGAACTGACCCCAGGGGCGAACATGGCCTATCTGGCGGCATTGACGCTGGGCGCAGGGCGCCGGGCCGGGCTCGCGGCCGTGGCGGGGGTGGCGCTGGGGCTGACGTTGATCGGGGTCGCGGCGGCGGTGGGCCTCGCCGCTTTGGTTGCAGCCAGCCCGGCGATCTGGGCCGCGCTGCGCTGGGCGGGCGGACTGTATCTGCTGTATCTGGCTTGGGAGACCTGGCGCGGCGACAAGGAAACCTCGCCTGCGGGTACCGGTTCGCTCATCCGCACGAACGCGCGTTATTTCAGCCGCGGGGTGATCACCAACATCCTCAACCCAAAGGCGGCGTTGTTCTATGTCGCGATCGTTCCGCGCTTCCTGCCCGAGAGCGGGCCGACACTTGGCCATGGCCTGGGGTTGACCGCGATCAGCGTGGCTGTCGCCACCACGGTCCACCTTGCCATCGTGCTGCTGGCAGCACGGATGCATCCCCTGCTCAGCCAGCCGGGCCGGATGGAGCGTACCCGGCAGGGTCTGGCGATCGGCCTTGGCGCCATCGCGATCTGGTTTCTGCTCACCACCACGAGCCCGCAGGTTTAGCGACGAACGGAACCTTTCGCGTCCGATTCCGTAGCTATGGTCTGCAATCAAGAGGGAGTTGGCGATGATCAAACATGGCGAAGAAGTCGAAATGAACACCGAAGAGGCCAGCGCTGGCCAAAAGCGCGGCATCGTCCGTTATGTGCTGGTGATTTCGACCGCGCTTGCGATCATCGCGCTCAGCATCATCTGGATGACCGGTGCCGCGACGGCGCCGGAAAACCCCACGCCCAATCCCGAAGAATCGCTTTCAGAGCCGACGGTCCCACCCGAAGGAAACTGACGTCAGCCGCGCCTCCGGGCGCAGATGGCATCGTACGGCGCTTGACCCCTCAGCGGGCAAGCGCCGTTTCTGTTTCCTGCATCAAGGTGGCAATGATCTCGGCGACACTTTCCTCGCGCGTGACCATACCCACTGACTGGCCGGCCATCACCGAGCCGTTTTCGACATCGCCGTCGATCACCGCACGGCGCAGTGCGCCTGCCCAGTAATGCTCGATCTGCAACTGCGCCTCGGCCATGTCGATGCCGCCTGCATCGAGCAGCGCTGCCACTTCGCGCTGCTTGGCGGTGAACTCTTCGGTGCCCTTGTTCTTGAGCGCGCGCACCGGGATCACCGGCAGGCGCGGATCGACCTGGACGGATGCGATCGCATCGCGTGCATTGCCGCGCAGGAAGGCCTTCTTGAACGCCGGATGCGCGATCGATTCGTGCGCGCAGACAAAGCGCGTGCCCAGCTGGACGCCGGCAGCGCCCATCTCGAGATAGCCTGCGATCGCGCTGCCGCGGCCGATGCCGCCAGCGACGAACACCGGGATGTCGCCAGCGACCTCGGGCAGGATTTCCTGCGCCAGCACGCTGGTCGAGACCGGGCCGATATGTCCGCCTGCTTCCATGCCTTCGATGACGAGCGCATCGACGCCCGACTTGATGAACTTCCTGGCCAGCGCCAATGCCGGGGCAAAGCACACCACCTTGGCACGTGCATCCTTGATCGCCTCGATGCTGCCTCTGGGCGGCAGGCCGCCTGCCAGCACGATGTGGGTGACCTGATGCGCGGCGCACACCGCGATCAGCTCCATCAGCTGCGGGTGCATGGTGATCAGGTTGACCCCGAACGGCTTGGTCGCGAGCCTTTTGGTCGCGGCAATCTCGGCATCGAGCAGCGCAGGCGTCATCGCCCCGCAGGCAATCACGCCGAAGCCGCCTGCATTGGAAATGGCGGAAACGAGGTTGCGCTCCGACACCCAGCTCATCGCGCCGCACATGATCGCGGTTTCGCTTCCGAGAAACGCGGTGCCCCGCGCCATCGCGGTGTCGGTGAGAGGGTGGTTGGTCATAAATCTGTCCTGTTCCGGCTCCCCTGCGAAGGCAGGGGTCCATCTCCAAAGCTATCGATACGAGGCAAACGCAGGAGATGGGCTCCTGCCTTCGCAGGAGACCGATAAATCACGCCTCGACCGCATCCAGCCCATAGGCCGTGTGCAGCACGCGCACCGCCAGTTCGGTGTAATCCTCTTCGATCAGCACGCTGACCTTGATCTCGCTGGTCGAGATCGCAACGATGTTGACCCCGCGATCGGCCAGCGCCTTGAACATCGTCGAGGCGACGCCCGCATGGCTCTTCATGCCGACGCCGACGACCGAGATCTTGGCGACATTGGTATCGGGGATGATGCGGTTGAAACCGATCGATTCCTTCGCGCCTTCGAGCAGGTCCATCGACCGCGCCAGATCGGCGGCGGGCACGGTGAAGGTCACGTCGGTCTCGCCCTTGTCGCGGCCGACGTTCTGGATGATCATGTCGACGTTGATCGCAGCTTCCGCGAGCGGGCCGAATATGTTGGCCACCGCGCCGGGCTTGTCGGGCACGCGGGTCAGCGTGATCTTGGCTTCGTTCTTGTCGTGCGCAATGCCGGTGATCAGCTGGCGTTCCATGTCCATTCCTTCCAGTTCTTCGTCGCTGACGATCATCGTGCCGGGGATCGTATCGGCTGCAGGTGCATCGTCGTCGATGAACGAGGAGAGCACCTGAACGCGCACGCCTTCCTTCATCGCGAGGCCGACCGAGCGGGTCTGCAGCACCTTGGCGCCGACGCTCGCGAGCTCGAGCATTTCTTCATAGGTCACGTGGCGCAATTTGCGCGCCTTGGCGACGATGCGCGGGTCGGTGGTGTAGACCCCGTCGACATCGGTATAGATATCGCAGCGATCGGCCTTGACCGCAGCTGCCACCGCGACCGCCGATGTGTCCGATCCGCCGCGGCCCAAAGTGGTGATCCGGCCATCTTCGCTGACGCCCTGGAAGCCGGGGATGACCGCAATCACGCCCTTTTGCATCTCCGCGATCAGCGCGTCGGCATCGATCGTCTCGACCCGCGCCTTGGCGTGCGCCTCGACCGTGCGGATTGGCAGCTGCCAGCCCAGCCAGCTGCGCGCCTGCGCGCCCAGCGCCTGCAGCGCGATAGCCAGCAGCCCGCTGGTGACCTGCTCGCCGCTCGCGACGACGACGTCGTACTCCGCCGGGTCATACAATGGGTTGGCCTCGCGGCAGAAATTGACCAGCCGGTCGGTCTCGCCCGCCATGGCCGAAACGACCACCGCGACCTCGTGTCCGGCGTCCTGCTGACGCTTGACGATCCGCGCCACCCGGCGGATGCGCTCGGTGCCGGCCATCGATGTGCCGCCGAATTTCATGACGATCCGTGCCATTGGCCGTTCGTACTTTCCCTTATGCGAAGTTCGCCCCTATAACCGGGCGCTGCATAGAGAGGCCCCATGATGAACGCAAGCACCGGAACCATCGCACCGCGCAGCGGCAACGACGAAGCCCGTAACGGAACGATCGACCCCAAAGAGGCCGCGCACTTCGGCCGGCTGGCGGCGGAATGGTGGGACCCCAGGGGCGAGTCGGCGATGCTGCACCGGCTGAACCCGGTGCGGCTGGCCTATATCCGCAACGCCATCGACCATCACTGGGCCGAGGCTGGCACCGCACGCAAGCCGCTGGCGGGCAAAACCGCGATCGATGTCGGCTGCGGCGCCGGACTGCTGACCGAGCCACTGGCACGGCTGGGCGCCCAGGTCACCGGGCTGGATGCCGCAGCAGAGAACATCGCTGCGGCCAGCGCGCATGTCGCTGCAGTCGGGCTGTATGTCGATTACCGCCATGCCGATATCGAAACGCTTGCGGGCGAAACCTTCGACCTTGTCACCTCGATGGAGGTCATCGAGCATGTCACCGACCCGGCCACGTTCATCGCCGCTCTGGCCCGCGTGCTGGCGCCCGGCGGGCTGATGCTGCTTTCCACCCCCAACCGCACCACGATGTCGCGAATCATGCTGGTCGAGGCGGCCGAGCGACTGGGCCAAGTGCCGCGCGGCACCCACGACTGGGACAAGTTCCTGACCCCCGAGGAACTGACCGGATTGCTCAACGCCGCTGGCCTGACGGTGCTCGACACCCGCGGCATCGCCTGGGATCCACTGAAGGGCCTGCACCTCAGCGACAATCTGGCGCTGAACTATCTGATGACGGTGGTGCGGGGCTAGGGCGCGGCAAACACTATAGCTGATCGACTGCATTCATCCGCTGGTGCAGAATGCGCACAACCGAAATGCCGGTTTTTGTCACACGGAAATACACGATGTGCCGCCCCACGCTCCGACGCCTATAACCTTCCCGGATCGCGTCACAAGCTGGTGCTCGGAGTGGCGCCTGGGCAAGTTCATTGCAAGCCTGCTCGATCAGATCAGTGTAGCCAGTCGCCTGCGCCAAGCCCCACTCGGCCACCGTATAATCGAAGATGCTGTCGAGATCGCGCTGGGCCGCTGGGCTCAGCCGATATTCAGCCATGCTGCTTCAGTTTGCGCTGCTTGAATTCTGTAAAATCAAATGGTTCGGGTTCGCCGCTTTGCTCCCCTTCGACCAGCGCTGCCCGGACGCTTTCAATTTCGAGATCACGCGTCTGCGCTTGTCGAATGAGGTCCCGAATAGCTTCGCTGTCGTTGGTGTAGCTGCCTGCGGCGACCTGCTCGGCGAGCCAGTCGTCTTGCTGGGTGGTCAGGGTTATCGTTTTACGGACTGTTGCCATATGCTGCCCTACGCAGAAACATCGTCATACTGTCGTTGCGGCATAGCACATTAGCCGGTCGCGTGCGAATTGCCTTATTCGTCGTAGCCGCCAGCCATATAGTCTTCGCGCGCCAGGTCGCTGAACTTGGTGATCTCGCTTTCGAAGCGCAGCTGGACGTTGCCGGTGGAACCGTGGCGCTGCTTGGCGACGATCACGGTCGCCTTGTTGGCGGTGGGGCTGAACTTGTCTTCCCATTCGCGGTATTTCTGGTTGATCTCTTCGTCCGCTGCGGTCTTGGGGTCCATGATCGGGCCGTCGGGCTTGACCATCAGCCGGTAATATTCCTCACGATAGATGAACAGCACGATATCGGCGTCCTGCTCGATCGACCCGGATTCGCGCAAGTCAGACAGCTGCGGGCGCTTGTCCTCGCGACTTTCCACCGCGCGGCTGAGCTGCGACAGTGCCATCACCGGAACCTGCAGTTCCTTGGCCAGCGTCTTCAATCCACGGCTGATCTCGGAAATTTCGTTGACGCGGCCCTCGTTGCGGCCGGTGCCCTGCAGCAGCTGGAGATAATCGACCACGATGAAGCCGATGTCGTGCTTGCGCTTGAGCCGGCGCGCGCGGGCGCGCAGCGCGGCGATCGTCAGGCCCGGCGTATCGTCGATGAACAAAGGCAGGTCTTCGAGCTCCTGCGAGGCGGTGACCAGCCGCTGGAACTCGTTGCGCGCGATCTGCCCCATGCGCAGCTTTTCCGAACTGATCCGCGACTGCTCGGCCAGGATACGCGTGGCGAGCTGGTCGGACGACATTTCGAGGCTGAAGAACGCGGTCTTGGCGCCCACGTTCTTCGAATCCTCAATGCCTGCCGCCTTGTCCAGCCGCCAGCGCGACGCGGCATTGAACGCGATGTTGGTGGCAAGCGAGGTCTTGCCCATGCCGGGGCGCGCTGCGAGGATCAGCAGATCGGACGGGTGGAGACCACCGATCTTGGCGTTGAGGTCGGTGAGCCCGGTGGTGACGCCCGAGACATGGCCGCCGCTGTTCAATGCCTTTTCGACCATGCCCAGCGCGGCGCCGACGGCGACGTTGAAATGCACTGCACCGCCGCTCTCGCCCTCGCCCTGTGCGACGTTGTACAGCGCCGCTTCGGCAAGCTCGATCTGGCCCAGCGGATCCACCGTTTCGCTGGTGTCCATCGCCTTGTCGACCAGGGTCCGGCCGACCTGGATCAGCTCGCGCAGCAGCGCGAGGTTGTAGATCTGCTCGGCAAAGTCGCGTGCGCCGATCAGCCCGCCGGCATCACCCGTCAGCCGCGCCAGATAGCGCATCCCGCCCAGCTCGGAGAGGCCGGCGTCGTTTTCGAAGAACGGCTTCAATGTCACCGGGGTCACGGTCACGTTCTTGTCGATCAGCCGCATGATCTGGGCATAGAGCCGCTGGTGGACGCTTTCGAAGAAATGCTCTGCCTTCAACCGCGAGCTGACCTCTTCGGCGATGCGGTTGTCGATCAGCAGCGCGCCCAGGAACGCCGCCTCCGCCTCGATATTGCGCGGCAGCTTGGCATCGGAAAGGTCGCGCGCGCCTGGCGCGGCGATCTGCGGCGGCAGGGCGGGCGGGGGAGCGGACTGGAGAAGCGTATCTTGGGCCATCCGGCCATATTCGCCGCTGGCGCTGTGGCGCGCAAGGCACTGGCGCCAATAATCGTGTGGACAAGGCCGGGGACAGCGAGAGCCACGGGTTTTTCCGCTTGCCCCTTGGCTTATCATACGTGAAAGACTGGGGCGCATCATGTCCAACCCGCGCATCATCCATGTCGAGCTCGACGAGCAGACGATTCTGTGGCGCAATGCGGATATCGAGCAGGAACGCCGGATCGCGATCTTCGACCTGATCGAGGACAATTTCTTCAAGCCATTGAAAGCCTATCCCGATGGCTATGCCGGCCCCTTCCGGCTGAGCCTTGCGGTTTACGAAGGCCGGCTGGCGATCACCATTGCACGCGAGGACCAGACCCATCTGGAAACGCTGGTGCTCGGCCTCGGCCGGTTTCGCCGCCCAATCCGCGAATATTTCGCGATCTGCGACAGCTATTACCAGGCGATCCGCAAGGCGACCGCGCAGGAGATCGAGACGATCGACATGGCCCGGCGCGGCGTCCACAACGAGGCCGCCGAGCTTCTGGTAGAACGGCTGCAAGACAAGATCGAGATCGACTTCCCCACCGCACGGCGGCTGTTCACGCTGATCTGCGTGCTGCACATCAAGGGCTGAACAACCAGCCATGCGAACATCCACCCTGAAACGCTGGACGATAGGCCTTGGGCTGCTGGCGCTGCTGATCGCGGTGCTCGGCGGTCTGATCTGGGGCGGGATCACCGGCTGGGCTCCCTCACGAAAGGATTATCCGGTGCAGGGGCTGTATGTCAGCGCCACAGATGGCGATCTGGCGTGGCCAACGCTTGCGGCCATGGGGGCGGACTTCGCCTATCTGCGCGCCAGCGCCGGGGGACGCCTGCGCGATCCGCGCTTTGCCGCCAATCTCAAGGGCGCACTTGCCAGCGGCATGCGGGTCGGCGCGGTGCATGAATTCAGCCTGTGCGCGGGCGAAGCGCAGCAGGCGGAGCTGTTCATCACCACCGTGCCGCGCAATCCCGCGATGCTGCCGCCCGTGGTCAGCCTCGATCTGGACGAGGGCTGCAAGACCCGCCCCGACCGTGCGATGCTGCTCGGCGAGCTCAACACCTTCATCAACCAGATCGAGAATCACGCCGGAAAGCCCGCCCTGCTGAGGATTACTCCGGCGTTCGAAAGCGCCTATGAGGTCAGCGACGGCCTCGCCCGTACCGTCTGGCTGATCGGCGATTTCGTTCCCCCCGATTATGCCGCCAAGCGCTGGGTGATGTGGCAATCGAGCAGTTTTTACCGGATCAACGGCGCGCCTGCGGGCGTGCGCTGGAATGTGGTGCGACCATGAACGACGAACAGACCCGTGACCTTCTGCAGGCGGCGCGCACGGCGGCGTTGACTGCCTATGCGCCCTATTCGGGCTTCCATGTCGGCGCGGCCTTCCGCTTCGACGATGGCACCGTCGTCACCGGCAGCAATTTCGAGAATGCCAGCTACGGCCTGGCGATCTGCGCGGAAACCAGCGCTGCGATCGCCGCCAACCTGCAGGGCCGCCGCACCGGCCTGGTCGAGGTCGCGATCATGGGCGGGCCGCTGGGCGAGGATGGCACGCTGGCGCCAACGGCTGCCCCGGTCACCCCCTGCGGCCGCTGCCGCCAGGTGATGAACGAACTGGCGCAGCTGGGCGGAACCGACCCTGTCGTCTATTCGGGCCATGCCACCGGGTGGATCGAGCACCGGCTTTCGGTGCTCTTGCCAGCCGCTTTCGGTCCGGCCAATCTGAAGTCGTAACACCAACCCCGTCACCCCCGCGAACGCGGGGGTCCCGCTTTGCACCAGCCAGCGGGATTCCCGCTTTCGCGGGAATGACGAAAAGGAGAGATCGCAAAGTGTCCATCCTTTCCGACAAATGGATCCGTGCCCAGGCGCAGGAACACGCCATGATCGAGCCGTTCGTCGAAGCGCAGCGGCGCGATGGCTGCATCTCCTATGGCCTGTCATCCTACGGCTATGACGCGCGGGTCGCGGACGAGTTCAAGATATTCACAAACGTCAATTCCTCGGTGGTCGACCCCAAGCAGTTCGATCCCAACAGCTTTGTCGACCGCAAGACCGATGTCTGCATCATCCCGCCCAACAGCTTCGCGCTGGCGCGTACGGTCGAATATTTCCGCGTGCCGCGCGATGTGCTGGTCATTTGCCTTGGCAAATCGACCTATGCGCGCTGCGGCATCATCGTCAACGTCACCCCGCTCGAGCCCGGCTGGGAGGGGCATGTGACGCTGGAATTCAGCAACACCACGCCATTGCCCGCCAAGATCTACGCCAACGAGGGCGCGTGCCAGTTCCTGTTCCTCCAGGGCAACGAACCGTGCGAGACCAGCTATGCCGACCGCGCGGGCAAATATATGGGCCAGCGGGGGGTGACCTTGCCCAAACTCTGACCCCAACCAACACGCCAACCACAAAACACAGGAGAGAGCCGATGTCGCCCAGAGAGAACCGTGAATTCGATGTCATCGTCTATGGGGCGAGCGGCTTTACCGGGCGGTTGGTCGCCGAATATCTGCACAACACCTATGGCCGGGGCGGCGATGCACCCAAATGGGCGGTGGCCGCACGATCGGCCGACAAGATGACCGCCGTTCTTGCCGAAATGGGCCTGCCCGCCGATACGCCGGTGGTGGTCGCCGATGCCGACGCGCCCGAGACGATTCAAGCGATGGCCAAGCGCACCAAGGTCGTGCTGACCACCGTCGGCCCCTATCAGCTCTATGGCGAGCCGCTGGTCGCCGCCTGCGCCGAACACGGCACCGATTATGTCGACCTGTGCGGCGAGCCTGCCTGGATGCGGCAGATGATCGACAAGTACGACGCCGCCGCCAAGGCCAGCGGTGCGCGGATCGTGTTCTCGACCGGCTTCGATTCGATTCCCTTCGATCTGGGCGTGCTGATGTTGCAGAAGGAGTGCGTCGCCAAGTTCGGCAAGCCCGCGCCGCGGGTCAAGGGCCGGGTGCGCGCGATGCAGGGCACGTTTTCGGGCGGCACAGCTGCCTCGCTCAAGGCGACGATGGCCGCCGCAGCCAAGGACCCGGCGGTGCTGGGCTATCTGGTCAACCCGTTCAGCCTGGCGAACGGCTTCGAGGGGCCCGCACAGCCCAAGGGCAACAAGCCTGTGCACGACGATGCGCTGGGCAGCTGGGCCGCGCCGTTCATCATGGCGCCGATCAACACCAAGAACGTCCACCGCACCAACGCTTTGCTCGGCCATGCCTATGGTCAGGACTTTGTCTATGACGAGATGATGCTGACCGGCCCCGGCGAAAAGGGCGAGGCGATCGCCAAGCATCTTGCCACCACCGACATGATGGGCGGCGAAGGCGGCCCCAAGCCCGGCGAAGGGCCCAGCAAGGAAGAGCGCGAGAACGGCTTTTACGACGTGCTGTTCATCGCCGAAATGCCCGACGGCGAAACCCAGAGATACGGCGTCAAGGGCGACAAGGACCCTGGCTATGGCTCGACGTCCAAGATGATCGCCGAAAGCGCGCTGTGCCTCGTCCAAGATGTGCCCGCAAGCGATGGCGGCATCACCACCCCTGGCGCGGTACTGGGCGAGCATCTCGTCAAGCGGCTGGTCGCCAAGGCTGGGCTCAGCTTCGCTGCGGAATAGCGACGGTCCTCCCCTGCATGGGGAGGTGGCAGACAGCCGCGACTGACGGAGGGGTGTTACACGTTCGCCAGTGGCAGACACCTCTCCACCGCTGTATCGCCCCTCCCCTTATCGGGGCGGCTTTGATCGCATTGCTGCAGCTGCGAACAACAGATGGTTGAACTTTTCGTCAATTGGCGCATATAGCAGCGCCTTGGGGCAATGGACTTACACGGTAACCGAAGAAACGAACGCGACATGCTGAAGGCCTTGCTGCGCAGGAAGCCCAAACCTGCTGCCCCGATCGACACCGCAACGATCCCCGACGGCCGCCGCGTTTACGCGATAGGCGATATCCACGGTCGCCGCGATCTGCTCGACCTGCTGCTCGACCGGATCGAAGAGGACGATCGCACCCGCGGTGCCGCAGACACGCACATCGTCTTTCTGGGCGATCTGATGGACCGCGGGCCCGACAGCGCCGGGGTGATCGACAAGGCGATCGAGGTTTCGCGCAGGCTGGGCGAAAACGCGCATTTTCTGATGGGCAATCACGAGGAAGTGTATCTGGGTGCCGCCAGCGGCGACGAGAAGCTTGTCCGCTTCTTCTGCAAGATCGGCGGGCGCGAGACGATCCTCAGCTATGATATAGGACCGCAGGAATACAATGAACTGAGCATGGAAGAGCTGGCCGCGCGGATGCCGACGCTGCTGCCGCGCGAACATGTCGAATTCGTCTCCAGCTTCAAGGACCGTATCGTGATGGGCGATTATGCGTTCGTCCATGCCGGCGTCCGTCCCGGCGTGCCGATCGACCAGCAGCGCCCCTCCGACCTGCGCTGGATCCGCGAGGATTTCATCATGGACGAAGCCCCGCACGACAAGCTGATCGTCCATGGCCACACCATCACCGATGACGTCGAGGAATGTTCCAACCGCATCGGCATCGATACCGGCGCGTATATGAGCGGGATGCTCACCGCGCTGGCGCTCGAGGGCGGCGAGCGCTGGTACATCAAGACCGGGCAATAGGATCATCGATCCCGCTTGCGCTGCCGCGCAAGTTGCGCCAGCTTGGCACCCATGCACAAAATCGCAACGCTGGTCGCAGCCTTCGCTCTTCTTCCCGCCTCCGCCCAGGCTCAGGTCGAATCCGACCCTGCACGGCTGCGCGCCGATGTCGAGAAGCTGGTCAGCTTCGGCACCCGGCACACGCTGTCTTCGCCCGACCACCCGACCCGCGGCATCGGCGCGGCCAGGCGGTGGGCAGCAGCCGAATTCGCCCGCATCGGCAAGGCGTGTAGAGGCTGCATCACCGTCGAGCAGATCGACAGGCGCTTCACCGGCCCGCGCGCACCCAATGGCGTGAACGTCGTCAACGTGCTGGGCGTGCAGAAGGGCACGGGCAATCCCGACGACATCATCATCATTTCGGCGCACATCGACAGCCGCGTCTCCGACGTCGCCGATTTCACCAGCGATGCGCCGGGCGCCAACGACGACGCATCGGGCGTGGCGCTGGTGCTCGAGGCAGCCCGTATCCTCAGCAAGGAGACGTTCGCGCCGACGATCATCTATGCCGCGCTCTCGGGCGAGGAGCAGGGCCTGTGGGGAGGGCGGTTGATCGCCGAGACCGCGCGGGCGCGTGGCTGGCAGGTGCGCGCGCTGCTCAACAACGACATCGTCGGCAACACCCAGGGCCAGGATGGCCGCACGGTTGCCGACCGGGTGCGGGTGTTCTCCGAAGGCATCCGCGCTTCCGAATCCACCGTCGAGACGATGGCGCGGCGCGGCAGCGGCGGCGAGGATGACGGCCCGTCGCGCGCGCTGATGCGGGCGGCCCAGCGCGTCGGCAAGGCGCGCAGCGATATCGGCCTCGAGGTGTTCGGCGTGCGCAGGCCCGACCGCTTTGCCCGCGGCGGCGACCATCTGCCCGCGCTCGAATTGGGCTATCCCGCAATCCGCTTCACCGTCGGCGTCGAGAATTACGACCACCAGCACCAGGATATCCGGGTCGAAGGCGACCGCAAGTTCGGCGACACCATCGACGAGATGGACTTTCCGTATCTGGCGAAGGTCACCGCACTCAATATCGCGCTGATCCGCGAGCTGGCGAGCGCGCCTGCAGCGCCTGCCAGCGCGATGCTGGGCGGGGCGCTGACATCGGACACCCAGGTCAGCTGGGCCGATGTCCCGGGCGCTGCGCGCTACAAGGTCTATTGGCGCCGGGCCGACGCGCACGACTGGGAGCAGTCGGCTGAAACCACCGATACCAAGCTGACCTTGCCGGGGGTGATCGTCGACGATCACTTCGCCGGGGTAGCCGCGATCTCGGAAAACGGCGCGGAAAGCGCGATCACCTTTGCGGGCCTGCCACCGCGATGATTTCGTACTGGCGCAGCGGACTGTTCATGGAGCTGCGGACGTTGTAGGAAGAGTCTATGAACGATTGTTCCTCCTGCATTGTGCGCAACCGCGCGATCTGCGCCAGCCTGACTGTCGAAGAGCTTGCCGTGCTCGGCAAGATGGGGCGGCGGCAGCGGGTCAAGGCGGGCCATACTTTGTTGTGGGAGGGCGATGATGCCCCGGTGGTCGCCAATGTGCTCGAAGGCGTGCTCAAGCTGGTGGTCGCGGCATCCGAGGGGCGCGAGCAGATTGTCGGGGTCGTTTTCGCGTCCGATTTCATCGGCCGACCGTTCGGCAAGGAAAGCCCCTATACGGTAACCGCGATGACCGATGCCGAAGTGTGCATCTTCAACCGCAACAGTTTCGACGAATTCGCCAACCAGCACCCCGACCTTCAGCAGAAGCTGCTGCGCCGGACGCTCGACGAGCTTGACCGCGCGCGGCACTGGATGATGTTGCTCGGGCGCAAGTCGGCTACCGAAAAGGTCGCCTCGTTCCTGCTCGAAATGTCCGAACGGATCACCGGACAGGGATGCGACACCGCCAATGCGCAAAAGGTTTTCGAGCTGCCCTTCGGCCGCCAGCAGATTGCCGACATTCTGGGCCTGACCATCGAGACGACCAGCCGTCAGCTCACCCAACTGCGCGGCGCGGGCGTTCTGGGCCTGCCGTCTCGCCGCGAGATCGTGATTCACGACCGCGCGGCGATGGAAGCAATGGCAGGCTGAAAGCCTTCGGTCCGCTTAGAAGCGGAAGCCCAGCCCTGCGCTGATCACCCAGGGGTCAAGCTCGTGCCGTGTGCGCAGCACCTCGACACCGTTGGCGCGCCAACTGGCGAGCGGGCGCATGAAATAGCGCTTGGCATCGACCGAGACGAACATGCCCTTGTCGTTGATCGGAATATCGACCCCGGCCTGCAGCGCGGCACCCAAGGTATCGTTGATCTTCTGTGACGTCGCCCCCAGCGCCCGCGCCGTGTCGCCGGGCTTTTCGTTGATGAAGATGAAATAGCTGGGGCCAGCGCCGATATAGGGGCGAATGCCGCCAGCCTTGCCGAAATGGTATTTCAGCGTGAGCGTTGCGGGCACGATCTTGGCGTTCGATACCAGCCCTGCACCTGCCAGCGCGCCGCGTCCGTCGACGTCATGCTGGGTCACCCCGGCGATCGTCTCGACCGAGATCGAATCGGCGAAGAAATACTCGATCGCGACCGTGGGGATAAAATTGTCATTGGCTTTTGTCTGCGTCCCGGCAGGCAATCCAATGCGGTCCAGCTTCACGTCCTTGATCTTGCCATCGGGTGCCACCAGCGTGCCGAGCACCTTGAAATGCACCTCGCCCGCCTGCGCCATGGCCTGGCCAGGAAAGGCAAGCGCAACGGCCATTGCCGCCAGCGGGATAATCTTGGTCTTCATGTCAATCACTCCTCCTTGAGTGAGCGCATCCCTGGCGCCTGGGCCCAGCCAGCGCATTGATCGGGCGCAAAAAATTCGTTGATCGGGATCAATGTATTGTCGCCGGGTCAGGCGCATCAGCACCCCAGTAGAAGCGCGGGCCGGTGGCCTATCGCGTACAGGGAATGGGCATATGGATGGTTTGGTTCTGAAGTCCGGCGGCTGGCTGGGGCTGGCGATGCTGGCGATGGCGATGGCGGTGTTTGCGGTCGATTGGCCGTTTGCGGTGCACATGACGATCGTGATGATCGCGTGCCTTGCCGCCTTGTGGTTCACCATGAGCCGCGCAGATTATGGCGCGATCGCACGGGGCATCCTCAAGGTGCCCGCCGACATGGGCGCCTATGATGACGATCCGGTCCGCTGGGGCGTCATCGCCACCCTGTTCTGGGGCGCTGCCGGCATGGCCGCAGGGCTCTACATTGCGTTGCAGCTCGCCTTCCCGGTGCTCAACCTCAATTTCGAATACACCACATTCGGCCGGTTGCGCCCGCTGCATACCAGCGCGGTGATCTTTGCCTTTGGCGGCAACGCGCTGATCGCGACCAGCTTCTATGTCGTCCAGCGCACCTGCCGCGCGCGCCTGGCCTTCCCCAAAATGGCCCGCTTCGTGTTCTGGGGCTATCAGCTGTTCATCGTGCTGGCCGCTACCGGCTATCTGATGGGGGTCACCGAAGCCAAGGAATATGCCGAGCCCGAATGGTATGTCGATCTGTGGCTGACGGTCGTCTGGCTTTGCTACCTCGCGGTGTTCATGGGCACGATCGTTCGCCGCAAGGAACCGCATATCTATGTCGCCAACTGGTTCTATCTCGCCTTCATCATCACCGTTGCCATGCTGCACGTGGTCAACAACCTGTCGATGCCCGCCAGCATCTTCGGATCGAAGAGCTACTCGGCGTTCGCAGGTGTGCAGGATGCGCTGACCCAGTGGTGGTACGGCCATAACGCGGTCGGCTTCTTCCTGACCGCAGGCTTCCTGGCGATGATGTACTACTTCGTCCCCAAGCAGGCCGAACGTCCGGTCTACAGCTATCGCCTCTCGATCATACACTTCTGGTCGCTGATCTTCCTGTATATCTGGGCCGGGCCCCACCACCTCCACTACACCGCGCTGCCCGACTGGGCGCAGACGCTGGGCATGGTGTTCTCGATCATGCTGTGGATGCCCAGCTGGGGCGGTATGATCAACGGCCTGATGACGCTCAACGGCGCCTGGGACAAGATCCGCACCGATCCGATCATCCGCATGATGGTGATGGCGCTCGCCTTCTACGGCATGAGCACCTTCGAAGGCCCGATGATGTCGATCAAGTGGGTCAACTCGATGTCGCATTACACCGACTGGACCATCGGCCACGTCCACTCCGGCGCGCTTGGCTGGAACGGCATGATCACCTTCGCCTGCGTCTATTATCTGGTGCCGCGCCTGTGGAGCCGTCCGCGCCTCTACAGCCTGCGCATGGTCAACTGGCACTTCTGGTTGGCAACGATCGGCATCGTTTTCTACGCCGCGTCGATGTGGGTTGCCGGCATCATGCAGGGCCTGATGTGGCGCGAATACGGCAGCGACGGCTACCTCGTCTACAGCTTCGTCGAAAGCGTCGCGGCGATGCACCCGATGTACCTGATCCGCGCCACGGGCGGCCTGCTCTACCTCGCCGGGTTCATCGTGATGATCGTCAACGTGTGGGCGACGATCGCAGGCAAAATCCGCGAGGAAAAGCCGATGACCGAGACGCCGTACAACCCCGCTGCTGACCGTCCGCTGGGCGGCACCGCCGTGCCAGCCGAATAAGGAGCCGACACATGGCCGATACCAACGCCGAACCGCGCTTCAGCCACAAGAAGCTCGAACGCAACGTCACCCTGCTCAGCCTGGGCGCTCTGGTTGCTGTCGCCATCGGCGGCATCGTCGAGATCGCGCCCCTGTTCTGGATCGACAACACCATCGAGAAGGTGGACGGCATGCGCCCCTACACCCCGCTCGAACTGTCGGGCCGCAACATCTACATGCGCGAAGGCTGCTACACCTGCCACAGCCAGATGATCCGTCCGTTCCGCGACGAGGTGGAACGCTATGGCCATTACAGCCTGGCAGCCGAAAGCATGTACGACCACCCGTTCCAATGGGGATCGAAGCGCACCGGACCCGATCTGGCACGCGTCGGCGGGCGCTATTCGGACGAATGGCACCGCGCGCATCTGACCGATCCGCGCAGCGTCGTCGGCGAATCGATCATGCCGCCTTACGCGTTCCTGGCCGAAAAGGACCTGGTCACCGGCGACATGTCCAATGATCTGACCGCACTGTCGCGCGTCGGGGTGCCGTACACCAAGGCCGACATCGCCGCTGCCAATAAGGACATCAAGGCGCAGGCCGATCCGAACGCGGATGGCGCTGCCGATCTGCAAGCACGGTATCCAAAGGCACAGGTGCGTGATTTTGACGGCGATCCCACACGCGTCACCGAGATGGATGCGCTGATCGCGTATCTGCAGATGCTGGGCACGTTGGTCGATGTCGAGAAGGCGGCGCCGCAGGATCAGGGATCTGCCCCGGCACCGGTCGCTGCTGCGGCCACCTCTGCCACTAACCGGGGGGCACGGCCATGAGCTATGACGAACTGCGCCACTTCGCCGACAGCTGGGGCCTGCTGGCCATGACCATCCTGTTCCTCGGCCTGGTCGCCTGGCCCTTTCGCAAGGGCGCGCGCCAGCACAACCACGACGCTGCCAACATGATCTTCAGGGAAGACGACAATGTCTGACAAACCGCGCTTCGACGAACCCACCGGCACCCACACCGTCGGCCATGAATGGGACGGGATCGAGGAACTGAACACGCCGCTGCCGCGCTGGTGGTTGTGGTCGTTCTATGCCTGCATCGCCTGGGCTGCGGTCTATGTCGTGCTCTACCCGGCATGGCCGATGGTCAACAGCGCGACGCAGGGCGTGCTCGGCTGGAGCAGCCGCGGCGACCTCGAGAAGGAAATGGCTGGCCACACCGCCAAGCGCGCGCCGATCGTCAACGCCATCGCCGCCATGCCGATCGCCGCTTTGCCCTCAAAGCCCGAGCTGCACGAAGCGGCGATCCAGGGCGGCAGCGCTGCGTTCAAAGTGCATTGCGTGCAGTGTCATGGCGCAGGCGGCGCTGGCGTCGTCGGGCTCTATCCCAGCCTGACCGATGACGATTGGCTGTGGGGCGGCGATCTTGCCACCATCGAAACCACGTTGATCCACGGCATCCGCAACCCCGATCACAACGAGACACGCCTCAGCGCGATGCCCGCGTTCGGCCGCGACGGGATATTGGATACCGCCGCGATCAACGATCTGGTCAGCCATGTCCGCGTGATCAGCCGCCAGGAAAAGCCCAGCGCCGCGTCCGCGCGTGGTGCGGTCCTGTTCGAGGCCAACTGCGTCGCCTGTCACGGTACCAGCGGCGAAGGCAACCGGGAGCTTGGCGCGCCCAGGCTGACCGATGCCGTTTGGCTCTATGGCGGCAGCCGCGATGCGATCGCCAAGACCATCCACAATCCGCGCAACGGCGTGATGCCGCGCTGGAACGACAAGCTGGACACGGTGACGATCCGGATGCTCGCGGCGTATGTCCATTCGCTGGGCGGCGGCGAGAATGCTCCCGCACCGCTCGTTCCTGCTGCTGCAGAAGCAGCTGCCGTCCCCGACAAGGCCCCGGCCAATGGCTAATCCAGACACTCTTGCGGGCAGCGAAGGCCCGCTCTACGCCGCGCGCAAGGGTGTCTACCCCAAGAAGGTGGATGGCACCTTCCGCCGCCTGAAATGGCTGATCATGGGCGTTGCGCTCGCGATCTATTACGGAACGCCGTGGATCCGCTGGGATCGCGGCCCCTATGCCCCCGATCAGGCGGTGTTGATCGATCTTGCCAACCGGCGCTTCTACATGTTCCAGATCGAAATCTGGCCGCATGAGTTCTATTATGTCGCCGGCCTGCTGATCATGGCGGGCATCGGACTTTTCCTGGTCACCAGCGCGGTCGGCCGCGCCTGGTGCGGCTATGCCTGCCCGCAGACGGTATGGACCGATCTGTTCCAGCATGTCGATCGGCTGATCGACGGAGACCGCAACGCGCAAGTGCGCCTCGCCAACGGCCCATGGACGCCTGAAAAGATCGCCAAGCGCGCGGCCAAATACGCGATCTACCTCGCCATCGCCTTCTGGACCGGCGGCGCGTGGATCATGTATTTCGCCGATGCACCAACGCTGACCCGCGATTTCTGGACCGGCGAGGCTGCGTTCATCGCTTATGGCACCGTCGCTGCGCTGACCGCGACGACCTTCGTGCTCGGCGGGTTCATGCGCGAGCAGGTGTGCATCTACATGTGCCCCTGGCCGCGCATCCAGACCGCGATGATGGACGAAAAATCGCTGCTGGTGACCTACAAGGACTGGCGCGGCGAACCCCGCGGTAGCCTCAAGAAGGCACTGGCGCACCCCGGATCGCTCGGCGATTGCGTCGATTGCAACCAGTGCGTCGCGGTCTGCCCGACCGGGATCGACATCCGCGAGGGGCCGCAAATCGGCTGCATCACCTGCGCCTTGTGCATCGATGCGTGCGACACCGTGATGGCGCAGGTCGGCCGCCCGCGCGGGCTGATCGACTATTGCGCGCTCGATGACGTCGCGGTGGAAAAGGCCGGTGGCATTGCTCCGCCGGTGCTCAAGACATTGATGCGCCCGCGACTGATGATCTACCTCGCCATCTGGTGCGCGATCGGTGCGGCGATGCTGTTCTCGCTCGGCGAGCGCACCCGCCTCGATCTGTCCGTCCAGCACGAGCGCAGCCCGCTTTATGTCCAGCTGTCCGATGGGATGATCCGCAACAACTACACGCTCAATCTGCGCAATATGGAAGCGCGTCCGCGCAAGGTGGCGATCACGGTCAGCGGCCTGCCCGGGGCGCAATTGTGGACCGAGAATGGGTCGCGAGACCGCTCCAGCCAGCGGGTCGAGATGACGATCTCGCCCGACAGCGTCACCCGTGTCCGGCTGTTCGTCGCAGCGCCCGCTTTGGGCCCGACGCGGCAGGACTTCACCATCGCCACGATCGGCCGCGACGGCGATCCGCGCGGCGACAGCGACACCATCCAGTTCGACCGCCCGGAGGCACCAAGATGAGCACGCACCCCGTGAAAAAGCCGTTCACCGGCTGGCACATGACAGCGATCCTGGTCGGGTTCTTCGCGATCATCATGGCGGTCAACTTCACCATGGCGCGGCTCGCTTTCTCGACCTTCGGCGGCAAGGTGGTGGAAAACAGCTATGTCGCCAGCCAGCATTATAACGAACTGCTGGCCCGCGCCGAGGCGCAGGACGCGATGGGCTGGACCCAGTCGGTCTCGCTCGATCGCACCCGGCATATGCGCATCACGCTTCGCCAGAACGGCCAGCCGCTCGCGATTTCGAGCGCTATCGCGACCGTCAGCCATCCGCTGGGCACCGTGCCTTCGCGCGCGCTGACAATGGTGCGCGATGGCAAGGGCGGAATGATCTCCACCGTACCGCTGGAACAGGGCCGCTGGCGGGTGGACCTGGTCGTCCGCCACGATGCGCAGGAAGCCCGCTATCGGAGCGACGTGCGATGAACGCGCTTGCCCGTCTCGCCCCCCGTCCCGCCCCCCGCCCCGCTGCAGGGCCGGCAACTCCGCCAGCGCTGATCGAGCGCGACTTCGCCGTGCCCGATATCCGCTGCGCAGGGTGCATCTCCAAGCTCGAGCAGGGCCTGGTGCGCGATGCGCAGATCCACAGCGCGCGCGTCAACTTCACCGAAAAGCGCGTGCACCTGTCGTGCGCCGCCGATGCGCAAATGCCCGATCTGCTGGGCGCGTTCACCTCATTGGGGTTCGAGGCGCACCCGATCGGCGAGGGTCCAGGCGATATCGATGCCGATGCTGCGGGCAGCCGCGAGCTGCTGCGCGCGGTCGCGGTCTCGGGCTTTGCGATGATGAACATCATGCTGCTGTCGGTCTCGGTCTGGTCGGGTGCGGCGGGCGTGACCCGCGACCTGTTCCACTGGCTCTCGGCGATGATCGCGCTGCCGACGATTGCTTACGCCGGGCGTCCGTTCTTCCGCTCGGCCTGGCGCGCGCTGCGCCATGGCACCACCAACATGGATGTGCCGATCAGCATCGGCGTCACGCTCGCCACCGCGCTCAGCCTCTACGAGACCGCGACGCACGGCCCGCACGCCTATTTCGACAGCGCGGTGATGCTGCTGTTCTTCCTCCTTTGCGGCCGCTGGCTCGACAGCGTGATGCGCGACCGCGCACGCGGCGGCGTCACCGCGCTGCTGCGCAATATGGGCACCGGCGCGATGGTGATCGACAATGACGGCGCCACCCGCTGGGTCGATGCGACCGAGCTGCACCCGGGAATGGTGATGCTGGTGGCGGCGGGCGAACGGCTGGCGGCAGACGGCGTGATCGTGGCAGGTGCAAGCCGCATCGACCTGTCGTTGCTCACCGGCGAGAGCGCACCGCAAGAGGCCGCGCTCGACGATGTCGTTCATGCCGGGACGCTGAACCTGGAAAACCCCGTCCGCGTGCGGGTGACCGCCGCGGGCACCGACACCGCGATCGCCGATATCGCGCGGCTGATGGGCGAGGCGTCGCAGGGCAAGTCGCGCTATGTCCGCATCGCCGATCGCGCCGCCAAGCTCTATGCCCCTGCGGTCCATGCACTGGCGCTGCTCGCGTTCGTCGGCTGGATGCTTGCAGGTGCAGGCGTGCACCAGAGCCTACTGATCGCTGTCGCGGTGCTGATCATCACCTGCCCCTGCGCGCTGGGCCTTGCCGTACCCGCCGCGCAGATCGTCGCGGCCGGCGCGCTGATGAAGGTTGGCGTGCTGATCAAGGACGGCTCGGCGCTCGAGCGGCTGGCCGAGGTCGACCGCGCGCTGATCGACAAGACCGGAACGCTGACTTTGGGTCGCCCGGTGGCGAGCAACCTTCACGAAATCGCGCCCGAGCACCATGCGCTGTTGCTCGCGCTCGCCCAGATCAGCCGCCACCCCTTGAGCGCCGCGCTGACCCGCGATCTTGGTGCGCAAGGCGTCGCAGCGGCGGAGATCAGCGAGATCCGCGAAACCCCGGGCTTTGGCATCGAAGCCATGTGGCAGGGCAAGATCGTCACCCTGGGTCGTCCGCAGGCGGGCGATAGCAGCACCGAGCTTGCCACCGAGCTGTCCATCGACCTGCACCCTGTCGCCACCGTGCGCTTTGCCGATGCGCTGCGCCCCGATGCGGTCGAGGCCGTCGCCGCGCTGCGCTCGCAGGGCATCGACGCGATGATCCTTTCGGGCGACCGCGCCGCTGCGGTGGCGCCCGTCGCGCGCACCCTGGGCTTGACCGCGATCACGGGAATGAGCCCGCAGGACAAGCTGGCGGCCATCGCCCGCCACACCAGCGCGGGGCACAAGGTGCTGATGATCGGCGACGGGCTCAACGATGGCCCCGCGCTCGCCGCCGGCCACGCCTCGATGGCGCCCGGCAGCGCGAGCGATGTCGGCAAGAACGCGTCGGACTGCATCTTCATGGGCGACAGGCTGATGCCCGTGGTGGACACCATCCGCATGGCGCGGCGGACGCAAGACATCGTCCGCCAGAACTTCATGCTCGCGATTGGCTACAACGTCATCGCGGTTCCGCTGGCCTTTGCCGGGCTGGTGACGCCGCTGGTCGCCGCGCTGGCGATGTCGGGCTCGTCGCTGATCGTGGTCAGCAATGCGCTGCGCCTGAAAAGGACTTTGAAATGAACGGTCTGCTGCTGCTCATCCCCATCGCACTGTCGCTCGGGCTGCTGGGTCTCGCCGCGTTCTTCTGGTCGCTCAAGCGCGGCCAGTACGACGATATGGATGGCGCGGCGCTGCGCATCTTCGTCGAAGATGAAGAGGAAAAGGCGGCCCAGCCATGACCGCGCCCACAGGCAACCTGCGCGCGATCTGTGCGCTGCTGATCGCCACCGCCCTGGTCCACGCGCCGCTCGCCAAGGCTGATGCGCAAATGATCGCGGTGAGCAACTGCAACGGCAGCATGAGCCTGCTGGTGATCCCCGGCGATGACAGCGCACCGAAAAAACCGGGCGGCGGCGACTGCGCCAAGGCGTGCCACGGTATGAGCGAGCGACGCGACAAGGGCATGGCAAAGCGGCCAAACCCGGCGCGCTGATCGGTGAAAGGACAGCGGGCTGGCCGCGCATCGCGCAACCAGCCCGCCGAATTGCCGTTTATGCGCGGCGCTTGTCAGGCAAGCGTGCCGCTGCGCGAGCGCGCGGGGTTGTATCCGCCCGCGCCGAACAATACGTCGCGGACCTGATCGGTCGACAGACCTGCCGATGCGGCATCGACCGAAACGAAGATACCGCCCTGATTGAGCCGATCTTCGTAATGCGTCGCGTCGTCCTTGTCGACGCCATGGTTGGTGAGCAGGCCGACGATGCCGCCCGCTGCAGCACCGACCGCAGTGCCCGTGATCGCAGCGCCGCCGACTGCCGCTTCAGCGATTGCACCGGCCGCGATGAATGGACCGACACCCGGAATGGCCAGCGCTGCGATGCCCAGCAGCGCACCGGCGCCTGCGCCCAGGGCTGCCTTGCCGACAATATCGGTGGTCTGTTCTGCGCCTGCGCCATCGGTCACGGTGTTGCTGCCCTCGTGCCGCGCGATCACCGAGATGGCGCTGTCGTTGACGCCCGCAGAGCGCAGTTGCGACACCGCCCGTTCTGCCTGGCTGTGATCGTCGAAAATGGCGGATACAAAATCGTTATGCATTGTTCTCTCCTGGTTTCCCGTCCTGACAGCCAACGTACGAGGCGCAGACCCAGGCGTTCCGTCTAGACTATTGAAAAATCATCGAGTTCCTGTGCTGGGAAGCGCCCAGATCGCCACGATCAGCGCAATCGTCGCGGCGGCCAGAGACCACGACATCACGCGAATCCGGATCGGCGCAACGGAAGACACCTTGTGCACGTCCAGCCGCGTGATGATGCGGCAGGCCCGGCGTTCGGCCGAGATGAATATGCCGATGGCGATCGTCAGAAAAACCGTCGCGATCAATTTGGGGGCCCAGGCAGGCTCCATTTCCCGGAACAGGGCATTGAACCCCAATGCGATCCCGACCGCCGCCATCCCGGTCCGCAACCAGCCGGCAAAGCTTCTTTCATGCGCCAGCACCGTCCTGTCTTCTGCAAGGTCGGTGCGATCTTCGGCGAGTCCGGTGCGATCGTTGGTGCTCATTGCAGGTCATCCCCATCAGCCCCCGATACCGGGCCCGCACGCCGCGCTCCCAACGCGGGGGTGCCGCCCGAACCGGCGACACCCCCGAGCCGGCCACGCCTCAGAAGATCACTCTTCCTTGGCGTCGACATTGATGCTCGTTTCGGCGAGCTTGGTCATGTACTCGTCGCTGCCATAGATTTCCTTGGTCGCCTTGTTGAGTGCAGTGACGGCCTTCTTCTCGCCCAGCGCTTCGGCAAACGCGGCTGCGGTGCCGAAACCGGCGATGCCGTAATGGCTCATCCGCTGGAACTGCGCGATCACCACTGCGTCGAGCACCGGACCCTTTTCGGGTGCTTCCTCGGTGGTGTGCTTTATCGCTTCGGCGACAAGCCCTTCCATGCCCTTGCAATGTTCCTTCTTCACCTTCTCGCCCGATGCTTCGAGCAGGTCCTTGAGGATCTGGGTGTGCGCGGCGATGCCCTCCTGCGATTTGGCGAGCATATCTTTGAGCTTGGAATCGCTGACCTTCGGGGTCATCTTCTTGACGGCCTTGGCCATCTGGTCGTTGGCGGACCACAGGTCCTGCAGTTCGCCGGTATAAAGATCGGTGAGATTTTCGGGTGCAGACATCGTGTGTTCTCCATGCTGACGCAAACGAAGCGCAGCGATGGGTCTACGGAGGCGCACAAGCCCGGTTCCTGCCAAGCCTGCAAAACTAACCAAGGTTAGGAGGATTGTGCTGACGCGGAGAGTTGCGACGTTTCGCGGTCCGCATCCGGGCGAACGACTGGCCGCGGCAGCAGGCAGCAAAACAGCCCGCCATGCCAAACATTGACCCGTGTCAAAGACCGGTTCTGGCGCGCGGCATAGAACATCCGCATGTGGACCTATCACCCCGATCTGCTCGGCAAACCCGTGCCGCGCTACACCAGCTATCCTACGGCGGCGGATTTCGTCGAGGGGGTGGGTGCGGAGCATTACGGGCGGGCGCTGGACGCGATGGAGTGCGCAACGCCGCTGTCGCTGTATGTCCATATTCCCTATTGCGATCAGATCTGCTGGTATTGCGGTTGCAACACCGGCGCGGCCAATCGCAAGCACCGGCTGACCGACTATCTCACCGCCCTGCGCGCCGAGATCGCGATGGTGGCGAAGCGGCTGGGTGGGCGTGGGCGGGTGCGGCATATCGCCTTTGGCGGGGGCAGCCCCAACGCCATCGCGCCGGTCGAATTCGTTCGCCTGCTTGATCGTATCATGACCGTGTTCGACTGCATCGAGCCGGAGATTTCGATCGAAGTCGATCCACGCAATTTCACGCTTGAATGGGCGCGGGTGCTCGCCTCGTCGCAGGTCAGCCGGGTGAGTATGGGGGTGCAGACCTTTGCCCCGCATATCCAGGCCGCGATCGGCCGCGTCCAGCCGCTTGAAGATATCGAGCAGGCAGTGACGGGTCTGCGGATGCGCGGCATTGATGCGATCAATTTCGATCTGATGTACGGACTGCCCGGCCAGCATCTCGACGATCTCGATGCGACGCTCGACCAGACCATCCGTCTTGCCCCCAGCCGCATCGCGTTGTTCGGCTATGCCCATCTGCCCGACATGATTCCCCGGCAGAAAAGGATCGACGCAAGCGACCTGCCCGATGACCGCGAGCGGTTTGCGCAGGCGGCCTTCGGCTATCAGAAGCTGACCGCGGCGGGCTATGTTCCGATCGGCTTCGACCATTTTGCGCTGCCTGGCGATCCGCTCGCCGCTGCGGCCCGCGAAGGCCGGGTCAACCGCAACTTCCAGGGCTTTACCCATGATGGCGCGACGTCGCTGCTCGGCTTCGGCGCCAGCGCGATCAGCATCCTGCCCGGCCTGATCGTCCAGAACGAGAAGAATGCAGGCCCCTATCGCAACATGGTCAGCACCGGCCTGCTGGCCGCGACGCGCGGCGTCGCTCCAGATGCCGACGACACCCTGCGGGCGAACATCATCAACGCCATTCTGTGCCAGGGCAAGGTGGCCCTGCCGGAACAGTTCCTCCCTACTGCCCGCGCTGCGCTGAGCGAATTCGAGCAGCGCGGGCTCCTTTTCTGGGAGGACGATATGCTGGTGCTCGCCCAAGGATCGGAGCCTTACGCGCGGGTGATCGCGGCGCAGTTCGACGGGTATCGCGGCGCAATCCATCCGCGCGGCAAAGCCGATCGCCTGCATCCCACTGGCCCGGCCTGCTGAGGCTCTGGGTGACGCGGGTTCGGGTTATCCCTTGGCGTAGATCCACGCGGCCCACAGCCAGCCCACGATCAGCAATGTGCCGCCGATCGGGGTGACCGCGCCCAGCCAGCGCGGCGCACCCAGCGCCATGGCATACAGCGTCACCGCAAAGATCGCCGAACCCGCGAGCAAGGTCAGCGCAGGGCCGCGCGCCACGCCCATGATCGCCAGCGCCGCGACCGCGTGCACCAGTTGATACATGCCGCCGGTGCGCAGCCATTCGGCCTGCTGCTCGCCCGCCGCCGCATGCGCGCCGAACGCGCCCGCCGCCACTGCCAGTGCCGCCGATATGGCAGCCAGAACCGCGATCATCATCACAAAATTCCCTTGTCGTTGCGCCCGAGCAACCCGGCGATCCGCTCCGCCGACGATTGCCAATCGATACCACAGCCCGATAGCCAGGCATCGTCGTAATAAGTGCAGCCATAACGCTCGCCGCCATCGCAGAGCAAGGTGACGATGCTGCCGGTCTCGCCCGCCGCCGCCATCTCCTCGATCAGCGTTGCGCACGCGACCAGATTGGTCCCGGTCGATCCGCCGACGCGGCGTCCGAGCCGGTCGGAGAGCGCGCGCATCGCGCCGATGCTGGCGGCGTCCTCCACCGCGATCATCCGGTCGATCACCCCGGGAATGAAACTCGGCTCTACCCGCGGGCGACCGATGCCCTCGATCCTGCTGGCGCAGCCTTCGGGCAGCACACTCGCCGAGCGGTCGTGGAAGTGGCGGTGGAACACCGAGTGCTCAGGGTCCGCGACGCACAGCCGCGTGGCATAACGCTGGTAGCGCAGATAGCGGCCGATCGTCGCCGATGTGCCGCCGGTGCCCGCGCCGCAGACGATCCATTCGGGAACGCTATGCTCCTCCTGCATCATCTGCGCAAAGATGCTCTCGGCGATGTTGTTGTTGCCGCGCCAGTCGGTCGCGCGCTCGGCGTAGGTGAACTGGTCGAGATAATGCCCGCCGGTTTCTGCGGCCAACCGGTGTGCGACATCGTAGACGCTGCGCGGGTCATCGACCATGTGGATCTCGCCGCCCTGGAAGCGGATCGCATCGAGCTTGGGCGCGGCGGTGGTCGCAGGCACCACCGCGATAAAGCGCAAGCCGAGCATCCGCGCGAAATACGCTTCGCTGACTGCGGTCGAGCCCGACGACGCCTCGATCACGCAGCTGTCGGGGCCGATCCATTCGTTGCACAGTGCGTAGAGGAAAAGCGAGCGCGCCAGCCGGTGCTTGAGGCTGCCGGTGGGGTGCGAACTTTCATCCTTCAAGTACAGCGTGATGCCGGGATAGCGCGGCAGGTCGAGCCGGATCAGGTGGGTGTCGGCGGAGCGGTTATAGTCCGCCTCGATCCGCCGTACCGCTTCATCGAGCCAGCCGCGCGGGCACAGATCGCTCACGCAGTCGCGTCCTGAAGCCCGTGGCGGATCAGCATCGCCTGCGGATCGGGATCACGCCCGCGAAACGCGCGGAAGCTCTCCGCCGCAGGCCGTGTCGCGCCGCGCGCGAGCACCTCGGCGCGGAAGCGATCACCCGTGGCACGATCAAGCAGGCCTGCCTCGGCAAATGCCATGAAGCCGTCAGCGGCGAGCAGCTCGGCCCACAGATAGCTGTAATAGCCCGCCGCATAGCCGCCCGCGAAGATGTGGCTGAACGCGTGCGGAAAACGGTGCCATTCGGGCGGGCGCATCACCGACACCTCGTCGCGCACCGCCTCGATGACCTCGACCGGGTCGCTGCCCATAGTACCCAGATGCAGCAGCATGTCGAACAAGGCGAACTCGATCTGGCGGATTAGGAACAGTCCAGCCTGGAAGTGCCGCGCCTTGACCAGCCGCTCGAACAGGTCACCGGGCAACGCCTCGCCGGTGCGGTGGTGACCCGACATCGCGGTCAGCACGCTGCGGTCCCAGGCGAAATCTTCCATCAGCTGGCTGGGAAGCTCGACCGCATCCCATTCGAACCCGCTGACGCCGGCGATGCTGGGCCGGTCGACCTGGGTGAGCAGCAGGTGCAGGCAGTGTCCGGTCTCGTGGAGCAGCGTGCCGACGTCGTTATGGCTGAGCAGCGACGGGCTGCTGGCGCTCGCGGGCGAGAAGTTGCACACCATATAGGCGACCGGAACCTGGCTGAGATCGCCGTCGTTGCGCCGGGGCCGCGCCTCGCCCATCCACGCGCCGCCGCGCTTGCCGGGCCGGGCGAACAGATCGAGGTACAGCCCTGCGACAACGCTGCCAGCCTCGTCGATCACATCGAAGAACCGCGCGTCCGGGTGATAGAGCGAGACGTCGGCGCGCTCGACCAGACGGATGCCGAACAGCTTGGCGAGCAGGTCCTGCCAGCCGGCCATCACCCTCTCGACCGGGAAATAGGCGCGCACCTCGGCCTCATCGACAGCATACACTGACTGGCGCAAGCGGTTCGAGGCAAAGCCGACATCCCAGGGCTGGAGATCGGCGATGCCCAGCTTCTCGGCGGCAAAGGCGCGCAGTTCATCGAGGTCGCGCTGTGCTGCCGGGCGGGCGCGGCCCGCCAGATCGCGCAGGAACGTCAGCACCGCGCCGCCATCCGATGCCATCTTGGTGGCCAGCGACCAATCGACCGGATCGGCAAAGCCGAGCAGGCTGGCCGCCTCGCGCCTGAGCTCGAGAATGCGCGCGATCCGCTTGGAATTGTCGAACTCGCCCGCATTGGGCCCCTGGTCGGAGGCACGGGTGCCAAAGGCGCGATAGACGCGGGCGCGCAGCTCGCGGTTTTCGGCGAAGGTCAGGATCGCGTTGACGGATGGCATCTGCAGCGTCACCCGCCAGCCGGTTTCGCCCCTGGCTGCAGCAGCCGCAGCGAACATCGCCTTGTCGGTGTCCGAGACGCCCGCAAGGTCCTCCTCGTCGGTGATCAGCTCGCCCCAGGCATCGGTGGCATCGAGCACCGCGCTGCCGAACGCGTTGGAAAGCGACGACAATTCGACCGAGATATCCTCGAACCGCTGCCGTGCCTCGGCCTCGAGCGCGACACCCGACAGCCTGAAATCGCGCAGCGCGTGCTCGACTGCAACCCGGTCAGCCTGCGGCAGCGCGGCGAATTCGGCGGTCTGCGACAGCGCGGTGAACACCTCGAACAGGTCGCGGTTCTGTGCGACCTTGATCCCGTTGGTCACCAGCCTTTGCTCGCCCTCCTGATAGGCGGCGCGCAGCTCGGGCGTATCGGCGACCGCGTGCAGGTGCGAGACCGCGGCCCAGATCGCGCTCAGATCGGCATCGGCACGCTCGAACGGCAGCCATGCCTCGGCAAAGCTTGCCGGGCGCGTTGTCGTCAGCGTTTCGACCACTTCGGCATGCCGGGCGAGTGCTGCATCAAGCGCGGGTGCGATCTGGTCGGGGGTGATTTCGGCAAAGCGCGGCAGGCCGCGCGTATCGGACAGGGGATTTTGCGTTTCGGTCATGCCCCTCCCTTAGCCCAAATCGGCAGCCGGTCAGGCAAAATAATTGGCAGCCGTCAGCTGTTCTGGAGCGCGCGCAGCAACGCTGCGGCCTCTGCGCTTTCGGGAAAGGCGCCCAGCGCCAGGGATGCCTTGAGCGCGCGCACCGCCTGCGCGGTCTTGCCTGCCTCGGCATAGGCCTGCGCAAGGTGATAGCGCAGCCACGGATTGCGCGGGTCTTTGGCCTGCGCTTTCTCCAGCATCTCCACCGCAACCATTGCGCGGCTGCCTTCTGCTGTCAGCGTGAGCCCGCGCATATGCGTGGCGAGCGTGTTGGCGGGCTGGACGTGATAGGCCAGCCGCGCATCGTGCGCTGCGGCTGCCGCATCGCCAAAGCGCAGCCGGGCGAACGCAAGATCGGCAAGCAGCAGCGGCTGGTTGTTGCCCAGCCTGGCGTGGAGCGCGCTCAACGTCAGAATCGCCCCCGACCAGTTGCCGCGATCGATATAGGCGTTGGCGAGCAGCCTGAGGCCGCCGGTGTTGGCAGGGCTATAGCCGACGAACCGCACCAGCAGCGCGTCCGCCTCATCGGCGTTGCCGGTTTCGCGCAAGGCGAGCGAAAGACGGCGAACGACGGGCTCGGAGAGCCGGATCTCGGCGGCGCGGCGATACAAAGGCAGCGCGCCTGCGGCATCGCCTGCGGCAAAGCGGACATCGCCGAGCAGCATCTGCGCATCGGGCACGCCGGGATTGGTTGCGGCCAAAGGTTCGGCGAACTGGGTGGCCTGGGCAAAATCGCCGTTCGCCACCAGCATCCGGACATAGGGGATCACCGCGCGCGCATCGCGCGGCGCGGCGCGGGCGGCTTCGGCGAGCATCCAGGGTTCATCGGCTTGCGTCAGCCGGACCATCGGCGCGGTGTCCGGCTCGGCGGCCCGCGCGAGATAGTCTATCGCCTGCGCGCCCTCGCCGATCGCTTCGAGCGAGCGCGCGACCAAAGTCAGCAGATAGGCGCTGGTGCCGCCCTGATCGGCGACCGGTCGGAAACGCGCGAGCAGCGTCTCGTGCTCGCCTTCGGCATAGAGCGCGCGCGCCAGCAGTTCCGATGCGCGGCGGTTGTGCGGCTGCGCATCGGCGAGCTTTTCGAACCGGTCGATCGCCTGCCGATAATTGCCCAGCTGGAATTCGACCACGCCTTCGACCTGCATCACCGCAGGCACGCGATCGAGCGCACCACCGGCCTTTTGGATCAGATTGCGCGCCAGGCTGTACTTGCCCGCACGGGCCGCCAGCACCGCCTGGAGAAAATACCCGCGCGGATTGTCTGGCTGCAGCGCCACGATCTGGCGCGCAGCGGCGAGCATGTCGCGCATCCGGCCCATGTCGCCCAGCGTGGCTGCATATTCGCCGAGCACGCTGACATCGTTGGGATCGATGGCAAGCGCACGCTCGAACCACGGCAGCGATGCCGCAAGGCCATATTGGCTGCGCACCAGCTCGCCGCGAAGCTGCAGCGCGCGGACGTTGCCGGCGTCGAGTTTGACCGCATGATCGGCGGCATCGACCCCGCCCGCCTGATCGCCCGAGGCAATGCGGAAACGCGCGATGTCGGTCCACAACAGGCTGTCATCGGGCGCGAAACGCAGTGCGCGGTCGAACCCGGCGCGCGCGGCATCCATGTTGCCCAGCGCCAGATGCGCGCGTCCCAAGGTGCGCGCGGCATAGCCTGCATCGCTCGCGGGGACTTGCCCCTCGCCCAGCCAGGTGAGTGCGGCATCGGCCTTGCCCTGCAGCAGCAGCGCCTCGGCCATCGCGGCGCGCACCACCGTCCGGTCT
The DNA here is from genome assembly GCF_046294995.1 of Blastomonas sp. Classification (GTDB taxonomy): domain Bacteria; phylum Pseudomonadota; class Alphaproteobacteria; order Sphingomonadales; family Sphingomonadaceae; genus Blastomonas. The sequence goes on from NZ_JBKBOG010000005.1 coordinate 100,660, forward strand.
GCGCCCAGTTCCAGCGCGCGGGTCAGTTCGGCCTCTGCCCCCGTGGCATCGAACAATGCCAGGAACACCCGCGCCTGCGCGATGCGGGCGGCAGGCAGGCGCGGCGCGGCCTTGATGGCGTTCATCAGTTCGATCCGCGCGGCGCGGGCATCGCCGCGCGCGCGATATTCTTCGGCGCGTGCCATCGCCTGACGCGCGGCGCCCAGGTCTTCGGCCAGCAATGGCATGACAGGCCCGCCCAGCACCAACGCGCAGGCGACAATCGCCAGCACCAGGCGAAGGGCGAACCCGCGCCGAAAGTCAGCTCTGGATGTCATACTGCCTGAGCAGATCGTACAAGGTCGGCCGGCTGATGCCGAGCAGCTTGGCCGCGCCCGAGATGTTGCCCTCGGTTCGCGCCAATGCGTGGCGGATCGCCTTGCGGTCGGCGAGTTCGCGCACCGCCTTGAGATTGAGAAACTCCGCCGTCTCGGGCTCGGCGCGCTCGAGGTCGAGATCCTCTGCGCGCACCAGCCTGCCCTCGGCCATGATCACCGCGCGCTTCACCCGGTTTTCAAGCTCGCGCACATTGCCCGGCCAGTGCCAGGCGTCGAGCATCTTGAGCGCATCGGGGGCAAAGCCCTTGACCGCAGGGTTCATCTCGGCGGCGAATTTGCCCAGAAAGTGCTTGGCGAGCAGCCCGGCATCGCCGGGGCGCTCGGCGAGCGAGGGAATGGTGACGACGATCTCGGCCAGCCGGTAGAAAAGGTCTTCGCGAAAGCGCTCCTCGGCGATCATCTTTTCCAGATTCTGGTGCGTCGCGCACACCACGCGGGTATCGACCGCAATCGCATTGCGCCCGCCGACCCGTTCGATCACGCGTTCCTGCAGGAAACGCAGCAGCTTGACCTGCAGCGGCAGCGGAATGTCGCCGACCTCGTCAAGGAACAAGGTGCCGCCCTCGGCCTGCTCGATCTTGCCGATCGTCGTCTTGATCGCGCCAGTAAACGCGCCCTTCTCGTGCCCGAACAGCTCGGATTCGAGCAGGTTTTCAGGGATAGCGGCACAGTTGATCGCGACGAAAGCATGGTTCCGGCGGTTGCTCTTCTCGTGCAGACCGCGCGCGAACAGCTCCTTGCCGGTGCCGCTCGCGCCCAGCAGCATCACCGAGACGTTGGTGTTGGCGACCCGCTCGATCGTGCGCGCGGCCTTCACCATCTGCGCATCGGCGGTGATCATCCCGCCCAGCACGGTGTGATCGTCGCCCGACTTGAGATTGAGCCGCGCATTTTCGCGTTCGATCTGCTGGACGTTGAGCGCGCGGCGGACGATCAGCGCCAGATCCTCGATCTCCACCGGCTTGGGGTAGAAGTCATACGCACCCTGCGCGATCGCATCGCGCGCGCTCTGCCGTTCGCCATGTCCCGATGCGATGATCACCTTGGTATCGGGTTTCAATCGCAGGATTTCCGCAAGCGTTGCAAAGCCCTCGCTGACGCCATCGGGATCGGGCGGCAGGCCAAGATCGAGCGTGACGACATCGGGTTCTTCATAACGCAGCAGGTCGATCGCGCTCGCGCGGTCGCTGGCACACAGCACCTCGAAATCGTCGAACGCCCATTTGAGCTGGCGCTGGAGCCCGGCATCGTCCTCGACGATCAACAGCCGCGGCAGCTTGGGCTGGCCCTTGTTGCCGGTCATGCCGGCGTTCGGGGTCAGATCGTTCATTGTCATTGTACCTCTGCAGCAAGGCGCAGACCTTCCGGCCCGGCCTCGTCATTTTCGATCCGGGTGGCGAGCGGCAGATAGACCGCAAAGCGGCTGCCCTCGCCTTCGCGGCTTTCAACCTCGATCCGGCCCCGCATGGCTTCCACCAGCAGCCGGGCCTCGTATGCGCCGATACCAAAGCCATCGGCCTTGCTCGACATGAACGGCTTGAACAACTTGGCACGGACGAATTCGGCGGACATGCCAACACCATGGTCGACGATCTCGATGACCCCGCTCAGCCCGTCGCGCGACAGGCTGACATATACCGGGCTGTCCGGCCCGCTGGCATCGATCGCGTTCTGGATCAGGTGACACAGCACCTGCTCGAGCTGCGCCGGATCGGCCATCAATGACATGCGCGGCGCGCTGCTTGCGATCACCGGATGGCTCTGCGCCTTGTCCGCGATCACGGCGCGCACGATGCGGTTGGCATCGATCGCGCGCACGCCATCGCCGGTCGATCGGGCATAGCCGGTCAACCGCCGGATCAGTGTGTTCATCTTGCCGACCGAATTCTGCAGCGTCACGATCATGTCGGCACGGAACTCGGGGTTGTCGGCGTGGCGTTCGGCATTGCGCGCGACCAGGCTGAGCTGGCTGACCAGGTTCTTGATGTCGTGCATCACGAACGCCATGCGGCGATTGAACTCGTCGAACTGGTCTGCCTCGCGCAGCGCTTCCTGGCTGCGGGCTTCGGCAAGATAGCTCGCCAACTGGCGCCCGACGAGCCGCAGCAGATCGAGATCCTCCCAATCAAGCCGCCGCTCGATCAGCGGGCGCGACAGCACGACGAGCCCGGCGAGCCGGTCGAAATGCACCAACGGAACGATTGCCCAGGCGTTGCTCTCGGCCAGCACCCAATCGGGAATGGCGCGCCGGTCGGTAAGCGTGTCCTTGCCCGATCGCAGCGCGTCGAGCTCGACGATGCGCGCGCTCGCTTGGAAATAACCGATCGTGCCGGGCGTACAGGCCTGCGCGGGAACGTCTGCGGTCGGCCAGTTGAACCGTGCCTGCAGTTGCATACGCCCGCCATCGCTCGGCGCGAGCAACAGACCTGCAGGGCTGTCGCTGATGTCGGCTGCGGCCTTGATCACGCGTTCGTGAAACGGCGCGGTGCCATCCCCCGGCCTCCCGATCGTCTCGGTAAAGCGGATCCATTCGGCGCGGTAATCATAGCGGTGCTGGAAGAAGTGCTTGGTCGCCTTGACCTTGAACCAGGCGCGGAACCGATCGGACGGCAGCAGGATCAAAGCGGCCAGCGACATGCCGAGCACCAGCAGCACCTGCGCGCCCGATGCCACGGTGCTGCCCATCGCGCGCAACATCTGCGCAACCACGATCATCGTGACCAGATAGCCCAGGATCGCGAACAGCGAGAGCGAGCGGTAGGCGACCTTGCGCGACAAGGTCAGCTTCCACCCGCCCGGACGGTTGGCCGCAAGCGCGAAGAACGGCACCGCCAGGATCATCATCACGCCGCGCAGCGCCACCAGATCGGCTGGCAGCGCACGGGCCAGATAGCCCACGGTGTAAAGGTTGAGATCGTACAGCCACATCGCCGCCAGCGCGGTCAGCGGCAGGCGGAGGCTGGTGCGGGTTTCGGCATCGGCAACGGAATAAAGATTGTTGGCCAGAACCAGCGCGCCGATGACGAAGATCATCCGCAGCAGCATCGTGACGGTGGAGCCCAGCTCGGCCAGGCGCGGCGTGGTGTAACCGTCTGCCATCCACACATCGACCAGCGGCTGCGCGACGAGCACCATCACCAGCACCATATAGACAGCGGTCACCGTGGGCGGCTGGGCGCGGGCGGAGCGGACCATCTGGAACAGAAAGGCAAGCCACGCGAGGTTGCGCATCGTTTCGCCAAGCCCGGTGATCGCATGCGTGCCGCCCAGGGTAGCGGCGGCAAAGGCCCACAGGCTGGTGGCAAGCAAGGCCAGCAGCAAGGCCGCATCGCCCAGCGAAGGGCGGGCATCGCGCAGGCCAGCCCAGCGCCGTACCAGCCATACGGCAACCAGCATGGTCAGCGCCGCTGCGCCGCAATGGCTCCAGAGGCTTATGTCCTGCCAGTTAGCCATCGGGTCAACGCGCGCCGTCCGGCCACAGCACCACCCGCAACGTCTGCAGGATGATCAGCAGGTCCAGAAACGGCGTGTAGTTCTTGGCGTAATACAGGTCGTATTCGAGCTTGTGCCGCGAATCCTCGACCGATGCGCCATAGGGATAATTGATCTGGGCCCAGCCGGTGATGCCGGGCTTCACCATGTGCCGCTCGTTGTAATAGCGCATCTGGGTTTCCAGGCTGGCGACGAATTCGGGACGCTCGGGGCGAGGACCGACGAAGCTCATGTCGCCCTTGAGCACGCTCCACGCCTGCGGCAGTTCGTCGATCCGCACCTTGCGGATGAACCGGCCCAGCCGCGTGACGCGCGGGTCGTTCTTCTGCGCCCATTGCGCGCCATCGACCTCGGCATCGATCCGCATCGAGCGCAGCTTGATGATCTCGAACGGCTGGCCATACAGGCCCACGCGCTCCTGCTTGAAGAAGGCCGGCCCCTTGCTGTCGAGCTTCACCAGCAAGGCAAAGAGCAGAATGATCGGCGCGGTGAGCGCCAGCAGGATCGAGCTGACGACGAGATCGAACAATCGCTTGGCGATGCTCGAAATCCGGCGGCCGGCTGAAAACCCGTCCGAAAAGATCAGCCAGCTGGGGTTGACCGTATCGAGATCGACCCGGCCCGTTTCGCGCTCGAGAAAGGTCGACAGATCGTTGACGTGCACGCCGGTGGTCTTGATCCTGAGCAGGTCGTTGACCGGCAGTGCGTTGCGCCGTTCCTCGAGCGCCAGAACGACCTCGGTGACGTTGAGGTTCTCGACATGCTTGGCGAGATTCTTGATCGCATCGCGGTTGATCGCCTCTTCGACGACCAGCGCGCCATCGTTCATCGCGACGAACCCGACCAGCACGAACCCTGCATCGGGCCGGTCGGCAAGCACCTGCACCCGTTGCGCCCGTTTGCCGGCGCCCAGCACCATCAGCCGGCGTTTGAACGCCGTGGTACCCAGCAATCCGCTCAGCAGGATGCGGATGCCGATCAGGAACACGATGGACAGGCCCATCGCGTAGAGGCTGTTCGATCGCCACAGCGTGGTGCCCGGCAGGATGAAATAGGTCACCGAAAGGAAGATCACGCCCAGCGAGATCGCGACCAGCAGCCGCGCGGCGGCAAATCGCAACGATTGCAGCGCATCGGGGCCATAGACGCCGACCGCGATCATCGCCAGATTGACCAGCAGCGCAAAGGTGACAATCGGCATCGGCCGCTGCATCAGCGGCTCGATCTCCATGCCGATCTCGTGCGCGCGCCACACCCAGCCCAGTTCGGCCGCGAGCCCCAGCAATGCGAGGTCGAAAAACCCCAGCAGCAGCACCGCATGCGGCACGTAATGTTTGAACAGCCTGAACATGGCCGCCGCTATAACCGGACAGTCGTGAAGTGTCGGTTAATTTTACAGCCGCAGCCCGGCCTCGACACCACAGTTTAGGCCAAAGTGTCAAAAGACTTTACGCCTTCCGACGCAAATCCGGCCCCTTGCGATACAAGGGGCCGGTAGAATTTCCTGCAGTGAAACGCGGTACTTCGGCTTTATTCGCCGATTTTCTGCGCGGCGTCCTGTGCGGCATCGCCGACCTGCTGCGCTGCTTCGCCAACCTGATTGGCGGCGCCTGCAACCGCATTGGTCCGCACTTCGCCCTGCTGCATGAACTGCCATGCGAAGAACCCGCCGACCACCAGCACCAGCAGCACGATTGCCATCATCATTCCCGATCCGCCGCCCGAGCGACGCTCGATGACGGTGGTGTGGGTCTGGGCCGGCGCCTGCGCGGCTGGCTGTTCGGTGACGACGGTTTCGGTATGGTCGGTAGGTGTCATGATTTTATCCCCAAACAACAAGTGTGTGGACCGCATACGTGCCGGATGTTCGCCGGTTCCGCTTGATACCGTCGCAGGAATCAGTCGGTGACGAAATCGAACGGGGTGATGCCGCGTTCGCGATCGTCGAATTTCAGCCGGATGCCGATGGGCGGCTTGGAGCGTTGCGGGCAATCGGCGCGCTTGCACATCGCGCAGCCCGGGCCGATGCGGGTCGCTCCCGCAGCGCTCAGGTCCATGCCGCGGGCATAGCTGAGCGTGGCGGCCTGATCGACCGATACGCCAAGACCGATGGCGAACTGCGCGGTGGTGCCGCCTGCGCCATAGCCCGCCGCCTGCACGCTGCGCGCCAGAGTGAACCAGCGGCTGCCATCTTCCAGCTCGACCAGTTGCACCTGCACCTGGCTGGGTCGCGAAAACGCCTGGTGCAGATGCCACAGCGGGCAGGTAACCTCGGTATCGGCAAGCGGCGCGCGATTGGCCCCGCCAAAGCGCTTGGACACCTGCCCCGCCCGGTCGATCCGCACCATGAAGAAACCGAGGCCACGCTGGCCGACGCGCTGCAGCGTGGTCAGCCGGTGCGCGACATGCTCGAACCCCGCGCCGAAGCGCCGCTGGAGCAGCAGCATGTCATAGCCCGATTGCTCGCACGCGCGCAGAAACCGGCCATAAGGCATCATCAGCGCGGCGGCGAAATAGCTGAAGATATGCCGCTGATACAGTCGCTCGGCGGTGCGATCGCCGAACTGCGCGCCTGCGACCAGCGCGTTGACATCGGCGCGATGCTCGAGCTGGCCGAGCAGATACGCCGCCTGGAAGGTGCGCGAGGCCATGTCGAGAATTTCCGACAATTGCAGCTGGCGGGCGTGCAGGTCCAGCCGCCGCAGACGGCCGGGCATCACGTTTTCGGGCAGGATGCGGATCGCGAGCTGGTGCTTGGTGCGCAGCCGCTCGGCAATCGCCGAATACAGATCGCCGCTTTGCAGCCGCAGCGCATCGGCAAGCTCTTCGGCGGCGTGGTCCAGATCGGCAAAATGGTTGCGCCAGCGTTCGATCTCGCTGCGCACCCTGGCCACCGGATCATCGACCGCGCCCGCCACGGTTCCTGCGCCCCCAATGCCCTGCACCCGGTCGAACAGCCGTGCGAACGCTGCGGCGGTGCCCGGGGAAGAGACCAGCCAGTCCTCGATCTCGCCCGGCTCAATCGCCAGGTCGGCAAATGCGGGGTCGGCAAGCCGCCGCCGCATCGGCCCCAGGCCACCGCCAGGCTCATCACCGGTCAGATCGCGCGGATCGACATCGAACCGCTCGGCCAGTGCCAGCATCAGCCGCGCGCTGACCGGGCGCAAATTGCGTTCGAGCAGATTGAGATAGCTGGGCGAAATATCCAGCCGCTCGGCCATCGCGGCCTGGGTGAGCCCCGCGTTGCGACGAAGGCGGCGCAGCGCAGGGCCTGCATGCAGAGAGGACTCGACCATGCCGCAGCGTGTAATATTCGTGACAGGATGACAAGTCATCTGCGCGAAATGGTCGTCACTTTCGCGCTTTTTCTGTCAATTTGTGATGCCCGCAGATCGCGCCGCCGCTAGGCAGTGGCTCAAGCTACGCGATGGCCGAACCGACAGCAGGAGAGGATGGGGGTGAGCGGGCAATCCCGCCACCCTCCCTTACCATGACCCGCCTGCCCCGCCCTTCCAGGGCGGGTAAGGTGATCGTCCATGACGTACCCGCCCCATTTGCCCGACCTTGCCCGGGCCCGAGCTTTCCTGGGGAGGAAAGACATGCCGCCGGTGGCCCTGCCATCGGCGGCATTTTCGTCTGCGCCCGCCAGTCGCTACGGACTGTTAACCGGGCAGTGCTATTGAGCGGTCCGTTTTACAATCTGGTCCGGGGGTTCAGGCAGGTTTATGCTGAAAGAGGTCATGCTGGGATCGGGCGGGATCATGCTGGCCGCGGCCATTTTTGCCTCGTCGGTCGCGCCGAAAGCCGAGCCTGCTGCCACCGCGCCGGTCGTGGCTCCGCCTGTGGTGGCCGCGCCGGTCGTCACCGCGCCCCGCCCGGCGATGATGTTTCCCGAAGAATCGGGTGATGTGGACTTCGGCGCACCGATGATCGAGACCTCGCCTCTCGATTCCGGGCCGATCGCGCCCGGGCCTGTCGAACCCGGCATCGACGGCGGCGCACCGGTTTTCGCAGCGCCCGACACCGCAGAGGCCAATGGCGGACGCCAGTTCAACGCCATCCCTGGACGTCCCTATCCCATCCCCCGTTGAACGTCCGCGAAGCCATTGACGGGGTCACTGTCGCCATTCGGTCTCATTTCCGATCAATCTCTGTCATTTTTGCAGCAATGCAGCGCAATCCCCGTGACGAGCGGGAAATCTGCCGCTAAACACCCGCAACCGAATCCCAATCGAGAAGGACTACACCGATGAACAATGCTGAACTTGCTGAGAAAATTGCCGCCGACCACAACCTCACCAAGGCCGATGCGCGCAAGCTGGTTGATGGCGTGTTCGCCGCGATCGCCGACGCGGCTGCTGCCGACGAAGAAGTCTCGATCAACGGCTTTGGCAAGTTCAAGGTAAAGTCGACCCCGGAGCGCGAAGGCCGCAACCCCGGTACCGGCGCGACCATCACCATCAAGGCATCCAAGAAGCTCGGCTTCACCCCCGCAAAGGCGGTGAAGGACAAGCTGAACGGCTAATCAGCCGGTTCACGCGTGTTTCACGCAAAACCCCGCCCTCACCGGCGGGGTTTTGTCGTTTATGGCCGATGCGATGCGGCTATCCCCAGCCGCCTTGCCGGTGCGGTTGCAACTGCCCCGCCATGGCGATAGGGCCTTGAGCCGTGGGCGCATCGATCGACATTGGCCGGGATGAGACAGGGCAGCCTGTCTGCATCGACATGGAAGAGCTGCTGGCGACGCGGCTGCTGGTCCAGGGCAATTCCGGGTCGGGCAAGTCGCATCTGCTGCGCAGGCTGCTCGAAGAGAGCGCAGGTCTCGTCCAGCAGGTGATCATCGATCCCGAGGGCGATTTCGTCACCCTGGCCGATGCCTATTCGCACATCGTCATCGATGCTGGCGACTATAACGAGCGCGAGATCGCCCGCATCGGCGCGCGCATCCGCGAACACCGCGCCTCGGTGATCCTCAACCTCGAACAGCTCGAACTCGAAGCCCAGATGACCTGTGCGGCGGCATTCCTCAATGCGATGTTCGATGCGCCGCGCGAGCACTGGTATCCGGCGCTGGTGGTGGTCGACGAGGCGCAGATGTTCGCGCCTTCGGTCGCCGGCGACGTGCCCGACCCGGTGCGCCGCGCCAGCCTCAGCGCGATGACCAACCTGATGTGCCGCGGCCGCAAGCGCGGCCTTGCCGGCGCGATCGCGACCCAGCGCCTGGCCAAGCTCGCCAAGAACGTCGCGGCGGAGGCCAGCAACTTCCTGATGGGGCGGACCTTTCTCGACATCGACATGGCGCGCGCCGCCGATCTGCTGGGGATGGAACGCCGCCAGGCCGAGCGTATCCGCGATCTGGCGCGCGGCTGCTTCCTGGGGCTGGGCCCGGCGATCTCGCGCCGCCCGGTCGCGATCCGCATCGGTGCGACCCAGACCGCGACCCGCATGGGCACCCATACGCTGCTGCCGATGCCCGAGGCGGGAGCCGAAGATCTTCGCGACCGGCTGTTTGCCGATGACGGCAACGCCATGCCGCCGCCCCCGCCCATGCGCCCGGTTCCGATCGCGGCGGACGAACTGATCAGCTCGATCGAGCCTGCACCGATGGCTGCGCAGCCTGCGATCTTTGCCGCGCGCCAGGAGGCCGAGGATGCCGCCGACGCGATCGATGCCGAGACGGTGATCGTGGCGGTGCTGCGCGACATGCTCGCCGAAGCCAGCGCCTCCACCCAGCCCGATGCGCTGCTGTATCAGGATTTCTCGGTGCGCTGCCGGATGCAGCGGCTGGTGCGCGCGCCGCTCGATCTGGAAGGCTTTCGCCAGCGGCTGGCGCTGGCGCGCGGCGGGGTGTTCGATCCTGCCGACCCCGCCTGGGCACCCGCGATCGATGCCGCCGCGCGGTTGCCGCAGGACATGTATGCGCCGTTTCTATTGATCGCGCGCGCGGCGATGGAGGGGCAGCCCTGCCCCGACGACGCGGCGCTGGGCCGGGCGTATGGCACCAGCTCCCCGGGGCGGATCAAGCGGCTGATCGATTACATGGAAAAGCAGGGCGTGATCGTGGTGCGCGCCGATTTCGGCGGTCGGCGATCGGTGGGGATTCCCGAGCTGGGGCTGAGCACCGGGGTGGAGTAATGGCCGCCGGGTTGGCAGAGGACGAAAAACCCTCTGCCCCAATCATCGTCACCCCCGCGAACGCGGGGGTCCCGCTTCTTCCGCTACGCCGCCGCAAAAGCGGGATTCCCGCGTGCGCGGGAATGACGAAAAGTTAGGTCAGAACTCGGTCGCCTCGAAGCGCACCGGCTCGCCGACCGCGCTGCCGACCAGCGTGTCCTCCCACATCACCCGGTGACCTCGGATGATCGTGCCGATCGGCTTGCCGGTCAGCTCCATCCCGCTGAACGGGCTCCAGCCGCAGCGCGATTCGAGCCAGTCCTGCGTCACCGTCCACTTTTTCTTGAGGTCGACGATGGTGAAATCGGCGTCATAGCCCGCCGCGATCCGGCCCTTGCCGACCAGCCCGAAGATGCGCTGCGCGCCCGCCGAGGTCAGATCGATCAACCGCTGCATCGACAGCCGCCCGTGGTGCATGTGGTCGAGCAGCAACGGCAGCAAAGTCTGCACCCCGGGCATGCCGCTGGGGCTGTCGGGATAGGTCTTCGACTTTTCCTCGATGGTGTGCGGCGCGTGGTCGGAGCCGATGACATCGGGCACGCCCTGCGCCAGCCAGCGCCAGAGGCCATCGCGGTGCGCGCCGCTGCGGATCGGCGGGTTCATCTGCGCATAGGTGCCCAGCCTGGGATACGCCTCTTCGCCTGCCAGCGTCAGGTGCTGCGGCGTGACCTCACAGGTCGCGATGTCCTTGTGCTGCGCGATCAGTTCAAGCTCGGCCGGCGTCGTGATGTGCAGGATGTGGATGCGGCGCCTAGCTTCGCGTGCCAGCTTCAAGATGCGCCGCGTCGCGAGCATCGCGCTTTCGTCATCGCGCCACACAGGGTGCGACGAAGGATCGCCGGTGACGCGCAGGTCGGCGCGCTCGTTCATCCGGAACTCGTCCTCGGCGTGGATCGCGACGCGGCGCTTGCCGCTGGCGAGCACGCGGGCGAGCGCATTATCATCGGCCACCAGCAGGTCGCCGGTCGATGCCCCCATGAAGATCTTGACGCCTGCGGTGCCGGGAATGCGCTCGAGCTCGGCGAGTTCGGGCGCGTTGGCGCAGGTCGCGCCGACATAGAACGCATGGTCGCACCACATCCGGTGATGCGCACGCGCCAGCTTGTCGGCGACCCGCTCTGCGGTATCGGTGTTGGGCTTGGTGTTGGGCATCTCGAACACCGCGGTCACCCCGCCCAGGACGGCGGCACGGCTGCCCGATTCGAGGTCTTCCTTGTGCTCGAGCCCCGGTTCGCGGAAATGGACCTGGCTGTCGATTACGCCCGGCAGCACATGCAGCCCGGTGCAGTCGATCACCTGGCCGGCATCGGCGGCAAACGCACCGATCGCGGCGATCTTGCCATCGATCACGCCGATATCGGCAGCGACCGGTCCTCCAGGCAGATATACGGTGCCGTTCTTGATGATAAGGTCGAAGCTGCCTGTCATGTCCGTCTCCGCTTGATTAGTTGCGGTTGATACGCATGTAGTCGTCTATGTCCAGCCATAGCACATTGACGCACCGCGCGCTCATCCGCCTATCCCCCCTCGACCCCGCAGAAGATGTGCGCAGCTTTCTGCAGGGGCTGGTGACGCAGGACATGCGCCTGGTGCTGCCCGGCGCTCCGCAATATGGCGCGTTGCTGAGCGCGCAGGGCAAGACATTGTTCGACTTCCTGCTGTGGGACGACGACGCGGATGTCCTGATCGATTGCGCAGCCGATGCGGCGGGCGACCTCGCCAAAAGGCTGACGCTCTATCGCCTGCGCCGCAAGATCGGCATCGCGCGCGAAGAGGCTCTGTCGGTCCACTGGTCGCCCGATCCGGTCGAGGGCGCTTCGCCCGATCCGCGACTGGCGGCGCTGGGCTGGCGCTGGCTGGCGCCGGCATCGGGCGATCAGGGTGCGGACGCGCAATGGCGCGCACACCGGCTGGCGCTGGGCGTGCCCGAGGGCGCGAGCGAATTGGGCGATATCCTCTGGCTGGAGACCAACGCGGTCGAGCTTAACGGGGTGAGCTTCGACAAGGGCTGCTATGTCGGCCAGGAGAACACCGCGCGGATGAACTGGCGGCAGAAGGTCAACCGCCGCATCGTCGTGCTGCCGATCACGCAGGCCGACCCGAAGCGGCAGAAGGTGGCTTACGAGGCGCTGGCGGTATCGGTCGAGCATCGCCGCATCGAGGATCTGGCCACGCTCGATCTGCCCGATTGGCAGCGCGCCGCCATCACCTGAAGCAACATTTGATAATATGGGAATTTTATCGTATAACCGCCTTATCCCCATAAGTCAGTCAGGCTGATATCATGTCTCGCCCTCTCAATGATCACGACGCCATCCGCACCCAGTTGATGGATGCCGCCGAAGAGATGGTGAAGGCGCGCGGCGCGATAAACCTCTCGCTGAGCGAGGTCGCTGCGGCCTGCGGAATGTCGCAATCGAACTTCTATCGCTATTTCGCCTCGAAGGAGGCTTTCTTCGAGGCCATTGCCGGGCGCTGGTTCGAGGAACTCGACCAGATCATGGAAGAGGTCGTCGCCTCCGATTTGCCCCCGCGCGAGAAACTGTTTCAGTTCTTCGCGCGCCGCGTCGCGGTCAAGCGCGCGCGGTTCGAAGCCGATCCCAATCTCTTCCGTGCGAACATGGATCTGGGCGAGGAGCATTGGGAGGTCATCCGCGGCTATGTCGACCTTGCCGACCACTACATGGCGGTGGTGCTGGGCGAGGCGATGAGCGAGGGCTATTTCGCGGGCTATGACCTCGACCGTGTGGTCGCGATCACCAACCTGATGGTCCAGCCCTTCTGCAACCCGTTCGTGATGATGGACATGATGCGGACCGCGACGCCGGACAATCTGCGGATCGTGATCAACACGCTGTTCGACGGGTTGGGCATGAAGCAGGCGGCGGGCGCCGAGCCGGCCAATGTCACGCCGCTCCGCGCGATTTCCTGACCGAGCCCACCCCTTGCCAAGCCGCAAAGCTTCTGGCAATGGGGCGCTCCGCACGAGGCCGCCGCAACCGGCAGAGCCAAAAAAGCGGGCGCGTAGCTCAGTGGTAGAGCACACCCTTCACACGGGTGGGGTCGCAGGTTCAATCCCTGCCGCGCCCACCATCTTTTCAATGACTTAGAAGAGATGGTGGCGGTTTCCATGAAAACTCCCCCCAACTTCCCGCAGCATGGTATATCCAACTGAACCGCGCCGCAGCGCTGCAGCGCAGGCTTCGCGCGAAGCGCTAAGGATCGGTTCAGTACGCTGGGGGAGATGGGCGTCTGCCCTTGAGCAGCCTCACCCCGTCAGCCTCGGCGTTCTGGGTGCGCGTGATCGCATCGCGATGACGAGGCCGATCATCCCCAGCGCCGCGCCGCCTGCGGCGAGCAGGCTCCAGCGATAGCCTTCGAAGGCGGTGGACAGCGCCATCGCCACCACCGGGACCAGCACGCTGGTATAGGCCGCGCGCGCCGCGCCGATGTTGCGGATCAGCGCGAAATACATCGGGAAGGTGACCACCGAGCCGAGCAGCCCCAGATAGACGATGCCACCCAGATACGCAGGCCGCATCTCGATCACCGGTGCGCCATAAAGCGCCCAGGCCAGCGCCGCATTGCCCAGCGCGCCCCACAGCATCGCCCAGGCGAGCAAGGACAGGATCGGCATGCTGCGCACCCGCTGGGCCGACTGCATCACATTGGCGATCGAAGCCGAGAGGATGGCGCACAAGGCAAGGCCAAGCCCGGTCATCACGTCGCCAAGGTCTGCAGGCATGGCGCGATATTCCTGCACGAACAGCAAGGCTATGCCCGCCAGCGCCACCGCCGTGCCCAGGATGAAGCCGCCCGCGATCCGTTGGCCCAGGAACACCCGCGACAGGATCGCGTTGGGCACCATCAGCATCGCGAACAGCACCGCCAGCAGCCCCGAAGTGATGTACATCTCAGACCGGTAGACGAAGTTGAAGTTGGCGGAGAACTGGAACACCCCCAGCGCCAGCGCGATCAGCTGGCCCTGGCGGCCCAGCTTGAGCGGTGCCCCGCGCCACCACGCCAGCGCGAACATGCCGATCGCCGCGACGGCGAAGCGGTAGGTGACCGACCAGGTCGGCGGAACGGAAGACACCTGGTCCTTGATCACCAGCCAGGTCGAGCCCCAGATCAGCGAGACCACCAGGAACGGCACCAGCACGCGCGCCGAGAGCACCGAGGGTTCGTCGTGCGTCTCTGGCGTGGCGGCTGCGGTCGCCATTACAGCGCGGCGATCACAGCGGCCAGCGGCGCGACGGCATCGGCATCCTGGTCCCAGGCGGTGACGAAGCGCGCCTCGCCGCCCTCTGCGGTCATCTCGCCCCAGTCGTAGAACTCGAAACCCTGCGCGCGCAGCGATTCGGCTTCGGCAGCGGTCAGCCGCACGAACACCTCGTTCGCCTCGACCGGATAAAGCAGCCGCTCGCCCGCCGCCTGCGCGATCGCCTGCGCGCCGGCATTGGCGGCAGCGCCGTTGGTCAGCCACAGGTCATCCTCGAGCATCGCCAGCAACTGCGCGGCAAGGAACCGGCCCTTGGATTGCAGCTGCCCGGCGCGTTTGCGCAAGTATGGCAGTTCGCGCGCCAGCGCCGGCTCGAAGACGATGATCGCCTCGGCATTCATGCCGCCGTTCTTGACGCAGCCGAAGCTCAATATGTCGACGCCCGCGCGCCAGGTGATGTCGGCCGGATGCGCGCCGGTGCTGGCCACGGCATTGGCAAAGCGCGCGCCGTCCATGTGCAGCTTGAGGCCGCGCGCCTTGCACATGTCGCCGATCGCCGAGACCTCCTTGGGGGTATAGACCAGCCCGTATTCGCTGGCATTGGTGATCGAAACGCACGCGGGCTGGACCTGATGCACATCGTCGCGGATGTTGCCTGCGACCCTTGCGATCTCTTCGGCGGTCAGCTTGGCGCCCTCGCCCTCGGCGAGGATCAGTTTGGCGCCGTGCATGAAGAAGCCCGGCGCGCCGCACTCGTCCTGCTCGATATGCGCCATCTTGTGGCAGATCACGCCCTTGTGCGGCGGGCACAGCGCAGACAATGCCAGTGCATTGGCTGCGGTGCCCGTTGCCACCCACAATGCGCTCACCCGCGTGCCGAAGACCTGGCTGAACCGGTCGTCGAGCATCTGGCTCAGCGCATCGCCATCATAAGGCGAATCGAGATGGTTGGCCGCGATGATCGCACCCATCACGCGCGGATGGACCGCAGCGGCGTTGTCGGAAAAGAACTTCATGGCTGGCTCTGGTAATGGTCCGCCATCGAAGGTCAAGCGCCAGCCCTAAAACTGCCGGTTCCATCCGATCGCAAACGACAGGCCATCGTCCTGGATATCGCGGCTGCCGGTGACGGGGGCGTTGATCAGCGCATGGCCATAGATCACGCGCGCGCTGAGCGATGGCGACGGGGTCCAGGCGAGCGCCGCGCCGATGCTGGCGAGCTCGCCGGGCACGGGTTGGAACGCGCGCGCCGCGTTGCGGGCAATGGCGCCATCGGCGAACACCGACGGCGTGAAGCTGCCCCAGCGCAACCCCAGAGGGCCTGTAGCGCCGGTTCCCAGTACCAAGGGCCGCGCGACCTCGACCGATCCTGTGACCCCCCGGTCGGCGAGCAGCAGGCTCTCGCGATAGCCGCGCACGCTCTGGCTGCCGCCCGCGACGAAGCGCTCGCCCGCATAAAGTGCGCCTTCGCCATATTGTCCGGCAAGCCTGGCGCGCAGCTCGAAGCCGCTGCCGCCCAGCCGCCGGGCGTGGCTGACCTGGCCCGACCAGCTGCGAAAACGCGGCGACGGCGCGACGATGCCGATGACGTCCGACCGGCTGCCCTCGATCCCCTGGGTGAAGCGCGCTTGTGCGATCCACACCGTCGACGCGCTGCGCCGCGTCCAATCCGCACCCAGCCGCAGCGCGGTGTATTCCGCAAGCCCGCGCACCGAGCCGGGACTGAACGAGAACGGCTCGCCGAGCAGGAAGGTGCGGGTCTCGCGGTGGATGACGCCCGCGCGCACCATTACTGACTGCGCGCTTACCTCGGGCTGGCCGTCGATCGAGGCGGGCGTCAGCGGCCGCTGCCAGACGGTAAGCCCGAAGCCGCCCTCGGCGAACCAGTCGCGCGCGCGGATATTGAGGTTGCGCAGCGGCGCATCGACCACCGCCGCGCGGTTGTAGCCGCCGCGCAGGTCGATCGTCATCGCGGGGTGGATGAACGGGGCGGAATAATCCGCCAATATGTCGGGCCGCCCGGCGGTCAGGCCACCATCGACCGCGATCCGGTCGCCGGGCATCAGCGCGTTGCGCACCGCCAGCCCGGCACCGGCGCGCCAGGCACCGACCGCGGGCGAGCGGCTGTTGGCGATGCTCGCCTGCACCGCAAAGCGCGGTGCCGGATCGACCAGCAGCGTCAGCTGTGCCTCGCCGGGCCGGGTGCCAGGCTGCAGATCGGCCTTGACCGTGGCGATCGCTCCATCGGCGGCAAGGCCGCGGAAATCGCGCTCGATATCAAGGCCGTTGAGCGGCAGCGCGCGCACCGAGGGCATCCGCGCCAGCACATAGCCCTCGCTCAGCCCCCGCCGGTGGCCATCCTGCCATTCGACCGCAACGCCAGGCTCGGCCAGCCGGCCGGCGATCAGCCGCAGCACCAGGGTTGAACCGTTGCCGGCCGCATCGGTCGCAGGGTCGATCAGCACGCCCGAATTGACATAGCCGTTGCGGACATAAGCGAGGCTGATCTGCTGGACGGCGGCTGCGATGCGGTCGAGCGGCACCGGTGTCGCGACAAGCCCGTTGGCGATGGCCTGCTGGCGAACCCATTGCCCATCGAGCCTGTCCCCCTTGCGATAGCGCACGACGAAACCGCCATAGTCGAGGCTGTCGCTGTCGGCCGTCGCGATGGCGATCACGTCGGGCTCGGCGTGCACCTCAACCTCGCAAAAGGTCACGACTCCCGCATTGGCAACCACCGGCGCGGGCGCGCACGGCAGGGCTGCGGGTTGCACGGCCTGCAGCACAAACGCCAGTGCGAGGCTCAACGGCATCCTCCGGCGACAGACGCCTCGCCGCCCTCGATCGCCAGCGGACCGACCGCATCGATCGCAAGGCGGCTGACCGAGCCGCTGCTGCGCGCCGCGCGGCATTGGCCCGCGAGCACGCCTGCGGCATCGCCAAAGCTGATATCGGGGGTATCGATGCCGCTGCTGACGTTGCCGACCTGGCTGTCGACCACCAGATCGCCATCGACCAGCAACAGGTTGCTGTTATCGGCCGATCGGATGAAGAAATCGGTGGCGAGCTGCACGTTGGCGCCGCGCTGCTGCCCCAGCGCCTCGATCCGCCCGCCATCGGCGATCAGCGCATAAGGGCGGCTGATCATGATACGCCCGCCGGTGCCAGGACCCGACGAGGTGGCGATGGCCGCCGGATCCGCCCCTCCAGCCAGCCGCAATATGCCAGTATCAGGCAGCATCAGATCGATCTGCCCCGCTGCGCCCGCCAGCGAGCTGGTGGTGATCACCCCGCCCGGTCCCAAAGTGATGCGCGGCGCGGACACCAGGATATTGCCCGCCGCACCGCCGGGTCCGCCAGCGGTGTTGGTGCTCGCCACCCGGCTGCCTGCGCCGGTGATGGTGATGCTCTCTTGCGCCACCAGCCCGATGCCGCCTGCGGTGGTGGCATTGGCCGAGCCGGTGGTGACCTCCGCGCCGCCCTCCAACGCGATCTGGCGCGCGATCAGCACCACGGTGCCCGCTTGGCCCGGCGCAAGGCCGCCCGCATCCGAGCTGATCCGGCTGCCCTGGCCAAGCAGGATGCGATCGGCGGCGACGGTGACCGCGCCGGCACCGCCGAAGCCCTGGGTGGCGGTCGAGATGCTGCCGCCGGCCATCGTCAGCGTGTCGGCCACCGCCAGCGTGATGGTACCCGCGCGCCCCGGGCCCGGCACCATCGTCAAGGTCGGAATCAGGTCAGGATCGGCCTCGAAGTCCTCTTCCGAGGGCGGAACCAGCAGGACTTGGGCGGCAGACGTGATTTCGGCCTCCCCCGACATCGTTATCCGGCCTGCGACGATACCGATGTCCCCGGCATTGCCCAGGCTCGAGCTGGAGGTCGATATGGTGCTGCGACCGATCATCTCGAGTGCATCGGTGATGATCGATATGCGGCCCGCAGATCCGGTATAGTCGCTCAGCCGGGTGAATTCCTGCGCGCGCGGCAATTCGGTTTCCGACGATATCTTCGGCCCGCCCATGTCGTCGATCATCCGCAAGGTGCCTGCCCGGATGGTGATCGCGCCGGCATCGCCTAGCCCCTGGCTCAACGACTGGATGCCGCCGAAACCGGTCAACTCGAGTAGCCCGCGCACGGTGATGTCGATCGGGCCCGCCGCAGTCGAGCTGGCCGTGCCGGTGGATATCAGCCCCACGCCGATCGCCATGGTTTCGGCGCGGATGGTGATGCTGCCCGGGCCCGATGCGGTGCTCGACTGGCTCTGCGCCAGAATCAGCCCGGTGGTGTCGATCTCGATGCGGCCTGCGTCGATGACGATGTTGCCCGTCGTCCCGGTCGGCATCGTATCGCCGCTCGCCTGGAACAACGTGGTCGACAGCGAGCCGATATCGGTGATCCGCAACAGCCCGGCGCGCACGGTGATATCACCCACCGACCGGCCCGGCGCGGATATGCCCGTGGCGGTCACGGTGCCGCCTTCGATATGGATGAAGTCGCTGTCCAGCATGATGGTTCCGCCGCCGCCTGCGAGCATCGATTCGGTGCGGATCGCACTCCGGTCGCGGACGAAAAGCTCGCCGGTGCGGATACGGATGTCGCCGCCGCGCTCGTCGAGCCCATCGATGCCGCTGACGCGCAGTTCGCCGCTCACCAGATCGAGCACGTCGGCGGAGATGTCGATCGCGGGGCGATCGGCGGCACGCGCGGTCACCCCGATCTCGCTGAAAGAATCGAGGCTGATCCGCCCTGCCGCGAGCGCGGCATGGCCATCGGAATCGATCCGGATGCGGCTGTCGTCGAGTGTGATCGCCCCGCCGCGCAATCCCTCCAGCCCGGAGGCGCTCAGCGTCACACTCCCTTTCCCCTGCCCCACGGCGCGCGCATCGAAGCTGCTGGCCAGCAGGCTGATGCCGAACATCGCTATGTCGCCGGCGCTGAGCGTCAGCCTCCCGGCTGCGATACCGCGCGCCACGCCATCGCCCAGGCCTCCGGTGGCCTGCACCAGGATCGGCTGGTTGTTGCCGAGAAAGCCGAACCGAGCAGGCTCCGCCATGCTGAAGGTCGATCCCGAGGCGGTGCCGCTGACCAGCACGCTGCCATCGGCAAAGCCGAGCTGGTGCGCGGTCGAGAAGTGCGCGGTGCCGCCGACATCGACCGACGCGCCGTCGCCAAAGACGATGCCAGCCGGGTTGATGAAGAAGAAATCGGCTCCCGGTATCGCGCTTCCATCGATCGTACCGCCGATGAACGAGCGCTCGCCGCCGGTGACGCGGTTGATGACGTTGCGGATGGTCAGCGCATCACTCGCGGTCCAGCGCGCGATGTCGCCTTCTGCCAGGTTGAACCTAGAAAAGCTGTGGAACAGGTTGCTGCCGCTGCGCAGACCGCCATCGATCGTGGTGACCGCGCCGTCGGTGACAGCGCTCGTACCGGTCGACAATGCCGGCAGCGTATCGGGGTTGATCGCGGTCGGGGTGCTGAACGCTTCCTGAGCCGCCAGCGGCCCGGATTGCAGAACCAGCGCGAGCGCCAGCGTGGCGCCACGGATCGGCTTCATCGCCAGCTCCCCACCATCGTGAACGCGCTCCAGATGCCGGGGTCGGCCCATTGCCCATCGGCACCGCGCGCCAGATCGATCTGCGCCAGCTGCAGCGCGCGGGCGCGGCCCACGCCGGCGCGATAATGGGTGTAGAACGCTTCCATCAGCGCTGCGGTGCCTGCATCGTTGACCTCCCACAGCGACGCCAGCGCGCTCGCCGCACCGGCCTCAACCGCCGCGCCCGCCAGCCCCATCGCCTGGTCGTCATCGCCCACGGCGGTCTCGCAGGCGCTGAGCACCAGCAGCTGGAGCGCTTCGCCGCGCAACTGGTTGGCGCTCAGCATCGCGCGCAGTTCGGGAAGCGTGATCGCCTCGTTGTTGGCAACGATGAACGAGCGCGCGGTGCGGCCGTTGAACGCGGCATGGGTGGCCAGATGCAGCACGCTCGCGGGACGCCGGGCGAGCGCGCCTGCGAGCGATGCGCGGTTGAAATCGGCGAGCAGAACGCCATCGCGCCCCGCCGCCATCCTGGCCTCGGCTGCGGTCCCTTCGAGCCGCGAGAAGCGCCCGACGGGCAGATCCATCTCCTTCTCGAGCGAGGCGGCGATGATCGAGGGATCGGAATCGCGGGTGCCGGGCGCTGCGAAGCTGAGCGCAGGAACCACCGCGAGCTGCACCTGCTCCATCAGGAAAGTGCCTTGGGCATCCATCAGCGCGGCGAAACTGATCTGGCGCAAGGGTCCATCGGGGACGATCACCAGCGTACCGCCCGGTCGCAGCCGATCGGCGATCGGGGCGATCAAAACCGCATGCAGCGCGCGCGATGCCGCCTCCCAATCGTCGCTCTCGCCGCTCAGCGATGTCGTCATCGCTTGCGCGAGCGCGGCGATGGTCGCGCGGTTGATGCTGCGGTCGGGCGGCATCCGGCGATAGCCTAAGCCCTTGTCGTCGCCGGTCGCATAGAGCAGTTCGACCCGGTCCTCGAGCAGCAGCGGATAGAGCAGGATCTCGCCCGGCTGGAGGTCTGCGGAGGTTACCGGATTGCGCAGCGGCACGCATTCGGCGCCAAGTGCGTTTTGCAGTTCGGCCGAGCGATAGGCTTCGGCGATGCGCTGCGCCTGCCCCAACGTCGCGGCATCATCGCCGGCATTGGTCAGCGTCGTGCCGATCGCGCGCTCGAACACTGGCCGCACCACCAGATCGAAACGGCTTTCTTCGGTCAGCGGATCGACCGGCATCAGCACGCTGCGCACCCGCTCGAGCGCGCGATAGGCGGCCAGCACATGCGCGCTGGCCCGTCCGGGCTCGGCATCGGCGAGCAGCAACAGATACTGCGGCAGGTTCTGCGGCAGCGGCTTCTGGCTTTCCAGGAACACCGCCCGGCGCAGCAGCGCCCGGGCATTGCCCGCATCGTCCTGCGCCAGCGCGATGCGGCCCTGGAGCGCAGCGAGGGTGGCAGCATCACCAACCCCGGCTGCAACCATATCGGCATAGCGCGCGACAGCGCCACCAACAAAATCGGTTGGACATTGCCCCGCATCGCATGCGAGCATCAGCAGCGCCCGCTGCAGCGCGGCGCTCTCGGACCGATCGGCCACCCGGCTGGCAGCATCCAGCCCCTGCGACAGATGCGCCATGTCGCCGGCCTTGCGGGCATTCTGCAGCCGCCCCAGCCGCAATGCCGAAAGCGCGGTCAACCGGGCATCGCCCGCCAGAGCCGCGCGGCCCAATGCGCAGGCGAACGCGGCTTCGAGCCTGCGCCCAGCCGTCAGCGCGGGAGCGGCGGCAGCAGCGCAACCGGCAACAGCCTCACCTTCGCCCGGCCGCGCCGTCGTGCCGCTACGCCGCCGGACCCCCGACGTGCTGGGCGGCGCGCCACCGGCCTGCGCCAGCGCGGCCTCCCACGCGGCGCGTGCAGCGAGCGGTGCGTCTCCGGCCCGATCGGCCAGAACCAGCGCGGTGCGCAGAAAGTCCTGCGCGCGCGACTGGCTGCCGGAACGCGCCCGGCGCATCGCCTCGCCTGCGACCAGGCAGTATTCGGCAAGCTGTCGGATATCGGCTGGCGCTGGATCGGTGCTGGCATCGGCCAGCGGGCTGGCGACCGGCGCGAGCAGCACCGCGAGCGCCGCATCTGCGCCATCCTCGCCGCCGCGCAGCAGCGCGCGGGCCTTGTCCGATTGGCCGGGCGGCAGCGCCACCGTGGCAGGCGTTGCAGGCGCGGCGGCCTCGCACAAGGCGATCACCGGCGGCAGCGCGGTTCCCGGCGAAGGGGCAGGCGCAGGCACCCCGGCGCTGCCCAGCGCCACCGCCATCACCCCTATGTGCAAGATCGCCATTGCCCCGGATACCCCTCAACACGCTGTTGAATACCCGGTTTTACAAATCGAGAGAACGGCAAAAATACGTGCGGATCAAAGGCGTTATTCGCCCAGCAGTCCCTTGAGCCTGTACAGTTCCTCCAGCGCGTCGCGCGGGCTGAGGTTGTCGACATCAAGGCTGCCCAGCGCCTCGCGCAGCGCGTCCTTGGCCTCGGGCTCCTTGGCCATGGCAGCCGCGAACAACGGCAGATCATCGAGCCCCGCCGCCAGCCCGCCGGTCGCCTGCCGCCCCGCCTCGAGCTTGGCCAGCACCGCCTTGGCGCGGGCGACCACCACCGGTGGAACGCCCGCCAGCTTGGCGACGGCAAGCCCATAGCTTCGGTCCGCCGGACCATCGGCGAGTTCGTGCAGCAGCACCAGATCGCCCTTCCATTCGCGCGCGCGGACATGGTGCAGCGACAGCGCATCGAGCCGGTCAGTGAGCCGCGTGAGCTCATGATAGTGCGTCGCAAACAGGCAGCGGCAGCGGTTGGTGTCGTGCACCGCCTCGGCAATCGCCCAAGCAAGCGCGAGCCCGTCATAGGTCGAGGTGCCGCGCCCTACCTCGTCGAGGATCACGAACGAGCGTTCGGTCGCCTGGGACAGGATCGCAGCGGTCTCGACCATCTCGACCATGAAGGTCGAGCGTCCCCGCGCCAGATTGTCCGATGCACCCACGCGGCTGAACAATCGGTCGACGATCCCGATCCGCGCCGACTTGGCGGGCACGAATGCGCCGGCCTGCGCGAGCAGCACGATCAGCGCGGTCTGGCGCAGGAAAGTCGACTTGCCGCCCATGTTGGGACCCGAAACCAGCCACAGCCGATCGCTCTCTGACAGCGAACAGTCATTGGCGACGAACGCCTGCCCCTGTTTGCGCAGCGCCGCTTCAACCACCGGATGGCGCCCGGCCTCGATCGCGATACACGGCTCGTCGGTCAGTTCCGCGCAGGTATAATCGCCCTCGGCCGCCATTGCGGCGTGTCCTGCCGCGACATCGACCCGGGCGAGTGCAGCGGCGGTGCGGGCGATGCGATCGCGCGCGGCGACGACCTCTTCGCATAGCCCTTCAAAATGCGCTTCCTCGGCCGCAAGCGCATGGCCGCCCGATTGCGCGATCCGCATCGCCTCATCATGCAGCGCGGGCGAGTTGAACCGCACCGCGCCCGCCATCGTCTGGCGATGGGCAAAGCCGCTATCGGGCTTCATCAGCGCATCGGCGCGCGCCGCAGGCACCTCGATGAAATAGCCGAGCACCGCATTGTGCCGGATCTTGAGCGCCTGCACCCCGGTCTGCGCCTTGTAGTCGGCCTCGAGCGCGGCGATCGCGCGGCGTGCATTGCCCGAGGTATCGCGCAGGGCATCGAGCGCGGCATCGTATCCGCGCGCGATATAGCCCCCCTGGTTGCGTTCGGTCGGCGGGCTTTCGACCAGTGCGCGCTGCATATGCTCGACCAGCGCGCCATGGCCCTGCATGTCGGGCAGCAGCGCCTTGAGCAGATCGGGCAGGTCATCGCCGCGCGCCAGCCGCTCTCGTAAAGATCGCGCCGCGCTCAGACCATCGCGCAGCTGGCCCAGATCGCGCGGGCTCCCACGCCCCGCGACCACCCTGCCCAGCGCGCGCGCCAGATCGGGGATCGCCTTCAAGGCATCGCGCACGCTGTCGCGGCGCAGCGAATCCTCATGGAACCACTGCACCAGCCCCAGCCGCTCGCGGATCGCGGCGATATCGGTCAGCGGCGCGCCCAGATCGCTGGCGAGCAGCCGCGCGCCTGCGCCGGTCACCGTCCGATCGATCGCGTGGATCAGCGATCCGGCACGGCCGCCCTGCTGGCTGGTGAGGATTTCCAGACTTTCGCGCGTCGCCGCATCGACCGCCATATGCGAAGCGACCTCGTGCCGGCGCGGCGGGGCGAGGAAAGGCATATTGCCCCGCGAGACATGCTCGAGATAGGCCATCAATCCGCCGGCTGCTGCGAGCTCGGCGCGGCTGAAATTGCCGAAGCCGTCGAGCGTCGCCACGCCGAAATGCGCCTTGAGCCGCTTCTCGCCTTCGATGCTGCTGAACGCGCCCGCAGGCCGCAATATGGCATCGTCGGTGAAGGGGTCGGCGCGGTCCGACTGGATGAGCTCGCTGGCAGAGAGCCGCGCGATCTCGGCGGAGAGATCGGCCTCGCTCGCCTGCATCAGCTCGAACCTGCCGGTCGAGATGTCGCACATCGCCAGGCCATAGCCGCCCTCGGCGCTGGCGAGCGCGACCAGCCGGTTTTCGGTGCGCGAATCAAGCAACGATTCCTCGGTTAGCGTGCCTGCGGTGACGAAGCGGACGATCGCGCGTGCGACCAGAGCCTTCGACCCGGCGCGCGCCTTGGCCTGTGCCGGGCTCTCGGTCTGCTCGGCGATGGCGACGCGGTGTCCCGCCTTGATCAGCTTTGCAAGATAGCCCTCCGCGCTGTGCACCGGCACCCCGCACATCGGGATCGGATCGCCGCCATGCGCGCCGCGCGAGGTCAGCGCGATATCAAGCGTGGCAGCGGCGGCCTTGGCATCATCGAAGAACAATTCGAAGAAATCGCCCATCCGGTAGAACAACAGGCAATCGGGCGCCTCCGCCTTGAGCGCAAGATATTGCGCCATCATCGGCGTGGGGGCGCTGTCGGAGGGGGGCTGGCTCATCCGGCTTCAGTTAGCCGAGGGTGCCCCAGGGTGGAAGGGCGGAGTGCTGTTAAAAATCCTCCCCCAGCTTGCTGGGGGAGGGGGACCGCCCGCGCAGCGGGTGGTGGAGGGGTAGCGATGCCATACTACCCGCAATCCACGCACTATCCCGCTTCCCCTCCACCATCCTTCGGATGGTCCCCCTCCCCGAGACAAGCTCGGGGAGGATTTAATTCAAGCCGCCGCCATCACGCCCACCCGCATGTCTTCCGCCACAAACGCGGCGCAGCGTTCGCCGATCATGATGCTCGGCGCGTTGGTGTTGCCGCTGACGATCTTGGGCATCACGCTGGCATCGGCGACATACAGCCCTTCGACCCCGCGCAGCTTGAGCCTGGGATCGACCACGCTGCCCTCGTCCGATCCCATGCGGCATGTGCCGACCGGGTGGTAGACGGTGTCGGCGCGGTTGCGGATCAGCGCGTCGAGCGCGTCGTCGTCGCGCAGGTCGACCGGGTGGCGATCGACCGGTTCGTAATCCGACATCGGCGCGGTCTCGAAGATGCGGTGCATGAAGCGCACCCCGGCGCGCAGCACCGCCATGTCGCGCTCGTCGGCGAGGAAGTTCGGGTCGATCCGCGGAGGGGCCTTGGGGTCGGCGCTGTTCAGCGTCACCGTGCCCTTGCTTTCCGGCCGCAGCACGCAGGCGTGGCACGAAAAGCCGTGGCCCTTGACGTTCTCGCGGCCATGGTCCTCGAGCACCGCAGGCACGAAATGGAACTGGACATCGGGCGCTGGCGCATCGGGCATCACTTTCCAGAAGCCGCCGGCTTCTGCCCAGCAGGTGGTGAGGATGCCGGTGCGGGTGCGGCGGTGCTGCAGCACCGCGCGCGCCATGCGCATGGTGCCGGCAAGCGAACTGCCGAAGCTGTGGTTGGACTTGGTGGCAAAGCCCGAGACGTAATCGATATGGTCCTGCAGGTTCGCGCCCACTTCGGCACGGTCGACGATCACCGGAACGCCGTTTTCCTTGAGCATGCCGCCCGGACCGATGCCTGAAAGCTGGAGGATCTGCGGCGATCCGAACGCGCCCGCCGAAAGGACAACGGCAAAGCGTGCGAACACCTGCACCACCTTGCCTGCGCGTTCGAACTCGACCCCGCGCGCGCGACCGTTCTCGACGATGATCCGGCGCACCAGGGCGTGGGTGCGGATGTCGAGGTTCTTGCGGCCCGCAGCAGGCTCCAGATACGCGCGCGCCGCGCTCCAGCGCTCGCCGTTCTTCTGCGTGGTCTGGTAGATGCCGAAGCCGTCCTGTTTGGCGCCGTTGAAATCATTGTTGACCGGCAGCTGCAGCCTGCGCGCCGCCTCGACAAAAGCGTGGCTTCCGGGGTTGGCCCATTTCTGATCGACCACCGACAGCGGCCCATCGGCGCCGTGGTGCGCGTCGAACTCCTTCGACGAGCCTGCGCGGTCATTGCCTTCGGAGCGGCGGAACCAGGGCAGCACGTCGTCATAGGACCAGCCGGTCGCGCCCAGAGTTTCCCAGTTGTCGTAATCCCATTTGTTGCCGCGGATATAGACCATCGCGTTGATCGCCGAAGATCCACCCAGCCCGCGCCCGCGCGGCTGATAGCCGGTGCGGCCGTTGAGGCCCGGCTGGGGAACGGTGTCGAACTTCCAGTTGGTGTTGGCGGGCAGGAACGGCATGAACCCCGGGGTCTTGACCCGCACCCCGTTGTTACGCCCGCCTGCCTCGATCAGGCAGACCGACAGGCTGGCGTCCTCGCTCAGCCGTCCGGCGACCGCGCACCCGGCAGACCCGCCACCGATGACGATGATATCGTATTCGTTCATGCTCTCTCCTCATGGGCTCGTTTGTGATGGCCCTGTTGATTCAACTCATTCGGCGCATTCATTCAGCAGGCGTCAGGCTCCCGTCGGGATAAGGCTGCGCTGCCGGGCGCACCGGCTGGCGCGCGGCCCAGGCCGCCTTGATCGAATCGCTGGTCTCGCGGCTGCCATCGTGGCTCCAGCCGGGCGGACGGAGCAGATAGCCCAGCTTGTTGCGCAAGCCCGGCGCGCTCCACATGTCGCGGGCGATGCCGACCCACTCGTGAAACGCAGCCCACAGCAGGTTGAAGCTGCCGAGCTGCTTGACGATGCCATACTGGATGCGGACATCGTCGCGCTCGGGAACGAAGGTGCCGAACATCTTGTCCCAGACGATGAACACACCGGCATAATTCGAATCGAGATAGCCCGGGTTGATCGCGTGGTGGACGCGGTGGTGCGAGGGCGAGTTCATCACCGCCTCGAACCAGCGCGGCAGCCTTTTCACCGCCTCGGTGTGGATCCAGAACTGGTAGATCAGGTTGAGCCCACCGCAGAACGCCACCATCAGCGGGTGGAAACCCAGCCAGAACATCGGCAAGCCGATCAGCAGCCCTGGGGTGAAAAAGCCGGTCCAGGTCTGCCGCAGCGCGGTAGAGAGGTTATAATGCTGGCTGGAATGGTGGATAACATGCGCCGCCCACATCCAGCGGACGCGGTGGCCCAGCCGGTGCGACCAGTAATAGGCGAAATCGTCGAAGAGGAAGGCGATGGGCCAGGCCCACCAGACCCAGCCGATATCGAAGATGCGGTGTTCATAGACCTGGAACGCGATCAGCAGCGCAAGCCCGCCGGTCAGCGCGCCCGCGACCGTGCTGCCGAGGCCCAGCGCCAGCGATGTCAGCGTGTCGCGCGGCTCATAGGCTCTGCGGTCGCGCCGCCGCACCCACCATATCTCGACCAGCATCAACAGCACGAATGCCGGAATCGCAAGCTCGGTCGGGTTAGGCAGATCGGGCATGAGCGCCTGCTTACATCATTGTCAGCAGCTTGTCTGCATCCTGTTTCGACAGCGCGAATGAAACATGTCCGAAGCGCGGGTCACCGGTCTCGACCTTCCACCCCGCGTTGCACCGGTGCGCGCGCAACGGCTTGTGCAGCACCCTTCCGGCGCAGTGCGCACCGTGGCGCTTCAGAATGACCACGCGCCCGTCCGACCCTTCCACCAGCGCCGCTTCGCCATCGCTCGACATCAGCACCGGCCCGGCCTCGAAGCCTGCGACCTGCTCTTCGGCGATCCGCGCGGCATCCTCGGCGTCGCCGATCCGGTTCTCGCCCAGCTGCAGCAGCCAGACCAGTCCCGCGACCGCAAGAATGGCAGCCAGCGACGCGAACAGCAGCATCAGGTTCATCGGCGGTCGTCCCCGTTTCGGCCGGTTCTTTGCCCGGTCCTGAGGCGATGATAGCACCGCACGCGCCATAATGAAAACCATGCGAAACACCGGCAGGGGTTGATTTGTGAACGGCGCCGTGACTACGGCTCGCGCACGGAATTTCACAAATGGGAAAATCGGACCGTGGCCGACGTTGAGCAGTTACAGCAGGACTATCTGGGGCAGATCGCCAGCGCCGATCTGGCGGGTCTGGAAGAGATCCGGATTGCCGCTTTGGGCAAGCAGGGCGCGATCTCGGGGCTGCTCAAGACGCTTGGCCAGATGAGCGCCGAGGAGCGGCAGGCGCAAGGCCCGCGGATCAATGGCGCGCGCGAGGCGGTGACCGCTGCGATTACCGCGCGCAAGGACGCGCTGGAGAGCGAAGTCTTGAACGCGCGGCTCGCTGCTGAAGCGATCGACCTGACGCTGCCCGCGCCTGCCAGCCCGCAAGGATCGGTGCACCCGGTTTCGCAAGTGATGGACGAACTCGCCGAAATCTTCGCTGACCTGGGCTTCGCCGTCGCCACCGGGCCCGAGATCGAATCGGGCTGGTACAACTTCACCGCGCTCAACATGCCCGAGACTCACCCGGCGCGGGCGATGCACGACACCTTCTACTTCCCCGATCGCAATGGAGCGGGCGAGGAGATGCTGCTGCGCACCCACACATCGCCGGTGCAGATCCGCACGATGATGGCGCAGAAGCCGCCGATCCGCATCATCGCGCCGGGCCGCACCTATCGCAGCGATTCGGACGCGACCCACACGCCGATGTTCCATCAGGTGGAGGGGCTGGTGATCGACAAGGGCATCACCATGGCGCACCTCAAATGGACGCTGGAGACCTTCGTGAAGGCGTTCTTCGAGCGCGACGACATCGTGCTGCGGCTGCGGCCGAGCTATTTCCCGTTCACCGAGCCCTCGGCCGAGGTCGATGTCGGCTTCACGGTTGAAAAGGGCAAGCGCGTGATCGGCGGCGATCCGACTGGACCGAACGGCGGCTGGATGGAGATCCTGGGCAGCGGCATGGTCAACCCCAAGGTGATCGAACATTGCGGGCTTGATCCCGACGAGTGGCAGGGCTTTGCCTTCGGCTGCGGCATCGACCGGCTGGCGATGCTCAAATACGGCATGGACGACCTGCGCGCGTTCTTCGACGGCGATCTGCGCTGGCTCAAGCATTACGGCTTCTCGTCGCTCGATGTCCCCACTTTGAGCGGAGGAGTCGGCGCATGAAGTTCACGCTAAGCTGGCTCAAAGAGCATCTCGAAACCGATGCTTCGCTGACCGAAATCACCGACCGGCTGACCGCAATCGGACTGGAACTCGAAGGCGTGGAGAACCCCGCCGACGGGCTGCGTCCGTTCAAGGTTGCGCGCGTCATCGAGGCAGGCCCGCACCCGAATGCGGACAAGCTACGGCTGCTCAAGGTCGACGATGGCTCGGGCACGCCCTGGCAGGTCGTCTGCGGCGCGCCCAATGCGCGTCTGGGCCTCGTCGGGGTGTTCGGCCCTCCCGGGACCTATGTCCCCGGCCCCGCCTTCACATTGAAGCCCGCCAAGATCCGCGATGTCGAGAGCTTCGGAATGATGTGTTCGTATCGCGAGCTCGAGATGGGCGAGGATCACGACGGCATCATCGAATTGCCCGATGACGCGCCGGTCGGCACCAGCTTTGCCGATTATGCAGGGCTCGACGATCCGGTCATCGACGTCTCGGTCACCCCCAACAAGCAGGACTGCATGGGCGTTCGCGGAATCGCGCGCGATCTTGCGGCCTCGGGGATAGGGACTCTTCTCCCTCTCCCCCATGGGGGAGAGGGTCGGGGAGAGGGGGACGCGCCTGACCTCGCACTGTCTTCCAGGGGGCCCCCCCCCCACACCCCCCCCCACCGCGGGGGGGGCTGGGTCGTGGGCCCCGCAGGGCCCGCCCGCGGCAACCGACGGCGCCAG
>NZ_JBKBOG010000005.1:130703-189672 GCF_046294995.1 Blastomonas sp.
CGCGCCTGACCTCGCACTGTCTTCCATCCCCCCCTCCCAACCCTCCCCCCTAAAGGGTGGAGGGCTTTTGCCTGGCCCCGATGTGCGCACCGACGATTCCGAAGGCTGCCCGGCGTTCTACGGCTGCACCGTCACCGGCGTTACCAACGGCGCGGCGCCCGACTGGATGCAGGCGCGGCTGAAGGCCGTGGGGCAGAAGCCGATCTCGGCTTTGGTCGATATCACCAACTATGTGATGATCGATCTGGGCCGCCCGCTGCACGTCTACGACATGGCGACGCTTTCGGGTGGCCTTGTCGCGCGCAAGGCGAAGGACGGCGAAGAGGTGTTGGCGCTCAACGGCAAGACCTACACGCTCGACAGCTCGATGACCGTGATCGCCGACGACGCCCAAGTGCACGACATCGGCGGGATCATGGGCGGCGAGCATTCGGGCGTGGCTGAGACCACCACCGACGTGCTGATCGAGTGCGCCTATTTCGACCCCGAGCACATCGCGCGCACCGGCCAGATGCTGATGCTGACCTCGGACGCGCGCCAGCGCTTCGAGCGCGGGGTGGACCCAGCGTTCCTCGACGACGGCCTGGCGATCGCGACGGCCTATGTCATCAGCCTGTGCGGCGGCACGCCGAGCGAGGTCACGCGCGCCGGGTCGCCGCCCGTTGAGGCGAGGACGGTGTCGTACGACCCGTCCTATTGCGCCGCGCTCGGCGGCATCGACGTTCCCGCTGACGAGCAGAAGGCGATCCTCGAGCGCCTCGGTTTCGCCATCGACAGCGCAGCAACCCCGTGGACCATCACCGTCCCGAGCTGGCGGCGCGATGTGGCGGGCAAAGCCGATATCGTCGAGGAAGTGGTGCGGATCACCGGGATCGATGCGATCCCTTCGACCCCGCTGCCGCGCCTGCCCGGTGTCGCCAAGCCCACCGCCAGCCCGGCGCAGCTGCAGGAGCGGCGCGTGCGGCGTCTGGCGGCGGCGCGCGGTCTCAACGAGGCGGTCAACTGGTCGTTCATTTCGGACAAGGAAGCAGCCCCCTTCGGCGGCGGCGACTGGACGCTCGCCAACCCGATCAGCGAAGACCTGAAAGTGATGCGGCCCTCGCTGCTGCCCGGATTGCTCTCGGCCACCAAGCGCAACCTCGATCGCGGCGCGGGTTCTGTCCGGCTGTTCGAGATCGGCCGGCGCTATTTCAAGGCCGAGGACGGCACCAGCCTCGAGCGCGCGACGCTCGGCATCGTGCTCGCGGGCGACAAGGTGAGCCGCGACTGGCGCTCGGGCAAGGCGCAGGTGTTCACCGCGCATGACGTGAAGGCCGAAGTGCTGGCGCTGCTCGAGGCTGCAGGCGCGCCATCGGCCAAGCTGATGGACTTTGCCCCCGACAGCGCAGGTCCGGGCGATCATTATCACCCTGGCCAGGCAGCAACATTGCGGCTTGGTCCCAAGAACGTGCTCGCAGCCTACGGCACGCTGCACCCGAGCACCGCCAAGGCGTTCGGCTTCAAGCCGGTCCACGGAGCCGTAATGGTCGCCGAGCTGTTCCTCGATGGCATCCCGCTGAAACCTCGCGGCTCTGCGATGCGCGAGGCCTATGCGCCCCCCGCCCTGCAGGCGGTAACGCGAGACTTCGCTTTCCTTGTCGATGCGGCCTTGCCCGCAGGCGATCTCGTCCGCGCGGTCAAGGGTGCGGACAAGAAGCTGATCACCGATGCGCGCGTGTTCGACAGCTTTGCAGGCCAGGGCGTGCCCGAAGGCAAGCTTTCGCTCGCGATCGAGGTGACGCTGCAGCCGGTAGACAAGAGCTTTGCCGATGAAGAGCTGAAGGCGATCGCCGACGTCATCGTCAAGGCAGCGACGAAGCTGGGGGCGGAATTGCGGGGTTAGCCAAAATCCTGCCTGTTCTCCGGCGAAAGCCGGAGCCCAGGAGTCAGATCGCGCTGTTATCGCCCTGGATTCCGGCTTTCGCCGGAAAGCAGACAGAGAATTGAATTGAAATTATGACCGCCCTCAACCGTCGCACCTTCGCCATCATCTCGCATCCCGATGCGGGCAAGACCACGCTGACCGAAAAGCTGCTGCTCACCGGCGGCGCGATCCATCTGGCGGGCGAGGTCAAGGCACGCGGCGCGGCGCGGCGCGCACGGTCGGACTGGATGAAGATCGAGCAGCAGCGCGGCATCTCGGTCACATCCTCGGTGATGACATTCGAGCGCAAGGGCATCACCTTCAACCTGCTCGACACCCCGGGCCATGAAGACTTTTCCGAAGACACGTATCGCACGCTGACTGCGGTCGACTCCGCGATCATGGTGATTGATGCTGCCAAGGGCATCGAGCCGCAGACGCGCAAACTGTTCGAGGTCTGCCGGTTGCGCAGCGTGCCGATCATCACCTTCGTCAACAAGGTCGACCGCGAAGGCCGCGACCCGTTTGAGCTGCTCGACGAGGTCGCCGATGCGCTCGCGCTCGATGTCTGCCCGATGAGCTGGCCGGTCGGCATGGGCGGGCAGTTCGAAGGCGTGTACGATCTCGCGCGCAACCGCCTGATGCAGCCCACCGGGCCAAGCCGTGAGTTCGACGGCTCGTTCACACAGGTCTCGGGGCTCGATGATCCCACATTGGCCGACAAGCTCACCGATCAGGCGCTCGAACGGCTGGTCGGCGAGGCTGAGCTCGCGCAGGGCGGCTATGCCAGCTTCGATCTGGAAGCCTATCGCCATGGTGACCTGACCCCGGTCTATTTCGGCTCGGCGCTCAAGCAGTTCGGCATCGACGAGCTGATCAACGCGATCGCCGACCACGCCCCGCCGCCGCGCGCGCAGCCTGCGCAGCCCGAGGCCGTCGATCCGACCCGCAAGGACGTCACCGGTTTCATCTTCAAGGTGCAGGCCAATATGGACCCGCAGCACCGCGACCGCATCGCGTTCATGCGGCTGGTGTCGGGCACGTTCAAGCGCGGCATGAAATTGGTGCCGTCGGGCCACGGCAAGCCGATCGCGGTGCACTCGCCGATCCTGTTCTTCGCGCAGGACCGCGAGCTCGCCGACGAGGCGCTGCCCGGCGACATCATCGGTATCCCCAACCACGGCACGTTGCGGGTGGGCGATACGCTCTCCGAGAAGAACGACGTGCGCTTCACCGGCCTGCCCAACTTTGCGCCCGAAATCCTGCGCCGCGTCCAGCTGAAGGACCCGACCAAGACCAAGCAGCTGCGCAAGGCTTTGGACGATCTGTCCGAAGAGGGCGTGATCCAGGTGTTCTACCCCGAAATCGGCAGCCAGTGGATCGTCGGCGTGGTCGGCCAGCTCCAGCTCGAGGTGCTGATCAGCCGTCTGGAAGCCGAATACAAGGTCGAGGCGGTGCTCGAGATGTCGCCGTTCGATACCGCGCGCTGGATCACCGGGCCATCCGACGCACTCGAGGCCTTCAAGCGCATCTCGATGAACAACCTCGCCAAGGATCGCGATGGCAACCCGGTGTTCATGGCACGGTCGGCGTGGGACATCGGCTATCAACAGGAAAAGAACCCCGACATTGCGTTCAGCGCCACGCGTGAGCGTTAAGGGACTGTTGCAGCGCAACGCAGCGCGCTAAGGCGCTGGTATGGCGTCGCGCACCAAGGTCTCTCCCGATACGATCCGGCATATCGTCGAAGAGGCGAGTACCATTGCCGTGACCGCGTTTGCGCGCGCCGGCGGCGACCTGCAGGTCTGGGACAAGATGCCGGGCGATCCGGTGAGCGAGACCGATCTTGCTGTCGACAATTTCCTGCGCGACCGGCTGGGCGCACTGGTCCCCGATGCAGGCTGGCTGTCCGAAGAGACCGCCGATGACGCAGGGAGGCTGGACTGCGAGCGCATCTGGCTGGTCGATCCGATCGACGGCACCCGCGATTTCGTCCGCGGGCGAACCGGCTGGGCGATTTCGGTGGCTTTGGTCGAGGATGGCCGCGTTGTGATGGGCGTGCTCGCCGCCCCTGCCCGCAACGAATACTGGATCGCGGCGCGCGGTCGCGGCGCGTTCCTCAACGGCAAAAGGCTGAAGTCGAGCAGGCGCACCAGCTTCCCCGGATCGCGGGTGCCGACCGATGCGCTGCCCAAGGCGGACATCGATCTCACCGTCGTCGAAAAGCCCAACAGCATCGCGCTGCGCATGGCGATGATCGCCGATGATCGCGCCGATCTGCTCGCCACGCTGCGCTGGGGCTATGAATGGGACATCGGCGCCGCCGCGATCATCGCCGAGGAAGCCGGCGCCCGCGTCACCGACGCGCTGGGCGGCGAACTGCGCTACAACAAACCCCGCGCGAATGCGTTCGGCGTATTGTGCTGCGCGCCGGATATTCATGCAGCAGCAGTCGAAAGATTGCGCGAACGCGCGGTCAGGCTGTCGGCGGACGGGGGCTGAGCCGCGCGCTCTCCCCTGCCGCTAGCGGGAGGAACATTCAGTCCGCACACACTCCCGCTCAGCCTGAGCTTGTCGAAGGCCCCGCACCCACGCAGGCCATATAGCGGGGCCTTCGACAGGCTCAGGCTGAGCGGAGATGGGTCGGGCTTTTGGGGCTTTTCCCCGCAAGCGGTAGGGGAAAGGCGCCAACCCTCAAATCGTGGCGATGCGCTTGACCACGCCTTCGTGATCGTCATCGACCGCGCCGGTGTTGAGATCACCGATATCGATCCAGCACAGATCGTGATGGGTCAGCACCCGGCCATCGTGCGCGAGGATCGAGATTGGCTGGATCGCGCGGCGGTCGCGCTCGTCGACCAGCACCGGGTTTGACGGCACGCCGCTTTCCCACTTCTCGCCCCACTGACGCAGCGCGATCATCGTCGGCAGCAGGTCCAGCCCCTTGTCGGTCAGGCGATATTCGATCTTGCGGCGGTCATCGACGCAGGGCGCGCGCTTGAGGATGCCGCTTTCGACCAGCCGAGTCAGCCGGTTGGAGAGGATGTTGCGCGCGATTCCCAGCTCTTCGAGAAACTCCTCGAAATGGTGCAGCCCGTTGAACGAGGCGCGCAGGATCATGAACGACCAGCGCTCGCCCATCGTCTCCAGCGCCTGCGGCAGGCTGCAGCAGGCAGCGATCTCGGCGAGCGGTTCGCGCAATTTGGCGGCAGAGGGTGGGTTCATGGTCATCATATCCGGTTGCAGGCTGCCATCTTTATCCAAAATCGCAGCAAAGCCAATGAAAATTCAGTTTCTAGTTGCAACTCGAAACCTAATTATGTAGGTAGTGATTCGCAACCTAATTTACACCTACCCCAATCCTCTAAGTTATAACCCGCGAAAGGACACCGTCATGACCCGCTTTGCCAACACCCTTACCCAGATCGCCTTCGTTGCAGCTGCCACGCTCTCCAGCCTGGTCATGCTGCAGGCCAGCACCGCCAGCGCCCAGACCCCAGGCCCGAGCTCCAACTCCAGCGCCAGCTATTTCAGCGCGGAACTTGCCGCACCGGTCGAAAAGACCACCAAGATCATCCAGGGCGTGGTCTGGCAGTGCGAGGGCACGGTGTGCAGCGGCTCGAAGGCCACGTCGCGGCCGATCAATGCCTGCACCCGCCTGTCACGCAAGATGGGCGAAGTCACGTCGTTTTCAACCCGCAGCGAGCCGATGGCGGGCGAGGACCTGACCGCCTGCAACGCCAAGGGCTGAGCTTTCCGCCCAGGTTTCCCCCGCCCGCTCCCCGACCCACTCCGCCTGCTCGGCTCGCGCCATGCACCTCCCACTGGATGGACGCTGCCGAGCGGCAAACCTCGCGCGCCTGCACCGGTTTTCGGCCTATGCCCTCCCGCCCCCGGAGCGACTTTGGCCAAAGCCCGTGCGGGCGCGTTTTTCTGTTGCATTTGAAGGCAAAGCACCGACATTCAGTGGGTGCTGAGACAATATCAACTGGTCGAGCGGGTCAAGGAATACGACCCCGATGCCGATGAGGCCCTGATCAACCGCGCCTATGTGTTTTCGGTGCAGAAACACGGCAGCCAAAAACGCGCCAGCGGCGACCCCTATTTCAGCCATCCCATTGAAGTTGCTGGTCTTATGACCGACCTCAAGATGGACGTCGAGACGATCATCACCGCGTTGCTGCACGATACCGTCGAGGATACGCTGACGACGATCGAGGAGATCGAGCGCATGTTCGGTCCCAAGGTGGCCGAGATGGTGGACGGCGTCACCAAGCTGTCGAAGATCGAGGCGCAGACCGAGAACGAGCGCGCCGCGGAGAACCTGCGCAAGTTCCTGCTCGCGATGTCGAACGACCTGCGGGTGCTGCTGGTCAAGCTGGCCGACCGGCTGCACAACATGCGCACGCTGCATTTCATCTCCAGCGTCGACAAGCGCAAGCGGATCGCGCGCGAGACGATGGATATCTTCGCGCCGCTGGCCGAGCGCGTGGGCATGTACGAATACATGCGCGAGATGCAGATGCTGGCGTTCCGCGAGCTCGAGCCCGAAGCCTATGACACCATTGTCGGGCGGCTCGACCAGATCAAGGCCAGCGGCGAAAACCAGGTCGAGACCATCGCACAATCGCTTGTCACCGAGCTTGCTGCGCATGGCCTGACGGCGGATGTCAGCGGGCGCGAAAAGCATCCCTATTCGATCTGGCGCAAGATGGCCGAGCGGCATGTGTCGTTCGAGCAGATGACCGACATCATCGCGTTCAGGGTTCTCGTCGACAGCGTCGATGATTGTTACGCCGCGCTCGGCCATATCCACCGCAAGTGGAAGATGATCCCCGGGCGGTTCAAGGATTATATCTCGACCCCCAAGCGCAACGGCTATCGCTCGCTGCACACCGCGATCATCCATGGCCGCTCGATGCGGGTGGAAATCCAGATTCGCACCCATGACATGCACCGGCAAAGCGAATTCGGGCTGGCGGCGCACTGGGCCTACAAGCAGGGCGGGTCGCGCCCCGATGGCCAGGCCGGGTGGATCCGCGACCTGATCGAGATTCTCGACACCGCGCAGGATGCCGACGAGCTGCTCGAGCACACCCGCATGGCGATGTATCAGGACCGCATCTTCGCGTTCACCCCCAAGGGCGCGCTGCATCAGCTGCCCAAGGGCGCGACTGCGGTCGATTTTGCCTATGCGGTCCACACCAACCTGGGCAACCAGGCGGTGGGCGTGCTGGTGAACGGACGCAACGTGCCGCTGCGCACCCCGCTCGCCAATGGCGACATCGTCGAAATCCTGAAATCCGAAGGCCAGGAGCCGCAGACCAGCTGGCTGGGCTTTGTCACCACCGGCAAGGCGCGCGCCGCGATCCGCCGCTATGTGCGCGACAAGGAGCGCGAGGAAACCGCCGCGATGGGCCGGGTGATCTTCGACGAGATCGCCGGACGCCTGCCGGTCAAGATCGGCAAGAAGGCGCTCAAACAGGCGCTCGAACGGCTCGAGATGGAGGACGAGACCGATCTGATGGTCGCGATCGGCACCAACCAGATCACCGACCACGATCTGATGGATGCGCTCGTCCCCGGCAGCAGCAGCGATCTTGTGGCGCAGCGCGAGTTTCCGCGACAGGATCGCGCGATCTCGATCCGTGGACTCACCCCCGGGGTCGCGTTCCAGCTTGCCGAATGCTGCCACCCGGTGCCGGGCGACCGCATCGTCGGGCTGCGCCGCCAGGGCGAACATATCGAGGTGCACACCATCGATTGCCTCAATCTGGTCAGCGGGGTCGATGCCGACTGGATCGACCTGTCATGGGAAAGTGATTCGGAAGGCGCGACCGCGCGCATCCGTGCGATTCTCTACAACCGCCCCGGAACGCTTGCCGACATGGCGGGCATCTTCAGCCACCACAAGGCGAACATCGTCAACCTGAAGCTGACCAACCGCGACCAGCCTTTCCACACCTATGAATCCGATCTGGAGGTGCACGATGTCGGGCATCTGATGCAGATCATCATGGCGCTGCGGGCATCCGAATCGGTCGCGCGGGCAGACCGAATTTAAACGACACTTCCATCGTCACCCCCGCGAACGCGGGGGTCCCGCTACTGCGCGGCGGTCGAGAGAAGCGGGATTCCCGCGTTCGTGGGAATGACGGGATTGGCGCAGTGGTCGGGATGGATCAGGACGCAGCCAGCTCGACCCAGGTCGGTGCGTGGTCGCTGGCCTTTTCCCGGCCACGGTGATCCTTGTCGACGCCGATGGCTTTCAACCGGTCGGCAGCCTGCGGGCTCAAGAGCAGGTGATCGATGCGGAAGCCGTGGTCGCGCTGCCAGGCACCGGCCTGATAGTCCCAATAGGTCCACACCCCGCCCGCAGGACGCAGTGTGCCGATCGCGTCGGTCCAGCCATCTGCGAGGATCCGGCGATAGGCAGCGCGGCTTTCGGGCTGCATCAGCGCATCGGACGCCATCGCGCGCACCGAAAAGGTATCGTTGTCGCGCGGGATGACGTTGTAGTCGCCCGCCAGCACCGCAGGGACCTCTTCGGCCATGATCTCGGCCGCGCGCTTGCGCAGGCGCTCCATCCAGCGCAGCTTGTAATCGAACTTCGGCCCCGGCTGAGGATTGCCGTTGGGCAGGTAGATGGATGCTACGCGCAGCCCGTGGACATCGGCCTCGAGATAGCGCGAATGCTCGTCCTCGATCTCGCCCTCCAGGCCGCGCCGCACCTCGACCGGCTGCGCGTCGCGCGCCAGAATCGCGACCCCGTTGAAGCCCTTCTGCCCGTGCCAGATCGCGCCATAGCCCAATTTCTCGAACTCGGCTGCGGGGAAGCCTTCGTCCTGCGTCTTGATCTCCTGCAGGCAGGCGATCGCAGGCCGGGTCTCGTCGAGCCATTCGAGCAGGCGCGGCAGGCGCGCCTTGATACCGTTGATGTTGTAGGAAGCGATGCGCAGCATGGCGCCTTCTTAACGGCCGCGCAAACGCTTGCCCAGCGATTTAGCCCCTGTTCATTTGGCCAGGCCTAAGCCACCATCAAGCGACAATCCGCGGGGAGGCCAGCATGCAGCGTTCGTCTAGATTCTGGATGGGGGCGGCTGCGATCAGCCTGTTTGCCCTCACCCCCGCGCTGGCGCAGGACGCCGCCGATCCCAACGCCCCTAGCGCGCAGGGCAATGTCTCGGTCACGGTGTACAACGGCGGTACCTCGCTGGTGCAGGATGTCCGCAGGATCAACATCGCCAGCGGCACCAGCCGGATCGAATTCCCCGATGTCTCGGCGCAAATTCAGCCGCAGACCGTCTCCTTCTCCGCCGAAGGTGCGACGATCGTCGAGCAGAATTTCGATTACGACCTGCTCACCCCCGGCAAATTGATGGAAAAGGCGGTCGGCGAGACGATCACGCTTGTCCGCACCAACCCGGCGACCGGCGCGGAGACCCGCGAGCGCGCCAAGGTGCTTTCGGTCAACCAGGGGGTGGTCGTGCAGATCGGCAGCCGCATCGAGGTGCTGCGCGACGATGGCCTGCCGGTGCGCGCGATCTTCGACAAGGTGCCCGACAATCTGCGCGCACGCCCCACCCTCTCGATCACGCTCGACAGCCAACGTGCAGGCGTGCGCGAGGCAGCGATCCGGTATCTCACTGGCGGCATGGGCTGGTCGGCGGACTATGTCGCCCTGTTCGACGAGGCCAAGGGCAGCATCGACGTGCAGGGCTGGGTGACGCTGTCGAACAGCTCAGGCACCACCTATCGCAACGCCGATACGCTGCTTGTCGCGGGCAATCCGCAAGGCGCATCGGGCTTTGGCGGGGGAAGAGGCCGCTATATCCGCAGCGCCGGCACCGAGACCGCGAACCGCGAACGGCTGGGCGATTTCTATCTCTACCCCGTCGGCCGCACGACGATTGCGGACAGCCAGACCAAGCAGATCAACTTCCTCGACGTGCAGGGCGTGCCGGCATCGCGCGCCTACGAATACCGCGCCGGTTGGCTGGCGAGCATCACCGAACCGCGCAGCGCCGATACCGTGGTCAAGTTCAGCTCGAGCCAATCGGGTGGCTTGGGCGATGCGCTGCCCGCAGGCAGCGTGCGCTTCTACCAGCGCGACCAGCGCGGATCGCCACAGTTCATCGGCGAGAACGCGATCGACCACACCCCGATGGGCAGCGCGCTCGCGCTCAAGACTGGCGAGGCGTTCGACGTCAAGGTCAAGACCACGGTGGTCGAGCGCAAGCGGTTGTCGAGCACCCGCTGGCAGACCAGCATGCGCTATGAGCTGACCAATGCGCGCGATGGCGCAGTCACTGTGGACCTGATGCAATCGGGTCTCGACTTCGGCTGGACCGACACCCGGATCGTCACCGAGAGCCTGAAGAGCGAGCGGCGCAGCAGCAATGCGGTGGTGTGGGCGGTGCCAGTGCCAGCGAATGACAGCGCGGAAGTGACCGCGACTTTTGAGACCAGGTATTGAGGGTGGGGGGATAGGCTAAAGACTGTGTGCCCCATGACCTTTCCCGCATTCCCGAGCGAAGTCGAGGGACGCGCGCGCCACCGGTTGCGTAAGGTCCCTCGACTTCGCTCGGGAACACGGAATGTTGTGCTTGGGGCTTTGGCGGCGGTGTGTTGCCTCCTCTCCCCCGCCCACGCCCAACCCCGCCCCGAAATCATCTCCGCCAAACCCGACACCGTTGCGGTCACCATCTATCGCGATCCTGCGCGCGGCGATGGCGGGGGGATGAACCTAGACTACCTCAACGGCTTTGCGGTGGTCACCGAAACCCGCACGATCACCGTCCCCGCCGGCCCCGCCACCATCCGGTTTGCCGGTGTCGCCGAGGGCATGGTGGCCGTCTCCGCTGTGATCCGGGGTTTGCCCGGCGGGATCATCGAGCAGAACCGCGACAAGAAACTGCTGTCGCCCGGCGCGCTTGTCGATGGAAGCTTGGGCAACCGCGTGACGCTGCGCCGCACCGATCCGGCTACCGGCGCGGTGACCGAGCGCGATGCGGTGATCCGCAGCGGTTCGCAAGGCGCGCTCGTGGTCGAAACCGAAGCTGGGGTAGAGGCGCTGCAATGCTCGGGCCTGCCGGAAACGGTGATCTACCAGGACCTGCCCGGCGGCCTGTTTGCGACCCCGGTGCTGTCGGTCGATACCGTCTCTCCGCAAGCCGCCACCACCGAGGTGACGCTGACGTATCTCGCCGCCGGTTTCGACTGGAACGCCGATTATGTCGTCAAGCTGGGCGCGGACGGCAAGAGCCTCGACCTGTTCTCCTGGCTGACGCTCGCCAATGGCAATGCGGAGAGCTTTGCCGATGCCGAGCTGCTGGTGATCGCGGGCACGCTGAACATCCGCCAGCCGATGCAGCAGATCGCCGACAAGCCGGAGGCGGAACCATTATACATCGAATGCTGGCCGCAGGGCAGCACCGCCGAAGGGATGGACGACAACGGGTATCAAATGTCGCCTCCGCCACCACCTCTTGCCCCCGCTCCGGCGATGATGGCACGCGCTGAAGCGATGGATGCGGTCGTGGTGACCGGGGCGCGGCGCAAGGTCGAGGCCGAGCTCGAAGCGCTAGGCGACCTGAAGCTCTACCGCGTCCCGTTCCGCTCGACCGTTGCCGCCAAGGGGCAGAAACAGGTGAAGCTGCTATCGAAGCAGAATGTGCCCGCGCGGCTGGTCTATCGCGGGAGTGCGGTCGGCAATGGCGAAGGCGCGCCGCAGCCACTGCAGATCGAGGTCCGCATGGACAACAAGACCGCGACCGGGCTGGGTCTGCCTTTGCCCTCGGGCCGGATCGCGGTGTTCGATGGCGCTGCGGACAACGGGCTGCTGATCGGCCAGGGCCGGATGCGCGATTACGCGGTGGGGCAGGAGGTGAAGTTCACCATCGGGACAAGCAGCGCGGTGCAATTGGCCTCGACCCGCACGCTGGTGGCATCGAAGGGCGGATGGGATGGCTATATGCTGGAATTGACCAACGCCAATCCAGAGCCGGTCACCGCCGAGATCGATCTGGCCATGGTTGCAGGCAGCGAACTGCGCAAGACCAGCGGCCGCACGATCCGCAAGGATGGCAAGCATGTCTGGCAGGTCACGGTGCCTGCCAACGACACGTCCAGACTGACGTTTGAAACACGTCCGCTAGATCGGTAACCAAACGCTACCGATCCAGCGCGCGCTTATTTGGGTGCCAGCACCATCAGCATCTGGCGGCCTTCCATGCGGGGATAGGCTTCAACCTTGGCGACTTCCTTGACGTCTTCCTGCACCCGCTGGAGCAGGGCCATGCCGAGCTGCTGGTGCGAAAGTTCGCGGCCGCGGAAACGCAGCGTCATCTTGACCTTGTCGCCCTCGTCGATGAACGAATGAACCTTCTTCATCTTGACCATATAGTCATGGTCATCGATGTTCGGACGCATCTTGATCTCCTTGATCTCCTGCGTCTTCTGGTTCTTGCGCGCGGCATTGGCCTTTTTCTGGGCCTCGTACTTGTACTTGCCGACGTCGAGGAACTTGGCGACCGGCGGCTCTGCGTTGGGGGAGACCTCGACCAGGTCCAGCCCGACGGCTGCTGCGCGCTCTATCGCTTCTTCGGTACGCAATACGCCTACATTTTCGCCATTCTCATCGATCACCCGAACCTGGGGTGACTGTATGAACTGATTGAAGCGCGGGCCGGATTTGAGTGGCATGGTGAGGCCGCGACGGGGGGCTGGCGGACGTATAGCGAATTCTCCTGATGGTTTCTTGAGCGCGCCATATAAGCCAAGTTGCCCAATAGATAAAGGGGCAGATGCACAGTTTGCGCCGCATATGCCGCACAAATCGACCCTGGCGTTGCATCGGCGCAACGATCGGACATGCCGCCGTGGCAACCGGCAGGGCAAGGTCCACATTTTGCGACTCGAAGGCCACCCGTTGCCGGTCCGCCGCCCCACCCCCATATCGGATTGCGACCGGGGGGCGACAAGGAGACCATCATGACACAGACTGACGCCGATCCCGCAACCGCCATCACCCACGAGACCTCGCCATCGGGGGGACGCTTCGTTTATCGCGCCGAGGGCGCCGAAGCCGAGCTGACGTATGCCACCACCGGCGCGAGCGCAGGCGCGACCCGGGTCATCGCCGACCACACCTATGTTCCCCATGCGATGCGCGGCCAGGGCATCGCCGCCAAGCTGACCGAGCAGCTGATCGCCACCGCGCGCGAAGAACACTGGTCCATCCTGCCGCGCTGCAGCTATGTCGTGACAGCGTTCAAGCGCCATCCCGAATGGAACGACGTGCTGGCGGATTGAGGCCGATGGCCTGAACGGGGCGGAAAAGCCGGTCTCGCGAAATGGTGCTGCTGGGGAGGATTGAACTCCCGACCTCAGCCTTACCAAGGATGCGCTCTACCACTGAGCTACAGCAGCACACCATTTCGCGGACCACAGCGATGCGGGGCAGATGCCTGCCCGCTCGCAAGGCCTGCGCCTATGCGCAGCCGCCAAAGCTTTGTCAACCCTCGCAAGCCTTGCCAAATCGCAGACTGTCGCGTTAAGCGCATCGCACCATGTCCGACGCCCCCGCCCCGCCCGAACGCCAGAAGCTGCCGCGCCCCGACGAAGAGCGCAAGGCGCGGCTCGCGGCCAATCTGCGCGCCAATCTGAAGCGGCGCAAGGCGCAGGCGCGGGCGATGGACACCGATCGGGACTGACGCTTCGGGATCTGGCCGCGATCAGGCGCGGGCAAAAAACTGCAGATGGACCAGCCGTCCGGTGTCCGCCGCCGCGCCAAAGCCATCGGCAGAATTGTGGAACAGCCACGGGCTGAACAGGATCAGCCGGTTGAAGCGCATCGGCACCCGCATCACCCGCTCCCAGCGTGCGGGGTGCAGCGTGTCGCGGTTGACGACATCCTCGACCAGCGCGTTGACGTCCGGATAGCCGCTTTGCGCCAGACCCAGCGGATCGATGGGCACCTTTTCCAGCCCGGTGCGCTTGTGGCGGAAGAAATCGGTGCCGCCGCGCGCATCCTCGTTGCGACTCAGGTACAATATGCCGGAATAGAAGCACGGGTCGATGTGCACCCCGCTGACCCCGCGATCGCCCTTGAGCGTCAGGCGACAATGGCCGTGGGTGGTGCCGGGCTGGGGCTTCAACCGCACGCCGATGATTCGCGACACTGCCTCCTCCAGCCCCGCAATCGGCAATGGCGCGCCCGACAGCGTACCGGGATAATTGCCCATTCGGGTTGCAGGGTCGTAACCGAGCGCCAGCGCTGCCGAGCGCGCGGAATGCGGATCGGCCAGGAAGTCGTCAACGATCATGAGGGAAGGCAGCATACACCCGGCATAGCGGCAGATTCCCGCACGCGGAAGGGCGATGGTTGCGCTGGCAGATCGCTGCGTTACACAGCGATCATGCGAGCCACGAACAGACCTTCATGCGCATCCTGATCATCGGCGCGGGAATCGCCGGGCTCGCCGCCGCACTGCCGCTGGCGCGCAAGGGGCATGAGGTGCGCGTGCTCGAGCGCGCAGACGGCCTGCACGAGGTCGGCGCGGGGCTGCAGCTTGGCCCCAATGCGATGCGTGTGCTGGGCCAGCTGGGCGTCGCCGATTCGGTGGCTGCAGCAGGGCAATGCCCGCAGGCGATCACCCTGCGCGATGGCCGCAGCGCG
Organism: Blastomonas sp.; assembly: GCF_046294995.1. Classification (GTDB taxonomy): domain Bacteria; phylum Pseudomonadota; class Alphaproteobacteria; order Sphingomonadales; family Sphingomonadaceae; genus Blastomonas. The sequence continues at coordinate 145,286 of NZ_JBKBOG010000005.1, forward strand.
CGCGAGATCCTGAAAATCCCGCTGGGCGATACGGCGCTGCGCCGCTGGGGTGCGCGCTATGTCGCGGTGCACCGCGCCGATCTGGTTACGATCCTGCACGCAGCGCTCGAGGCGGCACAGCCCGGCGCGCTGGTCACCGGCTGCGCTGTGGAGCAGATCGATGCCGATGGCGCGGCGGTGGTGACGGCGGAAGGCCAGACGTTGACCGCAGACCTCGTCATCGGCGCGGACGGCATCCATTCGCGGGTGCGTGAACATCTGTTCGGAAAGGACAGCGCGCGTTTCACCGGCCATGTCGCGTGGCGCGCGCTGATCGCGGTCACCAAGGACGATCCCGCCGCTCCGCCTGCGGGCGTGGGTGCCTGGCTGGGCCCGCGCCGCCATGCGGTGACCTATCGGGTGCGACCCGGCCTCGTCAATTTTGTCGGGGTGACCGAACAGTCGGACTGGCGCGAGGAAGGCTGGAACCTGCCCGGCGACCCCGACCGGCTGCGCGCCGAATTTGCCGGGTGGGATGCGATCACGCGGCTGCTCGCTCGCGTCGAAGCGCCGCTGCGCTGGGCGCTGCACGATCGCAAGCCGATGCGCGCCTGGCACCGGGGACGCGCGGTGCTGATCGGCGATGCCTGCCACCCGATGCTGCCGTTCCTGGCGCAGGGCGCGGCGATGGGGATCGAGGACGGCGCGACGCTCGCCGAACTGCTGCCGATGGCACCGGGCGATGCGGAGGTCGAAACCGCGCTGACCCGCTTCTTCGCGCTGCGCCAGCCGCGCACGGCCCGCGTCCAGGCGCATGCGCGCGCCAATGGCGTCGATTTCCACGCGGGCAATCCGCTCGCCACGCTGGCGATGCGGCTGCCATTGGGCCGCGCCGCCGCTGCCCGTCCCGATGCGGTGATGGCACGCTGGGACTGGCTGTATGGCGGCGGCCCGGTGCCGCCCGCCTGACGCGCAGGTGCCCGGCTCGCACCGCCGCGACCTTGCCTAGCGAGTCGCTTTCCCGCATAAGCGCGGCGCACGCCGGACTACGGGGCCGGGCTACGGGGAAAGCATGGCCGATCAACCGATGATATTCGTCCTCAATGGACCCAATCTCAACCTGCTGGGCCTGCGCGAGCCCGAAATCTATGGCGCCGACACGCTCGACGACATCGCCGACCGGCTGGACGACCGCGCGCAGACGCTGGGGCTGGCCATCGACATGCGCCAGTCCAACCACGAAGGCCATCTGATCGACTGGCTGCACGAGGCGCAGGCGTCAGGGGCAAAGGCCGTGCTGCTCAACGCAGGCGCGTTCACCCACACCTCGATCGCGCTGTATGACGCAATCCGTGCGATCACCACGCCGGTGATCGAGGTGCACCTGTCCAACCCGCACACGCGCGAGGAATTCCGGCACACATCCTGGGTCGGCCGGGCCGCGAAGGGGACAATTTCTGGCTTCGGCGCAGCGTCCTATCTATTGGCGCTGGAGGCCGCCGCGCTGCTATGACCAGTTAACGGTTGTCTTTGCCGCCTCTGGGCGGGCATAGCTCAATCCATGACATTCCCGCGAGGTTGCCAAACAACAGGCACCCGCGGACCAGAACAATAAGGGCGCAGGAACAGACAATGGCATCACCAAGCAGCAAAAGCGGCAATGCAAAACAGGGAGGCGGCATGAACATAGACAGCAAACTGGTACGCGAACTGGCAGAACTGCTGGGCGAAACCGGCCTGAGTGAAATCGAGGTCGAAGACGGCGATCGCAAGATCCGCGTCGCGCGCACGATCAGCGCCGCACCGGTGGCCAGCGTCGCCGTTCCTGCAGCCCCCGCCCCGGTCGCCGCGCCCGCCGCTGCCCCGGCCGCCGCCGCTGCGCCCGAAGCGCCCGCCGCACCGTCGATGGCCAATGCGGTCAAATCGCCGATGGTCGGCACCACCTATCTGGCGCCCGAACCCGGCGCAGCGCCGTTCATCAGCATCGGCGCGAGCGTCAAGATCGGCGATCCGCTGCTGATCATCGAGGCGATGAAGGTAATGAACCCGATCACTGCCGAACGCGCAGGCAAGGTCACCGCGATCCTGGTGGAAGACGGGCAGCCGGTCGAGTTCGACCAGCCGCTGGTCGTCATCGAGTAAGCGCTTATGGCCATCAAGAAAATCCTGATCGCCAATCGCGGCGAAATCGCGCTGCGCATCCACCGCGCGGCGCACGAAATGGGCATCAAGACGGTGGCGGTGCACTCTACCGCCGATGCCGACGCGATGCATGTGCGGCTGGCGGACGAGGCGGTTTGCATCGGCCCGCCGCCTGCCGGCCAGAGCTATCTCAACATCGCCAACATCATCTCGGCCGCCGAGATCAGCCAGGCCGATGCGATCCACCCTGGCTATGGCTTCTTGTCAGAGAACGCCAAGTTCGCCGAGATCGTCGAGGCGCACAAGATCATCTGGATCGGCCCCAAGCCCGAGCATATCCGCACCATGGGCGACAAGGTCGAGGCCAAGCGCACCGCAGGCGCGCTGGGCATGCCGCTGGTTCCCGGCTCGGACGGCGCGATCAAGGATGTCCACGAGGCCAAGATCATCGCGGCATCGATCGGCTATCCGGTGCTGATCAAGGCGGCATCGGGCGGCGGCGGACGCGGGATGAAGGTGGTGCCAAGCGAAGATCAGCTCGAAACGCTGATGCAGCAGGCGGGCAACGAGGCCAAGTCGGCGTTCGGCGACGACACCGTCTATATGGAAAAATACCTCGGCAACCCGCGCCATATCGAGTTCCAGGTGTTTGGCGACGGCAACGGCAACGCGATCCATCTGGGTGAACGCGACTGCTCGCTGCAGCGCCGCCACCAGAAGGTGCTCGAGGAAGCCCCCTCGCCCGTGATCACGCCCGAAGAGCGCGAGCGCATGGGCGGCGTGGTGTGCAAGGCGATGGCCGATATGGGCTATCGCGGTGCGGGCACGATCGAGTTCCTCTGGGAAAACGGCGAGTTCTACTTCATCGAGATGAACACCCGGCTGCAGGTCGAGCATCCCGTGACCGAGGCGATCACCGGGGTCGATCTGGTGCGCGAGCAGATCCGCATCGCCGAGGGTCATCCGCTTTCGGTGCGTCAGGACGAGATCGAGTTTCGCGGTCACGCCATCGAATGCCGGATCAATGCCGAAGACCCGCGCACCTTTGCGCCGTCACCCGGTCTGGTCAGCTATTACCACCCGCCCGGTGGCATGCATGTGCGCGTCGACAGCGGGCTGTACGCCGGATACCGGATCCCGCCTTATTACGACAGCATGATCGCCAAGGTCATCGTCTATGGCCGCACCCGGCAGGGCTGCATCATGCGGCTCAAGCGTGCGCTCGAGGAGTTCGTGGTGCAGGGCGTCAAGACGACGATCCCGCTGCACCAGGAACTGCTCAAGCAGGACGATTTCCTGTCGGGCGACTATACCATCAAATGGCTGGAAGAGTGGCTGGCGCAGCTCGATGCGCAGGAAGCCGAACAGAAATAGGCGGCCCGTTGGGGCTGACATAGGGGGAGACGGTGATGATGCGTTGGTCTGCGATCCTGCTGCTAGGTTTCACCGTCCCTCTGGCCGCGCAGGTGGCAACCCCTGACCGGCCGGTGACAGATCCGGCCAGCATTGCCTCCCCCACCAACCCGCAGGCCCGGCCGGTGCCGCTCGACGATATCGGCACCACCCGCAACCTCGCGGGCGTGACATGGAGCGCCGACGGCAGGCAAATCTTCGTCTCGACCAACATCACCGGCCGCTTCAACATCTGGCGCACCGATGCTGCGGGCAGCTGGCCGGTGCAGATCACCCAATCGGATGAGGTGCAATCGGGCCTGGTCGCCTCGCGCGATGGTCAGTGGGTGTATTTCGAGGAAGACGTCGGCGGCAACGAATATGCCGATATCTATCGTGTGCCGACCGGCGGCGGCGCGGTCGAGCGGCTGACGCAGACCCCCGACATCGCCGAAAGCGACATGCTGAGCAGCGCGCAGACCGATCTGATCGCGCTTTCGACCAAGCGCAAATCCGAAGGCCAGTCCAACCTTGCGGTGATGGGCCCCGATGGCAAGGTCCGCAACCTGACCGCCGAGAAGGACCCGCAGTTCAACTGGGGCCCGGTCGCGTTCATCGACAACGGCAAGGCGATCATCGCCAACCGCATCCGGGTCGACAGCCGCGAAGGCGAAGTCTGGAAGGTCGCCATCGCCGATGGCAAGGCGGTCCGTCTGCTCGGCGCCAAGGATGTGCGCTATGAAGCCGCCGATGCGACCGCCGACGGCAGCCTGATCGCGGTCTCGACCAACCAGGACACCGGCCAGGACCATGCCGGCGTTTACACCCTAGCGGACGAGAGCTGGAAGTGGCTCAAGCCCACGCCGTGGGAGCAGCTGGCCGGCGCGTTCATCGACGACGGCAAGGCGCTGATCGCGCGCACCAATGCCGATACCCGGTCGACCTTGTACCGCGTCGATTTGGCCAGCATGCAACAGACGGCGCTGCCGCTCGGCCCGGGCGTCAACAACCTCTCGGGCGCGCAGCCGCTGTCGCCCGATGGCCGGATGCTGCTGACCACCCGCTCGGGCGCGGATTCGCCGACCAACCTGTATCTGGTCGACCTGACGGCAAACACCGCGCGCCCCGCGACGCAGCTGGCGATGGCCAGCCTGACGCCTGCGGTGCTGCCCAAATCGAGCGTCGTCACCTACAAGAGCTTTGACGGCACATTGGTCAGCGCGGTGGTGACGATGCCGTTCAACCTCAAGCGCGATGGCTCCAATCCCGCGATCGTGATCCCGCATGGCGGGCCGACATCGGCGACGCAGGACGGGTTCAGCCAGTATGCAGCAGCCTTTGCCAGTCGTGGCTACATCGTGATCGCCCCCAATTTCCGCGGGTCGACCGGCTATGGCGATGCCTTCCAGAACGCCAACTACAAGGATCTGGGCGGCGGCGACCTCAAGGACACGGTCGCGGCCAAGCAGTTTCTGGTCAGCACTGGCTATGTCGACAAGGCCAAGGTCGGCATCTTCGGCGGATCGTATGGCGGGTTCATGACGCTGATGGCGATCGGCCGCACCCCGGACGAGTTTGCAGCGGCCGTGCAGTGGTTCGGCATCATCAACTGGAACACGATGTACCGCGACCAGGACGAGCGGCTCAAGGCCTATCAGCGCGGCCTGCTGGGCACGCCCGACGAGAATCCCGAGGTCTACAAGGCTTCGTCTCCGCTGACCTATCTCAATGCCGCCAAGGCGCCCCTGCTCACCATCCAGGGCGAGAACGACATCCGCGTGCCGCGCGGTCAGGCGCAGGAGGTCAACGACCTGCTCAAGGCCAAGGGCAACATCGTCGAGACGGTGTATTACCCGCAGGAAGGCCATGGTTTCGACCGGCGCGAGAACCGGCTTGATTCGCTGCGCAGGACCGTGGCGTGGTTCGATACCCATCTCAAAGGCGAACCCGCGAAATAAGCAAAATGCTGCACTGCACAATAATCGTTGAACCTCAGCCTCGAATACCCCATAATCAGCACATGGATATGAACAAGACCGTGCTTGAAGCGATTGCCCTGCGCAAATGCCTCGAAGCGACCTACAACCGCACCCGCATCCGGCTCGCGCCGCACATTCTCTACACCCGCCACGACCAGCTGTATCTGGACGGCGTGACTCTCGAGCGCGACGGCAAGCCGCCGCGCGAGATCAAGGTCGGCGCGTTCAAGCTCGATGGCCTGAACGATCTGGCGCTGACCGACCGGGTGTTCGATCCCCAGCCGGTGTTCAACCCGCGCGAGGACCGCTATCAGGGCAACACCCTGTTCGCGGTCGAGATGGCCTGAGGCAAAACCAGAATAACGCCGTCACCCCCGCGCAGGCGGGGGTCCCGCTTCCTTCGCGACCGTTGCGCAATAGCGGGATTCCCGCTTTCGCGGGAATGACGAGGGGTGCTCACCTGCTCGTCACTTGCCCGCAGCGACGCGCTCCACCTCGGCCATCACGCGCAGCACGTTGCCGCTCCAGATCTTCTCGACCTGCTGTTCGGTCAGTCCGCGCGCGAGCAATGCCTGCGTGATCTTGGGAATCTCGCTGATCTGATTGAGCCCGATCACCCCGCCGCCGCCGTCCCAGTCCGCGCCGATACCGACATGATCGACCCCGAGCAGATCGATGCAATAGAACACCGCCTCCATGTACCGATCGAAATCGGACGCCGAGCGCGGCTCAGCGACGTTCACCCTTGCCCATTCGGCCATCAGTGCGGCGCGCTGCTCGGCCGGCAGCGTGTCCACATCCGCCATCCGCGCGCGCATGGCCTCGACCCCGGGGCGCGGCAGATCGGGCGAGAGGAACAGGCTGTTGACCTGGATCACCCCGCCCTTGGCTGCCAGCGCCTTCAATCGCGCATCATCGAGATTGCGCGGGTGATCGTGCAGCGCCTTGGGACCCGAATGCGACAGGATGATCGGCGCCTTGGACAGCGCCAGCATCTGGTCGAAGCTGCTGTCGGCGGCGTGGCTGGCATCGATGATGATGCCAAGCCGGTTGGCCTCTTTCACCCACGCCTTGCCCAGATCGCTGAGGCCGCCGTGCACCGCCTCGCCATTGGTCGAATCGGCGAGCTGGTTGGAACCATTGTGCACGGGCCCTGCCATCCGCAGGCCGAGTTGGTAGAATGCCTCGAGATTGGCGATGTCGGTGCCCAGCGGGTAGCCGTTTTCCATCGAGATATAGACGACGCGCTTGCCGCTGGCGGCGATCCGCGCGGCGTCTGCAGCGGTGGTGGCCAGCGCGAAGCTTTGCGGATTGGCGGCGGCGAAATCGTGGATCTGGTGCAGTCGTTTCAATGCATGCGCCAGCGCGCGGGCATAGCCTGTCGCATCATTGGGGCCTTGCCCGGTGTAGATCACCCAGAAGCCGCCATCGAGCCCGCCCTCGATCATCCGCGGAAGATCGACCTGGGTGGTATCGTGCAGCACATCGTGCCGCTCGGTGATGTTCCAGTCGGGCTGGTCGAGGTTCGCCGGGCTGTCGAGATGCGTGTCGAGCGTCAGGATGCGTTCGTGTACCTTGGCCGCATCGGAAGCAGCAGGGGTCTGCGCAAAGCCCGCAGATGCTGCCAGCGCCAGCACCGCAGCGCCCGAAATCAAATGTCGCAAACCCGTATCTCCCCTCAATCCGCCAGAGCGGCGGCGCGTTTGCGCCAGTCATCTGCCAGTTGCGGCAATTGGGCAAGTGCGCGCACCGCTTCGGGTTCGGCCTTGTATTGTCCCGCGACCAGAAGCTTGAACACGCGGTCGACCGTCCAGGGCGCGGGACCGGCCTCGACCAGCCGCATGACATCGCCGGTCTGCACCCGCCCGGGCTCGAGCACGCGGTAATAAAAGCCGCAGCGCGCGGTGCGAACGATCTCCGCCATCACCGATTGCTTGCCCGAAACGCCGAAGCGGTGGTCGAGCTTCCAGCACGGCTGGCGGCCCTTGGTCAGTTCGACGAGCGCCTCGCCCAGCCGGAACTTGTCGCCGATGCGCATGTCGCTTTCCACCAGCCCGCGCGTCGAGATGTTCTCGCCGAACGCCCCCGGTTTCTGCAGCAATTTGTGCCTGTCCAGCCGCTGCTGCCAGAACGCGTAATGATCGAACGGGTAATGGTGCACCGCCATGTCCGGCCCGCCGTGATGAACCGTATCGGCGACCGCATCGCCCTCAAAACCCAGCTCGCCCAGCATCACCGGGCCTGCTACGGGCTGACGCGCGATCGCGCTCATCGTGCCGTCTTCACGAAAAGGGCGGGGCTTGCCTGTGAGCAGCGCCAGGATGCGGACCGCGTGCGAACTCATGCACCGAAAGGCTAAACCGCCCGCCCGCCGCACGCAACGGGTTTCATCGTGCAGTTCGCCGCAGGACCTTGCCGGGATGAACAAAAGGCGCATGGGGTGGTTAAGCTGGGGGTCAGCCTGGATTTGCTAGACAGGCATTATCAAACCGTCCTGTGCCGCGTGGTTGCCGACACGATTGCTCAGGCCATTTTCGAGAAAGGTCGACTATGGTCATGTCAACATATCCAACCACTTATCCCGCTGCCGAGCCTGTCCGCGATTTGCCCCGGCGCCTGTCCAACACATTGTACCGCATGCCGCTGGCATTGGCAGGGGTTGCCCTTGCCAGCCTTTTGCTGCCGCTCGCCCAGGCCGAGGCTGCGGTGATCGAGCCGGTGCAGCAGGAAAGCCGCATCGCGGCGCAAGCCGGGCTGGAACCGGTTGCTCAGCAGCGCGGCGGCCGTGGCGGCGGCAACGCCATGCGTGGCGGCGGCGGTGGCCGCAGCAGCGCGGTTCGCGGCGGCGGTGGCGGCCGCAGCAATGCGGCGCGCAGCAGCGGCGGTGGCGGTGGCGGTCGCGATGTACGTGGCGGCGGACGTCAGGTCCAGGTGCAGAACCGCAACAACAACATCGGTACCGCACGCATCGACAACCGCCAGCAGTTCCGTCAGGAGCGCCGCGCTGATCGCCAGGATTTCCGACAGGAACGCCGCGCAGACCAGCGCGACTTCCGCCAGGATCGCAGGGGTGACCGTCGCGATCTTCGCCAGGGCAACGTGACCCGGCCGGAGTTCCGCGCAGAGCGCCGCAACGACCGTCAGGATTTCCGGGTCGATCGGCGCAACGACCGCCAGGACTTCCGTCAGGATCGCCGCGTCGACAATCGCAATTTCCGCGACAATCGCAATTTCCGCGACAATCGCAATTTCCGGAACGACCGCCGCGCCTATAGCAACCGGGGCTGGGACAACCGGGGCTGGGACAACCGTGGCGGGCGCGGCGGCAACTGGGATCGCGGATGGCGCAACGACCGCCGCTATGACTGGGTCGGCTTCCGCAACCAGAACCGCAACTTCTTCCGCGCCGGACGCTATTACCCGCCGGTGCGCGGCTGGGGCTACCGCCGGCTGGGCATAGGCTTCACGCTGGGCGCGCCGTTCTTCGCCAGCAACTTCTGGATCAACGATCCATGGGCCTACCGCCTGCCGCCGGCTTACGGGCAGCTGCGCTGGGTGCGCTACTTCGGCGACGTTCTGCTGGTCGATACCTACACCGGCCAGGTCGTGGACGTGATCCCCGACTTCTTCTGGTAAGCGCAACGGTCCTAATGGCTGCGACATGAGGGGCCCGCCGGCGTGATCCGGCGGGCCTTCTTGCATCTGCGAGACCCTGTACCTTGACTTGCACGCGGCGCTGCGCACAACGATCGCAGATGATCACGGACCTTCTTCATCGCAGGCAGCTGGCGCGGATCGGGCGCGAGGTGGGCGAGCGACTCGACGCGCACCCCCAGGTGCAGCGGATCGATTTTGACGACGTGACCGCGCCGATGCAGGTCTATTGCTACCAGGATTTCCTCAGCAAGGCGGAGTGCCGAGACCTCATCGCGATGATCGACGCCGATGCCGTGCCATCCGAGCTGTATCGGTCGGACAAGGAACGCGACGGCGAGTTTCGCACCAGCTACAGCTGCAACCTCGATCGCTGGGACCCTGAGGTGCTGCGAATCGACGATCGCATCTGCGGGCTGACGGGCATCGATCCGCGCTGCGGCGAAACGCTGCAGGGCCAGCGTTACACCAAGGGCCAGCAGTTCAAGCCGCATCACGACTTCTTTCACACCGACCAGCGCTATTGGCCCAAGGAACGCAAGGCGGGTGGCCAGCGCAGCTGGACCGCCATGGTGTTCCTCAACGAACCCAAAAGCGGCGGTGAGACCGAATTTCCGCGGCTGAGCTTCAAAATGATGCCGCGCACCGGCATGCTGCTGATCTGGAACAACATGGCGCCCGATGGCCGGCCCAACCTGCACATGCTCCACAGCGGCAACCCGGTCCGGTCGGGGACGAAATATATCGTCACCAAATGGTTCCGGCGCGGATTCTGGGTGTGACCGGCGGTCTGCACGCCGCCCGATCACGGTCTTGGCGCTGCCCTGCCGGGCCACCGGACGGGCGCCGGCTGACCCAAATGTGGGGCCTGACTGCCGCCGCATGAACAAAATTCTTCATCGGGCGTTCAGATTGTGTCTTGCCCACTTTCCAACCTGTTCAGTCCGTCTATATTGGCGGGTGCTGATGGGCGAAAGTCGCCGAGCAAAAGGAGAGTTCATGTCAAGATTGAATGCACTGCGCTATTCCGGCGTTTTTGCCGGTCTCGCGCTGCTGGCCGCCTGCTCGGGCGGCAGCGAAACCCCGACCACTGAGGAAAACGCCGCCGCACCGGCTGCTGATGCCCCTGCCGTAACCCCGACGCCCGCTGCTGCCGAAGCACCGGCAGCTGACAACACCGACACGCTCGACGGCACCAAGTTCGCCGACATGACCGGTAATGCAGCTGAAGGCGAGAAGGTCTTCATCCAGTGCAAGACCTGCCACGTCAAGGAAGCCGGCCAGAACCGCGTCGGCCCCTCGCTCGCCGGCATCGTCGGTCGCACTGCTGGAACCGTCGAAGGTTTCAACTACTCGCCCGCCAACAAGAACAGCGGCATCACCTGGACCCCGGAAAAGCTGTTCCAGTATCTGGAAAAGCCCGCCCGCGTGGTGCCCGGCACCAAGATGGTGTTCGCCGGTCTCCCCGATGCGCAGAAGCGCGCCGACCTGATCGCCTATCTGCAGCAGCCCTGATCTTCCCGATCGGGCTTTTGCCGAAACAAAAAGGCCGTCCCTTGCGGGGCGGCCTTTTTTTGTGTTCGCAATTCTGACCGTTCGACATCCGCCCTACCATTCGTCACCCCCGCGAAAGCGGGGGTCCCGCGATCTGGCGACGTTGGCGCCGAAGCGGGATTCCCGCGTTCGCGGGAATGACGGGTCAGAGAATTGGTTGGTTCAGGCAGCAACCGCGCGCCGGGCCAGTTCGCATTGCGACCAGATGTCGCTCAGCGCGTGGATCAACTTGTCGATATCGCCATCGGTGTGCACCGGCGAGGGCGTGATGCGCAGCCGCTCGGTGCCCTTGGGCACGGTGGGATAGTTGATCGGCTGCACATAGATGCCGTGATTGTCCATCAGCCAGTCGCTGATCCGCTTGCACTTGTGCGGATCGCCGACCATCACCGGGATGATGTGGCTGGGGTTGTCGAGATGGGTGATGCCCATCAGGTCGAGCCGCTTGCGCACCTTGGCGACGCGGTCCTGGTGGCGCGCGCGCTCCATCTGGCTGGCCTTGAGATGGCGGATGCTGGCGGTGGCGCCGGCGGCCAATGCGGGCGGCAGCGCGGTGGTGAAGATGAAGCCGCTGGCAAAGCTGCGGACGAAATCGCACAAGGCGCTCGAGGCCGCGATATAGCCGCCCATCACGCCGAACGCCTTGCCCAACGTGCCTTCGATGACCGTGATCCGGTCCATCAGGCCTTCGCGCTCGGCAATGCCGCCGCCGCGCGGGCCATACAGGCCGACCGCGTGGACTTCATCGATATAGCTCATCGCGCCGTGCTTTTCGCAGACATCGAGGATCTCGGCGATCGGGGCGATGTCGCCGTCCATCGAATAGACGCTCTCGAACGCCACCAATTTGGGACGGCCCGGCGCGATCCCTGCGAGCAGACGGTCGAGATCTTCGGGGTCGTTGTGCTTGAACTTGAGGCACTCGGCGCGACTGTGGCGGATGCCCTCGATCATCGAGGCGTGGTTGCCCGCATCCGACAGCACGACGCAGTTGGGCAGCCTGGCCGCGAGCGTGCCCAGGGCCGCCCAGTTGGAGACATAGCCCGAGGTGAACAGCAATGCCGCTTCCTTGCCGTGCAGATCGGCAAGCTCGGTTTCAAGCAGCACATGGTGGTGGTTGGTGCCCGAAATGTTGCGCGTACCGCCGGCGCCCGCGCCGCACTGGTCGATGGTTTCGTGCATGGCCTTGAGCACGGCAGGGTGCTGGCCCATGCCGAGATAATCGTTGGAGCACCACACGGTGACTTCGTCTGTACCTTCGTCAGTATACCGCGTGGCGTGCGGAAAGCGGCCGCGATGGCGTTCCAGTTCAGCGAAAATCCGATAGCGTCCTTCATCGCGGATCGTATCGATTTCGCTCTGGAAAAAGCCCTCATAATCCATAACCACTCTCCTTCTTCTTATCCTTGTCGGTTGCTGGAATTGCCCAGCGCCACAACGCGCCGTCCCTGAACGGCAACGCGAGAAACAGATGCTCGAGCGAACCAAGCGCTGCGAGGGTGAACACCAACGTGCCGCTGACGGCCGCGAAACTGTCGGCCGGGGCGGCAAGCGCGCGCATTCCCAAGTATAGCGACAGCGCGAGCAAGGCCACAAGGCTGAATGCCAATGCGCCATGCAGGCGGCGCGGGCCGAAATAGCTCTTCAGATATTCCAGATGCCCCGGCATGATCTCGTCGCTCATGTTGGGCACGCCGACGAACAGATTGAGCTTGGCCGAGAGGCGCAGCGCGAACAGCAGGCTGAAGATCACCGTGCCGGTGGGGTTGGCGCTGTCCCAGGTCAGCGACACCAGGATCACCATCACCGCGGCAATCGCCAGCTCGTGATAGATCAGCGTGGCTGCGGCGTCGGAAAACCGGCGCCAGCCGCGCGCCAGCGGATCGCTGACGATACGGCGGGGTCCGGCGACGATGCCGGTGAGGAAGGTCAGTTCGAGCCAGCCCCAGATCACCAGCGCCGCGCCGAAGCTGATATAGGCGTCCATCGCATCGGGACCCGACGCGCCGTGCCCATGGCCGACATAGACGATGACGCACAGGCAGATTCCGGCGGCAAAGCCCGCCCAGGAGATGCTGCGCGCAAACGTGTCCTTGCCGCGATTGGCCAGCCAGGCGACGACACCCGTGCTGCCGAACCAGGCAATCAGCACCACCAGAGCGGGCAGGATATGGCCGTACAGGCTCATGTCCTTACCAGGCCGGCTGCAGGCGGATGGTGGCAGGCAGACGGTTGGCCTTGCCGGGCATGAAGTACATCCGGGCAAACGCGGTGCCGGCACCCAGCATGCCACCGGCGCGCTGGATCAGACCACCGATGCCGCCCTTGGCCTTGCCAGCAGCAATGCGATCGGATGCCAACCGCAGCTTTTCAAACTGCGCGCGCATCTTGGGGTTGTCGGTATCGATCTCGACCGGGAAAACCTGACGGCTGATCGCGGTGGTGATGTCGAACACCTGGAAATCGTAATCGGTCGGGTTGACCCCCAACGCGGCGTGGAACACCGGGCGGCTGTGGTCGCGCACATACATGGTTGCATAGACCGACAGGATGAAGAACTTGATCCAGTAGACGTTCAACCCCTTGAGCAGCTTGGGGTCGGCATGCATCAGCATCGCAAACGCCTCGCCATGGCGGAACTCGTCGTTGCACCATTGCTCGAACCAGTTGAAGATCGGGTGGAAGCGGTTTTCCGGGTGCCGCGCCAGATGCCGGTAAATCGCTATATAGCGCGCATAACCGATCTTTTCCGACAGATAGACCGCATACCAGATGAATTTGGGCTGGAAGTAGGTGTACTTCTTCGTCTTGGTGAGGAAGCTCAGATCGATGCCGATCGACGCGTCCTTGAGCACTTCGTTGATGAACCCGGCGTGGCGGCTTTCATCGCGCGCCAGCAGCTTGAACAGCCGCTTCACGTCAGGGTTCTTGGTCCGCCGCGCGATCTCGGCATACAGGATGCAGCCCGAAAATTCCGACGTCAGCGAACTGACCAGAAAATCGATGAATTCGCGCCTGAGCTCGGGCTCGAGATTGTCGATGATGCCTTCGAACGATTCGCTGCGCCGGAAATGCGCCTTGTTCGGGTCGCCCTCCATATCGGCCATCAGCTGATCCCATTCGCGGCGTACCAGCGAGACGTCGATCGCGTTCAGCGCGTCAAAATCGGTGGTGTAAAAGCGCGGCGAGAGCACGGTATCCTGCGTCGCCAGCACCATCGTATCGGGCGCATCGGCAAGCGGAGCCGCTTTCACCTTTACCTGCATGTTCATCGCGCCACTCCCATTCTCGTCTGGCATTGTCATGTGGACAGCGTTCACCACCGGCTGGTGGTGAAGCTTACCTCGTAGAGTTCCTTGAGCTCGCCCATCGCGGTCAGTTTGGTCCATGCGCGCATCAATGCACCGGCTGGCTGCACCGTCGCCATGCGCTGGATCAAAATTGATTCGCCAAAACCGACAATTATCGGCGCGCCGTGCACCCGGACCTTGTCGCCCGGCTGGATCGCGATATCGCCTTCAAGCTCGACATGCGCATGGAAATGCGCCTCGCTCTGCTCCACCGCGATGCGGCAGGGCGTATCGAAGGCTGGCTCGCGGAACAGGCCCATTACTTCAACCCTCTCACTTCAACAGCGCTTCGAAGGTGGCGCGGTTGGTCGGCCCGAACGCGCCCAGCTCGACGATGCGGTTGGTCGCGGTGTCGGTGAGCGAGAGCGATCCATCGGTCCAGTGGTTGAGCTCGTACGGCGCCATCATCGGGATCGAGCGCTTCTGCCGCTCACGGCTCAACCCGCGCAGCACGCCGCGGACGAAGCCGCTGCCCTCGCCGTCATAGACGTGCACCGTCGCACCAGTGGAGGCATCGGTCACCACCACGGTGCCGTTGGGGCCATCGGCGAACTGCAGGATGCGGGTGGAAAGCGCGGTTGCAGCTTCTGCCGTGCGCACTTCGCTGGCCGATGGCGACGGCGCGATCCAGCCGAGCTGGGTCGCGCTGGTCAGCGCCAGGGTTACCAGCACCACGCCGCACGCCATCACCAGCGCGCCCCTGGGCACGGTGTTTTCATGGCTGTGGCCGTGGCCGTTATAGTTGTTAGCAGCAGCAGGAGCGCTGTGTTGGGCGGTGGTCATGCGACGGCTCCCTGAAGGCCTGCGGGCATCGTTTCTGCGGACTTCGATGGCACTTCCTGCGCGCGATCGACAGGTGCGATTGCCGCTACCGCGCGGGCCAGGCGTTCACCCACCACCGCGGCATCGGGCAGCGCGCGCAGCATCGGCTGCGGGTTGCCCAATTTCCACGGCCGCGCGTGCGGCCACAGCACCAGATAGCCCAATTTGTGCGGGCCGATCAGCTGCAGCGCAAGATCGCCCTCGACCGGACCCAGCGGACGCAGGTTGGCACCGCCGATCTTGGCGAGCGGCAGGTTGATGCACAGGTTGAGCGCGACGCCGATGCGGAGCACCACCCGCCGACTGGTCAGCGTGTAGACCGTGGTCCGCGCGACCGCCCAGGCATAGAGCATCAGCAAGCCGATACCGACTGCGCCTGCGATGATCGTGGCGATCACCCCGCCGGTGCTGCCGTTGGCGACGGCCAAGGCGACCAGCACCGCGAAGTACAGCCCGACGATGCGGGTGAAGAACGCACTGCGCGCCAGCAGCCGCCATTCGGGAGAACCCTGCCAGAGCAGCGTTTCGCCCTCGGGCAGTTCACCGGGCAGGCCCCGGATGGGCTCGTCATCATATTCCGTGATCATATCAGCGGCTCCTGCCGGGCACGGTTGGCGTAAAGATAACCGCCGCCAAAGTAGCCCGAGATCTTGTCTTCCTCGAGCCGGCTGATCTGGCCTGCGGTTTCGACCTGCGGGCAGCCGGAGAAGTCCGCAGCGTTGATTGCGTCGACGACGATCTGGCGGGCGGACTTGCGGACCTTCGCCATCGCCATCGGGGCGAGCGCATGCACGCCCTCGGCAGTGACGACCTCAAGGTATCGCACCTGATGCTCGGCACGATCGACCCAGATTTCCGATACGGTGCCTGCGACCGCGCCATCGGCGCCGATCACGGTCATGCCGCGCGGATCGGGATCGCCGCGTGCGATCGAAAAGCTGGGCTCGAGCGTCATCGGAACGATGCGGTTGCGGCCGAAGGCGTCGATGTCGGGCAGCGGGCTGCGCTGGGCATAGGCCGACGGGCCGATGCAGTCTGCCAGCGGGTTGCCGGTGGGGATGTAAGGATCGCCAGCGCCCGGGCCAGCCTTGCGCGCGGCGATGTTGAACGGCTCCTTGCCGATCGTCGGCGTGTACACCGTGCCGCGGCCGAAGGGCAGCTTGAACGACTTGGGGCTGGCATGGAGCAGCGGGCCACCCATGTTCAGCGAACGTCCGGTCAGCTCGTCTTCGAGCGGAAAGCCCTCGCGCCGGTCCTCTCGCCGCAGATAATATATCAGACCGATGAAAAAGACCACGAAGGCCCAGAAAGCGATCGATGCAACATCAATATTGCCCACGATATTGCCGTTAAACATGGCGATTACCTCTCTTCTTCAAAACCTTCATGTCGGGAACTCGGTGAGCCCGAACCGCGATTGCGGCAGCGCGGTATCGACCCGCTGGCCCCCGACAAGCGGGCCAAGCACGATCATCGTAACAAGCAGCAGAACGATCTCGATCAGGTAGACGGTGCCATAGCCCGTCGCGCGATAGGCCAGCGTGTGGCCGATCTGGTCCGCCAGCGCGAGCGCCGAGACCCCATCGCGGATCAGCCCGCCGGCCAGGATCGCAAGGCCGGCGCAGCTCGCCTGCACCGCGCCCCAGGCGCCCAGTGCCAGGCCCGATCCCTTGTGCTGGCCGCTGCCCGCGATTGCCATGATCGCGCTGAGCGTGCCCACCGAGAACAGGCCCGAGCCGATGCCGATCGACAGCGCTCCGGCGAACACCATTTCGCTGGCATCGAGCGGCACCGCAAACAGCAGCATGGCAAACGCCAGCATGCCGACGACCGCGCCGAAGCCTGCCAGCCGCAGCGGATCGGCGCCTGCACCAAGGCGGCGCGCGGCATAGGCAAAGCTCAGCAGCATGCCGAACGCCCACAGCCCGGTCAGCATCGTTGTCGCGCCAACCGACATTCCCAGAATCTCGCCGCCGAACGGTTCGAGCAGCACGTCCTGCATGCTGAACGCTGCGGTACCGCAGCCGATCGCCGCAAGCAGCCGCGCATTGCGTGCTTCTGCGGTGAATTCGCGCCAGACGACCGAGAATTTCGGGGTTGGGCGTTCGGGCCGGGTGGTCGAGGGGCGGCGCGCCTCCTGCTTCCACAAGGCGATGATGTTGAGCGCCATCGTGAACATCGCCGCGCCCTGGACGATCGCGACCAGCCGTGTCGCCGAGAAGTCGGCGAGCAGCGAGCCCATCACGAACGCGGCGATCATCATGCCGACCAGCAGCATCACGAACATCAGCGCGACGACGCGGGGGCGGGTGTCTTCGGGCGCCAGATCGGTGGCGAGCGCGAGCCCAGCGGTCTGCGTGGTGTGCATGCCAAGGCCCGTGAGCAGGAACGCGACTGCGCCTGCGATCAAGCCGACTGTAAAGGTGTCGGGCCGCGACAGCAGCAGCAGCGCGAACGGCATGATCGCCAGGCCGCCGAACTGGAGCAGCGAGCCGAACCAGATATAGGGCACCCGGCGCCAGCCGAGCATCGACTTGTGGTTGTCCGACTTGTGGCCGATCAGCGCGCGGAACGGCGCGACCAGCAAAGGTATCGCGATCATGAGCCCGACCAGCCAGGCAGGCGTGCCGAGTTCGACGATCATCACCCGGTTGAGCGTGCCGTTGAGCAGCACCGTTGCCACGCCGACGGTCACCTGGAAAAGCGACAGCCGCAGCAGACGGCCGATCGGCAGTTCCGCGCTCGCCGCATCGGCGAACGGCAGGAAGCTGCTTCCCAGGCCGGTGAAGAACCGGGTCGAGACGCCGGCAAGGTTCATGCGCGCGTCACCATCATCGCGTGGCTGGTGTAGAAGCCGCTGACGATGCGTTCGCTCGCGGCGATGCCATGGCTGGGGAGACGCTGGGCAAGCAATCTCGACAGCTTCGCTTCGGCCACCGGGACGATCGCGGGTGCGCGATCGGATTTGGGAAAGAGTTTCCCGGTGGCATGCATCGCCGCGAGCAAGGGTGTCCGCGGAGCGAAAGTGAAGGCGATGTTGGGCGAGCGCTGCGCCAGCGAGGCGAGCACGTCGACGATATCGCCGGTCTGATAGTGGATCAGCGAGTCCATCGCGACGACATGGTCGAATTCGCCCAGCGCCGGATCGAGCATATCGCCGACCCGCCAGTCGATATCGAGCCCCTGCGGCGCACGTTCGCGCGCGACATCGACCAGCCCGCCCGAAATATCGATCGCGGTGACGTGCGCGCCGAGTTGCGCGGCGGCGACGGCCAGCGAACCGGTGCCGCAGCCTGCATCGAGGATACGCATGCCGGTGAGGTCATCGGGCAGCCAGTCGAGCAGCATCGCGCGCATCCGGTCGCGGCCCGCGCGCACGGTGGCGCGGATGCCGCTGACCTTGGCGTCCGAAGTCAGGTCGACCCAGTTCTGCCGCGCGGTGCGGTCGAAATAGGTTTCGAGCCTGCCGCGATAGCTGTCGTAGGTGGAGCGGGGGGCGTGGCTGGCCATCATTCAAACCCTAGGAAGTCGAAGATGTCGCGGTCCTTCATCGGCATCGCGTCGAGCGGGTCGGTACCTGCCCAGAGCGTGGCGGCGAGCCGCAGATACTCGGTTTTCACCGCCTCGATCTCGGGGGTCGAATCCATTTCGAAGATGGTGCACTTTTTCAAACGGCTGCGACGGATCGCGTCGAGATCGGGGAAATGCGCCAGCGTCTTGAGGCCCGTCGCCTCGTTGAAGCGGTCGATCTCGTCGGTCGCGGCCGAGCGGTTGGCGATCACGCCCGCCATGCGCACGTCGTAGTTCTTCGACTTGGCCTTGATGGCGGCAACGATGCGATTCATCGCGAAGATGCTGTCGAAATCGTTGGCGGCGACGACCACGGCGCGTTCGGCATGCTGCAGCGGGGCGGCAAAACCGCCGCACACCACATCGCCCAGCACGTCGAAGATCACCACGTCAGCGTCTTCGAGCAGATGGTGCTGCTTCAAGAGCTTGACCGTCTGCCCGACGACATAGCCGCCGCAGCCGGTGCCCGCAGGCGGGCCGCCGGCCTCGACGCACATCACGCCGTTGAAGCCTTCGAACATATAATCTTCAGGTCGCAGCTCTTCGGAGTGGAAGTCGACGGTTTCGAGCACGTCGATCACCGTCGGCATCAGCTTCTTGGTCAGCGTGAAGGTGCTGTCGTGCTTGGGATCGCAACCGATCTGCAGCACCCGCTTGCCGAGCAGCGAGAGCGCGGCGGACAGGTTGGAAGAGGTGGTCGACTTGCCGATGCCGCCCTTGCCGTAAACGGCAAACACCTTGGCGCCGGTGATCTCGTCGCGCGGGTCGAGCGCAACCTGGGTGCTGCCTTCGCCGTATCCGGGGGGCGCGCTGCCGTGGTCTAAAAGGCTCATATCAATAAACTCCCGTCATTCTGCTGCGATCAGGCCTTCCAGCCTGTCTTCGATATCGTCCGCGGCTGCGCGCAGCGCTGCCAGGGTAGCGGCATCCGGTTCCCACAGCCGGCGGTCGCATGCTTCCAGAAGGCGTTCGGCAACACGCGCCGAGGCTTTCGGATTGAGCGTGGCGAGACGTGCGCGCATCGCATCGTCGAGCACATAGGTTTCGCTGATCTGCTGATAGACCCAGGGTGCGACCTGGCCGGTGGTGGCCGACCAGCCCATCGTCGTGGTGACATGGCCCTCGATCTGGCGGACGCCCTCGAAGCCGTGCTTGAGCATGCCTTCGTACCATTTGGGGTTGAGCATCCGGGTGCGGGTTTCGCGGTCGATCTGTTCGGACAGCGTGCGCACCTTGGCGGGGCCTTCGGTGGCATCGACGATATAGACCGGCGCAGCCTTGCCGCCGCGCGCGCGGGTGACCGAGCGGCTGACGCCGCCCAGCGCATCGACATACTGGTCGATATCGGTGACGCCCAGTTCGACCGAGTCGAGGTTCTGGTAGGTGAACTCGACCGAGGACAATGCGCTTTCGAGCAGTTCGCGGTGCTTTACCGGTGCGCCTGTGCGGCCATAGGCATAGCCCTTGTGGGTCTCGAAGGCTTCGGCGAGCTCGTCGGGATCGGCCCAGGCACCGCCGTCGATCATCATGTTGACCTGCGCGCCATAAGCACCCTCGGCATTGGAGAAGACGCGCAACGAGGCGGTCTCCATGTCGCAGCCGATGCGGTCGGCATGGGCCAGCGTGTGCTTGCGCACGAAGTTCAGCGTTTCGGGCTCGTCGGCGGTGGAGGCGAGCCAGGCGGCTTCGGCGATCATCCGGGTCTGCAGCGGGAGGAGGTCGCGGAACACACCCGACAGGGTTGCGATCACGTCGATCCGCGGACGGCCAAGCTCTGCCAGCGGGATCAGCTCTGCGCCAGCCAGACGGCCGTACGAGTCGAAGCGCGGGCGCGCACCCAGCAGGCACATGACCTGCGCGATCTGCGTGCCTTCGGTCTTGAGGTTGTCGGTGCCCCACAGCACCATCGCGATGCTTTCTGGCACCGGATCGCCGGCTTCGGCATGCCGTGCCAGCAAAGCTTCGGCCTGGACCGTGCCGGTGGCGCAGGCAAAGGCGCTGGGGATGCGGAAAGGATCGAAACCGTGGGTGTTGCGCCCGGTGGGCAGCACTTCGGGGTTGTGCAGGATATCACCGCCCGGCGCCGGACGAACATAGCCGCCGTCGAGCGCATGGACCAAAGCGCCCAATTCGTCGTTGGCCGAAAGCTTGGCGTCGAGTTCTTCGCGAGTCGAGCCATTGTCGGCAGCGGCGAGCGCATTAAGGAAGGCCTCGCGTTCTTCGCCTTCGAGCTGGCTGCCCAGCACGTGCAGGCCGAAGGGGATCAGCGCGCGTTCGAGTTCGTACAGATTGCCCGCGAGCGCCGCGATATCCGAACCATCGATATCGAGCTTGGTCGCCGCATCGCGGATCATGATCTCCAGCGCGGCGCGTTCGACGCCCTCGCCTGCCAGTGAACGCCAGCGTTCGACCAGCGCTTTCAGATCGGCGAAGCCCTTGTACAGGCCGGCTTCGGCGAGCGGCGGGGTGAGATACGACACCAGCGTCGCACCCGAGCGGCGCTTGGCGATGATGCCTTCGGACGGATTGTTGGCGGCGTAGAGATAGAAATTGGGGACGGTGCCCAGCAGACGGTCGGGCCAGCAATCGCCCGAAAGGCCTGCCTGCTTGCCCGGCATGAACTCGAGCGCGCCGTGGGTGCCGAAGTGCAGCAGCGCATCGGCGCGGAAGTCTTCGCGGATCCAGCGATAGAATGCGGCGAAAGCGTGCGTGGGCGCAAAATCGCCATCGAACAGCAACCGCATCGGGTCGCCCTCATAGCCGAAGCTGGGTTGCACGCCGACGAACACGTTGCCGAACTGCTTGCCGAGCACGTGGATCGACCAGCCGTCGCTGTTCAGCTTGCCGGGCGCGGGGCCCCACTGCTTTTCGATCGCGCGCAGATGCGGCTCGTTGGTGACGTGATCGTCGGTCGAAATCCGCACCGCGACATTGGCGTCCGAACCGAAGCGTTCCGAATTGCCCTTGAGGATCGCATCGCGCAGGCCATCGACGGTGGCAGGGGCGGAGCAGTCATAGCCCTCTGCCGCCAGCCGGTGCAGCGTCGCGTGGAGCGATTCGAACACGGCGAGGTGCGCCGCGCTGCCGGTGGCACCGGCATTGGGCGGGAAGTTGAACAGGATGATCGCCAGCTTGCGCTTGGCGCGCGCGGAGCGGCGCAGCGTCACCAGTTTCTCGACCTTGGCGGCGAGCATCTCGGCGCGCTCGGGGCAGCTTTGCATCGCGCGCATCGCGTCGGGCGCGGTGAACAGGCAATGGCGTCCGCAGCCATCGCAGGGCTCGCCCGCGCCATCGGAGCGACCGCCGAAAACATGCGGCATGATCGCGCCGTCAAGCTCGGGGATCGCGACCATCATCGTTGCTTCGAGCGGCAGCAGGCCCTGATGGCGGCTGCCCCATTGCTCGAGGGTCTGGAACTCGATCGGGTGCGCCGCGATATACGGCAGGTCCATGCCTGCAAGGATTTCTTCGGCAGCGGCAGCATCGTTATAGGCGGGGCCGCCGACCAGCGAGAAGCCGGTGAGGTTGATCACTGCATCGACCACCGGCTGGCCATCGCGCATCAGGAACTTGTCGATCGCAGGGCGCGCATCGAGGCCGCTGGCGAACACCGGAACAACGTTGAGCCCACGCGCTTCCAGCGCCGCAATCACGCCATCGTAATGCGCGGCGTCCTTGCCGAGCAGATACGAGCGCAGCAGCACCAGACCGACCGTTCCGCTCGCCTTGGCATTGCGCGGCAGCGCCTGGGCATCCTCGGTGATCTTGTCGGCGATGGCGGGGTGATACAGGCCGAGTTCGGGATATTCACGCGGTGCCTGCGCAGGCGTGGTGCCCTTGAGCGCAGCACGATCGCCTGCGGCGTAGCGGTCGATCAGGCCGCGGATCATCGAGACGACATTGTCGTCGCTGCCCGCCAGCCAGTATTGCAGGGTGAGGAAATAATGCCGCACGTCCTGCGCGGTGCCGGGGATGAACTTGAGGATCTTGGGCAGCCGGCGCAGCATCTTCATCTGCCCGGCGCCCGAACTGGCCCCCGGCTTGGAAGATCCGCGAAGCTTCTTGAGCAGCGCCAGCGGACCGCGCGCGGGCGCATCCATGCGGTAGCCGCCCATGCGGGTCAGTTTGACGATATCGCCCGCCGACATAAGGCCCAGCATCGCATCGCACTGCTCACGCCGCGCTTCGAGCGCGGGGTGGATCGCGCGAACATGGTCCTCGAGGAACAGCATGGTCGCGATGACGATGTCGGCGCGCGCGATATCGGCGCGGGCAGCATCGAGCGAGCCTGGATCGCGGTCCCAGTCGGCAGCGGCGTGGAAGCCGATCGACAGGCCGGGCAGGTCCTTGACCAAAGTCGCTTCGGCGCGGTCGACAGCACCCGACAGATGGTTGTCGAGCGTGATGAACACCACGCGGATCGCCGCGGAACGGCCTTTTGCGGGCTTGGCCAGGTTTTGGGGGGCTCTAGCGGGCATAATGGGCCTTCGCATCATAGAGCGTATCGAGGGATATCGATGAAAGGCCGCGCTCTTCGGCATACCGTTCGGTGTTCCGCCGCGCTTTGCCGCGGACGAAAAAGGGGATCTTCTTGAGTTCGGTTTCGGCTTCGGCGGTCCAGCGGACCAGTTCGAGGACATCGCCATGTGAAGGAGCCAAATCCTCCCCTGCAAGGGGAGGGGGACCAGCCACGGGCTGGTGGAGGGGTGTCATGCTATCGTGAGGGCTATACCCCTCCGCCTCGCTGACGCGAGCCACCTCCCCTTGCAGGGGAGGATTTTGGGTCGTGCCATGCGCCAGGTGGCTCGCGCCGGCACCGTCGTGGAATTCCGGATCATCGCGGAACATGGTGAGCAGATGCTCTTCCAGCCCCATCACCAGCGGATGCACCCAGCTGTCGAACAGCACGTTGGCGCCTTCGAAGCCCATTTGCGGGCTGTGCCGCGCGGGGAAATCCTGCACGTGCACCGGCGCCGAGATCACTGCGCAGGGCACCGAGAGGCGCTTGGCGATGTGGCGTTCCATCTGCGTGCCCAGCACCAGCTCGGGGTGCGCGGCAGCGATGGCGTCCTCGACTTCGAGATGATCGTCGGTGATCAGCGGCTCGACACCATGTTCGGCGGCGGCTGCGCGGATATCGCGGGCGAATTCGCGGTTGTAGCAGCCCAGGCCGCAGACCACGAAGCCAAGCTCGTCGCGTGCGACTCGGGCAGCGGCGATGGCATGCGTCGCATCACCGAAGATGAAGACCCGCTTGCCCGTAAGATACGTCGAATCGACCGAGCGGCTCCACCAGGGCATCCGCGCTTCGGCAAGATCGAGTGCCGGTGCGGCATCGACACCGGCAAGGCCAGCGACTTCGCGGATGAAATCGAGTGTTGCGCCGTGGCCGATCGGGATCGTCTTGGTGAAGGGCTGCTTGAAGGTCTTCTCCAGCCAGCGCGCTGCGGTGTCGGCGATTTCCGGATACATCACGATGTTGAAATCGGCATCGCCGAGCCGTGCAATATCCGCCGCGCCTGCCCCCATCGGCGCGGTGACGTTAATCTCTATGCCGAGCGCAGCCAGAATCTTCGCGATCTCGACGATATCGTCGCGATGGCGAAAACCCAGTGCGCTCGGCCCAAGCAGGTTCGCTTTGGGACGCGGAGAACCTGCCTGGCGCGATGCGGGGCGGGAGGAATCCCCGACCGCGAGAGTTCTGACAATCTGGTAGAAAGTCTCCGAAGCACCCCAGTTTTCCTTGCGGGAATAGCTGGGCAGCTCGAGTGGAATGACGGGAATGGAAAGCCGCATCGCCTGGGCCATGCCAGCGGGGTCATCCTGGATCAGTTCGGCGGTGCACGACGATCCGACCAGCAGGGCGGCGGGATTGTAGCGGGCAACCGCATTGCGCGCGGCGGTCTGGAACAGCTCGGCTGTATCCTTGCCCAGATCGCGCGCCTGGAAGGTGGTGTAAGTGACCGGAGGACGCTTGCCGCGCCGTTCGATCATCGTGAACAGCAGGTCGGCATAAGTGTCGCCCTGCGGCGCGTGCAGCAGGTAATGCACGTCGGTCATACCGGTCGCGACCCGCATTGCCCCTACGTGAGGAGGCCCTTCATAGGTCCAGACCGATAGCTGCATGACCCTATACCCTCAACACGTCGCGGCGACGAATCGGCCGGGCAAAAAGTTCAGCGAGATCACCCGCCTGGTCGAAACCATGGATCGGCGAGAACACCAGTTCGATCGCCCATTTGGTGGTGAAGCCTTCCGACTCGAGCGGGTTGGCGAGGCCAAGGCCGCACACGGTGATGTCGGGCTTGGAGGCGCGCACCCGGTCGAGCTGCTTGTCGACATCCTGGCCTTCGCTGATCACGGTGCCGACCGGCAGCTGCGCCAGTTCGGCGGCCATGTGCTGGCGGTGCAGATAGGGCGTTCCGACCTCGACCGGGATCATGCCGAGCTCGACATGCAGGAAGCGCGCGAGCGGCAGTTCGAGCTGCGAATCGGGGAGGAAGAAGATGGTCTTGCCTTCGAGCCGCGCCCGGCTGTGCTCGAGCGCGCGCTTGGCGCGTTCGCGGCCGGGAGCAACGACGCTGCGGAAGTGCATTTCATCGATGCCGAATGCGTTTGCCGCTGCGCGCAGCCAGTCGGTGGTGCCTTCCGCGCCGAACGGGAAGGCAGACGGCAGATGCACCGCGCCGCGATCTTCGAGTGCCAGCGCGGTATCGCCGAGGAACGGCTGCGCGAGCAGGAAGCGGGTATCGGGGCCGACAGCGGGCAGATCGCGCGAGGACCGTGCCGGCAGGCAGGCAACGTTGGTGATCCCCATCTCACGCACCAGCCGCAGCAGCTGGTCTTCGACGATATCGGGAAGCGCGCCGACGATCAGCAGCTGCTGGGCCGAGCCTTCGGGAAGCTGCGGCATGAACGGCACCAGCGAGGCAAGGCACGCGTCCTCACCCTGGGTAAAGGTGGTTTCGATGCCGCTGCCCGAATAGTTGACGATTCGCACATCGGGGAGGAAGGCGCCAGCAAGCCTGTGGGCGGCGCGCGCCAGATCGAGCTTGATCACTTCCGACGGGCAGCTGCCCACCAGGAACAGGGTGCGGATTTCGGGGCGGCGAGCCAGAAGACGGCGGACGACTCGGTCGAGCTCTTCATTGGCATCGGCCAGGCCCGCCAGATCGCGTTCCTCGATGATCGCGGTGGCAAAGCGCGGCTCGGCAAAGATCATCACGCCAGCGGCCGATTGCAGCAGATGCGCGCAGGTGCGCGATCCGACGACGAGGAAGAACGCGTCGGGCATCTTGCGGTGCAGCCAGACGATGCCGGTGAGGCCGCAGAACACTTCGCGCTGGCCGCGTTCGCGCAGGACAGGAGCGCTGGTGCAGCCGGCTTCGGCGATGGCGGGAGCGGGCGCGGTGGCGATCATGATGCCACCGCCAGTCCGTTAGGACGTTGCGACTCGGTGTTGAGCGCACCCTGCAGCCGGGCGACGCGGAGCTTCCAGAGAAACTGGCCCGCATTGATGACATAGGCGCCATAACCACCAAGCGCGACACCCATCCGGGCCTCGATGCTGCCGATGCCGCCCAGCAGCATCACCAGATAGCCTGTGTGCAGCGCGAGCACGAGCATCGAGACGGCGTCTTCCCAGAAGAACGCAGGTGCAAACAGCCATTTGCCGAAGACCACCTTCTCCCAGATCGATCCGGTGATCATGATCGTGTAAAGCGTGAGCGTCTTGACGATGATCGAGACGTCGGCGGCAAAGGCGCCCTCGCCTGTTACAAGATAGCGCACGACCAGCGCGAGGCTGCCGAGGAAGATGAAGAACTGAACGGGTGCGAGCACGCCCTGGACGAGGGTCCACACGGTCGAATCGCGGCGCTGGCGTTCTTCGGCCGTATAAAGCGAACCGGGCGCCGCCTGGTACGAGCGAACAGCATGATCGCCTGTAAAGTCGCGCTTTTCCGCAGGTCTAGGCTGGTTTTCCAGTCGCATAAGCGCCGTTGCGTCTCCCGTTTCAATAACTGAAACCTACCCCTCGCCCGGCAAAAGTGTCAAGTTAAATTGACGTATAGTTTTCTTGACAAAAAGCAGGTTGTCAGGCCCACTGGACAGGCGTAGGGTTGGAGCCTGGCGAGGGAACGGTCCAAGAAGTCTCCAGCCTCCAGGCCGATGCACGATCCGATCAGGGACCGGGATGCATCGACAAGACCAGGAGAGTCGGGAATGGCCTCAGTTTTTGGCATCGATCTGATAAAATCGACGACAGGACTGTTTCGCAGCGCCCGTTCGCGCAAGAATACGTCGCCATGGGACGGCGAGCAGACCGGCCACGGCCGACTTGCCAACCCCCATCCCAGCGACCATGTAGGCCGCCTCGTGGAGGACGAAATCATTCCACGGCTGCTGATGGTGCACCAGGATGATCCGCGAATGAGCCACTTTCCTGCCGAAACCACCGCGACGATGAGCCCGGGCGCCATGTCGGGCCACGGCGCCGGACCGGACAACAACGGGTTCCGCGAACCGTCAGGCACACAATCGAATGACAACATGAACGATACCAAGGCGGCCACCGCCGTCGATACCATGACGATCGAACCGATATTCGATGAAGCCGCGATCCGCGATTTCGCCTCGCAGGTGCTGTTGCACGAGGTCGAGACGCTTTCCGATATGGTGACGACGTATCTGGACCTGAACATTGCGCCTGAAACGATCTTCATCCAGCTGATTGCCCCTGCCGCGCGCGAGCTGGGCGACAAATGGACTCGCGACGAATGCGACTTCGTCGATGTCACGATGGGCCTGTGGCGGCTGCAGTCGCTGCTGCGCACCGTAGCGACTTGGGCGCCGCCCTCACCCGGATGGAACCTGCGTTCGAACAAGGCCCTGTTCACGGCGATGCCCGGCGACCAGCACAGTCTGGGGACGCTGATCATCTCGGAGTGCTTCCAGCGCGCCGGCTGGGAAGTCGAGACGTTGATCGAACCACAGCAATCCGACGTTTTGCAGGCATTGAGCGCGACGTCGTTTGACGTGGTTGGATTGACAGTAACGACCGATTTTTATATTGCGGCGGTTCCCAAGCTGCTGACTGCGATGAGAAGTGTGTCCTGTAATCCCAATATGGCGATCATGATCGGCGGTCCGGCCCTTGGCTATGACCCTGCACGTGCGCGCGATCTGGGCGCAGACGGGACCGCGCCTGACGCTCAAGCGGCGCTCGCGCTGGCTGACGAACTCGTATCTGCCGGGGTTGAGCGCGTAGCTCTTTCGTTTTGAAGTCCGCTCCCGGCGTGGCAATGAAAAAGGACGAGCTTTCCGCGATCCCCATGCCTTTTCGCGACCTCAAAGGCGTCGTTGGCACACTTGAAATCGGTGCAGCACTCGCGTTGGTGCTGGCCGCAGGCGATATAGCACTGGCGCTCGATTCAGACGGCGTCATCAGCGATGTTTCCGTCAGTGTCGACGACATGCCCGACCTCAGCGGCTGGATAGGCAGGCGCTGGGAGGACACCGTTGCGCTTGATAGCAAGCCCAAGATCAACGAGATGCTCGCCAGTCATTCAACCGGAGCGCCCGAGCGCTGGCGGCAGGTCAACCATCCTGGCCCCGACGGCAACCTTCCCATCCATTACCGCCTCGTCGATCTGGGCGCGGGCAACCCGCGCATGGCGATCGGCCGTGACGTGCGCGCCTGGGCCAGCCTGCAGCAGCGCCTGTTGCAGACCCAGCAGTCGCTCGAACGCGATTATCTCAAGCTGCGGCAAACCGAGGCGCGCTTCCGCCTGCTGTTCGATATGATCACCGATCCGGTTTTGGTCATCGATGCCAGCACGCGTCGGATCAGCGCAGCCAACCCTGCCAGCTACCGCCTGTTCGGCGCCAAGTCAGGCGCGCTGGAAAACCGCGATCTCGCCAATGTGATCGGTGGCATTTCGCGCGACGATCTGATCGCCAGCCTGGGCGGCGCAACCGCGACCGGCGAGCGCTGCGAAATGGACATCAGCATCGCCGAAGGCCTTCCGCCGATGAAGCTGACCGCGATGCCGTTCCGCCAGGACAACGGCCGCCAGTTCATGATCCGGTTGTCGAAATCGGGCGATTCCGCGGTCGCGGACGGCGACCAGCGCCCGTTGCACGAGCTGATCGAGCGTATGCCCGATGCCTTCGTGCTCACCGATGGCGCGATGCAGATCATCACCGCCAACTCGGCGTTCATCGATCTGGTGCACGGCAGCTCCAAGGAAGCGATCACCGGCCAGCCGCTGGGACGCTTCATCGGCCGCCCGGGCATCGATGTCGATCTGATGCGCAAGCAGCTCGACACCCATGGCCAGGTGCGCAATGCCACCACCATCGTCCACGCCGACGATGCCATCGAAGAGGCGATCGAGGTTTCAGGCGTCAAGACCGACAGCCAGGGCGGGCATTACGGCTTTGCCATCCGCACCGTCAGCCGTCGTATGCGCGATCTGCCGCCTGCCGACCGCGACCTTCCCCGCTCGGTCGACCAGCTGACCGAGCTGGTCGGGCGAATGCCGCTGCGCGAGATCGTGCGCGAATCGACCGACCTGATCGAGCGCATGTGCATCGAGGCGGCGCTTGCCTATACCTCGGACAACCGCGCCTCTGCCGCCAAAATCCTGGGGTTGAGCCGCCAGAGCCTGTATTCCAAGCTGCATCGCCACGGCCTTGACAATCTGGTCGGGCGCAAGGATGAGCTCAGCTAGCGCGGGGTACCCCGCGCCTACCTGCCGATCAGCCCGAGCGCGTGGCGGATAAAGGCATCCCGATCGAGAACCCACCGCGCTTCCGGCGCAAGCTGCGGGTCGACAAAGCTCCAGCCTTCGGGTGAATAGGCCCGGCGAAAATTCCCTTGCGTGCCGAAGGCCAGCGACACCATCCGCTGCTGCGCCTTGGTCGTGTGCTCCTGTCCGATCACGGTGGGCGTGCCCGGCTCCACCCCCAGCCCCTGCATCCCCAGCCTGAAGACGAACGGCTCGGTGCGAAAGCTATCGACCACGGTGTTCTGGAACACCGACAGATAGACCTGATCGAGTGCGCCCAGCGGCGTTGCCGGCATCCGCCAGTCGGGGCTGACGAAGATGTTCCAGGGGTGGTTTTCGGGCGCGCCGTAGACGATCTCGGTGCGCAGATCGACCAAAGCGTCGCGCGGCGCCTGCGTCGGCGCCACGCGCTTCAGCCGCAGATTGTTCGACCAGGTGAAGCCGAACGCCGAGATATCGACCAATGGCATCGCCGATGGCACCGTGGCGCCCGGCAGGTTGGCGACGGTCACATCCTCGTAGATGCGCAAATACGCCTTGTCCTTGAGCTGGTGTCCGCTCGCAACATCGATCCAGCCCTTCTGCCCGTACCAGACCGAGTTGCGCAGATGCGAGACCAGCGTGCCGTTGATATAGGTCGAGTGTTCCTGGTCGACATTGTCGCCGACGTTGCCGCGAATCTCGCTGTCCTCGATATAGACCATGGTCTGCCCGCCGGGCACGAACAGCGCATTCTTGCCGCCGAAAAGCTTGGCCCTGCGAATCACCGCGGTGAGCAGCCCCGGCCGGGTGACCCCCAGCACCTCGAGATGCACCGCACCCTTGGCCTCGCCCGCGCCGGGAAAGTCGAGCGCGATATCGCGCATCTCGAAATGGATCCGCTGCGGCCCGAGATCGAACATGCGCGGATTGATCGTCGCCCAGGCATCGTCGGTGCGGAAGGTTACCGGGATGCCGGGGACCGACGAGCGGAAGATGTATTGCGTGCCCTGCGTCGCGCCGGTGATCTGCGGCATCCATGGCGCGAAGGGATAGACACAGGGCTGTCCCGCGCCATCCAGGGCCTCGTAGATGAACTCGTATCCGCCCTCGACCCGCCCACCCAGCGACTCAGCCGATTGCCCGGCATACACCTCACGCCTCGCCGCCCGCGAAGCATCGCACCTTATCCGCAAAGTCACCGCCGGCGGACGAAGACCCTGCATCGGCATGTAGAACGGATAGGACCGGTCGCGCTGCGCAGCGTTAGGCGGCTGGGCAATCGTGACATTCTCGGTCGGGTCGAGCGCTTCCGTTTCGAGCACCACCCCGGACGTCTGCGCCGCAGGCCCGGCGGAGGAAAAGAGCAGCCCCGGCACACACGCCAGCACGATCGCCCCTCTGGACAGTGACATCATCGGTGTTCGGCTCCCCTCGTGACCCATCCCTATTGCCCGATATTGGGTATCGCCGCTACCGACGCCTCGTTATCACGAGAAGCTTATCGACTGTCCATTCTGATTGACACTTCTGCGCGTCAGGCATAGCCTCCAATCCATGGATCGCTCCGCCAACATCTCCCGTTCCGTGCCGATTCCCGCCGCGCGCGATGTGCTCGAACTGCTCAAGCCGGTCACCTGGTTTCCGCCGATGTGGGCGTTTTTCTGCGGGGTGATGTCGTCGGGCGCGCCGCTCAATGATCGCTGGCTGTTCCTGATCGGCGGGGTGCTGCTCGCAGGGCCCATGGTCTGCGGCACCAGCCAGGCGGTCAACGACTGGTACGACCGGCATGTCGATGCGATCAACCAGCCCGAACGACCGATCCCTTCGGGCCGCATCGCCGGCAAATGGGGGCTTTATGTCGCGCTGATCGGGTCCGCACTCTCGCTGGTGCTGGGCGCGGTGCTGGGCTTCTGGGTGTTCCTCGCGACGATCGTCGGGCTGCTGTGCGCCTGGGGTTACAGCGCGCCGCCGTTCCGCTTCAAGATGAGCGGATGGGTGGGGCCGGGTGTCGTGGCGTTGAGCTATGAGGGGCTGAGCTGGTTCACCGGCGCGAGCGTGATGAGCGGCGGGCTGCCCGACAGCCGCGTGCTGATCGTCATCCTGCTTTACAGCATCGGCGCACACGGCATCATGACCTTGAACGATTTCAAGGCGGTCGAAGGCGACACCGCGATGGGTGTGCGTTCGCTGCCGGTCACCTTGGGCGTGGCCAACGCCGCGCGGCTGGCCTGCGCAGTGATGGCGCTGCCGCAGGTGGTGGTCATCGCGCTGCTGCTCAACTGGGGGCTGGCGATCTCTGCGATCGCGGTCACCCTGCTGCTGGCAATGCAACTGGTGTTCATGCGCCGGTTGCTCACCGACCCCAACAAATACGCGCCGTGGTACAACGCCACTGGCGTCTCGTCCTATGTCTTCGGCATGCTCGCTGCGGCGCTGGGCCTGGGAGGCTGGGTATGAGCGTTGCTGCGATGCCCCGCTTTGGCCCCACCCGTATCGGCTTGGGCTGGATCGATATCGTGCGCATGGGGCTGGTGCAGGCCAGCATCGGCGCGGTCGTTATGCTGGCGACATCCTTGCTCAACCGGGTGATGGTCGTCGAATACGCATTGCCTGCCGCGCTGCCCGCAGGCCTGGTCGCCTGGCATTATGCGGTGCAGTTGTCGCGGCCGATGTGGGGCCATGGCTCCGACCGGGGGCGCAAGCGCACCCCGTGGATCATCGGCGGCATGGGTATTCTGGCGCTGGGCGGCATAGTGGCGGTCAACGCCACGATCCTGCTTCCGGTCTCGCCGGTGATCGGCACGCTGCTCGCCGTTCTCGCATTCAGCATGATCGGCGCAGGCGTGGGTGCGGCGGGCACATCCTTGCTGGCGATGCTGGCATCGGGCGTGGTGCCTGAGCGGCGCGCGGCAGCCGCTGCGATCACCTGGATCATGATGGTCGGCGGGATCGTCATCGCCGCAGCGACTGCGGGCAGCCTGATCGACCCGTTCAGCGAGCAAAGGCTTGCGATCGTCTCGGGCGGGGTGGCGCTCAGCGCATTCGTGCTCGCCTGCGTCGCGATTGCGGGCATCGAAAAGCGGCTGGTGCCGCCGCCGCATCCCAACGCCGATGCGCCGACCGGCAGTTTCGGCGAGGCGTTGCGCGAGATCATGGGCGACCCCACCGCACGCCGCTTCACCATCTTCGTTTTCGTCTCGATGCTGGCCTATGCGATGCAGGATCTGATCCTCGAGCCGTTCGCAGGCCTCGTTTTCGACATGACCCCGGGCGAATCGACCAAGCTTTCCGGCCTGCAGCATGGCGGCGTGATGGCAGGGATGATTGTCGCCGGGATCGGCGGCAGCGCCTTTGCCGGTCGCCGCCCTGCCGATCTGCGCTGGTGGATTCTGGCGGGCTGCGGCGGATCGGCGCTCGCTCTGGCGGGGCTTGCGATCGCAGCAACAACGGGCAGCGACTGGCCGATCAAGGCCAATGTCGCGGTGCTTGGCTTTGCCAACGGGCTGTTCGCAGTCTCGGCGATCGGCGCGATGATGGGGCTGGCGGGCGCCGGCCAGCAATCGCGCGAAGGTGTCCGCATGGGAGTGTGGGGCGCGTCGCAGGCGATCGCCTTCGGGCTGGGCGGTCTGACCGGCGCGATGGGAGTCGATATCGCGCGCGGACTGCTCGCCAGCGATGGCGCGGCGTTTCAGCTGATTTTTGCTGGCGAGGCGGGGCTGTTCATCCTCGCTGCGCTTTTGGGGGTGCGCGTGACCATGCGCACCGCCGATCCGCTCATATTGGCGGCACCGGCCTGAGGGCCAGACAGGAGACAGGCAATGGCGGATGCGGATTTCGACGTAGCGGTCATCGGTGGCGGCCCATCGGGCGCGACCGCGGCCAACGATCTGGCCAAGCGCGGACTCAAGGTGCTGCTGCTCGACCGCGATGGCCGGATCAAGCCGTGCGGCGGGGCGATCCCGCCCCGCGCGCTGAAGGACTTCGAGATTCCCGAATCCTTGCTGGTCGCCAAGGCGCGCGCGGCGCGGATGATTTCGCCTGCGGGGCGCAAGGTCGACATGCCGGTGGGCGATGGCCCTGAAGGCAAGGGCTATGTCGGCATGGTCGACCGCGACGTGTTCGACGAATGGCTGCGCGCGCGGGCGGCGATCAACGGCGCAGAACGCATCACCGGCACCTACGAACGCATCGACCGCGATTCGGATGGCATGGCGGTGCTGGTCTATCGCAGCGATCGAGGCGGACCCGACCGGCGGGTTCGGGTGCGCTCGGTAATCGGTGCAGACGGTGCACGCTCGGCGGTCGCCAGGCAGAACATCAAGGGCGCCGAACAGGTCAAATGCGTGTTCGCCTATCACGAGATCATCAAGACGCCGGATGCTGACGTCGCCCATGCCACCGACTTCGATCAGGATCGCTGCGACGTCTATTATCAGGGCAAGCTCTCGCCCGATTTCTACGCCTGGGTGTTCCCGCATGGCGACACCGCCAGCATCGGCCTGGGCAGCGCCAACAAGGGCTTTCCGTTGCGCGAAACCACCGCGATGATGCGCGAGCAGATCGGCCTGGCCGGCTGCGAGACGATCCGCAAGGAAGGCGCACCGATCCCCTTGAAGCCCCTGAAACGCTGGGACAATGGCCGCGATCTGGTGGTCGCGGGCGATGCCGCAGGCGTGGTCGCGCCGGCCTCGGGCGAGGGCATCTATTACGCGATGGCGTGCGGGCGGCTGGCAGGCGACGCGGTGTTCCAGTTCCTCGTCACCGGCAAGGCTTCCGCGCTCAAGCAGGCACGCAAGCAGTTCATGGCTAAGCACGGCAAGGTGTTCTGGATTCTGGGGATGATGCAGTATTTCTGGTATTCGTCGGACAAGCGCCGCGAGCGCTTCGTCAAGATGTGCGCCGATCCCGATGTCCAGTATCTCACCTGGCAGAGCTATATGCACAAGGAGCTGGTCCGCCGCAAACCGGTGGCGCATGCCAAAATTTTCGTGAAGGACATGGGACATCTGCTCGGGCTGTCGCGCGCCTGACATGAAGGCTCAAGATGAGGGGCGCCTGATTTTTGCAGCTGGGAGGCTGAAACCGAATGCATCGTGAAGGTTTTCTGCCCGTCATCCTGGCGGCGATGGCGGCATTGATCGTGGCCGCGGGCGGCGCGACGATCACCGATCTGGGCCCGTGGTACCAGGGGCTTGCGCAGCCGGACTGGGCCCCGCCCGGCTGGCTGTACGGTGTAGCCTGGACGTTGATCTTCGCGTTGGCCGCGATGGCCTCGCTTGCCGCCTGGCGCGCCGCGCCGAGCCGCAACGCGCGCACCAACATCATCGGGCTGTTCGCGTTCAACGGCTTCCTCAACGTGCTGTGGAGCCTGTTGTTCTTCCGCGTCCAACGCCCCGACTGGGCGCTGATCGAGGTCACCGCACTGTGGCTCTCGGTCGCGGTACTGATCGTCTATTGCGGGCGCTTCTCGAAGCCGGCCGCGTGGCTGCTGCTGCCGTATATCGCGTGGGTCAGCGTCGCGGCAGCGCTGAACTATGGGATCGTGCAACTCAACGGCCCGTTTGGCTGAGATGGACGCCGCCGCCGCCCTTTTCGCCAGCGGCCATGCCGCCGACCTGATCCTGATCGTGCTGGCGGCCGAGTTCGTCTGGCTGGTGTCGCGCGGAAGCAAGGCGCTCGACGTCGCGCTGGCGCTGGGGCCTGCGGTGTTCATCGTTCTCGCCCTGCGGGCTGCGCTGACCGGCGCCGCTTGGCCGCTGATCGCGCTGCCGCTGATGCTGTCCTTCCCGGTGCACATCGCCGATTTGTGGCGGCGGGGGATGTTGGCGAGAACGCCGTGACCAATGCTCATCCCCTGCGAAGAGTGTTGTGAGCGTAACGCCCCCTTTCGCCTCTCCCTTGATGGGAGAGGCAGCGAAACTTGGCAGCTTGCTGCCTAGTTGCAGCGGTGAGGGTGATGGTGCGGCTTGACGCAGCGGCGCAGGAGGGCATCCTTTGTTCAATCCGGAGAGATCACCCCCACCCAACCCTCCCCCATCAAAGGGGGAGGGCTTTTGAGGGCACCACGGCCCATGTCCATTTTACCTGACAAACGTCTGTCATCTTTTCTGGACACCTGCTAGCATCCTTGCATGAACCGCGTTTCTCTCGACGGGCCGCCCCGTGCGCCATGAGCCGATCATCGTGGTCGGCGCGGGCGTCGGCGGGCTGAGCGCGGCGGCGTTGCTCGCGGCGGCGGGCGAGCCGGTGCTGGTGGTCGAACGCCAGCCCACCCCCGGCGGCAAGCTCCGCGAGGTTGTCGCGGCAGGCCGGCCGGTCGATGGTGGCCCCACCGTGTTCACGATGCGCTGGGTGTTCGACCGGCTGTTCGCTGACTGCGGCGGCGATCTGGCAACCGCGATTCCCCTCACCCCGGCAAGCCTGATCGCGCGCCACGCCTGGGGACCCGAAGCCCCCTTCGACCTGCTTGCCGACGTCCAGGCCAGCGAAGAGGCGATCGGCGAGTACTTCGGCGCGAAGGATGCCGCAGGCTTCCGCACCTTCTGCGCCGAGGCGGCGCGCATCTTCAACGTGCTGCGCGAACCATATCTCGAGGCCCCTGCCCCCACCCCCTTCTCGCTTGTCACCCGCATCGGCTTCAAGCGCCTGCCCGAAACCATGGCGATCCGCCCCTATCAGGCGATGTGGAAGGCGCTGGGGCGGCACTTCACCGACCCCCGGCTGCAGCAACTGTTCGGGCGCTATGCCACCTATTGCGGTTCCTCGCCGTTCGTCGCGCCCGCGACCTTGATGCTGATTGCGCATGTCGAGCAGGACGGGGTTTGGCTCGCCGACAACGGCATGCATTCGATCGCCACAGCCATCGCAGAGCTGGCGCGCAGCAACGGCGCGCAGCTGCGCTATGATGCACCGATCGCCGAGATCGTGGTCGAGCATGGCCGCGCTGCCGGGGTGCGCCTGGAATCGGGCGAGGTCATCCGCGCGCGCGCGGTCGTGTTCAACGGCGATCCCGCCGCGCTCAACATCGGGCGGCTGGGCGACAAGGCGCGCAAGGCCGTTCCCCCGGTGCCGCGTAAGCAGCGCTCGCTCTCGAGCATGACCTGGCTGATCAACGCCAAGACCTCGGGCTTCCCGCTGGTGCGGCACAGCGTGTTCTTCTCGAACGATTACCGCGCCGAATTCGATTCGATCTTCAAGGCGGGGCAAGTGCCCGCCCAGCCCACCATCTATATCTGCGCGCAGGACCGCGACGACCATTCGGCGCGCGCGCCGCCGGGGCCCGAACGCCTGCAGCTTATCGTCAACGCGCCAGCCAATGGCGACACATTCCAGAATTCACCGGGGGAGATCGACAGATGCGAGAGGCAAGTTTTCGGCTTCCTGGAGGATTGTGGCCTGACGATCGACCGAACGGCGGACAACTCGCATTTGGTGACGCCGGCGGATTACGAGCATTTGTTCCCGGCAACGGGCGGCGCGCTCTACGGCCGGGCGACTCACGGATGGAAGGCGGCTTTCCAGCGGCCCGGGGCAGCGAGCCGCCTGCCGGGGCTCTATTTGGCCGGGGGTGGAATCCACCCCGGCGCCGGGATCCCGATGGCGAGTCTCTCCGGCCGCTTGGCGGCAGAGCGGCTGCTTGCGGACCTGCCTTCGATGCGATCGTCCCGCCGGGTGGCTATGCCTGGTGGTACATCGACGCGCTGAGCGACGACGGCAAGCACGGCCTGACGATCATCGCGTTCATCGGCAGCGTGTTCTCGCCTTATTACCACTGGTCGGGGCGCGCCGACCCCGACAACCACATCGCGATGAACGTCGCGCTCTATGGCCCGCGCGGCGGCTGGTGCATGACCGAGCGTGGCCGCGAGCACCTGTCGCGCGATCACGACAATCTGGTGATCGGTCCAAGCTCGATGCACTGGGATGGCGACAGCCTGCGCATCGACCTGGAAGAGATCACCGCGCCGCTCCCCAAAAAGGTGCGCGGCACCATCCGCGTCTACCCCAAGGTGATGCCGCAGACATTGTGGCCGCTCGATGCCGAGGGCAACCACGCCTGGCGCCCGATCGCGCCGCGCGCGGTGGTCGAGGTCAAGCTCGACAACCCGTCGTTGAGCTGGCGCGGCGAGGGCTATATCGACAGCAACGCCGGGGTCGAGCCCTTGGAACGCGGCTTTTCCGACTGGCACTGGTCGCGCGCGCATCTCGGGCGCGATTCGGTGGTGCTCTACGAAGGCCAGCGGCGCGATGCCTCGCGCTTTGCGATGGGGCTGCGCTTCGCCGACAACGGCACGATCAGCGAGGTGGAACTGCCACCCGAACGCGTGCTGCCCAAGACCCTGTGGCGCATGCCACGCATCACGAGAGCCGACGCCGGTGCGCCGGTGGAGATCCGCCGGACGTGGGAAGACACGCCGTTCTACTCACGCACCGCGCTCAAGACGCGATTGTTCGGTGAGAGCGCGGAAGCGGTGCACGAGAGCCTGTCACTCGACCGGCTGGAAAAGGGAATCGTGAAGCTGATGCTGCCGTTCAGGATGCCGCGGCGGGGGTGAGGGTTGGCCGCGTTATGGGTGCAAGGGGATTGACGAGGAAGCGGCCATCAGGCGGCATGCCGCCGCCCCCGTCTCCACTCTCCGACGAGCGCGGCGACGCCGATTGCGCCAATGATTGGCGTGGCTGCATCCACCACGACTGAGATCACCTTGAACGCATCCCAAATATCGGGACTTAGATAAAGTCGCCAGACCAACTCGAAGACCACGACAGCGCAACCGAAGGCAACCAAATCGAGCCAAGGCATTGATGCCGCAATGATTGACCGGTGGGCCACTGCGACTACGACCGCAGCGAAGATGCCCCACAGCAGGAGGCCAAGCGCATCCTGCGCAAAAGGATGGATGAGCCAGCTATAAAATCCCGGCCTGCTGTAGCTCATTGCAGTGAACCACAACGCGAAAGCAGCATAGAAGGCGATGGTCAAAGACTGTGTGCGGACGCTCATTAGAACAACATCAGCCAATTCGTCGGTGCCCGCAATGGGTCGGTAGAAGAAATTCAGGTTGTGCCGGAAGTTGCTTTGATAGACGCCTGAGCACTCTTAGGTCCGCATCGCTTCGTCGTGAACGACCCTGCGGGCCGGGTTTAAGGCCGTTCCCGTTATCGTCACCCCGGACTTGATCCGGGGCCCAGGGCTATCGCATGTTCCGTTTGGGCAAAAGACGCTGGGTCCCGGGTCAAGCCCGGGATGACGGGATACGGAGCGGCAGTGATGGGTCGCCTACCTCACACAGCCGCCTGCCTGCGAAGGCAGGCATCCATCTCTTGCCCTCGCATCCGGCGCAGCGCCTGGGAGATGGACCCCTGCCTTCGCAGGGGACCGATACGCGCACCTCTTGTTGCAATGGCTTTCCTTCGCGGCTTCGCGTCTTCGCGTGAGCCAATATTTTTCACGCGAAGACGCGAAGAAGCGAAGCCGCGAAGAGGTGGGTATTCGCCTCCGCCATCGACGTATCTACCGCCCGTCGCTCGACATGATCATTATCAGGTCTCCGCACCAACTCTGCGGTACAAAAACCCGTCATGCTGAACTTGTTTCAGCACCCATCGTGCCCGATGAGCCGAAGCCGCGTGGGGAAAAATGGGCCCTGAAACAAGTTCAGGGTGACGGGTTGGTCAATCGCGATGCCTCAGTTGGCAGCCGCCATGGCTCAAGCCGCCTTCCGCCGCACCCCCGGCGCTGGCGGGTCGACCGGGGCTCCGGCGAAGCATTGCGCGATGGCCATCCAGGCGGTCGCATTCGCACCTGTCACCCTGAGCGATGTATCCGCGATGTTGCGGGTCTGCGTCACCACCTGGCAGAATTCCGCCGCATCGCCCTCGATCAGTTCGCCGTCCGCCGGTTCGCCGAACACCCAGACTTCGCCCGAGGGCGCGGTCAGGCGCAGGTGCGGAACCGGCTGCGGCGCTTCCAGCCTGCGGTTCTTGAACGTCCAGCCATAGGTGTTGAGCCCCAGCACGCAGATGTTCCTGATGCCATCGCCATTCTCGCGCTCGACTCCCAGCACGTCGAAGATCGCCTGCGCGTGCGCCCAGCTTTCCATCAGCCGCGCGGTGATCGACGAGCGCGCGCTCATGCTCGGCCCTGCCCAGGGCACGCGCTGCGCCGGATCGGCGGTCGCGAAATCGGCGGCGGTGGCGCGATAGGTCTGAGCCCAAGCGGCGACCAAAGCCTGCCCGGTGAGGCCATCGAGCCAAATGCGCTCGAACGCATTCAGATCGCCGCCCTGTCGGATGATCCCGCCCACCTGGCCCATGAAGGCCTTGAACGCGCCTTCATCCTTCAGCGACATCTGCGCCGCCTGGTTCCAGACATGCAGGTGACCGATGATGTCGCCGATCGTCCAGCCCTTGAATGCGGTGGGCGTCGCCAGCGTCGTGTTATCGAGCGGTCCCAGCAGCGCGTGGATACGATCGCACTCGGTGAGGAAATCGTCGGCTTGCTGCATCACAAAAAGCCCTTCAGTTCGGCCATGAACCGGTCGAACTGGTCGTGGTGCAGCCAGTGGCCGGCATCGGCGAACTTGGCGAGGCGGGCGTTGGCGAACAATTCCAACCGCCCATCGGCCTCCGGATCGGAGGCCCAGCTTTTTTCGCCCCAGCACAGCAAAGTGGGGCAAGTGATGCGCTGCCACAGGGCCTGCATCTGCTCGGTGGTGATGTCGAGGATCGGCCAGATGCGGATGTGCGGATCGAACTTCCAGCTGTACGTCCCGTTCTCGTTGCGGATCACGGCATGTTCGCACAGATGCCGCGCCTGCTCGGCGGTCAGATAGCTGTTCTCTGCGTGCATCCGCGAGAGGGCCTCTTCGAAGCTGTCATACTCGCGGTGCTTGCGCGTCGCCTTGGCGCGCTTGTCGGCAAACCATTTGCGCCAGTGATCGTGCAGCGGGGTCAGGCTGCGCTCTTCGACCATCTTGGGCGACGGGCCAAGACCCTCGATGGCCACAACCTTGCGCACCTTTTCAGGATACAGCCCGGCATAGCGCAGCGCGGTGTTGCCGCCCAGAGAATGCGCGACGATCGTCACCTGATCGTGCCCGAGATGTTCGACCAGTTGCGCCAGATCGTACACGAAATTCATCGTCGGATAGTTGCCGTCGGCGGTCCATTGCGAATCGCCATGGCCGCGCAGGTCGGGGGTGATGACGTGCCAGTCGGCCATCAGCTCGCCCGCCACGAAATCCCACGAGCGGCAATGGTCCTCGCCGCCGTGCAGCAGGATCAGCGGCGGCTTATCGGGGTTGCCCCAGTCGGCATAATGCAGCCTGAGGCGCTGGGAGAAATAGCTTTGCGATGCGGGGCCTGTCAGTTTCATGACAAAACCTTAAGCGGGTTTCGGCCC
Organism: Blastomonas sp.; assembly: GCF_046294995.1. Taxonomy (GTDB): domain Bacteria; phylum Pseudomonadota; class Alphaproteobacteria; order Sphingomonadales; family Sphingomonadaceae; genus Blastomonas. Next base: position 185,904 of record NZ_JBKBOG010000005.1, read on the forward strand.
AAATGAAAAGCCGGTTGTTCGCCGACAGATCCTCCCCTGCAAGGCAAGGGGGACCAGCCGCAGGGTGGTGGAGGGGTGCCTTGCACCCGCAAATGTGGACACGCCTCCGTCTCGCCTTCGGCGATCCACATCCCCGGCAAGCCAAGGATTTTAGACATGAAAAGGGGCGGAAAAGCACCGTCATGCCTTCCCGCCCCTTACCTTCCGGCACATGGCCGGTCGGCGTATGAATTGACGGATCAATCCAGACGCGCGAGTTCCTTCTTGGAAAGCGAGGTCGAAACCTTGCCTTCGCCGTTTGTCAGGGTCGCAGCGCCGATGCGCACGACCTTGCCCTTGTAGATGACCAGGGCCGAGCCGTCTTCGAGAACGCGGGTCACCTTGCCGACGCGCTTGCCTTCGGCGTCATAGATGGTCTGGTTCTTCGAGATCAGGGCATCGTCCTGAGCGAAAGCGGGAGCAGCGGTAGCTGCGAGAAGCACGGCGCCGATCAGGGCGGAAGCACGAATGGTCATGGGAACATTCCTTTCACTCTAGGGAGGAGACGGCCCCTGGATGGGCAGACTTTGTTGTTGAAAAGGATTTAGGCGCTCGGTTGATAAGTTGCAAACTGAAATGCTGCACTTGCGAATGAAATTAATGCACATGCTTCATGCGTTTTTTGCAACTTGGCGGAAAGGCGATGGTTTCGGTGTAATAGACATGCCGGTGATGCAGCCAGACCATATTGCGGCGCAGCATCGCAAGGGTTTTGGCTACGTGCACACGGCCGTACACAGGCGCGCGCATCTGCTGGCACATTGCACACGTAACGCTATAGTGCCGCACAATCTGCCCGCATATTCGGGTCGCACACAATCAGGGGCCAAGCCACGTGAAGAAAGCTGCTGTCATAGGGTCGGGATTCGGCGGGCTGGCGCTTGCCATCCGCCTGCAATCCGCCGGAATTGCCACCACCATCATCGAAGGTCGCGACAAGCCGGGCGGCCGCGCCTATTTCTGGGAGAAGGACGGCTTCACCTTCGATGCCGGCCCCACCGTGATCACCGATCCGCCCTGCCTCGAGGAATTGTGGGCGCTTTCGGGCCACCACATCAGCGAGGACGTCGAGCTGATGCCGGTGATGCCGTTCTACCGGCTCAACTGGCCCGACGGCACCAATTTCGATTATTCCAACGACGAAGTCGGCCTGCGCGCCGAGATCGAAAAGCTCAACCCCGCCGATGTCGCGGGCTATGATAAATTCCTCGAATACAGCGCGGGCGTGCACGACGAGGGCTATCTCAAGCTCGGCCACAAGGCGTTTCTCGACTTTGCCAGCATGATCAAGGCCGCGCCCGCGCTGATGAAGTATCAGGCCTGGCGCTCGGTCTATTCGATCGTCTCGTCGTTCGTGCAGAACGAGAAACTGCGCGAGGCGCTGTCGTTCCACACGCTGCTCGTCGGCGGCAACCCGATGAAGACCAGCTCGATCTATGCGCTGATCCACAAGCTCGAGAAAGACGGCGGCGTCTGGTTCGCCAAGGGCGGCACCAACCGGCTGATCGCTGGCATGGTCACGCATTTCGAGCGCATCGGCGGTACGATGCGGATGAACGATCCGGTCATCGAGATCGAGACGATGGGCGACAAGGTCACCGGCGTGGTGACCCAGAGCGGCTGGCGCGAAAGCTTCGATGCGGTCGCCAGCAACGCCGACATCGTCCACAGCTATCGCGACCTGCTGGGCAAATCGGGCCGCGGCAAGCGCGCGGCGGCGAGCCTCAAGAAGAAGAAGTTCTCGCCATCGCTGTTCGTCGCGCATTTCGGCATCAAGGGCGACTGGCCCGGAATTCCGCACCACATGATCCTGTTCGGCCCGCGCTACAAGGGCCTGCTCGAGGACATCTACGATCACGGCGTGCTGTCGAAGGACTTCTCGCTGTACCTGCACCACCCGACCGTCACCGATCCCAGCATGGCGCCCCCGGGGCACAGCACCTTCTATGTGCTTTCGCCGGTGCCGCATCAGGGCAAGCTGCCGATCGACTGGAAGGAAATGGGCCCGATCTATGAAAAGCGCATTCTGGACGAGATCGGCCACCGGCTGATCCCCGACATCCACGAGCGGATCGTCACCAGCTTCCATTATACGCCGCAGGATTTCAGCAACGATCTCAACGCGCATTTGGGAAGCGCGTTCAGTCTCGAGCCGCTGCTGACGCAAAGCGCGTATTTCCGCACGCATAACCGTGACGATGCCATTCCGAACATGTATTTCGTCGGCGCGGGCACGCATCCGGGCGCGGGCATCCCCGGCGTGGTCGGCAGCGCCAAGGCGACCGCCGCGCTGATGCTGGAAGATATGCTTTAACACTAAAATCCTCCCCGAGCTCGTCTCGGGGAGGGGGACCGCCGACCACAGGTCGGTGGTGGAGGGGAAGCGAGATTGAGCTTTCCGGCAAAACATGCACTATCCCGCTTCCCCTCCACCACCCGCTGCGCGGGCGGTCCCCCTCCCCCAGCAAGCTGGGGGAGGATTTGAGAACGGAGCACACCTCATGCACACCGGATCATGCCTGTGCGGCGCGGTATCGTTCACCGTTTCGGCCCCGCTCAAAGCCCCGGATGCCTGCCATTGTTCGCAATGCCGCAAGCAATCGGGGCACTACTGGGCCTCGACCGACGTCAAGCGCAATGACCTTGCGATTGAAGGCGAGGCGCATATCCGCTGGTACCAGTCGAGCCCCAAGGTGCGCCGCGGCTTTTGCGGCACCTGCGGCAGCGTCCTGTTCTGGGATCCGCCGCACCGCGATTCGACCGCGATCGCGATGGGCGCGTTCGATGCGCCAACCGGCACCCACCTCCACGTCCACATCTTCACCGCGGACAAGGGCGATTATTACGACATCGCCGACGGCCTGCCGCAGGAGTGACCTGACAGATCCTCCCCTGCAAGGGGTGGGGGACCACGCAGTGGTGGAGGGGTGTCGCGCCATCGGGCCGGTGACACCCCTCCGTCATCGCTCCGCGATGCCACCTCCCCTTGCAGGGGAGGATTTGTTGGCAGCACGCTTGCCGCGCCCGCCATTTATGGGCAGTGCGGCGACACTCATTCATCAGGGAATCACCATGACCGCCCCCTTCAAGCGCCTTGCCATCTATTGCGGCTCCGCCACGCCTTCCGACCCCGTCTATATCGAAAACGCCCGCATGGTCGGTGCGACGCTGGCCGGGCGCGGGATCGGCGTGGTCTATGGCGGCGGGCGGCTGGGGCTGATGGGCGCGGTGGCCGATGCCGCGCTCGAGCTGGGCGGCGAGGTGATCGGCATCATCCCCGAGGCCCTGGTTCGCCCGGAAGTCGCGCACGAGGGTTGCACCGAGCTGCACATCGTGCCCGGAATGCACGCGCGCAAACAGAAGTTCACCGATCTTGCCGACGGCTTCGTCGTGCTGCCCGGCGGGGTCGGCACGATGGACGAATTGTGGGAGGCGATCAGCTGGTCGCAATTGGGCTATCACACCGACCCTGTGGGCCTGCTCAACATCAACGGTTTCTACGACGAGCTGATCGCGTTCAACCGCCACATGATCGAAGTCGGCTTCATCCGCCCGCAGCACGCCGACATCCTGATCGTCGACGAGACGCTCGACGGGCTGCTCGCCAAGATGGAAGCGTATGAGCCGCACCGGACGATCTTTGCGATGACGGCGGATGATCTTTGATGGATCTCTCCTCCCCTTTAGGGGAGGGGTCGGGGGTGGGGCTGTGACTTCCTCCCCCCCCCCC
>NZ_JBKBOG010000006.1:0-163694 GCF_046294995.1 Blastomonas sp.
CTTGGCGCCGCATCCCCAATAGATCAGCAATCGCCCCTTGGGGCGCTGGAAGTCCTTGGGCAGGTCTTCGGGGACCTCGTCGGTGCGGGTGCCGGGCTTGGGGGTGAGCAAGGGCACCGATGCGCCGAGCTTGGCGACCGGCGGCATGAAATGATCGGCCTTGGGCGCTCCGGACGCGGGCGCCCGGGACGAACCCAGCCGCAGGATCAGCTCGTGCATCTGCTTGTTGCCGCCACCGCCGAACATCATCGAGAGCCCCGCCCCCATGCCGCCGCCGCTTCCCATCGCTGCAAGGCCGGTCACGGTGCCGACATCCATGTCATAGCGGGCAACGGGGCTGGCGGACTGCTGGCTGCTCACCGGGCTGGCGACGAGGACCGCCATCGCGGCGGCGCAGGAACACAAAGCGGTTTTGCGAAAGGTGGCAGTGGGCATGGTCAAGGCTCCCGGAGATAATGGGGACATGCAGGCGACTCGCCTGATAGCACATCCGTGTACCGGCGGGGAGCCGTGGCCGCAGTGCGCCAGGTCATAGCCTCAACTGCGGGACCTCAATCGGCCGGCACTTTCTGCCAAGGGCGATCGTTCAGGTAGCCGTTAGCTTTTCCGCGCCTGCAGCCGTCTCCTGCTTGGTCAGCTTGTTAATGATATCGGGCACGAAACGCTCGGCAAACCCTGAGACAAAAGCGTACACCAGCATCTTGTAGAACTGTACCTTGTCGTGCATCCCCAGCGACTTTCTCACCTGTTCGACCCAGTTGTCACAGGGGTCTTTTTGATTGTCGCACGACTTTGCCGCGACATTCGCGTCCGATTGGGCGTTGGCCGTCGCAGCGCCCGTTGCACCATCGCTCGTCAGCGCGGGGGTGCCAGCGGCGGTGCCCCCCACCAACTCGCCATCGGGCGGCGCGGTAGGCAACTCCGCTGCGCCGCTACCATCATCGTCGCCCGTGGCGATTGTCGGAGCGATATCTGCAGAACTGCCGCCAGCCGCGCCGCTCCCTGCACCCAATGGGCCGCCGGGCTGATCCGGGAGGCTGAAATCGGGCAACAGCGCCTCAAGCAGGTTTGCTGCAGCCAGAATGTAGATGAACAAGGCAAACACACCGCCGATCCCGATCGAGCTGAGCACGCTGACCCAGCCGATCCGCAACCCTAACAGTTCGAAGATTCCGTCCTCGTTCATCGCGTCGCGCGATGTGGCCTTTTGCAATCGCTGGAGGATCGAGATCATCGCCCCGACCATGCCTGCCGCGATGATGGCCACCAGACCATGTTGGGCCAGCTCCGCGCGCATGCTGATGAATGCAATGCCAATCAAAATCACCACCGCAGCCGATACCCCGACGATCACCATCAACCGTCGGATCGAGTTTTCGCGTGCCAGATTGATCAGGTAGTTGGCGTGGATCACGTCGAGCAGATTACGCGCACGCTGGCGCAGAACCTCATCGTCGAGGTCTTCGATTGGTCCCGGGGCGAAGCTCGCCTCGTACGATTTGATGACACCCGCTGGTACCACCCGGCGAAACCTGTCCTCGATCGTCCAGAACCGGGCCTGGAGCGCCCTTTTGGGTACCAGCCATATCAGCGCCAGCTCGATCTTGAACAGTTGTCCCAGTGTCGGTTTGTTGCCGTTCTGCGGGTCGAGATCCTGAAACTCGTCTTTCAATCGCTCGAGCATTTTGCGCTTGATGGCGTTGCTTTCGAGGTCATCGGGTTCGTCTATATCGTCGGCTTTCCAGGCATAGCCCTCGAAGTTGTCGCGCATCGATTCGTAATAGATCCGCGAGATATAGCGCTCTTCATGGAACAGACGAAACATCGCAGACCTCCCCCTCACTCGGAGGTATTAGGCCTTGTTTTGGAGCGTTTGCGCCAGTTCAAGTGGCACCGTTTCGGACGGTTGCGGCACCTGCCATTGTCCATTCCGGATCATTTTCCCCCGAACAGCTGTCGGCCCGCCAGATCGAGCATGATCTCTTCCGATCCGCCGCCGATCGCGTTGACGCGGACCTCGCGGTAGATGCGCTCGACCTTCGATCCGGTGATATAGCTTGCCCCGCCCAGGATCTGCGCTGCCTCGCGCGCGACGATCTCGAGCATCTGCGTCGCCTGCACCTTGAGCATGGCGAAGTCGGCAGGCTGGTCGCGGCCGTGCTCTACCGCCCAGGCGCACTGGTCGACCCAGGCCTGGGTGGCGGCGATGCGGCGCGCCATGTCGGCGAGCTTGATGCGGATCGACTGGTGCTTGACCAGCGCCTTGCCGAAGGTCTCGCGGGTCTGGGCCCATTCCACCGCCTCCTTCAGGCACACCCGCGCATAGGCGCAACAGCCCATCGCCATGCCCAGCCGTTCGGCGTTGAAATTGCGCATGATGCCGATGAACCCGCCATTTTCCGGCCCGATCAGGTTCTCGGCAGGGACCTGCACGTCCTGCAAATAGATCGCTGCGGTGTCCGAACAGCGCCAGCCCATCTTGTCGAGCCGGGTGCGGGTGACGCCGGGCGCGGCCATGTCGACCAGCAGCAAGGATATGCCGCCTGCGCCCGCGCCGCCGGTGCGCACCGCGCAGGTCAGCCAGTCGGCGCGCATGCCGGAGGTGATGAACATCTTCGCGCCGTTGACGACGTAATGGTCGCCCACCCGTTCGGCGCGGGTCTTGAGGGCCGCGACATCCGATCCGCCCGATGGCTCGGTGATCCCCAGCGCGATGATCTTCTCGCCCGCCAGCACCGGCGGCGCGATCCTCTGCTTGAGCGCGTCGCTGCCCAGCGCCAGCACCGGGGGCAGGCCGATGCCATGCGTCATCAGCGATGCGGTCAGGCCGCCCGCACCCACCGCGGCCAGTTCCTCGGTCTGGGTCATGCCGTGAAAGATATCGAAGCCCTCGCTATGCCCGCCATAGGCTTCCGGATACCGCAGACCCAGGATACCGGCTTCGGCGGCCTTGCGATGCAGGTCACGCGGCAGCTCGCCGTCCGCCTCCCACTGGTCGATATATGGCGCGATCTCGCGCGCGACGAAGCGGCGCACCGATTGCGCCAGCGCCTCATGGCTGTCGTCGTAAAACGGCGAGCGCGCGCGCCAGTCGTCGAAGTCGGTCATCGGGCATCCTCTTGTCGTCTGTTCTATGAGTGCTGGGCTGGGGCGCTGTTACCAGTTTGTCAATTCTCCCGCGTTATGTGCTATGTTGATGGCTGAACCGGCCGAGGGGAGGCATGATGCAGCAGGACCAGACCGTGCCCGACACATCGCAAACGATGAGCGGCCGTTTCGTCGATGCAGCGCTCGAACGCCGTTTCGTCACCGGGGAACGCACGGCGCGCGTGGTCCACATGCGGCTGTTCGCGGGCTTTCTTGCGGTGATGCTGATCGGCTATGCGCTGGTCAATCCGCTGTATTTCAGCCGCGACGACGAGCTGCGGTTTACGTTTCTGCTGCTGCCCGCGCTCGCCATCCTGGCCGGCTATGCCGGGGCCACGGCATGGCGCGGCTATGCCAGCCGCCCGATGATCGATTTCGCCTGCCTGCTGGGCGTCGCCTTCCTGATCATGGCGGAAAATGCGTTGCTGTTCGAGGAGATGCAGCGGGCGCAGGTGCAGTTGCACGCCTCGATCGCGATCAACGGCCTGATCGTGATGGCGTTCGCCGCGATCGCCTTTGCCGGGCAGGTGCGCTGGTTCGCCGTCTGGCTCGTCTGCCATGCCGTGGTCTATTTCGGTATCATGCTGGTGACCGAGGCGGACATGATCCCGCTGATCTATGCGACGCTCGCTTATTGCACCAGCGCTGCTGTCATGGTGCTGCTCAACTGGTCGGTGGGGCAGGCCCATCGGCAGAGCTTCATCCTCGCGCAGGCGCTCGAGGCCGAGCGTGCAAAGACCGAGGAACTGCTGTTCAACGTGCTGCCGCCTGCGGTCGCTGCGCGGCTGAAAGCGGGGCAGGTGGTCGCCGACAGCTATCCCGACGTATCGGTGGTGTTCATCGACATCTGCGGATTTTCCGATCTGTCGCGGCGGATTTCACCCGGACACCTGGTCGATCTGCTCAACGGCTTTTTCCTGCTTGCGGACCGCTGCGCGGCCGAGACCGGGGTAGAGAAGGTCAAGACCATCGGCGATGCGTATCTGGCGATCAGCGGCGGCAACAACCCGGCGGTCAACAGCGCCGATGCCGCGATCCGCTTTGGCGAGGCGGTGATCGCGGGCCTGCCCGAACTGCGCGCCGCCACCGGAATCGATTTGCACATCCGCGTCGGCATCCACACCGGCCCCGTGGTCGGCGGGGTGATCGGCGAGACGCGGATGGCCTATGATTATTGGGGCGAGACGATGAACATCGCCAGCCGCATCGAAGGTGCTGCCAGCCCGGACGGCATCGCGGTATCCGAAACCACCTGGATGCGGGGCCGCGGCGACCGCTATTTCGAACTGCCGCAGATGCTCACCCTCAAGGGTGTCGGCGAGATGCCGGTCTATCGGCTGGCGGACAAGCCCAGCGCGGAGATCGTCCGGCTGGTGGTGTAGTCAGGGCTAAGATGCTCGTCATTCCCGCGCACGCGGGAATCCCGCTTTTTGCAAGGCCGCCGCAACAGCGGGACCCCCGCGTTCGCGGGGGTGACGATCGAAGGTGTTGAGCGGCCACGACGACAATTGGCAGTCCCGCAAAAGCTAGCTAACAAGGCCTCATGCCAACCCTTCTCATCTTCCTGTGCGGCGTTGCCAATTTCGCGCTTCACAAGGCGACGATGGAGGCGGACCATCCGATGGCGCAGCAGATGCGCGCCGCGTTCGGCCGCTTCATGGGCGGCTATGGCAGCTATATGCTAGAATTCCTGATCCTGCTCTCGGCGCTGAGCTTTGCCGCGATGGGCTATTCCATCGCGCTCCCCGCCTATCTTGTCTACACCGGCATGAACGGGCTTGCCGGCTGGGCGATACTGACAGGAAAGATCTAGGCCGCGACCGCCTGTTCGGCCTGTTGCAGCGCTGCGGCTAGCAACCGCTTTTCCAGCGTTTTCAGGCGGGCCTTGCTGTCGATCTTGTCGCCCAGCAGATCGGTGACGTAGAACGTATCGACCGCGCGCTCGCCATAGGTCGCGACATGCGCCGAATGGACGATGCACTTGAGGTCGAACAGCGCGAACGCCAGCCGGTTGAGCAAGGCGGGCCGGTCGAGCGCATTGACCTCGATCACCGTGAACCGGTTCGATGCCTTGTTGTCGACCAGCACCACAGGCGCGACATTGAACGCCTCGGTGCGCGGGCGCGCGGTCGGCCGCGCGATCAGCCTCGGGGTCAGCGCGACCCGGTTGGCCAGCGCATCGGCGATCGCGCTCTTGAGCCGCGCGATCTGGCTTTCCTCCATGAACGGGCGGCCCAGCGGGTCCTGCACCAGGAAATTGTCGAGCGCCATGCCATCGCGGCGGGTGTGGATCCGCGCATCGATGATATTGCCGCCCGCCAGATGGATGCCGCCGGCGATGCGATAGAACAGCCCCGGATGGTCGGCCGCGCTCACCGTTACCAGCGTCGCGCCGCGCGCGGGATAGAATTCGGCCGCAACGGTCAGCGGTTCGGTGTCGTGCGCATCGATCAGCCGCATGTTCTGGACGATGATATCCTCGGGCTCGGCGATCCAATAGGCATCGTCGAGCTTGCGCGCGATCTGGGTGAACCGGCCCTCGTCCATCGCCAGCGGCACGCGCACCGCCTCCTGCTTGGCGAGCACCCGCTCGCGGCGACCGTGCTGCTTGTGGCCCAGCCGCAGCACCTCCTCGGTCGATTCGAACAGATTGCCCAGCAGCTGGCGCTTCCAGCTGTTCCAGATACCCGGGCCCACCGCGCGGATATCGACGACAGTCAGCACCAGCAGCAGCTTGAGGCGTTCGGGGCTTTTCACCATCGCGGCGAAATCGGCGATCGTCTTGTAGTCGGTAAGGTCGCGCTTGAACGCGGTGGCCGACATCAACAGGTGATAGCGCACCAGCCAAGCGACCTGCTCGGTTTCCGCCTCGCTCAGCCCCAGCCGCGGGCACAGTTTCATCGCCACTTCGGCGCCCAGCACGCTGTGATCGCCGCGCCTGCCCTTGGCGATGTCGTGCAACAGCGTCGCAACGAACAGCACCCGCCGGCTGATCAATTTCTGCATCACCGCATAAGCGAGCGGATGGTCGTCCTTGAGCTCACCCGATTCGATCCGTGCGAGCAGGCCGATCGCGCGGATCGAATGTTCGTCGACGGTATAATGGTGGTACATATCGAACTGCATCTGCGCGACGACGCGGCCGAAATCGGGAACGAAGCGGCCGAACACCATCGCCTCGTTCATCCAGCGCAGCACCAGCTCGGGATCGCGCGGGCTGCACAGCACATCCATGAACAGCGCATTGGCGCGAGGGTCTGCCCGGACATGCTTGTCGATGAGCCCTGCGTCCATGCTCGCCTGGCGCATCGCGCTGGGGTGAATCTCGACCTTGTGCTTGTCGGCCAGCTGGAAGATCTCGATCATCCGCACCGGATCTTCGCGGAAGAAATCGGGCCGGGGCAATGCCAGCCGTCCGCGATCGAGGATGAAGCCCGACAGCTTGCGTGGGCGCCGCCGCAGCAGCGCTGGGATGAAGCGGCGATCGCGCGTGGCGAACTGGTCGTCGAGCTGCGCCAGGAACACCCCGGTGAGGTCGCCGACGCGTTTGGCGTTGAGGAAGAAATACTGCATGAACCGTTCGACCGCAGACTTGCCCGGGCGGTCGGCAAAGCGCATCCGGCTCGCCACCTCGCGTTGCAGGTCGAAGGTCAGCCGGTCCTCGGCGCGCCCGGTGATATCATGCAGGTGGCAGCGTACCGCCCAGAGGAAATTGGCCGAGCGGCGGAAACCGCGAAACTCGGTCATCGTCAGCAGCCCGGCATCGACCAGTTCGGCGGCAGAGCGGACCTGGTGGATGTACTTGCCGATCCAGTAGAGCGTGTGCAGATCGCGCAGGCCGCCCTTGCCGTCCTTGACGTTGGGCTCGACGACATAGCGGCTGTCGCCCATCTTCTTGTGCCGGGCGTCGCGCTCCTCGAGCTTTTGCGAGACGAAATCGCGCGCGGTGCCGGTGACGACATCCTTCCAGAAGCGCACCGACGCCTCGCGGTAGATCTCCTGATCGCCCCAGACATAGCGCCCCTCGAGCAGGGCGGTGCGGATGGTCAGGTCGCCCTTGGCCTGGCGGACCATCTCATCGATCGAACGGCTGGAGTGACCGACCTTGAGGCCAAGGTCCCACAGGATATAGAGGACCGCCTCGATCGCCTGCTCGGTCCAGCTGTTCTTCTTCATCGGCGTGAGGAAGGCGATGTCGACGTCGCTGTGCGGCGCCATCTCGCCGCGGCCATAGCCACCCACAGCGGCGATGCAGAAATGCTCGCCCATGCTGTGGTTGGCGACCGGATACTGATATCGCACGACATAATCGTGGATCAGCCGGACGATCTGGTCGATCAGGAACGATTGCGCGGCGGCGCATTCGTGCCCTGCTGCAGGACTGGCGACCAGCCGCTCGGCGATCTCCGCGCGGCCCGCCGCCAGCGCATCGCGCAGCAGGGCGACCACATCGGCGCGCGCCTTGTCCCCCTGCTCGTCGGCCAGCACGGCGATACGGGCATCGAGCGCGCGACGATCGATGATCGCGCGCTGGTTGGGTACGGTCGTCACTGGCATAAGCGGCAAGGGCGTTGGGGAAAGTTCAGCTGCTGGCTCCTGCCTGGGCTTTCGCCTCGGCCTGATAGGTCTTGCGCAGACCGACCTTGTCGATCTTCGCTGTCCCCAATCTGGGGAGCGCCTCGGCGCTTTGCCAGAGCATGGCGGGAATCTTGAACGCGGCAAGCTGGCTCGAGAGGAACTCGGTCAGTTCGGCATCGCTCAGCGAGGCGCCATCGCGCACGACATAGACCGCACCGACGATTTCGCCGAAGCGCTCGTCGGGGATCCCAAACACGCTGGCCTCGGCGATGTCAGGATGCGCATAGATCGCCGCCTCGACCTCGACGCAGCTGATGTTCTCGCCGCCGCGGATGATGATGTCCTTCTTGCGGTCGACGATGAACAGATAGCCATCGGCATCGAGATAGCCCAGGTCTCCGGTGCGGAAATAGCCATCGGGCATGATCGCGGCGCGGGTGGCGTCCTCGTTGTTCCAATAGCCCAGGAAATTGGCGACCGATCGGATCGCAACCTCGCCGACCTCGCCTGAGGGCAGCGGCTTGCCGTCGTCATCAAGAATCGCCAGATCGACCAGCGGACGCGAGGCCTGGCCGGTGCTGTCGGGCTTGGCCATGTAGTTCTCGTTGAAATTGCCGCAGCCAACGCCGTTGGTCTCGGTGAGGCCATAGCCCAGGATCGGGAACGCCCAGTCCATCGTCTCCTTGATCCGCTTGACGTGCTCGACCGGGCGCGGCGCACCGCCTGCAGCGAACGACACGCAGCTGGTGAGGTCGTATTTGTCGCGGTTGGGATGGGTCGCCATCTCATAGCTCATCAGCGGCACGCCGACGAAATAGCTGACCTTTTCGCGCTCGATCAGACGCATCGCTTCTTCGGCATCCCATTTGGGCATCAACACCAGCTTGCGCCCGATGACGAAGCTCTGCAGCAGCACCGGCACTTCGGCGGTGACGTGGAACAACGGCACGTTGAGCAGGGTGGCGGGCTGGCCTTCGGGCGGCTTGCCCTGGCGGGTGACGATGTTGAGCGCCATCAGGGTCTGGGCGACATAGCTGAATACGCCCTGCACCACGCCGCGATGGTCGGAATAGGCGCCCTTGGACTGGCCGGTCGAACCCGACGTGAACAGGATCGTCGCCAGATCGTCGCCGGTCAGCTCGGGCAATTCGCCCGCCGCATCGCCGCCGGCCGAAAGGATCGATGCCAGGCCGTTTTCGGGCGGTCCATCGTGCGAGATGGTGATGACCTTTGCGTCCCCGATATTGCCGCATTCGCCGATCCGCCGTGCACAGCGGTCATCGGCCAGCACCAGCTTGCAACCGACATCGGTAATCCCCGCGCACAGTTCGGGTCCCTGCCACCAGCCGTTGAGCAACGTGGCGACGCCGCCGGCCATCAGCGTGCCCATATAGGCGATGATCCAGTTGGCCGAGTTGCGCGCGGCGATGCCGACCCGGTCGCCCTTGGCAACGCCATGGCCCGCGATCAGCGCGGCGGCGACCCGGCGCGCGGCGGCGTAGCTCTGGCCAAAGGTCAGCCGGGTGTCGCCATCGACCAAAAATTCCGCGTCGGCATGCTGCATGCAGAAATAGGCGAAGAACTGCGAGAGCGCAGGCGGGGCCGAGGCGATCATCGGCAGTTTCTGGCCGTATCTCTCAAAATGCGTCAAAGGCAGCATGCCTCCTTCGCCGGTCAGCGCCTGGATGGCTTCATCCATCATCTGGTCCAGCTCGGTTGCCATCGAAATCTCTCCTCTTTCGCTTCTGGTTGCCAGCCCTTATGGAGAGTAAAACCCGTGGGGAAAAGCCTTGATCCTGCCAATTTCGGCGCTTGCCGCCAGTCTTGCCGCCAACACAGCGGCTGCCGTAACGTCCGCTCCGATCCGCTTCGAGGACCTCGGGCTGTCGCCGGTCGCGCTCAGTATCGGATCGTTCCAGCTCAAATGGTACTCGCTGGGATACCTCTTCGGCATCCTTTTTGGATATTGGTATATGCTGCGGTTGCTCAAGCAGCCCGGTGCACCGATGGCGCAGCGCCATGCCGATGACCTTATGCTCTATTCGACGCTGGGCATCATCCTCGGGGGAAGGCTCGGCTATGTGACGTTCTACCGGCCCGACCTGTTCGATACCCCGCTGGAGGTCTTCAAGGTCTGGGAGGGCGGCATGTCGTTCCATGGCGGGCTGATCGGCGTGCTCCTCGCCATCGGGTATCTCGTCTGGCGCAACGGCTTGAGCTATCTGCGCGTCGGCGATTACGTGGCGTGCGTGGTTCCGGTCGGGCTGCTGCTGGTGCGGCTGGCAAATTTCGTCAACGCCGAGCTGTGGGGCAGGCCGACCGATGTTCCCTGGGCGATCATCTTTCCGACCGATCCGGCTGGCCTTCCGCGCCACCCCAGCCAGCTTTACGAGGCCGCACTGGAGGGGGTCGTGCTGATGGCGCTGTTGTCGTTCCTGTTCTGGAAGACCAACGCCCGCTACAAGCCGGGAATGCTGGGGGGCGTGTTCCTGCTGTTTTACGGCCTGTCGCGATTCCTGATCGAGCTGGTGCGCAACCCCGACCAGCATCTGATCGAATTCGCCCAGCGCACCGGCATGAGCATGGGCCAGTGGTTGACCGTACCGATGATCGTGATCGGCCTCTATCTGATCATCAGCGCGCGCAATCGCGTGGCAAAGCCGCTCCCCGCTGCGGCCTGAGGGCGTGGAACCCTCAGGCGACAGCGGTCCGCAAGGCATCGAACCCGAAGATCTCGGCCTTGAGGCCGTCTTCCGGCGGCTGATCGGCGCGACCGGTCCGATCAGCGTCGCGCATTACATGGCCGAGGCCAACGCGCATTATTACGGCCGCGCCGATCCCTTCGGCGCGGCGGGCGATTTCATTACCGCGCCCGAGATCAGCCAGATGTTCGGCGAGATGATCGGGCTGTGGCTGGCCGATCAGTGGCAGCGCGCGGGCAAGCCGGCGCTGAGCCATTATGTCGAGTTCGGTCCCGGCCGTGGCACCCTGGCCAGCGATGCGCTGCGCGCTGGCGAGCGGTTCGGCTTTCGCCCGCAGGTGCATCTGATCGAGGGCAGCAGCCGGCTGCGGCAGGTGCAGCACGCCCTGGTCCCGCAGGCGACATGGCATGATGGCCTCGACAGCGTGCCGCGCGAGGGGCCGTTGCTGATCGTCGCCAACGAATTTCTCGATGCGCTTCCCGTGCGCCAGATCGTCCGTGCCGAGCAGGGCTGGCGCGAACGGGTGGTGGTGCACAATGGCGAGCGGTTCTTGCCGGTGGCAGGCGCGCGGCCAATGGATACTGCGGTGCCGTCCGCGCTGGCCGACGGCCCGGTCGGAACCATCCTGGAAAGCTGCCCGGCGGCAAGCGGCATGGCCTACGAGATCGCGGTCCGGCTCAAGGCGCAGGGCGGCGTCGCGCTGTTCATCGATTATGGATACAGCACGCCGCAGACCGGCAGCACGCTGCAGGCGGTGCGCGCGCACCAGAAGGTCGATCCGTTCGCCGACCCGGGGCTCGCCGATCTCACCGCCTTGGTCGATTTCGCGCAATTGAAGCAGATCGCGCTGGCCGGCGATGTCGATTGCCTGGGGCCGGTGGGCCAGGGCGCATGGCTGATGGCGTTGGGCATCGGCGCGCGCGCGGCAGCGCTGGCGAAGAGCGATCCCGCGCAGGCGCAGGCGCTGATGACCGCGCTCGACCGTCTGGTTTCGCCCGAGCAGATGGGCACGCTGTTCAAGGTAATGGCGTATCGCGGCCCGGGCTGGCCGCAGGGCGAGGGGTTTGGGGAGGCGAACGTCTGATCACCCTCACCCTTCCGGCGCTGCGCGCCTCCCTCCCTCTCCCACCGGGAGAGGGAAGGGGCCCGCACCGCGCAGCGGTGTGGGAAGGGTGAGGGTGACTAGGCCGCCGCCCGCTTCAAACGATCGTTGATCGCCTCGCCCATGCCGCCGGACGGGATCGGCGCAACCGCAATCCGCTGACAGGACGATGCATCCGCGCGGTGCAGCGCCGCATAGAGGTTCGCCGCAGCCTCGGCGAGATCACCCGACGGCGATAGCGTGTCATCCCCCGCCACCGCGCCGAACCCTATCAGCCATTCTTCCGCCTCAGCCGCCACCGCATCCAGCCGCACCGGCTTGCTCGGCGCATAATGGCTGGCGAGCTGGCCCGGCGCTTCGATGGCGTGATCGGTGAGCGGTAGCGGCGCTTCGCCGAGCAAAGCTGCGATCGCGGCAGGATCGATCGGCCCCGGACGCAGCAGCTGCCAGCCGCTCGGGCGATCCGAAAAGTTGCGCAGCGCAACTATGGTCGATTCCAGACCCGCGCTGCACGCCCCGCCATCGAGGATCAGTGGCACACCATCGCCCAGGCTGGCGGCGACATGCGCCGCCGTGGTCGGGCTGATGCCGCCGCTGCGGTTGGCCGAGGGCGCTGCGAGCATCATGCCGCCAGCCTTAAGCACCGCACGCATCACTGGATGCGCGGGGCAGCGCAGCGCGATCGTCGGCAGGCCCGCGGTCACCGCCGGGGCAACATCGGCGCCCTCGGCGAGCGGCAGCACCAAAGTCAGCGGACCCGGCCAGAACGCGGCGGCCAGTTTTTCTGCACGTTCGTCAAAAATCGCCAGCCGCCGCGCTGCGGCCACATCGGGCACGTGCACGATCAGCGGGTTGAAATCGGGGCGCCCCTTGGTGCGATAGATCGCCGCTACGGCATCGGCGCGCGACGCATCGGCGGCGAGGCCATAGACCGTCTCGGTGGGTAGCGCGACGGGCCTGCCGGCGCGCAGCAACGTCACCGCGCGCGCCACGGCTTCGGCGGAAGCGGGCACGATCTGCGCGTCTGAAGGCTTGGAAGCTGGCATCGCCCTGCCTATACAACGCTAGCAGACCGCGAACAGCAGGGAATAATCATGACATTCAACGCACCGACACTCGAACAGCTGTTCGTGCTCAAGACCATCACCGGGATCGATGACCTCGCCCAGCATGAACGCTTTGCCGAGGCGACCCCCGATCTGGTCGAGGCGATCGTCGAGGGCGTCGGCGACTTTGCCGCAGGCGAGTTCGCGCCGCTCTACCGCATCGGCGATACGGTCGGCGCAAGGCTGGTCGATGGCGCGGTGAAGATGCCCGAAGGCTACCGCGAAGCCTATCAGCATTATGTCGAGGCCGGCTGGAGCGCATTGAGCGCACCTGCCGATCATGGCGGCCAGGGCCTGCCGTTCTCGCTCGCCACCGTCGCGCTGGATTCGCTCGGCGCGGCGAACATGGCGTTTGCGCTCTGCCCGATCCTCACCGTCGGCGCGATCGAGGCGCTGCACCACCATGGCAGCGATACCCAGAAGGCGCTGTATCTGCCCAAGCTCGCCACCGGCGAGTGGACCGGCACGATGAACCTTACCGAGCCCCAGGCGGGCAGCGATGTCGGCGCCCTGCGTTCCACCGCCACCCCGCGCGGCGACGGCACCTGGTCGATCAAGGGGCAGAAGATCTATATCTCGTTCGGCGACCACGACATGGCCGACAACATCATCCATCTGGTGCTCGCGCGCACCCCAGATGCGCCTGCGGGCACCAAGGGCATCTCGCTGTTCCTGGTTCCCAAGTACCGGCTCGATGCAGACGGCAACCCCGGCGACGCCAATGGCATCAAGACCGTGTCGATCGAGCACAAGATGGGGATCAACGCCTCGCCCACCTGCGTGCTGCAGTTCGGCGAGGACGGCGAGAGCATCGGCGAGCTGATCGGCGGCGAGTTCGGCGGCATCCGCGCGATGTTCACGATGATGAACAACGCGCGGCTCAATGTGGGACTGCAGGGCGTTCAGATTGCCGAGGGCGCGACGCAAAAGGCGCTGTGGTTCGCGCGTGAACGCGTGCAATCGGCGCGCGCAGGTGCTGGCCGCGAACCGGTCGCGATCATCGAGCACCCCGATGTCCGCCGCATGCTGCTGCGGATGAAGGCGGGAACCGAAGCGATCCGCGCCTTGCTCTATTTTGCCTCGGGCTTTGTCGACCGCGCCAACCTTGGCGTCGACGGCGCGCGCGAGATGGTCGACCTGCTGACCCCGCTCGCCAAGACCTATGGCACCGATCTGGGCAGCGAGATCGCCTCGCTGGGTGTGCAGGTGCACGGCGGCATGGGCTATGTCGAGGAAACCGGCGCGGCGCAATATTACCGCGATATCCGCATCGCACAGATCTACGAAGGCACCAACGGCATCCAGGCGGCAGACCTTGTCGGCCGCAAGCTGGGCATGGGCGGCGGCGATGTCGTGCGCAAGCTGATCGCCGACGTGCAGGCCGATTGCGGCAACCACCCGGCGCTCTCGGCGCTGGCGGGCGATTGCGCCGAGGTCACCGAATGGATGATCGGAGCGAGCGTCGATGACCGGCTCGCGGGCAGCTATCCCTATTGCACGATGATGGCGGTGATGACGAGCGGCTGGCTGATGCTCAAGCAGCACCGCGCTGCCGAAGCGATGCTCGATGGTGCGCAAGGCAACGCCGATTTCCTGAACGCCAAGCTGGTGACGACGCGGTTCTACCTTGAGCGCATGGTCCCCGAGGCGAGCGGCCTCAAGGCCGGCGCGATGGCGGGCGCGGAGCAGCTCTACGCGCTCGATGCCGAAGCGCTGGCGGGGTGAGGGGGGCTGCCCTTTCTTTCTCCCTCCTTTCACCACCCGTTTGTCCCGAGCGAAGTCGAGGGACGCATGCGCAACCGGTAGCGAGCACGTCCCTCGACTTCGCTCGGGAACTCGGAAAGGTCAGCTTGACAGATGATGGGTGACCCTATCGACCCCGCCGACCCCCTCGCCCGCATCGCCGCTGCGCTCGAGCGCATGGCCCCGCCGTTGCTGCCGCCGACCGACTGGAGCGCAGCCCCTGCCTATGTCTGGAGCGGTGCAACCGTTCTGGCAGTGGCCGACCTGCAGGCGATCGCGCTCGACCGGCTTGTCGGCATCGATGCGCAAAAGGCGAGTTTCACCGAGAACGTCCGGCGTCATGCTGCAGGCCTCCCAGCGCACGATACACTGCTATGGGGTGCGCGCGGCATGGGCAAGTCGGCTTTGGTCAAGGCCGCAGTCGCCGCGCAGCAAGCCAGCGGCGCGCCGACCGCGCTCGTGCAGGCGGGCGGCGGACCTGAGGCGCTGACCACCCTGCCAGCCCTGTTCGACCAGCTCGGCGGGATCGACCGGCGGTTTGTCGTGTTCATCGACGATATCGGGTTCGATGGTCCCGAGGCGAGCAGCGCGGCACGCCCGCTGCGTTCGCTGCTCGAGGGCGGCGCGATGGCGCGGCCTGGCAATGTCCGTCTTGCCGTCACATCCAACCGCCGCGCGATCGTAGAGCGGAACATGAACGACCAGGACGACCCGATCAACCCGCGCGATGCGATCGACGACCGGATGGCGCTGGCCGACCGCTTCGGGCTCAGCCTCGGTTTCCACGCCTGCGACCAGGACACGTATCTGGCGATGATCGAAGGCTATGCGCAGGCGCACGGTCTCGCCTTCGACGCCGAAGACGCACTGCTCTGGGCGCGCCAACGCGGCGCCCGCTCGGGCCGCATCGCCTGGCACTATGTCGTCGAACTGGCAGGGCGCGCAGGGAAAGTGGTTTAGCGCGCAATATGCGTTTTCCGGCGAAAGCCGGAATCCAGAGCGGCAACAGCGCAACATCGCTTATGGACTCGGGCTTTCGCCGGAGAACGGGCAGCCCTACTTCTTGGGCACTGGCACCGGAACCGGCCTGGTCGGCAGGGCAGGTGCGGACGATCCGCCCGAGCTTCCGGGCAGCGGTGCGCCCGATGCACCAGGCGCACCCGCCGTGCCGCCGGTGAACGCGAGCGTGATCGACATGCGGCGGTTGGCGGGGTCGTTGCGGTCCTGCGGGTTGAACGGTTCGTTGTCGGCCACGCCTTCGATACGCGCGACCTGGCCCGGATTGATCCCGCCAAAGACCAGCGCCTTGCGGGTCGCCTCGGCCCGCGCGGTCGACAGCATCCAGTTGTTCATCGTCTTGCCCGAGGCATAAGGCAGCGCATCGGTGTGGCCGCGGATGATCACCGGATTGGGCATATCGTTGATCACCTGGGCAACCTCGCGCAGCAGTTCGGCCGCCTTGGGAACAAGCGTATCGGTCGACAGCGCGAACATGCTGAAATCGGCTTCATCGACCAGATCGATCCGCAACCCTTCGCGCGTGTCGGTAAAGCGCACGTTCTTTATCAGCTTCTGCAGATCCTTGCGCGCCGCGAGCCGCTGTTCGATCTCTTTCTTGAGCTGCTGGAACTGCGCCTGCTGGGCGCTGCGGTTGGCCTTGCCCTTGTCGTCATTGGTACCGGTGGCATCCTGCGGCACGGTGATGGCACGGGTGCCCGTCTGCGAGGCGCGCGTGGCATAATTGTCGCGGGCGACGATCGATTCGCCGCCGAACAGGCCGTTGGTGCCCGCGCTGCCGTTCTTGAGCTGGACCATCGTCGGCGCAAAATAGTCGGCGATCGCCTTGCGGTCCTTCTCTTCGGTGGCGCCAAGCAGCCACATCAGCAGGAAGAACGCCATCATCGCGGTCACGAAGTCGGCATAGGCCACCTTCCATGCGCCGCCGTGATGGCCGCCATGGGCCTCCTGGATGATCTTCTTGACGATGATCGGGCGGACGTTCTCGACCGGATCGGGCTTGCGCTTGGCAGCCATGGCTCAGCGACCCCGCATGCCGTCGAACACGTCGGCGAACGACGGCTGGTTGGCGTGGCCCAGGCTCGAGCGTGCGGCCTCGATCACCAGCGGCTGCGGGTGGCCGTGCAACGATGCGATGATGATCTGCTTGGCGACGTGATACATCGCGCCGTCGGCATCAATTACCTGGCGGCAGCGGTTGGCGAGCGGGCCGACCAGGCCGTAAGCCAGGAAAATCCCCAGAAACGTGCCGACCAGCGCCGAGCCGATCATCTCGCCCAGGATCGCCGGCGGCTTGTCGATCGAGCCCATCGTCTTGACGATTCCCAGAACCGCCGCGACGATGCCCAAGGCGGGCAATGCATCGGCAAGGTTCTGCAGGCCATCAGCAGGCGCGATGGCTTCATGATGGTGGGTCTTGATCGCCTGATCGACTACGTCCTCGACCGCGTGCGGATCGAGCTGGCCCGACGAGACGACGACCAGCCGCAGCGAGTCGCAGATCAGGTGGATCAGGGTGCTGTCCTTGAGCAGGGTCGGATATTCGGAGAACACCGGCGAGCTTGCCGGGTCCTCGATATGCGGCTCGAGCGCCACCGGGCCTTCGGTGCGCAGCATCTTCATCAGCTTGGACACCAGGAAGATGCAGTCGAGAAAATCCTGCTTCTTGTACTTCGAACCCTTGAACGCGGTCATGACGCCACCGCCGATGGCCTTGATGTGCGCCCCGGAGTTGCCGATGAGCAGCGAGCCTGCCGCCGCCCCGCCGATGATCATCATTTCCAGCGGCAGCGCATGAAGGATCACCCCCATGCTGCCCCCGGCGATGATGAAACCACCGAACACCATGGCAATCAGAACGACAAAGCCGATAGCAGCGAACATGGCGTATCCCTCGATCCGATAAATCGCGGCACAAAAAGCGGCGCGATGGGGCCGCAAACCGGCCCGGTCAGATCGTAGAACGGCTTTAGTCGTGCGTGGTTAAGGGCAAAACAGGGTTAATAAATAAGGATTTTTATTAACGAAGATAATCGAACAGGGTCTGCTGCGCGATCTTGCCGTAGACGGCCTGGGTCGCCTGAAGATTGATCATCAGCGATTGCAGGCGGGTCAGCGCTTCGGCGACGTTGGCATCGGACAGTTCCGATTTTCGCCCTGCGAGCGACAGTCTGCTCTGATCCAGCTGGTCGCGGGTGGATTCGAGCGTCGAACGGACCACGCCCTGCCGCGTCAGCAGCTGGGTCATGCGGTTGAGTGCGGAGTCGAGCGCGTCGAGCTGGGCGCCGCGGCTGGTGCCATCGCCATTGCGGATCGCCTCGGCGGTCGCGGCCATGATGTCGTCGAGCGTCGCGGTGGCGCCGCCGCCGATCGGTATGCCTTCTTGCACCGCATCCATGTTGGGCGAGGCGACCGTCATCCGGCCATCGCTGATCGGGATCCGGATCGGCGGACCGCTGCCGAACAGCGGGCCGCCATAATTGTCGCGCTGACCCAGGGCATCGCGGAAGTCGGAGGCAAGGCCTTCCATTTCGATCGCCATCGCTTCCGGGTCGGTGGGCGAAACGGTGCCGGTGTTGGCCTGCAGCAGAAGTTCGCGGGCGCGGATAAGGCCGTTGACCACAGCGTTCAGGCTGGCTTCGGCCTGGCTCGCACGGGTTTCCGCGCGGCCCAGATTCTGCGTCCAGGCCGCTTCGTCGGACTGGAACCGCGAGATCGAGGCCACTTCCAGCCACGCCTTGGGGTCGTCGGAGGGACGGGCGACACGGCTTTCGCCACCCACCAGCGCCTGCTGCTTGGCAATCAGCTGGCTCAATTGCAGCTGCTGCGACACCGCTTCAGGCGCGCGATAGCGATTTATCGACTGGACCATATCACGTCATCCCGCTCGTTCAGAATATCGACAAGATCGACTGCAGCGTTTCGCGCGCAATCTGGATGACCCGCGCCGATGCCTCATAGGCCTGTTGCAGGCGGATCAGGTCGGCGGCTTCGCGGTCGAGCTCGACCATCGATACAGAATTGCGCTGTGCCCGCGTGCTGGTGTCCAGCGCGGCAGCGGCTGCAGATTCGCTGCGGATCGAGGCCAGCGCCGTGGCGTGACCGGCCATGAAATTGTTCCAGCGTGTTTCCACGCCGTCGGCGGTGCGCATCGCCGGCAGGGTCAGCAGGTTGCCGTTGGGCGTGCCGTCGGCAGTGGCCAGGGCAAGATCGCCGATTGCCGCCGTCGTCACCGCCATGGTCGAAATCCCGCCGGTCATCGTCAGCAGCGGGGCTCCGGCAGCGCCGGCATCGGTGACGCCATTGGCGTTCCACGCATTGACATCATCGACAAACTGGCGCGCGAGCGCTTCCAGCTCCGCCGATCGGGCCGTGGCGGTGGCGCTTGCCCGGCTCAGCCCGGCGAGCGACCCATTGCTGGGCGAGCGTGCCGCATTGCCGTTGACCAGCACCCCAAGACTGCCATCGGCATTGGTCGCAAGGGTCACGGTCGCGGCAAAGTTCACGGTGGCCAGCGTCTGGCCATCATAGGTGACGGTCGCGGTGCCGTTGCCCGCCAGCGTCACCGTGGCGTCGAGCTTTTCGGTAATCACCGCGAGCATCGCATCGCGCGAATCGAGCAGGCCTGCATGCGCATCGCTGCCGACCGGCGTCCGCGTGATGTTGAGATTGAGCTCGTTTAGGTTCTGCAGCGCTGAATTGAGCGTCAGTGCTTCCAGATTGGCAGTCTGGGCGATCTGCTCGGACGTCAGTTGCAGATTGCGCGCGGTGCGGCCGAACGAATCGACCACCGCTTCCATCCCGCTCAGGAAGGTCAGCCGAAGGGCTTCGTCAAAGGGAGCCGCCGCCAGCTCCTCGCCGCGACTGAAAAAGCTGTTGAGCCGGGTGCCGACATTGGATCCGGCGTTATTGAGATTGGTTTCGATCCGCTCCATCCAGCTGACCTGGGTCTCGGTGCGGACGCGCGAGGCTCCGGTCTGGCGGACCTGGCTCTCGAGAAACTCGTCGGAGGCGCGCGTGACGCTGACGACCCTTACCCCGTTCAGCCCGGTATGGGAGCTGTACAGGGGGTTGAGCTTGCCTGAAACGGTTGCATCGCCCAGCAGCGTCGAGCGGCGGACGTAATCGGGGTTCTCCGCGTTCGCAATGTTGTGCGACACGGTTTCCATCGACCGGGCATAGGCCATCAGGCCCGAACGGCCAATGCTCAACAGGTCGCTCATGGCGTATCCACCCCGAATTGCTTGAGCACCATTTCGGCGATGCCGAAGCTCTGCTTGCCCGCCATGTCATCGGCGAGACGCGAATCCATCATGTCGCGGAACTGGTCGCCCGCGTCCGATCCCAGCAGCGTGTCGCCCTTGGTCGCGCTGCGCATCGATCCGATCATCTGGCGAAGGAAGATCGCCTCGAAGGCTTCTGCGGCCTTGCGAAACTCGGCCTTCTGCGCCTCGGTCTTGCCGCCGGTCGCCGCAGCATCGGTGACGGCTGCGGCAGCCGTGCTCGCTGCGGGCTTGCCCAGCGGCAGCACGGCGCTGGCACGCGCCATCGGGAACGCCGAGGAGGCGGGCATCACGGTCACAGGATCACCAGCTCGGCCTTGAGGGCGCCGGCCTGCTTCAGGGCCTCGAGGATCGCCGCCAGATCGCTGGGCGATGCACCGATGGCATTGATGGTCTCGACAATCTCCGACAAGTTGGCACCTTTTCTGATCTCGAACGCCGGGTTGGTCTCTTCCTCGATCGCCAACTGGCTGCGCTGTTCGACAGCCGTCTGGCCCTGGCTGAACGGCGCAGGCTGGACGACGGTCGGGGCTTCCTGCACCTTCACGGTCAGCTTGCCATGGCTCACTGCCGCAGGGCCGATCCGCACCGCTCCGTTGATAACGACCGTTCCGGTGCGCGCGTTAACAATTACTTTCGCTGCGGCCTCTGCCGGAGTGACGCCGATGTTCTCGATCCGGGACATCATCATCACCCGTTCCTGCGCGGTGACGGGGGCAGCGATCCGCACCGAGACGGCATCGTTGGCCACGGCGATCGCATAACCGAACTGGCTGTTGATCGCATCGGCGACCCGCATCGCGGTGGTAAGGTCGGCGTCGGCCAGGTTGAACATCAGATACGGGGTCTGCTCGAAACCGGTGTCGACCGCGCGTTCGATCGTCGCGCCCGCAGCGATCCGGCCGACCGAGGGGATGTTGACCACCGTGCTCGATCCGTCGGCGCCGCTAACACCCAGGCCGCCGACGGCAAGGTTGCCCTGCGCCATAGCATAGATCTGTCCGTCTGCGCCGAGCAGCGGCATCATGATCAGGGTGCCGCCGCGCAGCGACTTGGCGCGGCCCAGCGCCGAGACCGTCACGTCGAGCCGCTGGCCGGGCTTGGCCATCGGCGGCAGTTCTGCGGTGACCAGCACGGCGGCGGCATTGCGGGTTGCAGGGTTGATGCCCGGCGGCAGCGACAGGCCGAAACGGTTGGTGACGCCGCGCATGGCGAGCGTGGCATATTCCAGATTGTCATCGCCGGTGCCCGCAAGCCCCACGACAATGCCATAGCCGGTCAGCTGGTTGGCGCGCAGGCCCTGGAATGCGCCCAGATCCTTGATCCGTTCGGCCTGGGCAGGCTGCATCGCCGCCAGCAGCATAAGGGCAAACGCCGCACATGCGCGCAACAGGATGGGAAGCGGGTGGGTCATATCTCGGGCCTTCAAAACGGACTGACGATTTCGAAGAAGCGCTGCAGCCAGCCCTTCTGGCTCGCACGCGCGATCTCACCGGTGCCGCCGTAGATGATCTGGGCATTGGCGACGCGCGACGAGGCGATGATGTTTTCCGGGCCGATATCGACCGCGCGGACGATACCGCTGAAGCGGATGTGCTCCGAGCCGCGGTTGAGGCTGATCAGCTTTTCGCCGCGCACCAGCATGGTGCCGTTGGGATAGACCTCGGCGATGGTGACGGTGACCTGGCCCTGCAGCGAGTTCGACTGCTGCGCGGTGCCGGTGCCCTGGAAGCTGGTGTTGCCGCCCATGCTGACGTCGCTGGGGTTGAAGAAGCTCAACGGGCCGGTGACCGGAGGCGTCAGGCCGATGCTGCCGTTGCGATCGGTGTTGGCGCCGTTCGATTTGACCGCCTGGGTGCGTTCGACCAGCGCGATGGTCAGCACGTCGCCGACCATGCCGGCGCGCGCGCCGTTGGTCAGCGCCGAATAGCCGTTGCTGGCCTGAAAGATCGCGCCATTGGGCACCGCCGGCGCCGCATGCGGCATCGACAGCGTCGGCGCATAATCGGGATCGGGCTGGATCGGCTGCCGCTTCTTCTTGGCGTAGGCGGGGGAAGCGGAAATCACCAGTGACAGCGCGATGGCCGCCACCAGTCCTCCCCTGCAAGGGGAGGTGGCAGTGCGTAGCACTGACGGAGGGGTGTCGCCGGTGCGAGGGGGTGACACCCCTCCACCACGCTGCTGCGCAGCGCGGTCCCCCTCTCCTTGCAGGGGAGGATTTTGTGCGGCGATGGGTGCAAAAGTCATTTAATGATCAACCCATCTGCTGGTTGGCGAACTGGAGCATTTCGTCGGTGGCCGAGATCATCTTGGAGTTGACCTCATAGGCGCGCTGGGTCTCGATCATGTCGACCAGCTCCTCGACGATGTTGACGTTCGATCCCTCGAGCGAACCCTGGCGGATCGCGCCGCGGCCCTCGAGCCCGCCGGCACCGATCACCGGGGCACCGCTGGACAGCGTTTCGCCCAGCAGGTTGTTGCCCAGCGACTTGAGGCCGGCCGAGTTGACGAAGCTGGCGATCTCGATCTGGCCGAGCTCGCTGGGCTCGGTCTGGCCTGCCAGCGTTGCCGAGACCGTGCCGTCGGCACCGATGGTGATGCCGGTGACGCCCTCGGGAACCTGGATGTTGGGGACCAAAGGCAGGCCTTCAGGGGTCACGATCTGGCCCTCGGCGGTCAGGTTGAAGTTGCCTGCGCGGGTATAGGCGTTGGTGCCATCGGGCATCTCGACCTGGAAATAGCCGTTGCCCTCGATCATCATGTCGAGTGCGTTGTTGGTGATCTGGGCGGTGCCCTGTGTATCGATGCGGCTGGTGCCCGCGACCCGGACGCCGGTGCCGACCGACAGGCCGGTGGCGTACTGGTTCTGCGCATCGGCCTTGGCCCCGGCAGCGATCTGCTGCTGGTAGGCGAGCGTCTCGAAGTTCGCACGGTCGCGCTTGAATCCGGTGGTGTTCACGTTCGCCAGGTTGTTGGCGATGACGCGCATCTTGGTGTTCTGTGCGTCCAACCCGGTGCGGGCGACCTGAAGGGCTCCGTTGCTCATCTTATTCTACTCCGTTCCGGTTCAATTGGGCAGCCGCATGATGCTGGCCCCGCCGTCGTCCATTTCCTGCGCGGTGGTCAGCATCTTGACCTGGGTTTCCCAGGCGCGGCTGGCCTCGATCATGTCGACCAGCGACTGGGTCATGTTGACGTTCGACCCTTCGAGCGCGCCGGTGGTTACGCTGGCATCGGGGTCCTCGGGCAGGGCGCCGTCGCCGGGCACGCGAAACAGGTTGTCGCGGCCTTTCTTGATCTCGCTGCCCTGCGGGCTGACCAGCTTCAGCCGGCCCGCCTCGATCGGCTGGGCAGGATCGCCGCCGACCGGCACGATCGAGATCGCGCCGTTCGCCGCGATCGTGATTTTGTCGGCTGGAGGCAGCGTGATCGGGCCGTTCTGGCCCAGCACCGGATGGCCGTCGCCCGTGGTCAGCAGACCACTGTCGTTGAGCACCAGGTCGCCGCGCCGCGTATAGGCTTCGGCGCCATCGGGGGCCTGTACCGCGAGCAGCGCATCGCCGTTCATCGCGACATCCAGCGTGCCGCCGGTGGTCTTGACGGTACCGCCGTTCATGTCCGCGCCGATAACCGCCTCGCTGGTCGAGGCGCGGCTGTCGAGCCCGGCACCCTGGATGTAGAGCGCGCGGGCGTTGACGATCTCGGCACGAAAGCCGGTGGTGTCGGCGTTCGCCATGTTGTTGGCGATCGCCGTCTGCCGGCTCATGATGCCCTGCATGGCCTTCAGGTTGGTGTGGATCATCTTGTCCATGTCAGGGCACCGTGGTTGTTGGGTTCAAGG
Organism: Blastomonas sp.; assembly: GCF_046294995.1. GTDB lineage: Bacteria > Pseudomonadota > Alphaproteobacteria > Sphingomonadales > Sphingomonadaceae > Blastomonas. The sequence goes on from NZ_JBKBOG010000006.1 coordinate 23,520, forward strand.
TCAATCTATCGGCCTGTCATCAGGACCGCAGGTTGACGATGGCCTGGGTCATGTTGTTGGCGGTTTCGATCGCCTTGGCGTTCGCCTGGAAGTTGCGCTGCGCCGCGATCAGTCCGACCAGCTCTTCGGTCAGGTCGATGTTGGCCGCCTCCAGCGTGCCCGAGCGGACGGTGCCCAGCGGGCCGTTGCCGGCCTGGTTGATCAGCGCGCCGCCCGAAACCCCGGTGGCCTGCCAGTGCGAATCGCCGATCGGGCGCAAGCCTTCGACCGCGGCAAAGCTGGCCATGGCGATGGCGCCGACGCGGGCCTGGCTGCCGTTCGAGTAGGTCGCGGTGACCACGCCGTCATCGGCGACGGTGATGTTGGACAGCACCGCATTGGGATCGTTGGGGTCGGTTTCGGGCAGCACGAAGTCGAACATGTCGGCTGCAGACGTGGAGGTTATCTGGCCGGCGGCGTTGACCGGCAGCAGCTGCACCTTGTTGCCGGTCGCATCGACGACCTCGCGGTCGACGTTGACCGCGAACGCGCCGTTGCGCGTATACGTCTCTGCCTCGCGCGGGGGCTGGCCCTTGACCACGAAGAAGCCGTCGCCTGCGACCGCCAGATCGAGCGTGCGACCCGTCGAGTTGAGCGAGCCCTGCGTGAACTGCTGGACGATGCCGTTGAGGCGCACGCCCTGGCCGGCGACCGCCTTGGTGTTCTGTGTGGGCGCCGAGGCGAACAGGTCGCCAAACTCGGCGCGGCTCTTCTTGAAGCCGATCGAGTTGCTGTTGGCGATGTTGTTGGAAACGACCGAAAGATCGGTCTGGGCCGCTTTCAGGCCGCTCAGCGAGGTGACGAAGGACATTGGGCTTACTCCTCAGTAAAACTTGGGTCAGTGAAACTTTGGTCGGTGGAACTTTGGTCGGTGAAACTGGGTCGGGTGGGTGGACGCGATCGGGGTCAGCCGATGCGCTTGACGCTGGCGGCAGAGACGTTGCCCGCCGGGGTCACCAGCATCGCTTCGGCGCCGGTGCTGCTCGATTCGACCGCCATCACCGGCAGCCAGACGGAAAGCGTGGAAGGGGCAGCGCCGGTGATCCGGGCGGTGAGCGGTCCCACATCGACCGGGTTGCCGGCCTCGTCCTGGCTGATCAGCTCGAAGGGAACCTTGCCCGCATCGAGCTTGCCCAGCTGCTGGGTGTGGACGACCTCGCCTGCGGTGTTGAGCCATTCGACCGACACGTTGTCCGCGCCGGTCGCCAGGGTGAATTCGCCGCGATAACGGCCTTGTGCGTCGGCATAGGCGGTATCGCCGCCCTGCAGCACCGAGCGGCCGATGAAATTGGCGGCCTCCGACAGGCGCGATGTGCTGAATCCACCGGCGATCTGCTTGAGCGATGCGTTCATCTCGGAAATGCCCGCGACCTGGCTGAACTGCGCCATCTGTCCGACCATCGCCTGGTTGTCGACCGGATCGAACGGATCCTGGTACTTCAGCTGAGCGGTCATCAGCTTGAGGAACGCGGCCTGGCCCAGCGAATCCTGGCTGTTCTTGGCGGCCACGTCCTTGCTGGCCATCTGCGTGGTGGCAAAATCGCCGGTAATCGTGGTCATTTGCCCATCCTTACGGTATCGAGGATCAGCGACTTTGCGGTCTGCATCACCTGCACGTTGTTCTGGTATTGCCGGGCGGTCTCCAGCATATCGATCAGCTCGGCGGTCTCGTCGACGCCCGCATCCCAGACATAGCCTTCGCCGTCGGCCAGCGGATTGGTCGGGTCATGCCGCTTGACCGGCTTGATGTCCGACTGGACCACCCTCTCGACCGACACGGTGGCGACGCCGGGGCGCTCTTCGATGGTCTTGAACACCGGCTTGATCGCGCGATACGCCTCGGCCTCGCTCGCATAAGTGGTGCGCGCGTTGGCAAGGTTGGATGCGGTGGTGTTGAGCCGCGAAAGCTGTGCCGACATCGCGCGTCCCGAGATGTCGAAGATGTTCATCGGACCGGGCATCGCTTATTCTCCCTTGATCGCGCGGGTCAGCGTCGAGACGCGGCCCTCGAGGAAGGACAATGTGGTCGAATAGCCGATGGCGTTTTCGGCGAAGAGCGTCTGCTCGGTGTTGAGCTCCACCGTGTTGCCGTCCATCGAGGGCTGCAGAGGAACGCGATAGCCCGCGTTCTCGCCGAGCGCGGCGTTCAGGCTGTCGCCACCCTGGACGCGCTGCATCGCCTTGTCGAAATCAAGGTCGCGTGCCTTGTACCCGGGCGTCGCGGCATTGGCGATGTTCGATGCCAGCATCGACAGCCGCTGCGATCGCAGCTGCAGCGCCGTGCCGTGCATTCCGAAAATCCTGTCTGCCCCCATGGGACCATTCCTCTTAACCTGTGGCTGCACCTGCCGTCATAAGCGATGGACAGAATGCGTCGCTTCGAAGGTAAGCAATGCCCGTGCCATTTCGCTGAAAACCCCGGTTTTCCGGCATTCATGGCAGGTCGGGCAGTGACCCGGGCATGCGGATTGAGGGCGGGGCGGCAAGCTTCTGCCGGTCGGGCGGCAACATCTTGCCGCTGCAGGCCGTGCAGGGGCATCGCGCAATACAGGACAGACCATGACGATTGCCGCCTTTTTCGATCCGCTGGCGCTGGCCGGTGTTGCAGGCGGAAGCTTTGCCGTCGCCTGGGTCCAGAATGGCAGCGCCGCAGCGCTCAGCGGCCTGTCGGCGCTGCGCCGCGAACTGTGGATGAAGACGCAGGACCAGGCCGACGAGGGCCACCGCGCCGTCCTGCGCATCGAACACACCGTCGAAAGCCGTGGCATCAGCTGCGCCGACCGGGTCAAGGCGGGCGGCGCATTTGTCTCCGCCGCCGCCGATGCCATGGCCAACAACCGTTCGCTCGACGGCTTTCAGGCGGCGATGCTGCGGCTGGGCACGCAGCGCCGCGCGCGACTGACCGCGATGGTGCGTTTCTGGGAGAACGTTGCCGATTGCGCACCGGCGATGGGCATGCTCGGCACGGTCATCGGCCTCATCCTGCTGTTCGGCAATGTCTCGGACGCAGCTTCGATCGGCCGCGCGATGGCAGTCGCCTTGCTGACCACCTTATACGGGCTGGTGCTCGCCAACCTGATCGCGGGCCCGATCGCGCAGCGGCTGGCGCGGATCGCGGGCGAGCAGATCGGCTGGGAAGAGGATGCTGCTCGGCGTCTCATCGATATCGGCCGCCGCGAATATCCCGACATCACGCCAAGCGGCCTTTATGTCGCCACCGAAGAGCCGCGCGCCGTGCGGGCGCCCGTGCTCCCCTCATGACGCCTGCGCAACGCACCACAGTGTCGTTTCTCGACCTTGCCCTGATCATGACCGGGGTGATGGCGCTGATCGCCAGTGTCGGCAATCGTCATCCTGCCGTGGCAGAGGCGCTGGCGGACAGCTTCGGCACCCAGCAGCAGGCAACCACTCGGCGCATCGACCTTCCGCTCGCCCAATTGTTCGAACCGCATGAAGCGCGGCTGACCCCCCAGGGAACGGCCCGGCTCGCCGCGCTGGGCCAGAAGGCCGACCTCGCCGAAATCGGCATCAAGGTGCCGGTGGTAGCGGCAGGCGGCGCATCCCGGCTGGACCGGTGGGAGCTGGCCGCTGCCCGCACCGCCGCGATCATGCGGGTGCTGTCTGATCAGGGCATTGCCGACAATGCGATGCTGCCCGACCTGGCACGCCCCGGCTCCGGTTCGGACGCGCCGGCGCGCAATGTCACGCTGACCGTCCGCATGCCCCCGGCGCTGGATTAGCCCTATTCTGGCACGGACCTTGCTGTGATTGTCCCGACAGTCACCAAAGGACCGCTTATGTTTGTTCCCAGGATCACGCTCGCCGCTCTGGCTCTGGCCCCCGCTATCGCAGCGCCGGCGCCCGCTATGGCCCAGGCCCTTGCTCAGGGGATGCAGAACCTCACCGAAATCGACATTCTGGTCGCAGCAACGATGGGCGCCGAAGTCGGCCAGCCCGGTGGCGCGCGCGCTCTGGTCGATCGTCGGTTGAAATTGAAGGCTTGCCCGGTCGCGCTCGAAATCACCGGGCCCGATATGGGGGCCGCCGCAGTGCGCTGCCCGACCTTGGGCTGGCGCATCCGCGTGCCGCTGGACCTGGCCGCGGCGCCGACACAGGCTGCCGCCCCCCGCGCGCCGCAACCGCGCGGCGCTATGGCCGCCTTGGGCGAGGACGCGGTCAAACGTGGCGAACCGATCCTGCTGTCGGTCGATCGGCCGATGTTTTCGCTCTCGCGCGTCATGATCGCCGACAAGGATGGCCGGGTCGGCGAGGTCATCCCGGTGCGCGACGACCCCAAGGGCAGGCCGATCTTCGTGCGGATCATCGAACCAGGGCGTGCCACCATCCTTGGGAACTGACCGGAATTGGTAACCCTGCCGTTCACCATTGTCGGCAGAACCGCATTAACCTTTTGTCAAAAATTCGCCTTAAGCAATCCAGGCCAGGGCCGTTAAAGGACGTAAGTCATGCTAGAACGAGGTCTTTATTCCATGTCCCGCATAACAGCATATGGCAGCCCGGCGATCGGCGCGACCCGCAAGAGCGCGGCGACCGACAAGGCCGTCGAGGCGACCGCCACATCCGCCGCTTCGGACAACGCCGTCCGCAACGCGCCCGCCACCACCAGCTTCGCGCAGATGGCAGCCGCCACCGCGCCGATCGACGAGGGTCGCGTCGCCGCGATCCGTGATGCGCTCGCCAATGGCAGCTATGTCATCGATGCCGAAAAGCTTGCGGCCAAGATGATCGAACTCGACCTCGGCGTAGTTGCCAACTGATGCAGGCCGATCTGCTTGAGCGCTTCGCCGACACGCAAAGCGCGCTGATTGCAGCCCTGGACGCAGGCGATACCGCAGCGATGATCGCGCACACCCGCGATCTTGGCGGCATCACCGATGCGCTGCGCAATCAGGGCGTGCTGCGCGCCGATACCAGCACCCGCAGCCAGCTCGACCGGCTGATGAAGTTCAACACCGCTGCCGCCCAGCGCCTGCGCTTCCTGCGCGATCATGTCGATCGCCGGGTTGCGGAGATCCAGGGCAGCGAAGCGGCTGCAACCTACCGGGCGCCCGCGCGGCGCTGAATATCAGAGACAATGTGGGGCAAGCCCTCCATCCCTCGCGGGATGGAGGGCTTTTTTGTATTGGGCCTCTCCCCCTCCCGCTCGCGGGAGGGGAGAAGGTCGCGCCTATCCGCCTCTCCCTTGATGGGAGAGGCAGCGAGACTTGGCAGCTCGCTGTCTTAGTCGCGGCGGTGAGGGTGATGGTGCGGCTGGGTGCTGATCGCGCGTTGTCGAAAACAACCACAATCCGGAGAGATCACCCCCACCCAACCCTCCCCCATCAAGGGGGAGGGCTATTTGCGCCTCCCCTTTACCCGATCGCCACGCCACCCCCCAAAAACTGGCACAGCTCTTGCTGATACCCTCTCCAGTACCCCTCTGGAGAGCAGCGCTTTGTCCTCGTATCTTGGCAGTGTCGACAACACCGGTGATCGCGTTACCCGCGCGATTGCTGCGTCTGCGCGCCGGACGGGGATGGATTTCGGCTATCTGATGGGCCAGGCGCGGATCGAGAGCGGGATGAACCCCGATGCCAAGGCATCGACCTCGTCCGCCACCGGCCTGTATCAGTTCATCGACCAGAGCTGGCTCGGCGTCGTCGAAAAGCACGGCGCAAAGCACGGGCTCGACTGGGCGGCCGATGCCATCCAGCGCGACGGCAAGGGCCGCTTGCGGGTCAGCGACCCCGAAACCCGGCAGGCGATCCTGGCGCTGCGCAAGAACCCCGAAGTCGCAGCCTTGATGGCGGGCGAATTCGCCTCCGACAACCGCCAGTATCTCGAAGGCTCGCTGGGCCGCCAGGCCGCGCCGGTCGACCTGTATCTCGCGCATTTCCTAGGCCCCGAGGGCGCACGCCAGTTCCTCGCCGCGCACGATGCCAATCCCGATGCCGCAGCCGCGCCGCAGTTCGGCCGCGCGGCACAGGCCAACCGCAACATCTTCTACGACCGCGCAGGCAACCCGCGCAGCTTCGCCGATATCCGCAGCCGCTTTGCCGACAAGCTCGGCGGAGCGGCAAGCACCGGCGGCAGCCGGTTGCCGCGCGATGGCAATGCGCTGCCGCAGGTGCAGCCTGCCGATTACGTCCGGCTCGCCAGCGCGCGCGCCGCCCGACCTGATGCCGCCTCGCTGGGCGGAAACGACAATGCGCGGCTGGCTTACATGCTGCTCGCATCGATGGGAGCCTGAACTTCATGACACCTGCGTCCAACGCACCCGGCAGCAAACTCGGTGGCATCCTTGCGATGTCGCGCGGCGCGATCCTGCCGCTGACCACGCTGCTGCTGGTGGTGTTCCTGATCCTGCCGGTGCCCGCGCTGGTGCTCGACATCGGGTTCATCTTCAACATCATGATCAGCCTTGCCGTGCTGATGGTGGCGTTGAACGTCACCAAGCCGCTCGATTTCTCGAGCTTCCCCACCGTGCTGCTGTTCGCCACGCTGCTTCGGCTCGGCCTCAACGTCGCCTCGACCCGCGTCGTGCTGGTCAACGGACACGAAGGCGGCGCGGCTGCGGGCCATGTCATCGAGGCGTTCGGCAGCCTGCTGATCGGCGGCGACTATATCGTCGGCATCTTCGTGTTCGCGATCCTGATGATCATCAACCTCGTCGTGATCACCAAGGGCGCGGGCCGCGTCTCGGAAGTCTCGGCGCGCTTCACCCTCGATGCGATGCCCGGCAAACAGATGGCAATCGACGCCGATCTCAATGCCGGCCTGATGACCCCCGACGAAGCCAAGGCCCGCCGGGTCGAGGTCGCCACCGAAGCGGATTTCTACGGATCGATGGACGGTGCGTCCAAGTTCGTGAAGGGCGATGCGGTCGCGGGCGTGCTGATCCTGGTGGTCAACATCATCGGCGGCATCATCCTGGGGATGGTCAGCCACGGCCTGTCGATCAGCGAGGCTGCGTCCAATTACACCATGCTCGCCATCGGTGATGCGCTGGTCGCGCAGGTGCCTGCCCTGCTGCTGTCGATTGCCGCCGCTTCGATCGTCACCCGGGTGAATTCGCCTTTTGATCTTTCGGGCCAGATTTCGGGCCAGTTCGGCATTGCCAAGGCATGGGTTCCGGTCGCCGCGATCCTCGGCGTGATGGGCATGCTGCCTGGAATGCCGCACATGATCATCCTGCCCGCTGCGGCCGTTGCCGGGTTTATCGCGTGGAAGCTGTCGCGCCCCAAGCCGCCGGTGGTCGAGGAAGTCGCGCCTGCCGCGCCCGAAAACCCCAACGCCATCGAGTGGCAGGACGTGTCCGATGGCGCGATGCTGGGCATCGATGTCGGCTATGGCCTGGTGCCTTTGGTCGACGAGCGCCGCGATGCGCCGCTGATGCGCCGCGTCACCGGCATCCGCAAGCAGATCTCCAAGGAGCTGGGCTTCGTCATTCCCCTGGTGCGGATCAAGGACGACATGAGCCTGCCCGCCAACAGCTATCGCATCACCATCGGCGGCACCATCGTTGCCGAAGACGAAATCTGGCCCGACGATCTGCTCGCGCTCGACAGCGGCGATATCGACACGCCGATCGCGGGCCGCGCCTGCAAGGATCCGACCTTCGGCATGGATGCGGTGTGGATTTCGGCCGACATGCGCGCCGATGCGATCGTTGCCGGCTACACCGTGGTCGACGCCTCGACCGTGATGGCGACGCATCTCAACCAGATGGTCCGCCTCAACGCGGCACAATTGTTCGGCATGGACGAGACCAAGAAGCTGCTCGAAACGCTCAAGGAAAGCTCGCCCGAACTGGTCGACGGCCTCACCCCGCAGCCGTTCTCGCTGTTCACCATCTCCGCCGTCTGCCGCGAACTGCTGCGCGAGGGCGTTCCGTTGCGCGATTTCCGCCGGATCTGCTCGGCGATGGTCGAGGCAGCGGGCGAGGGCAACACCGTGGCGCAGATCGTCGAAAGCGTCCGCCAGCGGATCGGGTCGATCATCATCCAGTCTCTGGTGCCGGTGAACCTGCCGCTGCCCGTGGTGACGCTCGATGCCGAGCTCGAAACCCTGCTCGCCCAGTCGCTGCGCGTGTCGGGCGATGCCGCCTTCCCGATCGAACCGGGGCTGGCGCAGCGCATCCTGGGTGCAATCGAACAGGCGGCGCGTCCGCTGATGATCGAACAGCGCAACTACGCATTGGTCACCTCGCCGCTGGCGCGCAAGCCGCTCGCCGATCTGCTGCGGCCGCGCTTCCCCGATACCCCGGTGCTCTCGTTCCGCGAGCTGCCCGACGACAAGCCGGTCGAGGTGGTGGCCACGGTTGGCGGGCATGCGCAGCAACGCGCGCCCCAGGCCGAACACTCCTTCTCGCGCGGCTGAGCTGATGCCGCAGCCCGACATTCTCATGAAGCTGGACACATAACATGCAGCAACTTCCCATCGAGACGATCACTTATGGCCGCAAGCCCGCCGCGATTGCGCCGGGCAAGCTGATCGAGGCGCATCTGCCGCTGGTCCGCAAGCTCGCCTGGCACGTCCGCGGCATGGCGCCCGGCGTGATCGAGATCGAGGACCTGATCCAGATCGGCATGGTCACCCTGGTCGAAGCAGCGAACCATTACGAGGATCGCGGCCATGGCTTTGCCACCTATGCCAGCATGCGCATCCGCGGCGCGCTGATCGATCACCTGCGCTCGAACAGCAACATGTGCAGGTCGGCGATGGATTTCCGCAAGAAGCTGCGCCGCGCGCACGAGAAGCTCGTCCGCCATCTCGGCCGTAACCCGACCGAGGCCGAAGTCGCCGCCGAGATGGGCATGGACGCGGCCGAATACCGCATGCGCTCCGATGCCGCGCAGGACGTTCGCTTCGAATCGATGGACGAGGTCTATTCCGAACACTCGATGTGGTTTGCCGACAGCGAGGATTCCGCCGAGACGCGGATGGAAGCCGACAACCTCAAGCAGTTGCTCAACGCCAGCATCGGCACGCTCAAGGAGCGTGAACAGCTGATCCTGCAGCTGCATTATATCGAGGAAATGAACCTCGACGAGATCGGCCTGATCCTGGGGATCACGGCGGCACGCGTCTGCCAGATCAAGAAAGGCGCGCTGGAAAAGCTGCGCAAGCGCCTGGCGAGTTCGCGGTAACCTAGCAGCTCTCTCCCCTTCAGGGGAGAGAAGCGAGACTTGGCAGCTTGCTGCCTAGTCGCAGCAGAGAGGGGCTGAGCGCAGCGCGTTCCCCTCTCCCAACCCTCTCCCCTGAAGGGGAGAGGGCTTTAAACCCTCACCCACAAACACGAAAAACCCCCCTCCCGTTGCGGGGAAGAGGGTTGATCGAGAATTCGAAAGGCGCCGGCCGATGAGTTGTCGTGAATAACCGGTGCGGAGCCTTAACGGTTCAGTATGGGTCTGGTTCCCGACCGATTAACGGATCAGGCTCAGAACGCCCTGCTGGCTCTGGTTCGCCTGGGCGAGCATCGCGGTCGATGCCTGGCTCAGGATCTGCGACTTGGCGAGCTGGGTCGATTCTTCCGAGAAGTCGGCGTCCTGGATGCGCGAGCGCGATTCCGACAGGTTGGTGACGCGGTTGACCAGGCTCGAGACGGTTGCCTGCAGACGGTTCTGCGAAGCACCCAGAGTTGCCTGGGCCGTCGTGATCGTGTCGAGAGCGGTGTCGAGCAGACCAAGCGCCGTGTCGGCACCGGTAGCGTCGCTGATGTCGACGGCATCGACGCCCAGATCGGCAGCGAGCATGCTGGTCAGCGTGATGTCGACGGTTTCACCCGAGGACGATCCCGTCTGGATCGAAACGGTGGTGTTGGTGCCTTCGAGCAGCTTCACGCCGTTGAAATCGGTGCGGTTGGCAACGTCGTCGATCTGCGCAAGCAGTTCGCCAACTTCTGCCTGCAGGTTGACGCGGTCGCTGTCCTGCAGCGTGCCCGAAGCCGACTGAACCGACAGTTCACGCATACGCTGCAGCATGTTGACGATTTCGTTCATGCCGCCTTCTGCGGTCTGCGCCAGCGAGATGCCGTCGTTGGCATTGCGCACAGCCTGGTTCAGGCCGCGGATCTGCGAGGTCATGCGGGTGGCGATGGCGTTGCCGGCGGCATCGTCCGAAGCCGAGTTGATACGCTTGCCGGTCGAGAGACGGTCGATTGCCTTCGAGAGGCTCTGTTCTGCTTTGGTCGAGGCATAAGAAGCACGCATCGCCGCGACGTTGGTTCCGATAACAGTCATCTGTTGTTCCTTTCAGTTCTTAAATCGGGGCGGCTCGGTCCCACCAAAGCGGCCTCAAAAGCGTTAACGGTGCCCGGCAGGGGGGATTAAGAAAAAAATCGAACCGGAAAATTTCGTTGGGGGGAGGGGGGAAGGCGCACCTGTCAATTCGTCGCGCTCGTCCCGAGCGGGTGTCAAAAATCCGTCACCGGTTCCTTGACTGCAGGCGTCAATAAATTGGCGGATGGGGGTAACCTCTTATTATAGAGGCATCTCAAGGCCCCGTGGTCTCGGCACTTATTTTTTTTGGCACAGCTCTTGCTCTGATCAGTCCTGCGGGGCTCTTCTTTAACGGCGGTCCCCGCGATCCATTAAGTCGGGGGACTGAAATATGATCGAATGCACACTCAGCCAGGCCGTTCGCACGAACCTGCCGATGCTGGAAAGCTGGCTCAAGTCGGCCTGGATCAATCCGGTTGCCACCGCGACCGCCCCAGGCACCGCCAAGGTGCTGATGGCGCAGGAGATCGGCTCGGCCAGCCATCGTGACATTCTTGTCGACCTCATCGACGGCGCACCGCAGCTGGTGCGCGCCGCCAACGGTCTTCCCGCCCGCATCGCTTTCGGCTTCGACGACATGCCGCTCGGCCTGGCGCTGATCGCCGAGCTGCTCCGCGCTGGACGCGGCCCTGCCGTCGGCGAGCCTGCGATGACCAAGCTCATGGGCTATGCCGCCCGCATCGCGCGCAGCGAGGCTGCCGTGCTGATCCAGGGCGAAACCGGCACCGGCAAGGAGGGCATGGCCCGGCTGGTGCATGACCAGAGCCCCCGCGCCAAGGGTCCCTTCATCGCGGTCAACTGCGCAGCTCTCCCCGAAACCATGGTGGAAGCCATTCTGTTCGGCCACAAAAAGGGTGCCTTCACCGGTGCTTCGGCCGATGGCGAAGGCCTGTTCCGCGCTGCCGACGGCGGCACCCTGTTCCTCGACGAGATCACCGAGCTGCCACTGGCGCTGCAGGCCAAGTTGCTGCGCGCGCTGCAGGAAGGCGAAGTTCTGCCCGTCGGCGAGACCCGTTCGGTCAAGGTCGATGTCCGCATCGTCACCGCCGCCAACCGCGATGCCGCCGATCTGGTGGCTGCGGGCGAATTTCGCGAGGACCTTTACTGGCGCCTCAACGTGATGCCGATCGCGCTGCCGCGTCTTGCCGATCGCCGTCAGGATATCCGCGCCATCGCCGCCGCGATGCTGCTTCGCATGCAGAACGATGCCAGCGATTTCGCGTGGCTTAGCGCCGAGGCGCTCGAAACGCTGCAGGCGCACAGCTGGCCGGGCAACGCCCGCGAGCTGGGCAACGTGCTCCAGCGCGCACTGGTGCTGCGCGATGGCGACGCGATCGAAGCCGAAGACCTGGGCCTTGCCCCCGCACGCCTGTTCGCCGCGCCCGCTGCAGCGCCTGCGCCTGCCTCCTTTGGTCCCCGCGCCGATCCCGTGCCTGCCGCCGGGACGGTTAAGCTGATGCGCGCGGGCGATCTGCACAGCCTGTCGCGCGCTGTCGAGCACGATGCGATCCAGCAGGCGCTCGACGAGAATGGCGGCAACCGCCGCGAGACCGCCCGCATGCTGGGCATCTCCGAACGCACCCTGCGCTACCGCCTCGCCAATATGCGCGAGCTGGCCGCCGCAGCGTGACCGGGCCTGAGGGAACCAAGCCATGAGCAATATCAGCAGTTCGATCATGGCAGCGCGCAACGCCATTCTGCAACAGAACAGCGCGCTGCAGCAGCTGTCCAAGAAATCCCCGATGCTGGGCACCGATGCGACCGAGGCCAAGCCCGATGGCTTTGCCGGAACGCTCAAGACCGCGCTCGACCAGGTCAACCAGGTCCAGCACACATCGGCGGAAGCGGCGACATCGTACGAAATGGGCCAGACCACCGACATAGCTGCGGTGATGATGGCCAAGCAGAAGGCGTCGATCGGTTTCGAAGCGACCCTTCAGGTCCGTAACAAATTGCTGTCCGCGTATCAGGACATCATGAACATGCCGGTATAATCCATGTCAGAGATTACCATTACCCCCAGTTCATCCGACGGCACCGCGCTTGCCCCTTCGCCCGCGATCATCGCCGGCCAGGGCGGCTCGGGCGCGGCGGGCCGCATCCTGGGTGGCACCACCATCCCGGCACAGGTCCGCAACTTCGTGGCCCAGCCCGCCGTCGCCAAGGCGATGCCGCTGATCGGCTTCCTGGGCGTCGTCATGCTGGCGATCCTGGCATGGGCCGCCTTGCGCGAACCGCCGCAGCGCGACCTGTTCAGGGGCCTCCCCGACAGCGACAAGTCTGCGGTCATCTCGGCGCTCGATGCCTCGACCATCCGCTACAGCTTCGACAACAGCTCGGGCACGATCATGGTGTCCGAAGATGATTATCACCAGGCAAGGATTGCGCTCGCAGCCCAGGGTCTGCCCAAGAGCGCGCCCAGCGGCGACGATCTGATCTCGGCGATGCCGATGGGGGCGAGCCGCGCGGTGGAAAACGAAAAGCTGCGCGCCGCACGCGAGCTCGATCTTGCCCGCAGCATCGAAGCGATGGACTCGGTCGTCAGTGCCCGCGTCCATCTGGCGGTCGAGCCGCCCAGCATCTTCATCCGCGACCGCAACGAGCCCGCCGCATCGGTGGTGCTGCAGCTTGCAGAGTCGGGACGCCTGCCGGAGTCGCAGGTCCAGGCGATCATCCACCTCGTCGCCAGCTCGATCCCCGGCCTGTCGGCGGACAATGTTTCGCTGGTCGATCAGAACGGCCGTTTGCTTTCGAGCAACGCCAAGTCCGGCGGGATGGATGATGCCGAGCGCCAGATCGAGGTGAAGCAAACCATCGAGGAACGCTATCGCCGCCAGCTGACCGCATTGCTGACCCCGATGCTGGGTTCGGGCAACTTCGTCGCCGAAGTATCGACCGAGGTGAACTTTGCCGAGCGTCAGGCTACGACCGAAAGCTTCCCCGCCGACGAGGCGCGGGTGCGCAGCGAGCAGACCGTCACCTCGACCGAAGCGCTGCCGGCCCCCGCCGGTGGAATTCCCGGCGCGCTGGCCAACCAGCCGCCCGCCGACCCCAATATCGCGACCGAGGCCGGTGCCGAACTGGCGGGTGCCGAGGCCGCCGCTCCCGGCACCACCACGACCCGCAACGAGCAGGTCAATCGCAACTTCGAGCTCGGCCGCCAGGTCGCGGTGACCCGCGAGCCTTCGGGCAAGGTCACCCGCATCTCGGTCGCGGTCGCCATCAAGAACCTGGCCGGTGGCAAGGAGCGCAGCGCCGCTGAAATCGCCGCGATCGAGGCTCTGGTAAAAGGCGCGATCGGCTTCGATGTCGCGCGCGGTGACCAGGTCGCGATCTCGTCGCGCAACTTCGAGCCGGTGACCACGCTGGAAGAACCGTTCTACGAGACCAGCTGGTTCAACATGCTGGTGCGCAACGTCTCGGCGTTGCTCGTGGCACTCGCGCTGATCTTCGGCATCGGTCGCCCGCTGCTCAAGCGCTACACCAAGCAGAAGGCCGACGACAAGCAGGCGGAGCTGGCTGCCGCCGCAGTGGACGGCCCGACCGGCCTGCTCGCCCAGGCGCTGGCCCGCGACGGCAACGATCCGCGTGCCGTGGCACGCGCCGCCAGCGACAACGAGCCGGTGACGCTCGACATGATCAACGCCGCGTCGAGCTATCAGGAACGCGCGCTGCTGATCCAGAACTTCGTCCGGCAGAACCCGGATCACGCCACCTTGGTGGTGCGTGATCTGCTCAAGGCGACTGCCGACGCTTCACGGGAGCCGGTCGATGCCTGATGCACTTGATGCCGTGGTCGAGCAGGGCATTGCCCCCGCCGGCCGCCGCCCGATCCCGGGCGATCACGCCGCTGCCATCCTGATGCTGCTGTTTGCAGAAGAACAGGCCGCCGAAATCCTCACCCGGCTGGAGCCCGAGGAAGTGCGCCAGCTCAGCGAAACCATGTTCTCGGTCGCCGATGTCGGTGCCGAGGAGATCAACGAGGTGCTCGACCTGTTCATCGACAAGGCGCGCAACCGCACCACGCTTGGCTACAAGGCCGACGAGCAGATCGAGGGCATGCTCAAGCGCGCGCTGGGCGACCGCCGTGCCGAAACCATGCTCACCCGCGTCGCACCCAAGAAGTCCGGCAACGGGCTCGAGGCGCTCAAGTGGATGGACGCGGTCGAAATCGCGCTGCTGGTCGAGCATGAACACCCGCAGATCGCAGCTGTCGTGCTGTCGTATCTCAAGCCCGAGGTTGCCGCCAACGTGCTGCAGCTGTTGCCGGTCGAAGTCCAGGAAGACGTGGTCTTCCGGCTGGCGACTTTGGGCCCGGTCAGCGCCGAGGCGCTCGAGACGATCGATGCCTTGCTCGCCAGCCAGGGCGCCAGCCAGCGCAGTGGTGGATCGAGCTCGTCGGGAGGCACTTCCGATGCGGCTGCGATCATGAACATCATCAACAAGCGCGAGAGCGCGCGCATCATCCGCGCGGTGACCAAGCGCGACAAGGACATCGCGCGCAAGATCGAGGACGAGATGTTCGTCTTTGCCGATCTCATCCGGCTCGATGCCAAGGATCTGGGCGCGCTGGTGCGCTCGATTGATGCGGAAATCCTCGTCCCAGCGCTCAAGGGTGCGGACGACAAACTGCGCGACAAGATGTTCGGCTGCATGTCGAGCCGCGCGGCGCAGTCGATCGCCGACGACATTGCCGATCGTGGTCCGATGCCGCTGTCCGAAGTGGTCGAGGCGCAGAAGGCGATCGTCCAGGCCGCCAAGCGGATGGCCGATGCGGGCGAAATCGTGATCGGTGGAGGTGGCGACGAATATGTCTGACCGCCCGATCACGATCGGTCCCGACGGCGCTGCGGCGTTCCTGCCGGTCTGGGATATGCAGGCTCCGGTGGCGGTGTTCCGTCCCTCGGCGATCTTCACCGCAATGTCGGGCTTTGCCAGCGCCGATGCGCAGGCGCCGGTGATGGAGTTCGACGAGGAAGACGATTACGACGACGAGCCGGTGATCGATGCAGGCCCGTCGCCCGAGGAAATGCTGGTGCAGGCCTATGATCAGGGGGTTGCCGATGGCATTGCCCAGGCCACCGCCGAGCTGCAATCGAGCGATGCCGCGACTGAGGCGCTGGCCGCAGCGATCACGGCATTGCGCCCGCAACTGTCGCAGGGCCTGTGCGCCATGCTGCTGCATGCGATGAAGCAGATGCTCGAACGCTCGAGCGGGTTTGCGCAGCCCGATGCGGCTGTGCTGGAAAAACACTGCCGCTCGCTCGCCATGCTGGTGACCCGCGACATGCGCGGCAGCGCGCTGCACCTGCACCCAGAAGACATGAAGCTGCTTGGCGATGCCGAATGCGGGCTGGTGCTTACCCCTGACCCGACAATCCGGCGCGGCACCGTTTCGCTCAATCACGCCGATGGCTGGATCGAGCAGGGGACACAGCCGATGCTCGATGCGCTGCAGGGTCTGATCGATGATCTGGAGGGGGACCAATGATCGCCGCACAGGAAGACGCCGTTCGTCAGTTTACCGACAAGGTCGCCGCGCTTGGGGCAGGGCCGCGCCGCGTCGGCCGTCTGGTCGCGCATGAAGGCGGAATGCTTGAAGTTACCGGCTTTGACTACCCGATCGGCTATGGCGGATCGGTCCGCGCCGCCGACGGCAGGCGCATCCGTGCCGAGATCGCTGGGTTTCGCGGTTCGCGCGCGATGATGGTGCCGCTGGAAAGCGATGCTGCGTTGCGCAGCGGCGCGCGGGTCGAACCCGACGCGCAGGCCAATATGGCCGTGGTCGGAGAAGCGCTGCTCGGCCGGGTGATCGGTCCGATGGGCGAGCCGCTCGACGGCCTGGGCCCGGTGATCGCGCACGATCGCTGGCCGCTGGCCGGCAAGCGCGAAAACGTGCTCAACCGTGGCCGAGTCACCAAGACAATCGATCTGGGCGTCCGCGCGATCAACGCGCTGCTCACTGCCGGACACGGCCAGCGGATCGCGGTGGCAGCAGGGTCGGGTGTCGGCAAATCGGTACTGATCGGCCAGATCATCGGCTTTGCCGAGGCAGACATCATCGTCGTCGGGTTGATCGGCGAGCGTGGCCGCGAGGTCAGCGATTTCGTCGAGACCAAGATGGCAGGGCCGATGAAGTCGCGCACGGTGACCGTCGCGGTTCCTGCCGATCACAGCCCGATCCTGCGGCTGCGCGCGGCCTATCGCGCCACGGCCATCGCCGAATATTTCCGCAAGCAGGGCAAGAAGGTGCTGCTGATCATCGACAGCCTGACCCGCATCGCCCACGCACAGCGCGAAATCGGGCTGGCGCTGGGCGAGCCGCCGACGATGAAGGGCTATCCGCCTTCCGCGCTCGCGCTGATCCCCAAGCTCGTCGAACGCGCCGGCAACGACAAGGAAAGCGGCGGATCGATCACCGCGCTCTACACCGTGCTCGCCGATGGCGACGATCTCGACGACCCGATCGTCGATGGCGCCCGCGCCATCGTCGATGGCCACATCATCCTGTCGCGTTCGATGGCCGAGCAGGGGATTTTCCCGGCGATCGACATCGGCAAGTCGCTCAGCCGCGTTGCCACCGACATCATCTCCGACGAACATCGCCGCGCGATGGCGAATTTCCGCCGGATCTGGTCGGCGTACGAGGAAAACCGCGATCTGCTGCTGATGGGCGCGTATCGCGAGGGCAGCGACGCCAATATCGACGAGGCGGTGGCGCGCAGGCCCGATCTGCTGGATTTCATCCGCCAGGCGCCACATGACCGGATCGATATCGACGCGAGCGTCGCCGATCTGATGCAAGGGTTCGGCGCATGAGCTTGAAGCCCAAATCCTGGCGGCGGGTGCACGCCGTGCGCGATGCGCAGGTCAAGCTGGCGATCGGGGTTGCCGCCCATGCGATGCGCAACGAGGCGACCTTGGTGAACAATGCCGACCGGCTGAAGAAGCTGCGCGACGGTGCGTTCGAAGCCGCGCACTGCCACACGGGCGCCGCGCTGCATTCGCAGCTCGAGCTCGCGCAGCGGCTGATGCGCGCCGATGGCGAGATCAATGCCGCCCTGGTGCGCGCGCGGCAGCATCTTGCCCAGGTCGAGCGGCAACGGACTGCCGCCTATATCGACCGGGAAACCACATCACGGCTGCTCGACAGAGCGATTGCGCATGCCGATGACACCGCCGACCGCAAGGCCGCGCGGCTGC
Source organism: Blastomonas sp. (assembly GCF_046294995.1). Lineage (GTDB taxonomy): Bacteria > Pseudomonadota > Alphaproteobacteria > Sphingomonadales > Sphingomonadaceae > Blastomonas. The sequence continues at coordinate 41,042 of NZ_JBKBOG010000006.1, forward strand.
CGATCCGCCGCAGAATGAAGAAGGAAGCGCAGGAATGAGCCACGACATCATGCAGGCGCTTTCGGGATCATCGATGCTGTCGCTCTCGGTTGGCACGCTTCCTGCTGTAAAGCCGGGTATGTCGCTTGATGCCAACCCCTTTGCCAGCCAGCTGGCGCTGATGACCACTCCGGACGCCGCGTTGGGCGGTGCCGGACAGGCTGCATCCGGCGGTGCCGTCGAGGGCGAAGCGAGCGCCGCGTTTGCTGCAGCGCTCGTCCAGGCTGGCGCGCCACTGGCGGGGTCGATGGCCGAACCGGTAGCGCAGTCGCCGGCGGTGACGGCTTCGGCCCTCCCCGACACCGTTGCTGCCGCCGAAGTTGCGCCGCTGCCCGAAGATGCCAGTCCCAGCCAGATCATCGAAGCGGTGCTCGCCGGGACGATGAAGCCTGCGCCCGGCATCGTGCAGACACAGGTGCCCGCGGCCAAAGCGGGCGCTGCCCAGACTTCGGACACGACCCGCGCGCGTTCCATCGCGCCTGGGTCGATGCCCGAGGCGGTTGCGGCGGACGAGATCGCCGCCGAACCCCATGACGGGCCCCACTCCGTGCGCCCGCGCCGCGCCGCGCACCGCGACACGTCGGTTGCCACGGCCGCCGACGCCGCGCCAGTCGCTGCGCCGGTCGTCGAACCTGCGCTCCCCGCTCCCGTCCGCCCGCAAGCCTCTGCGCCAGAGACCGGCAGCGTGCGGGTCGCGATCAGCGCCAACCCGTCGATGGCGGCACATCCCGCACCTGCAGCCGATGAAGCCCTCGGTGCGGACGCCGCACCCACGATTGTACCCGACGCTGCCCAGTCCTTTGCCCAGTCCTCTGCGCAGATGACCCCGGTCCCTGCGCCACCCGCGCAGCCGGATCATGCCCAGCGTCCCGCGACCGCGTCTGCACCTCGCGATGCCGCTGTCGCCGTCGATCCCGACACCGCCACACCCGCGCAGCCCGCTGCAGCAGTGGCCCAGGCTCCCGTCGCTGTCGCCCGCCCGGACGTCGATGCTGCGGCCGCTCCGGCGGTCGCTGCCGACCCGGCAACTGTTGCGCGCGCAGCGACCGATCCCGCCCTCGCCGCAGCGGTCGTCCAGCCCGGCCAGGGTGCAGCCCAGCCGCCGCGCAGCGTGGTCTCGGCAACCAGCCAGCGCACCATTCTGGCGGCATCGCAGGGCGCACGCCCGGCAGAGGCACTCGGCGCTGTGCTGGGTCTGGGTGATCCCGCCGCGCCGCTGCCCGCCTCGTCGCCCGCCGCGCGCTTTGCCGATGCGATCCGAGTCGATGCGACCCGCCTTGATGCGATGTCCGCCGCGCCGGCTGAAACCGTTCCGCCCGCATGGGCCGCAGCGCTCAACGCGGTCGCCTCGCCGGTGACGACGCAGGCTGCTTTCGGGCTCACCGCTGCAGCCGCAGCGGGCAACGCCGCGGCGGCTCCGCTCGCAACCTTGAGCTTTGACGAGGGCTTTGTCGGCAACGTCGAAACGCAGATCGCCCGCGTGATCGGCGAGGGTCAGCTGGTGCGGATGCAGATCATGCCCGAGCACCTTGGCCGCATCGATATCGAGTTGCTCGCGGGGCCCAAGCGCGACCATGTGCGCATCGTCACCGAACATGACGCGGTGCGCGACACGCTGGCCCAGTCGCAGATCCGGCTCGAGCAGGAGCTGCGCAACAACGGCAACCGCAACACCGACATCACCGTGGAGCTTCGCCAGCCATCGACAGGCACCCAGGGTGGCTCTGCCCAGCAACAGCGCGGCCAGTCCGGGTCCGAACCGGGCCCAGCCCGCGACGGCATGCCACGGCAGGCTGCAGCAGATTCCCTGACACAACCCAACACCGCCCAGCGTCGCCCGCGCGACAATGTGCGCTACGCTTAACCCACTGAACACACGACAATCTCTTAAGGATCGACAGATGGCTGAAACCGAAAAGGAACCGAAAAAGAAGGGCGGCTTAGTCAAGAAGCTGCTCGTTCCCGTCCTGCTCGTCGCAGTTCTGGGCGGCGGCGGCGCTGCGGCCGGATTCTTCGCTGCCGGCATGGTCGGTGGTGGCGAGCATGAAGACCCCAACGCGCCCAAGGTGGTGCTGAAGGATGGCACCACGGTGTCGGCCAAGGCTGCCGGTCTCAAGCAGCCCGGTGAAGGCAGCAAGCTCGACGCCAAGTTCAAGGTCACCTATTTCCCGATCGAGGAGCCGTTCACCGCCAACCTGCGCGGGGACACCGGCTTTGCCCAGATGTCGCTCGCGGTCTCGACCTATTTCGATGACAAGATCACCGTCGCGCTCACCGATCACAACATCGCCGTGCGCTCTGCCGTGTTGATGACGATCAGCGAATTCGACGCGATGCAACTCGAATCGCTCGAGGGCAAGGAGCAGCTCAAGGACAAGATCAAGGATGTCGTCAACGCCACGCTGACCGAGAAGACCGGCTTCGGCGGCATCGAGGACGTCTATTTCACCAGCATCGTGGTTCAATGAACACCATTCCAGCGAGACGGGACGACACGATTTCATGAGCAAGGCCAAAACTTCCGCGCGTGACCAGGCCGGTGTGCCCGGCGAAGCGGCTGCCCCGGTTGCGGAGCGCCGCCCTGCCGAGCACAGCTTCGCTCGCGCCGATGCCGACCAGAAGACCGTGGTGCCGGTGCTGCGCCGCGTCGCCCGGGATCTGTGCATCGGGCTGCGCAACGCGCTGGAGCCGATTGCCGGGGTCAAGCTGCGGGTCGATGCGCCCGATCCCGAATTCGCCCAGTTCGATGCCTGGTGCGACCGCCAGCCCGAGCTGGTCAGCATCACCCAGTTCCAGCTGAGCCCGATGAAGGGCCGCGTGCTGTTGCGCATGGAGCCTGCGATGGTTTCGGCGATGCTCGACGCGTTCTTCGGCGGCGCGCCGCGCGACAGCACGGTGACCAAGAAGGAATTCACCCAGACCGACATCCGGCTGATCGGGCGCATTGCCAAGGCGATCGGCGAGCGGATCGGCGGGGCGTGGAACGAGATCGGCAGCTTTGCCTGCCATGCCGCAGGGCATTCGAGCAGCGTCGATGGCGCACGCATCGCTGCGCCCTCCGCGCGCATGGTGGTGCAGCGCTTCCGGCTGACGCTGCCCGGTAACAGCCGCTACGAGATCGAGATCGTCTACCCGCTCGACGGGCTGCAGGGCGCCGACCAGTGCCTGACGCCCGCAGGCTTTGCCGAAGAGCGCGGACCTGATCCGGCCTGGCGCGACCAGATGGCATGCGTGCTGGCCGATGTCAGCCTGCCCGCGCGCTCGGTGCTCGCCCGTCCGGTGCTCACCTTGCCGCAGCTCGCCGATCTCAAGCCCGGCGACATCATTCCCATTCCACCGGCGCGCAACCTGCCGCTGATCATCGGTGACCGCGTGTTCGCGCGCGGCAGCCTGGGTGAACAGAACGGCCTGGCCGCGTTCCGCATCGAAACCATTGAAAGAGGATAAGCCAAACCATGAGCGACATGACCGAAGCGCCGATGCTCGGCGCACCTGCCGATCCGATCGATCTGGGCGGCAACGGATTGCACGAGGCGGCAAATCATTACCGCTTTCTTGCCGATATCCCCGTGCGGCTGTCTGTCGAGGTCGGCAGCGTATCGCTGCGCCTGGCTGAAATCATGGAGCTTGCCGAAGGTTCGGTGGTCGAGCTCGACCGTCAGGCCAATGAGCTGCTCGACATCAACGTAAATGGCACGCTGGTTGCAAGAGGGGAAGTTGTCACTGTCGACGGCCGGTTCGGAATCCGGGTGGCCGAGGTGGTGACGAAGAACGTCGGCCAGGCACGGGTCGAACGGCGAGTCTGACGGGGTCCCTATTGTCCCTGCCAAACCCGCCGGAAACCCGGCGGCGCGGCGGTGGACAAGAAGCGGACCTGCATGACCTATTACATCATCAAACTCGTCATCATGCTGCCGATCATGGCCGGCATGATCTACGGCAGCCTGTGGCTGTACAAGAAGTACCAGCCCGGCATGATGGCCCGGCTCGACATGGCAGGCCCGCAGCGCGACCTCAAGGTCGTCGAAACGGTCAGCATGGGTGTGTCGGGCAAGCTCGCGGTGGTCGAGTTTGCGGGACAGAAAATTCTGGTTTCGGTAACGCGCGCGCGGATCGACACGATCGCCCGCGCCGATGCCGGACACGGTCCGGCCAGCGTATCACCTCCCCCGGCGACGCTGGCCCGATCAGAGCATGACCTGCTCGCCGCGTTCAAGGGACGCGGGGCATGAGCGGGGCAATCCTTTCCGTCCCAACATCCCGTGTTCCCGAGCGAAGTCGAGGGACCATACGCAACCGTGGCGCGCACGTCCCTCGACTTCGCTCGGGACAGACGGGGTGGGTGATCGCCCTTGTGATCCTCGCGTTCCTCGCCCTCTTCCTCGCCACCCCCGCCTTCGCACAAGCCACCGGCCCGGTCGCAGCGCCCGGAGCCTCGGAAGCCCTGGGCCGCGCGCTCAATGATGTCGCGGGCGACGGCAAGCCGCTGACGCTCTCCCTGCAGATCCTCGTATTGATGGGTCTGCTCACCATCCTGCCTTCGATGCTGCTGATGATGACCAGCTTCACGCGGATCATCATCGTGCTGTCGATCCTGCGCCAGGCGCTGGGGCTGCAGCAGACTCCGCCCAACCAGGTGCTGATCGGCCTGTCGCTGTTCCTCTCGATGTTCGTGATGGCGCCGACCTTTACCGAGATCAACGCGCGCGCTGTCGCCCCCTATGCCGCCGACACGATCGAGCTGGAAACCGCGATCGAGATTTCGGGCAACGAATTCCACAAGTTCATGATCAAGCAGACCCGTCAGACCGACCTCAAGCTGTTCATGGATCTGGCCAAGGAAAAGGCGTTCGCCCGGCCGCAGGACATCCCGTTCTCGATCCTGCTGCCCGCGTTCGTCACCAGCGAACTCAAGACCGCGTTCCAGATCGGCTTCATGATCTTCCTGCCGTTCCTGGTGATCGACCTTGTCGTCGCTTCCACGCTGATGGCTTTGGGCATGATGATGCTGTCGCCGACGATCATCTCGATGCCGTTCAAGCTGCTGCTGTTCGTGCTGGTCGATGGCTGGGCGCTGACCATGGGCTCGCTCGCCGGGTCGTTCGTGACGTGATGTCGGTATCTTCGAACCCCTTCCCGTTTGTCCCGAGCGAAGTCGAGGGACGTGATCGCCAACGGTTGCGTAACGTCCCTCGACACGCTCGGGACAAACGGAACTTGAGAGCCATCGGAAACTGACATGGAACAGACCGACTATTTCATCGGGCTTGCGCAGCAGACCTTGTGGATCACCGCGCTCGCCTCGGCCCCGCTGCTGATCCCCGCGCTGCTGGTGGGCGTGCTGCTCGGCATGGTCCAGGCGGCGACCTCGATCAACGAGGCGACCTTGAGCTTCGTGCCCAAGCTTGTCGTGCTCGCGATCATCCTGGCGCTGTTCGGCGGATCGATCCTCTATCTGATCGCCGATTTCACCGTCGAGATCTTCAGCCGCATTCCGGACCTTCTGCTGTGATCGCACCGGGGTTCGCCTCTGTCGAAGCGCAATTGTGGATCTGGATCATGGCGATGATCCGGCCCGGGGCCGCGCTGATGGTGGCACCGGTGTTCGGCGCGACCAGCGTGCCGCTGCAGGTGCGGATCATCCTGTCGGCGATGATCGGCATTGCCGCTGCCAATTCGGTCGATATCAAGCTGCCCGACAGCACGCTGATCAGCTATTCGGGCTTCGTCTTCATCCTGGGCGAGGTCATTTGCGGCGCGGCGATCGGCTTTGCGCTGCAGATCGGCTATTCCGCCGCGTTCGTCGCGGGCGAAGTGATCAGCAACACCATGGGGCTGGGTTTTGCCTCGATGAGCGATCCGCAAAGCGGCGCGTCGAGCCCGGTGATCGGCAGCTTCCTGTCGATTATCGCGGTGCTGTTGCTGCTGGCGATGGATGGCCATCTGATGCTGATCGCGATCATCGTGCAAAGCTACGAGGCGCTGCCCCCGGGCAATGCCTTCGTGTCAGCGCGGGTGATCTTCGATCTGGTCGAGTTCGGCGGCACATTGTTCTCGATGGGTCTGGTCATCGCGCTTCCGGTGGGGGCCGCGCTGATCATCGTGCAGATCACGATGGCGATGCTCGCGCGCTCCGCACCGCAGCTCAACCTGTTTTCGGTCGGCATTCCTGTCGCCGTGCTCGCAGGGATCATCCTGCTGGCGATGGCGGCTCCGGTGCTTGCCGATGGGATGATGCGCGCGATGGAGCTTGGCCTTGCGCAATCCGAAGTGATGGCGGGCAGCTGACGCGATGGCAGAGCAGCCCCCAGGTGGCGGTGAAAAGACCGAAGCCCCGACCGAAAAGCGCATTCGCGATTCGGTCGAGAAGGGCGATGTGCTCCAGTCCAAGGAACTGGGCACCGCGATGATCATGATCGGAGGCACCTTCGCCTTCGTGCTGTTCGGCGACGTCATGGTGTCGGCGATCGCATCGATGCTGCGCACCGGGTTGGTGTTCGACCTGCACGACGCGACCGATTTCAACGTCGGCCAGCGCACCTTCACGCTGCTGGCGCCGCTGGCGCTGCCCTTTGGCGGGCTGTTCGTGTTCCTGATGCTGGCGGCGGTGGCGACACCGGCGTCGCTCGGCTCGCTGGGCTTCCGGTGGAGCGCACTCCAGCCCAAGGCCTCCAAGCTCAGCCCGATGGCGGGTTTCAAGCGGATGTTCGGGCTTCACGGGCTGATCGAGCTGGGCAAGTCGATCGCCAAGGTGGCGCTGATGGGCACGGTCGGCGTGGTGATGATCATGACGATGCTGCCGCAGATGGCCGAGCTCGGCCATGGCGATGTTCGGGCCGGAATCGGTGCATTTGGCGAGCTGTTTGCGATCACGATGATGGCGATGGCCGGATGCCTGGGTCTGATCGCGATGATCGACGTTCCGGCACAATGGTTCCAGCGCAACCAGAAGCTCAAGATGACCAAGCAGGAAATCAAGGACGAGCACAAGGAAGCCGAAGGCTCGCCCGAGCTCAAACAGGCGGTGCGGCGGCGACAGTACGAGATGCTCAATGGATCGACCCGCAAGGCGATCGAAGAGGCGACCGTGCTGCTGGTCAACCCGACCCATTTTGCGATTGCACTGCGGTACGACCGGGACAAGGACGCAGCACCCGTGGTGCTGGCGCGGGGGCGCGGCGCGATTGCGCAGGTGATGCGCGAACTGGCGATGGAGAAGGGCGTCACCATCCTGCGCTATCCCGAACTGACCCGCGCGATCTATTTCACCTCCAAGCCAGGCACGATCATCGACGAGCGGCTGTACATGGCGGTGGCGACGCTGCTCGCCTTCGTGTTCCGCATCAACGAGAAGCTGGATGTCGGCTTCGGCCAGCCCGACCTCGACGTGCCCGCCGAGATGCGCTTCGACATGGACGGAAAGCCCGAGAAAATGCGCGCGCAATGACCAAAAGATCGCTTAAACCGAGCGCCCCGGCGCCGTTAACGAACCCAAGAGGACACGGCCATGGTCACCAATAGCGGAATATCGAATCTCATCACCGGGTTTACCGGCGTGAACAGCGCATCTTTGGTCAACGACCTGGTGGCGGCATCGCTTCAGCCCAAACAGGCTGCGGTGAAGGAACGGCAGAACCTCAACCAGGCGCGCATTTCCGCACTCGCCTCGGCCACATCGGCGCTGGACACTTTCTCCACCGCGCTGACCGAAATCCTCAACGGCCGCCAGTTTTCCGGCGCGCTGGTCTCGACCCGCGGCGATCTGGTCGCAGCGACGTTCATCCCCGGCCAGAAACCACAGGGGCTGCCTGCAACGGTCCAGGTGACGCAGCTGGCATCGGCGCAGAGCATGGTGTCGGCGTCGTCCTATGCCGCCAATGCGCAAGTGGGTGAAGGCACGCTGACCATCGAGACATCGGCGGGCAGCTTCGATGTCATCATCGATTCGACCAACAACAGCCTGGGCGGGCTTCGCGACGCGATCAACGCATCGGACAGCGGAGTCACCGCGAGCATCATCACCGACAACAACGGCTCGCGGCTGGTGCTGCGCGGCAAGGAAGGGGCGGCCAACAGCTTCACCATCACCGGATCGGGCGGCGCTGCGGCACTCGATGCGTTTGCCTATCCGCCTGCCGGTGGCGCCGGCATGACCTCGGTCACCAATGCGGGCGACAGCATCGTCAAGGTCAACGGCATCGATGTCGTCAACAGCTCCAACCAGATCGACACCGCCATCCCGGGCGTGCGCATCAACCTGCTCACCGCCTCGCCTGGCACCACTGTGGTGATCAGCGGCGACCAGCCGACATCCACGGTCAAAGATGTGCTCAACGAATTCGTCAAGGCCTACAACGATCTGCGCACCGCGCTCAACAGCGCCACCGCGCCGGGCCTGGAAGGCGCGAGCGGCGGGCCGCTGGCCGGCAATGCCGCCGCGCGCGACATGATGCGCGCGCTGGCCGCGCTGACCACCAAGCCGCTCACCGATACCGGAACCTACCGGTCGCTCGCCGACATTGGCGTGAGCACCGGCCGCGACGGGACCCTCACGCTCAACGCGACCAGGTTCGATGCCGCGCTCGCCGCCGATCCCGAAGGCGTCGCCAAGATGCTGGAGCCTGCGACGCCCACCGCCGGCAACCCGGGTCTTGCCAAGGCGTTCGAGGATGTGCGCACCAGCCTCAAGGCGCCCAGCAGCTCGCTCACCACCGCGAAGAAACGGTTCGCCGATCTGGCTCAGGATTACAGCAAGGCGCTGGAAAAGGTCCAGGAAGACAGCGCCCGTTACCGCGAGCAGCTGCAAACCACCTTTTCGGCCATGGACCGTCAGCTGACGATCCTGCGCTCGACGCAGAGCTATCTCGACCAGCAGATCGCTGTTTGGTCGGGCAAGAACAACTGAAATCCACGAAACGATAAGGGATCGCCATGAGCTTCATCTCCCCCCGGCGCAACATGGGCAGTTACAAGGCCGTCGACACCGCAAGCCGGGTCGAAGGCGCCAGCCCGCACGATCTGGTCGTGATCCTGTTCGACGAGCTGCTGCTGCGGCTCGATGCAGCGGTGCGCCATGCCCAGCGCGGCGAGAGCGTGCCGATGATCCAGGCGCGCGCCCGCGCCTCGGCCATCGTGATCGCGCTCGAGGAGAGCCTGGATTTCAACAAGGGCGGCGAACTCGCGCTTGCCCTTGCGCGTATCTACCGCGAAGCCAGCCGCCGGATCAACGCCGCGATCAGCGTCGACAACGTCGACCTGCTGGTCTCCGCGCGCCAGATGCTCGCCGAGATCGCCGAAGCCTGGCGATCGATCGCGCCGCGGTGAGTGCCACCGCCTGTCGTGCAGCCTTCGTTTTCAGTGTGGCGTAAAAATTCTGATCGTGGCTGACACCGTGTCAGCCATGTCGATGCCTGCTGCTGTCCTGACCGCAATCTTGAGCGGCAGCAAAAATCCGCCGTCGCGCGGAATCAGGGATGTGGTGAATGCGACGGCGCCGATGTTGGCCTGCACGGGTACGCAGCCCCAGCCATAGCTCGCTTGCCGGGCTGCATGATGGATTTCGCCAAGGCAGTGTTGGGGCAGCGCTAGGAAATAAAACGGGGCCGGACCGCGCCATTCTATCACCGGCGCGCTGAATTCGACCCTGGCAATTTCCTCGCGCATGCCGTGCCCCTTGCCGATGTCACCGCCGGATCGCTGCAGCTATGCCAGCCTTACCGCGCCGGGTAGCGCAGACGGCCCAGGAAGCGGGTGAGGCTGAGGCTTTCGCCGCCCTTGGTCCACTTGGCCTTGGCCTTTTCGAACTGCATGACGTTCTCGATGCGGCGCGCGAGGAAGGCGTGGGTGTCGGCGAAGTCGGGGCTTTCGTCGTCGAGAAACGCCATCAGCGTCGATCCGTAGACGCCCGACAGGATCATTCGCTTGGAATAATGGTTGTAATCAGTCGCGGTGTCGCCCGCGAGCCGCCACATCAGGTCCGCGGTGCGCCATGACAGCTTGGCGGCGCGGCCGAGGTTGGAGGGCAGCGCAAGGATCGCGGTTGCGCGGCGCAGCGCTTCGCGTTGGTGCGCAACGGCCTCGAAGCGGAACGCCACGAGTGCGGTGATGCGCTCGCGGATCTTCATGCTCGCGATCCGCTCGGGCGGAAACGCCTCGATCATCTGCGCATCGATATGGCTGATCCACGCCTCGATCATGTCCATCGGGCCCTGATCGAAGGCAAGCTGGGCAAGCCCGGGCTCCAGACCCTGCGCACTCGCGGCGGCATCTCGCGCGGCCGGGGTCCAGCCATCGAACACCGCTTCGTCGGCGATGAATGGCGGCAGGAACAGCCGCACCTCGTCCAGCGTCGGGTCGGCGGGCAGGGTGTCGAGCTTGGTCGGGCGGTACATGGGCGGTGCCTCCTTGGGTGGCATCCCAATTAGGGAGCCGCAGGCGAACCTGCAAGCCGCGCGGCGCGGCGCGCCTCGGGCAGCCGCACCAGCACCAAGGCTGCGCCGATGGCGACCATGCCGATCCAGTCGGGCAGCGACAGCCGTTCGCCGAAGGCCACCCAGCCCACGATCACCGCGATCACCGGCTGGCCGAGCAGCGCAATCCCCAGCACCACCGGGGAGAAATGGCCGACCGCGTAAACCATCAACCCCTGGCCGAACAATTGGCAGACCAAGGCAAGCAGCAGCACCGGCGTCCAGTCGGTCGGCCAGACCGGCTCGCCCAGCAGCAGCGCGATGACCAGCATCGGGGCGATGCCGAACACCGTCGACCAGACCAGCACCGACCAGCTGCCCAGAACGCTGCGGACTTTGCGGATGCTGAGCAGATACACCACGTACAACACGCCTGCGGCGAGGCAGAACAGGTCGCCCACCAGATTGCGGACGTCGAGTTCGTACGAGCTGCCCATCAGCAGGCCTGCGCCGACCACCGCCAGCACCACTGCGCCGACTTCGGCCCGGTGCGGCCAGGCGCGGCTGATCACGAAGCCATAGAGCACCAGGATGATGCTGCCCATGTTGCCGAACAGGGTCGAGTTGGCGAGCTTGGTCCGCTCGATGCCGAAGTTCCAGCTGGCAAGGTCGAGCGCAAAGGCGAACCCTCCCAATGCCAGCACCCACCAGATGCCGCGGCCATAGCCCGACAGCGGTTCGCGCCGCTGCATCGCGATCAGCACCAGCACCGGCAGCGCCAGCGTCAACCGCCAGAATCCGGCGGACACAGGGCCGGTATCGGCCATCCGCACGAACAGCGGACCGAAGGCAAGCGCCACATTGGCCATGATCAGCGCCAGCAGGGCCAGACCCCCACCGCGCTCGGTTGCTTTTGTCATCGCGGGGGCTTAGCCAATCACTTAAATCCTGTCTCGGCAAAACCGGGACGGTGCAAACGGAGATTCTTGCCGATGTCCAACGATACAATGCCGACCCTGTTCGACCCGATCCAGCTCGGCGCGATTGCCTGCCCCAACCGCATCCTGATGGCGCCGCTGACCCGCTGCCGCGCGACCAAGGCGCATGTGCCGGTGCCGCTGATGGGCGAATATTATGCGCAGCGGGCCAGCGCCGGGCTGATCATCTCCGAAGCCACCGGGATCAGCCAGGAAGGCCTGGGCACCCCGTTCGCGCCGGGCATCTGGAGCGACGAGCAGGTCGAAGCCTGGAAGCCGATCACCGAGCGGGTGCATGAAGCAGGCGGGCGCATCATCTGCCAGCTGTGGCACATGGGCCGTCTGGTGCATTCGGATTTCATCGGCGGAAAGCCGCCGATCTCGGCCTCGGCGACGCGGTTCGATTATCATGCGCACACCTATGAAGGCACCAAGCCCTATGACACGGCGCGCGCGCTGCCGGTGGACGAGATTCCGCGCGTGATCGCAGACTATGTCCGCGCCACCGAAAACGCCCGCCGCGCGGGCTTCGACGGGGTGCAGATCCACGCGGCCAACGGCTATCTGATCGACCAGTTCATTCGCTCCTCGTCGAACCTGCGCGAGGACGAATATGGCGGCGCGATCGAAAACCGCATCCGCCTGCTCGGCGAAGTGACGCAGGCGCTGGTCGATGCCTGGAGCCACGAGCACGTCTCGGTGCGGCTGTCACCCAACGGCGAGACGCAAGGCGTCAACGATGCCACGCCCGACGCGACCTTCACCGCCGCCGCCGCCTTGCTCGACCGGATCGGCATCGCGTTCCTCGAACTGCGCGAGCCGCCCGCCAACGGCACCTTCGGTGCCAGCGACGTGCCGCCGGTCAGCCCGCATATCCGCAAGGTGTTTGCCGGGCCGCTGGTGCTCAATAGCGATTACGTGCTGGAGAACGCCCAGGCAGCGATGGCCGAGGGCTGCGCCGACGCGATCAGCTTTGGCCGCACCTTCCTGGCCAACCCCGATCTGCCGGCAAGGTTCGCTGCTGATGCGCCGCTCACCCCCGACAATCCCAAGCGCTGGTACGGCCAGGGGCCCGAGGGTTACACCGATTACCCGACGATGGCCGAGCAGTCCGAACTCGCCGCCGCGTCATGATCGCCAGCGGCCAGCCCTTGCTGATCAGTGCGGTGCTGATCGGCACTGCGCTGGTGCTGCTGCTGGCCGAAGCCTTGTGGCCGCGGCGGAGTCACCGGCTGCCGCTGGCGCAGCGCTGGCGCACGCATCTGGGCTTCGTCATGATCAACATGCCGGTCGAGCGCGGGGTGCAGGCCTTGGTGTTCATCGGCGTGTTCGGCGCGATAACGGGATACGCCGCGCAGCCCGATTTCGGATTGCTGCCGATGACCGGGCTGCCCGGCTGGGCGCAGGGCGTACTCGCGATCCTGCTGCTCGACCTTGCGGTCTGGGCGCAGCACTGGGCGACGCACCGCATTCCGCTGTTGTGGCGGCTGCACCGCGTCCATCACCCCGACCGCGATCTCGATATGTCGACCGCATTGCGCTTCCACCCGCTCGAGATCGCCCTGTCGATGCTGCTCAAGATGGGCGTCGCGCTGGCGCTGGGGGCGCCGTTATGGGCGCTGATCGTGTTCGAGCTGCTGCTGGCGGTGCTGCCGATGTTCAACCATGCCAATCTGGCGCTGCCGCTGTGGCTCGACCGGGTGCTGCGGCTGGTCATCGTCACGCCGGACATGCACCGCGTCCATCACAGCACCGCGCGGATCGAGCATGACAGCAACTACGGCTTCTGCCTGTCGATCTGGGATCGCGTTGTCCGGACCTATCGGCCGCGCCCCAGCGGCGGGCATCAGACGATGACGATCGGGCTGACCGATTATCCGGGCCGCGAATCCACCCGGTTCGGCTGGTCGATGGGGTTGCCATTTCGTTGATCGGCTGCCTTTCGACCGCAAGCGCTTGAATTTGCATTCGATTGCTGCATCTGGTGCTGGCACCCGCCTTTGCCGCCGCCCGCGATGGGCATGGAGTTTCCGTTACCTATGTCCCTGCTGAGCAATATCACCGCCGAGCGCGAGAGCTTCGTCACCCATCTCGAATGCTCGATGACCGGCGAGGTCTACCCCGCCGACGAGGTTCACGGTCTATCGCGCGTCGGACGGCCTCTGCTGGTGCGCTACGACCTGCCTGGCATCGCCGCGCATCTCGACCGGGACGCGTTGCAGGCGCGCGAGACCGATCTGTGGCGCTGGCGCGAGCTGCTGCCGGTGCGGCACGTGCGCGATATCGTCAGCCTGGGCGAGATCGAAACGCCTTTGGTACCGTTGCCGGTCTCCGGCGGGGCGAATGTGATGGCCAAGGATGAGGGGCGGCTGCCGACGGGATCGTTCAAGGCGCGCGGGCTGGTGATGGCCGTCGCCATGGCCAAGGCGCTGGGGATCAAGCGGATCGCGATGCCGACCAACGGCAACGCCGGCGCGGCACTGGCGGCTTACGCCACCCGCTGCGGGATCGAGACGATCGTGTTTTGCCCCGAGGACACCCCCGATATCAACGTGCAGGAAATCGCTTTGCAGGGCGCGCGCGTGTGGCGGGTCAACGGGCTGATCGATGATTGCGGTGCGATCGTCGGCGAAGGCGCGAAGCAGGGCCGCTGGTTCGATTTCTCGACGCTGAAAGAACCCTATCGGATCGAGGGCAAGAAGACGATGGGGCTGGAGCTCGCTGCGCAGTTCGGCTGGGAACTTCCCGATGCGATCTTCTATCCTACCGGCGGCGGCACCGGCCTGATCGGCATGTGGAAGGCGTTCGACGAGCTCGAGGCTCTGGGTTGGATCGGCCCGAAGCGACCCAAGATGTTCGCGGTGCAGGCTGCGGGTTGCGCGCCGATCGTCAAGGCGTTCGACGATGGCGCCGAGCATGCCGAACGCTGGGAGAACGCGCAGACGGTGGCGGCGGGCATTCGCGTGCCACGCGCGGTGGGCGATTTCCTGATTTTGCGCGCGGTGCGGCAAAGCGGCGGCAGGGCGCTGGCGGTCGAGGATTCAGCGATCGAGATGGCGGTGCAGCAAGCGGCGCGCCAGGACGGGCTGCTGCTGTGCCCCGAAGGCGGCGCGACGCTGGCGGCGTATCATCAGGCGCTGGCCGCCGGGCTGGTGAGCAAGGTAGACAGGGTTGTGCTGTTCAACTGCGCCACCGGGCTGAAATACCCGATGGCGGATGATTCGCGCACGCTCGATCGCCATGCGCCGATCGACTTCGACGCGCTGTAGTTCTCCGGCGGAAGCCGGAATCCAGGAGTCATATTGTACTGTAGTCGCTCTGGACTCCGGCTTTCGCCGGAGAACGGGGATTCGTTTGGAACCCAACCCCGTCATTCCCGCGAACGCGGGAATCCCGTTTTTCTTGGCGATCGTGGCGCAGAAGCGGGACCCCCGCCTGCGCGGGGGTGACGATGATGGTGCGGCGTAGATCTGTTAAAGCGGGAACGCCTGGCGGATCGCCAGCAGGCGGCGCAGCGCGCGGCCCAAGGGCAGCTCTTCGGACATGCCCATGCCGCCGTGCAGCTGGATCGCCTGCTTGCCGACCTCGACGCCATCCTCGCTGACCGCGCGATAAGCGGCGCGGGCCGAGCGGGTCATGGCGTCGGCATCGCCTGCAGCATCGTGCGTCACCGCCTCATAGACCAATGACCGCGCCTGATCGAACGCCACCGACATGTCGACCATGCGGTGCTGCAGCACCTGGAACGAGGCGAGAGGCACACCGAACTGCTTGCGGTCCATGGTATAGGCCTGTGTCGCGAGGCACACGCGGCGCATGATGCCGGTGCCCTCTGCGGCGAGCAGCAGCCGCGCCTTGTCGATCACCTTTTGCAATGCGTCAGCCGCCGCACCGGTGCCGAGCAGCAGCGCGTCGGCGCCAACCGAGGCATTGTCGAGCGCGACATCGGCAGCCCAATGGTCGTCGCGCAGGCGATACGGCGTTACGGTAACGCCCGCGTCATCGGCGGGGACGAGGAACAGGCCGAGGCCTTCGCCGCCGCTGCCCGGTTCGCCGTCGATCCGGGCAAGGACGATGATCTGTTCGGCCGCTGCCGCGCCATGCGCCAGCGACTTGTGACCGACAAGCGTCCAGCCGTCGCCGCTTTTGGTCGCGCGTGCTTCGCAATACCAGATGTCGTGCCGCGCGCGCGGCTCGTGCAGTGCCACGCCGATCGGCGCGCCGCCCGAGACGATGGCTTCGATCAGATCGCTGCGCTGCTGGGATTCGGGGGCGGCGGCGATCAGGCCGCCGGCGAGGATGGTGCTCGCCAGCACCGGCTCGACCACCAGGCCTTCGCCCAATACCTCGAACAGGCTGACGCAATCGCCAAGCCCCGACTGGCCTTCGCCCTGCAGCCCGCCATCGGCCTCGGCGAAGGGCAGCATCAGCCACCCGGCTTCGGCCATTTCGGCCCAGAGCGCGGTGTTGAGAGGGGCCTCGCCCATCTGGCCAAGCTTGTCGTCGGCATAATGTTTCTGGGTGAAGCGGCGGGCGCTGTCGGTCAGCAGCTGCTGGTCGTCATTGGGTGCGAACATGTGGGTGATCCTGTCACTAGTTCCGTCTGTCCCGAGCGCAGTCGAGGGACGTGCTCACGTGTCTCGACTACGCTCGACTCAGACGGGTAGGGAATTGGTGGTTATTACAGCCCTGCGGCCATCATCTTGGCGAGGATGTTCTTCTGCACCTCATTGGTGCCGCCATAGATCGACTGCGCGCGGCCGAAGAGGAACACCGACATCGCGTGCTCGCCTTCCTGGCCATAGGGGTGCGCCGGGTTCTCCGCCGGACGCGGCAATGCTGCCGGCCCTGCAATATCGAGCGCGAGTTCGGAGACGTCCTGCGACAGCTCGGTGCCGAGCAGCTTCAGGGGCGCGACCAGGCGCATCGCCTCCATCGACTGGCTGGGAGATTCGAGCGCTCGGGCTTCCAGCGCCGCCAGCTTGGCAAGCCGTTGCTCGAGATCGTCGAGCCGCTGCGCGATCCTGGGATCGTTGATCGGCGGATCGATGAAGCGTTCGGTCGAGCTCGCCCATTCGCGCAACCGCGCGAGATCGCCGCTGGTGCGGGTGACCCCGGCGATCCCGGCACGCTCGTTGCCCAGCAGGAACTTGGCATAGGTCCAGCCGTCGTTCTCGTTGCCGACCAGATTCTTCACCGGCACGCGCACATCGGTGAAGAACACCTCGTTGAGGTGATGCATGCCATCGATCGTGCGGATCGGGCGGACTTCGATGCCCGGCGTGTTCATGTCGATCAGCAGGAACGAGATGCCGTTCTGCTGCTTCACCTCGGTGTTGGTGCGCACCAGGCAGAAGATCCAGTCGGCCCAATGCCCCTGCGTCGTCCAGGTCTTCTGGCCGTTGACGACATAATCGTCGCCATCACGGACCGCTCGGGTCTTCAGGCTGGCCAGATCCGACCCTGCGCCGGGTTCCGAATAGCCCTGGCACCAGAATCGCGTGCCGTTGAGGATGTGCGGCAGATGCTCTGCCTTCTGCTCGTCGGTGCCGAAGGTGTAGATCACGGGCGCCACCATGGTGATGCCGAACGGGCTGTAGGATGGCGCGCCCGCCTTGGTCGATTCATCGGCGAAGATGCGCTTCTTGGCGAGCGACCATTCGCAGCCGCCATATTGCTTGGGCCAGCCCGGAGCGCCCCAGCCGCGCTTGGCGCGTACGCCCTGCCACCAGGCGGTCAGTTCCTTGCTGGCATTGGCAAAACCGTCGGCGGCAAAGCGCTTTTCGGGGGGAAGTTCGGCATCGAGAAAGGCGCGCACTTCGGCGCGGAAGCTTTCGAGGTCTTCGTCTTCAGTCATGGTCCTCACCTTTGGTGCCTGTGTTGGGCGTTGGCGCGCAATCTGCACCGGAAGCGCGCAAAAGCAAAGCGCATCTGCCAAAAAAGCTACGCATTTCCGCGCCATTCGCATAGGCTGCGGTGCCATGCCGGGCGCTGACGCTACGGCGCGCGAACATCCTTGTGGGAGACAACCGCGATGCGAAGTGCACAGACCAGCGGCACGCGCGGCGATGGCAGCGATCCTTATGCCCGGCCCGAGCAGACGTTCCCGGTGCTCAGCGAAGAGATGGCGGCGCGACTCGCCCGGTTCGGGTCGCGCGAATCGGTCGCCGATGGCGCCTATGTCTTCCACAGGGGCGAGCGGACGGTTGATTTCTTCCTGATCTGCGCGGGCGAAGTCGCGATCATCGACCATAATGATCATGGCGAGGAATCCATCGTCCACACCCACCGCGAACGCCAGTTCACCGGCGAACTCGACCTGTTCAACGACCGCAAGATCCTGGTCAGCGGGCGGGCGGTGGGCCCGGCCGAAGTGGTGCGGGTGCCGCGCGCCGATTTCCGCGCGATGATCGTCGCCGAACCCGATATCGGCGAGATCATCATGCGCGCGTTCATCCTGCGGCGGGTGGCGCTGATGCAGCACCAGCAGGGCGCGGTGACCCTGGTCGGCCCAGTGCGCAGCGCAGATACGGTGCGGATCAACGCCTTCCTCACCCGCAACGGCTATCCGCACCGGACGATCGACTCCGCGTCCGATCCCGATGCCGCGACGTTTCTGCAGGGCTTCGGCCTGACCAGCGGTGATCTGCCGGTGGTGATTTCCGAAGACCAGATCCTGCGCAACCCCAGCACCCACGAACTGGCCGACGCACTGGGCGTCGCGGTTGCGATCGATCACGATCGGCTGCACGATGTCATCGTGGTGGGCGCAGGTCCCGCCGGGCTGGCAGCAGCGGTCTATGCGGCCTCCGAAGGGCTCGACACGCTGATCGTCGAATCCACCGCGCCGGGCGGACAGGCGGGCACCAGCAGCAAGATCGAGAATTACCTCGGCTTTCCTACCGGCATTTCGGGCCAGGCGCTGGCCGGACGCGCGCAGGTGCAGGCGCAGAAGTTCGGCGCGCGGCTCGCGGTGTCGCGCGCCGCGACCGGGCTGGAGTGCAGCGGCGATCATTTCAGCATCGCGCTCGAGGACGGCACACGGGCCAGGGCCCGCGCCGTGGTCGCAGCGACCGGCGCGCGTTATCGCAGGCTCGATCTGCCCGATTACGCCCGGTTGGAGGGTGCGGGCATCTATTACGCGGCGACCGCGATGGAGGCGCAACTGTGCTCGGGGCGCCCGGTGGTGGTGGTCGGCGGGGGCAACTCGGCGGGGCAGGCGGCGGTGTTTCTTTCGCGCCACGCCGCGCATGTCCACATCCTGGTGCGAAGCCAGGGGCTGGCCGCGACGATGTCGAGCTATCTGATCGACCGCATCGAGGCATCGGACGCGATCACGCTGCACCCATTCACCCAGATCACCGCGCTTGAAGGCGATCCGCATCTCGAAAGCCTGGTCTGGCGCGACCGCAACACCGGCGAGACGACACACATCGAGCTCGGCGCGCTGTTCGTGATGATCGGCGCGCAGCCTTGCTCGGACTGGCTGCAGGGGTGCGCCGCGCTCGACGACAACGGCTTCATCGTCACCGGCGACGGCTGCACGCCGTTCGAGACCAGCAGGGCCGGCCTGTTCGCGGTGGGTGATGTCCGCTCCGGCTCGGTCAAGCGCGTCGCCTCGGGCGTGGGCGAGGGATCGGTGGTGATCCAGGCCGTCCACCGCTTCATCGAGCGCCAGAAGGTGGCGGAGATGGGGTGACCTTTTCTTAGATCCTTCCCCAGCTTGCTGGGGGAGGGGGACCGCCCGCGCAGCGGGGGGTGGAGGGGAAGCGGGATCGTGAAGCCGATTGGGCGCCGTGCCATCTCGCTTCCCCTCCACCACCGACCTTCGGTCGGCGGTCCCCCTCCCCGAGACAAGCTCGGGGAGGATTTCTTAAAGTCACCGGTCCCTGAACACGGGTGCGCGCTTCTCGATGAATGCCCGTCTCGCCTCGGCATAATCCTCGGTCATGCTGAGCATGATCTGCTGGCGGTCCTCCAGCGCCAGCGCCGCCTCGAAGCCGGGCGCATCGATGTTGCGGTTGAGCACGTCCTTGCTGAGCCTGAGACCCATCGGACTGGCCAGCAGCATGTCGCCGGCGAGCGCCTCAGCCCTGGCGAGGATGTCGCCGGGCTCGGCGATTTCGCTGACGAAGCCCGCCGCCAGCGCGCGATCGGCACCGACGAAGCGGCCTGACAGAATCATCTCGGAGGCGAGCGAACTGCCCACCAGCCGCGGCAGGAAATAGCTCGACCCCATGTCGCACCCGCCCAGGCCGATGCGGATATACGCTGCGTTCATCCGGAAATCGGGGGTGCAGTAGCGCACGTCGCTGGCGAGCAGCAGCGACATGCCGCCGCCGCAGGCCGCGCCTTGCGCACACGCGATGATCGGCTGCGGGCAGCTGCGCATCAGCTGCATCACCGTCGCGATGGCGCGCTGGGTGCGCCAGCCGCCATGCACTGCGCCGTCTCCCTCGCGCGGGGGCCAGCCCTTGAGGTCGAGTCCTGCGCAGAACGCGCGGCCTTCGGCGTTGAAGATCACCACCCGCACCTCGGGCCGGTCGGCGAGCGACCGGAAATAGTCCTGCAAGCCCAGGATCATCGGCTCGTCCATCGCGTTGAGCGCTTCGGGACGGCTGAGCGTCAGCGTCTCAACCTCTCCGCGCGAAGTGATCCGAATTGGGTCGGCCATGCTCTCCATCCTTAATCTGGGCAGATATGCCTTCTCATTTTACATCGGGCGTCCGCGAATGTTGGTTAAGCAGGTTCAAACGCCCGGTGCCATCGCGTAATCGGCACAATTCGTTTTTGGGCTCCGGCGCGCCGCAGTCCACCCACAAAGGCCCCTGTTTCATGATGTCATCGCTCGCTCGCCGCCTCAAGGGCCGCTCAACTGCCGAAATCGTCCGGCTGATCGGCCACAACATCGCCTATCATGCCAAGGAGATGACCCCGCAGGCGCGCGCGCGCAACCGCCAGTTCCGCGCGTTCGACGAGACCTGGGGCACCGACACCTTCGCGATCCGCGAGCTGCACACGCTGGACGTCGACCGGGCGGTTGCCGCCCATGCACGGCGCTATCAGGCAAGCAACGGCACCGATATGCC
Organism: Blastomonas sp.; assembly: GCF_046294995.1. Taxonomy (GTDB): domain Bacteria; phylum Pseudomonadota; class Alphaproteobacteria; order Sphingomonadales; family Sphingomonadaceae; genus Blastomonas. The sequence continues at coordinate 61,556 of NZ_JBKBOG010000006.1, forward strand.
GGTGTGGTTCGCTGATCTGGATGTGGATTTCGTGCGTACCGTCTTCATCGATTACGGCTGCGGCAAGGGCCGGGCGCTGCTCGAGGCGGCGCGGTTTGCGTTCGCCAGGGCAATCGGCGTCGAATTTGCGCCCGAGCTTGTCGCGATCGCACAGCGCAACCGCGACATCATGCAGGCCAAGGGCGCGCTGGCAGCGCCTGTCGAGATCGTGTGCATGGATGCAGGGCTTTATGTGCCGCCCGCAGATGTCCCGCTTGTCTGCTATTTCTACGATCCGTTCGATGATGCGGTGATGGCCCCGGTGGCAGATCGGTTGACAGCGCTCACCCAGCCGGTGACGATCATCTATCTCGAACCCAATTGCATCGGCCAGTTCCGTCGCTGCGGCGGCTGGGCCGAGAGCCGCAGCGCAGGCACGCTGGTGCTGCGCAACACGGCAGCGCTGGACGCTGCCGGTGCCGGGCGTCTATCGGCCTGACTGTACCGATCAGCTATGGTCCGATATGGAGGCGCGTTATGACGATCAGACCCTTTCACCTCGCATTTCCGGTTGATGACCTGGCGGCGGCGCGCGGTTTCTATCGCGATGTGCTGGGCTGTGGCGAGGGACGCTCGTCCGATCACTGGATCGACTTCGACCTGTTTGGCCACCAGATCGTCGCGCATCTCGATCCTGCGGCAAGCCGCACGCGCGCCCACCACAATCCGGTCGACGGGCACGACGTGCCGGTGCCGCATTTCGGCGTCGTGCTGACGATGGATGACTGGCAGGCGCTCGCCGATCGCCTGCGCGCTGCGGGGACGCGTTTCGTGATCGAGCCGCATGTGCGCTTTGCCGGCCAGGTCGGCGAGCAGGCGACGATGTTCTTTCACGATCCGGCGGGCAACGCGCTCGAGTTCAAGGCGCTCGCCGACGACGCGATGCTGTTTGCGCGCTGATCGGGCGTTGGTTGCTGCAGCATCAAGCCCCGTCACCCCCGCGCAGGCGGGGGTCCCGCTTTTGTATTGGCCTAGGCTGAAAAGCGGGATTCCCGCGTTCGCGGGAATGACGAGGGGGTGAGGCAGCCGGTTGCTAACGCACCGCCAGATCGGCAGGCAGGGTCGGCTCGCTGATCACCCGCTCCATCGCGGCCCAGCGGGACTTGGCGTCGGGTCCCGCCGCTTCGACGAACTGGGCCACCATATCCTGACCCAGGCCGTAATTGATCACATAGCTGCGATAGGTGTCGGTGAACCCGATCGACTGTTTCGCCCGCGCTTCGCTCATCAGCTGGTATTTCTGGGTCAGCGCGATCGCCTGGGCGCGGTCGATCTGGCCGTCGAGATACATCTGCGCGATGGTGAAGCGCGCGCCGCGCAGGCCCGTCAGCGCCTTTTGCAGCGCGGCAAGGCGCGGGGCATCGGCGGTGGCCAGCCCGGCGAGCGGATAAAGCTCGCGCGTTTCAAAGGCGAGCTTCTCCTCGCCAGGAAAGGCAAGGTCGATGCCGTAGTTCGCCGAGCCTTCGGCGATCAGGCTCTGCGGGCTATAGAGCGGGTAGACGCTGTATTCCATCCAGCCGCGCGCGCGCATCAGCCTTTGTTCGAGCAGATAATTGAGCGCGTGGTGGCCGGGATAGCCTTCATGGCAGCCCAGATCGACCGCTCGGCTGATGCGGATCGGCAGATCGGTGTTGATCTGGATCAGGCTGGCAAGGTTGCCCTGATAGTAATTGTACCCGCTCCACGGCTTGCCGGTGACGAACTCCATGCGGAAGCTTTCGCCCTGGGGAAGCGGAATATGCGCAGCGGTGCGGTTGCGGCATTCGGCGATGGCGCGGTCGAACACCGGTTGCAAACGGTCGGCGGGGATGACGAAGCGTTCCTGGAACGCATCGACCCGCTCGGCCAGCGTGCCTGGCCCGGGCAGCAGCGTCTCGATCTCGGCGAGCACCGGGTCATAGCTGGCCAGCGGCTGGATATCGGGCGTCGCGCCGAACAGGCCGAGCGATTCCTCGCGGAAGCTCAGCCGTTCGCCGCGCAGCATGCGCAGCCGGGTGCGCGCGGCGTTGAGCTGGGCGCGCAGGAACGTGGCGCGGCGCTGCACCAGCAACTCGCTGCCCGACACGTCCACCGCCGAGATGTCGGCGTCCAGCGCATCGACCGCCTGGGCCAGCGCGGGCAGCGCGCGCGGCGATGCTTCGGCGGTGCGCTTCCACTCCGCCGGGCCGTAATAGGCATCGATATAGCCATCCTCGTGCGTGCCGATCTCGAGCGACAGCATGACATATTGCCGGGCGATGTCATCCAGCGGATCGGTGTTCGCGGTGGCGCGCGGTCCGGCCTTGGGCGCGCAGGCGGCGCACAGTGCCAGCAGGGCCAGCAACCCGAACCGTCTGATCGTGATCATGCGCACATCACCTTTGTCTTTGCTTTTCAGGTTTCTAGCCCAGGCGCTTCCGCCGACGGTGGGTGTCGATTTGCGTCCGTCTGGTCCCTGCCGAAAGAGGAATTGGAACACAAAAAGGCTGCGGGCGGCTGGCAAGGCTTTCGATATCCGTCTATCGGCAAAGCACAAGCCGGTCCACCCCTGGCCGGGCAGCAGATGGTAAGACACTATGATCGACCAGTCCGACCAGGCTGAAGTTGGCCGGAACGCCCGCGTGACTCCCGGCAGCGTGGGGGCGCTGGCGGCAAAAGTGGCGGGACCGTTGGGCACCTGGTGGCGCGGGTCCGTCATCCCGTCGATCGAACACCGCGCGGTGATCGCCAAGGTCGATGACGAATCCGGGCTCACTCCGCGTTATGCGTTCATGATCCTGATGTCGGCGGGCATCGCGGTGCTGGGGCTGTTGCTGTCTTCGCCTGCAGTGGTCATCGGCGCGATGCTCATTTCGCCGCTGATGGGACCGATCATCGGCCTGGGTTTCGGCATGGCGATGATCGATGGCAACGAAATCCGCCGGACTGCGGTGACGCTGGCCGGCGGGGTGCTGCTGGCGGTGCTGTTCACCGCCTTGGTGGTCTTCTTTTCGCCGATCAAGGATATCACGCCTGAAATCGCGGCGCGCACCCGGCCCAACCTGTTCGATCTTCTGGTGGCGCTGTTTTCCGCATTGGCAGGCGCTTATGCGATGATCCGCGGGCGCGAGGGCACCATCGTCGGTGTGGCGATCGCAACCGCGCTGATGCCGCCGCTGGCCACGGTCGGCTTCGGGCTGGCGACGCTCAACGGCCCCGTGTTCTTCGGCGCGCTGCTGCTGTTCGTCACCAACCTGATGACCATCGCGATCGCCGCTGCGGTGATGGCGCGGCTCTATGGGTTCGGGCCCAAGCTCACCAGCCGTCAGAGCGGGGTGCAGGCTGCGGTGATCACTGCGGCATTCCTGGCGCTGGCCATTCCGCTGGGCTATTCGCTCAGCCAGATCGCCTGGGAGGCACGGGCGCAGCGGCAGACGCGCGACATGCTGGCCAATGAATTTCCGCGCCAGGCCAAGATCGACCAGCTCGACATCGATTTTTCCAGCGATCCGCTGACGATCCGGGCGACCATCCTGACGCCGGAGTTCAGGGCGCAGGCCGCCGCGCGCAGCGAGGCGCTGCTGGCCGAGGCGCTGGGGCGGCCGGTCAAGCTCAGCCTCGACCAGTTCAGGGTCGGCACCGCCGCCGGCGATGCGGAAGCCGCTCAGCTGGCATCGGCATCGGCGCGCGAGCAGGCGAGCAAGGAGCGCGCTACCGTGGCGCTGGTCGGGCGAGAGCTGGCGATGCTGGCGGGTGTCTCGCCCGATGCGGTGCTGATCGATCGCGAGAAACGGCTGGCGCAGGTGCGTGCCGCGCCGTTGCCGGGGGCGACGCTCGCAACCTATCGCGCGCTCGAGCAGCGGCTGGCGCAGGCAGAACCGCAGTGGCGCATGCAACTGATCCCGCCGCCGCTCGATTTGCCGACGGTAAGCTTCGGGGGTGACGCTCCCGATGCCGCTGGCGCGCAGAACCTGGCGCTGGCCATCTGGGCTGCAAGGCGCACCGGCCTTGCGGTGACCGTCGGCGGAGACGGCGATGCTGCCGATTATGTTTTGACGAAATTGCGCGAAGCAGGCATTGAAGCGCAAACAGACGGATCGCGCAATTCAGCGGGCCCCATTCGTATCGACTGGGCGCTTTGATGGGGGCATGACTGCCCCGCCGGGGGGCATTGCTTGGGGTCGATTGGGGCAACAGCCGGGCAAGAGATGTGTGCGCCAGCAGCGTGCGCTGTTTTCGCATCGCTAGACTTTGCTACCTCAGAGCTTTTGTTATTCTCTTCAATCTGGTTCTTTATCGGGGCGCTCGATGATCTTGCCCTCGATGCCGTCTGGTTGTGGCAGTGGGTTGCCCGGCGGCAGAACCACGAGACGCGCGGGCTGGTCTTTGCACCGCCACCGCCAGCAGACCTGACGCGAAACGCCGATGCCTTTCCGCGCCATGCGGTCTTCATCCCGGCCTGGGATGAATCCGATGTGATCGCCGACATGGTCGGACATTGTCTCTACCGGTGGCCGTACCAGAACTACCGGTTGTACGTCGGCGTCTATGCCAACGATCCGGCGACCGGGCTGGCCGCGTTGCGCGATGCACGCGGCGATGACCGGGTGAGGATAGCGCCGCTGGGCGTCGACGGGCCGACATCCAAGGCCGATTGCCTCAACCGCATCTGGCGCGCGATGCAGGCCGATGAGATTGCCGAGGGTTTCAGCTTTGCATGCATCGTGCTGCACGATGCCGAAGACGTGGTGCATCCGTGCGAGCTGCAGGTGTATGACCGGCTGCTGGCCGATCATGCCTTCGTGCAATTGCCGGTCAGCCCGTTGATCGACCCGGCGGCGCCGCTGATCAGCGGCCATTATGCCGACGAGTTCACCGAAGCCCATGTCCGGGTCATGCCGGTGCGCAGCCGCCTGGGTGTCGCGATACCATGCGCAGGCGTGGGCTGCGGATTTGCGCGCCAGACGCTGCAGGCAATCGCCGACCTGTCGCCGGATGCATCCCCGTTCGCGACCGACAGCCTGACCGAGGACTATGAGCTTGGCATCCGAATCCATGAGGCAGGCGGGCGCGGGCGGTTCGTGCGTGCGCGTGATGACGCAGGCAATCTGATCGCGACGCGCGCCTATTTTCCCAGCGATCTTTCCGCCTCGGTGCGGCAGAAGACACGCTGGACGATCGGCATCGCGCTCAGCGGTTGGGACCGCACGGGCTGGGGCAGGGGTGTCGCCGACATCTGGATGCGCGCGCGAGACCGGCGGTCGGCGCTGGCCGCACTGGTGCTCGTCACCGCCTATCTTGGGCTGATCGGCTGGGTTGTGGTCGGTGCGGGCGCGGTTGTAGGGGTCTATCGGCCATTGCCGCTCGATGCGGCGTTCCACGCGCTGCTGATCGCCAATGGGTTCATACTGGCCTGGCGGACGATGGTGCGCGCGGTGTGCACCGGGCGGGAATATGGCTGGCGGCAGGCTGTCTGGTCGGTGCCGCGCGTTCTGGTGGGCAACATCATCGCGGTCATGGCGGCGCGCCGGGCGCTGGTGGCCTATGTCGCGACGCTCACCGGGTCTAAACTGGCGTGGGACAAGACCCGCCATCACATCCCGCCCGCGCCGCCTGCAGCACTGGCATCGCAGGGGGCAGGCGCGCCGGGCGGATTGGCCGATGGCTGACGGCGGCCTCCAGCCGCGCGCGCGTGCCCCGATGCGCGGACAGCCATTGGTGTTCCTAGGCACCGTCGTGCTGGTGTGGACGGCGGCGCGCACCTTCCACCATATGCCCGATTTCGGCCCGGTGGCTGCTGTGGTGCGGACCGCGCCGACCGGCTCGGTGCGTGCGCAGGCCCGTTCGCGGTCGAAGGGGCCGGTTGGGCTGGTCCAACCGAGCGCTTCTGCGGGATCGGCAAGACCCGTGGCGAGGCAACATCTCGGCTTGCAGCGGACCCGTTTCCAAGGCGCCGATGACGCGCATGCTGATATCGCAAACGGCCTGGATGATTGGCTTGTATCGGCTGCAGGCCCTGCCCGTTCCGCGGCACCGATCGATCCCGGCGGAGTGCCGATCGCAGGTGGACCCCTGCCGTTCGATCCCGAATGGATCGCATTGCGCCCCGCCGCCGACGAATCCAGACCCGCGCCAGGTACAGCGTCGATCGTTTCTGGCACGCGATGGTCGGTCTATGGCTGGTCGCTTCTGCGGCAGGGCACGCGCGCGGGCGCATTGGCACCCGGCGCGCAATATGGCGGCAGCCAGGCCGGGCTGATCGTGCGTTATGCGATGGGGGATCGTGCGCGGGCGCTGTCGGTCTATGCCCGCGCGGCGACGGCGCTTGCCAGTGACGACGACCGGACGCTGGCGATCGGCGCTGCGGCGCGACCCTGGGCGGGTGTTCCGGTCGATCTTGCGGTCGAGCGCCGATTCGGCCTTGCCGATGGCCAGCGCGACCGGTTCGCCGCGATGCTGCTGGCTGGTGGTGGCGGCGCGATTGCGCGCAGCCAGGTCCGTCTGGATGCTTTCGGTCAGGCAGGCATCGTCGGGCGAAGCCAGCCCCAGGGTTTCTTCGATCTGCAGATGCTGGCCACGCGGCAGGTGGCCCAAGCGGACAACCATGTGATCACGGTCGGCGGCGGGGTGTGGGCGGGAGGTCAGCAGGAGTTCGATGCGACAGGAGGCAAACGCTGGGTGCACCGGGTCGATCTGGGTCCGCGCGTGGCGGTTGCGCTGCCTGTCCGCGAGGGGCGGCTGACCGTGGCGTTGGACTGGCGGCAGCGGGTCGATGGCAATGCGTTGCCCGCATCGGGTGCCACGATCACGGTGTCGACAGGTTTTTAGCCTCCATCCCGGCATCCCGGTCGCGTGCCCCCTTCTGCTTGGGCCGTAAAGCGTCTAGCGTCGCGCGCACACCATGGACGTCTATCTTCCCATTGCGAATCTGTCGGTCAACGGCCTCGTCATCATCGGGCTGGGCGGGCTTGTGGGTATCCTGTCGGGGATGTTCGGCGTCGGCGGAGGGTTTCTCACCACGCCCTTGCTGATCTTTTATGGCATCCCCCCCACGGTTGCAGCGGCATCCGCCTCCACCCAGGTCACCGGATCGAGCGTCTCGGGCGTCATCGCCTATAGCCGCCGCAAGGGGGTGGATTACCAGATGGGCGGGGTGCTGGTGGTCGGCGGGATATTCGGTACGTTTGCCGGCGCCGCGCTGTTCCGGGCGCTGCAGCAGCTCGGCCAGATCGATACCGTGATCAACATCGTCTACGTTCTGCTGCTCGGGTCGATCGGCGGCATCATGGCGCGCGAAAGCCTGGCCAGCGTGCTGGCGATGCGGCGCGGCGAAAAGCTGCCCGCCAAGAAGCGGCGGCACCACCCGCTGGTCGCCAACCTCCCGCTGCGCTGGCGGTTCTATCGCTCGGGCCTGTATATCTCGCCGCTCGCGCCGCTGATCCTGGGATTTGCGACGGGTATCCTGACGATCCTGCTCGGCGTGGGCGGCGGCTTCGTGATGGTGCCTGCAATGCTGTATCTGCTGGGCATGGGCGCGCAGGTCGTGGTTGGCACGTCGCTGTTCCAGATCCTGTTCGTGACGCTGGCATCGACCATGGTGCACAGCCTGACGACCAAGGCGGTGGACATCGTGCTTGCGGTGCTGCTGCTGATCGGCAGCGTTACCGGCGCGCAAATCGGAGCAAGGTTCGCGCAGAAACTGCCGCCCGAATATCTGCGACTGCTGCTGTCATTGCTGGTACTGCTGGTGGCGTTGCGGCTGGGGATCGGGCTGGGCTTTCGTCCGGCGGAAATCTACAGCGTCGAGTTGCTGCAATGAAGGCGCTGCGGTGGGTGGCCCTGCTGATGGGTGCGTGGCTGATGACCACCGCCGCGACCGAGCCCGTGCTGGTGCCCGAAGTGTCGCAGCGCGACATCCAGATCCAGTACGGCTTTACCGGCGCGGAACTTCTGCTGTTCGGCGCGATCGTCTATCCCGGCGGCATACCGCCCTCGGGCAACAGCGATATCGTGGTGATCCTCAAAGGTCCGCCCCAATCGATCATCCTGCGCGAAAAGCAGCAGATTGCCGGCATCTGGATCAATGCTGCAAGCACCGAGTTCCGGTCGGCGCCGGCCTATTATGCGCTGGCCTCATCGCGCCCGATCGACCAGATCGTCGATGGCCGTACGGCGGCGATCTATGAGTTCGGCCTTGGCAACCTTCAGCTGTCGCCCGCCGGATCGATCGATCCCGAAGAACAGAGGCGTTTCCTTTCGGGCCTGGTCGATCTCAACCGGCGCGAAGGACTCTACAAGCAGCGGGAGGGCAGCGTCGAGATCCTGGAGGGCGTGCTCTATCAGGCCCGGCTTTCGATCCCCGCCAGCGTGCCGACCGGAATGTACACCGCAGAAACCTTTTTGGTCCGCGACGGGCAGGTGCTGGCTGCGGCGGTGCGCGAGATCGAGGTGCGCAAGTTCGGGTTCGAACGTTTCGTCGCGACCGTGGCAGAGGTTCAGCCGTTTTTCTATGGCGTCAGCGCGGTGCTGGTATCGTTGCTGCTGGGGTGGCTTGGCGGCGTCGTTTTCCGCAAGATCTGACGCCGACGCAGCATCCGGGCACAAGTTCCGGGCATAGATGGAAAATTTACCCTCTATGGCTAAACCGACAGCTGTACTTGCAGCAACAAGGCAGCGGACGGTGCGATGACCGAATTCAATCCCAGGAGCTTTCAGACCCGTATGCCAGCCGCTCCAGCCGATATTCCCGAATTGCCACGCCCGGCCCAGCGTCCTGCAGAACAACTCAAGATCGGCGAGGTGATCGAGATCGCCGGGTCAAGCTCGCAGGTTCTGCTCGACGCCAGCCGTCTTTCGGCCCTGATGGAAAACCCCGACCCCAGCGTGTCGATGGCCGGGCAGGTCGGCAGCCAGGTCAAGATCCGCATGGGCACCCGCTGGCTGGTCGCCAGTGTGCGCACCCAGCGGATGCACCAGCGCGAGGCCGGGCTGATCGTCTGTCAGATCGACTTCCTGGGCGAGGGCGACGAGGAAAAGCTGACCGGGCGCATCTTCAATTTCCGGCGCGGGGTGACGCGCTATCCGGTGCCGGGCACGCCGATCCATGCGATGACCAGCGCCGACCTCAAACAGGTCTATGCCGCCGATTCGCGCCCGCACATCGAGGTTGGCACGGTCTATCCGACCGCCGATACGCGCGGCGCGCTCTACGTCGATTCGCTGCTCGGCAAGCACTTCGCGCTGCTGGGATCGACCGGCACCGGCAAATCCACCGCTGCCGCGCTGATCCTCCACCGGATCTGCGACATGATGCCCGACGGGCATATCCTGATGATCGATCCGCATGGCGAATATGCCAGCGCGTTCAGCGAAAACGGTGCGCTGTTCGATGTCGGCAACCTCGCGATGCCCTATTGGCTGATGAATTTCGAAGAGCATTGCGAGGTGTTTCTGACTTCGTCGGGCGCCGAGCGGCAGACCGATGCCGAAATTCTCGCCAAATGCCTGCTCGCCGCCCGGATGAAGGGCAAGCTGGCGCAAGGCTCGACCAAATTCACTGTCGATACGCCGATCCCCTATATGCTGTCCGATCTCGTCGCCAACATCCAGAACGAGATGGGCAAGCTCGACAAGGCAACCTCGAGTGCACCCTTCCTGCGCATCAAGGGCAAGATCGAGGAGATGAAGGCCGACCCGCGTTACCATTTCATGTTCTCCGGCATGCTGGTGGGCGACAACATGGCCGATTTCATCGCCAAGATCTTCCGTCTGCCCGCAGACGGCAAGCCGATCTCGATCATCGATGTCTCGGGCGTGCCTTCGGACATCACCTCCACGGTGGTCGCGGTGCTCAGCCGCATGGTGTTCGATTTTGCGATCTGGAGCCGCAAGGACCGGATCACCCCGGTGCTGCTGGTCTGCGAGGAGGCGCACCGCTATATTCCTTCCGATCGGGTGCTCGAGCACAGCGCGGTGCGCGACGTGCTCAGCCGCATCGCCAAGGAAGGCCGCAAATACGGCGTATCGCTGGGCCTGATCACGCAGCGCCCGTCCGATCTTTCCGAAGGCGTGTTGTCGCAGTGCGGCACGATCATCGCGATGCGCCTCAACAACGATCGCGACCAGGCGCATGTCCGCTCGGCGATGCCGGAAGGTGCGCGTGGTTTCCTCGATTCGATCCCGGCGCTGCGCAACCGCGAATGCATCATCTGCGGCGAAGGTGTCTCGATCCCGATCCGCGTCGCCTTCGACGATCTTGCCGAATCGCGGCGTCCGGCATCGGCCGACCCGCTGTTCAGCAACCTGTGGTGCGAACGCGGCGGGGAGAAAGAGATGGTCGCGCGCGTCGTCGGGCGCTGGCGCAACCAGGGCAGCCACCGCTAGGATCAATCTTCGGTCCGATCCGGTCCGATCCGGTCCGATTTGCGCCGATCAGGTTCCGCGGGTATCGCCGTACAGGTGAATGTGCAGCCTGTCGGTGAACCGCCAGCCACGTTCCAGACACAATGGACCAAGCCAGGCGCTGCGCGCATGGAGCTCGGCCGGACTGGTGCCTTCGGGCATCAGCATGATGCGTTCCGGCGCGATGCCGCAGCGCGCCGCGAGATGTGCGATCTCGTCGGCATCGGCGGGGCTGGCAACGACGAACTTGAACCATGCACGGCTGTCGCGCGCATGGGCCGCAAGTGTCGCCTCGGTGAACCGCAGTTCCGCAGCGTTGCCCGAATGGGCGAGCTTGGGGGACAGATTGAGCTGGTCGACATGTGCGTCGAAGGCCGGGGTCAGCGCGACCGTCCCGTTACTTTCGATCTCGATGTGGTGCTCCGGCCCCAGCAGGTTGCACAATGCGGCAAGGGCAGGCTGTTGCAACAACGGCTCGCCACCCGTGAAGACGATGTGGCGGCAGCCAAATGCGGTGATCTGCCGGGCGACCTCCGAGACATCGAGCGTCACGCTGTTGTCGCTGCGGCTGTAGAACTGCCCGCCCCGATGATCGGCGGCATGGCCGGTGAAGTACCAGGTATAGGGCGTGTCGCACCATTGGCAGGCGAGGTTGCAGCCTGACAGGCGCACGAACACGGAGGGCCTGCCAGCCGAAATGCCTTCGCCCTGCAGCGAATGGAAGATTTCCGGTTCTCCCGGACGGGTGGTGGCGAGGCGAAGGCTGGGCATGGGTCCCAGCCCATAGCGAAAAACCCGGCGGCTGCCAAAGAATGTGGCCGCACCCGTCGCTGACAGATGCGGCCACGCCCCCCGAAAGGTAAGGTCGAACGGTGATCAGAAAGCTGCGGTGACGCTCACAACCACGGTGGCATCGGCGATCTGGCCGCCCTGCGCGTTGGCAAAGCCACCACCGAGATAGGCCGATTCCGCGCGGGTGATGTCGGTATCGACATAGGCAATGCCCAGCGTCAGTGGTCCATAGACATTCACCGATGCGCCCAGCGACCAATCCCAGTACTTTCCTGTCGGTGCAATGCTGGTTCCGTTGGGGCCAAGGCCGGGGTTGCCGTCCGAATAACCGATATGCGCGCTAAAGCTGACCGGCGTGTCGGGAATGCTGAAGCTGGCATCGCCGGCAAGATAGAGGTTATCCTGCTTCTGGCCGCGGCTGAACGGCGTGTTGGAGAAATTCCCAAGCGCCTCCTGCTTGGGTGCGTAGAACACAGATGCCGTGAGCTCGACGGGGCCAGCAGTTCCGCTCAGCTTGGCATAGCCTTCGAAGAAATCGGTGTTGTCGGCACCGGCGGGATACATGTACCAGGTGACGCCGACGTCGACCCCTGCCGAGCCAATGGTCGTGGCGTAGCCTGCAAAGATGTCGAGTTCCATATTGGTGCCGCCAAAGGTGCCCCAGCCTGCGAGGTTTGATCCCCAGGTGCCGGCATAGAAGCCGTCTTCGTGCGCGATCGTGAAACCGCCCTGAATGGCCAGGTTTTCATCGGACTGCGAAACGCCGCGGAAGCGATAGTCGGACACAAGGCCGACGGAGCCCGACACCATCACCGGCGGCGCGGGTTCAGCCTCCTGCGCGAATGCAGGGGTGGCGACAGCCGACGATACGAGAATAGCGAGGCCAGCAAGGCCCCGGTGGAATTTGGACGTACGCATGGTTTTCCTTTCAACTGGATGCGTTTCGTCCCTGCCTGCACTGCAATGGCGACCCTCTGTCGTTGCGGCGTCCCTGTGCGCCATACCGGGGTGCTCATGATCAGCGACAGAAATGCTGCCCTGTCATGCTGCGCTGCACAAGATAAAAATGACAAAATACACAAGGTAAGTGAAAGATTGTGTCTTTCACGCCACGCGTACTTGACCGGATCGGACCTTTAGACCGCTGTTAACCTTGCCGCGCTATCCGATGTTCCGATGTATTCCCCGCTCGCCCCGATTCTGGCCGCCGACTCGCCAAGCCAGGCAGATCTTGCGCAAATGCATGCGCGGATCGAAGGGCTTGCTGTCGTGCTGGCGACCGTGTCGCGGCTGGCAGGCACCGCACAGGGTGCCTTGTTCGACGCATTTGCGAGCAGGGCGCAACTTGCTGCGGCGCTGGCATCGGCGGCTCCAGACAAGGCTGGTCAGGCGGCGCGCGCGCTCGATACCTTGGGGGTCCAGCTTCAGGCTGGCCTGCTTTCGCTCGAAAAGGCCCGCAGGTCCGCAAGGCTCAACCGTGCCGCGGCAGCGATGCTGTACCGCGAATCCTTCGAGAGCCTTGGGTCGATACTGGCCGCTTTGGGGTACCGCACCGCGCAATAAGCGCGAGACGGTCACTTCGCCTTTTATTTGTTCCCGTTTTGTATTAGGGTCGGGCATGGCCAATTTCTCCTCTCATGCCCTGTCCGACGCGATAGCCGATCAAGCTGCCGCAGATGCCGTGACGATCAGCGGCCCGCCGCAAGGTGCGGCGGCGGTCGCGCGCGGCATCGCCCGGCTGTTCCGTCGCAACCAGATTTGGGTCGCCCCCGAAATCGCCCTGCCCAATGGCCGCCGCGCCGATCTGATGGGGCTCGACGCGCGTGGCGGGATCGTGATCGTCGAGATCAAGGTGTCGCGCGCCGATCTGCTGGGCGATACCAAATGGCCCGAATATCTTGACCATTGCGACCGGTTCTATTGGGGGCTGCCGCCCACGCTCAACGCTGCGCTGGTCGAGGCGCCCTCGTTCCTGCCGGAAACCACCGGACTGATCATCGCCGATGCCTATGATGCAGAGATCATCCGTCCCGCCGCGACCCGGCCGCTGGCCGCTGCGCGCCGCAAGAGCGAGACCGCGCGGCTGGCCTGTCTGGCGCTGCGCAGGCTCAACCTGCTGTGCGACCCGGCGCCGCCCGATGAACCATATTGATAACCAGGTAGGTTATTTTCGATTGACATCGTCACGGCGATATTATACTTGACATACCCACGCAAAGCAGGGAAAAGGGACCATCTTAAACGAGGCTCCTAACCATGTCGGCACTTTCAGCACCCCATTTCCACAACGAAGAAGCGGCCTACGCCTATGTGGAAGCGCGCATTTGGCCTGAAGGCCCTGTTTGCCCGCATTGCGGTGGCGTTGACCGCATCGGTAAAATGGGTGGCAAGTCCACCCGCATTGGGGCCTATAAGTGCTACCAGTGCCGCAAGCCGTTCACCGTCAAGATCGGCACCATCTTTGAAGCCTCACACGTGCCTATGAACATCTGGCTCCAGGCGATGTATCTGATCGCTGGCAGCAAGAAGGGCATCAGCAGCAACCAGCTTCACCGCATCCTTGGCGTGACCCTCAAGACCGCTTGGTTCATGTCCCACCGCATCCGCGACGCCATGCGCGACGGTGCACCCGATCTAATGGGCGGTAGCGGTGGCCGGGTCGAAGTTGACGAGACTTTCATCGGCTACAACCCCCGCGTGAAGAAGGCCAAGGGCAAGGGTGGCTCTGCTCACAAGTTGCGCGTGGTGGCCCTTATCGACCGTGACAGCGGCAAGGCGCGCTCCATGCCCGCTAACTCACTGGTCCGCGATGAGGTGGCCCAGATCGTGCGCACCAACGTCGCCAAAGAAGCCCAGCTTACCACCGACGAGAGCCGCCTGTATGCCGCTGTCGGCAAGGAATATGCCTCGCACGAGTTCGTGACCCACGGTCGTCACGAGTATGTGCGCGGTGACGTTTCGACCAACACCGTCGAAGGCTATTTCAGCATCTTCAAGCGCGGAATGCGTGGCATCTATCAGCATTGCCACGAAAACCACCTGCACCGCTATCTGGCTGAATTTGACTTCCGCTACACCAACCGTCAGGCTCTGGGCTGCAATGATGCAGACCGCGCCGATCGCCTGTTGCAAGGCGTGGTCGGCAAGCGGCTCACCTATGAAACGATTGGTGCGCGGTAATGCCCGAAAAGAAGCAGCCAGAAAGCCAGGAGCAGCAAAGCGCGAGGTTTCGCGCCGAAGTCGAGCGCATGATCGCCGATGGCGAACTAAGCCCCACCGAGGCTAGTTCGGCGCTTGATAAGTTCGTTTCCAAATTGATTGCACCGAAAGCACCTTAGGCTTCCGGCTTTCCGTCTTCATCCATACGCTCGGCCAGACGCCGCATAAAGGATTTCACAACATTAAAAACGTTTGAAGCCTGCTCCTCGGTATAAAATTGATCGAGATGCATTGTGGCATTTCGCCAAGGGTTTTGCATTCCTGCTAGCGCGCCGTAAAGCTCGTCAAATTCGCGACCGTCGCCAGCAAGCAAGTCCTTTGCGAGCCACCTCTTTTTTCGCTCCGCATCTATTGAACCAAGTATTTTGCTCCAACTGCGCTCTGCCCCTTTGGTTGGGTCAGGAAGGCAAAGACATCGTGATAGTGCGAGGATTCCAGCTTCCAAGCAGCGCAATGAATGAAAAGCTGATGCGGTATAACGGCCCAAGCCGAGGCATTTGCCCGCTTCGGTTATGTCATCCTGAATGCTTGGGAATCCCTGCGCCACCTTGTCACCCCACAAAGGCGATTTTGGCTCAAATAGTGCCACCTCTGCCTGCGATAGCGTCAGCAAATACGAGCTTTCTATCTCGTCCATGATCCGCCCATGAAGCTCACGCATGATATGGCCGAACCCCTGCGGGGTGATTGCCGGATCGGCGATCTGGGCTTTTGCCCTGCTCAGGGAAATTAGCGCTATTTTGAAATCCAACGACACCAGTTCAGTTCTGAGTTCATCGAGTTGATGCTCGATGTGCCCGACTGTGTCGGGAGCAAACCTTTTGACATGCTGGTCATGCATAGCCAGCATCAGCTGCGTTATTAGATAATGAGCCGACAAAATCGGCTTCCCCTTGATTTCCAGCATTTCCCACAAGCCACAGATTTGATGTTCGCTACGCATCACCTAGCACCCCCTTTCTCGGTTGGGTATGCGAAATATAACAACGCCCATCGTCACGCTGATATGGCACAAATCGTGAACATCGAGATGGAGCGACTCGGGCCGATGGCCTGACGGGACGCCCTTTCGATCTTCCCGTTGCTGGTGCCTTTCGTGCGGAGATCCCCGTTTGTCCGATACCGTGTCGGAGGAATGCCTGCGGGCGTTTCTCGATCATCTGGCCGAAACGTCCAACGTTTCGGTCGCCGCGAAGCGTGCCGGGGTGTCGCGCTCGGCGGTGTACCGGTTGCGCGCGATCAGCCCGGCGTTCAGCAACGGCTGGCAGTCGGCCATCGCCACCGGCTATGACGAGCTCGAATTCAGGATGCTCAAGACCGCGCGCTTCGGCACGCTCAAGCCGGTCAAACGCCCCGACGGCACGATTGGCCGGGCGACCGAGTATGACGACGCGCAGGGCCTCAAGTTGCTGATGGCGTACAAGGCCAGCGTGGAAAAGGGCCGCACTGACGCCACGCCCGACCCGCTGGCGGCCAAAGGTGCGCGCGACCAGCTTGCAGCGACGCTCGAGCAGATTCGTCAGCGGCTCGATACTGCCATCGGAACCGACAAAGCCGATGGTTCTCCCGATGACCAGAGCGCGGCGGCGCCGACATGAACGGACGCTCGCTCGCCGAACGGCTGGCGGCGATGCCGGCTGCTGCGGCGCGGCGCTATATCGACGCGATGAGCGACACCGAAGCGGCGGGTCTGGCGCATCACTGGGAGTTCTGGGCACGGCCCGCACAGATAGCACCTCCGGGCGCCTGGCGAATCTGGCTGATCATGGCCGGGCGCGGCTTTGGCAAGACCCGCGCCGGCGCCGAGTGGGTCCGCGCGATCGGCGAGGCGCAGCCCGAGGCAAGGATCGCGCTGGTGGCGGCCAACCTCGCCGAGGCGCGCAGCGTGATGGTGGAGGGGCAAAGCGGTTTGCTGCAGATCGCACCCGATGCCACGCGGCCACACTGGGAGCCCTCGCTGCGCCGCTTGCGCTGGCCCGGCGGGGCGCAGGCGATGCTGTTTTCGGCCGCAGAGCCCGAGAGCCTGCGCGGGCCCGAGCACAGCCATGCATGGTGCGACGAGATTGCCAAATGGGACAATGCCTCGGGCCGTGCGATGGCCGCGTGGGACAATCTGCAGCTGGGCCTGCGCGTCGGTGCGCTGCCGCAGATCGCCGCGACGACCACGCCGCGTGCGGTGCCCTTGGTGCGGCATCTGCTCGGCGATCCTTCGGTGGTGGTCAGCCGGGGCAGCAGCCACGCCAACCGGGCGAACCTGCCGCCTGCGTTCCTGGACGCGGTGCAGCGGCATTACGGCGGCACAGCGCTGGGGCGGCAGGAGCTCGATGGCGAACTGCTCGACGATATCGAAGGCGCCTTGTGGAGCCGCAGCCTGATCGAGGCGTGCCGGGTCCGCTGGAGCGCGCAAGCATTGGTGCGGGTGGTGATCGGGGTCGATCCACCGGCGGGGTCGGCGGGCGATGCCTGCGGCATCATCGTGTGCGCGCTGCTCGAGGACGGGCGTGCCGCCGTGCTCGCGGATGGCTCGGTCGAACGCGCCTCGCCAGAGGGCTGGGCCCGCGCCGTCGCGAACGCTGCCGAGCAATGGAACGCCGACCGGATCATCGCTGAGGCCAACCAGGGCGGCGAGATGGTGGGTGCGGTGCTGCGCGCATCGAACATCGCGCTGCCGGTGCGGCTGGTGCATGCGAGCCGCGGCAAGGTCGCGCGGGCCGAGCCGGTCGCCGCGCTCTACGAGGCGGGCCGGGTGATCCACTGCGGCACCTTTGCGCGGCTCGAAGACGAGATGTGCGGGCTGATGACTGGCGGCGATTATCAGGGCCCGGGCCGCTCGCCCGACCGCGCCGATGCGCTGGTCTGGGCACTGACCGAATTGATGCTGGGACGGCGCGGAACCCCGCGCATCCGCTCGTTGGAGGATTGAGATGGGATATTGGAAGGAGCTTGCCCTTGCGCTCAAGGGCGGCAGAGCGACCGAGCGGCCTCCACTGGCGCGCGCGTTCACCAGCCCGTGGAGCCTGGCGCTCGCCGATCCGCCCGCATCGTATTCCGAGCAGGTGCGCAGCGCCTATTGCGACAACCCGATCGCCCAGCGCGCGGTGCGGCTGGTGGCAGAAGGGGTGGGCGGTGCGCCGATGACGGCATCCGATCCTGCCCTTGCCGCCCTCGTCGCTACCACCAGCGCGGGCCAGGGATTGCTCGAGACGCTGGCGGCGCATCTGCTGCTCCACGGCAACGGCTATGTGCAGATATTGCGCGATGCCGATGGCAGGCCGGCGGAGCTGTTCGCGTTGCGCCCCGACCGGGTGACGATCGAGCCCGATGCGCGCGGCTGGCCAGCCGCCTATGTCTACCGCGTCGGCGACACCGCGACGCGGTTGGCGGCGCAGGAGGGCGATGGCGCGCCGGTGATCGTCCACATCAAGGGCTTTCACCCCACCGACGACCATTATGGCTTGGGCTGTTTGGGCGCGGCGGCGCGCGCGGTGGCGGTGCACAGTGCCGCCAGCCGCTGGAACCAGGCGCTGCTCGATAACGCCGCGCGGCCCTCGGGCGCATTGGTCTATCGTCCCGACGAGCCCGGCGGGGTGCTTTCGCCCGATCAGTTCGCGCGGTTGAAGGCAGAGCTCGAGGCGAGCTTTGCCGGAAGCGCCAATGCCGGGCGGCCGATGCTGCTCGAAGGCGGCCTGAGCTGGCAGAGCATGGCCCTGTCGCCCGCCGACATGGATTTCGTCGCGCTCAAATCGAACGCTGCGCGCGAGATCGCGCTGGCGTTCGGGGTGCCGCCGATGCTGCTCGGCCTGCCGGGCGACAACACCTATGCCAATTATCGCGAGGCCAACCGCGCCCTGTGGCGGCTGACATTGCTGCCGCTCGCGGACAAGATCACCGCAGCGTTGCGCCAAGGCCTCGGTCATTGGTGGCCCGATGCCGTGCTGACGATCGACCAGGACAGGGTGCCGGCGCTGTCCGAGGACCGCGAGCGGCTGTGGGCGCAGGTCGGTGCGGCGGACTTTCTGTCGCCTGAGGAGAAGCGCGCGATGTTGGGGATTGGAAACACGTGATGGACAATGAGGATATGCTCGCCAGCCTGATCGCGCAGGCGGCGGAAGAAGGCGCGGACCTAGGTTCGCTGCGCGCGATCGTCGAGGAATCGGGCGATCTTGGCGCGGCGCGCGCGCTGGCGCGGATCGGTCTCGACGATGCCCGCGCCGGGCAGGACATGCGCGAGCTGCGCGAACTGCTGCAGGCCTGGCGCGATGCACGCTCCGGGCTCTGGGGTGCAACGTTCGACAAGTTCGTCCGCGCGGTGATGGCGATTTTGCTTGCTGCACTCGCGGTGAAGCTCGGCGTCGGCGACCTGGTCCAGTGACGGTGCGCTTCGCTGGCTATGCCGCGCTGTTCGACCGGGTCGACCGCGGCGGGGACATCGTGCGGCGCGGTGCATTCGCCGGGTCGCTGGGGAATAGTAACCTGCCATTGCTGTGGCAGCACCGGCCCGATGTCCGGATCGGCACTATCGAACACGCAAGCGAGGATCGGCGCGGCCTGAGGGTGATCGCCGAGCTCGACCGGCAAGCGGATCATGCGCTGGATGCGCTGCGCAGCGGCCATGTCACCGGCCTCAGCTTCGGCTACCGCGTCCGTAAGGCGCGGGGCACGTCCCCGCGCGAATTGCTCGCGCTCGATCTGGTCGAGGTGAGCCTGGTCACGCTGCCGATGATGCCGGGCGCAAAGGTGCACATGCTGCGCTGAATGCCCGACTGAACTGGACCATCATTCTCCCCGCTCTGGCGGGGTTTTTTGTGCCTGAATTCCGGGGACGGTCCCCGTGAGATGTAGCAACCGAAGGAACAGCATATGGAAATGCCCCCCAATCCGATCGAAATGAAGGCCGACGCCGATCCGCTCGAGGCGTCGTTCGATGCGATCCTGCAATCCGAAGACCACGAAGAGCGCATTGGAGCACTCGAAACCGGGCTCGACGGCGTGAAAGGCGAGGTCGATGGACTCAAGGCCGAAGGCGCGACGATGCGCGAGCGGATCGAGCGGCTGGCGCGCGCATCCGGACGCCCATCGCTCGGCGGTGGTGATGCCATGGCGCCCGAGACCAAGAGCTTCGTCGACCAGTATCTGCGCCGCGGGCTCGAGACCGGGGTCAAGAGCTTTGCCGCCACCACCGGCCCCGATGGCGGCTATGCGGTTCCGCGCGAGATCGACGCGCTGATCGCGCGCACGCTTGCCGACATCTCGCCGATCCGCGCCATCGCCTCCGTCGTACAGACCGGCACCGCGGGCTATCGCAAGCTGGTGACCACCGGCGGCACGCCCTCGGGCTGGGTCAGCGAGGTTGCGGCGCGGCCCGAGACCGACACGCCCGCCTTCGCCGAGATCGCGCCGCCCACCGGCGAGCTCTATGCCAACCCGGCGGCCAGCCAGGCGATGCTCGACGATGCCGCTTTCGATGTCGAAAGCTGGCTGGCGGGCGAGATCGCCGAGGAGTTCGCGCGGGCCGAAGGCGCGGCGTTCGTGAACGGCACCGGCACCAACCAGCCGCGCGGGTTCCTGAACGGCACGCCGACGACGCAGGACGATGCCGCGCGCGCCTTTGGCGTGCTGCAATATGTCGCCGCCGGAGCGGACGGGGGTTTTGCCAGCACCAATCCGCAGGACCGGCTGGTCGATCTGGTTCATGCGCTGCGCCCCGCCTATCGCCAGGGGGCGAGCTTCGTGATGAACTCGTCGACGCTGGCGCGGATTCGCAAGATGAAGAGCGACGATGGCGCGTTCCTTTGGCAGCCCTCGCTGGCGGCGGGGCAGCCGGCGACTTTGCTCGGCTATCCGGTGGTCGAGGCCGAGGACATGCCCGACATCGCATCGAACAGCCTGTCGATCGCGTTCGGCAACTTCCGCGCCGGCTATCTGATCGCCGAGCGCAGCGCGACGACGATTTTGCGCGATCCGTTCACCAACAAGCCGTTCGTGCATTTCTATGCGACCAAGCGGATCGGCGGCCAGGTGATGAACGCGCAGGCAATCAAGCTGATGAAGTTCGCCGCCAGCTGACCAGCTGCGGTGGTTTTCCCAAACCTCACCCGATTGCCGGTGCCCCGCACGGGCAATCGGCAGGATGCCCGCGCGGGTCCTCCCCGCCCGCGCGGGCATTTCGCGCTCAACGCGATCCATCAAGGACAGCTCTGTCATGCCCGATCTCTTCTTCGCCGATCTGGTACGCGAAACCAGCACCAGCACCGGTATCGGCCCGGTCGCGCTCGATGGCGCAACCCCTGGCCACCGGCGCTTTGCCGATGCCGTCCCGACGGGCCAGCGGTTCCATTATGCGATCGCAGGCGTCACCCATGAACAGCAATGGGAAGTTGGCGAGGGCGAGATCGCCGACGGCGCACTGCTGCGGCACATCGTGCTTGCCTCGTCCGCGGGGGGCGACCTGGTGGATTTGCTTGCGGGACTCAAGATCGTATCGCTGACGGTGGCGTCGGCGTGGTTCGCCGCGCGCGATGAACCCGGCGCGCACAACCACGACACGCTTGCCTTCGCCGATGGTAGCGCGGCGGCGCCGACGATCGGCTTTGCTGGCGACAGCGACACCGGGCTGTTCCGTCCGGCGGCCAACACCCTTGGCATAGCCATAGGCGGCGCAGAGGCCGCCCGCTTTGCCGCCTCGGGCGGGCTGGGTATCGGGACCGAAACCCCGGCAGGCGCCGTGCATGTCCGCTGGAACGGCTATGACCCGTTCGGCAACACGACACCGGCGATGACCCTGGACGGGGCCTATGGCGGCGGCCTGATCTTCAGGGATGGTGCCGGCTATGTCGGGCTGTGGGCGACCGAAAGCGGCGACGCGCTCAATGTCAGCCTGGGCGGCATCAGCCACATGCATGCGCTGCAGATCACGCCGAGCTTTGTCCGTCCGGCATTCGATGCTGCGCTGGCGCTGGGGCAGGCATCGACCAGATTTTCGCAGCTCTACGCCATGACCGGCACGATCAACACCTCGGACGCGACCGCCAAGCTCTGGCGGGGCGGGCCGGACGCGCAGGAACTGGCTGCCGGGCGCGCGCTAATGGCAGAGCTGGGTTTCTTCCAGTGGCTCGATGCGATCGAGGCCAAGGGGGCCGAACACGCGCGCCGGCATTACGGGCTGCGCGCGCAGAACGCCTTTGCCATCCTGTCCGCGCATGGCCTCGACTGGCGGCGCTATGGCTGGTGCTGCCATGACCGCTGGACCGACGAGGATGGCGAGCATGAGCGCTTCGGCATCCGGCCCGATCAGTTGGCACTGTTCCTGGTCACGGTGCTGGCACGCCAGATCGGGCTTCTGGGTGATCAGGGCTCCGGCGATGCTGCAGGGTAGACCCGTGGCGGCCCAGCCGATCGCCAGCGGTGGCGCGCGCCGGGGGGCCGCCGACGCGCTGGGACCGCTCCGCGCCAATGTCCGCCCGGCCAATCGCGGCGGGGCAGCAGGGCGTGTCCCCGCCATGACACCGCGCCGCCCATGATTCCCCGAACCTTCGTGCTGCCCCGCCATCTGTTGCAAAGGAAAAAGCCATGAGCCTGTTCGTCAAGGATCCGGACAGCCGGATCGATTATCGCGTGGATTGGGGCGCGGCCTATCTGGGCGATGCCATGATTACCGCCAGCACTTGGTCGGTATCGCCTGAGCAGGCGGGCGGGCTGGCCGTGGCGGCGACATCGCACGACGGGCGCAGCGCCAGCGCGACGCTGACCGGCGGCGTCGCCGGGGCAACGTACGCGCTGGTCAACCGGGTCACCCTGTCCAATGGCGAGATCGACGAGCGCTCGGTCGCCGTCCGGGTCGAGCAACGCTGATGGCGATGGTCACCAGCGAGCCCCCCGTGCTGGCGCCGCTCGCGCTCGCCGAGGTCAAGGCGCACCTGCATATCACCCGCGATGCCGATGATGCGCTGCTGACCGGGCATCTGCGCAGTGCCGCTGCCCTGTGCGAGAAGTTCATCGGCCAGTCGCTGCTGGTCCGGTCACACCGCGAGACGCTGGATATCGCGCGCGACTGGCAGCGCCTGGGCGCGGTGCCGGTGGTTGCGATCACCGGCGTTTCAGGGATCACCGCAGACAATGGCCGGGTCGCAATGGCGAGCGATGCCTATGCACTCGCCATCGATGCCGGCGGAGCGGGCCGGGTGCGGGTGCTGCGACCGGGGTCCGCGAGCCGGATCGAGGTGACATACGCTGCAGGATTGGCGCAGCACTGGGGCGAACTTCCCGAACCGCTCAGGCAGGGCATCGTCCGGCTGGCGGCCTATGTCCATCTGGCGCGCGATGGTGACGGCGATGCAGGTCCGCCCGCCTCGGTCAGTGCGCTGTGGCGGCCCTGGCGGGTGGTGCGACTGTGAGCGTGCACCCTTTCGGCCGCGTGCTGCTGCGCCGTGCCGAGCGGATCGGCGAACGGCGCGCTGAGACGATAGCACAGCGGCTGTGTGACGAGATCGGCGTGATCCTGCCCGACATCAAGATTCTGCGCGAACGGGGCCGGGTCCGGCTGACCGGGCGCGCTCTTCGCCGCCGCTGGATCACCGACGCCGCCCTGCGCTGGCTGGGGAGGTTGCTGCGATGAGCCTGGAACAGGATTTTGCCCGCGCCGCGATCGACTGGCTGGCGGGCGATGCCGCGCTGATGTCGCGGGTCAACGGCGTGTTCCACCGGAGCCCCGTGCGGATCGCAGCGCCCTATGTGGTGCTCGACGACGTGCTGGCGACCGATTGGAGCACCAAGGACCGGCCCGGACGCGAGGCGCGGCTGGCGTTCACCATCCGCGATGGCTCGGACGACGCCGCGCCCGTCGCCGCGATCACCGCCGCGCTTGAGACCCGGCTCGCCGCAATGCCACGCACCGGTGAAAGCTACCGGCTGGTCAACCTCACCCCGTTGCGCAGCCGGACGCTGCGGATCGATGCCCTGTGGCTCGTCACGCTCGATTACCGCGCGCGGCTCCTGCAATTCTGATGAAAGGATAACGTCTCATGACAGCGGAAAAAGGCAGCGCGTTCCTGCTCAAGATCGGCGATGGCGCCAGCCCTGTGGCCTATCGCACCGTCGCCGGCCTGCGCACCACGCAGATGGCGATCAACGGCGAGCAGGTGGTGATCACGCACAAGGGCAGCGGCGGCTGGCGCGAACTGCTTTCGGGCGCAGGCGTGCGCTCGGTCTCGGTCTCGGCTGCCGGGCTGTTCCTGGGGTCCGATGCGGAAGACGCGATCCGCGGTCATGCGCTCGCCGGGACACTCGACGATTACGAGCTGAGCTTCGAAAGCGGTGCGCGGATGCGCGGGCGGTTTCTGGTCGCGCGGCTCGAATATGCCGGCGATTTCAACGGCGAGCGCAACTACACGCTGGCGCTGGAAAGCTCCGGCGCGGTGACCAGCCTGTGAGCGCAGAACACACCGCAAACCCGGTGCGCGGCGAGGCGCTGCTGCAGCTTGGCGGGGCAGAGGTCGTGTTGCGCCCGAGCTTTGCCGCATTGGTCGCCGCCGAGCAGGAGACAGGACCGCTGTTCGATCTGGTCGAGCGCGCGGCAAGCGGCAAGCTGGGGCTGGCCGAGATCGCCGCTTTGTTCTGGCACTGCCGGGTCGAGGCCAGCTGCCCGTTGTCCCGCGAGGCGTTTGGAGAGGCGCTGGCACAGGCCGGGCTGGTCGCGCTGACACCGGTGCTGCGCGTTCTGCTGCGGCAGATATTGCAGGGCCGGTGAGCACCGCGAGCTTTGCCGAGGCGGCGCGTGCGCTCTCGGGGCTTGCCGCCTGGACGCTGGGTTGGCGGCCGCACGAGTTCTGGCGCGCGACGCCCGACGAGCTGGCGGCATCGCTGAATGGCCCGGCCCCCGCCGCGTCCGCACCCCCCGACACCCAGGCGATCGCGACGCTGCGCGCGATGTTCCCCGATGCTGTGGAGACACCTGATGGACGATGAGATCGAACAGCTGATGGTGAGCGTGCGCGCCGATACGCAAGCCTTCGCGCGCGATGTCGCGGTGATGCGCAGCCAGATCGACGGACCGCTGGCCGAAGGCTTGGGCCGCGCTGGCCAGGTGCTGGAACGCGGTCTGCTCACCGCGTTGCGTCGCGGCTCGCTGGGGTTCGAGGACCTCAAGCGCATCGCGCTGGCGGTGATGGAGGAGATCGCGGCAGCGGCAATTTCGCGCGGGCTGTCGGCGATCGGTCTGGGGGGTGCCGATGGCGCGTCGTCGCTCGGCGCGGGGCTGCTCACCAGCCTGCTGGGATTGCCGGGGCGCGCGACCGGAGGGCCGGTGACTGCGGGCCGCCCCTATCTGGTGGGCGAGCGCGGGCCCGAACTGTTCGTCCCTTCGGGCTATGGCCGGGTGGAGCCGCGCGGGGCGGGGCCAAGTGCGCGCGACGTGCGGGTGTCGATCAGCATCAACGCCGCGGGCCAGTCTGCGCCCGCCGCATTGCAGGCCTCCAGCCGCCAGGTGGCGCGTGCGGTGCGCCGTGCGTTGAGCGAGGAGTAACGCGATGGCCTATTGGCTGTGCGATGCGCGCGGCGACCAGACCGCAAGCCACATCAAGCGCTTCGATCCGCGCTTCTGGACGGTCAATTTTCCGCGTCCGATGATGGCATCGGTGGTCACCACCGCGCCCGATGCGCTGCGGGTCGACGCGCTGTTCTACGATCGCGAGGCGCTGGCCGGGCTGATCTGGGAGAGTGCGGACCGATTCGATCACCCGCTGCTGGCCTATGCCACCGACTGCGATTATGCGCGGACGACGCTCAAGTTCCGCTGGCGCTCGTCGGGGGTCAAGCCGCTCGATGCGGTGCACGGGCCGACGCTGACCATCGACGGGCGCGATGCCGCAGGCGCGCCGCGCAGCTGGTATGTGCGGCTGTGGAACTATGCCGTCGGCATGCCCGAGGATGCGGTGATCAGCCTGCCGTTCTCGGCGCTGTCGGGTGGCTTTGTGCTGCCGGGCGAAGCAGACCCGGTGCATCCTTCGGGCATCGACCGGATGTTCATCTCGCTGGTCCCGCCGGATTATGACGGCACCAGCGGAGCGCTGGCCGCGCCTGCATCCGGCTGGGTCGAGATGACCGATATCACCTGCGATGGCGCACGGTCGATGCTCGAGATCGGCGATGTGCTGGTGCCGCCGCACGGCCTTGCGATGGCGACCGCGTATGACGACAGCTTCAACCTGACGCCCGCTCGGCTGGTACGCAACGTCATCGGCCTGGGATATCGCGGATCGCTCAACCATTATGTCGGGATGAGCCATTATTTCGGGCTCGAGCGTGCCGGTGCAGCATTGCTGGTGACGACCGAGGGCGGCGCGATCAACACGCCGTGCGCGGCCTGGCACCGGAGCCTCGCGCAACAGGCCAGGCTATGGGGGCTGAGCCCGATCGTTTCGCTGTCGTACGAACTTTTCGATGCGCATTGCCCCGAGCCGTGGAAGCAGCGCGCCGAGAATGGCGACCCTGCGCTGACCGGATGGGTGCCGCCCTCGACCCTGCTCAGCCCCGCCAATCCGCACGCGATGGCCTATCTGCAAGCGGTCGGCATCGCGTTTGCGCGGATCATGGCAGACGAAAGCCTGCCGGTGCGCTTCCAGGTCGGCGAACCGTGGTGGTGGATCATGCACGATGGCCGCATCTGCCTTTACGATGCCGCGGCGATTGCCGCATTCGGCGAGGCGGGCGTATCGATCCCCGATATCCGGGCGTCGATGTCTTCAGCGCAGACGGCGATGCTGGATCAGGCGGGCGCGATGCTCGCCGCATCGACGGCGGCGCTGGTCGAGGCGGTACGCGAGGCGCTGGCGCCGCTGCCGGTGGAATCGCTGGTGCTGGTGTATCTGCCGACCGTGCTCGATACCGCCGCGCCCGATGCGCGGCGCGCCAACGTTCCTGTTGGCTGGGCCTGGCCCGCGTTCGATGTCCTCCAGCTCGAGGATTACGACTGGGTGATCGAAAGGCGTTTTGCCGCGCAACGGGCCGGGCTTGATCTGATGCAGCAGCGGCTGGGCTATCCGCTGGCGCAGCAGCATTACATAAGCGGCTTCGTGCTGCTCCCCGAGCAGGCAGAGGTCTGGGAGAGCATCGCGCGCGCAGCGGACACAAACAAGGCGCGTGGGGTCGCAGAAACCCTCATCTGGGCACTGCCGCAGGTGACGCGCGACGGCTTCACCTATTTCGATCTGGCAGCAGAAGGAGACGGCGCGATGCAGGCGTTTGACGATGTGAGCTTTCCGCTGGCGCTGGGGCGCGAGGCACAGAGCACCAGCCGTTTTTCCACCCAGATCTTCCGGTCGGTGACGGGGCACGAAACGCGCAACAGCCTGTGGGCGGATGCGAGCCTCAGCTTCGATGTCGGTCCGGGCATCCGGTCCGAAGCCGATTGTGCCGAGCTGGTCGGCTTTTTCCGCGCGCGGCGCGGCCCTGCGCGGGGGTTTCGCCTGCGCGATCCGCTCGACCACAGCTCTGCCGAGGAGTGCGGCGTGCCGCATCACGGTGACCAATTGCTGGGCGAGGGCGACGGCGTGCGGTCCGAATTTGCGCTGATCAAGCATTATGGCGACCCGCCGGATTCGCAGCAGCGGCGAATCACCCGGCCTGTTGCCGGCAGCGTCTCCGTCTCGATCGGCAGCGCGCCGGTCACGGGCTGGACGCTGCACCCCGGTGGCATCATCCGCTTTTCCGATCCGCCCGCTGCCGGGATGAAGGTGCGCGCCGGTTTCCTGTTCGACGTTCCGGTCCGCTTTGCCGAAGACGCGCTGACGGTCAGCGCCGCGACCTTTAGGGCAGGTGAGGCGGTGTCGGTGACGCTGGTCGAAATCCGCGAGGCGACATGAGGACGCGCTGGTTCGACCGCCCGCTGGAGACGATCGCGATGCTCTGGCGGGTCGAGCGCCACGATGGGATCGTTCTGGGCTTTGCCGCGCACGACCGGGACTTGGTCGTCGATCATGTCCGCTATCATGCCGCGCCGGGGATGCTGCCATCGGCGATCGAGATGGATGACGGGCTCGACCCGCTCGACATGGATATCGCAGGCGCGCTCAGCCACGATCTGATCCGAAGCGACGATCTGGCTGCCGGGCGATGGGATCATGCCGCGGTGCGCATCGGCCTGATCGACTGGCAGGTACCGGGCGAGGGGGCAGGGTGGTTCTGGCACGGGCATCTGGGGGCGGTGTCGATCGAGGGCCATCGCTTTTCCGCCGAACTGCGCGGGCTGAAGGCGCAGCTCGACCAGCCCTTCGTGCCCGTTGCCTCGCCTTCTTGCCGCGCCGAATTCTGCGGCGTGGGCTGCGGGCTCAGCCGGAGTGCGTTCGAGCATATCGCGACGGTCGATGCCGTCAGCGCCGAAGGTTTGGCGTTCACCGGCATGGACGAAGCGCCCGCGTCCGGCTTCGTCCACGGCAGCATGCGATGGATCGATGGAGGCAACGCAGGGCTGCATGCCGACATCGTCGGTTCGACCGACGCCGGGCTGCAGATCGATGGGCCGCTGCTGCGTGCACCCGCACCAGGCGACCGCGCGCTGCTGCTCCAGGGCTGCGACAGGTCGCTTGCCACCTGCGCGGGACGGTTCGGCAACGCGCTCAATTTTCGCGCTGAGCCGCATCTGCCGGGCAATGACCTGCTGACCCGGTTCGCTGTGTTGTGATGGCCAATACCGATGGCGAAAGGCCGGGTGAACGCCTCAGCGCAGCGGCGCTTGCGCTGGTGGGCGTACCCTTCCGCATGCACGGCCGCGATCCTGCGACCGGCCTGGACTGCGTCGGCGTCGTGGTGGCGGCGCTGGCGCGGATCGGGCGGTCTGTGACCCCGCCTGCCGATTACCCGATGCGCGGAGGTTCGCTGCACCGCTTCGACCGCTGGGCGGCAGGATGCGGGTTCGCGCCTGTCCCTTCGCAGGCGGTCCCGGCCTCAGGGGATGTGCTGCTGTGCGCCCCGGCCAGGCAGCACTTTCATGTGATGATCGCGTGCGGGGGCGCGCTGGTCCACGCCCATATCGGGCTGCGACAGGTGGTCGCGGTCCCGCCGCCGGTCACCTGGCCGGTGCTCCGCCGCTGGCGGCTGCAAGCAAAGGGTTGAACCATGGCGACGCTGGTTTTGAGCACCGTTGGTACCCTGGTCGGTGGCCCGCTCGGTGGCGCGCTTGGCGCGCTGATCGGGCGCACGATCGATCAGACCGTGCTGTTCCGCCCCAAGGACCGCGAGGGTCGTCGGCTTGCAGATCTTGCGGTACAAAGTTCGCAATATGGCAGTCCGTTTGCGCAGGTGCATGGCCGCGCGCGGATCGCCGGAACGGTGATCTGGGCGACCGACCTCAAGGAACGCCGCATCCGCGAGGGCGGCGGCAAGGGGCGGCCGGGAACGACGCGCTACAGCTATTCGGTGTCGTTCGCGGTGGCTCTGTCGAGCAGGCCGATCGCGGGTGTCGGACGCATCTGGGCTGAAGGCAATCTGCTGCGCGGCGCAGATGGCGTCTTCACCAGCGAGACCGGCTTTCGGCTGCACCTTGGCCATGGCGACCAGCCGCTCGATCCGCTGATCGCATCCGCCGAAGGGCTGAGCAGCTGCCCGGCCTATCGCGGGCTTGCCTATGCGGTGTTCGAAGACATGGCGCTCGAAGAGTTCGGCAACCGCATTCCGTCGCTGACCTTCGAGGTGATCGGCGATGCAAGCGATGCCGATCTGGGTGGCATCGTGGCGCGCGCGATCGGGATGGACGAGCCCTGGGAAGCATCGCCCGCCGTGACCGGCGCCAGCCTCACCGGCGAAACCCGGCGCGACATGCTGCGCACGATCGCTGCCGGCTTCCCGCTGGTGCTGACCGATTCGGATCGAAACCTGCGGGCCGTTCTGCGCGAGGCCCAGCTTCCCGGCGGGGCGGTGGTTGCGACATCCACGCTGCTGCAGCGCGCACAGGGCAGTGCCGAACAGAGCCATCTCACCAGCCAGCGAAGCACGCCGCAGACCGATGGTCTGGTGCTGCGCTATTACGAACCGGAGCGCGACTATCAGCCGGGGTTGCGTCGCACGGGTTCCAGCGGCAGCGGAAGGCTGCGACAGATCGAATTGCCGCTGGTGCTGAGCGCCAGCCTGGCGCAGCACCGCGCCGAACTGCTGGTGCGGGCCGAACGCGATGGCCTCGAGCGGATCGATCTGCGCACGTCGGTGCTCGATTTTGCGATGCTCCCGGGCAATGTCGTCACGATAGAAGGATGGGCGGGAAGCTGGCGCGTGCTGCGCTGGCAATGGAGCGCGGAAGGCATCGATCTGGCGCTTGCCAGCCACCGGGCCGCCGGTTCGGCGCTGCCGGTCATGGTCGATCCCGGACGCAGCGTGAACGCTCCCGATGGCGGCATCGGTCCGACCCGGTTTGCCCTGTTCGATCTGCCATCGCCGCTCGATCGGCCGATGGCGCATTCGCACATCGCGCTCGCCGTCGCAGGCCCGCTGGCCGGCTGGCGCGGCGCGACGGTGTATCGGCTGGAGAGCGATGACACGCTCGGTGATGCGCTCGAACACCTGCGCGTCAATGCGACGATGGGCGCGGTTGCCGGGATACTGGGCCCCGGAACGCCGCTGCTGCGCGACGATACCAATGCCCTGATCGTCAACCTGGTCCGCGACGGCCCGTTCGCCCTGGTCAACGCCGACGATGCGGCGCTGTCGCGCGGAGCGAATCTGGCCATGGTGGGGGCAGAAGCGATCCAGTTTGCGCATGTCGAGCCCCTGGGAGGCAATCTGTTCCGATTGACCGGCCTGTGGCGCGGGCGGGGCGGGACCGAGGACAAGATCGCCGACCATGCGCCGGGCGAGAGCTTTGTCCTGATCAGCGAGGCCTTGGGACTGGTCGATCCTGCCTTCATCGGCGCGGAGCCCGGCTTCGATGCCGCAGCGCAGGGCCGTGATGATCCCGAACCCGCCATCGCACGGCTGGGCAGCCACGGCAGAGCGGTGCGGCCCCTGTCGCCGGTGCATGGTCGCTGGCGTGACAACGGGGCGGGCGGGATCATCGTGCAATGGACGCGCCGCAGCCGGGGCGGCTTTGCCTGGCGCGACGGCATCGACGCGCCGCTGAGCGAAGACGCCGAGGTTTACCGGATGGCGGTTGCTGCCGATGGCATCAGCATCGCAGACCTTGTGGTGCACGAAGCGTCCGTTTCGCTCGATGCGGGCGTTCTGGCGGCGTGGCGATCTATGGCCAGTGCAACGCTGGAAGCGTCGGTTGTCCAGCAGGGGGCGCTGGGGCTGTCGCCACCGCTGATTATCCCGTTGCCGCTTTAAGTTCGCCCGCAAGTCCGCCCGCAGCATTAGCCGAGGAACCAGACCATGTCGCAGACCGCCAATTTTGCATTGCCGTTGCTGTTCGCCGCGCAGGCGCAGAAGGAAATCACCCACAACGAAGCGCTCGTCATCATCGACGCGTTGCTGGGCGGCTGTGTCGAGGCCGTCGCGGCGGACCCTGCCGAACTCGAACCGGCCGAAGGAAGCGCCTGGATCGTCGGGCCTTCGCCCGTGGGGGCATGGGCGGGCAAGGCCGCGCAGATCGCGATCTTCACCGCCGGGGGGTGGCGGTTCGTGGCCGGCCTCGCCGGGATGCGGATGTATGACCGGGCCGCGGCCATTGTCCGCATGCACGATGGCGGCACATGGTCGGCGCCCCCCGCCATATCCGGCGCCAGCGGCGGCACGGTCGTCGATGTCGAGGCCCGCTCCACGGTGGCTCTCATGCTGGCAGCGCTGCGATCACACGGACTGCTCGATGCTACTTGATTGATCTTGCCGCATTATGCTTTTATGATTCGCAGCGGCCGGTCAGGGCCGACCTGGCTTGCATTAAAGGCAACTGCTGCCATTTTTTGCCCGTCACCCCCTGAAATGGCGACATTTCGGCAACACTCCCGCCAAAACCGCGCTTGCGTGGCAACTAGGTTAGCGTTAGTAACGTTGCCGAGTTGTCGTTTCAAATCCTAATTATAAGGGGAATATCTATGCGAAAGTTAGTCATAGGACTGGCATTGGCATCTACCGCCCTGACCACACCGGCTTTTGCCCGTGATGGCGAGTGGTACGTTGGCGTCGAAGGCGGCGCCATGATCGTTGAGGACATCGAGTTCGATGTCGGCGCGCTCAGCAATGCGGTGATCATCGATTCGGACAAGGGTTATGACGTCGGCGCAATCGTCGGTTATGACTTCGGTCCGTTCCGCATGGAAGCTGAAGTCAGCTATCGTGAAGCTGACCTGACCGACCTCCAGACCTCGGTTGCTGTCGCACGCGGTGCGCCCCTTCCTGCTCTCGTTGGTCGTTCCAACGCAGTCGGTTCGGCTAACGTGCTTTCGTTCATGCTCAACGGCTTGATCGATTTCGGCGACAATGATGGCCTTCAGGGCTTTGTTGGCGGCGGCGTCGGTGTTGCTCGTACGGACATCACCGCAGCAGCCACCAACCCCGGTCGCTCGGCGTTCCTGAACGATTCCGACACCGGCTTTGCATGGCAGGTTCTCGCTGGCGTTCGTGCTCCTCTCAGCGACAGCTGGGACGTGGGTCTGAAGTATCGCTTCTTCAACAGCGACTCGGTCAGCCTGATCGACGCTGGTGGACGTGATTTCGATGGCCGCTTCCGCAGCCACTCGATCCTGGGCAGCATCATCTACAACTTCGGTGGTCAGGATGCGGCTCCGCCTCCTCCTCCCCCGCCGCCGCCCCCGCCGCCTCCGCCGCCTCCGCCGCCGCCTCCTCCGCCGCCTCCGCCGGTTTGCGAGAAGGGTCCGTACATCGTGTTCTTCGACTTCGACAAGTCGAACATCACGCCGGAAGCAGCGACCATCCTGGACAACGCCGTGGCAGCCTATGGCAGCTGTGGTTCGGTTCCGGTCATGCTCGCAGGTCACGCCGACCGTTCGGGCGCAGCCTCGTACAACGTCGGCCTGTCTCAGCGCCGTGCGGACTCCGTCAAGGCCTATCTGGTCTCGCGGAACATCCCCGCAAGCGCGATCAGCACCCGGGCATTCGGGGAAACCCAGAACCGCGTGCAGACCGCCGATGGCGTTCGCGAACTGCAGAACCGTCGCGTGGAAATCACGTACGGTCCGGGTTCGGGTATGTAAGCCACACGCTGGATCGCAAGATCTGGCTACAAAATCGGGGTCGGTCTTCGGACCGGCCCCTTTTTTGTGCCTTGCGCGGGCGCAGCGATGCCGGTTCGGCTGACGGCGGCTTGTCGCTGCGGCCTGGAAGGCTTATGTTGGCCCTATGGAACAGACCGCCACCACTGACATCACCCTCACCCCCAGTGCCGCAACCCGCGTGGCTGCCATCGCGGCCAAGCAGGGCAAGCCTGCCATGCTCCGGCTGTCGGTCGAAGGTGGCGGGTGCTCGGGCTTCCAATATCGCTTCGGTCTCGCTGATGCCCCGGAAGATGGCGACACCATCGCCGTGCAGGACGGCGTGTCGCTTGTCGTCGATGAGATGAGCCTGGACCTGGTGCGCGGCAGCGCGGTCGATTTCGTTGAATCGCTCGGCGGTTCGGCGTTCCAGGTGACCAACCCCAACGCCGCCTCCGGTTGCGGATGCGGATCAAGCTTTTCGATCTGAACCCTGGTCGGGACCCAGCCGGGGGCTTGGTCATCGCTGACGCGGAACCTTTCGGCGCGGCGTGGCGTAACGTGAAGCGAAACGTTACCGCGAACCTACGCTGGAAGGACCCCATCATGCTCAGAGCCGCCCTTATCTTCGCCATCATCGCCCTCGTGTTGGGCGTGCTGGGCTTCGGCGGCCTTGCCGACTTTGCCTGGGATCTTGCCAAGATCCTGTTCTGGATCGCCGTCGTGATCGCGGTCGCGCTGTTCGTGATCGGAACCTTCATCTACAAGAAGGTGACATAGGCCTCACCGTCCCCGGCGCCGACAACGACCAGCTGTCTTTCGCCGCTTCTCCCGCTGAATAACCGATGATATCTTAGTCTTCAAAAGCACCACCGGCTCCTTGCCGGTGGTGCTGTTCTCTTGCGAAAGTCTGACCTGATGGAGCCTGCCAACCAAGACGACCGGGATCCGACGCTGGGTATCAGCAGGGTCGCCGCGATGACGATGGTGGTCGTTGGCATCCTGGGCCTCGCCTGGTTGCTGGTCGAGCTCGCCGGCTTCCTGATGATGGTCTTTGCAGCACTGGTCCTAGCGGCGGTGTTTTCCTCGATCGCCGGCGGGGTTTGCCGCGTTACCCGCATGAGTCGTGGCCCGGCGCTTGCGATTTCGGTGCTGCTGTTGCTGGGTGTTTTTGCCGGGGTGTTCACGCTGTTCGGGTCGCAGCTGGCAAACCAATTCGACACCATCCGGCAAAGTATCCCGCCTGCCATCAACAATGTCGAGGCACAGCTTGATCAGCTGGGGCTGGGCGATTCCGCGCGCGAAATGTTCCGGCAGGGCAGTGGCGATATCTCGACCATGGCATCCCGGCTGGGTGGTTTCGCAATGACGGCCACGAGCAGCCTTGCCAATTTCCTGCTCATCTTTTTCGGCGCGATCTTCATCGCCAGCGACCCTCAGGTCTACAGGCGCGGCGTGGTGCTGCTGATGCCGCGCAGGGCCGAGCGGCCGTTGGACGAAGCGCTCGAGGACGCAGCCCGCGGATTGCGCGGGTGGATGCTCGGCCAGGCGGTGTCCTCGGTGTTCGTCGCGCTGTTTTCGGGGGCGGGGCTGGCCTTGCTGGGCGTTCCGGCCGCCGGCGGCCTGGGGCTGATCGCAGGCCTGCTGGATGTCATCCCGATGGTCGGTCCAATCATCGCCGCAGTGCCTGCCGTGCTGCTGGCGTTCACCGTCTCGCCCACCGTGGCCCTGTGGACGCTGGTCTTGTATATCATCGTCCAGCAGCTGCAGAGCTATCTGCTTCAGCCGATGATCCAGAAGCATGCGGTCGATGTGCCGCCTGCCGTGCTGCTGTTCGCTGTCGTCGCCGCCGGCTTGCTGTTCGGTTTCATCGGCGTGCTGCTGGCTGCGCCGCTGACGGTCGTGCTGTTCGTGATGGTGCAGCGCCTTTATGTGAAGACGCTGCTGGAAAAGGACATCAAGGTCGCAGGCGAGAAATAGCCCGCGGCATCACAGCGGGTTGCCATCCTTGTCGCGAAAGACCTCCCGCCGCCCGACATGGTTGGGCGCGCTGATGAAGCCATCCTCCTCCATCCGCTCGACAAGCCGCGCGGCGCTGTTGTAGCCGATGCGCAATTGCCGTTGGAGCCAGCTGGTCGATGCCTTCTGACTTTCGAACACGATCTGGCAGGCGCTGCGGTACATCTGCTCCTCGGGGCTGTCGTCAAGGCTCGCGCCGTCGAGCGCAAATCCGCCGTCCTCGGGCTCCTCGGTGACCGCCTGGATATAATCGGGCTGCCCTTGGGCACGCCAGTGATCGGCAACGCGGCGTACCTCTTCGTCCGAGACGAACGGTCCATGGACGCGTTCGACCTGCTTGCCGCCCGACATGTACAGCATGTCACCCTTGCCCAGCAGCTGCTCGGCGCCCTGTTCGCCCAGGATGGTGCGCGAATCGATCTTGCTGGTGACGTGGAAGCTGATCCGGGTCGGCAGGTTGGCCTTGATCACCCCGGTGATGACGTCGACCGAGGGACGCTGCGTCGCCATGATCAGATGGATTCCCGCCGCGCGCGCTTTCTGCGCCAGCCGCTGGATCAGGAACTCGACCTCCTTGCCCGCGGTCATCATCAGGTCGGCAAGCTCGTCGACGATGACGACGATCTGCGGCATCGGCTCGTAATCGAGCTGCTTCTTCTCGTATTGCGGCTGACCGCTGACGGGGTCCCAGCCGGTCTGCACTTCTTCGCCCAGCGGGATGCCCTTGGCCTTGGCGACGCGGATCTTGTCGTTGAAGTTGACGAGGCTGCGGACCTTGAGCTCGCTCATCATCCGGTATCGCTCTTCCATCTGCTCGACCGCCCATTTGAGCGCGCGGATCGCCTTTTGCGGCTCGGTCACCACGGGCGAGAGCAGATGGGGGATGCCGTCATAGATCGACAGCTCGAGCATCTTGGGATCGATCATGATCAGCCGCAGCGTCTCCGGGGTCATCCGGTAGAGCAGCGACAGGATCATCGCGTTGAGGCCGACCGATTTGCCCGATCCGGTGGTGCCCGCGATCAGCAGATGCGGCATCGGCGCCAGATCGGCGATCACCGGGTCGCCCGAGATGTTCTTGCCCAGGATCACTGGCAGCTGGCCGGTATTCTCGGCGAAATGCGTCGATCCGATCATCTCGTGCAGCACCACGGCATCGCGGTGCTGGTTGGGCAGTTCGATGCCCAGTTCCTTGCGGCAAGGGATCGCAGCGACACGGGCCGAACGCGCCGACATGTTGCGCGCGATATCGTCGGCGAGCTGGATGACGCGGTTGGCCTTGATGCCCGGCGCGGGCAGCAGTTCATAGCGGGTGACGACCGGGCCGGGGCGCACCGCAGTGATCTCGCCCTTGACATTGAAGTCGCTGAGCACGGTTTCGAGCAATCGCGCGTTGCGCTCCAGCGCGATCTTGTCGAGCGCAGGGCCGGTGCTGGACGGTGGCGGATCGAGCAGATCGACCGAGGGCAGGTCATAGGGTCCGAAAAAGTCACCCTGCTTGCTCTTGGGGCCAAGCTGGGCCTTGGCCGGGCGCAATGACGGCTCGGTGATCTCCGGCGGCGGGCGGTTGTCGGGAACGGCTTCCTTGCGCGGTGCTGCCAGCGCGGGACGCGGCGTCTCCGGCAGATCGCCGATCGCCTCTTCATCGTCCTCGTCGACCGTCGGGCCGATCGGCTTGCGGAACAGGGCTTCGGGCACGCTGACCTTGATCGGCGGCATGCGCAGCAGTCCGCGCTCAAGCCCCAGCGCCTTCCAGCCCAGTCCAATACCGAGCAGGCCCAGAACGGTGGCACTGCCATACACGCCCCATGCGACACCCGCCGGTGGCAGCAGCCCCGCCAGCGCCTGAATGCCTCGCGCACCGACAAGACCGATCAGGCCGCCGGGTCCGGCAGGAAAGTGCTGCGCCGACTCTCCGAAAAAAACAGCAGCGGCGACTGCCAGCAGCAATATGCTCATCACCGTCGCCAAAGCGGCCCGGCGCCAGTGGCCAAGCGGACGGTTGATCCACAGCCGGTGCGCCTGCACTGCGGTGATCGGCAGGATCAGCGCGCTGGCGGGACCGGCAACGAACAGCATCAGGTCCGCGATCCAGGCACCGGCTGCCCCCATCCAGTTGTCGATCGGGCCGCCGGCCGCTGTGTTGAACGAGGAATCGGTCTGGTGATAGGTGGCCAGCGCCAGTGCGGTAAACAGGACCAGTGTGAACAGCGTCAGCGACAGGATCAGGCTGCCGCTGCGCAACAGGCTTTGACGCATCAGTTCGCGCCAATCGGGCGCGTTTCTGGTGGCGGCGCGACTGGCCATATCCTGTAAAACTCCGGCGTTATGGTAAATGCCCGCGCATTTTGCACAGACGAGGGACTCCGCGTCAAGCAAGGACTTGGGACCCGACTCCGGGTGGCAAAGCCTCTGTTCAGGCCGCCAGTTGCGCCCTACATTGCGGCCATGAACGAAACACAGCATAGCGACATCCTGATCATGGGCGCAGGGCCGACGGGCCTTGCACTGGCACTGGCATCGGCGCGCAATGGAATGAGCGTCCGGGTTGTCGACCGCATCGGCCCGCAGACGCTTGCCGACCCGGCATTCGACGGGCGTGCATCGGCGCTGGCCAGCACCAGCTGGCAAATGCTGCAGAACCTGGGGCTGGGCGATGCGTTGTGGCGCGATGCCTGCCCGATCGACCGCATTGCCGTCAGCGACGGCCTGCGCAAGGGCGGGCTTGATTTCGATGCCGGGGTCGAGGGCATGGGCGTCATGCTGCCCAACAGCCTGCTTCGCGCCGCGCTGTTCGAGGCAGCCAGTGCCGACGCCGATATCGATCTGGTGATGGGGGGCGAGGTCGCTGCCCGCACGATCGACGCCCATCGCGCCACGGCGACCCTGGCCGATGGACGCGTGTTATCAGCGTCGTTGCTGGTCGGCGCGGAAGGCCGCGTGTCACCCACCCGCGATCTTGCCGGAATCAATTTGGGCCAGTGGTCGTACCATCAGCGCGGGATCGTTACGGCGGTGACGCTGGAAAAGCCGCACCACAGCACCGCGTTCGAGATATTCTATCCCGACGGTCCGGTCGCGATCCTGCCGCTCAACGACGATGACGAGGGCCGGGCGATGGCCTCGATCGTCTGGACCGTTCCCGAGGGCAAGGCCGATGCGTGGGTGTCGCTGTCCGACCGGGCGTTCGGCGCGGCGCTGACCAAGATGACCGGCGGTTTTCTCGGAGAGATTACCCCGGTGGCGCCGCGCAGCAGCTGGCCGCTGACATTGTGTCAGGCGAGCGCGATGGTCGCTCCCCGGGTCGCTCTGGTGGGCGACAGCGCGCACATTATTCACCCGATTGCCGGGCAGGGACTCAACCTGGGTCTGCGCGATGTCGCGGCGCTGGCGCAGGTGCTGGGCGAAGGCGCGCGGCTGGGGCTCGATCCCGGCGATCTGGCGCAATTGAAACGCTATCAGGACTGGCGGATGCTCGACAACGCGATGATGGCGGCGGCGACCGATGTGCTCAATCGGCTGTATGGCCTGCCGGGCGGCGCGCCCTCGCTGGTGCGGCGTCTGGGGATGCAGATCGTCGGGCGCACGGGGTTGATCCGCCGGTTCATCATCGACGAGGCCCGCGGCGCGAGTGGGGAGCTGCCCGAACTGCTGATGGCGAGCGATTGAGGGATTGAGAGATTTTGCACTATCGTCACCCCCGCGAAGGCGGGGGTCCCGCTTTTGCGCAGCCGTGGAGTACAAGCGGGATTCCCGCGTTCGCGGGAATGACGGGTCAGGGCGCAATCACCTTGACTACCATCAAGGCTTCAACCCCCGCGCGATGAAATCATTCGCGGCGCTGGCAATCGCCTCGGGGGTCATGTCCTCGGTCCACACCCCATAGCGCAGGCCCAGAAACACGTTCATCCCCATCACTGCCCAGGCGTGCAGTTCGCTGACATCCTCGCGCAGTTCGCCGGTCTTGGCGCCTGCCTTCAACCTCGCCAGAATACGCGAAGCGGTCACCTGGTAATGCGCGCGATAGCTGTCTGAATCGACGAACTCTGCTTCGTCGATGATCCGGTAGATTTCCTTGTGCTCGCGGGCGAACTCCAGAAAGCCCTGCAGCGCCGCGCGCTCGCGATCGAGCGCGGTCTCGGCCGCCTGCATCGCGGCGGCGGCATGGACCCCGACCTGCGCCGACATGTCCTGCACCAGCGCGCGGAAGATCTCATCCTTCGAATCGAAATAGGTGTAGAAACTGCCCAGCGCCGTGCCGGCGCGGCGGGTGATGCCGCTGATCGAGGCCTCGTGGAAGCCGCGCTCACCAAACTCGATCGCCGCAGCATCGAGCAGCTTGCGTAAGGTGGCACGGCCGCGCGCCGTGCGCGGCGTCTTGCCTGATCGTTCGGGCGATGCGTCTGCCCTGATGTCTGCCTGCCCAGGCGCCTGTGCCGCCATAATCCACTCCCACCGCCGCACATGATGCACTGATGCAACACGTCTGGCCGATTAACCCTGCTTTGTCTTCCCCAAACGGATAAGAGTTGAAAGCTGGTTCAACTTTCAGTAATGGACAATCACGCCCTGTGCAAGGCCGGTCAAAAGACGAACCGGTACACCGCGGGACTTCAGGTTTGGATGATGGGAGGATTGCCATGACATCGTATCGGTTTACCCGCTTTGCCACTATGCGCGCCGCGCTGACGCTGGGTGTGGCAGCAGCCGCACTGACCGCGCTTCCCGCCACCGCCCATGCGCAGGACGTTCAGGAGGAAGCGGAAACCACGTCTGCCGGTGGCAATGTCATCGTAGTGACCGCCCGCCGCCGCGCGGAAAACCTGCAGGACGTTCCGATCGCGATCAGCGCGTTTTCCGCCGAGCGGCTGGAAAACCAGGGTGCGCTCGACATCACCGATATTTCGCAGATCACCCCCAACACCACGCTGGAAAACTCGCGCGGCACCAATTCGACGCTGACCGCCTTCATCCGCGGTGTCGGCCAGCAGGATCCGGTTCCCGGCTTCGAGGCGGGTGTCGGCATCTATTTTGACGACGTGTATCTCAACCGCCCGCAGGCCGCCGTCCTCGATATCTACGAGGTCGAGCGGATCGAGGTGCTGCGCGGGCCGCAGGGCACGCTCTATGGCCGCAACACGATTGGCGGCGCGGTCAAGTATGT
This sequence comes from Blastomonas sp., assembly GCF_046294995.1. GTDB lineage: Bacteria > Pseudomonadota > Alphaproteobacteria > Sphingomonadales > Sphingomonadaceae > Blastomonas. Next base: position 101,279 of record NZ_JBKBOG010000006.1, read on the forward strand.
CACCAAGATGCTGCCGCAGGACTTCAGCATGAAGGTGCGTGCGACCTATGGCACCTATGACCAGGCCGAGGGCGTGGTCACCGTGTCCGCGCCGATCAGCGATCTCGTCCGTGTCGGTGGAACGGTCGCGCGGCTGTCGCGCGGCGGTTTCGGCGACAACCTCAACATCCGCAGCCTCGAAAACTACAACCGCGATGTCTATGCAGGCCGCGGCACGCTCGAATTCGGCGGCTATGGCGCGCCGGTGCTGATCCGCATCTCGGGCGACTACACCCGCGACAAGTCCGATCCACGCAACGGCCACCGCCTGATCCCCGGCATCCGCAGCGGCACCCCGGTGCTGCGCGACGTCTATGATACCCGCGCCGGGCTCAACGATCCCAAGCAGGACATCGAAGCTTATGGTCTGGCGATGAACATCGCCGCCGAGCTCACCGACACGCTGACGCTGCGGTCGATCAGCGCGTGGCGCAAGGACGACAGCTTTACCCCGATCGACTTCGACGCGCTGCCCGCGATCGATGTCGACGTGCCGGCCTTGTACCGCAACGAGCAGGTTAGCCAGGAATTCCAGCTGCTTTACGAAGGCAGCCGCCTCAAGGGCCTGGTCGGTTTCTATTATCTCGATGCCAAGGCCTCGACCGCGTTCGACGTGCTGCTGTTCACCACGCTGGCGAACCTCAACGCGTTCACCGCAGGCGATATCCGCACCGACACCTGGTCGGTGTTCGGCGATTTCACTTATGATTTCACCGATCAGCTCTCGCTGTCGCTGGGTGGTCGCTACACCGTCGACAAGCGCAACTCGACCATCCTGCGCCAGACCAAATTGGGCCGCTCGGCCGAGTTCGGCGGCAACCCGATCGTGCTTGCCACCACCTCGAACTTCAACGGCCAGGCGCGGTTCACCGATTTCAACCCGCGCGCGTCGTTGAGCTTCAAGCCCAACACCGATCACCTGTTCTTCGCCAGCTACTCGCAGGGCTTCAAGGGCGGCGGCTTCGATCCGCGCGGCCTTTCCACCGCCGCGCCCGATCTCAACCGCGACGGCGTGCGCAGCGAGGACGAGATTTTCGATTTCCTCAGCTTCGAGCCCGAAACCGTCGACAGCTATGAACTGGGTTGGAAGGGCAGCTTCGCCAACAACGCGATCAACCTGGCGGTGACCGGTTTCTATGCCGACTACACCAACGTCCAGGTGCCAGGCTCGGCAGGCTTCGATTCGAACGGCGATGGCGTCAACGACACCTTCATCGGCGTCACCACCAATGCCGGCAAGGCGGAGTTCAAGGGGATCGAGTTCGAAGGCAACGCCGTGTTCGCGCAGGAATTTGCCGGCAGCGGATCGTTCCTGAGCTTCAACGCGACGCTGGGTTACATCGATGGCGAGTACAAGCGCTTCATCGATGCCCGCAACATCGACGTCGCCGATCTGCGCCGCATCCAGAACACGCCCAAATGGACTGCATCGGGCACCTTCACCGGCGCGGTTCCGGCGTTTTCCGGCATGATCACCGGATCGACGACGCTGAGCTATCGCAGCAAGACCTTCCAGTTCGAAACGCCAAGCCCGTTCCTCGATCAGGAGGGCTATGCGCTCTGGGATGCCGCGCTGATCTGGCGCGACGAGGCCGATCGTTTCAGCTTCGGGGTCAACGCCAGGAACATCCTCAACAAGCAGTACATCACCTCGGGCTACCAGTTCCTCGCCACCGCACCCGATGGCACCCCGACCCGCAACGCGGCGGGCAATTTCATCCCCACGCTGGGCACCGAGGGCGTCGCCACCGCATTCTACGGCAACCCCCGCCAGGTCTTCGCCACGGCGACCGTGAAGTTCTGACCGGCTGACATCGGCTCTCCGTGTCTCTGACGCACCCTGCTTCGCCTCTCCCTTGATGGGAAAGGCAGCGAGACTTGGTGGCTTGCCACTTAGCCGCAGCGGCGAGGGTGATGGTGCGGCTGGATACTACTGCGCGGTGTCGCAACCCGCCTTTGCGCCCTGCGAGACTGTGGCGATCGAGCGTTAGTTCGGCGTGGTGGCACCAGCGCCTCTCCCCTCCCGCTTGCGGGAGGGGCAGGTCCGGCTGGCCGGACCGGGGTGGGCAGGGAGCACGACCCTCAATCCTTGGACAGGCCCACCCCGGCCTTCGGCCACCCCTCCCGCAAGCGGGAGGGGAGAGGTCCGAAAAATTCCGCTTGAAGCTGACGCTGCGTCAAGTGGCATAAGCCGCTGATGGCTGATTCGCTCGACATTGCTGCCGTGACCCGGCGCACCGGTCTCACCGCGCGCGCGCTGCGCTTTTACGAGGCGCGGGGGCTGGTGGAGCCGTTGCGGACCGCGTCGGGGCGGCGGCATTATGATGCGGCGGCGCTCGAGCGGCTGAACCTGATCCTGTCGCTCAAGAAGGCGGGGCTGACGCTGGCGCAGATCCAGCGGCTGACCGCCAACCGGAAGATCGACTTGCATGGTCTGATCACCGCCCAGCTCGACCATCTCGAAACGCAGGCGCGGCGCATATCCGAGGCGCAGGCGCTGCTCGTTTCCGTCAAGTCACGCATCGATCGCGGCGAGCCCATCGATGCCGAGACCTTCTGCTCGCTGATCCGAACCGAACAACAGGACACGACCACGATGTCACAAGACCAATGGAAAGCGGTGACCGACCGCTATTTCACGCCGGAAGAGCAGGCCGAATGGGCCGAGAAGATGGGCGAGATGACGCCCGGTTTCGATAACGAGGCCTATGCCGCGCAGTGGAAGGATCTGGGCAACGAGATCAAGGCCGCGCTGCCGATGGACCCGGCAAGCGAGGCGGCGGCGGGCTTCGTCGCGCGCTGGTTCGACCTGCTCAAGCCGTTCACCGATGTCGCCAGCCCTGCGATGTGGACTGGCACGATGAAGATGTACGATGACATGCCCAATTGGCCGGTACAGGCCGATCCCGGCTTCGATGCCGAGGTGTGGGCGTTCATCAAGCTGGCGTCGGCTGCGCGGCTGGCGGCGTCGGACTGACCTGAAGCGTTCCGAACCCGTTTTCCGGCGAAAGCCGGAATCCAGGGCGATTGCAATGCAATCTCGCTCCTGGGCTCCGGCTTTCGCCGGAAAACGGTCGGCAGGAGAAAGGGCGGTCAGGACTATCCCCGCCGCCACCTCTTGTCCGACAGCACCACCCTGGCCGCATTGTGCCCCGGCGCGCCGGTGACGCCGCCGCCGGGGTGGGTGCCCGATCCGCACATGTATAGCCCCTGCAATGGCCCGCGATAATCGGCATGGCCCAGCACCGGGCGCGCCGCCCAGAGCTGGTCGAGGCTCATCCGGCCATGGAAGATGTCGCCGCCGATCAGGCCGAAGGTGCGCTCAAGTCCCCTTGGGCTGAGCACCTGCCGTCCGAGGATCGACGCGCGGAAACCCGGCGCGTGCGCTTCGACCGTATCGATGATCGTATCCGCCGCTGCTGCTTCCTGCTCGGGCGTCCATTCGAGCGCGGGATCGAACTGCTGGCAGAACAGGCTGGCGACATGCTGCCCGGGCGGCGCCAGGCTGTCATCGACGATCGAGGGGATCAGCATCTCGACGATCGGTTCGCGCGACCAGCCGTGCGCCTTGGCGTCGTTGAACGCGCGGTCCATATAGTTGAGGCTGGGCGCGATCACGATGCCCGCGCGCAGATGCTCGCCATCCCCTGGAAGCGCGGAAAAATCCGGTAGTCGGTCGAGCGCGACATTCATCCGGAAGCTGCCCGACCCGCAAACGTAGCCATCGATCCGCCGCGCGAAATCTTGCGGAAGCGCGTCGCGCGGCACCATCTGCCCGTAAAGCAGCTTCGGTCCGACATTGGCGATGATCCGCGCAGCGCGCAGCTCCTCGCCGCTCGCCAGCCGCACCCCGGTGGCGCGCCCGTTCTCGACCAGCACCTGATCCACCGGCGCGTTCAGGCTGATCTCGACGCCCTGCTCGGCGCAGGCTTGGGCCATCATCCGCGTGATGCTGCCCATGCCGCCGATGACATGCCCCCAGCTTCCTTTGTTGCCGTTGACCTCGCCGAAAACGTGATGCAGCAGCACATAGGCCGAGCCGGGCGTATCGGGGCTGGCGTAATTGCCGACGACCGCGTCGAAGCCGAACGCCGCCTGCACCGGATCGCTCTTGAACCAGGGTGCCAGGAATTCGCGCGCGGACTTGGTGAACAGGTCGAGCATATCGCGCTGCACCTCGCGCGGCAGCCGGGCGAGCAGCCGCCCGGTGGTCAGCGCCTCGACCAGCCCCGCCACGCCCCCGCCGATATTGGGTGGCGGGCGCAGCGCAAGGTCGCGCAGCACATCGGCGACCCGATCGAGCATCGCGTAGTAATGCGGGAGCGCCTCGGCATCGGCCTGCGAGAAGCGCGCGAACTCAGCCTGCGTCCGCTCCAGCCCGCCGCCGAGCAGAAGGTGATCGCCACCGGGCAGCGGCAGGAAGTTCGATACCGGGCGCTCGATCACGCGGTAGCCGCGCGCGACCAGCCCCATGTCGGTGATCACCTTGGGCTGCAGCAGGCTGACGGTGTAGCTGGCCACCGAATTGCGAAAGCCGGGGTGAAACTCCTGCGTCACCGCCGCGCCGCCGATAATGGCGCGCGCCTCGAGAATGCGCACCTTCATGCCCGCCCGTGCGAGATAGAAGGCGCAGGTCAGGCCATTGTGCCCACCCCCGATGATGATCGCGTCCGGCGTTGCGGTGCTGTTCCCCATGAGCGAGGGCGTACCCCAGTCGGTCAGCCGCGCCAAGTGCGCGACGTTGTCCGCGCGGCACAAGAATTAACTGGCGCAGCCAGACGGATATTGATAGCGGTTCGCAACACCATCATGCTTCTTGACCAGCTCCCCACCGGCCAGCGCGCGGAAATTGCCGCGATCGACTGGAGCGTATTGCCCCAGGACGAGGGTAAAAGGCTGCGTGCGCTGGGAGTCGATGAAGGCGCGACGGTAAGCATTTCGCATCGCGGAATCTTTTTCGGGCGCGATCCGATCGCGCTCAGCATCGGCCGGATGACGGTGGCGATCCGCCGTGTCCACGCCCGCGCGATCACCTTGCGCGAGCCAGGATTTGGGCCCGCAGCCCTGCCGGAAGCCGCCGAATGACCCGCCACCAGCCGCTGATCGCACTGGTCGGCAACCCCAATGCCGGCAAAAGCGCGCTGTTCAATGCGTTGACCGGCGCGCGCCAGAAGATCGCGAATTATCCCGGTGTCACCGTCGAACGCAAGTCGGGCCGTTTCACCTTTGCCGATGGCCGTCCCGGTGAACTGATCGATCTGCCCGGCAGCTACAGCCTCGATCCAACCAGCCCCGACGAGGCGGTCACCCGCGACGTGGTGATGGGGTGCCAGGCGGGCGAGCGCCAGCCCGAGGCGCTGATCATCGTGCTCGATTCTGCCAATCTCGATCAGCATCTGGTGTTCGCGCTCGAACTGCTGGCACTGGGCCTGCCCACGGTGGTGGCGCTCAACATGGTCGATCTTGCCGAACGCGACGGGCTGACGCTCGATGCGGCGCGGCTGGCGGCGGATCTGGGCGTGCCGGTGATCCCCACCGTCGCGGTGCGGCGCAAAGGGCTGACCGAGCTTGCCGCCGCGCTCGATGCGGTGATCCTTGCCAAGCAGGCACCGCATGCGCCCTTGGGCGAGCCCGACATGCGCGCGCGTCGTCGGCGGGCGGAGCATATCGCCAACAGCGCCATCGTTTCGCAGACCGACAGCCGCCGCTGGACCGATCGCGCCGATGGTGTGCTGCTCCACCCCTTTGCCGGGCCGATCATCCTGTTCGGATTGCTGTTCGTCATCTTCCAGGCGGTGTTCAGCTGGGCCACGCCTTTTGCCGATGGGCTCGAAGCTGCGGCAGCGGCGCTGAGCGACCTTGCCAGCGCGACGATCCCGGAAGGCTTCTTCCGATCGATGATCGTCGATGGCGTCATCGCCGGCGTCGGCTCGGTGGTCGTCTTCCTGCCGCAGATCATCATCCTGTTCTTCTTCATCCTGCTGATGGAGGCGACCGGATACATGGCGCGCGCGGCGTTCATCATGGACCGGATGATGGCAGGTGTCGGCCTGTCGGGTCGCTCGTTCATTCCTTTGCTGTCGTCATTCGCCTGCGCGATTCCCGGCATCATGGCGACCCGCAGCATCTCGGACGAGAAGGATCGGCTGACCACGATCCTGATCGCGCCGCTGATGACCTGTTCGGCGCGGCTGCCGGTCTACACCGTGATCATCGCCGCCTTCATTCCGTCCACCGCCGTCGGCCCCGGCATCGGCATGCAGGGGCTCGTGCTGTTCGGCCTCTATGTCTTCGGCATCATCGGCGCGATGGTCGTAGCCCTGGTGCTGCGCTCGACCGTCGCCAAGGGCGGCGCGAGCGGCTTCCTGATGGAAATGCCCAAATACCAATTGCCTCGGATCACCGATCTGGCGCTGGGGCTGTGGCAGCGCGCCGCGTTGTTTCTTCGCCGCGCAGGCACGATCATCTTTGCGGTGACCATCGGCCTGTGGCTGCTCCTCACTTATCCGCAGGCGCCCGAAGGCAGCGGCATGAGCCAGCTCGATTATTCCGCCGCCGGGCGGATCGCAGGCGTGCTCGAGCCGGTCGTCGCGCCGATCGGGTTCAGCCGCGATATTGCACTCGCGCTGATCCCGGCGATGGCGGCGCGCGAGGTCGCGGTGTCGGCGCTGGCGACCACCTATGCGATCGATGCGCCCGACGAGGAGACCGAGGCACTGGCGCTGGGCGAGCGTTTGGCGGGGCGCTGGTCGCTGCCCACTGCGCTGGCGTTCCTCGCCTGGTTCGTGTTCGCGCCGCAGTGCATATCGACGATCGCGGTGACCAGGCGCGAGACCAACGGCTGGAAATGGCCGATCTTCATGCTGACCTATCTGTTCGCACTGGCATGGGTTGCAGCGGGCATTACCTTCTGGACCGCGACCGCAATCGGGCTATAAACGCTCTTCGATTTCTGGCCAGCGCCACCGCGCGCCGCGCCTTCGTCCATCCATTCATTATTTTTCGGGGAAAGCTATGTCGGGCAGCGTCAACAAGGTCATTCTGATCGGCAATCTGGGCGCCGACCCGGAAGTGCGCAGCTTCCAGAACGGCGGCAAGGTCGCCAATCTGCGGCTGGCCACCACCGAATCGTGGAAGGATCGCAACACCGGCGAAAAGCAGGAACGCACCGACTGGCACACCGTCGCGATCTTCGGCGAAGGCCTGGTCGGCGTTGCCGAACGCTTCCTGCGCAAGGGCTCCAAGATCTATGTCGAAGGCCAGCTGCGCACCCGCAAATGGGCCGACAAGGACGGCAACGACCGCTACACCACCGAAGTCGTGCTACAGGGCCCCGGCGCGGTGATGACCATGCTCGACGGCAAGCCTAGCGGCGGCGGAATGGGCGGCGGCGGCGGTGATTACGGCGGCGGCGGTGGCCGCAGCAGCGGTGGCGGTTCGGGCGGCGGACGCGGCTTCAACGACAGCGGTTCAGGTGGCGGCTCGGGCAGCGGATCGGGCGGCGGTTCCGGCGGCGGCTGGGGCAGCACCGGCGGCGGCTTCGACGACGACCTCAACGACGACGTGCCGTTCTGATTCGGGCGGGGCAGGCGATGCAGTTCACCGTCTATCACAACCCCCGCTGCGGCACCTCGCGCAACGTGCTCGCGGCCATCCGCGAGGCGGGGCACGAGCCTGATGTGATCGAATATCTCAAGACCCCGCCGTCGCGCGACATGCTGGAAAGCCTGATCGCGCGCGCAGGGGAGGGTGCCCGCGGGCTGCTGCGCAGCAAGGAACCATTGGTCAAGGAGCTTGGACTCGACGACGCTGGCGTCACCGACGCGCAGATCGTCGATGCAATGATGGCGCACCCCATCCTGATCAACCGTCCGATCGTGGTGACCCAGGATGCGGTCAGGCTGTGCCGTCCCAGCGAGACTGTGGCCGAGTTGCTCACCGCCTGATCGCCTGGTCTGTATTCGGTCTGGCACAGGCCGGATCCGCCGGTGTCTTTTTCCGTTCGCATGTGCAACATTGGAGCTGGCTGGCGGTTGATGCTCGTCGGGGCTGGCGGATTGAGTCGTGCCGACACCTGATGTCTGCCACGCGTCAACAAGGGAGTTTTTTCGATGCTCAAGGGACTGAACGCCATTGTTACCGGATCGACCAGCGGGATCGGTCTGGGCATCGCCAAGGTGCTTGCCGCCAAGGGGGCCAATCTGGTGCTCAACGGTTTCGGCGATGCCGATGCGATCGAGCAGGAGCGCGCCGGGCTGGAAGCGGACTATGGCGTAAGTGCGGTCTACAGCAGCGCCGACATGTCCAAGCCCGACGAGATCGCGGCGATGGTCGATCTGTGCGTCAGCAGCTTCGGTTCGGTCGATATCCTGGTCAACAACGCCGGCATCCAGCACACCGCCCCGGTTGAGGACTTTCCTCCCGAAAAATGGCACGCGATCATCGCGATCAACCTGTCGAGCGCGTTCTTCTCGATCCATGCTGCGATGCCGCACATGCGCAAGAAGGGCTTCGGCCGGATCATCAACATCGGATCGGCACATGGCCTTGTCGCCAGCGCCAACAAGGTCGCCTATGTCGCCGCCAAGCATGGCGTGGTCGGCATCAGCAAGGTGGTCGCGCTGGAAACCGCAGGCACCGGCATCACCTGCAACACCATCTGCCCGGGCTGGGTGCACACCCCGCTGGTGCAAAAGCAGATCGAGGCGATGGCGCAGGACAAGGGCATCAGCGTCGAGGCGGCATCCAATGAGTTGCTCTGCGCCAAGCAGCCCTCGGGCCAGTTCGTCACCCCCGAACAGATCGGCGAGCTTGCAGCGTTCCTGTGCAGCGATGCTGCCGCCCAGATCACCGGCATCGCGCTGCCGATCGATGGCGGCTGGACGGCGCAATAGGCGGGCGGCCCTTGGCGGCCTCGGCCCAGGGCGGGCAGATGGGTGCGCGTTTGTCCGTGCATGCGAGGGGGTGTGGTGCGGCTAGAGGGACTCGAACCCCCACGGTCTCCCGCTTGGACCTAAACCAAGTGCGTCTACCAATTTCGCCATAGCCGCGAAGGGTGCAGCCTATAGCGGCCAGGATTTGGCGAGCAAGCAAATCGTTCGGGTCTTTGCCGAGCACTGCCAGCCAGGCGCTGCGCATGACGCCCTGCCGCGCTGCTCAAACTTTGCCGCCAGACATTTCATGGCTGGTCATGAGCGGCCGCGTTGACTATGTGGCTCAATTTTAAGATTAGGCGTGTCCGTTTGTGACCAGAGCGTGTCCGGACAGAAGTGGATCGCCGCCGAACAGAACGCGTTGATAACATATCGACTTTTGGGTGATCCGTCACCGATATGCTGGATTTGGGTTCTGGTATCGCAAGATGTGGGGGTTTTAGGTCCTTCGACCGCACCATCGCTCCGATGGCCGGGCAAGGGATCGATTACCCTTTCAAAACATGGAAAGACAAGAGTTTAAGCCGATGCAGATTGTCGAGACGCTGAACGAGGGCCTCAAGCGGGCCTATACCATCACCATCGCTGCCAAGGATCTGGAAGCGCGGGTGGATGCCGAAGTGAAAAAGATTGCGCCGCAGGTGCGCATGCCCGGCTTCCGCCCCGGCAAGGTGCCCGCCAATCTGATTCGCAAGATGCACGGCGAATCGATCCATGCCGATGCCCTCAACGCATCGATCCAGGAAAGCGTCGACAAGGCGATCCGCGACAACGGCCTGCGCCCCGCGATCCAGCCCTCGATCGATCTCAACGACGATTACGCCGCGGGCAGCGATGCGCAAGTGACGATGTCGCTCGAAGTTCTGCCCCAGGTTCCTGCTCCCGCGATCGATGCGATCACGCTCGAGCGCCTGATCGTCGAGCCCGGCGATGAAGCCGTCAACGAAGCGCTGCAGCGCATCGCCGACGGCCAGAAGAGCTATGAAACCGCCGCCAAGAGCTACAAGGCCAAGGAAGGCGATCAGGTCCTGATCGACTTCGAAGGCAAGGTTGATGGCGTTCCGTTCGAAGGCGGCAAGGGCGAAGGCATGGCCGTCGTCATCGGTTCGGGCCAGCTGATCCCCGGTTTCGAGGACCAGCTCATCGGGCTGAAGGCCAATGACGAAGCCGTCATCAAGGTCACCTTCCCCGCCGAATACGGCGCCAAGGACCTGGCCGGCAAGGACGCTACCTTCGACATCGTCGTCGGCGAAGTAAAGAAGCCTGCCGAAACCAAGCTTGACGATGATTTCGCCAAGTCGCTCGGCCTCGAAAGCCTCGAGCAGCTCACCGGTCTCATCAAGGGCCAGCTCGAGCAGGAGCTGGGTGGCCTGACCCGCACCCATATGAAGCGCCGCCTGCTCGATCAGCTCGCAGCTGCTCATGATTTCGAGGTTCCCCCCTCGATGGTGGAAGCCGAGTTCGAGCAGATCTGGGCCCAGCTTCAGCAGGAAGCATCGCAGGAAGAAGACGTCGAAGCCGCAAAGGCCGAGATGGAAAAGGACCGCGAAGAATATCGCTCGATCGCCGTGCGCCGCGTGCGCCTTGGCCTGCTGCTTTCCGAGATCGGCCAGACCAATGGCGTGGAAGTCTCGCAGCAGGAAATGAGCATGCTGGTCGCGCAGGCCGCGCAGCAGTATCGCCAGGAAGATCGCCAGCGCTTTGCCGAATACATCCAGAAGGACCCGATGGCCGCAGCCCAGCTGCGCGCGCCGCTGTATGAAGACAAGGTCGTCGATTTCCTGTTCGACAAGGCGACGATCACCGAGCGCACCGTGACCCGCGAAGAGCTCGAAGCTGCGATCGAAGCTGAGGAAGACGGCGCCGTCGGTGGTAGCGGCGGTCATGTTCATGGCCCCGATTGCGATCATGACCATGACCACGCGCACGACGAAAAGCCCAAGGCCAAGAAGGCCGCTCCCAAAAAGGCAGCGGTGAAGAAGGACGCCGAAGCTGCGCCTGAAGCTGAAGCTGCTCCGGAAGCGGCTGAAAAGCCCGCCAAGAAGGCGCCTGCCAAGAAGGCTGCTGCCAAGACCGAAGAGCCTGCTGCGGACACTGCCGAAGCCAAGCCAACTGCAAAGAAGGCCGCTCCGAAAAAGGCTGCCGCCAAGAAGGCCTGATCATCACGTTTTGCCCAACCCTCTCCCTTGATGGGAGAGGGTTGGGCAGACTTGGCAGCTTGCTGCCTAGTCGAAGCTGGGTGAGGGTGTCAGCGACGCTGGCGTTTTCCCATCACCCTCATCCAACTGCGCCTAGCCGCGCTTGGCACGGCAAGGCTGCGTATCCTTCTCCCATCAAGGGAGAAGGCTGGCCCGCTGCCAAATCAGCACCGCGCCGCCATCGGGGCTTGAACTCTTGCACAAACAGGCCGATTTAGACGGCTGATATACAAGAGCAGAAAGAAGGCCCGTTTATGTACGATACCGTCCGCGATGCTTTGGTTCCGATTGTCATCGAGCAGTCGAACCGCGGAGAGCGCAGCTTTGACATTTTCTCGCGGCTGCTGCGTGAGCGTATCGTGTTCGTCACCGGCGAGGTCGAGGACAACATGGCCTCGCTGATCGTGGCGCAGCTGCTGTTCCTCGAATCGGAGAATCCCAAGAAGGATATCTCGATGTACATCAACTCGCCCGGCGGCGTGGTGACGGCGGGCATGGCGATCTACGATACCATGCAGTACATCCGGCCCCGCGTGGCGACGGTGTGCATCGGCCAGGCCGCATCGATGGGCAGCTTCCTGCTCGCTGCGGGTGAACCCGGCATGCGCACCGCGCTGTCGAACGCGCGGATCATGGTGCACCAGCCTTCGGGCGGCGCGCGCGGCATGGCGTCGGACATCGAGATCCAGGCGCGCGAGATTCTGCGCATTCGCAAGCGGATGAACGACCTTTACGTGCAGTTCACGGGCAAGAAGCTGGAAGACATCGAGCGCGCGATGGACCGCGACACCTTCCTTGAAGCGCACGAGGCCAAGGAGTTTGGCCTGGTCGATCATGTGATGGAAAAGCGGCCCACTCCGGCGGATGATTCAGGGAAATAACAGGTTTTGCCACCTATATCAGGGCGGCGATATGCCTTTGCGGCAACAGGTTGGCACGCAACGCCCTCTATATTGTGGGTGTTGCGTGTTGAATTCTGCGTTTTTGGCACTAGGCTGAAACGTCACGTTCCGGGCACGCAAGCGCCGGAACAGAAGGAAGAGCTATGACCAAGCTGAGCGGTTCCGATTCGAAGAGCACCCTGTACTGCTCTTTCTGCGGAAAATCGCAGCATGAAGTGCGCAAGCTGATTGCTGGGCCCACCGTGTTCATCTGCGATGAATGCGTCGAGTTGTGCAACGACATCATCCGGGAGGAATCCAAGGCTGGCCTGGCCGGCAAGAAGGATGGTGGCGTGCCCACCCCGCAGGAAATCTGCGACGTGCTCAACGATTACGTCATCGGCCAGAACCGCGCCAAGCGGGTGCTGTCGGTTGCGGTGCACAATCACTACAAGCGCCTGAACCATTCGGGCAAGGGCGGCGGCGAGGTCGAACTCGCCAAGTCGAACATCCTGCTGGTCGGCCCCACCGGCTGCGGCAAGACTTTGCTCGCGCAGACGCTGGCGAAGACCTTCGACGTGCCGTTCACCATGGCCGATGCGACGACGCTGACCGAGGCCGGCTATGTCGGCGAGGATGTCGAGAACATCATCCTCAAGCTGCTCCAGGCATCGGACTATAATGTCGAGAAGGCGCAGCGCGGCATCGTCTATATCGACGAGATCGACAAGATCAGCCGCAAGGCCGAAAACCCCTCGATCACCCGCGACGTGTCGGGCGAGGGCGTTCAGCAGGCGCTGCTCAAGCTGATGGAAGGCACCACCGCGAGCGTGCCGCCGCAGGGCGGTCGCAAGCATCCGCAGCAGGAGTTCCTGCAGGTCGACACCACCAACATCCTGTTCATCTGCGGCGGGGCGTTTGCGGGTCTGGAAAAGATCATCGGTGATCGTCTGCAGGGCAAGTCGATCGGCTTTGGCGCGCATGTCGCCGCGCCCGAGGAACGCAAGACCGGCGAGATGCTGACCAAGACCGAGCCTGAGGATCTGCTCAAGTTCGGCCTGATCCCCGAATTCGTCGGCCGCCTGCCCGTCATCGCGACGCTGGAAGACCTCGACATCACCGCATTGGTCCAGATTCTCAAGGAACCCAAGAACGCGCTGATCAAGCAGTATCAGAAATTGTTCGAGCTCGAGGACGTCGAGCTGAGCTTCACCGAGGACGCGCTCGAGGCGATCGCCAAGAAGGCCATCGAGCGCAAGACCGGCGCGCGCGGCCTGCGCTCGATCGTCGAGGCGATGCTGCTCGACACGATGTTCGAGCTGCCCGGGATGAAGGGCGTGGCCGAGATCGTCGTCGACAAGGACGTGGTCGAGGGCCGCAAGGACCCGATCCAGGTGTTTGCCGCCAAGGAAAAGGTCGGCGCGGGCGGCGACGCCGCCTGACGGCACTGGTTGCGGCGATGATCTAAAAAGGGCGCAGGGTTCAACCCCTGCGCCCTTTTTTGTGCGTGTCGTCACGAGTCGGGCCGGTGCGTACAGGATCGGCGACCTTGATGCCGGAGCACCGCCGCAAGGCGTGTCATTTATGCCGCAGTTGCGAACTAATCGTCAGAATGGCGACATCACACGGCGATCGCACCGGCTGCGAGCAATGCTGCAACACAGCATTTAATCATGTTTTTCCAAGGCTTAGGTGGGGCCACTGCCTGCATGCTGCAGTGTGTCATATCGCGACTTATAAATGTCACATATCCTTCACATAGCTTTCGCTTTTCTGTCCTTAGCGCCGACTAGTGCGCCGCTCATCTCTTGATTGTGAGAGCGCTTTCATCGCTGCCGGTGTCGACAGGGCAGCAAGAAACTGGGGAAAGACACATGCAAATTCGCTATTATCTCGCAGCGAGCGCTGCGGCGCTCTCGCTGGCCACCGTCATGGCGGCTCCAGCGCATGCACAGGAAACCAGCTCTTCGGTCCGCGGAACCGTCACCGGTGACGGTGCTCCTCTCGCTGGCGCAGAAGTCCGGGTGATCCACACCCCTTCGGGCACCGTCGCTTCGACCGTGACCGATTCGACAGGCTCTTTCAGCACGTCGGGTCTGCGTCTGGGCGGCCCGTTCACCATCGAAGTGAACGCTCCGGGCTTTGAACAGTCGTCGGTCACCGACATCTTCCTGCAGGCAGGCCAGCCTTTCCGCGTTCCCATCGAGCTGCAGTCACAGGCCGTCATCGTCGTGACGGCATCGTCGATCGGTACGGGCCGCACGCTGGATTCGGGCGCAGGAACGGTTCTGACCGCGCGCGATATCGCAGGCGTCTCGAATGCCAACCGCGACATCCGTAACCTCGCCGCTCGCGACCCGCGCGTGAACCTTGACCCGACCAACGGCGGCGCGATCTCGATCGCAGGACAGAACAACCGCTTCAACCGCTTCACCGTCGATGGCGTGGCCTTCGGCGATCCCTTCGGCCTCGAAGCCGGCGGCCTGGTGTCGACCCGTGGTCCGGTTCCGCTCGATGCGATCGGTGAATTCTCGGTCGAAGTCGCTCCTGTCGATATTCAGCAGGGCTTCTTCCAGGGCGGTGCGATCAACACCCAGCTCAAGTCGGGAACGAACGACTTTGGCGGCCTCGTCGGCTTCTACTACAGCGACGACAAGCTGCGCGGCGACAAGGCGCGCGGCGTGACCCGCACCGGCGCGTTCGAATCGAAGATCTACACCGCGCAGATCACCGGCCCGATCATCAAGGACAAATTGTTCTTCGCAGTCACCTATGAACGGACCCGCGAATCGGTGCCTTCGGCGATTTCGCCGGCCGCACTTGGCATCACCGATGCCCAGATCTCGCAGATTCAGCAGATCGGTACCAGCGTATATAACTTCGATACGCTCGGCGCGGCCGATGGGGTGGTTGAAAAGGACGACAAGGTCGTCGCCAAGATCGACTGGAACATTGCCGACGGTCACCGTGCTGCGGTTACCTATATCTATAACAAGGGCAATATCCTCGCTGGCCAGACTGCCATCGGCGCGCTCAATGCAACCAACCCGAACTTCTCGCTGCAGTCGAACAACTACAACCAGGGTGCTGAGAACCACTTCGGCGTTTTCCAGTTGAACGATCAGTGGACCGACAGTTTCTCGACCCAGCTGCGTGTTTCCTATGCAGACTATGTCCGCCTGCAGCAGCCGTTCGGTGACACCAGCTTCGGCGAGTTCCGCACCTGTCTTGACCCGGTAGCACCCGGACCGGTCGGAACGCAGACCCCAGTCCAGGCGGCGCTCGCCTGCACGCCCGGCAGCCGTCAGTTGACCTTCGGCCCGGACATCAGCCGTCAGGCCAACGAACTGGAATCGCAGTCGCTGAACATCGAGTTCCAGGCGACGCTGCAGCTCGCCAACCATACGGTGAAGATGATCGCCGAGCGCCGCACGCAGGACATCCGCAACCTGTTCGCACAGCGCGTTTCGGGTGCATGGTATTTCGACTCGGTTGCCGATCTGCAGAACCGTCGTGCCAACGAACTCGATATTGCTGTGCCACTGCGCGGTGGAATCGACACCGTGACCGCGCTGTTCGAAAACAACAGCTGGACCTTCGGCATGCAGGATACGATCGACGTATCCGACACGCTGGTGGTGACCGCCGGTTTCCGCTGGGACCTGTTCGACACGCCTGACCGTCCGTTCGTCAACGATGCGTTCTTCAACCGTTTCGGCTTTACCAACGCAGAAAGCCTGAATGGTCGCCAGCTGTTCCAGCCGCGCTTTGGCTTCAACTACAAGCCGACCGACCGCCTGACCATGCGCGGTTCGGCTGGTCTGTTTGGTGGCGGCAGCCCGAACGTCTGGATTTCGAACAGCTATTCGAACCCTGGTCCGACGCTGGGCCGCGTTCAGGTGCGTCGTGTTCCGGGTGTGGGCGGTGCAGCCGATACCTTCACGATCAGCGGTGTGGGCGGTCTTACTGCGGCGCAGCAGAATGCCATTGGCGCGGCCACGCTCAACGGCGTGTCTGGCGGCACGGGCGTTCCGGCCGAACTGCTTGCTGCGGTCCGCACCACCGGTACCGCCGCATCGCCGACCAACGCACTCGACCCGAACTTCAAGGTGCCCTCGCAGTGGCGCGTTTCGGGCAGCTTCGACTATATCGCCAACCTGGGCTTCCTGGGTGACGACTGGAACTTTGGTGCCGATGTGGTCTGGTCGAGGGTGAAGGATGGTCTTGAGTGGACCGATCTGCGTTCGGTCGTCACCGGTACCTTGCCCGATGGTCGCCCGCGCTACAGCGTGCTGCCTGGTCAGGGTACGACCACCAACACCGACATCCTGCTGACAAATACCGACCAGGGTTACAGCTGGAACATCGTTGGCCGGTTCGACAAGCGCTGGAACAACGGCTTCCGCCTCGCGGGCGCCTACACCTACCAGCGCGCCAAGGACACCAACCCCGGCACCTCGTCGGTGGCGTTCTCGAACTACACCAACACGGCGGTGATTGATCCCAACTTCGCAGCTTATGGTACGTCGAACTACCAGCGTGACGATGCCTTCCGTCTGACGGCAGGTTATGATGCGCAGCTGTTCGGGGACAACACCACCCGCTTCGAGCTGTTCTTCAACAGCCTTTCGGGCCAGCGGTACAGCTACACCTTCGCAGACCAAGCCTCGGGCAACAACCGTTCGAGCGTCTTCGGCGTGACCGGCAGCAACACGCGTTACAGCATGTACGTGCCTAACGTATCGTCGCCGACCGCCGATCCGCTGGTGACCTATGCGCCGGGCTTCGACTTTGCGGGCTTCCAAAACTTCGTTCAGAACTCGCCGCTGAACAAGCACCAGGGCTCGATTGCACCCAAGAACATCGGCAAGAGCCCGCGCTTCAACAAGCTCGATCTCGCGGTCCGTCAGGAAGTGCCGTTCGTGTTTGGTGGCAAGATCGAACTGTCGATGGACATGGAAAATGTGCTCAACCTGATCGACTCGGATTGGGGCACCATCCGCCAGGTCGGCTTCCCGTATCTGGGCACGCTGGTGAACGTGACCTGCGGCAACGCGCCTTGCACGCAGTACCAGTATTCCAACCGGTCGGGCACCACCTTCCAGGCACCCAACGAGGCGGTTAACCTCAACGGTTCGCTGTGGGCGATCCGCTTCGGTGCGCGGATCGTGTTCTGATCGCACAGGCATAACCGCCTAAAGACGAGGGCGCGGTGGCTTTGGTCACCGCGCCTTTTTCTTTGCGCGATCCGGGCGACGCATACAAAAAAGCCCCCTGCGGCGTTATGCAGCAGGGGGCTTTGTGCGTTCGGGTGGTGCCGGCGGTCAGCCCTTGAGATCGGGCGGCAGCGCTTCGTCCTTCAGCATCGCCACCACTTCGTCGAGCGAGAGGAACTGCTGTTGCTGCTCACCAAGGCGGCGCAGCGCCACGGTGCGCTTTTCGGCCTCCTGTTTGCCGACGACCAGGATGTTGGGGACGCGGCCGACCGAGTGCTCGCGCACCTTGTAGTTGATCTTCTCGTTGCGCGTATCGGTCTCGACGCGGATGCCCGCCGCCTGCAGCGCGGCGACCACTTCATGCGCATAATCGTCGGCGTCCGAGACGATGGTCGCGACCACCGCCTGCACCGGCGCGAGCCACAGCGGGAACTTGCCCGCATAATGCTCGATCAGGATGCCGATGAAGCGTTCGTAGCTGCCCAGGATCGCGCGGTGGAGCATGATCGGGCGGTGGCGGTTGCCATCCTCGGCGATGTAGCTGGCATCGAGCCGCTCGGGCAGCACGGTATCGGTCTGGATCGTGCCGACCTGCCAGGTCCGCCCGATCGCGTCGGTCAGGTGGAACTCGAGCTTGGGCGCATAGAACGCGCCTTCGCCGGGCAGCTCTTCCCAGCCCCATTCGGGCGTGTTGCGCCCCGTGGCGGCGACCGCATCGCGCATCGACTGTTCGGACCAGTCCCACATTTCATCGGTGCCGAAGCGGTTTTCGGGGCGCAGCGCCAGCTTGATGGCATAGTCGCCAAAGCCCAGGTCCTTGTAGACGACATCGAGCAGGTCGCAGAACTTGGCAATCTCGTCGACCAACTGGTCCTCGCGGCAGAAGATATGCGCATCGTCCTGCGTGAACTGCCGCACCCGCATCAGCCCGTGCAGCGCGCCGTGCGGCTCGTTGCGGTGGCAGCAGCCCATCTCGGCAAGCCGCAAGGGGAGATCGCGATAGCTCTTGATGCCCTGGCGGAAGATCAGCACGTGCGCCGGGCAGTTCATCGGCTTCAAGGCCATCCACGCGGCATCGTTCGACACCACCGGTCCCTCGTCCTCGGTGTTGGGGACCTCGTCGGGGATCACGAACATGTTTTCGCGGTACTTGCCCCAGTGCCCGGACTGCTCCCACTGGCGCGCGTCCATCACCTGCGGGGTTTTTACTTCCAGATAACCGGCGGCATCGAGCCGGCGGCGCATATAGGCCTCGAGCGCGCGATAGATTACAAACCCGCGCGGGTGCCAGAACACCGACCCGTGCGCTTCGGCCTGGAGGTGGAACAGGTCCATCTCCGCGCCGATCTTGCGGTGGTCGCGCTTGGCGGCTTCCTCGAGCCGCACCAGATGCGCGTCGAGCTGCTTCTTGTTGAGCCATCCAGTGCCATAGATGCGCGACAATTGCGGGTTACGCTGGTCGCCGCGCCAGTACGCGCCCGATACCCGCGTCAGCTTGAACGCATTGGGGTCGAGCTTGCCGGTGGAAGCCAGATGCGGGCCACGGCACATGTCCATCCACGCGCCCGGACGGCCAGGTTCGCCCGACCAGTACACCGTCAGCTCCTCGTCATCGGGAAGCTCGGCGGCCCATTCGGCCTTGAAGCTCTCGCCCGCCGCCTGCCAGCGCGCGATCAGGTCGCTGCGGCTCCACACCTCGCGCACCAGCGGCAGATCGGCGGCGATGATGCGGCGCATCTCGGCCTCGATCGCGGGCAGGTCCTCGTCGGTGAACGGGCGCTCGGCAGGCGCGAAATCGTAATAGAAACCGTCGTCGGTCGAAGGGCCGAAGGTGATCTGCGTTCCCGGGAACAGGCTCTGCACCGCTTCGGCCAGCACATGCGCAAAATCGTGCCGCGCCAGCTCGAGCGCATCGGCCTCGTCGCGCGCGGTGACCAGCGCCAGTTGCGCATCGCCCTCGAACGGGCGCATGATGTCGCGCAGCTCGCCATCGACGCGGGCAGCAATCGCCGCCTTGGCAAGGCCCGGGCCGATCGCGGCGGCGACATCTGCCGGGGTCGAACCCTCGGGCATTTCGCGCACCGAACCATCGGGCAGGCTGATCTTCAGAAGCTGGGACATATCATCTGTCTTTCTTGTCGCTCGTTGCAGCGCCATGGCACAAACCGGCGCAGCCCAAAAGGGGCCATGTTTTCAGCGCCGATGGTGAGAGGAAATGCGGGGAGCCGACGCCAGAGCCACCCGCACCCGGGCAGCTGGCAATCGCGAAAGTCAGCCCGCGCCTGCCCGCCCCCGGTTGCCCGGAGTGGTGGTAGTCGCAAGGGTGGTGCGGATGCTCGCCATGCGCCGGGATATAGCGGCGAATGTTGAAGGAGTCACTATCCTCTCCCGTCAAAAGCCCTCCCCCTTGATGGGGGAGGGTTGGGTGGGGGTGATCTGTCCGGATTGCGCCAACCCAGCCCAGACACACCATCACCCTTACCGCTGCGACTAAGGCAGCAAGCTGCCAAGTCTCGCTGCCTCTCCCATCAAGGGAGAGGCACGGGCGCGCGACAAGCACCCCAAACCTTTTATCAAGGACACTTGACAATATACGCCCCAAAAGACAATGTTCCTTTACATCGAATCAAGGGAGCTTGACCATGAATGCCTATCTTCATGCCCTGTGCTGGGCGTTTGCCATCCTGGGTCTGGCAGTGTTGAACGTGCTGGAGGTGATCTCCGATGGCGCGGCCCAGACGCTGTTCACCACGCTACCGATCCTCGCCGTCATCTCGGTCACCCAGCGCGGCCGGTGCGCGCGCCGCAGGGGCTGTTGACCAATGCAGGCCAAGCATCATCCGGCGATCCGCAGGTACGGCAGGCGTATCATCCCGATCACTTTCGCCTATGTCGGCGCGATTGCGCTCGCCACCGCGCTGGTGCCCGATAACGCGCCTGCCAGCGCGCTGACGATTGGGCTGGCATTGCTTCCGGGCATGGCCGCTCTCGGCTGGCTCTGGGCGATGGGACGGTTGCTGATCGAGCTCGACGACGAATATCTGCGGATGCTCGAGGTCCGCAAGTTTCTGGTCGCCACCGGCATTACGCTGGCGATCACCAGCGTGTGGGGCGTGCTCGAGCTTTATTCGCCGCAGGTGCCCAAGCTTGCCGTGTTCTTCGTCTTCCCGATGTGGTGCATTGGCCTGGCGTTGGGGCAACTGGTCAACCGCTTTGCCTTTGGCGACCGGGGGCCGTGCTGATGAAGAACCGGCTCAAGGTGCTGCGCGCCGAGCGTGACTGGACGCAGGGCGATCTGGCCGATGCGCTGGCGATCTCGCGGCAGAGCATCAACGCGATCGAGACCGGCAAATACGATCCATCGCTGCCGCTGGCCTTCCGCATTGCCGATCTGTTCGGCCTGCCGATCGAGGCGATCTTCCTGCGCGATTGAGCTTCAGCCCCGTGCTTTGCGGCGCGTATGTAACGGACGTGGAATGTGCGCTGGTCTGCGCAATGCCAGCATTTGCGGACCGCAGAAACGGCCCGGTCCGGCCCGCCGAACGCGCACTTAGCCAATTGAGTATGGTGAAATTTTCCGTTAGTGCCTGCCGTGCTGTATTCCCCGCAAACCCGGTGGTCCTTTTTCCTTACACCTTGGGAAATTTGCTTTCATGCTTAACCCGTTACACACATTGATCGGTGGCACGACTTGCGCAGCCATGAGTGCACGCAGGGACCAGCTGGCCGTGTACGATGCCGTCTGCCGGGCAGACATGCAGCGCATCAAACAGGAACGTCGATGAAGCTCGCGACGCGCCAGATCGCGAAACCCTGGGGCCGGGCCGACCTGCCGGCACCGTTCGTCAATCGCGGTGCAGACAAGGTCGGCGAGATATGGTTCGAGCCACCAAGCGGACCCGCGCTCGCGCTGATGGTCAAATATCTGTTCACGAGCGCCAAGCTTTCTATCCAGGTGCATCCCAACGAGACTCAGGCGCGGTCTCTCGGGCTGCCTGGCGGAAAAGAGGAATGCTGGCTGGTGATCGACGCCGAACCGGACGCCGTGCTGGGGATCGGCACGGTTCGGGAGCTGTCGCACGAGGAACTGCGTGCCGCCGCTACCGACGGAAGCATCGAAGGCCTGGTCGATTGGAAGCCTGTGCAGCGCGGCGATTTTTTCTACATACCGGCAGGCACGGTGCATGCGATCGGGGCAGGAATCAGCCTGATCGAGATTCAGCAGAACGCCGATGTGACCTTCAGGCTGTTCGATTACGGTCGGCCGCGTGAACTGCACCTCGATGACGGCATTCCGGTGGCCAGGGCCGTGCCGTACAGCAGCGCCCTGCACCAGCGGGTCGATTTTGGCGAAGACCGGATACTCGTCGATGGCCCCTGGTTTCGGCTGGCTCTGACCGGAGATGCCGGGATGCAACTGGCCGGTACCGGGCCGTTGACCATTATCCCGATCGAAGGGGATGTGTCCGTGGAAACAGCAGATGGCCTGGTCACCGCTGCGGCGGGCGAATGCCTCGCTATCGATCCGGGTGCCCATGTCGAAGCCAGCAGTGGCGCCCGTTTACTGATTGCCCGTGCAAGCTAGGACCGAACAACCCGCATGACCCATATCATCCCTGTCATTCTGTCCGGAGGTTCAGGCACCCGGCTGTGGCCGCTGTCGGTCGAGCAGCGGCCGAAGCAGTTCCTGTCGCTGGTATCGGACAGGTCGATGTTTGCCGACACGCTGGCCCGCGCGATCGATGCAAGCCGGTTCGGCCCCGCGCTGATCATCGGCGCGGAACGGCACACGGCGCTGATGGAAGCGGAAATCAGCGACGCAGCGCTGGCCGATGCCCGGATCATCCTGGAACCGGTGGCCCGCAACACCGCGCCCGCCATAGCGCTTGCCGCCGTCGCGGCAGGGGGCAGCGAGGCGGTGATGCTGGTCATGCCGAGCGACCATGTCATCGCAGACATTCCTGCGTTTCTCGCAGCCATCGACACGGCATTGCCGGCGGCCCAGCAAGGCTGGCTGGTCACCTTCGGCATCAACCCGACGGGCCCGGAGACCGGGTTCGGCTATATCCGCATGGGCAAGCCTCTGGACGAGGCGCCCGGTGTCTGGGCGGTCGATCGGTTCATTGAAAAGCCCGTGCGCGAAAAGGCCGAAGCCATGCTGGCCGAGGGCGAGCATTGCTGGAATGCAGGCATCTTTATGCTGCGCGCCGATCGCTATCTCGAAGAACTGGAGAAACATGCGCCCGATATCTGCCGTGCGGTGCACCACGCGCTCGACGGCGTCGCTCTGAATGAACGGCTGATTCGGCCAGAGCCCGGCCGGTTTGCGGCCTGTCCTTCCGATTCGATCGATTATGCAGTCATGGAACGCGCCACCCGCGTCGGCATCGTGCCGGTGTCGTGTGGCTGGTCCGACGTCGGCAGCTGGGATGCACTGGCTCAGATCGGCGTATCGGACGACGATGGCAACACGGTGTCGGGCGACGTCATCGCGCTGGATAGCCAGAACAGCTTCATCTACGCCGACGGCATCACCGTGACGGCGTCAGGGATCAGCGACCTGATCGTCATCGCCAATGGCTCGCATGTCATGATCGTGCCCAAGGGGCGTTCGCAGGACGTCAAACGGATCGCTGAAACGCTCAAAGCCGCCAGCAAGCCCAAGGCATCCCCTCCGGGCTGAGCGGCGGCTTGCCGACGCTCAAGCCAATCAGGCCGACGCTCAAGCCAATCAGAATGCGTTCTTGTGAAACACCACCATCGCGGTGCTGATCAGGATGCGGATGTCCGACAGCAGGCTCCAGTGCGAAACGTATTCGAGATCGGACTGCAGACGCATGGTCAAATCCCGCTTTTGCTCGGTCGCACCGCGAAAACCACGGATCTGCGCAAGGCCGGTCAGACCCGGTTTGACCACATGGCGCTGCCAGTAACGCTGGTCGATATCCCAGAACAAGGCGTTCTCCGCGCGTGATCCCAAGGCATGCGGACGCGGGCCAACCAGGCTCATGTCACCGCTGATGACGTTCAGGATCTGCGGCAGTTCGTCGATGCTGGTCTTCCGGAGGATACGACCCACCCGGGTGATGCGGTCATCATCCCGCGATGTCGAACGGTTGCCATTGGCGTCGCACGCTTCGGTCCGCATCGACCGGAACTTCCAGATCATGAACGGACGATTGCCCAGCCCGATTCGTTCCTGCCGGAAGAACACCGGACCACGGCTGTCCAGCTTGATCGCGATGCCCACCAAAGCGAAGAACGGGAGCAGGAGAGGAAGCGTTGCGAGCGATATCGCCAGATCGAACGCGCGCTTCATCATCTGGTGATTCCAGGCGAGCCGCCCGCTGTTGAGCAGCAGGCTGGTGTGCCCGGAACGCTCCGAAATGCTGAGCGCACCAAATTCGTCGAGCTCGGGAACGACGATTTCGCAGCGCACATCGAGCGTTTTCAAGGCCATCGCCCACGCTGCGCGGGCCTGGGGGGCACAATGAATGACGACTCGGTCCATGCCCTTGGCGAGGGTGCCCAGGCGGTTGACCCCGACAGCGCTCGCCAGATCGGGGTGAAGCCCCATCGCGCGCGCCTCGATAGCGCCCGGACCTGCGTTGGCAGACAGCGGGACGCCATCATAAATGCAAAGGATCGCATAGGCGCCCTCGTCGATCCGCTTGCGGAACACGGCGCGCGTAATCGTGCGGGTGATGACGATCGTGATCAGGCTGAAGGCGACCCCCAGAAAGAACACGCCGCGCGAGAATTCAGCGCCGATCTTCATGAAGAAAGCGATCAGCAACAGGCAACCGGCGGCAAGCAGAAGCGCGCCTGCGGCCGAAGCGATTCCCGCCGCGAGATTGCTGACCTTGCGGGTGTTGTGCGCGTTGTTGTTGAGCGAAAACATCAGGAACAGCGGGATCGAGATCGCCACCATGTTGGTCGCGTGCTCGTTGTCCAGATCGCCCAGATACACCAGGCTCGCCAGAAAAAATCCGGTCAGGATCGAGGCGACGTCGGTCGTGATCGAGAGCAGCGAAAGCAGCCCGCGCAACCGCTTGCGGCCCTTGAGCCCATCGAGTCGCACCAGGGTATCGAAATCCACGTGCCCGGAGTTGCCGGTCTGGATCGGAGAGGGATCAAGGTCCTGCCCGGTAAGGGACGCAGGCGTGACCAGCGCTGGGGTCTTGGCTGTACGCATATTATGGTTTTAGCTCCGATGAATCAGATCATGGCGCGCCCGTTGGGACTCCAATACAGCATTCTGCTGCATTGCACAACAGACCGGGATCGGCCCATACTACGCCTGGCGGTGCGCAGGCACGGGCCGTCGCATCCCCAAAGCTACGGCAGACCGTTGATTTCCCGGCTCCCCAGATTTTCCCGAGACCTGAGTCGCGGGCTCCGATCAATCGGTGCGTCTGACCCGGATAAGGTATTGCAGGTTGGTGAAGCTGTTCAGCGCGCCGAAGCTGAGCGCGCGGGCGAGCTTGACCTTTGTCCCGCCAGGAGCGTTGCCCCGTATCTCCTCGAGCTTCAGACCCGAGCAGGTCATCAGTTCGATGGCGGTATTGCGCACAAAGAAGCGCAGATGGGTACGGTCGAGAATGCCGTCATCGGCCAGATCCCAGCTGTTGCGGAATGCCAGCGGGAGAAAGGCGGAATAATGCCTTACATTGGGTACGCTGGCGACGATGACGCCGCCTGGGACCAGTGCTTTGTGAAGCCGGGCCACGATCTTCCAGGGATCGACCAGATGCTCGAGCACGTCGAGGCACAGGATCGTTTGGAAAGGCCCTTCGGCTGCCAGCACCGAATCAAGGAACTCCGGCTGCTCGATGTTGCCGCTGTAGCTGAAGTCCTTGGTCACACCCTCGATGGTCGAATCGATCAGGTCGATCACGCCGACCCGGTCTGCCTTGCCGAGCTGCTTGAGTCGCACCGCCGTCGCGCCAACCCCGCCACCGACATCGAGCAGCGTGCCACCGCCGTTAGGCACCAGTGGTATGATCTCCTCGCGGATATGCTTGTGATAATCCATTCGGGATGGATCGATGGTATTGGCCTGTGTCATCAACTACCCCAAATAGGTGCTTTAAGGATTGGTATCATAGCTTCAGCATCCACTCCAATGTCTGTTCCAGGCTGCGCGGTTGCCAGTCGGGGAGCAGCGCGTGGAGCAGTCCGGCGTCGCCTGCCAGGATCTCGACCTCGTTGGGCCGCATGAATGCCGGGTTGGTCTCGACCCGAATCTCGTGACCGGTCAGCCGTGTCGCCATCGCGATGATCTGGCGGATGTTCCACACCTTGCCGGTGGCGACATTGACCACCGGCGCCGCAGGTGGCGCGAGGCTGAGTCCGGCATAGGCGTCAACCACTGAGCGGACATCGCCGAAATCGCGGCTGACATCGATGTTGCCCAGCGTGATCACCGGATCACGCCTGCGGAAATGCGCGACGATCTTGGGGATCAGATACTGCTCCTCCTGTCCGACCCCGGTATAGTTGAAGGGCCTAACGATCGTCGTGTGCAGCCGGTCGGCCCATATTCTGGCGCCCAGCTCCATCGCCCATTTGCTGACCGCATAATGGTTGGCAGGATTGGGTGGGGTCGCTTCGTCGAGATAGCCGCCCGTCGCGTTGCCGTAGATATTGGCGCTGCTGGCGATGAGCGCGTGCGCTTGGGGCGCATGCCGGGCGAGGGCATCGAGCAGGTGATAGGTGCCGAGCTGGTTGACCTGATAGAAGGGATCGACCGCATTGGAACCGACGAACGCGATCGCGGCAAGGTGGATAACCCGGTCGGGCCGCACCCGTGCCACTTCCGCATCGACCGCCGCAGCGTCGGTGATGTCGCTTGTAAATGCAATCGGCTCGCAACCGCGCGCGCGCAATTCCGCCACCAGATAGGTGCCGGTAAAGCCGTCAGCGCCGGTTACGAGAACCCGCATCAGAAAGACGCGCCCCGCGTGTTGCGCTCGATGTCCGCAGCCACCATCAGGCGGCACAGCTCCTCGAGCGGGGTGCTGCTCTTCCAGCCGAGCAGGCGCTCGGCCTTGCCTGCGTCCCCGATCAGCAGATCAACCTCGGCCGGGCGATAATAGCGCGGATTGATCCGCACCAGCTGGCGGCCGGTGGCAGGATCGGTGCCGACCTCGTTCTCGTCCTTGCCGCTCCACTCGATCGAAACACCGGTTTCGGCGAACGCCAGCGTGACGAAATCGCGCACGGTGACGGTTCGGTTCGTGGCGAGCACGAAGGTCTCCGGTTCGTCATGTTGCAGCATCAGGCGCATGCCCTCGACATAATCGCGGGCAAAACCCCAGTCGCGCTTGGCATCGATGTTGCCCAGTTCGAGCACGTCGGTCTGGCCCAGATGGATCTTGGCGACGGTATCGGTAATCTTGCGGGTCACGAACTCGCGGCCGCGCAGTGGCGATTCATGGTTGAACAGGATGCCGCTGGTACCGAAAAGGCCATAGCTCTCGCGATAGTTGATCGTCATCCAGTGCGCGTACAGCTTGGCGACGCCATAGGGGCTGCGCGGATAGAACGGGGTATCTTCTGCCTGCGGGATCGCCTGCACCTTGCCGAACATCTCCGAGGTCGACGCCTGGTAGAAGCGGATCTTGGGGTTCACGATGCGGATCGCCTCGAGCAGATTGGTGACCCCAAGCCCGGTGATCGCGCCGGTGGTCATCGGCTGGTCGAACGAGACGCCGACGAAGCTTTGCGCGGCAAGATTGTAGACCTCGGTGACACCGGTGCTTTCGAGCAGGCGGATGGCCGAGCCCTGATCGGTGAGGTCGTATTCGACCAGATGCAGATCGGGGTGCTTGTCGACTCCCAGCTCTTCCAGGCGCCAGAAGTTGACCGAGCTGGTCCGGCGATAGGTGCCATAGACGGTATAGCCGCGGCCCAGCAGATTTTCCGCCAGATAGGCGCCGTCCTGCCCGGTAACGCCAGTGATAAGTGCCTTCATAAGTCCTCCCTGGGGGGTCTGCTGCACCCGCAAACGGGTCAAAATGATTCAGCGGCGGCAGATAGCATCCTGCCAGTCACATCCCAATGGCGGTCATGCGCGGCATAATGCGCCGCGCGTTCCGCCAATGAAGCAAGCCGGGCAGGATCAGCCACCAGTTCGCCGATCCGTGATGACAGCGATTGCGCATCACTTGCCGCAAAAAGCAAGCCGCGCGCATCATCGCCGATGACATCCCGCATCGGCGGCAGGTCGCTGGCCAGGACTGGCCGCTCAAGGCTCATCGCCATCAACGCCACCGCGCTTTCGTAAATCCGCAGATAGGGCAGGGCCACGATGTCGGGCGCGCGATAATAGGAAGGCACATCGGCATCATCGACATGGCCGATGTCGAACCGAACCTGCGCATCCAGCCCGTGATCGCGGACGAACGTGCGATATTCCGCCTCTTCCTCCGGCTTCATCTTGCCGGCGACGAGCAACAGCAGCCGCGCGTCGTCGCGATGCGCCACCATCGCTTCGAGCAGCACGTGCAGCCCCTTTTCGCGGCGCGGATTGCCGAAGAACAGGATGATCAGCCTGTCGTGCGGCAGACCCAGCCGATCGCGGGCCTGCGCCCTGGAGGGCGGATCGGGGAACTGGGCCATGTAATTGCCCGAAGGGATCACGGTCACCCTGGCCGGTGCGCCATCCAGCGCCGCCAGCAGCGCGTTTTGCGAAAAGCCGTTATGGGTGATCAGCAGGTCGCAGGCAGCCGCGATGCGCGCCAGCTGCGGCCGGTCATTGGCCTGATCGAGTCGCGCCACATCGTGGACGATCGCCATCGATTTCATGCCCAGCAGCTTGCACAGCCGAACCGCGTACAGTTCGAAGACATCCATCTTGAACAGATGGAAGATGCAGACCTTGGCACCCGATGCCCTGGCCGACTGCAAGGATGTGGTCAGGTCGCGGATCAGGCGCAGCCCGCGAATCGCCTTGGGATCGGAGCCGTAGATCGCCTTGAACGTGTCGACTTTCCTGTAGCGCGCGCCCGCATCGGTCGATGCTGGCAGCGAATACAGGGTCGTGGCATGGCCCTGGTTCACCAGCGCGTGCGCCTGATTGTCGGTGTAATAATGCATGCCGCCATGCGAGCCGATCGTCTCGATGATCGCGATGGCAGGCTTGGAGCTTGAGGCGGAGGAGGTCATCGGTTCAGCGTGTCCCGTTCTGGGCTGGGGCGGCGCGGTTGGCCGAAAGCCAGGCGCCGGTGCGATAGCGACCGCCGAAAAAATCGCCAAGCGCATGCAGGGCGATGCGCGCTGCGCGCCGGTCACCGCTCAGCAGATATTTCATCGCAATCGCACCCAGCCGGGCGACATTGACCGGCACCGAACCGGGCGCAAAGCGCCGGGCGATACGCAGCCGGTTGACGAGGTTGTAATAGAGCGACAGGTCACTTGGCCGACTGCGGCCATCGGTACCGATCGAGCCGCCCTCCTTGTGGAACACCACCGATTCCGGCGCCCAGCCCACGGTAAAGTCGGGCTTGCCGCGCAACGTCCAGTCGAGCTCCTCGAAATAGAGGAAATAGCTCTCCTCCATCAGCCCGACCGAATCGATGAATTGGCGCGAGGCCAGCATCGAGGCGCCGGGGGGATAGGACATCTCGGCCTCGACCTGGCCACGCGGCGGCAATGTTGCAAGCGTCGATCCCTGGCCGATTTCGCCGCCCGCACCGCGCGCAATGTCGTAGCGGCCCGCCACCGCCTGCACCGTGGTCTTGTCGTGATGATAGACCAGGGTGGACCCGCAGATACCGATTCGCGCATCCTCGGCCATGCGCGCGCGCAAGGCGGCCAGCGATCCGGGCAGCACCTCGGTATCGTTGTTGAGCAGCCACACGCCCTCGATGCCAGGATCGGCAAGCGCCAGCCGGATGCACAGATTGTTGCCCCCGGCAAAGCCCAGGTTCTGTGCGCCGGCGATGATGTTGAGATAATCGCGTGGCGGCGCGGCAGGCAGTTCGCCATCCTGCCACAGCCGAAAACTCCGGCCCCACCCAGCAAGCGTCCCGTTTGCCCAGGCGACGAGCTTGTCCACCGATCCGTCGCCCGATCCGTTGTCGCAGACCACGATCATCACGTCGTCATCGGCCAGATGGTGCAGGGATTCGAGGCAGGCGATCGTGTCTGCCGCATTGCGCCAGTTGACGATGGCAATGGCGATCTTCGCCGGAGGGAAGGGGCCTGCCCTCATGGCAGCAGCCGGGACATCAATAGGCATCGCGCACGGGCGCACCGTCCGCGACGTCTTCGAGCAGCATGCGATACTGGCCCAGCACCTTTTCCCATTCGAAATCGCGGGCATAGCGCGCGCGGGCGGCGGCCCGTGCGGCGTCGGCTGCGGCAGGATCGGCGAGAAGGTGCTCCATATGGCCAGCGCACTCCTCGACGGTCGAAAAATAGAACTGGCCTTCGCCTGCGGTCCACAGGTTGAAGCGGTTGTTGTGCGCGATCACCGGGTTGCCCGCGCCCAGCGCCTCGACCAGCGAAGGGTTAGTACCGCCCACCTGATGGCCGTGCATATAGCCGAGCGTGTAGAAGCGCAGCGCCGCCAGCCGGTCGGCGTCATAGATCGCGCCGGGAAAATCGACTTCGGCGCTGGCAGCGGCCTTGACCTTCTGGTGATAGGCATTGCCGTCCTCGAGCTTGCCCAGCACCACCAGCCGCGCATTGCGGGGCTTGAGCGAAAACGCCTCGACGATCTCTAGGATCGAGTTTTCGGGCTCGATCCGCGCGATCGAGACGAAATACCGGTTGGGAACCACCCCGAGGGGCTCGAGCAGGCTGGAATCGGCACCGGTGATCAGATCGGCGCCATAGGGGATCACCACCGACTGGATGCCGCTGGCCGAGCGCAGGTGATCTGCGATCGAGGGGTGATCGGCGATCGCAACCTGGCTGAGGTACGATCCGGCGCGCTCGTTGAGATAGAACCACGCCTTGGCCACGGCCGACCATTTGGCGCGCTTCCATTCGATCCCGTCCATGTTCATCACCACCTTGCGGCGCTTGATCCGGTTGAGCGCGGCAAACACGGCGGTGTTGTAGCCCAGCACCAGATCGACCCCGGGCTGCGACAGCACGTCGCGCGTCGCCTTGAGATCGAAGCTGATCGTGCCGACGGGCCCCGACCGCGCGATCGGGATGTGGCGGCGGTGGACGCCCTGCCAGTGATCGTCATGCATGGCCATGTCGGCACCGGGCTGGACGTCGTCCTGGCAATAGACGGTCACGTCCCAGCCGTGCTCGACCAGATACGGCGCGAGGCGCGCAGCGAAGGTCTCGAACCCGCCATGCGCGGCGGGAACGCCCCGGCAGCCCAGAATGTTGACGCAGCGGCGCGAACCGGGGACGGATTGGGTCACGATTGCCTCCTGCTGCGCCATCAACCCTTGTTCAGCTTTGCGCGTTCGAGCAGCGGCTGCCACCAGCCCTCATTGGCCAGATACCAGGCAAGCGTCTCGGCAAAGCCCTGCGGGAAGTCGCGCGCGGGCTCATAGCCCAACTCGCTGCGGATCTTGGTCTCGTCGATCGCATAGCGCCGGTCGTGGCCCTTGCGGTCCTCGACATAGGTCTTGAGGCTGGCGGTCGGCTGGCCCTTGGCAGCAGGCGCATCGGGGAAGCGCTCAGCCAGCGACGGATCGGCGGCGAACGCGGCATCGACACCCGCACAGATTTCCTCGACCACGCGGATGTTGGGCAGTTCCTGCCCGCCGCCCACGTTATACACTTCGCCGATGCGGCCGTTCTTGAGGATCAATTCAATCCCCAGGCAATGGTCCTCGACATGCAGCCAGTCGCGCACGTTCATGCCATCGCCGTAGATCGGCAGGCTGCGGCCCGACAGCGCGTTGAGCACGAACAGCGGGATCAGCTTCTCGGGAAACTGGTACGGCCCGTAATTGTTCGAGCAGTTGCTGGTCGTGGTCTCGAGCCCGAAGGTGTGATGATAGGCGCGCACCAGATGATCCGAGCCTGCCTTGGACGCCGAGTAAGGCGAATTGGGTGCATAGGCTGTGGTTTCGCTGAACGCGGGATCATCGAACCCGAGCGATCCATAGACCTCGTCGGTCGAGACATGGTGGAACCGGTGCGGCATGCCGCTGCCCTTGTCGAGCCAGGCGGTCTTGGCGGCCTTGAGCAGGCTGTGTGTGCCGATGACGTTGGTGGTCACGAACGCATCGGGCCCGGTGATCGAACGGTCGACATGGCTCTCTGCGGCAAAGTGTACGATGGTATCCACGGCATGGTCGGCGATCAGCTTCGACACCAGATCGGTATCGCAGATATCGCCGACGACCAGTTCCACGCCATCAAGCCCGTCCAGATTGGCGCGGTTGCCGGCATAGGTCAGCGCATCGAGCACCACGATCGAATCGCCCGGCGCGACCCGCCGCCAGCGATGCACGAAATTGGCGCCGATAAATCCGGCTCCGCCCGTTACAATCAGATTTGCCATCAGTTGTTATCCTTAGTCACTCTAGGCCGAGTAGAAGACACCTGCGCTGGGCGGAAGACCATCAACTTTGCTGCATTGCAACATGGTTGTGTCGCTAGCATGTCCCCAGAACGTGCTCAACACCCCGTTTACAAATTGTACGTGGCTGCCACCGGGTCAGCCGTTGGTGGCGATTTCGCGCAGCATCACGCGCAGGTTGCTGCGCCAGTGCGGGGCTGGGGCGCCCAGGGCAGCGAAGGTCGAGCTCTTGTCGAGCACCGAATAGTGCGGACGCCGCGCCGGGGTCGGGAAATCGGCCGTGGCGATCGGGATCACCGGAACCGGCTTGTCGAGCAGTCCTATGGCCAGCGCCTCTTCCTGGATCGCGACGGCAAAATCGTACCAGCTGGCAGCACCGCTGTCGGTGTAATGGTGGATGCCGGTGACGCCATTGGCCGCCAGCGTCCAAAGCGCCCTGGCAAGGCCCGGCGCGTAGGTCGGCGTGCCGATCTGGTCGGCGACCACCCGCACCTCTGGCCGCTCGCCCATCAGCCGCAGCATCGTGCGGACGAAATTGCCGCCCGTCGGGGCATAGACCCATGCTGTGCGCACGATCAGCGCGTCATCGCCTGCTGCCCGTTCGCCCGCCAGCTTGGTGCGGCCATAAGCGCTGACCGGATTGGGCCGTGCACCGGGCGCGTAAGGAATGCCTGACGTGCCGTCGAACACGAAATCGGTCGAGACATGCACCAGCCGCGCCCCGAATTCGCGCGCGGCTGCGGCCAGCGCGCCAACCGCCGTGCCGTTGACCGCAAGCGCGACGTCTTCCTCGCTCTCGGCCTTGTCGACCGCGGTATAGGCTGCAGCGTTGAGCAGCAGGTCGGGACGGACATCTGCAACGCAGGCACGCAGCGCGCCGGCATCGGCGATATCGAGCGTATCGATGTCGTGGCTGACGATGTCGGCATCGGCCGGCGCGGTTGCGGCAAGCCCCCGGCCCAACTGGCCTTTGCCGCCGACGATCAGCACTTTCATGAATAGGCCCTTATCTGGTCGAACGGGGTGCCGTTGCGGTCCTTTTGCGACAGCTGCGGTTCGATATCGCCCGTTGGCCAGTCGATGCCGACGGCAGGGTCGTTCCACAACAGCGACTGTTCGGCCGAAGGATCATAGGCCGACGTGCACTTGTAAAGGAAGTCGGTCCCGTCTTCGAGCGTCAGGAAGCCGTGGCCAAAGCCTGGTGGCACCCAGAACATAAGCTTGTTGGCAGCAGACAGCTCGATGCCGAACCACTTGCCGTAATAAGGCGAGGATTTGCGCAGATCGACCGCCACGTCCCAGACGGCGCCCGAGACGACGCGCACCAATTTGCCCTGGGGGTTGGGGTTCTGGAAGTGGACGCCGCGCAGCACGCCCTTGGCCGATCGGCTGTGGTTGTCCTGAACGAAGCTGAGATCGAGCCCGGCGTCCTTGAACTGCGCCGCGTTCCAGCTTTCCATGAAGAACCCGCGTTCGTCGCCGAACACCTTGGGTTCGATGACCAGCGGCCCGGGGATATCGACGGGATTGATGATCACCAGACCTGCCCCTTGTTGGCCAGCAGCTGCAGCAGATAGTCGCCATAGCCGCTCTTGCGCAATGGCGTCGCGATCTTCTCGAGCTGGGCATCGTCGATAAATCCGTTGCGCCAGGCGATTTCCTCGGGGCAGCAGATCTTCAGGCCCTGACGTTCTTCGGTGACGCGGACATACAGCGCCGCATCGAGCAGCGATCCGTGCGTTCCGGTATCGAGCCAGGCATAGCCGCGGCCCATGATCTCGACCGAAAGATCGCCCTGTTCGAGATATATCCGGTTGAGATCGGTGATCTCGAGCTCGCCGCGGGGCGAGGGCTTGAGGTCGCGGGCCAGCTCGACCGCGCGGCCATCGTAGAAATACAGGCCCGTGACCGCGTAGTTCGACTTGGGCTGCGCGGGCTTTTCCTCGATCGTCTCGGCCTTGCCGTTGGCATCGAACGAGACCACGCCATAGGCCTTGGCATCGCTGACGTGATAGCCGAACACGGTCGCGCCATCGGTGCGCGCATCGGCAGCGGTGAGCAGTTCGACCAGCCCATGTCCGTAGAAGATGTTGTCGCCGAGCACGAGCACCGACGGATCGCTGCCGACGAAATCCGCGCCGATGTGATAGGCCTGCGCCAAGCCGCCGGGATCGGGCTGGATCGCGTAGGTCAGTTCGATGCCCCAGTCACTGCCATCGCCGAGCAGCGCCTTGAACGACGCCTGGTCGTGCGGGGTGGTGATGATCATGATCTCGCGGATACCCGCCAGCATCAGCGTGGAGAGCGGGTAATAGATCATCGGCTTGTCATAGACCGGCATCAGCTGCTTGGAGGCGGCCCGGGTCAGCGGATGCAGGCGGGTGCCTGCGCCTCCGGCCAGAATGATGCCTTTTCTGTTGCTCAGCGTGCCCACACTTCCGTCTCCTTGTCGCAATGTTTGCTCTCGCATTGCAGGCAAGCATGAAGCCCCGGGTCGATGCCCCGTTGTGCCGTGCGTGCCGATGTCCGATATCCTCGCCTCTCGGCCAAGTCCCTTTGATCGCGCGGTGCCGTCGCGCCCGCAGTCTGCTCCCTGCTTTATCGACGGTGCTATACAACGATGGCAGGGCCTTGCAAGTCCGCCACGGTGCCGAGGTTCGCAAAGCTGCCATCATTCTGGGGTAGGACCACTCTGAAAGACATCGCGAATGCAGTAAGTCTTGACGAAAAACGACCTGTCAGACTATGGTCAAGCCCGATGTCAGCTTTAAAAGTTTGATAAATTCAACTTTCCATGGAGATAAATGGCCGATGTCGAAATGGTACAAACTCCTAAAGCCGATCTTGCAAAAATTCCGGACGTCTCGTGCGCTGCTTATAAAGTCACATTTTGAAGATATCGAAAACTTCAAAGTCCTTGATCTGGGTGGGTCGATCCATTTCTGGCAAGAGGTTGGCCACATACTGAAACCCAAGCAGCTCGTCATACTCAATATTGCTGCGGATCACCAATCGGTGGGAAGCAACGCCAGCATCAGCGACCACGAAGCCATCGTGCTTTATGATGGCAAGAAAATTCCGTTTGGCGACAAGGAATTCGACCTCGTCATTTGCAATTCGGTGATGGAGCATGTGCCGCCGAGTGAACGAGCTGGCCTTGCTGCAGAGATCGATCGCGTAGCCAAGCGGTTTGTAGTGCAAACGCCTGCCCAATCATTCCCGATCGAGCCGCATTTCGTGTCTCCGATTGTTCACTGGGTGCCCCGGTCCATAGGCCGGATGATGAGCACCTTGACCCCTTTGTCCCTGTTCAACGGACCAGGCTATGCGCGCAGCATGTTCGACGAAGTCGTGCTGCTCAATGAAAAGGAAATGCGTCAGCTCTTCCCGAAATCGAACATCGTTCGGGAAAAATCCATGGGGATGACAAAGTCCTATATGGCTTTTTCTGGCTGACATCGTCAGGTCGCCGGGCGCGGTCTGACGATCAGCGCCCGGCCGTCAGTGCAGGCCGCATCGTCATCGGGCGCTGGCGATGGACTGCCTGGCCCACGCAAAGACCCTCGAAATCATCTGGCGGAGCTGGTCTGGCGCAATCATCAAGCCAACGCCTGCGGCGACCAGCGCCATCACTGCGCCTATCGCGAGGTTGGCGGCCAGCGAAATTGTCGCGAGCTCGGAGATTGCCAGGCCGCACAGCAGCAGGGCTGCGCAGCCAAGCGTTGCCCAGGGCGCAGCGATTCGCCCTGCCACGAGCGAGAGAAGCACATGATCCACGGCGAGGCGCAGGCTGAAGGTGGTGGCTGCGCCGATCAGGCCGAAGGTGGTGACTGCATAATACAGCACCGGCAGATAAACTGGCAGTTCGGCCATCAGCACCTTGGTCACACGGTCTGGATGGCCGGTCGCTTGCAGACGCGCATACGGCACCAGCGCCAGAGAATTTACCCAGTATCCGATCAGCAGGATCTTGCCGACAAAGCCGACTTCCTGAGCGATATCGGCGCCTACCCAGAGTGACAGGAAAGGGTCGAGGATAAAGATGCCCACCATCATGATGGGCGTCATGATGCAAAGCACCGCTGCCACGGCAGCAGAGGTCATTCGGGTCGCGTCCTCTCCGGTCATGGTGGCAAGTCGCGGAAACATCGCGTTGGTGAGCGCTTGTGGCACAACGGTAATCCGCTCGGCGAGCTGGAACACCACCGCATAATGCCCGACGACCACCGCGCCCAGAATCGCGCCGATCAGGAACCGGTCGGACACGACGAGCAGCGGCCCGATCATCGAGGTGAGCATGACCCAGCCACCATAGCTGAGCAGCGGCCTGATCAGCTTGCGGTCGGGCCGCACCGGCTGGCCGCGCACCAGATCGGTCTGGCAGCGAAGCCACAACACCCCCAGCGCCAGCACGCGTGCGCCCAGCGCGGAGAGCAGCACGACGGGCAGATACGGTCCATAAAGCCACGCGACGGCCAGCGGTAGCAGCTGGAACAGGGTCGTGGACAGAACCGAGATCACATTGACCTCGAGAAAACGCTCGCGCCCCTGCAAGGCGCCGGTGAGCACGCCGGTCGTCGTCGCGATCGGCACCGCCAGCGCCAGCAGCGGGGCTGCCGCAATCACTTCGGGGCGCAGCGCCTCATCGACGCGAAAGAAGTTGCCGAACAGGTAATAGGACACAGGCCAGAACAGCAGCGCGCCGACAGCGCCCATCACCACATTGACGCTCAGCGCCGTCCAGAACGTTGCCGCGCGCTCCGATGCGGGCGCATCCCTGAGCGCGGCAATCCGCTGCGACGTTGCCCGGCCCAGCCCCAGATCGAACAGCCCGAAATAGCCCAGCAACAGCCACGCGATCGCCAGCACGCCATAGCGGTCCGGCCCCACGAGATTGAGATAGACCGGCACCGTCGCCAGCGCGAGCACGATCGGCAACGCGGCACCGACAAGATTGTATGCGGAATTTCGCGAGACGCTCATTGCAGATGGCCCTGAATATTGATGAGGTAGTCGAGGCTCCGCGTGCCTGCCCTGCATTGCAAACGTGGTATCCCTACCAACCCGCCAGCGCTCGGTTTCGTCCGGCGTTATGCTGGCGCATAGGCGCAAAGCTGGTTATCCGACAAGCTCCGAATGGGGGCAGAACCATTTTCGACAGGCCTGCGCGAGACACGTTTGCGTTGTGCGCCGCTCACATGGTAAGCCGCGCGCGTCATTGCCTAGAATTTCAGGAAACACGCATTGTACGGAACGACCCAGCCCTATCGCGGCTATACACCCCAGGCGGCTCCTGGCAGGCCGAATTCCTTGTTCGCCATCGGCGGAATGGGGAACGCCTATCTGGCCTTTGCGGCTATAACGACTTCCCTCGTCTTTTATGCGTTTATTGCTGACTTGATGGGGCCAGCAGGTGAAAGTGTCAGGCTTGGGGCGATTGTGGTCGCGGCGGCCCTGGCGGTGACGGGTGCTGCTATCTGTCTTTGGCGTGGCCTTCTACTGCCTGCATTCGTATCTGTGGCAGGCTTGCTATCAATATTTACATCGCTGTATGTTTTCTCAATGAACTCAGGCGTACCATTCACGTTCAACTCTGGTGGCGAGTATGTCGGCATTGGCTTTACCGGCCTTTTTGCCCTTACCCTTCAAGATCGAACTTATGGCAGATTGATGCGATGGTTCTTTTATCTCTGCTGTATTTATGTCGTTTTCTATGTTGCAGCCAGTTTGGCGCTGCGCCTTGGTTTAGTCGGCACTGGCGGAGTTTCCCGCGCGATTGCAAGTGCCGACGATGCTGGGCGAGGTGACCGCTTGCATGCTGCAGCATTGCTTATGGTCTATGGCACCGCATATTCCGTTTTGAGGGTGCGCTCAGACTTCCGAATGATCTACCTCGCGTGGGCGATAATGTTTTTGGTTGGGTGGTTTTTAACTGGTTCACGGACAATTGTGGTAGTGATTATACCTGTGCTCTTAGCGTACTTGGTCTGGAAAAACCCGAAAGCATTAGGAAAGCTAGGTTTTTTAGCATTCATGACGGGTATAGTTCTATCGATGATGATAATTATAAACCCGGAATTGAATCCGTTTTTGTATTTCGGTGACCAATCAGCGTCCGTCCGTACAAACTCAATTGATATAGCCTCTCAGAAGATTGGGGACTTTCTGATTACCGGCGCTGGAATATCATTCGGCATTGAAAATTATAAGCCTATTTCGGGAATTACGTACTTTTTTCCAGGAGATATCGGAATGATAGGTATCTTCTTCGTTTACGGATTGCCGGGATTGCTATTGTACATACTCATTTGCTATTTGGGTTGTACCAGTTATGCTAGGATAGTTGCGAAGGGCTATTCTTCAGATATCGCAACATCTGTCATGCTAACTGCTGTAATATTGAGTCTCTACAGCCTGCAGGCGCCAATGTTTAATGGCGGCTCCTCCGGCGTACTGTTTGCCACCATGTTCATCGCACTTGCTCTCGACAAAACTGCCATTGGTCGTGCGTCACAAAGGCGGGCGGGTACGCCGAGCGGTGTTCATCCATCCAGTGGGAATTTCTACCGGCTTCGGCGCTAGAACGTTAGCTCAGTGCTTGAGTTACAGGCAAGGCTCATACGCATATCGCGGCCGTTGGGATTGTTATCTGTGAGCCAGGTTAGCCAGCCTGTGATCCCATGTGACACGTACACTTGCGACGGCAAGCATTCGCAAACCCAATGCAAATCTAAAATCGTTTGGACAAGGCGAGAGCCGGCTTCTCTACCCAGTGCCATGACGCAATAGCGAGCACAATTGTAATGGGAAGTGCTAAGGCGACGTTTTCGATCGGCGTCAGCGGGCCGAAAAGATGGACCATCAGTCCTTGTATCGGAAACGCGTAAATATATATTCCGTAGGAATAGTCGCCCAAAAGATTGTACTTTTCAGCTACTGTTGAACGCATATAGGCCACGGTAAAGATAGAATATGTGAGCGCGAAAGACATTAACGCGTGATAAATCGGTAGATTCCGTAGGCTTATTGCTACAGTTGTGATTATCACTGCTGCAAGTGGCGACAGCAATATATTTTTACGCCAAACATAAAACGCCATTCCGATAACAAAAGGCAATGAGAAGTTTATTAGTGCATGTAGTCTAGCATGCACAGGTATGTCTAATATCTGGAACCATACTATGCATACTATTAGCGATGATAACGCTATTTTTATTACTAAATGTCTGTCGAAAAAACCTAAAAGACCAAGTCCTAAGACTCCAACATAACAAGCCACTTCATAAGCCAGAGTCCAGATCGACCCTTCGATATTTGGAATGGGGTTGTCCTCAAATACCCCCGGGAGTTGAAACTGAGGCCAAATTAAGGTTACGTTACGAATTATGAATTCGTATACGCCCTGATGGGTCAGATACCGAGAAATCCCGAGGCTGGTGACGAACGGTCCAATCAGGAACGCTACAAATACGACCGATACAAATAGGCCTGGAATCAGTCTTGCCGTGCGGGCGATGACGTATCGTCTTGGCGATCTAGATCGATCGTAGCTCGCTGATATCAAAAACCCAGATATTGCAAAAAAAACAAGTACAGCAATCTCACCGAGAGTATAGCCTATTAACGGTTGGAACGGTTCAACCGAATTGTATCCCAATGAAATTGGCCAGGCATGGGATAATAAGACCGCAGTGGCTGCAATGGCACGAATTAGATTTAGATGATTTGCTTTAGTCGCGGCGGCTTCTGCAAGAGAGATGCCTGACAATATATTCATAGCTGACTTGCCCCCGCCTCAATCTTTTGCCCACTACAAGTCGGGGTATGTTTGTTCATAAGCCGAATTTGGATATTCCGAACTAAGTCGAAAGCTTTATGGAATGTAGAATCAGCTCGGACTGAGACCCTGAATCTGAACCTAAAACTACCGCTGTAAGGCGCAGTAGATGGCAGTTCTGGGACACACTGATCTCTGCGCTGAAGCTAGCCGAAGGCCTGGCTGATTGGTTTTCCAGTGCCACGGCAGATGCTGCGCGGCCTGTTATGCAACTGGCGGTCCACTTCAGTTGTTCTCCGCCAGTCGACGGTCCGTCCGAAACCGCATGGCTGAACCGATACGTCGATCCCGGGTTCACGATGAAGTCTCTGGTGGCCACCTCTCCCGTGGCAAGCGGTGACGCCGAAATGGCGAGCCGATTGCCGGGTTCAATCGAGACACTGAAATTCGCATCGTCTTTAAACGACCAAGCCAGTTGTCCCATGCGGCGGTCCGTTGTCGCATCGTTCCAGCCTGTTTCGC
This sequence comes from Blastomonas sp., assembly GCF_046294995.1. Taxonomy (GTDB): domain Bacteria; phylum Pseudomonadota; class Alphaproteobacteria; order Sphingomonadales; family Sphingomonadaceae; genus Blastomonas. The sequence goes on from NZ_JBKBOG010000006.1 coordinate 141,345, forward strand.
TGAACTGCTGAGCATTGAAATCCGGTATTGTATCCTTCGCGAGCGCCAGTGCCTTCGGGCTATCGCCCTTCTCTGCCAGCCAGTGGATGACACGCGCGGTGGCGGGGTGAAACTCCGCCGTTGCCATTGAACGGGTGATCGGGTTGATCATCCGATACGTGTTTTCCAAATCGCCGTTGGACGACGCGGCCGTCCCAACAAAGGAATAGGTCCAGCTGGCCTTGCGCACGATATACGGGCGTACGGCCGCGCGGAAATCCTCTTGCGCCAGTGCCGGCACCATCTGCGGGAACAGTGCCTTTTGCAGATCGGGACGCACCAGCATGGCGGCGTCGTAGTGCACCAGGGCCTTGACGGGTTCGTTGTTGCGGCGGTGGTATTCTGCCAGCCACAGTTCGGTGATGCTGTCGCGGCGGGAAACGCGGCTTGCCATCTGCATGGCTCGATAGGCGTCCTGCTGCCTGCCGGTGATCTCGGCGCGCACGCCTAGCGTCCTCAGCAGCACGCGGTTGAGCGGATCCTCGCCCAGGCCGGCCCGGGCGTTGGCGGCATCATCGGCATCGGCCTCGAACGTGCTGCGCGCGACCATACGGTCGTTCATCGCTGCTGCGACAGCCCCCGGATCGGTCGGGCGGGCACGGTAGGCGGCTTCCGGATTGGCGCGCCGCATATTGCTCGCCAGCGAGTAATCGAACGCCCAATAGGCCAGCACCACCGCTGCAAACCCCAAAGGCCAGCGTGCGGCACGCGCAGCGGGCGTGGCAGCCATGATCACAGGCCCGCCCTCCTTACTGCTCAAGGTCCTTGCGGTCGGAGCCATAGCCATAGCCGTAGCCATAACCATAGCCATAACCATAGTTCATCGAACCTTCGCCGACCTTGGTCAGCACCACGCCGGACAGGCGCGCATTGGCCATGACCAGACGCTGGATCGAGCTGCGGATGCCGCGGACGGCGGGGCCGACCGATTCGACCACATAGACCACGCTTTCGACCGCCTTGGCGATCAACGGCGCATCGGTCATGCCCAGCACCGGCGGCGCATCGATCACGATATTGTCGTAATGCGTCAAGGCCTGCGCGATCAGGGTGGCCAGACGGTCGCCGCTGAGCAGCTCGGCCGCGCTCGGGGGCGAGCGTCCGGTCGAGATGATCGAGACGTTCTTGAGCTCGGTCGGCTGAATGAAGCTCTGCCAGTCGTCCTCACCCGCCAGATAGTTGCTCAACCCCTTGTCGTTGGCCATGCCCAGCATGCCGTGGATCGAAGGCGAGCGAAGATCGCCATCGATCAGCAGCACGTTCTTGCCGGTACGGCCGAGTACGACCGCCAGCGCCATCGAGGTCGAGCTCTTGCCCTCGCTCGGACGCGTGCTGGTCACTGCCAGCGATTTGGGGAAGCCGTGGCTGGTGGAGAACGACAGGTTGGAGTGGATGGAGAAATAGGCGTCGTAAAGCGCGGACTTCACGTCGGTCATTTCTTCGGTGGCGTTCCTTTCCACCTGCGGTGTGATGCCCAGCAACGGCAAGCCGAGCAGTGCATCGACCTGGGTCGGATCGCGGATGCCTTCATCGATCTGCTCGAGACCGAACGCGGTCGCACCAGCCAGGGCAACGCCCAGGAAGCTCGCGATCAGCAGGTTGAGCAGAAGGTTGGGCGAGGATGGGGTGTCGGGAACATTCGCGGGTTCGACCACGCTGATGTTGTTCACACCGACCTGGCCCGCGACACCGATTTCCTTGTAGCGCTGCAGCAGCGCATCGTAGATTTGCCGATTGGTGTCAGCATCGCGCAGGAAGGCGGCATACTGGATGTTCGCCTGGTTCTCGGTATCGAGACCCCGTTTGAGCAGCTCCACCCGGGCGCGCAGTTCGGATTCACGCCGGGCGGCTTCGCGATATTCGGACTGGCGCGCCCGCGAAATCCGCTGCGTTTCCAGAGCGATGGCGTTTTCGGCGGATGACAGCTGCTGCTTGAGTTCCTGGACGGTAGGATGTCCGTCTTCCAGCTGCACGCGCCGCTTGGCGTATTCCGCCGCAATCGTGGCGCGCTGCGCACGCAGGCTGGACAGCGTGACGCTGGTCACCGATTCGGTCGTCGATTCGCCCGCAGAGGCGCTGCGCGCTTCCGCAGCGATCCGCGCAGCGGTGGCGTCGTTCAGGGCAGAGGCCATTTCGGCCAGCTGCGTCCCCGCCAGCGTCTGGTTGGAAACGGTGCGGCCTTCGCTGTCCCGCGTTTCGCCCAACGTGATGATGCCGTTGCGCGAGGCATAATTGACGGCGAGCTTTTCTGATTCGTCGAGCCGCTGACGCAGCGTGACGAGCCGTCCTTCGAGGAACTTGCGGGCATCTGCGGTGGATGCATATTGCCGGTCCATGCTGGTGGCGATGAACGCGGCAGCCCATTCATTGGCGATCCGCGCGGACAGGGCCGGGTCGCGGCTGGTATAGGTGACGTTGACCAGCTTGGAGTTGCGGATCGGCGAGACATCGACGTTATCCAGCAGCAGCCGGACGATCATCTGACGGTTTTTGTCCTTGATCTGCTGTGCCGACAGGCCGGGTGCCTTTTCGGTCAGCACATCGCCATCGATGCCATGGGCCGCAAGGAAAGTCTCGTTGTCGTACAGCGCCAGCGCTGCAGCGACGCGCTCGGCCAACGGCCGGGCCTTGAGCAGCGTGTACTGCGTCGCATAGAACTCCTGGTCCTGCGGCGTGGTCTGGGCCTCGATGCCCTCCACCATGGTGATCTGCTTTTGCTGACGGTCGATCTGAATCTGGACCTGCGCGGTGTACTGCGGCGACATGAACAATGTCACCATCACGCTCAGGATGATGCATCCCAGAATGATGCCCAGCATCAGCCACCGCCAGCGCATGACGGTGTACCAATATTGCAGCAGCATCGGCGGCACGGTGGATCCAGCGCCTACGCCCGGGGTCGGATAGCCCCGATCCATGTCTGCCGCGCTCAAATGTTCTGTGTTTTGCATGTTGTATCCAGCGCTTGCGTCAGTTGTTGCCGAGCAGGAAAATCAGCGGGCCGACAATCGGGGGCACCACCGTGAAGATATCCTTCAGGTTGCGCCGGGCCTGCGAATCGCCCACCACGACCGTGTCGTTGGGGTAAAGTTCCGGATCCGCGTACTGGCCGAGTTCGATCGCCTTGGCGTCATAAAGGGCGGCGTACTGCTGGCCTCCGACCTTGCGGAACACCAGTACCTCGCGCTTCTTGGAGAATTCCGTCCAACCCTCGGCGCGCGCAATCGCCTTCAGCAGCGTCATTTCGCCGACGATCGGATAGATCCCGGGCCGCTTGATCTCGCCACTGATGGCGACGACCTGGCTCGAGGTTTCCTTGAGGTTGACGGTGACCTGCGGGTTGCGCAGGAACCGGCCCTTGAGCATGGATTCCATGGTGCCGGCGATTTCGCCGGGGGTCTTGCCCGCCACCTCGACCGTTCCGATCAGCGGAAAGGTGATCCGGCCACCGGCATCGACCTGGATCTCGTTCTGCCGCAGATCCTCGTTGCCGAACACCTCGATGCTCAGCACATCATAAGGTCCGACGATGAACGGCCGGGCCGACGCGGCATAGTCTGCCGATGTCGGGGCCGGCAGCGAATCGGCCTGCACCATCGTCAGGTTGGGTGCCCCGCCGACCTGGACCGGGCCACTGGTCGCGCACGCCGCGCAGACGAAAGCAGCAAGTGCCGGGATGAAAACCATACGCGCACGTTTAAACATTGGCTTCCTTGCCCTTAACTTCGCGAAATGCATGATTCGGCCGACAACACCATACTGTTGCCAATGCAAAAACCGCCGCCATTATAGGCGTCCTTAGCGGATAATCGACGCCGCTCGCAATGGCCAAAACCAGCACCATTATCAGTCCGAGGCGGTTTAACCTGTTTGGTTTTCCGTTGATAGCGCGACACCGCCATACCGCAACTGCGAACATGACTACCGCTGCAATCAACAGCACACCTCCGGGCAGTCCGGCAGTCATCACCACCTCGAGCCAGTCGTTATGGGCATGGTTGGAATAGCTGGCGCTGAGCAACGCATTGGGCTCGTGGATCTGGTAGACCTCGGCATAGCTCCCGACGCCCGAACCCCAGGGAAGATAGCCGGGCAGGAATGCCAGCACGTTTTCCCAGACCGAATAGCGCAAATCCTCGTTCACCATCGACAAGCGATCGACCGCGACATTGCGCGATGACATCGTGAACCCGATGGTGACGATGCCTGCAATCGCGGCCGCTGCCCCCCCTGCCAGAACCAGCCAGCGCCGCGATCCGCCTTTCAGCCAATGGGCTGGCAGCAGATCGGCGCGCATGGTCGCGATGCCAAGGATGGCCACGCCGCAGACCACCAGGCCCATGCGCGATCCGGTCACGAAGACGAGCGGGATCACTGCCAGTGCCAGGGCGGCGGCCAGAATGCGCAGAAAACCGCCGTCCAGGCCAAAGCGTTCACCCGTGGCAGCGATGTACGCCAGCATCGGGAACAGCAGGGCCAGCAGTGCGGCCTGATGGTTGCGGTTGGCAAGCAGGCCCGGCGGCGTATCCGACATGATGGCGTAAAGCTGGATATCGATCCCGGCGGCCTGCATCACCCCGACAAGCCCGCTGAGCAAGGCCAGCCCGGCCACTGCGACGAGCAGCCAGAACGTGTCGCGATCATCAAGCTGGATCGCCAGAAAGAACACGGCGATGGGCGCAAAAAGCGCGAAGAACGCGTTCCATGCGCCGATTGGCACCATCGACAGCGGCAGCCATATGTCGGGCTGTCCTGCCAGCCTTTCGACATCCAGGATGATGTCGCGACCGGCCAGCGAATGCCACAGCGCAGGCGGCAGCGGTATCAGATGCGCGATCACCAAGGTGACTATCGCGCCGATCATCACCAACGGCGCACGATAGGTCCGCCATTGTTCTGCGGTGGAGGTGGCGATCGCATAAAAGGCCAGCAGCACCGAAACCGGCCGCAGGAACAGCAAGGTCGGGATTTCCTTGCGCGAGCTTCCGCCGACCAGGAAGACGAACACCAGAAACGCCAGCAGAATCCAGAACTGGCGGCTTCTGCGGATGCCGCGCTGGGGAACTCTGGCGCGTGACTGGGATTTCGAACGATAGCGACGACCATCGGCACCGATCTTGGTTTTCGGCGCTTGCTTGCGAAAACTGTATGTCATTAAACGCGGTTCCGACGCAGGTGGGCATTCGTCAGGCCGGGCGGTCCAGCTATCGGACCGCGTACCATGGGCTGCGCGGCGCTGGCGGGAGCAGGCCGCAGCGTTGCAAACAGGCCGCGCCGGTGTTGAAGCTCGATTGCCACTGTGTGATAAACTCTCTCAACCAGACTTTGCCACCCGTTAACCGGCTCGCGCCGGACGCCAAGCCCCATGGCTTTGCTAGGTGGAAAAGATTTGCGCAAGACATTTGTCTTCAATCCTGCTGCGCCCAAAAGCGCGGCCCGGCCCTAATCACACCCCGCCCAAATCAACCTTCGCAAATCGACAGGCCGTTTTTCTATCGGGATCAAGCGTATAAAGGCTCACCGTGCCCGACCCCAGGCGAGCATTGATATGGCCCTGCCAGCCGGGGTTGTTGTTCAGCATCGCTTCGCCAAACGACCGCCCCGGGCTGCGCATCGCATAGCCTGCGACAACGCCCGTCGCGTTTACCGCAACGATATGGTCCATATTCTCAGTCGGGCTCCGCAAGGTGCCGGAGATTCTCCAGCCCCCGTCGGGCAGTCTGACCGGGGTCGCTGCCGTCCCCGCGCAGGATGTAGTCCGCGCATCGAAATTCGCCGGAACCGGCTTGCCGAGCAGCGAGGCCCAGCGATGCTGGAACGGTGCCAGCCCGCGCTGGCGCAACTCATCAAACGCTGCAAGCGAACTGGCATCGGGCTCGAGCATGATCACCCGCAGCGCGGCGACGTCCAAGGTGCTCGAAAGCATGGCGGTGCGCGCACCGACCCGGTCGGCCTGATGGCCTCCGCCCAGAAACTGCTCATCCGATTTGCCAGTGGCGATCGGTGACAGGCCGGGGCTGACGATCATCGCTTTGACGATGAAGGGCTGACTCGCGGCGATGACCAACCCGAACAGGAGCGTGCCAATCGCTGGCACGGTCCGCGCCCAGGCACGATCGGCCAGCGGAAGGGCGCCCACCAGCAGCACGGTGGTCATCCAGAACATGTCGGCAGACGTGCCGTAGCGGCTGGTGGCGGCCGAGTAGACCGGGCACTCGACACCGCGGCCATAGGCGGTCACCGCTGCCGTCCCCACCAGAAACGCCAGCAGCGCCATCAGGAAGCCGACAATCGGCCGCCAGCGCTGCTCGGGATCGAACAGCGCCCGCAGCGACAGGAATGCGGCGGTCAGCAGCCCGATATAGCCGAGCACTCCGGTGACCATCAGCGTCGTCTCGGTGAAGCTGGCGGTGCGGAACACGATCCGCGCAACCGGCGCGCCAAGATAGACGCCCAGATAACCCAGCATCGAGCCGATGCTCTGCAGCGACAGATAGCTCTGCGCCTTCTGGGTGTCGTAGACATCGGTGCACAGCACGTCCTCGCTGCCGGTGGCGAGCAGCAGATACACGCCGACGATCGCGACCCCGGCGATGGCGGCGGTGACGATGTCTTTTGCGGGGCGCCCCAGCGCCCAGGCCAGCGGCGCCAGCAGGAATCCTGCCAGAATACCGTTGGCCATCGTGACGCCAGCGGTGGCCGCGATCGCGATCGACAGCCACAGGCCCCGGCTGCCTTTGCCGAACGCCATCGCCGCAAAGGCAAAGGTCGCCAAAACGAACACGCCCACGATCTGGACGTTGAACGCGCTCATGAAATTGGCCACCGGATAGGCCCACAAAAGCACGATGATCGCAAAGCCCTGATAAACCCACGACAGTCCGGACTTGCGGCAGACCCAGACGATCAGCGCGGCATCGGCCACGAGCAACAGCACCGTGATCGTCATGCTCAGCGCCGATGATCCCGATGCCAGCCAGATGTCGGCAGCATAGATCAGGCGGGGCACCATGCTCACATGCCCGTTCAGCGAATCGAAGAACCCGCCGAAGATTTCCTGGTAGGTGACAAGGCCCCAACTATCCCAATGCGGCACGCCGATAAAAGTGCGCGCGATCATCACAACCAGCAGCAGCCCGGTCAGTGCACCCAGTCCGAACCAGGCAGTGCGGGCGAGCGATACCACGCCCCTGCCGCGCGAAGGTCCAGGGCTTTCGGAGAATTGGGTCATCATGCTTCCTGCTGCGTGGGTTGCAAATCTGGATGGCCTGCGAAGGTTAGCCTCGGGCGGTGACTAACGGGCTGTATTGCGTTCCGGTCCCCCAGATTGGCGCTGCGGTATCGTTGGTCCTTATGGCCGCAGGCGCTCCAGGCGTGGCGACGGAGCATCCAGCGTCTAATGAAGTCTGTGCCCGATGACCATACTGTAGCGAACGCAAGGTCAATCATGCCGCGCCAGGGTCGTGCGATCAGTTCGCCGAACACAGGCCCAGTGTCTCTTGCGGTGCCTTCTGGGTTTTGGCCAGCCAAATCTGGGTTTCGCCGGAGCTTGCGACGGGGCGGTAGCGGGAAGCCAGATATTCATCCAGAATCTTCACCCCGCTCGAACGGCTGCTCTTGTTCGGTTCTTTTATGTCATCGAAGCTGAAATCGCGCACCACCCAATTGACCTTGTTCCGCTGCAGATCTGCAACGATCTGTGTTTGAATGTCGGCGCGGGTCTGCAGCCCAGGGTCAAAATGATGCCAGTGGGTACCGGGAAGGCGGTCTGTCGAGAAGTACAGGTAAACCGGGTTGACGAATATTTTGTCGTGGCGGCCAAGCGCCGCAAAAATCCGCTCTTCGGCCAGGCTGTGCTGCCTGATATAGTTGGACACCCGCAGATAATCAGACCCGAGACGAATTGCCGACGCCGATTGCAGCGGCGTGCAATCATCCTGCTCTGCAGGTTGCAGGCCCATCGCCCAACCCAATACGGTACGGTCCGGCTTGATTACGTCTATCAGCAATTCCCTGGCCACCACCAATCCCGGCGCCAGCCCCAGCACAGCGATCATCGTCCAGGCGGTCTTGAGGTTGGCCCTTGCCGCAAGGCGATCCGCCAGCAGTCCACATAGCACCGTCGCAGGAACGATCGACATCAGCATGTGCGACGTACCAACGCGTACGACCCCCTTGTAATACAGGATCACCGTCATCGTCATCATTATGACCATGAGTGGAAATTGCAGTGAATCGCTCTTGCTGGTTCTTCTCCAGAGTTTGGTTGCGAGCATGTCCCATCCTGCGACTGCCATCACCAAAACAGGAAAATAGACGGCCAATTCCTCGGGATGGCTGATCAGCCGTTTGGGCCCCGGAAACGGAAGGCCGCGCATTTCTGCATAATAGTTGATCGGAAATTCGATGATATCACCGTAGAAATCATTGAAGTCTGCGACGCTTAAGTAGCTCAATGCAAACGGAAAGAATGTCGCCGCCGAGGCTATCCCATAGACGGTGACCTGGATCGAAGCTTTCGTCATCCGTTCAGAAAGGGTCTGGCCCTGTGCAATGATGATCAGCGCAAGACATTGAGCGGCGAGGATAAAAAATCCGCTGTCATAGCGGAACAGCGCGGCTACACCTGCCAGTGCGCCAGCAATCGCAACTCCGGTGATGTTGTAGCCGGGATTTCCATTAAGCAAAAACAGCGAGCCTGTCATCGATAGCAGAATTACAGGAAATACCGGATAAAGATGGAACTGAGAGCCGACGAAAAATGCAAGGCAAAATACCGGCGGTATCAGAGCGAAGATCCAGCTAACGCGTTTGGCAGACAAGCCGTAAACGACTACCACGGCTGCTGCCATGGTCAAAATACTATATACTCGCGCATACAAAATATCATGACCAAAAAACTTCATGATAAATGCCAGGATGTAATTCTGTCCCGGACCATACGTCGAATAATAGTCTCGATGCGGAATATCTCCCGCAAGAGTTCTTAGGCCTCCCGTCAGCACAATACCTTCGTCATAGATATTGATGTCGCGGTTCATCAAAAGGAAAAGAGCGAGCAGGGCCCCCAGAAAAACCATCAAGCTGAAGCGAACTGGCGTACGTTCAAACAGACTCAGCATAAACGTTCCTGTGGGGCAAGCATTGCTTCGTTTCTCTGGTTGAACCTAAGTATGGCCAGAAGCAACCGACTCATAGCGGGTTCGTGGAAAGGCCCCGCTACAACGTAAGGGAGCAGGATGAAACGATATTTACCTCTCCCATCGACCCCTTCCGCTTCGTTGTTGCACTGCAACGAATCCACCCCTAATAGTCCGCCGCGGCTCGAAGCCGCGACAGCGCCGGGAGTATGGGCATGGTGGCCAAGAAGATCGTAATCACCGGTGGGGCAGGGCTGGTCGGCCAGAACCTTGTCGCCAAGCTCAAGCAGCGCGGCTATACCCGGATCGTCTCCATCGACAAGGCCGCCGCCAACTCGGCCATCCTGCGCGAACAGCATCCCGATATCGAGGTCATCGTCGCCGATCTGGCGCGCGAGGATGGCTGGCAGCATGCGCTGGCCGATTGCGACGCGCTGGTTCACGGCCATGCGCAGATCGGCGGGCTGGTGCCGCAGGAGTTCGTCGACAACAACATCCTGGCCAGCGAGCGCGTGATGGCAGCAGCGGTGCAGCACGCCGTTCCCTATGTCGTGAACATCTCGTCGTCAGTGGTCAATTCGCTTGCCGTGGACGATTACACCGAAACCAAGAAGGCGCAGGAAAAGCTGGTTGCCGAAACCGGCCTCACCCAGATCGTGCTGCGCCCGACGCTGATGTTCGGCTGGTTCGACCGCAAGCATGTCGGCTGGCTCGCCCGCTTCATGGAGAAGGTTCCGGTGTTCCCGATCCCCGGCGACGGCAAATATCTGCGCCAGCCGCTGTATGTCGGCGATTTCTGCGATGTCATCGTCTCGGCGATCGAGAAGAAGATGACCGGCGCGTACAACATCACCGGGCAGGAGCGGATCGACTATATCGATCTCATCCGCGCGATGAAGCGCGCGACGGGCGCCGACGCTGTGATCGTAAAAATCCCTTATGGCCTGTTCGCGATGCTGCTGCGCACCTACGCATTGTTCAGCAAGAACCCGCCGTTCACCGAAAAGCAGCTCAAGGCGCTGTCGACCCCGGACGTGTTCGAGATCATCGACTGGCCGGGAATCTTCGGTGTGCGCGCCACACCGCTGGACGAAGCCTTGAAAGAGACCTTCGGCCACCCTGTCTACTCGAAGATTGCGCTGCAGTTCTGATAGGCTATTCGCCGGACCTGGGTAACTGGATCATGTTGGGGCTTGCGATGCGGCAGGCCGGGAGAATTGAATGTCACGTGTCGTCGTCATCGGTGCCGGAGCCATGGGGCTGGCCGCGGGCTATCATGCCGCAAAGGCGGGCCATCAGGTCGAGGTGATCGAGGCCTCGCCCGATGCAGGCGGGATGGCGGCGCATTTCGATTTCGCCGGAATGTCGATCGAGCGCTTCTATCACTTCGTCTGCAAGACCGACCAGCCGACCTTCGACCTGATGGCCGAGATCGGGCTGGGCGATGCGATGCGCTGGCGCGATACCTCGATGGGCTATTTTTCGGGCGGCAAGCTGCACAAGTTCGGCGATCCGGTGTCGCTGCTGACCTATCCGCAGCTCAACCTGATCGAGAAGTTCCGCTATGGGCTGCTCGCCTTCATCTCGACCAAGCGCGATCGCTGGGATGCGATCGAGACGCAGAGCGCACGCGAATGGATTACGCGCTGGTCGGGCAAGAGCGTCTACGACAAGATGTGGAAGCCGCTGTTCGATCTCAAGTTCTTCCAGTACGCCGACAATGTCTCGGCCGCATGGATCTGGACGCGGGTGAAGCGCACGGGTCGCTCGCGCAAGTCGATCTTCCAGGAGCAATTGGGCTATATCGAGGGCGGCAGCCAGACCCTCGTCGACCGGCTGGTCGAACGCATCGAGGCATTGGGCGGCAAGGTCATCCTCGGTAATCCGGCGAGCAAGGTCGTCACCGAGGACGGCAAGGTCACCGGCGTCGAGGCCGCTGATGGCTTCCACCCGGCTGATTACGTCATCTCCACGGTGCCGACACCTTTGGTGTCCGACATGATCCCCGACATGCCCGCCGACTGGAAGGCCAAGTACGACGCGATCGAGAACATCGGCGTGTGCTGCCTGCTGTTCCGCCTCAAGAAATCGGTCACACCCAATTTCTGGCTCAACATCATCGAGCCCGATATCGAGATTCCCGGCATCATCGAGTTTTCCAACCTTCGCCCCGTGCCCGGCGGCGAGACCGTGGTGTACGTGCCGTATTACATGCCCGTCACCCACCCCAAGTTCGCGTGGGACGACCAGAAGCTGCTCGACGAGGCGTTTTCGTACATCCAGCGGATCAACCCTGCGATCACCCGCGACGACATCGTCGCGACCAAGGTCGGCCGGCTGCGTCATGCCCAGCCGATCTGCGAGCCGGGTTTTGCCGCCAAGATCCCGCCGGTGCAGACCCCGATCGCCGGGCTCCAGGTCGCCGATACCTGCTTCTATTATCCCGAGGACCGCGGCATTTCCGAGAGCGCGCGGCTCGCCAAGGAAATGGTGGAGAGCATCCCGGCATGACCAGCCTGTCGGACAAGGTTGCCGAACCGGCGACCCCTGACGGCGGCCTGGGTGACGGCACCGGTGAAGGCAAGCGCTTTGCCAGCTTCATCGTCACCGGCGGCATCGCAGCGGTGGTCAACCTGGGCTCGCGCTGGCTGCTCAGCCATGTGATGCCGTATGAGGCGGCGGTATCGGTCGCCTATCTGATCGGCATGACCACCGCATTCCTGCTCGCACGGATGTTCGTGTTCAACGCCAGCGGCGACAGCTGGCTGGCCGAATATGGCCGCTTTGCCGTGGTCAACGCGTTCAGCTTCCTCGTCGTGCTCGGCGTCAGCGCAGGCATGCTGCGGCTGGTGCTGCCGTTCATCGGCTGGGACTGGCATGCCGAGGAGATCGCGCATCTGGTCGGCGTGGTCAGCCCGATCGTGCTGAGCTATTACGCGCACAAGCATTATTCCTTTGGCGAGAAGAAGAAGCCGTGATCGACCACAACATCCAACCGGGCGGCGCGGCCGACACCACCCCGCTGGTCGTCGATGTCGATGGCACGCTGATCCGCAGCGACCTGCTGTTCGAAGCGGCGCTGCAGCTTGTCGCCACCCAGCCATGGAACAGCTGGAAGCTGGTGACCTGGCTGGCGGGCGGGAAGGCATCGCTCAAGAAGAACCTTGTCGATACCGTCGATCCGCATATCGCCAGCATGCCGCTGCGTGCCGAGACGGTGGCTGCGATTGCGGCTGCCAAGGCACAAGGCCGCCCTGTCTGGCTGGCGTCGGCATCCGATCACCGCTGGGTCGAGCAGATCGCCGCGCGGATTGACGGTGTCGATGGCGTGATGGGATCGGACGGCATCACCAATCTGGCCGGTCCCAACAAGGCCGCAGCATTGGTCGAGCGTTTCGGCCACAAGCAGTTCGACTATATCGGCGATCACATGGTCGACATGCCGGTGTGGGATGCCGCGCGGCGCGCGATCCTGATCGCGCACACCGACGGGCTCGAGCGCGCGGTCAAGCGGCGCTTCCCGGAGGTCGAGGTCATCGCCCGGCCCCGGACCCCGATCCGGCCCTATTTCAAGGCGATGCGCCCCTATCAATGGGCGAAGAACGCGCTGGTGTTCCTGCCCGCGATCGCCGGGCACAGCATCGGCGACATCGCCGTGCTGATCGCCGCGTTCATGGCCTTCTGGGCGTTCAGCCTGGCGGCCTCGAGCGCCTATATCATCAACGACCTGCTCGACCTGCCGGGCGATCGCGACCATCACCGCAAGTCCAGGCGTCCGTTCGCCGCCGCCGACATATCGATCCCGCGCGGGATACTCATGGCGATCGGGCTGATGGCGGCAGCGATCTTCATCGCCGCATTGCTGCCGCTCGAGTTTCTCGCGATCCTGCTGGGCTATGTTGTGCTGACGCTTGGTTATTCGCTGTTTCTCAAACGGCAGATGCTGGTGGACGTCATCATCCTGGGCGGACTCTACACCATCCGCGTGCTGGGCGGGATTGCAGCAACTGGCGAGGAAAAGTCGCAATGGCTGCTGATGTTCTGCCTGTTCTTCTTCCTCAGCCTCGCGATCGTCAAGCGCTGCTCGGAGCTGGTGGCGCGGCGCGACGCGGGCAAATCTTCGCCCCCGGGACGCGGCTATGCGATCAACGATCTGGCGATGCTGCTGCCCTTGGGCGCGGCGGCGGGCTATGCCTCGGTGATGGTGGTGATGCTGTATCTGAGCAGCCCGCGGATGCTCTCGCTTTACGCGCACCCGTTGCGGATGTGGCTGATCTGCCCGCTGCTGATCTACTGGATCAGCCGTGCGCTGATGCTGGCCAATCGCAACCAGATGCATGACGACCCGATCATCTTTGCGATGACCGACAAGGTCAGCTGGCTGACCGGCGTGGCCGCCGCCGTGATCATCGCGATCGCGATCTGATGCCGTATCAGGCGCCTCTCGCCGGGTGGGGCCGCTATCCGGTGCGCGAGTGCACCGTGTGGCAGCCGACCACGCCGCAGGCGCTGCACGACACGCTGGCACCATTGCCCAGCAGCATCGCGCGGGGCAATGGCCGGTCGTACGGCGATGCCAGCATGAACCCGGCCGCTACCATCGACATGCGCAGGCTCGACCGGCTGATCGCGTTCGACGAAGTGACAGGGACGCTGGAATGCGAGGCAGGCGTGCTGCTGTCCGATCTGGTCGCGGCGTTCGTCCCGCGCGGCTGGTTCCCGCCGGTGACCCCGGGCACCCGCATGGTCACCATCGGCGGGATGATCGCCAGCGACGTCCACGGCAAGAACCACCATGTTGCAGGGTCGTTCTGCGACCATGTCGACTGGTTCGATCTCGATCTTGGCGATGGCCGGGTGGTGCGTTGTTCGCCGTCCGAGAATTCCGATCTGTTCGCCGCGACCTGCGGCGGCATGGGGCTCACCGGCATCGTCGTGCGTGCCTCGTTCCGCATGCTCAAGGTCGAAAGCGCGTTCATGCGCCAGCGCACGATTCGCGTGCCCGATCTCGAACAGGCGCTCGCCGTGTTCGAGCAATCGCACGGCTCGACCTATTCGGTGGCGTGGATCGATTGCATGGCCACCGGCAAGAGCCTGGGCCGCTCGGCGATCCTGCTGGGCGAACATGCGAAGCTCGACGAGCTCGACCCCGCGCGCCGCGCCGCGCCGCTCGCGCGACCGATCCGCAAGCCCAAGACGATCCCGATCGACTTTCCGAACTTTGCCTTGAGCGGCTTCAACGTGCGGATGTTCAACCATCTCTATTACGCGATGCAGCGCCCGGGCGACGCGGTGGTCGATCTCGACCCCTATTTCTACCCGCTCGATGCGATCTTCGAGTGGAACCGGATCTACGGCCGCCAGGGCTTTCTGCAGTATCAGTCCGTCCTTCCGCTCGCGACAAGCGAACAGGGCATGCGCCGCCTGCTCGAGGCGATTTCCGCTGCCGGCGCCGGATCATTCCTCGCGGTGTTGAAGCGCATGGGGCCGGGCTCGTTCGGAATGCTGAGCTTCCCGATGGAAGGCTATACGCTGGCGCTCGATTTCCCCGCGACCCCTGACAATTTCGCGCTGCTCGAGCGGCTCGATGCGATCACCGCCGATCATGGCGGGCGTGTGTATCTCACCAAGGATGCGCGGGTTTCGCCCGAGCGTTTTGCCGCCGGCTATCCCAGGCTTGACGAATTTCGTAACCTTCGTGCGCAATATGGCCTCGACCGGCGCTTCTCCTCGCTGCTTTCACAAAGATTGGGTCTGTAAATGCTCGCTTCTCCCGTCCTCATCATCGGTGCCCGTTCGGACATCGGCCGCGCGCTCGCCAAGGGCTATGCCGCGAAGGGCTGCGAGGTCATTCTGGCGGCGCGCGGCGACATCAGCGCGGATGCGACCGACCTTGCCCTGCGCACCCAGGCCAAGGTGCGCGCGGTCAGCGTCGACATCACCGATGGCGCGGCGGACGCGTTCTTCGATTCGCTGGGCGTGGTGCCGGGCACCGTGGTGATGGTCGCAGGGCTGCTCGGCGACCAGGCCGAATCGGCCGCGCATGACGAGATCGCCGCCAAGGTGATGGACAGCAACTATAACGGCCCCGCGCGCTATCTGCTCGCCGCTGCACGCCGCATGGCGAATGTGCCCGGTGCCTGCATTATCGGCATCAGCTCGGTCGCGGGCGAGCGCGGGCGCGCGTCGAACTTCATCTACGGATCGGCCAAGGCCGGGTTCACCGCGTTCCTCTCTGGCCTGCGCAATGCGCACGCCAAGACCGGGCTCCACGTGATGACGGTCAAGCCCGGCTTCGTCCGCACCCAGATGACCGCGGGCATGAAGCTCTCCCCGGTGATGACCGCCGAGCCCGAGCAGGTCGCCGATGCCATTCTCAAGGCGCAGGACAAGAAGGCCGACGTCATCTACACGCTCGGCCGCTGGCGGATGGTCATGGCCGTCATCCGCGCGATCCCCGAGCCGATCTTCAAGAAGCTCTCGCTCTAGGCTCATCGGGCCATGAACGGACTGCTCGATCAGCTCGCCGATTTCATGGTCACGCACCGCTGGCTCGCCGGTCCCGCCTTCGGGCTCATCGCGTTTGGCGAATCGCTCGCGGTCGTCGGGGTTTTCATCCCTGCGACACCGATCCTGTTCATGGTCGGCGTCCTTGCAGGCAGTGGCCGGGTCGATGCGGCCTCGGTCGTGCTGTTCGGGATTGCGGGCGCCATCGCAGGATACTGGGCATCATGGAGCGCCGGCGACCGGCTCGGCCACCGGGTCTGGCATCATTCTGCGCTCGTCCGCCACCGCCGCGGCGTCGCTCGCGCGCGATTGTTCTTCCGGCGCTGGGGCGGGCTGTCGCTGGTCGCCGGGCGCTATGTGCTGGGGCCGTTCCAGTCGATGCTGCCGCTGGTCGCCGGCGTGGCGCGGATGGATGCGCACCGCTTCCACCGCTGGAACGTGCTGTCGGGCGTGCTGTGGATCTGCCTCGTGCTGACGCCGGGTTTCCTCGTCGGCCGGGGAATCGAGATCGCCGGGTTCGACAAAGCCTGGCAGGATCAGATCGTCGCGGTGCTGATGGCGATCAGCTGCGGCCTTATCGTCATCGGACTGATGGGCGCGGTCAGCAAAGCCCGCCGTTGAGAATAAAGCGTCGGAGCGACTTTGCAGCGGCGCAACCGGGTGATCCGGCGGGCGTAGATGGTTCAAGGAAAGGAACCTCATCATGGCTACACGTCCCGAAGATCCTGCAATTCCCGCGCCCGACCGTATCGAGCCGCAATCCCCGACCGAGCTTCCGGTCAACGATCCGCCAATGGAAGACCCGGTGCGCGAACCGCCCGAGATGGACCCGGTGCAGCCCGACATCATCGAGCCCTCGCGTGGCCCCGACGAAATGCCGGGCCAGATGGACTGATCCACATTTTCGCGCCCAAGCGGGCCTAACACAGCAAAACGCCCCGGCGGGATCATCCTGCCGGGGCGTTTTGCTGTTCGGTCCGTCGATGTCACCGGCGCTATGGGGCTTCGGCTTCCTGAGGCAGGACAATGAACGACCACGCCTTGTCCTTCACCAGATACTTCGCCGCCAGCGCCTGCATCCGTTCGGGCGTGGTGACTGTGTAATCGGGCAGGATGGTGCGCAGCGCCGAGATGCGGCGCGGATCGCGCGATGCACCCTGCAGCTGGTTGAGCCAGAAGTTGTTGCCGGTGCTGGCGCGCGAGACCAATTGTCGCAGCGGTTCGGTTGCCCGCGAAAGTTCATCGGCGCTGACCGGGGTGGCAGCAAGGTCCGCTGCAATCGAATTGGCGATGTCGAAGAACTTGCCGACGTTCTCAGGCGCAAGCTGCCCGATCACCCCGACAAAGCCGCCCTTGTCGAACGCGATCGGCCAGTTGTTGAGCACCTGCGGAGCATAGCTGGCACCTGCCTCGGCGCGCAGCTGGTCGAACAGGCGGCTGTTGAAGATCGCGGTCAGGATTTCGAGCTGGCGGCTTTCCTGCACATCGGTGATGCCGCCGCCGGTGGGCCAGCCCAGGAACGCCGCCGCCTGGTCGGGCGCGCCTTCATGCCGCACCACGACCGGCTCGGCATTGGGGGCAGGGAAGGACATCGTGTCGGCACCACTCACCACGGGAACGGGCGCGCGCGGCGGCAATGCACCAAAGGTCTTTTCCAGCGCCGCGACCGCCTCGGCCTTGTCGAAATCACCGAACAGCAGCACCTCGATCGGCCCCTGCGCCAGCAATGGCTCCCAGGTTGCGCGGAACGATTCGGGGGTCAGCGCGGCGGCATCTTCGGGCGAGGGCACCTTCCAGCGCGGATCGCGATTGCGGGTGAGGTAGCTGAGGTCGCGCTCGAGCACCGTCTGCGGCGACATCGAGAAGCTGCGATAGGCAAGCTCGGTCCCCGCCTTGGCGCGGCGCACCGGGTTGGGGTCCCAGCGCGGCTGGGCAAGCTTGGCGGCAAACAGCTTGAGCTGGTCCGCCAGGTCGCTGCGGCGGGTGTCGGCGGAGAACGTGAACGCATCGTTCTCGACCTCGAAGCCGAAACCGATGCGGCGGCCGTTGGTCAGCCGGTCGAGCCCTTCCTGACCGATCTCGCCGACGCCGCTGGCGACCAGCGCGGTCTGGCCCGACCAGACCAGGGACGGCCTGTCCGCCGGGAATGCCTGATAGCCGTTGCCAAAGCGCACCTTGACCATGATCTTGGAAACTTCGGCATCGTTGGGATAGAGGATCGCCTTCACCCCGTTCGACAGTTCGACCATTTCTATGCCCAGCAGCCGGATGTCGGTGGTAGAGACCACCGTTCCGGGCGTGCCCAGATCAGGCAGGTCATCGAACGTCACCGCAGCCGCTGCCAGCCGCGCGCTGGCATCGGCGGTCACGTCCTTGGTGAGCGCAGTGGTCAGCAGCGTCGTGGCATCGGGCACCGGTTGGGGTGAAATGAGGATCGCGCGGGTGGTCACTCCGGTGAACAGCCGCCGGGTGGATTCGAGCAGCCGTTCGGGCGTGTACATTTCCGTCATCCCGCGAAACACGTTGAGCGCCGTCTCGGGGGCGGCGATAGTCTCGCGGATATCGACCGCACCGACGATGTCGTCGGCCTGCTTGGCGCCGGCCTCGGTAGCGGCGCTTTCCATCCGCACGGCAAGGGCAGCGTCGAACTCGGCCATTTCGCGGGCGATCTCTTCGGGCGTGGGCGCGGTGGTGGTGGCATCGGCGAGCACGCCGCGCACATCGGCGAGCGCGGCCTGCCAGTCATCGCCGATCGGCACGATCGAGACGAAGGTGCCATCGACCGAACGGCTGACGTCCTCGGCGTTGACCTGCGCCTGCAGGAAGCTGCCGCCGCCACGCGCGCGGCCTTCGAGCCGGCGGTTGATCAGCTGGGTCGCGACCAGATCGATCAGCAATTGCTGATTATAGGCGATGGTGTCGTTGACCGGATACCAGGGGCGCAGAATGCCCATGCTGATCAGATAGGGAAAGCCGGGCTCGACCAGCGCTTGCGCGACCGGCTTGGAGGCGTCGGGCTCGCCGAAGCCGGGATAAGGCGCCTGCTTGCCCTTGACCTTCCAGTCGCCGTAATGCGTCTTGATCAGCGCTTCGAGCGTCGCCGGTTCGACATCGCCCGCGATCACGATCACCGTGTTTTCGGGCCGGTACCACCGTTGATGAAAGGCGCGCACGGCATCGGACGTTGCAGCATTGAGCGTTTCGGGCTTGCCGATCGGTGAGCGTTCGGCAAGCTTCTGTCCTGCGAAGAACAGTTGGCGGGTGGCATCGCCGACCCGCACCTGTGCGCCTGAACGTTCGCGCAGTTCGGCCATCACCACCGGCACCTCTGCGGTCACCGCCTCCTTGGTCAGCCCCGGTTCGCGGATCATGCCTGAGAGGATCTTCATGCTCTCGTCGAGCCCGGTGGGAGTCGCTGCGGGCAGGTCGAGCTTGTAGACGGTGTGGGTCGGGGTGGTTTCGGCGTTGGAATCGCTGCCGAAGCTTGCGCCCTGCCGCTGCCAGATGCGGATCGCCTCGCCATCGGGGACGTATTTCGATCCGCGGAAGGTGAGGTGCTCGAGCAGATGGGCAAAGCCCTGCTCGGTGTCGGCTTCCATCATCGACCCGGCATCGATCCGCACGCGGATCGAGACCTGGCCCGGGGGCACGCCGTTGCGGCGCACCGCATAGCGCACGCCGTTGCTGAGTTCGCCGAATGTCCACGCCTTGTCGACGGGCACGTTGCTGCCCTTGTACAGCCAGGGGGTCGGCTCGCCGGCTTCCAGATTGGGGGGACGCAGCGGCTGGCCGTTCTTGTCCTTGCCGCTGGCGACGGGTTCGCCCGGCAGCTGTGCGAGCAAGGGCGCGGTAAGAACCAGGGAAAGCGCCGCCAGTGCAGCGGCCACGCGCGCAGGGCGCATCAGGGGAAAGGTCATACCCGATCTATAGGCAGCGCAAATGTGACTGGCCAGTGAATATGCGGCTGAATATGCGGCGGGGCGTGCGGCAGATGCCCGCCCTGTTCCGGCAAAAAGGCAAAGTCCGGTCCACCCTGCTGAAAGAAAAACTGCCTTGCGAAGCGGCGGGTGCTGGCCCAGATACCAAATATGCTGATAGAAACCGAAACCACCCCGAACCCCTCAACGCTCAAGTTCCTTCCGGGCCGCAAGGTCATGGACATGGGCACCCGCGATTTCGCTTCGCCCGAAGAGGCCGAAGCCTCGCCGCTGGCCGAGGCGCTGTTCGCCCTGGGCGACGTGACGGGGGTATTCTTCGGCCACAACTTCATTTCGGTGACGGCGGGGCCGGGCACTGAATGGTCAGACCTCAAGCCCGATATCCTCTCGGTGCTGCTCGACCATTTTTCGGCGGACATGCCATTGTTCCGCGCGGCGACCGCAGCCGGTATCGCGGTGCCTGCCGATGATGCCGACTGGCCGAGCAACCCCGAGGACGAGGATATCGTCGCGCAGATCAAGGAACTGATCGAGACGCGGGTGCGTCCGGCGGTGGCCAATGATGGCGGTGACATCCTGTATCGCGGCTTCGACAAGGGCGTGGTCTATCTGCAGATGCAGGGCGCCTGCTCGGGTTGCCCATCGTCGAGCGCGACGCTCAAGCACGGCATCGAATCGCTGCTCAAGCATTACGTCCCCGAGGTCATCGAGGTCCGCGCCGCCTGACGCGCGCGACCCCTGGCGGCACCGCCCCCTTCAATCCTGCAGTCCCCATCAAGGATCCCATGTCTATGACCGCTCCCCTGAATGACGGCGCGCTCGATCAGCTGTTCCGTACCGCGCGCACGTATAACGGCTATACCGATCAGCCCGTTTCGACCGAACAGCTGCACGCCATCTGGGACCTCATGAAAATGGGTCCGACATCGGCCAACATGCTGCCATCGCGGCTGGTGTGGTGCGTCAGCGATGAAGCCAAGCAGAAGCTTGCCGATTGCTGCATGGAGGCGAACGCCACCAAGATTCTCGCGGCGCCGGTCTCGGTCGTCATCGGCATGGACCTGGAATTCCACGAGCAGTTGCCCGAGCTTTTCCCGCACACCGATGCGCGCAGCTGGTTCACAGGCGATGACAAGGCCGAGTTCCGCCGCATCTCGGCGCTGCGCAATTCCTCGCTGCAGGGCGCATATCTGATCATGGCAGCGCGCGCGCTTGGTCTCGACACCGGGCCGATGTCGGGCTTCGACAACGCTGCGGTCGACGCCGCGTTCTTTGCCGACCAGCCCAACGTGAAGTCGAACTTCATCTCGACGCTGGGCTATGGCGATCCCTCGACGATTTTCGACCGCAGCCCGCGCCCCGGTTTTGACCGCTTCAACACAATCAGCTAGCGCGGTTCGGGTATGACACCCGAACATGAGACCGAGACCCTGCTGGTCATCGACACCGCGACCGAAGCCTGCTCGGTCGCGCTGTTCGACTGCGGCGTTCTGATCGCGTCGGATCACGCCGTGATGGGCAGGGGCCATGCCGAGCGGCTCGTCCCGATGATCGCGGGTCTGCCCGACAAGGGCCGCGCCGCGCATATCCTCGTCAATTGCGGGCCGGGCAGCTTTACCGGCGTGCGCGTCGGCCTCGCGGCCGCCCGTGCGCTGGGCCTGGCCTGGAGCGCCCCGGTCCGCGGCTATTCGACCCACGCGCTGGTGGCCGCCATGGCACTGGACATGCGCACGGATATGCCGGGGGTCGATGTGGTGATGACCGGGGGGCATGGGGAATATTTCGTCCAGAGCTTCGACCAGACCGGCAAGGCGACAGGTCCGCTGGCCTCGCTCGCGCCCGATGCTGCGGCGCGCGCCTGTCGGCAAATGCTGGTCGCAGGGTCGATGGCGGAATCGGTGATTGCGCTGCGCGGCGACGGAATCGCGCTGGCGCTTCTGCCCGATGCGCGGTCGGCGCCGTTGCTTGCCGCTTCTGCCCGCAGCCTGCCTGCCGACCCCGTTTACGGACGCGGCGCCGATGCCAAGCCTATGGCCGCACCGGCTGCCCGGGCGCTGACGCCGGGGTGAGGGCGATGACCGGCGCATCCGACCGATCGACAGGCGATCTGCCCTTCCAGCTGATCTGCGGTCTGGCGGCGCCCGATGCACTGGAACCGGTCATGCAGGTCATGCAGTCGGCGTTCGATCCGATGTATGGCGAAGCCTGGAACCACAGCCAGACGCGGTCGATGTTAACCATGCCGCTGACCCATACGATCATCGCCGAAGCCGTTCCGAGCGCGGTTGGTCAGGCGACCGGCGAGCCGATCGGTTTTTCGATGTCGCGGCGGGTCGGCGACGAGGAAGAACTTTTGTTGATTGGGGTTAAACCTGAATGGCGTCATTTTGGGGCGGGTTCTTCGATTCTTGCCCAAGTGATCGAAAATGCGCGGGAAGCAGGTGTCATGCGCATTTTTCTGGAAATGCGAAGCAACAACACTGCCACGCACCTTTACCATAAATTCGGCTTCGGTCAGGTCGGCATGCGCAAGAATTACTATAAGGGTGCAGATTCCCAGCTTTATGATGCACTGACGTTCGCTTTGGCATTATAATGCATTATGCGGATGACTGCGGGTTTGTCATATTGGTTGGCGTTAGTCGGTGATAAGGACTAACAACAATGACATTGACGCCTGCTGTCTGTTCTTGCATACCGCGCGCGTTCGGCCAAAGTGCCGGATT
>NZ_JBKBOG010000007.1:0-149482 GCF_046294995.1 Blastomonas sp.
GGTCTCGCCTCCCTTTGTGGGGGGGGGGGGGGGGGGGGGCCGTGACTTCCTCCCCCACCCCAACCCCTCCCCTGAAGGGGAGGGGCTTTGATCGCGCCGCGCTCGTCGCCTACGCCCGCGACTCGATCGCGCGCGGCTCCAAATCGTTCGCGCTGGCTTCCAAGCTGTTCGACCAGCAAACCCGCGAGCGCGCCTGGCTGCTTTATGCCTGGTGCCGCAAGTGCGACGATCTCGCCGACGGGCAGGACATGGGCCACGGCATGAGCGCAGTGACCGACGCGCACGCGCGCGTCGCCTATATCCGCGCGCAGACACAGGCCGCGCTCGCAGGCGAGCCGACCGACGACCCCGCATTCGCCGCGCTGGCGGTGGTCGCCGCCGAATGCCACCTGCCGCACCGCTATATCTTCGACGTCATCGACGGCTTCGATCTCGATGCGCAGGAGTGGCGTCCGCGCAGCGCAGACGACCTCTACCAATATTGCTATCATGTCGCGGGCGCCGTCGGATTGCTGATGGCGATCGTGATGGGCGTGGACCCTAAGGACGATGCGACGCTCGACCGCGCCTGCGACCTTGGCCTCGCCTTCCAGCTCGCCAACATCGCGCGCGACCTGTCCGAGGACGATTCGGTGGGGCGCTGCTATTTGCCGATGGAATGGCTCGCCGAGATGGACATTCCGCCGGGCCAGCACATGAAGCCCTGGTTGCGATCACAGCTGGTGCCGCTGGCGGCGCGGCTGGCCGACCGGTCAGAGGCGCACGAGGCTTCGGCACGGGTCGGCGCGGAAAAGCTGCCCATGCGCGCCCGCTGGGCGGTGCTGGCGGCGGCGGGAATCTATGGCGATATCGCGCGCGAAGTGCGCAGCCGCGGGGCACAGGCCTGGGATCATCGGGTGATCACCACACGCGGGCAGAAGATCGGCTGGCTGGCGCGCAGCGGCTGGCAGGCGATGCGCCGACCCGATCCTGTGACACGCGAAGGGCTTTGGACCCGCCCGCGCTGATCAGGCGGCGCGCATCGTCCTGATCTGCTCGGCGAGCGGATAGACCTCGCGGTGTTCCTTCTCGATCCGCTCGGCCAGCGCCGAGAACACCATTGTCGCTTCGCTGCGGAACCTTGCCTGTTCGGTCAGGACCACGTCCGCGCGCTTCCACCTGTCGACAAAATCGAGGAACATGTCGGCAAGCCCGCCCATTTCGCGCCAATAGCGCTCGGCGATCTCGGCGGTGCGCGGATCGTTCGACTTGCGCAGTGCGGGATAAAGTATCTCGTCCTCGAGTGCGAGGTGGATGCGCAGGATGCCGGTGAGCCGTGCGAGCATCAGCGTGATTTCGACCGCCGCCGGCCGATCGGGAATGTGCGCGGAGCGGCTCTGGATGTCCTGCACGATGGCAAGGCAGGCTTCATGCTGGGATTGCAGTTGAGCGATACGCCACATGACCGGATCTTGTCCTCCCCCATGCACCTTGAATCGGATACAGGAGCCGACCCTATCGGCACGTGCTTAAGATACCGCTAATCGTGGTTTTGCACGTTCGGAAAATCGCACCGTCATCCGCAGGATGACGCTTGCCAGCCAAACTGGTTGCATATAGAAACCCAATATGCGCATTTTTCCCCTTCATGCTGCCAAACGGGCGACCTGCTTACCCATGGCATGCCTCGCGCTCGCGCTGGCCGCTTGCTCGAGCGGCGATGCGACGCCCAAGGTGGATGCAAGCGACAAGGTCTATCCGGTGACGATTGCTGTGGTTGAGCCCGCAGCGACGACGCGGGTGATCACGGCCGCAGGGACCGTGCGCTATCGCTATGAGACACCGCTGGGGTTCACCACCGCAGGCAAGATCGCCAGCATCCGCTTCCAGGAGGGCGACCGGGTGGTGCCTGGCGCGCTGATCGCCGCGCTCGATGCCACCCAGGTCAATTCTGGGCTGGAAAGCGCGAATGCAGAACAACAGCGCGCGCAGGCAGAGTTGGCCCGGTTTCAACAGCTGTTCGAAAAGGGCTGGGTCACCCGCGCGCAACTGGAGCGCAGCGAGGCGGCAGCCCGCGCCGCTGCAGCGCAGGTGAGCAATGCGGGCTTTGCCAGCGGAACATCGCGGATCACCGCACCTTCAGGCGGCGTCATCCTGGCACGCACCGCCGAGCCGGGACAGGTGGTCGCTGCGGGCACGCAGATCGTCGTGCTGGGGGAAAGCAGCGGCGGCATGGTGCTGCGCGCGCCGATGATCGACAGCGACATCACTCTCCTCTCCCCCGGAATGCCTGCAACGGTGACGCTCTCCAGCGTGCCGGGAGGCGTGATCGAGGGCACGATCAGCGAGATCGACGCGCGCGCCAACCCGGCATCGGGCGCCTTCGAGGTGACCGTGGCGCTGCCCGCCAACGCCGCGCTGCGCTCGGGCCAGATCGGCACCGTCGAGTTCCGCGTCGCGGCAGCGCCGCAGGATACCGGGCTGGCTGTTCCTGCCAGCGCGGTGTTCAACGTCCGGGCCGACGAGGGCTTCGTCTATCTGCTTGATGCCAAGGCAAATAAGGTGCGGGCGCGCGCGGTGCAGATCGGCAAGGTCGACGATCGCCAACTGGTGATCACCGGCGGGCTGAAGGCGGGCGACCGCATCGTCGCCACCGGGCTTGGCCTGCTGGTCGATGGCGCACGGGTCAAGCCGCTGGCGACCCGCCAGCCAAGCCGCACGCGACAGGCCGCGCCTGCAGCACCCGCCCGGTGACGCCCGTGGCGACAGCACTGGGCCGACGTGTCCGATGAACCTTGCGGCCTTCACGATCAGCCGGTGGCAGCTCAGCCTCGTGGCCTTCCTGCTGCTAGCAGCATTGGGAGTTACATCGCTGCTGACCATCCCGCGCTCGGTCGATCCGCATTTCCCGATTCCGGTGATTACCGTCATCATCGCGATTCCGGGCGCCGATGCCGCCGACATCGAGCAGACCGTCGCCAAGCCGATCGAAGAAGTGCTGCGCGGCATCGACGACATCGACGAGATCCGCGCAGGGATCACCGATGGGTTCGTCACCGTCACCGCGGAGTTTGACTGGGACGGCGACCCGGACCAGTATTTCAACGATGTGGTCCGCGAGGTCAGCGCGATCCGCAGCACGTTGCCCGAAGGCATCACCGAACTGCGCTATCGCAAGGCGCGTACGACCGAGGCGGCAGTGCTTCAGCTCGCGATGGTCAGCGAAACCGCAAGCTGGCGGCGGATGCAGAAATACGCCGAGGATATCCGCGATACCTTCGTGCGCTATCCCGGCGTGCGCAACACGGTGATCGACGGCCTACCCCAGCCCGAGGTGCAGGTATCGATCGACAGCCGCCGGCTGGCCGAGCTGGGGCTTGCGCCCTCGGCGATCACCGATGCGCTGCGCCGCGGCGGGGCGGAACTTCCGCCGGGCGCGGTGGAGAGCGCAGGGCGACGCTTCAATGTCGAGGCAGGAGGCGCCTATCGCAACCTCGAGACCATCCGCAACCTGCCGATCCGCGCGGGCAACGGCACGCTGCTGCGCATCGCCGATGTCGCCACCGTGGGCTGGGGCAATGCCGAGCAGCTCTACATCACCCGCTTCAACGGCAAGCGCGCGATCTTCCTCTCGATCCAGCAGAAGGATGGCTTCGACGTCATCCGGCTGCGCGATTCGCTCGATGCGGAATTGAAGCGCCAACAGGCCAATTTCCCGCCCGACATCCGGCTCGAGCAGGTGTTCGACCAGAGCCGCGACATCGAGCACCGGTTGAGCGAGCTGACCCGCGACTTCTCGATCGCGCTGTTCCTGGTGATCTTCACGCTGCTGCCTCTGGGCTGGCGCGCCTCGGTGATCGTGATGATCTCGATCCCGCTGTCGTTGGCATCGGGATTGCTTGCGATCAGCGTGATGGGCTTCAATCTCAGCCAGCTGGCGGTCGCAGGTTTCATCGTCGCTTTGGGCCTGCTGGTCGACGATTCGATCGTGGTGACCGAGAACATCGCCCGGCACTTGCGGATGGGCAAGCGCCGCTCGATCGCCGCGATCGACGCCACCCGCGAGATCACGCCTGCGGTGCTGGGCTCCACCGGGGTACTGATCTTCGCGTTCACGCCCTTGCTGTTCCTGCCCGAGGGCGCGGGCAAGTTCACCCAGTCGTTCATCTACACGATCATCTTCACCGTGTTCGCCTCGCTGGTGATCTCGCTGACGATCATTCCGTTTCTGGCCAGCCGCATCCTCTCGCGCGATGAGGACCCCGAGGGCAATGCGATCCTGCGCTGGCTGACGCATCAGATCGAGCGGCTCTACCGCCCGATTCTGCACCGCGCGCTCGACCGGCCGCGCCAGACCCTGTGGGCTGCGCTCGCGCTGACGCTGTCGGCGTTCGCGCTGATCCCGGTGCTGGGCTTCAGCCTGTTTCCCTATGCCGACACCAGCTATTTCCGCGTCACCATCGATGCCGAACAGGGCAGCGGCGTTGCCGTGACCGATGCGCTGGTGCGCAAGGCCGAGGCCGTGCTGGCGCGCGAACCCGATATCAAGGTGCGCGCCGCCAATGTCGGCAGTTCCAACCCGCAGGTGTTCTACAACGTCTTCGCGCTCGACCAGCGGCCCAATTTCGGCGAGGTGTTCGCGGTGATGGACCGCTGGGATCCCGACCGGAGCCCGCAGATGATCGAGCGCATCCGGGGGCGGCTCGAGCAGATTCCCGGTGCGCGCTTCAACGTCGAACTGTTCCAGAACGGCGCGCCGATCGCCTCGCCCGTGGCGCTGCGGATCACCGGCGAGAACCTCGATACGCTGCGCGAGCTGGCCGCCAAGGTCGAGACGATCCTGCGCGCAACGCCGGGTGCGCGTGACGTGATCAACCCTGTCGCCACCAACGGCATCGATCTCGATGTCGGGCTCGACGAAGCCAAGGCGGCGTTGCTCAACATCGCACCGGGCGAGGCGCGCCGCGCCATCCGGCTGGCGCTGTCGGGCGAGAACGCCGCTGCCTATCGCGACGAGGAAGGCGACAGCTACCGCGTCGTGGTGCGCCTGCCGATCAGCAGCGCCCAGCCGATTTCCGCGCTCGACCAGGTCTACGTCGCCAGCCGCACGGGCGAGATGATCGCGCTGTCGCAGATCACCAGCCCCCGGCTTGAAAGCGTTCCGCCGCAGATTCAGCGCTATCAGCTCGAACGATCGGTCACCGTCACCGCCAATGTCGAGCGCGGCGCGCTGCCTGCCAGAATCAGCCGCGAGGCGATGGACAAGGTGGGCGAGATCGGCCTACCGGCTGGCTATCGCGTGCTGGCGGGCGGCGAGGCCGAGGCGATCGACACCGTATTCGGTGGCCTGGGGCCGATCATCCTGATTGCGCTGTTCGGCATCTTCGCGGTGCTGGTCGCCGAGTTCGGGCGGTTTCGCGAGACCATCGTGGTCGCAGGCGTGATCCCGCTGGGCACGTTCGGCGGCTTCATTGCGTTGTTCGTCACCGGATCGTCGCTCAGCTATATGGCGATCATCGGCTTCGTTGCCTTGGTCGGCATCGAGATCAAGAACTCGATCCTGCTGGTCGATTTCACCACCCAGCTGCGCCGCGAGGGCATGGGGCTGCGCGCGGCGATCGAACGCGCGGGCGAGGTCCGCTTCCTGCCGGTATTGCTGACCTCGGTCACCGCCATCGGCGGGCTGCTGCCGCTCGCGATCTTTGGCGGATCGCTCTATGCGCCGCTCGCCAGCGTGATCATCGGCGGGCTGATCTCCTCGACGGTGCTCTCGCGGATCGTCACGCCGGTGATGTACCTGCTGATCGCGCGGGGCGGGGAGAAGGACGACGATGCGAATGCCGCACCGGTGGCGCCGCTTGTTGCGTGAGGTGCTTGTGCAGCGAGCATCGCGCGCTATCTACTCAACCAACGCACCCCATCCGCTCAGCCTCAGCCTGTCGAAGGCCCCGCGCCCACGCCGACCAAATCGCGGGGCCTTCGACAAGCTCAGGCTGAGCGGACATGGGCATTGTACTGAAGGAAAGATCAATATGACCGAACAAACCGCGATCATCGCCGGGGGCTGTTTCTGGTGCACCGAGGCCGTGTTCAACGACGTCGTCGGCGTCAGCAAGGTTGAAAGCGGCTATATCGGCGGCACGGTCGAGAACCCGACCTACAAGGCGGTGTGCTCGGGCACCACCGGCCATGCCGAAGCGATCCGCGTCACCTTCGACAGCGAGCAGCTGAGCTATGCCGATCTGCTCGACATCTTCTTTGCGACCCACGACCCGACCCAGCTCAACCGCCAGGGCAACGATGTCGGCACCCAGTACCGCTCGGCGATCTTCCCGCTAGATGCGGTCCAGCAGGTCGAGGCCGAAGCCGCGATGAGCCGCAATGCCGCCAACTGGCCCACGCCGATCGTCACCACGGTCGAGGAACCCACCACCTGGTACCCGGCCGAAGACTATCATCAGGAATACTGGGCCGGCGAAGGCCAGCGCAATCCCTATTGCCTCGCCGTCATCCCGCCCAAGCTGCAGAAGCTGCGCAAGAGCTTTGCCGCCCGGGTGAAGGCCTGACGACGCGCCGGCGCTCCTTTCTGTCACACGCGCTGTCGCCTTGACACGGTCGCAACGCACTGCAAGGCAGGGCGTTGTCGGGGTTTAGAGACTAGAGGAAACGACGTGAAGCCCATCCGCAAGGCTGTGTTCCCGGTTGCCGGACTTGGCACCCGATTTCTGCCCGCCACCAAGGCCATGCCCAAGGAAATGCTGCCGATCGTTGATCGCCCGCTGATCCAGTGCGCAGTCGACGAAGCGCGCGAGGCGGGAATCGAGCAGATGATCTTCGTCACCGGTCGCGGCAAGAGCGCGATCGAGGACCATTTCGACATCGCCTACGAACTCGAACACACCATGGCTGAGCGCGGCAAGTCGCTCGACGTGCTCGAACCCACCCGGCTGGCTCCTGGCAATTGCGCCTATGTCCGCCAGCAGGAACCGCTG
The DNA here is from genome assembly GCF_046294995.1 of Blastomonas sp. GTDB lineage: Bacteria > Pseudomonadota > Alphaproteobacteria > Sphingomonadales > Sphingomonadaceae > Blastomonas. The sequence goes on from NZ_JBKBOG010000007.1 coordinate 6,972, forward strand.
GGTCTGGGCCATGCGATCTGGTGCGCGCGCGACATCGTCGGCGACGAGCCGTTCGCGATCTTCCTGCCCGACGAATTCATGGTCGGCTCGCCCGGCTGCATGAAGCAGATGGTCGATGCCTATGCGACACTGGGCGGCAACCTGATCAGCGTGCTCGAGGTGCCGCGCGAGACGGTCTCCAGCTATGGTGTCATCGCCCCGGGCAAGCAGGACGGCGCGATTACCGAGGTGACCGGTCTGGTCGAAAAGCCCAGGGTCGAGGACGCACCGTCCAACCTGATCATCTCGGGCCGCTATATCCTGCAGCCTGAAGTGATGCGTACGCTCGAGAATCAGGGCAAGGGCGCCGGCGGCGAAATCCAGCTCACCGACGCCATGGAGCGGATGATCGGCACGCAGCCGTTCCACGCGGTGACCTTTGCCGGCAAGCGCTATGACTGCGGATCCAAGGCAGGCTACGTCCAGGCCAACCTCGCCGTCGCGCTGGACCGCGAGGATATCGGCGCGGGAATTCGCGCGTTTGCGCTCGACCTGCTGAAATAGCGGTTCAGCATCGGCTCAGCCGGTCTATAGCACGGGGGCTGCGCGTGAGGGGTCATGCGCGCCGGAGGGTCGATTCGATGAAGGTTGTATTTTCGCTCGTGCTGCTGGCACCGCTCGTGCTGTCGGGCTGCATCGCCAGCGCCGTGGGAACGGTCGTCACCGCGCCGGTCAAGATCGTGTCCAAGGGCGTCGATCTTGCGACCACCAGCCAATCCGAAGCCGATGAAAATCGCGGGCGTGCGATGCGCAAGGCCGAAGAACGGCTGGGCAAGCTGCAGCGCCAGCGCGACAAGGCGCGACGCAAGTGCGAAAACGGTAACGACAAGGCCTGTGCCGAGGCGCGCGACATCCAGGACAGGATCGACGACGAGCGCGCTCGCTTCAACTGACCGCAGGATCCCGTGCAGCCGATAGCATCGCGACACTGGCCACGAATCGACGAAGCCGATATGGGCGGTGCGAGACGTCGCCTTTTTCCGGCGACATCGTTGATGAAAGGCCCCGATTTCCCATGGATGGACAGCAGCTTTTTTTCCTGATCGCCGCACTGGTGGTCGTTGCGATGGTGATCATCTGGGCGCTGGTCGGACGCGGCGGCAGCGCCGGTTCGCCTGGCCATGATGCCGGACACGATCATGACCACGCCGCCATCGAGGCCCCGCCGACCATCACCCCGACAATGGGCGCCGCGCTCGATCCTACGGTCGCGCCGCTGTCGACCGCCGACGTCGATGCCCATATCGCCGCACAGGCGGACGAAGCCTCGGCCAGCGGCAAGCCGCGCATTGCAGCGGCGATCGGCGAGCCCGACGACCTGCGCAAGATCAAGGGCATCGGCCCCAAGCTCAACACGCTGTTGGGGGACCTTGGCATATCGCGCTACGACCAGATCGCAACCTGGACCGCTGCCGACGTGGCAGAGGTCGATCGCTATCTCGGCACCTTCAAGGGCCGCATCACCCGCGACGCCTGGATCGAGCAGGCCGGCTTCCTCGCCAAGGGCGATATTGCAGACTTCGAGGCGAAGTTCGGCAAATTGTAAGGCTTCGCACCATCTCGTTCTCCGGCGCAAGCCGGAGTCCAGGAGTCAGATAGCACTATCGACGCTCTGGATTCCGGCTTTCGCCGGAAAACATTACGGGCAAAACGAAAAGGGCCGGGTCATCGCAACGATGACCCGGCCCTTTTTGTGTGTCAGTCCGATCAGATCAGGCGAGCGCTGCCTTGAGCTTTTCGGCCAGGTCGGTCTTCTCCCAGGGGAAGAAGTCGCCTTCGGGCTTGCGGCCGAAGTGGCCGTAAGCTGCCGACTTCTGGTAGATCGGCTTGTTGAGACCCAGATGCTCGCGGATGCCGCGCGGCGTCAGGCGCACCAGCTGCGGCAGAACCGCCTCGATCTTGTCGTCGGCAACCGTGCCCGTGCCGTGCGTGTCGACATAAAGCGACAGCGGCTCGGCGATGCCGATGGCGTAGGACAGCTGGATGGTGCAGCGGCGCGCGAGGCCTGCAGCCACGATGTTCTTGGCCATGTAGCGGCTGATATAGGCTGCCGAGCGATCGACCTTGGTGGGGTCCTTGCCCGAGAATGCGCCGCCGCCGTGCGGCGATGCGCCACCATAGGTGTCGACGATGATCTTGCGTCCGGTCACGCCGGCATCGCCGTCGGGTCCGCCGATTTCGAACGATCCGGTCGGGTTGACGTAGATCGCGGTTTCATCGGTGATGAAGCCTTCGGGCAGGACCTTGTGCATCACGCCGACGACATGGTCGTAGAGCTGCTGATACTTGTCGGGATCGCCCTTGCCCTCGTGCCAGAAATAGCCCGGAGCATGCTGGGTGGAAACGACCAAAGCGGTGGCGCGCACCGGCTTTTCGTTTTCATAAGCGAGCGTCACCTGGCTCTTGGCGTCGGGCTCGAGGAAGTCGACGACCTTGTTGTGACGGTCATGGGCCAGCTGCTCGAGGATCTTGTGCGAATAGTCGAGCGTAGCGGGCATCAGGTCTTCGGTCTCGTCCGAGGCATAGCCGAACATGATCCCCTGGTCGCCAGCGCCTTCGTCCTTGTTGTCCTTGGCATCGACGCCCTGCGCGATTTCCGAAGACTGGCCGTGCAGGTGGTTTTCGAAGCTGAAGGTTTCCCAGTGGAAACCGTCCTGCTCGTACCCGATACGCTTGACGGTGGCGCGCACGGCAGCTTCGATTTCATCCTTGGCACCCGGTGCCCATTCACCGTTCTCGTACACGCCCTTGCAGCGGATTTCCCCGGCGAGCACGACGCGCTGGGTCGTGGTCAGCGTCTCGCACGCAATACGTGCGTAAGGGTCCTTGGACAGGAACAGATCGACGACGGCATCGGAAATCTGGTCGGCAACCTTGTCGGGATGGCCTTCGCTGACCGACTCGGAGGTAAAGAGGAAGCTTTTGCGCATGGGTCGCCTTCTTGCTGGGGCCAGCCGGACAACCGCCCGGAAGGCACATATAAAGAATTCCTTATATGTCTGCCCTTAACGGCGGAATGCGCGCAGTGCAACCGCCAACAGCAGAAGCGCGCCAGCAAAAATCAGCGACAGCAGGTTGCCGAAGCGGGCAAACAACGTCGGCGCATGCGCCCCCGGCATCCGCGCCTGGATATGGCCGGCACGGTGGTGGGCTATGCTGTCGAGCAACCTTCCGTCTGCATCGATGACCGCCGAAATTCCGGTGGGGGTCGAGCGCATCACCGGCACCCCCTCCTCCAGCGCGCGCAGCCGCGCCTGCGCCAGATGCTGCGGCGGGCCCCATGCGCCGAACCACGCATCGTTGCTGGGGTTGAACAGAAAGCCCGGGCGGTTGGCGGCGTCCACCACCTCGCCCGAGAAGATGATCTCGTAGCAGATCTGCAGACCCATCCGGCCGAACACACCAAGATCGAGCGTCTGCGGGCCGGGGCCGGGCGTAAATCCGATCGTGCCGGGCACCAGCCGCGACAGGCCGATCTGCCCCAGAATGTGCTCATAGGGCAGATACTCGCCGCCGGGTACGAGGTGGCTCTTGTCATAGCTGCCCAGGATTTCGGCATCGCTCGACAGCGCAAACACGCTATTGGCAGCGGCGATCGCCTGGCCGTTGCGGTCGAAGTCGAGCTTCACTCCGCCGGTGACCAGCAGGTCGCCCGGGTTGAGCGTGCGCGCCAGCCGGGCACGAACTTCGGCGGCGGATTCGGGGTAGGTGTACCGCCGGGGATAGCCGTCCTCGAGAAAGTCCTCGATCGCAGCTTCGGGCCAGAAGACGATGCGCGGGCGCTGCGCATTGCGGTCGACTGTCTGGCGGGTGAGCCTCGCGAAATTCTGCGCCGAAGCGACGGGATCGTATTTTTCGGCCTGGTCGTTGTTCGGCTGGACCACGGTGATCGGCATTTCGGTGAACCCGGCGCTTGCCGTCTGGCTGAGCCAGCCTGCACCGGTCACCGCGCCGACCCCGGCAAGCAGCGCCAGAGCTGGCACGACCTGGCGCAGTGCCAGCAGCCACAGCCCGCCCGCCGCCAGCATCACCAGCGCGCCCAGCCCGTAGGTCCCGACCAGCCGCGAGGCCCAGCCCGCCTCGAGCGCAGCAACGCCCAGCGGGTTCCAGGCAAAGCCGGTGAACAGCCAGGCGCGCATCCATTCGGTGACCAGCCACAAGGCGGCGAAGGCAAGGACCAATGCGACGTGGCCGCGCGCTGCCCCATGCGGGACGATCCACTTCGCAATCAGCGCTGCGAATCCCGGAAAGAGCGCCAGATAGAGCGACAAGCCGACCACCGCGACCCAGCCCAGCCAGTGCGGCATCGTTTCCTGATAGGTGAAGGCGTGTGCGATCCAGTTGAGCCCGACGCTGAACTGCCCGACCGCGAAGAACCAGCCGCGTCCGAATGCGCTGCGGCGGGTCGGGGCGGAGGCGACGAGGTGGATCAGCAGCGCGCAGGCAGCCAGCGTCACCGGCCACAGCCCGAGAGGCGCAAAGCCGGTGGCGGACGCCGCGCCTGCGAGCAACGCGAGCAATCGGGGGTAACGTTGGATCATGGGCCAAGCCTATGCCCGTGCAGGCCGATGCTGACAATCGGCGTTGCAACGCTGCTGTCACATCAGCCTGCCCCGAAAGCCGCAAAATCAGGTGACAGCCCAGGGGCCGATGCGCATAAGCGGCGGCATGAAAAGTCTGTTGCTGCTGCTGAGCCTGCAAACCGCCGCCGTCCCGGCGACTGCCCCCGATCCTGCCACCCCTGCGCCGGTCACAGCGCCAACGCTGACCCCGGCGCAACGCGAGGACCTGACGTGCGCAGCGGCCTTTGCGATCATCGCCTCCGAACAGTCGCGCGGCGTCACCTCGGCGCTGGCCTATCCGACGCTGGTCGGCCGGGGGCGGGCCTATTTCGTGACCACTGCCGAGCGAATCGTCGACGAGACCGCTTCGAACGACGAAGCCGTCGCGCTGGCGCTGACCCAGATCGTCACCGACCTGCAGACCCAAGCCGCGCAGTCCAATGATCCGGCAGGGGTGGTCGAAGCCGTGATGACGCCGTGCCTTGCCAAGCTGGATGCCGTTGTCCCGATGGCACCGCCGCCGACGATGCTGCAATGTGCGGTCTATCTGCAGCTGGCGTTCGACGAGGTCAGCGGCCGCGAGGGCGATTCGGCAACCGCGCGTGATCTCAAGACCCTCGCCACGGTGCTCGAATCGCGGGCGCGCGACGAGATGCGCGACGAGGGATTAAGCGGCAACGAGGCCGACCGGCGCTTCATCGAGACCCGCGAGGCGATCGACGCCCGCGAAAAGGCGCGCGACCCAGAAGACGATGCAACCGATATCGATTTCGAGCATTGCTTCGACCTCGCCCGGCCCGCCGAAAAGCGGTGAAACGCCAGCATTTGCCGTGCTCCGATTCGGGACGGATGGTGTTTCGGCCCTGTCAAAAAATTGGCGAAATGTGTCACATCACCTGACGGCTTTACGTCTCGTTAACCAATTAACCCTAAATCGTTAACTCAAGGCGGGAGCGACCGTCGGGGCAGAATTTACGGGGGCACATCACATGGAAACGCTGGACGGACTGGCAATGGCGGACTTGATCGTGGGCAACAGCGCCGCGATCCGCGAGATCCGTGGTCTGGTGCGTTTTGCCGCCCAAACCCGCGCTTCGGTGCTGATCACCGGCCCGTCGGGTACCGGCAAGGAGCTGGTGGCGCAAGCGCTGCACCGTGCATCCAGCCGTGCCGCAGCTCCGTTCATTGCGGTCAACAGCGGCGCGATCCCGCGCGAGCTGATCGAATCTGAGCTGTTCGGCCACGAAAAGGGCAGCTTCACCGGTGCGATGGCGCGCCGCATCGGCCATTTCGAGGCCGCCAGCACCGGCACCCTGTTTCTCGACGAAATCGGCGAAATGCCGCTCGACATGCAGGTCCGCCTGCTGCGCGTGCTCGAGGATCACAAGGTCCGCCGCATCGGCAGCAACGAAGACGTCAACGTCGACGTCCGCCTGATCGCGGCGACCCACCAGTGCCTGGAAAGCGCGATCGCCGCTGGCCGGTTCCGCGCCGACCTTTTCTACCGGCTCAACGTCCTGCCGATCGAACTGCCGTCGCTGGCCGACCGGGTTGAAGACGTTCCGATGCTGGTCCAGCATTTCCTGTCGCGCGGCTTTGCCAGCGACAATCCGCCGGTGTTCACCGATGAGGCACTCGCCATCCTGATGGCGCACGACTGGCCGGGCAATGTCCGCGAGCTCAAGAACCTGATCGAACGCGCCGCCGTGTTCTTCCAGGGCATGGAAGTGGGCCGTGACCAGATGGCGATGCTGCTGCGCCCTGCCCGCTCGGCGCGCGCCGCTGCCGTCGCCGCGCCGATCGCTGCCGAGCTTCCCGAGAACGTCGTCGCGCTGGCGGCCCCGATGGCGGCCACCCCGCGCTTTGCCCGCCCGATGGATCTGCGCGAGCACCTGCAGAACGAGGAAAAGCGCGTTCTGGTCGAGGCGCTCGAATCGACCGGCGGCGTGGTCTCGGCCGCAGCCCGCCTCGTCATGCTCCAGCGCACGACCTTCGTCGAAAAGATGAAACGCTACCAGATCGGCCGGGGCATGGCGCTGAGCGCTTGAGGGTATCCATTGCCCGACGCTTGTGAAAAGCCCTCCCCCTTGAAGGGGGAGGGTTTGGGTGGGGGTGATCCCTCCGGATTGCGCTGCGATGCGATGGGTCATCACCCAGCCTCACCATCATCCTCACCGCTGCGACTAGGTGGCAAAGCCACCAAGTCTCGCTGCCTCTCCCATCAAGGGAGAGGCGTTACAGCGCGAAAGCGGGACGGTAGATATTCTTCAAAAATCCGCTTCTTCGTAATGCGAGGGCGGTTTGATCACTTCCATCCGTTCGGCCAGCAGCGGACGAAAGGAAGGCCGGGATTTGAACTTTCGATACCAGTCGGCGGTCTGCGCATGGGCGAGCCAGTCGATGCCGCCGAGATAATCGGCGATCGAAATGTGCGCCGCAGCGGCCAGATCCGCCAGGCTCATCGTCGCGCCGCCGATCCAGGCGTTATGGTCGAGCAGATAGTCGATGTAATCGAGATGCGTGTTGGCCAGCCGCATCGCCTCGCGCAGCACGCGGCCATCGGGCGGCTGGCGATAGATCAGCCGCTTGCGCATCCGCTCATGCATCAGCGGAGCGACGACATCGCCAAAGAACTGCTCGTCGAACCACGCCACCAGCCGCCGGATTTCGGCGCGATTATCGGCCGATCCGTTGATCATCGGGTTCTTCTCGACCGTTTCCTCGAAATACTCGCAGATCGCCCAGCTGTCGCACAGCGTCTGGTCGCGGTCGCGGTGGCGCATCACCGGGGTACGCCCGGCAGGGTTCATGTCGAGGAACTCGTCGCGCTGTTCCCAGGGCGATTCGCGCATCAGCTCATAGCCGATGCCCTTCTCACCCAGCAGCAGCCGGACTTTGCGCGAAAACGGACACAAGGGAAACTGGAACAACTGCCACATGCCGCCATCCATGCATCAGCAATCCGCACGCGTCCACCGCTGCGGGCAGCGCGAAGAGGATTTTCCCGGTGGAAAAGCGCTGGCCGGCCAAAACACCCCCCCGCATGGGGCCATATGAACAGCCAGTCATTTTATTGCGACCAACCGTAGCAATCTTTCGACTGACAGCATCTTTCGTTCAGGTTGGAGCTTGGTCGGACCGTCTAACCCGTCGAGGCGTCGGCGTTAAAACCGTCGCCAAATGAAGGACACAAAAATGAAAACACTGACCCCCATTCGGTTCGCAACCTTTGCAGCTTTCGTAGCTGCACCCTTTGCCCTTTCCGCACCTGCCATGGCGCAGGAAACGACCGGGCCCGAAGTCTATGTCGGCGCGCAAGGCGGCTACCACGATCTGGGCGACAACCCATTCGGCAAGGATGGCAGCCCGATCTACGGCCTGTTCGCTGGCGTCGACGTTCCCGTCGGTCCCCTGGTCGCCGGTGTGGAAGGCAACTTCCACCTGGGCTCGGGCATCATCGACCGTGAATATGGCGCAACCGGCAAGATCGGCGTGCGCGTTGGCGACCGTGGCCAGATCTTCGCCCGCGGCGGCTACCAGTGGGTTGATGTCAACGTCCGCAAGGCGGTCGGCATCAACGCACCGGACAGCTTTGACGACACCAGCGGCGATTATCTCGTCGGCGTCGGCGCCCAGTACAAGATCGGCACCAACACCGCGCTGCGCGTCACGGCTGATACGCTCGGCTTCGACACCACCCGCGTGACCGGTGGCCTGGCGTTCAACTTCTGAACGATCCGTCGCCGAACATCATCGGCTGAGTAACATCGGCTGAAACAGAACCCCGCCTGCCGCCCTTCCCCAAGGCGGAAGGCGGGGTTTCCTTTATTCCGCAGCTTCCATCGCAAGCGAATCGCTGAGCGGATGGGCCAGCCGGGTGAGCATTTCCTTGGGGCACACCTGCCAGAACTGCGGCAGATAGCGATCCCAGTTGCGCAGGATTTCCTGTGCCCACTGGCTGTCGGTGCCGTCGATATGCGCCGCGATCAGCCCCTTGAGCCTGTCCTCCCAATGCGCGCTGTCGATCCGCTGCCAGACGATCGACTCGGGGTTGGCGTGGCCCGCGAAGCGATCATTCCGGTCGAGCACGAACGCCATGCCGCCGGTCATCCCTGCGCCGAAGTTGCTTCCCGTCTCGCCCAGAATCACCGCGGTGCCGCCGGTCATGTACTCGCAGCCATTGGCGCCGCAGCCCTCGACCACCACTTCGGCGCCCGAATTGCGCACCGCAAAGCGTTCGCCCGCCTGGCCCGCGGCGAACAGTTTGCCTGCGGTCGCGCCATAGAGCACGGTGTTGCCGATGATCGTGTTGGCGTGGCTGACCAGAGGCGAGCTCACCGTCGGCCGCACGATGATCGTGCCCCCCGACAGCCCCTTGCCGACATAATCGTTGGCATCGCCGAACACCTCGAGCGTGATCCCCTGGCACAGGAACGCGCCCAGCGACTGGCCGGCAGAGCCGCGCAGCCGGATGCGGACATGGCCCTCGTCGAGCGCCTTCATCCCATAAATCCGCGTAATCTCCGCCGACAACCGCGTGCCCACCGCGCGGTGCGTGTTGCGCACGTTGTAGGTCAGCTGCATCTTCTCGCGCCGGTCGAACACGGGCTTTGCATCCTTGATGATCAATGCATCGAGGCTGTCGGGCACCGCGTTGCGCCAGGTGTCGAGATTGAACCGGCGCTGGTCGCTGGCGACATCGACCTTGGCAAGGATCGGGTTGAGATCGAGATCGTCGAGATGCTCGGCGCCGCGGCTGACCTGGCGCAGCAGGTCGGTGCGGCCGATGATCTCGTCCAGGCTGCGGAAGCCCAGCCGCGCGAGAATCTCGCGGACTTCCTCGGCGATGAAGGTCATCAGGTTGATGACCTTTTCGGGCGTGCCGGTGAACTTGGCGCGCAGCCGCTCGTCCTGTACGCACACGCCCACCGGACAGGTGTTGCTATGGCACTGGCGCACCATAATGCAGCCCATCGCCACCAGCGACAACGTGCCGATGCCGAATTCCTCCGCGCCCAGGATCGCCGCGATCACGATATCGCGCCCGGTCTTGAGCCCGCCATCGGTGCGCAATTTGACCCGGTGGCGAAGCCCGTTGAGCGAGAGCACCTGATTGGCCTCGGAAAGCCCCATTTCCCATGGCGTTCCGGCATATTTGATGCTGGTCTGTGGGGACGCGCCGGTCCCGCCGACATTGCCCGCGATCAGGATCACGTCAGCATGCGCCTTGGCGACGCCTGCAGCGATGGTGCCGATTCCCGCCGCCGAAACCAGTTTGACGCAGACCCGCGCGTTGGGGTTGATCTGCTTCAAGTCATAGATCAGCTGCGCCAGATCCTCGATCGAATAGATGTCGTGGTGCGGCGGCGGGCTGATCAATGTCACCCCCGGCGTCGAATGGCGCAATTTGGCGATATATTCGGTGACCTTGAAGCCGGGCAACTGCCCGCCCTCGCCGGGCTTTGCCCCTTGCGCGACCTTGATCTCGATCTCCTCGCACGCGCCCAGATACTCTGCGGTGACGCCGAAGCGGCCCGATGCGATCTGCTTGATGCCCGAATTGGCGTTGTCGCCATTGTCGCGCGGCAGATAGCGTTCGGAATCCTCGCCGCCCTCGCCCGACACCGCCTTGGCGCCGATGCGGTTCATCGCGATCGCCAGCGTCTCGTGCGCCTCGGGCGACAGCGCTCCCAGCGACATGCCGGGCGTGACGAAGCGCTTGCGGATTTCGGTGATCGCCTCGACCTCGTCCAAGGGCACCGCCTTGGGCGCGTAATTGAACTCCATCAAATCGCGCAGATAGACCGGCGGCAGCTGGCGCACGCCTTCGGCGAACTGGAGGTATTGCGAGTAGCTGTCCTTGGCGACCGCGGTCTGCAGCAGGTGCATCAGCCCGGCGGAATAGGCATGCGCCTCGCCGCCATCGCGCTGCTTGTAGAAACCACCGATCGGCAGCCGCGCGACATTGCTGTCCCACGCCATGTCATGCCGCAGCTTGGCGTTGAGGTGCAGCGAGGCATAGCCTTCGCCCGAGATCTTCGACGGCATGCCCGGGAACAGGTCGTTGACCAGCGCCCGGCTCAGCCCCACAGCCTCGAAATTATAGCCGCCGCGATAGCTCGAGATCACCGCGATGCCCATCTTGGACATGATCTTGAGCAGCCCCTCGTTGATCGCCTTGCGGTAGTTGGCGATGCAGGTGTCGAGGCTAAGGTCGCCGCACAGGCCGCGCGCCTGGCGGTCGGCGATCGAGAGCTCGGCCAGCCAGGCGTTGACCGTGGTCGCACCTGCACCGATCAGCACCGCGAAATGGTGGGTGTCGAGGCACTCGGCCGAACGCACGTTGATCGACGAATAGGCACGCAGCCCCTTGCGCACGAGGTGCGTGTGCACCGCGGCGGCGGCCAGGATCATCGGCACGCCCATCTGGTCCTCGCCCGCGCTCTCGTCGGTCAGGAAGATTTCGGTGCAGCCCTCGCGCACCGCCTGCTCGGCTCGCTCACGAATCCGGGTGATCGCGGCGCGCAACTGCTCGAGCCCGCCATCGGCGGAAAACACGCAGTCGATCTCGGCGACGTTCGATCCGAAATCGGTCTTCAGCCGCAGCCAGTCGGCATTGGTCAGCACCGGGCTATCGAGCACCAGCACGCGTTCGTTCTGGCTGTCCTGTTCGAGGATGTTGGCGAGGTTCGAAAAGCGGGTCTTCAGGCTCATCACGTGCCGTTCGCGCAAGCTGTCGATCGGCGGGTTGGTGACCTGGCTGAAATTCTGGCGGAAGAACTGCGCGATCGGGCGCGGCTTGGCGCTGACCACCGCGAGCGGGGTGTCATCGCCCATCGATCCGATCGCCTCCTTGCCGTCCTCGGCCATCGGCGCGAGGATCGTCTCCATGTCCTCGATCGTCAGGCCGGCGGCGACCTGACGGCGGGTCAGCTCGGCGCGGGTCATGTCGGGCAGGCTGTCGGGGCCGGCGGGCGGCAGGTCGGAGAGCTGACGGAAGCCTTTGACCAGCTCGCCATAAGGCTGCTCGGCGGCGATCCGGTCCTTGATCGCGCGGTCGTGATAGAAGCGGCCCTCGTGCAGATCGACCGCGATCATCTGGCCGGGGCCCAGGCGCCCCTTTTCGACGATGGAGCTTTCGGGCAGCACCACCATTCCGGTTTCGGACCCGATCACCAGCAGGTTGTCGTTGGTGACGGAGTAGCGCAGCGGGCGCAGCGCGTTGCGGTCGACGCCTGCCACCGCCCAGCGGCCGTCGGTCATCGCGAGTGCCGCCGGCCCGTCCCATGGCTCCATGACGCTGGCCATATATTCGTACATCGCAAGATGCTCGGGCGGCAGCACCTGGTCGCCCTGCCAGGCCTCGGGCACGAGCATGATCTTGGCGGTCGGCGCCTCGCGGCCCGAACGGCAGATCGCCTCGAACACCGCATCGAGCGCAGCGGTATCGGACGCACCGGCGGGGATCACCGGCTTGATGTCCTCGCTGTTCTCGCCGAACGCCAGGCTTGCCATCTTGATCTCGTGGCTCTTCATCCAGTTCTTGTTGCCGCGGATGGTGTTGATCTCGCCATTGTGCGCGAGGCAGCGAAACGGCTGCGCCAGCCACCATTGCGGGAAGGTGTTGGTCGAATAGCGCTGGTGGAAGATCGCGATGCGGCTTTCGAAGCGCGGATCGGTCAAGTCGGGATAGAACACCGACAGGCTCTCGGCAAGGAACAGCCCCTTGTAGATGATCGACCGGCACGACAGCGAGCAGATATAGAAATCGTTGATCTGCGCGGCGATGACCTTGTTCTCGATACGCCTGCGGACGAGATAGAGCTGCTTTTCGAACTCGGCTACGTCCTGCACGTCGGGAAGCGGTCCGGCGATCATGATCTGCTCGATCTCGGGCCGGGTGCGCTGCGCCTTGTCGCCGATCACCGAGATGTCGACCGGCACCTGGCGCCAGCCATAGATGGTGTAACCCGCCTCGATGATCTCGCTCTCGACGATCGTGCGGCAGGTTTCCTGCGCCTGCAGATCGGTGCGCGGCAGGAAGATCATGCCGACGGCGAGCTTGTTGGGCAGCACCTTGTGGCCCGAATCGGCGATCGCATCGTCGAAGAAGCGCACTGGCAGATCGACATGCAGGCCCGCGCCATCGCCGGTCTTGCCATCGGCATCGACCGCGCCGCGGTGCCACACTGCCTTCAACGCATCGATCGCGCTCTCGACCACGCGGCGCGAGGCCTTGCCATCGGTCGCCGCGACCAGGCCGACACCGCAGGCATCGGATTCATAATCGGGCCGGTACATGCCCTCGCGGGCAAGGCGGAGGCGTTCGTTTTCCATATGGCTGTCAGTCATGGTTTTCATCCGCAAGCAGGTTGTGTTCGGCTATGTGCGCATCGACGCGGTCGATCATCGCGATAAGATCAGGCGAGAAGTGCCAGGCTTCGTTGATGCACGTTGTGAGTTCAGTGAGGGTCAGCGCGTAATCGTGCGCAAGCTCGTTGCGAACCCTGGTTATCTGGTGCCATTTCTCGACATCATCGATGATTCCGATTGCGTGCATCGAATCGATCAGTTGTCCAATGCCCCTGTTGCGAACCGAAACGCCGGTCACTGCGGCCACGGACCGAAACAGTCGCCGGACAATCTGGTCCTGTGTCATTTCGTACCGCTTGGCGAAGGCAGCCAGATGGGTCCGCATTTCAAGCGTATCTGCGGGGAGCGAATCCGAGGAAAGCGGAAACACCTGCGCGTGGTAGGCGACCTCCTCGGCAAAACGCTGCTGCCGTTGCCGCAATGCAGTCAGCGCATCTTCAAGTATCTCTTGCTCGGGCGTCACAGGACGATGCCATCGCGATAGGCTATGCGCTCGAACCCCCTGGCAGCGACACCCCGGCGAGACACCAGGACATCAATCTTGTCATAGGGCAATTTGGCCCACAACCTGCGTCGCAGATTGTGCAGCCTGTGCTGGGTATCGTCGGTCGCGTCGACCTCGACATGAAGGTCGAGATCGCCACCATCCAGTTCATCGAAACGACGGCTGCCGAACAAACGTACCACCGCACCGGGGCCGAACACCTCCTGTGCGGCAGACTTGATCGAGGCAATGTCGTCAGGTGACAGCCTCATGCCGCAACCTTGACCGCGCCCACCCGCGCCTTGGCCTTGAGATATTTGTGCATGTGCTCGGCGACGTCGCGGCCGTCGCGGATCGCCCAGACGACCAGCGAGGCACCGCGCACGATGTCGCCGGCGGCGAACACGCCATCGAGGCTGGTCATCATCGTCTGATGGTCGACCCGCAATGTGCCCCAGCGGTTGACCGAAAGCTCATCGCAACCGAACGCGCCTGGCAGATCCTCGGGATCGAAGCCCAAAGCCTTGATCACCAGATCGGCCGGGACCGAAAAATCGCTGTCGGGATCGGGCTCGGGCGTGCTGCGGCCCGAGGCATCGGGCGCACCCAGCCGCATCCGGCTGGCGCGCACGGCGCGCGCGTGCGGCGTCCCCTCGACTGCGACCGGGCCTGACAGCCAGACGAATTCGACGCCCTCTTCCTCGGCGTTGAGCACTTCGCGCTGCGATCCGGGCATGTTGATACGGTCGCGCCGATAGAGGCACTTGACCGACGCTGCGCCCTGGCGGATCGCGGTGCGCACGCAGTCCATCGCGGTATCACCGCCACCGATGACGACGACATTCTTGCCTTCGGCGTTGAGTGCGCCGCTGTCGAATTCAGGGACATCATCGCCAAAGCCCTTGCGGTTGGAGGCGATGAGAAAATCGAGCGCGGGCACCACGCCATCGGCACCGATGCCGGGAACCTTGATGTCGCGCGCCTTGTAGACGCCGGTGGCGATCAGGATCGCGTCGTGCTTGTCGCGCAGGTCTTCCATGCTGGCATCGCGGCCCACCTCGAACCCGGTGTGGAAGACGATCCCCGCTTGCTCCAGCCGGGCAACGCGGCGCATGACCACGTCCTTTTCCAGCTTGAAGCCGGGGATGCCATAGGTCAGCAGCCCGCCCGCGCGGTCGTAGCGGTCATAGACATGGACGTCATAGCCGCCCATGCGCAGATATTCCGCAGTGGTCAGCCCGGCGGGGCCCGCGCCGATGATGCCCACCGACTGGCCACGCGGCCGCCCGACCGCGACCGGCTCGACCCAGCCCTGCTCCCAGGCGGTGTCGGTGATGTATTTCTCCACCGAGCCGATGGTGACTGCGCCGTGGCCGGAAAATTCGATGACGCAATTGCCTTCGCAGAGGCGATCCTGCGGGCAGATGCGACCGCAGATCTCGGGCATCGTCGAGGTGAGGTTCGACATTTCGTACGCCTCGCGCAACCGCCCTTCCGCCGTCAGCCGCAGCCAGTCGGGGATGTGGTTGTGCAAGGGGCAGTGCGTCGAGCAATAGGGCACGCCGCATTGCGAGCATCGCGCGGACTGCTCCTGCGCGGCATGGCCATCGAACCGGTCGGAGATTTCGTCGAAATCCTCGGCGCGCGCATCGGCGGCGCGCTTGGGCGGATAGGACTGGCCCAGATCGACGAACTTCAGCATCGCGAGCTTTTCAGCCGCCATCGCTGCGCCATGCTCCGCGCCGTGCGGCTGCCCGTTTTCCGGTTGCTCTTCCATACCCTACCTGTCGCTGATGATCGTTCGGCGGCCAGGGTCTGCCCCCGCCGCGATTGCCGCAGCTTTAGGACATCGGCGGCACGAAGTCACGCACTTTTCAACCGATAGGTAAGCAATACTGTCTTTGTAGTTCGACCGGTTATTTAGGTAAAACCCGGAACAGCCGTTCGACAGGCGTTAAAGGTCCGATATGCGACTATCTGTTGCTGAGCCAGATCAGTGCCGCAGTCCCGGCGATGATCCTGTACCAGGCAAACGGCACGAAACCGTAGCGCATGATGACTTTCAGGAACACCTTCACCACCACCAGCGCGACAATGAACGACACGAAGAAACCGATCGCGATCGCCCCGAAATCATCGGGGGTAAGCAGTGCGCGGTTCTTGTAGAGCTGCAGCACGGTAGCCCCGGTCAGCGTCGGCAAGGCGAGGAAGAAGCTGAACTCTGCGGCGGTCTTGCGATCGACGCCCATCGCCATTGCACCCAGGATGGTCGAAGCCGAGCGACTGACGCCCGGGATCATGGCGAGGCACTGGACGATGCCGATGGCGATAGCGGTCTTGAACGGAACCCCGGCAACCCCGCCCGCATCGCTGGTCTTGGCGACCTTTTCCACGATCAGGATAACGATACCGCCGATGATCAGGGCCCAAGATACCACCACGGCGCTTTCCAGCAGCAATTCAATCTGGTCGCCAAAGGCCAGGCCCAGCACCACGGCGGGGAAGAACGCGATCAGCAGGTTGCGGGTGAAGGCGACGGCAGATGGCTGCCACGTCATCAGCCCTTTCAACACATCCATGAAGGTGCGCCAGTAAAGCACCACGATCGCGAGGATCGCCCCGGGCTGGATCGCGATGTTGAACACCGCCCAGGCCTGCGCATCGAAGCCGAGCAGTTCGGTAGCGAGGATGAGGTGTCCGGTGGAGGAGACCGGGAGAAATTCGGTCAGGCCCTCGACGATTCCCAGCAAAACGGGGATGAGATACAGTTCTATCATTCGGCTTTAAGAGCGGCGGCAGGGGGCCAAGTCAACCTTCTATCAGCCGCTCCCCTGGCCCTTCACCGCACAAGCCACGGGAATTGCGCCGGTCCACGATCAGGTGCTGACACCGGACATCCATTATGGCAGCATGACTGCCAATAGATAGAGCGCAGCAACGCCGCACGGACAGGATGGAGGATGAGGATGAAAGGGTATTGGAAAGCCGGACTGATCGCGCTCGCGCTGGGGGCGGGCAGTGCAGCGCAAGCGCAGCTGACCGATTCCGAGCGCGCTGCGGTGCTGGCGCGGCTACCGGCCGATGACGGCAGCGACCTCGCCGACGCCACACGCGGCAAGATCGCAGAGATCCCCGGCGGACTGATCCGCAGCGCGGACGGCAGCACGGTGTGGGATGCCAGCGCGTTCGACTTCCTCAAGGCCGAAACCGCGCCTGCCACCGTCCACCCTTCCCTTTGGCGTCACGCCCGGCTCAACCACATCCACGGCCTTTTCGAGATCGTCCCGGGCAAGATCTGGCAGGTGCGCGGTTATGACCTTGCGGTGATGACGATCATTTCCGGCAAGACCGGCTGGATCGTCGTCGATCCGCTGCTCACCGAAGAAGCCGCAGCCGCCGCGATGCAACTGGCCGAATCGAAGATCGGCAAGCGGCCCGTTTCCGCCGTGCTGTTCAGCCACAGCCATGCCGACCATTTCGGCGGTGTCGGCGGCATCATCTCCGCCGACGAGGTCAAGCGACGCAAGGTCCCCGTGGTCGCCCCGCACGGCTTTGCCGAGGAAGCGGTGAGCGAGAACGTGCTCGCAGGCAACGCGATGACCCGCCGCAGCGCGTACATGTTCGGCACCGCGCTTGCTCCCGGCGCCGAGGGGCGGGTCGACAACGGCCTGGGCACAGGTCTATCGATCGGCACGACCGGCTATCTCGCGCCCAACATGCTGATCGGGCCGGAAGGCGGGCTCAAGACCATCGATGGCGTTCGGTTCGATTTTCTCGATGCCGCAGGGACCGAAGCGCCCGCCGAGTTCCTGTTCTACCTGCCCGATTTCAAGGTGCTCCACACCACCGAGGTTGCGGTGAAGACGCTGCACAACATCCTGACGCTGCGCGGCGCGCAGGTGCGCGATGCGCTGCGCTGGTCGAAAGTCATCGATGCGGCGCTGGTCAGATGGGGGGACGAGGCGCAGGTGCAGATCGCCTCGCACAACTGGCCGACCTGGGGGCAGGCGCGGGTTGCGGCGTATCTCGAGAACCAGCGCGATGCGTATCGCTATGTCCATGACCGCACCCTGGGCCGCGCCAATGCGGGCATGACGCTGCACGAGGTCGCCGACGGCATCGCCGAGCCGTCAGCGCAGCGCCAGGCCTATGGCTCGCGCGGCTATTACGGCACGATCAACCACAACATGAAAGCGACCTATCAGCGTTATTACGGCTGGTGGGACGGGGTGCCCGCAAACTTCAACCCCCTGCCCCCGGTGACGGCGGGCAAGGGCTATGTCGCGCTGGCGGGCGGCGCCGATGCGCTGCTGGCGGCGGGCAGAAAGGCGCAAGCCGAGGGCAACCACCGCTGGGCCGCCGAACTGCTCAACCATCTGGTGTTCGCCGAACCCGCCAACGCCGCTGCCAAGGCGGCGCTCGCCGACAGCTACGAGGCACTGGGCTTTGCCGCCGAATCGGGGATCTGGCGCAATTATTACTTGGCGGGCGCCGCGACCTTGCGCGGGACCGAACTGCCGAGGCGCGGCGCGAGCACCCAGAGCCGCAGCTTCATCAGCGCGATCCCCACGGCAGAGTTCTTCGATGCGCTCGCCACCCGCTTTGCCGCCGAGCGATCGGGCGACATGCGGGCAAAGATCAACTTCATTCTGCCCGATACCAACGAGACTTTGGGCATCATGGTCAATGGCGATGTCGAGATCCCGCGCTATGGCGCAACGCTCGCCGATGCCAACGCGACCGTGACGCTCAACCGCAGCGACTTCGACGCGATCGTGCTGGGCGAGACCGATTTTCCGAAACTCATGCAATCGGGCGCGATGACAATCGACGGCGATTCAGGCCTGTTCCTGCGCTGGCTGATGCTGCACCCGCCATTCGACCCAGCCTTCGCGGTGGTGACGCCTTAGCAGCAAGCCCTCGCCCCTCGATGAGGGCGGCCACTCTTCGCCTCTCCCTTGATGGGAGAGGCGGCGAGACTTGGCAGCTTGCTGCATAGTCGCAGCGGTGAGGGTGATGGTGCGGCTGGGTGTTGCCTGTATGGCCGGACGAATCCTTCGCGCAATCCGGAGAGATCACCCCCACCCAACCCTCCCCCATCAAGGGGGAGGGCTATGGGTTCCCTACCGCTCGAATCTATCGATCACCCACGTTTCGGCCTGCGCAGCCTCGGCCCATTGCGTCATCCATTCGTGGCCCAGCACCGCCTCGCTATAGGCGCGCGCGAAGCCGGGGAGCGTAAACCCATAAGTTTCGAACCGGCTGACCACGGGGGCGAACATGATGTCGGCTGCGCCAAAGCTGCCGAACAGGAACGGCCCGCCGCGTCCCCAGCGCGCACGCGCCTCGGCCCAGAGCGAGAGGATGCGCATGACGTCCTGATGGGCTTCCGGGCTGACCGGCACTTCGCTATGCCGGGCGCGCATGTTCATCGTGAATTCGCGGCGCAGCGCCGCGTATCCGCTGTGCATCTCCGCCGCCATCGAGCGGGCGAGGCCGCAGGCGACCGGGTCCTTGGGCCAGAAGCGGTCGCGGTGGGTTTTGTCGGCGAGCCAGTCGATGATGGCGAGCGAATCCCAGACCACCGCCTCGCCGTCCCACAGCACCGGCACCTTGCCCGCCGACGGCTGGAATTCTTCGCGCTGGCGGGTCTGCGCCCAGGCGTCATCATACAAAGGCACGACGATCTCTTCGAACGGCACGCCCGATTGCTTGCACGCCAGCCAGCCGCGCAGCGACCAGCTCGAATAGTTCTTGTTGCCAATGTACAGTTTCATAAGTGCCCCTCGTGATCCTGTCGGATTTCAAGCTCGTTCTCCGGCGAAAGCCGGAGCCCAGGAGTCAGATAGCATCGACCTCGCGTCTGGATTCCGGCTTTTGCCGGAAAACGGCGGTGATGGCCGTGGTTATTCGCTGATCGAATCCATCACGAAGCCGCGCAGTTCGTCAATCCCCATGCGTTTTTCGGACGAGGTGATGATGACATCGGGGAAGGCAGCAGCGTGCTTGCGCGCTTCGGCGCGGGTGGCGTCGGCGACCTTCTCGAGCTCGCTCGCCTTGATCTTGTCTGCCTTGGTGAGCACCAGACGATAGCTGACCGCCGCCTCGTCGAGCATCTTCATGACGTCGAGATCGACCTCCTTCACGCCGTGACGGCTGTCGATCAGCACCAGGGTGCGCTTGAGCACCGCGCGGCCGCGCAGATAGTCGTTGATCAGGAACCGCCATTTCTTGACGACATCCTTGGGCGCCTTGGCATAACCATAGCCCGGCATATCGACCACGCGGAAGCGCACCGGATCGCCGACTTCGAAGAAGTTGAGCTCCTGCGTACGGCCCGGCGTCACCGAGGTGCGCGCGATCGCCCGCCGCCCGACAAGAGCGTTGAGCAGCGAGGACTTGCCGACGTTGGAGCGGCCCGCAAAGGCGATCTCGGGGACGCTGGGCGGCGGCAGGAATTCGAGTGCGGGCGCGGACTTGAGGAACGTCACCGAGCCCGAGAACAGCCGGTTGGCCTCCTGCAGCAACGGGTGGACGGCTGGCTGGGATTCGTCATCCATGATGGGGCGCTTCAATCTTGTTGCCGTTCTCCGGCGCAAGCCGGAGTCCAGGGGGGCTGGGCGCGATCTCGCCCTGGATTCCGGCTTTCGCCGGAAAACGGTTGAGGGCAGGGATGCCTGTCACGCTTTGCTCTTGTCCTTCTCGGCCTTGGCCGCCTTGGCCGCAGCCTCTTGCGCGGCCAGCTCCTTCAATTGCGGATGGCGGCTGTAGAGCCACTTCTGCTGCGCGATGGTGAGGATGTTCGACATCGCCCAGTACAGCTGAAGTCCTGCGGCAAACGGCGCCATCACGAACATCAGCACCCAGGGCATGATCGAGAAGACCTGCTGCTGGACCGGGTCCATCGGCGCGGGATTGAGCTTGAACTGCAGCCACATCGTGACGCCCAGGATGATCGGCAGAATACCGATCGCGATCATGCTCGGCGGATCGAACGGCAGGAGGCCGAACAGGTTGACCGGCGTCAGCGGATCGGGCGCAGACAGATCCTTGATCCACAGCACGAACGGCTGGTGGCGCATTTCGATCGCCAGCAGCAGCACCTTGTACAGCGCGAAGAACACCGGAATCTGCAGGAACATCGGCAGGCATCCGGCGAGCGGATTGACCTTTTCCTTGCGGTACAGCTCCATCATCTCGGTTTGCAGTTTTTGCTTATCGTCCTTGTAGCGTTCCTGCAGCGCCTTCATCTTGGGCTGCACCGCGCGCATCTGCGCCATCGACTTGAACTGCTTCTGGGCGATCGGGAACATCAGCCCGCGAATGATGATGGTCAGAAGGATGATCGCGACGCCGAAGTTGCCGACCTGGACGAACAGCCAGTTGAGCAGCTTGAAGATCGGCTTTTCGAACCAGATGAACCAGCCCCAGTCGACCGCGCGGTCGAGCAGCTTGATGTCCTTGGCATCGACATAATCGTCGAGAAGTTCGGTTTCCTTGGCGCCGGCAAACAGCATCGAGTTGGTCTCGATCATCCGTCCGGGCGCGACGACCTTGCTGTCGAACAGCAGCTCTGACTGATAGAGATTGTTGCCGAGCGCGCGGAAGTTGCCCGCCATCTGGCCGGTCGAACCGGGCGCGGGGATCAGCGCGGAGAGCCAGTAATGGTCGGTAAAGCCCAGCCAATCGATGCTGCCGCCATATTCGACCAGTTTCCTGGGGTTCTCGTCGAGATCGTCATAGTGCACGTCGAAATCGGCGACATCGTCGAACACGCCGAGCGGCCCGTTGCGCACCGTCCAGGTGCTGGGGTCGGCATTGGCGCTGGTGCGGTTGATCAGCCCCAAGGGCCGCACGATCGCGGGCGTGGCGCCCGAATTGATGAACCGCTGGGTGACGCTGATCAGGTAATTGGCGTCGATCGCGTACACGATCTCGAAACGCTGTCCGGCAGGGTTGGACCAGGTGAGCGTCACCGGAGTAGCGGGCGTCAGCCGGCCGCCGCTGGGGGTCCACACCGTTTGGCTGGTGGGCGTGACCACGCCCTCGCCGATCCAGCCGAACTGCGCGAAATACTGATCGGCGGTGCCGGCGGGCGAGAACAGGTGGACAAGGTCGCTGTCCTGGTCGAGCCGCTCGCGGTAATCCTTGAGCACGATGTCATCGAGGCGCGCGCCGGTGAGGTTGATCGATCCGCCAACCCGCGGCGCGTCGATGACGACGCGGGCGCTGTCGGCGAGCACGGCGGTGCGGCTGCGGATGATCTTGGAAGCGCTGGCGGTGTCGGGGACGGTGCCCGATACCGTGCCGGGGGCCGACGTATCCAGACCGGGGCGCGGCGCGGTCGCCACATCCTCGATGGTTGCCGGGCGCGCGGGATAGAAAACCTCCAGCGCATAGGGCCATCCGAACAGTATCAGGGCCATCAAGGTGATGGCCAGGATGACGTTACGCTGATTCTCCACGCTTCAAACCTCGTTCCGGTAATGCATTCGGGGGCGCCTTGTCTGCGCGTCAGGGCACCGGATCATGGCCGTGCCCGCCCCATGGGTGACAGCGCAATAGCCGCTTCATCGCCAGCCAGCCACCCTTAATCGCACCATGGCGATTCAGCGCCTGAATGGCGTATTCCGAGCAACTCGGGCTGTAGCGGCAGGCGGGCGGCAGAATGCGCGATGGCCCCAGTTGCCAGCCCCGCGCGATCCAGATGAGGACGTGCTTCATCGCTGGCGCTCACCGCCGCCGGGGCTTGCCGCGTGGCGGGCGGCGATCGGCCGAGGCCTTGCCATCGCGCACCCGATCGAGCGCGCGCACCAGATCGGCCTGCATCGCGGCAAAGTCTCGCGTCATCGCCTCGCCGCGACCGATCAGCACATGGTCGGCGCCGGGCAGGCCATGACGGGCCAGCACCTGGTGCACCAGCGCGCGAAAGCGGCGCTTGATGCGGTTGCGGACCACGGCGTTGCCGATCTTCTTGGTGACGGTGTAGCCGACGCGCTTTTGCGCGCTGTCGTCCGAACGTTGCTTGACCAGCAGCACGAACGCCGGGGTGCCGACCCGCAGCCCGCCATTGGCGGCGAGAAAGTCGGCGCGCTGACGCAGCACGACGGGCGCGCCGGAGGTATCCGGAGCGCCCGCAAGTGAAACTGGAATGGAAGGTGCAGCTAAAGCCGCGCCCGTATCAACGGGCGACGGTCGCTCCACAGCCGTGATCAGGCGCTCAGGCGCTTGCGGCCACGGGCGCGACGTGCACGCAGGATGGCACGACCACCGACGGTCGAAGTGCGCTGACGGAAGCCGTGACGACGCGCGCGCACAAGGTTGCTGGGCTGAAATGTGCGCTTCATGCGGCACTCCTGAAAAGTATTGGCCTGAAAAACCGTGTTGGTTGATGATTCGCCGCGAGCAGCAGCTTGCGCAGAGCCCGCGAAAGCAGGCCGCATACGGTCGAGGGCTGATAAAGTCAAGCGATCCACGCGCCGCACGCGCCATTTTGGGCGTTGCGACAGCGGCGCTTGTCAGCCCGCCGCTGCCTCGCACGCCTTGAGCACGCTCATCAGATTGCCGATCGGGCTGACATCGCGCAGCGCGCCGGCCAGCGCCAGGTTTCGTGCCGCCTCGTCTGCCAGACCGGCGGCCTGATACCGCTCCGGGCTCAGCCGTGCGGTCAGCCTGGTTTCCAGCGCCTGCAGCCGAGTCACAAAGGCCTCGCTCCCGGTATCGTCGAGGTCGCCCTGCGCCATGTCGGACAGGTATATCGTCAGCGCGAGACACTGCATGTCGCGCGCAAATGCATCGGCAGGCAGAGTTATCGTGCGCTTGGAACTGATCAGCGGATAGCGGCTGGCGCATTGCGGCAGCATCGCCGGCGCGTCGGTGGCCAACGTGTCGAGATTGGGCGGCGGCGCTGCGACCAGCTCCTCGACCTTGTCGACAAAGCCATCGGGCGCGTCAGCGGTCGCGGTCCGTGCTGCGTCGAACAGGAACCACATCGCCTCTGCCATCGGCTCGGCCTGCCCGCGCCCGGTCAGCACGGCGGAATAGAAGCACATGATCGCAGCGTCCTGCGAACTTTCGGGCAGTTGCGGCGCGGGTTGCGCATGCGCCCCGGGAAGTGCGGCAAGGGCCAGCGTCGCGCTTATCAGCGCAGCACCGGCCCTCGCCCGCAATCCTGAGGCGGGCCGGATCATGCAGCCAGTTTGCGCAGCACGTAATGCAGGATGCCGCCGTTCATGAAGTATTCGAGTTCATTGGCGGTATCGATGCGGCACAGCGCCTCGAAGTTGAAGGTGGTGCCATCGGCGCGGGTGACCTTGACGGTAACCTGCTGGCGCGGCTTGATGTCGGCCACGCCTTCGATGGTGAAGCTGTCGTCACCGGTCAGGCCCAAAGTCTCGCGGGTATCGTCGCCCTGGAACTGCAAAGGCAGCACGCCCATGCCGACGAGGTTCGAACGGTGGATACGCTCGAAGCTTTCGACGATCACCGCGCGGACGCCGAGCAGGTTGGTGCCCTTGGCCGCCCAGTCGCGCGACGATCCGGTGCCGTATTCCTTGCCCGCGATCACGACCAAAGGCGTGCCATCGGCCTTGTGACGCATCGCGACGTCATAGATCGGCATCACTTCCTGGCCGTAGCGGCTCATGCCGCCCTCGATGCCGGGGACCATTTCGTTGCGGATGCGGATGTTGGCGAAGGTACCGCGCATCATCACGTCATGATGGCCACGGCGCGCGCCATAGCTGTTGAAGTCGGCACGCGCGACCTGATGCTCCATCAGCCACTTGCCCGCAGGCGAATCCGCCTTGATCGACCCTGCGGGCGAAATGTGGTCGGTGGTGATCGAATCGCCAAGGATCGCCAGCGGCTTGGCCTCGATGATGTCGCTGACCGGCTCGGGGGTCATGCTCATGCCCTCGAAATACGGGGGGTTGGCGACGTACGTAGAGCCAGCGCGCCAGTTGTAGGTGTCCGAACCTTCGACGTTGATCGCCTGCCAATGCTCGTCGCCCAGATAAACGTTGGCATAGCGCGCCTGGAACATTTCGCGGTCCATGCAGGTCGCGATGGTGTCGGAGATTTCGAGGTTGGTCGGCCAGATGTCCTTGAGATAGACGTCGTGACCATCGGTCGCCTGGCCGATCGGGGTGGTGGTGAAGTCTTCGATCACCGTGCCCTTGAGCGCGTAAGCGACCACGAGCGGCGGCGAGGCGAGGAAGTTCGCGCGCACGTCGGGCGAGACGCGGCCTTCGAAGTTGCGGTTGCCCGAGATCACCGCAGCGGCGACCAGGCCGTTCTCGTTGATCGCCTTGCTGATCGGCTCGGCGAGTGGGCCCGAGTTGCCGATGCAGGTGGTGCAGCCATAGCCGACCAGGTTGAAGCCGATATTGTCGAGATGCGGCTGCAGCCCCGACTTGACGAAATAGTCGGTGACGACCTGCGATCCCGGTGCAAGCGAGGTTTTGACCCACGGCTTGGGCTTGAGGCCCAGTTCGTTCGCCTTCTTTGCGACCAGTCCTGCGGCGATCATCACGCTGGGGTTCGAGGTGTTGGTGCACGAGGTGATCGCAGCGATCATCACGTCGCCATCGCCGATGTCGTAATCCTTGCCATCGACCGCGACGCGCATGTTGGCGCGCTTGTAGGTGTCGGCCATGTCCTTGGCGAAGACATCGTCGACCTCGGTCAGGTCGACGCGATCCTGCGGGCGCTTGGGGCCGGCGAGCGAGGGGATGACGGTCGACAGGTCGAGCTCGAGCGTGCTGGTGAACACCGGGTCCACCGCGTCAGGCTCGATCCAGAAGCCCTGCTCCTTGGCATAGGCTTCGACCAGCGCGAGCAGGCTCTCGTCGCGACCGGTCAGGCGCATGTAGTCGAGCGTCTTGTCGTCGATGCCGAAGAAGCCGCAGGTCGCGCCATATTCGGGCGCCATGTTGGCGAGCGTCGCGCGGTCGGCGAGGCTCAGCGAGGCAAGGCCGGGGCCATAATATTCCACGAAACGTCCGACCACGCCGTGCTTGCGCAGCATGTTGGTGCAGGTCAGCACCAGATCGGTCGCGGTGACGCCTTCGTTCAGCGATCCGGTGAACTTGAAGCCGACGACCTCGGGGATCAGCATCGAGACCGGCTGGCCGAGCATCGCGGCTTCCGCCTCGATCCCGCCGACGCCCCAGCCGAGCACGCCCAGGCCGTTGATCATCGTGGTGTGGCTGTCGGTGCCGACGCAGGTATCGGGATAGGCCACGGTCGCGCCGCTCTCATCGGTGCTGGTCCACACCGCCTGCGCGATGTTCTCAAGGTTCACCTGGTGGCAGATGCCGGTGCCGGGAGGGACCGCCTTGAAGTTGTCGAGGCTCTTGGAGCCCCACTTGAGAAAGTCGTAGCGCTCGCCGTTGCGGTAATATTCGATCTCGACATTCTGTTCGAACGCGCGTGGGTGGCCGAATTCATCGACCATCACCGAGTGATCGATGACGAGGTGGACGGGGACCAAGGGATTGATCTTGGTGGTGTCACCGCCCAGCTTGGCGATCGCATCGCGCATCGCGGCGAGATCGACCACGCACGGCACGCCGGTGAAATCCTGCAGCAGCACGCGCGCAGGGCGGTACTGGATCTCGGCGCTGGAGACCGGGTTCTTCTGCCAGTCGACCACCGCCTGCGCATCGGCGACCGATACGGTGAAGCCGCCGTCTTCGAAGCGCAGCATGTTCTCGAGCAGCACCTTCATGCTGAACGGCAGCCGCGAGATATCGCCGAGCTTTTCGGCCGCCTTGGCGAGCGAATAATAAGCGATGGACTTGCCGCCCACCTCCATCGTCGCGCGGGTGCCGAGCGTGTCCTGTCCAACAGCGGTCATGGGAAGTCCCTTCCAAGAGTAATAATGTGTTCTAGCGCCGCAACGGCGCCCAAGTGTGTGACGGTTCGCACCAGAGGCCGGAATGGGGACGCGCGCGACCATTTTCTGCGCGAAACCGGCGGGCCGATACGTAAAACCGTTATGCCGCGGCAGGCCTTAGCGCAAGGGGGTGCGGGGGGAAAGGGGGTTGGACCGTTACGCCGCGCGCAATTGCGGAATTGCCTTCAACTGTTCGGCCAGTTCGCGCTCGGCCAGATGCAGGTCATAGGCCCGCTGCATGTTGAGCCAGCTTTCCGCGCTGCCGCCGAACATCTTGGCCAGCCGCAGTGCCATACTGGGTGTTACCGGCTGCCGCTCGTTGATGATGTCATAGAGCGTCTGACGCGAAATGCCGAGCAACCGCGCGATCTCGGTTTTGGACCGACCGACCGCCGGAATGACATCCTTGCGCAGCGTTTCGCCGGGGTGCACCGGGCGCAGGCCTTTGAGCAGGGGGTTACGCATCAGTGATAGTCCTCCAGATCGACATCGACCGCATTCTTCCCGTCCCAGCCAAAAGTGATGCGCCAGTTGCCCGAAGCATCGGCGGCAAACCGGCCCTTGTCCCTGCCCTTCAGTCCAAGAAACTGAAATCAGGTATCGTGCTCCCCCAATTTACCCATGTTATTTTGCACGGCGATTGAATCCCGCCCCCCGACAAGGTTTGCACTCAAACTAAACGAGAAAGCAACCACCCGCTTGATCCGCAGTTATGGAAAAACTTGATATGGTCCGTATGTCTGGATTTCCTGGATAGCCTTGAATGCCTTTATCTCCTTGATGGGGTCAAAATTATGTGCTAGGGCGAATTATGTAACCGTCAATGAGTGCGCCCAAATGGAACACACAGAATCGAAGCCAGTGAAAATCACACGCGGAAAAGGCCGCGGGAGCAACTTTTTTGTTCTGGGTCATTTGGCGTGGGAAAAGCTGTGGCAGATTGAATGTCGCAACAGGATGAACCTCATCACGGCATATTTGGTGTTGCTTGCTGGAACTGGCAGTGACCACCGGCTGACAAAGTGGTCCGCAAAGGCATGCGAAGATCACGCGGGGATGGGCAAGCCTCGGGCTAAGCTTGCTATAAGTGAATTGATTGAAGCGGGACTGGTCGAGAGAACCGCTGAATCGACACGGCTGTCACCTCAATATGTTTTGCCGCATGTGCCGGATGAGGAAAAGCCGATATTTCTGCCGGTTCAGCTTATCACTGGACTAGCCACTGAAACGTCGATTTTGCGTAGAGTCCGAGAAACGGGCGATGTGCAAATGCTGCGTATGTTGATTGAGCTTTATGGGCTTGTAGACATTGATGTTTCATATGGGATTCCGCTTGGCAGTCTTCGGCAGATTGTGTCTGGCGGGAGTGCGGCTCAAAAGATTTCCGAGGTTGGCACCCACGTTTTGTGGGCATTGAGCATTGGCTCAACAATGCAAGCGGCGGGAGAATGGACAGCAAAATATCGCATTAAGACTTCTAACCCGGAGGAGGCTTGGGAGCCGTTTTGGAATAGCATTAAGACACTTCAAAAGATTGGTGCTTTAGTTTTCGAACCTTGGGTCTGTAACAGTGATGAGGAGGATGCCGAGCCATTGTTCCCCGTTGACCCCGGGACGCTGTATTCGTCTGCCTATCAAGGGGATAGTGAGACAGAGCTAACCCGTCTCATCAGCGAGACTGCGTATCGTCTGGCAGAGGACCGAGAGTATATTCTCGAGCGTTATCCGCACGATATTATCCTCCCATTGCCCTTGCATTATCGCGCTCCAGCCATCCAAGGCGTTGCTAAACTAAGAGTGGAGGCTGACACGCCAGGCCGCAGAATGGCCTTCGCTATGCGGAAAAGCCGGGTGGGCCAATATTTGAAAGCTTACGAGCGTTTGCGAGATGAGATTATGGGCGGACGGTTGGACACCCCACTCCGCATTTCAGCGAACAGAGAGGCGGTATAATGTACGTGGGGGCAGAAGCTTTATTCGGTATCGCCGCAATAATTTCGGCCTCAGGCTGGTTTGTCTGGTCGTGGAGGCGTGATCCAAAAGGCGGTCGGGAAAAAGACGGAAGTGAGAGGTTCTTGGATCAATCCGAAAGGCAGAAAATTCGCCATTGGGAACCTTAGCGTGAAAAATCGATCATTTATCCAGGAATGATACGGCAACCGACAGAGATAGAATGGAGGGGGGTTGCGCAAGGCTACCCCCAGACACTGCAAGGCGCATCTTTGGCTGTTGGGTACAGAAACAGAGGCTCGAGGCAAGCAAGGCAAAATTTGTAGAAACTACCCCCCAGTCCCCCCCACCGTCAGCCCACTCACCAGCAGCGTCGGCTGGCCCACGCCTGCGGGCACGCCCTGGCCGCCCTTGCCGCACATGCCGACGCCTTCATCGAGCGCGAAATCGTTGCCGATGCCCATCACCTTGGTGAGCACGGTGGGGCCGTCGCCGATCAGCGTGGCGCCCTTGATCGGGGCGCCGAGCTTGCCGTTTTCGACGCGATAGGCCTCGGTGCACGAGAAGACGAACTTGCCCGGGACGATATCGACCTGGCCGCCGCCGGACCATTAGCATATGTGTCATTGACACATATGCTAATGGCACATAACCTGTACCGGTGACCACTCTTCAAACCATCATCGAACTTCCCGAGTTCATCCGGCGTGCCAAAGCGATCATGAGTGATGCGGAGCGCATCGCGCTGGTGGACTATGTCGCTGCCCATCCTGAAGCGGGAGTCTCGCTGGGCGGTGGGCTGCGCAAGGTTCGTATCCCGCGCGAGGGTGGCGGGAAGAGCGGTGGTTATCGGACGATCTATGTGTTCGGTGGCACTGCGATGCCGATCTTCCTGGTCACCGTGTTCGCCAAGAACGAGAAAGACAATCTGACCAAAGCCGAGCAGGCTGCCGCCGTGGACCTCGCAAAGACTTTGGTTGCAACTTATGGAGACCGCCGATGAGCGCGTATGACAGCATCATGCAGGGACTTAACGAGGCCATCACCCATGCGCAGGGCAAGGACGTTGGTGCACAGGTTCATCAGATCGTGGTGCCCATGGTCGATGTCGCTGCGATCCGTGCCAGCACCGGGCTGTCGCAAAGCGCGTTTGCGCGCTCCATCGGCGTGGCCAAGGGGACGTTGCTCAACTGGGAGCATGGACGCAGGCAGCCGACCGGTCCCGCGCAGGTGTTGCTCGCGATGATCGCAAAAAAGCCCTCGCTGGTGCGCGAGCTGCTGCAATAGGCTGGAGTTACCCTCCAGTCCCCCCCACCGTCAGCCCACTCACCAGCAGCGTCGGTTGCCCCACGCCCGCAGGCACGCCCTGGCCGCCCTTGCCGCACATGCCGACGCCTTCATCGAGCGCGAAATCGTTGCCGATGCCCATCACCTTGGTGAGCACGGTGGGGCCGTCGCCGATCAGCGTCGCGCCCTTGATCGGGGCGCCGAGTTTGCCGTTTTCGACGCGATAGGCCTCGGTGCACGAGAAGACGAACTTGCCCGAGACGATGTCGACCTGTCCGCCGCCGAAGCTCTTGGCGAAGATGCCGTTTTTCACGCGCGACAGCAGTTCTGCCGGATCGTCGTTGCCTGCGCGCATGAAAGTGTTGGTCATGCGCGGCATCGGGGCGTGGGCGTAGGATTGGCGGCGGCCGTTGCCGGTGGGGGCGACGCCCATCAGCCGGGCGTTGAGCCGGTCCTGCATATAGCCGCGCAAAATGCCGTTTTCGATCAGCACGTTTTCCTGCGTGGGCGTGCCCTCGTCATCGATGCTGAGCGATCCGCGCCGGTCCATGATCGAGCCATCGTCGACCACGGTGACGCCATCGGCGGCGACGCGCTGGCCGACGCGGCCCGAGAACGCGCTGGTGCCCTTGCGGTTGAAATCGCCTTCCAGGCCGTGGCCGATCGCCTCGTGCAGGATGATCCCGGGCCAGCCGGGGCCGAGCAGTACGGTCATCTCGCCCGCAGGCGCGGCGACGCTTTCGAGGTTGGTCAGCGCCTGGGCCAGCGCCTCGTCGATTGCGCGTTTCCAGGTCGCGTCGTCGAACAGGCAGTCATACAGATAGCGCCCGCCCATGCCGAAGCTGCCGACCTCGCGCCGCTCGCCGCTTTGCGCGACGATCGAGACGTTGAGCCGCACCAAGGGCCGCACATCGGTGGCGACGAAGCCATCGGCGCGCACGACCTCGATCACCGACCAGCTGCCCATCAGGCTCGCGGTGACCTGCGCCACGCGCGGATCGCGCGCGCGCGCGGCGGCGTCGATCTTTTCGAGCAGGGCGATCTTGGTCTCGAACGGAATGCTCTCGAGCGGATTGCCGTCGGTGTAGAGGTGGCGGTTGTTCTGGCGCGGCGGCGGCGCGGCCTCGCCCTTGGCAGGGTCGAGCAGCTTGAGTGTCTCGGCGGCGCGGCGGATGCCGGCTTCGCTGACGTCGTTGGCATGGGCAAAGCCGGTCATCTCGCCCGAGACGCCGCGCAGGCCGAAGCCCGAGTCGGTCGAGTAGTCGGCTGTCTTCAGGCGGCCGTCATCGAACACGAAGCTCTCGCTGGCGGCGTATTGCAGATAGAGCTCGCCATCGTCGCACCGGCTGAGCGCATCACGGGTGAGGCGCTGCGCGGCATCGGGGTCGAGCGCGTCGGGGCGGTAGAGGAACGAGCGGGGGTCTGCGGTGGCGATCATGTTCATGCCTAAGCATATGCGGCATGCGGGGGGATTATCCAAGGGGCGGGTTTGTATCGGCGGTTGTGGCGCGTACGTCCATCGACTTCGCTCGGGACAGACGGAGGTGGGGTAAGAGCCAGCATCTCCGCGTTCCCGAGCGCACTCGAGGGACGCATGCGCAAACCTCAGCCCCCCAACCGCTCCAGCGCCCGCTCGCGCCCGATCAGCGGCAGCAACTCGCCCATGTCGGGGCCGTGATCCATGCCCGTCAGCGCGCGGCGCAGCGGCAGGAACAGCCCCTTGCCCTTGCGCCCGGTGCTGGCCTTGAGCACCTCGGTCCAGTCCTTCCAGACGGTGGCGCTGAACTCCAGCGGCTCGAGCGCGGCGCGCGCCTCTGCCAGGAACGCTGTATCCTCGGCCTCGGGCGCGGGCGCATCGATCGGCCCCTCGATCACCCGCCAATAGTCCGCAACCTCGCCCAGATGCGCGATATTGGGGCGGATCGCGTGCCACGCGGCCTCGTCAACCTGCGGCGGAAGCTGGTCGGCGACCATCGCGAAATCGGCGGTGTGGACCAGCTGGCGGTTGATCCGCTCGAGATCCTCTTCGGCAAAACGCGCAGGCGCGCGACCGAAGCGCGCGAAGTCGAAGCTCTCGAGCAATGCGGCGCGATCATGCAGCGGCTCGACCGGATCGGATGTGCCCAGCCGCGCCAGCAACGCGACGATCGCCTGCGGCAGGATGTGCTTTTCGCGCAGTTCGCCCACGCCCAGCGAACCCAGCCGCTTCGACAATTTGCCCTCCGCGCCCACCAGCAGCGCCTCGTGCGCGAAGGCCGGCGGGGTGCTGCCCAGAGCGGTGAACATCTGCAATTGGACCGCGGTATTCGAAACATGGTCTTCGCCGCGCACGACATGGCTGATCGCCATATCGACGTCGTCGATCGCCGAGGGCAGCATATAGAGCCAGCTGCCATCGGCGCGGCGGATGACGGGATCGGAGAGACTGGCGGCATCGAACTTCTGCGGCCCCCGGATCAGGTCGTCCCAGGCGATGGGCTCGGCGTGGTCGAGCTTGAACCGCCAGTGCGGCTTGATTCCCTGCCCCTCGAGCTCGGCGCGCTCGGCATCGGTCAGGTTGAGTGCGGCACGGTCGTAAACCGGCGGCAGCCCACGCCCCAGCGCGATCTTGCGCTTGAGGTCGAGCTCCTGCGAGGTCTCATAGCACGCATAGACCCGGCCCGCGTCGCGCAGCTTTGCAAACGCCGCGTCATACAGCGCCGCGCGCTCGGACTGGCGATACTCCGCATCGGGGTCCAGCCCCAGCCACGCCAAATCCGCGCGAATACCCTCGACATACTCCTCGCGGCTGCGCTCGGCATCGGTATCGTCGATCCGCAGGATGAACTTTCCGCCGGTCTTCTTCGCCCACATCCAGTTGTGCAGCGCGGTGCGGATATTGCCGATATGCAGATGGCCGGTGGGCGATGGGGCGAAACGGGTGGTGGTCATGGGTTACAATCTTGTTGGTGAACGCCGAAGGTCGTCCCAGCGGGGCACTCGCATTGGCGGGGTCAGGCGGCTGTCTGCAACGGTTCTACGGCGGGCTGGCTGTGCTCGAGTGCCATGGCAAGATCATAGTTCGCCTGCAAGCCGATCCAGAATCGCGCGGTGCTCACACCTGCGCGTTCCAGCCGGATCGCAAGGTCCGGGCTGATCGCGGCACGGCCGTTGATGACGCGCGACAAGGCCACCCGCGACATACCCAGCTTGCGCGCTGTTTCGGTCACGCCGAGGCCGAGCGGGACAATAACGTCATCGCGCAGCATGGTTCCGGGGTGGGGGGGAGTTTTCATCATCTCAACTTGCCTCAATGATAATCTTGGTAATCCACGAGTTCAACATCAGGCCCGACAAACCGAAACGTGACCCGCCAGTTGCCGTTCACCCATATCGACCAGTGGCCTGCCAAATCGCCCTTAAGCGGATGCAAACGATACGACGGAAGCGAGAGTTCGCTAGCCGACACGGCCACATCCAGTGCCGCCAGAATGCTGACCAATTTCGCCTTGTGAGCAGCCTGAACGCCTTTGGTCGATCCCGTTTCGTAAAGCAGCCGCAGGCCCTTATGACGAAAACTGATAATCATGGCTCCGATATATCGCGTAACGATACGCGATTCAAGCGATCAGGCCGTCCGGAACCGGTTGGTGATCGGGTAACGCCGGTCGCGGCCGAAGTTGCGGATGCCCAGTTTCACCCCCGGCGGCGCCTGCCGGCGCTTGTATTCAGCGATATAGAGCAGCCGCTCGATCCGCGCGACGGTATCGTGCTCGAAGCCGCGCGCGACGATCTCGGCGACGCTGAGCTCTTCCTCGACTAGGCCGTGCAGGATCGGGTCGAGGATTTCGTACGGCGGCAGGCTGTCGTCGTCGCGCTGGTCGGGGCGCAGTTCGGCGCTGGGTGGCTTGGTGATCACGCGCTCTGGCATCACCGGGCCATCGGGGCCGAGCGCCAGCGGCGGCTTGTTGGCGTTGCGCCAGCGCGACAGATCGAACACGGTCAGCTTGTAGGCGTCTTTCAGTACATTGTAGCCGCCCGCCATGTCGCCATAGATGGTGGCATAGCCGACGCTCATCTCGCTCTTGTTGCCGGTGGTGAGCAGCATGTGGCCGAACTTGTTGCTCAGCCCCATCAGCGTCACCGCACGGATGCGCGACTGAATGTTCTCTTCGGCAAGGTCAGGCTCGCGCCCGGCAAAGCTCGAGGCCAGCATGGTGTCGAACGCATCGACCGCAGGCTGGATCGGGATGCTGTCGAGCCGGCAGCCGAGCATGGCTGCGCAGCCGGCGGCATCGTCGAGGCTCTCCTGGCTGGTGAAGCGGCTGGGCAGCATCACGCACCATACCCGGTCTGCACCCAAGGCATCGACCGCGACCGCGGCAGACAGCGCGCTGTCGATCCCGCCCGAAAGGCCGAGCACGACGCCGGGAAAGCCGTTCGCGTTGACGTAGTCGCGAAGCCCCACGATCATCGCATGATAGGCGTCCTGCGGAAACGGATCGAGCGCATGGATGTCGCCGGGGGCGCACTGCCAGCCGCCCTGTCCTCGGGTCCATTCAGTGCGCACCGTCGCAGCTTCCCAATCGGGCAATTGATGCGCCAGCGAGCCATCGGCATTGACCACGAACGAGGCACCATCGAACACCAGTTCGTCCTGCCCGCCGATGCGGTTGAGGAAGACCAGAGGCAGCCCGGTCTCGGTGACGCGCGCGCGCGCAACCTTGTGCAGCCGCCCCTCGCCCTTCTCGATCTCGTACGGGCTGCCATGCGGCGCGATCAGGATTTCAGCGCCCATCGCCTTCAAGTGCCCGCACACCTTGGGGAACCAGATGTCCTCGCACAGCGGCAGGCCCAGCATGAGCCCACGGAACGGCACCGGCGGTTGCAACGGGGCAGACGCGAACAGCCGCTTTTCGTCGAAGGTTCCGTAATTGGGCAATTCGTGCTTGAGCCGTACCGCGCTGATTTCCCCGCCATCGAGCAGCGCGATGCCATTGAACAGCTGGTTTTCGCGGGCGAACACCGAGCCCACCAGCATCGCCGGGCCACCGTCGGCGGTCGCTGCGGCCAGGCGCTCGAGCTCGGCGCCGGCGCGTGCGATCAGCGCAGGCTTGAGCACCAGATCCTCGGGCGGATAGCCGATCAACTGCAGCTCGGGAAAAACGATCAGGTCGCTGCCAGTCGCTTCGGACCGCGCCGCCAGCATCGCATCGGCATTGCCGCAGATATCGCCCATCGCCTGTGCGCACTGGACAAGGGTGATCGTAAGCCGGTCGGTCATGCCTGCCAGATAGGCGGCGGGCGCAATGGCGGCAACTCAATTTGGCGCCCAAGCCCGCCGGGCGGATCACGGCGCGGCAGGTCCAGGGCTGAGGGCTGCGCGCATTTCACCAAAGTTACGTCTTCCGCTTCTCGGGTCACTTGGCTAACAGGGCCAAATTCGATCAGGGCAACGGGGAAGCACGATCACATGAAAATCCTGTCTGGCAACAGCAACCTGCCACTGGCGCGCGCGATCGCCGCCTATCTGGAAATGCCGCTGACCGACGCCAGCGTGCGCCGCTTTGCCGATGAGGAAATCTTCGTCGAGATCCACGAGAACGTGCGCGGCGAAGACGTGTTCGTGATCCAGTCGACCGGATACCCGGCCAACGACAACCTGATGGAACTGCTGATCTGCATCGATGCGCTCAAGCGCGCATCGGCGCGGCGGATCACTGCAGTAATCCCCTATTTCGGCTATGCCCGGCAGGACCGCAAGCCAGGCCCCCGCACCCCGATATCGGCCAAGCTGGTCGCCAACCTGATCACCGTCGCGGGCGCCGACCGCGTTCTGTCGGTCGATCTGCACGCAGGCCAGATCCAGGGCTTTTTCGATATCCCCACCGACAACCTTTATGCCGCGCCGGTGATGGCTGCGGACATCCAGGCGCGGTTCGGCGAGCACGAACTGATGGTCGTCTCGCCCGATGTCGGCGGCGTGGTGCGCGCGCGCGCGCTGGCCAAGCGACTCGACAACGCCCCGCTCGCCATCGTCGATAAGCGCCGCGAGCGCCCGGGCGAATCGGAAGTCATGAACATCATCGGCAATGTCGAAGGCCGCTTCTGCATCCTGATCGACGATATCGTCGATTCGGGCGGCACGTTGTGCAACGCGGCCGAGGCGCTGAAGAACGCAGGCGCGATCGACGTGGTCAGCTACGTCACCCACGGCGTGCTTTCGGGCGGCGCGGTGGCGCGGGTCAACAACAGCGCGCTCAAGGAATTGGTGATCACCGATTCGATCCAGGCAACCGACGCGGTCAACGGGTCGGATCGTATCCGTAGCCTGCCGATGGCGGCGCTGATCGGCGAAGCCATCCGCCGCATTGCCGACGAAAGCTCGGTCTCCAGCCTGTTCGATTGAGATTTAGCCCTTATCTGTAATGTTCAGATAAAGGATAACCTCGCATGATTCACAGCAAGGACATTGCGCTGGCCGAGCGGCTGGCCGAGGCCGCCGCCGAAGCGATCCGGCCGTTCTACCGCTCGCACTTCGTCACCGACCGCAAGGCCGATGCCTCGCCCGTGACCGAAGCCGACCGCGCGGCGGAAGCGGCGATGCGCACGATCCTCGACGCCGAAGTTCCGCGCGATGGCGTGATCGGCGAGGAATATGGCGAAAAGCCGGGCTCGACCGGGCGGGTGTGGGTGCTCGATCCGATCGACGGCACCACCAGCTTCATCGCCGGACGGCCGATCTTCGGCACGCTGATTGCGCTGATCGCCGACGAATGGCCGGTACTTGGCGTGATCGACCAGCCGATCGGGCGCGAGCGCTGGGTCGGCGCGACCGGGCGCGGCACCACCTTCAACGGCCAGCCGGTCAGGGCGCGATTGTGCCCGGATATCGAGGACGCGGTGCTTGCCACCACCAGCCCGCATCTGTTCAGCGATCACGATGCGATGCACTTCATGGCGCTGGCCAAGCAGTGCGATACGCGGCGGCTGATCTGGGGCGGCGACTGCTACAATTATGGCCTGGTCGCGCAGGGCACGGTCGATCTGGTGTGCGAAAGCGGGCTCAAGCTGCACGATTTTGCAGCATTGGTCCCCGTTGTCGAAGGCGCCGGCGGGCATATGTGCGACTGGAACGGCGATCCGCTGCACAAGGGCAGCGATGGCCGGGTGATCGCGATGGGCGATCCGGCGCGGCTGGAGGATGTGCTGGCGGCACTGGGGCACCACGACCACGATTGAGACTGCGCGAACCCCGGTCAGCGGCTGAACGGAGTACCATCCTTGCGGCGTTTGTCGCCGCCGCCAAGCTCCCGCATATCGACATCGGGATAATGGCACGGCCCGTTGACGCTTTTGCCGATCACCAGGAACACGCAGTCGGCATCGCTTTCGTTGACCAGGCAATGGCCGTTGCCGTCGTTCTTGGGGAACGCCGCGACATCGCCCGCCACCAGAGGTGTACGCCCCGTGTCATCGACCAGCACCGCAGTGCCTGCGATGATCACCAGCAGCTCATCCTCGCATTCGTGCCAGTGGCGCTGCGCCGACCAGGCGCCAGGCTTGAGCACGACATGGCTCGCACCGAAATCGGTCAGGCCCGTGGCCGGTGACAGGCGGCGATACCAGCGCTGCTGCACGACATCGGCAAGGTGCGCGGGGTAGCCTGTGGCGTTGGTCTGTGGGATCGCTTGCAGGTCGACTTTGGGCATGGGCCGATGCTAATGCCCGATGACCCTGAATGAAAGCGCCTATGACCACCATTCTCGCCCCCTCCCCGCTCGATCTGGCAAGCCGCCTGATCGCCTGTGAAAGCGTCACCCCTGCCACCGGGGCAGTGTTCGATTGCCTTGAGGCGATGCTGGCACCGTTGGGCTTCGCGGTGACGCGGTTCGTCTGCGGCGAAGCGCCTGATGGGCCGGTCGAGAATTTGCACGCGATCCGGCGGCCTGCGGGCGACGCCGGACGGCATTTCGCCTTTGCCGGGCATCTTGACGTGGTGCCGCCGGGCAAGGGCTGGGCCAGCGATCCGTTCGAGCCGCAAGTGCGCGGAGACCTGCTGCACGGGCGCGGCGCGGTCGACATGAAGGGCTCGATCGCAAGCTTCGTTGCCGCGGTCGCCGACATTCCGCGCGAGGTGGGCACGATCAGCCTGATCATCACCGGCGACGAGGAGGGCCCTGCGATCTACGGGACGCGGGCTTTGATCGACCATATGCAGGCGAGCGGCACGATGCCCGATCTGTGCCTGGTCGGTGAGCCGACATCGGTCGCGCGGCTGGGCGACATGGTCAAGATCGGGCGGCGCGGATCGGTCAACATGTGGATTCGCGTCGCGGGCCAGCAGGGCCATGTCGCCTATCCGCATCTGGCCGACAATCCGATCCCGAAGCTGGTGGCGATCCTTGCCGAGATCGAAAGGGTGGTGCTGGACGAAGGCACCGACTGGTTCCAGCCGAGCAACATCGAGATCACCGACCTGGCGGTGGGCAACCCCGCGCACAACGTCATCCCCGCCGGGGCCGAGGCGCGGATTTCGATCCGGTTCAACGATCTGCACAGCGGGCAATCGCTGAACGAACTGATCAGCGGCATCGCCGGGGCGATGGGGGGCAGCGTCGAGGCGAAGATTTCGGGCGAGGCATTCCTCACCCCGCCGGGCGAGCTTTCGGGCATGGTCGCCAACGCCATCCGCGCCGAGACCGGACTGGAGGCAGAGCTGTCCACCACCGGCGGCACATCGGACGCGCGCTTCCTGTCGCGAATCTGCCCGGTTGTGGAGTTCGGCCTGTGCAACGCGACGATGCATAAGCTCGACGAGGCGGTGGCGATTGCCGATCTCGATACGCTGGCGCGGATTTACCGCCGCGTGGTGCTGGGGGCGCTGGTGGGGACGAGCTGACCACCTTCAGTACAACGTCCCTCGACTTCGCTCGGGACAGGCAGAGTGGGGGTATGCAACAAGGGTCCGAGTTCCCGAGCGAAGTCGAGGGACGGACGCGCAACCTTAGCGAAACTCAAAAACCCTCAATGCGCAGCGTCGCCGCTGACCCATTCGACCCATTCGGGAAAGAACACAGGCGCCCGCAGCGACCAGCCCGGCGCGGTGGCCGCTGCTTCGCTGATCGACTGGAGCAGGACCTTGCGCCGATCAGGCTGGATCTGCGGCAGCGCCGCCGCCGCGCAATAGGCCGACGGCAGCCAGGGCCGGACGTCCGCCCCCAGCAGGCGTTCATAAAGAAACCGGAAGGTCGAGAAGCTCTCGATCCGTCCCTGCGCCAGATCGAACGCCGCGAGCCTGACCAGCAGCGCCATGAAATGCTCGAAACCCTCTTCGTTCGGCGCATCGGGCACGTTGCCGCGCAGCAGCTTCAAATCCTGATAGACGAGGTAGTGCATGCGGATCGAGGCGGTCTCCTCGGCGTTGCGCGCCCAGCGCTTGAACGCATCCTCGCGCGCCAGCCCGATATCGAGCGCGCGCTTGATATAGCGCTGCGCCCCGGGCGAGAAACTCGCGAACTCGCGCAGTTCCGCCAGCGTCAACGCCGCCGATGAATGGCCCGATGCTGCACTGGGATGGCTTGCCATGCCCGATTCTCCTTGCCTCTCCGCCTACGCATGTTGCGAAGCGGAATGGGCAAAGATGGTCACAGTATGGTTAGGATCGGGTTAACCATAACATTTCAATCCTCCCCGAGCTTGTCTCGGGGAGGGGGACCACCGACCGCAGGTTGGTGGTGGAGGGGAAGCGGGATTGTGAAAAGGCTGTTTGGGCGGCTTGGCCTCGCTGCCCCTCCACCACCCGCTACGCGGGCGGTCCCCCTCCCCCAGCAAGCTGGGGAGGATTTGTATTACTCCACGCGGCCCGACAGTGCGTCGAGCATCGGGCGGACGGGGCTGAGGTCATAGCCGGCATTGGCGGCGACGCGGCTCAGCTCTGCCGGGTTCTTGCCCTGCTTGGCCTGGGCCAACGACCACAGCAAAGTCGAGCGCGTACCCGAGCGGCAATAAGCGAGCACCTTGCCGCCGTTTGCCTCGGCCTTGCCGAGCGCTGCGATCATTGCATCGACCTGCGGGCCGGAGAATCCGGCATGGGTGATCGGAATCGCGACATAATCGATGCCGGCAGCAGCGGCAGCAGCGGCGATGTCATCGCCCTGCGGCGCGGACGGATCCTCGCCATCGGGGCGGTTGTTGATAATCATCGTCACCCCTTGCGCCTTGGCTGCGGCGACCTGGTCGAGCGATATCTGCGGGGCAACATCGATATTGTCGGCAAGCGGAGTGAACATGTTCTGGTCTTTCGTGAAAGTCGGCGCCGTGTCTGGCGTTGCAGCGGAGAGGGAGGCGAGGATCGGCGGCATCTGCGTCGGACTGCGCTCGCCCTGGCTGCGCTCCTTGCATCCGGCAAGCGATAGCCCGGCAACAGCCAGCGGCAGCGATAGGGCTAGCCATCTGTTCATACCGTCTGTGCCTCCTCCTTCTCGCGCTCGAGCGCCTGGCGTTGCCACATGGCCGCATACAAGCCGCCCTTGCGCAGCAGATCGCGGTGCGAGCCCTGCTCGGCGACGCGGCCCTTCTCCAGCACGATGATGGTATCTGCATGGGTGACGGTAGACAAGCGGTGTGCGATCACCAATGTCGTGCGGCCCTCGGCGAGCGATTTGAGCGTGCCCAGAATCTCGGCTTCGGTGGCGCTGTCGAGCGCCGATGTCGCTTCGTCGAAGATCGTCAGCGGCGGGTTCTTGAGCAGCGTCCGCGCGATCGCGACCCGCTGTTTCTCGCCGCCCGACAGCTTGAGCCCGCGTTCGCCGACCTCGGTATCATAGCCCTTGGGCAGCGATTCGATGAACGTGCCGATCGCCGCGCCATGCGCCGCGCGGACGATCTCGTCCTGGCTCGCGCCCTCGCGGCCATAGCCGATGTTGTAGCCGATGGTGTCGTTGAACAGCACCGTATCCTGCGGCACTATTCCGAGTGCGGCGCGCAGCGAGGCCTGTGTGACCCGCGCGATATCCTGTCCGCCGATCAGGATGCGCCCGCCCTGCGGATCGTAGAAGCGGAACAACAGCCGCGCGATGGTCGACTTGCCCGCGCCCGACGGGCCCACAATCGCCAGGGTCTGCCCGGGCTCGACCTTGAAGCTGAGCTTGTGCAAAATCTGCCGGTCGGTGTCATAGCCGAAATCGACATTGTCGAACTCGACCGAGGGCAGCGCGCTGTTCAGCGCCGGTGCGCCAGGCACGTCGACGATCTCGGCAGGCGTATCGATCAGGTCGAACATCGCCGCCATGTCCACCAGCCCCTGGCGGATGGTGCGATAGACCATGCCGAGCAGGTCGAGCGGGCGGAACAGCTGCATCAGCAGCGTGTTGACCAGCACCAGGTCACCCACGGTGAACTGGCCGACGCTCCACCCCCAGATGGTATAGGCCATCGCGCCTGCCATCATCAGGTTGGTGATCAGCGACTGGCCGACGTTGAGCAAAGCCAGCGAGTTTTCCGATTTTACTGCGGCATTGGCATAGGTGCGCGCGGCATCGCCATAGCGCTTGGCCTCGCGCGCCTCGGCGGTGAAATACTTGACCGTCTCGTAGTTGAGCAGCGAATCGACCGCGCGGCCCAATTGCCTGCCATCGAGCGTGTTCATCGTCTCGCGCAGATGGTTGCGCCAGTCGGTGACGATGCGGGTGAAGCCGATGTACAGCGCGACCATCGCCACCGTCGCCAGCACCAGCCCGATGCCGAAGTTGATCCAGAAGATCACCAGCACCGCGATCAGCTCCAGCACCGTCGGCGCGATGTTGAACAGCAGGAAATACAGCATCACGTCGATGCTCTTGGTGCCGCGTTCGATAACCTTGGTCACCTCGCCCGTGCGCCTTGCCAGGTGAAAGCGCAGCGACAGGCGGTGCAGCTGCACGAACACGTTTTCCGCGAGCGTCCGGGTCGCCTCCTGCCCGACGCGCTCGAAGACGACATTGCGCAGATTGTCGAACAGCACCGACCCCAGCCGCGCCGCGCCATAGGCCAGCACGGCGACGATCGCCGCCATCGCCATCGTGGTGCCGCCGATCGTCATGCTGTCGATCGCGGATTTATAAGCGAACGGCATCGACAGCACCGCCGCCTTGCCCAGCAACACCATCAGCATCGCACCGCAGATGCGCAGCTTCAGATCGGGCCGGCCATCGGGCCACAAATAGGGAAGAAAGCGGGCAAGCGTCTGGCGCATCGCAGGGGGCTTGCCGCTCGGCGCGGGCGATGCTGTGTGGAAAGATTGCATATCGACCCTCGATAGGGTCGATCCCCGCAGGTTCCAAGCCCCCAGTCTGCGCCAGCGCCCAGAACACCCGCGCAAAACCATTCGTCGCAGTTTTTGTAACGGTAAAAAGCCATGTTTCGGGCCGGTGACGCGCTTTTCCATGTCACCCCGAATTGCAATGTTACATTTATTTATATATCATCCGGAATTCAGATTTGCGGACTGGATAATCGGATCAGGGCGCTCCATCCGTCGTACAGGGCAATACGAAACCCCGAAGGGACTGAATTGCGGTGAGCGCTCAACCAGATACGATCGCCTTGCGCGGCGAGCTGGCGCGGGTGATGCAGGCGCCCGAATTCGTGCGATCCCCGGTGCTGCGCAGATTGCTCGAATATCTCGTCGAACAGACGCTGTCGGGCAATGGCGAGCGGCTGAAGGCCTATCAGATTGCGGTCGAAGGCCTGGGCCGCGATGACAGTTTCGATCCGCAAAGCGACAGCTACCCCCGGGTCCAGGTCGGTCGGCTGCGCAAGATGCTCGACCTGCATTATGCCGGGCTCGATGCGGATCAGATGGTCGGCCGCCAGCGGATCCTGATCCCCGTCGGGCATTATAATGTGGAGCTGGTACCCGTTGCCACCGAGAGCGCTACCCAGAGCGCTGCCGACAGCGAACAGCCGCAGCCCGCCGACGCGGCCCCTGCCCCCGCGCCCTCCCCGTTACCCGAGCCAGCCACGGTGCCCGCACCGTCGCCAGCCTTTGCGCAGCGCCGCACGCAAAGGTGGCTGCTATGGGCGGTTCCGGGCCTGCTGCTGGTGCTGGCAGGTGCGGTCTGGCTGTATGCATGGATGGGCGAGCGCGAAAAAGCACGGCGGGACATGCGCCAGCACCTCGCCCATGTCATGATCACCACCGATCCTGCCGAGGGCAACGACTATCTCAACACCGCAGCCCAGATCGCCGAAATGCATCTGCAGCGTTTCGAAATGCTGGCGGTGAGCATGGACCGGCACTCGGATATTCCGGGCGCCGACAGCAAGGCACGCGAATACCAGCTGATGCTGCGCGGCGGTGGCGGCCGGAGGGGGTCCGGGCCAGGAAACATCTTCCTGACATTGCGCCATGCCGCGACCGGGACCACCTTGTGGTCGTATGAACTGCCCCGCAACGGCAGCAACGTGGCCGCGCCGGATTTCGAGCAGGCGATCGGCGCCGGAATCTCGATGATCGCACGGTCGGGCGGTCTGATCGCCCAGCACCAGCGCAAGCTGATCGGCAGCGACATGAGCCCCGGCTATCCCTGCCTGATCCAGTACGACGCGTTCCGCCAGCGGCGCGACTCCACGTTGCGCCCGGCGTTGGAAAAATGCCTCGCCCGGTCGCTTGAGGCCCACCCCGATGAGCCGCTGTTCCTGCAGGCTTTGTCGTATATGGCGCTGTCGCAGCCGAAGCCCGGCAGGCAGGCTCCCCTCGTCCCATCCGATCGGGGGCGTGCGCTGGCAGAAGCCGCGCTGCAGTTCGACGGGCGATCCTCGCTGGCGCAGATCGCCGTAGCCCGTTCCGCGCTGGCCCGCGGCAACTGCCCGCGTGCGATCGCCTACGCCCGCCGGGCGGTGGAGAGCAATCCGCTGGAACCCGAC
This sequence comes from Blastomonas sp., assembly GCF_046294995.1. Taxonomy (GTDB): domain Bacteria; phylum Pseudomonadota; class Alphaproteobacteria; order Sphingomonadales; family Sphingomonadaceae; genus Blastomonas. Next base: position 50,452 of record NZ_JBKBOG010000007.1, read on the forward strand.
ACGCTCGGGCTGGCCGGCACCTTCCTGCTGTCGTGCGGCGACACCGTCGGCGCGGAACAGGTGCTCGAACGCGCTCTGGCGATGAACAGCGAACCCGGCGGGTACCAGACGGCTTCGCTGATCGTCACCCGGCTGATCAACGGCAGGCCGGATGCCGCGCTCGACCTTGCGATGCGCGCAGATTCTCCGGCGATGGCGAGCCAGCCCAACTTCTTGCTCGGCAAGGCGCTGGCACTGGCAGCCAATGGCCGGACCGCACGTGCGCGCGAAACCTGGGCGCAGCTCGAAAAAGCGGTCGGCGTGCCTGCGGGGACCCCGGCACCGCAAGTCCTCGCGCGTTTTGCCATTTCGCCCTTTTTCAGCCGCCGCATGCTGACCGAGGCCGAGCGCTCCGGGCTGATCCCCGCGGCCAGCTGACACCGCGCAAGCCTCCCCCGAGGACTTGATCCTGATTAATGGGAAATTTCCCCAACTGTCAGCATCGGTTCATCTTCTCAAAATCGGCGCATTGAAATAAACTGTTGTATATCAACGGTTTTTCAAACTGGCACGCCCTGTGCAATGTGTCTGGCATCTCCGGCCAACCCGGTCGGGACCACCAGAAACATTCGAAAGGACGTACCCCATGACCATCTTCACCGCCGCCCAGAGCCAGCTGTTCGCCGCCGCCCTCGCAGTCGTCTGCTCCAGCTTCTTCATCGCTGTCAGCGTCGTGCCCGGCACCATCGTCTGATCACTTCGCCAGAACCCACTTCAACCCAAACGCATCGCAAAAAGGACATTCCCATGAACATTCTCGCAACCGCTCTCGCTTCGATCTGCTCGGCCATCCTGATCGCCACCAGCGTCCTTCCCGGCATGATCGTCTGAACCGCTTTCCTTTCATCGAACCGCTTCAAGGAACCCTGACATGAATATCCTCGCAACCGTTCTCGCCGCCGTCTCCTCGTTCATCCTGATCGCAGCCAGCGTCGCCCCCGGAACGATCGTCTGATCGACCGCCCCTCCAACCCCGTTCAACCTCAAGGAAGTTCACATGTTTATCGCAGGTTTTGAAAGCATCCAGGGCCAGCTGTTCGCCGCTGTGGTGGCGATTGTAACCTCGTCGATGTTCATCGCCGCCAGCCTGGCACCGGGCGCAATCGTCTGATCGGCCGTCCGATCAGGCCGTAACCAGCCCAGCGAGCGCCCGGCCCGACGCCCAGGCGCTCTCGATCCTGGGGCCGATGAGCCAATCGCCGCACAGCCCCAGCCGCAAAGACCCATCCCACAACGCCGTATGGCCCGCAGAGCCCGACAAGGCATACCGCCAGCGGTGCGCCTGCACCGCGAGCACGCCGGGCAGGTCGCAACCGATCGCCGAGCCGAGTTCGGCCAGCAGATGCGCGATCACCGCATCGCCATCGTCTTCGAGATGCTGCGCCGACCAGGCGGGCGATCCCTGCACCACCCAGCTTTCCGGCCCCGACCGTCCGGGCTTGGCGCTGTTGCGCGCCGCCCAGCCGATCGCGCCGCAATTGCGCAGGCTGTCGGCGGAAAAATCGACCCGCGCATCGAACGCGGCCATCACCGTCCAGCACGGCTGTGACGTGGTCGCCTGCGCCAGGCCCGCCCATGCACCGCAGTGCGGCGCGACCAGATCGGCGACCTGTTCCGCCGGGACCGCGACGATCACCGCATCAGCAGCCTCCACGCCCTGGGCATGCGTCAGCTGCCAGAGCGCGCCTTCGCGCCCGATGCTTTCGATCCGGCAGTTCCAGCGCACATCGTGATCCGCCGCCAGCCGCTTGACGATCGCGTTCATCCCCGGCGTTCCGACCCAGGCATCGGCGCCCGCAACAGGCCAGCGCGCGGCAGCCCCGGCAGCCTCCCAGCGTGCGACCTCGGCCATGAAGTCGGCGTCGCGGGCGGAGAAATACTGCGCGCCATGGTCGAAGAATGCCATGCCCTGGGCAGTCTCGATGCGGCGGGTGGACATGCGCCCGCCGGGCCCGCGCGCCTTGTCGAACAGCGCGACCGCGTGCCCTGCGCCTGTCAGCACGTCGGCCGTCGAAAGCCCGGCGAGACCCGCCCCGATGATAGCAATCTTCATGTCGTTCAGCGCCTCAACAGGAATACGGCGTGTTCCGCCAACAGGTTGGCCATGCCGCGCGAGGTCTGCTGATCTCCCGACAGGAACCATTCGCCATCGCAGGTCCAGCCGCGCTGCGCGATCAGCTCGCGAAAATCGTCGATGGTGACGTGATGGATGTTGGGGGTTTCATACCAGGCTTCGGGGATCAGCCGGGTGACCGGCATCCGGCCGTTGGTCAGCAGCGACAGACGGATGCGCCAGTGCGCGAAGTTGGGAAAGCTGACAAACGCCTGCCGCCCGATCCGCAGCAGCTCCTCGAGCACCTTGTGCGGCGCGCGCGCGGTCTGCAGCGTCTGGCTGAGGATCGCATAATCGACGCTGTCCGACGGATAATCGACCAGATCGGTATCGGCATCGCCCTGGATCACCGACAGCCCTCGGGTGACCGCCGCGCTGACATTGGCGGGATCGAGCTCGAGCCCGCGGGAACGCACCTGGCGGCTGTCGCGCAACGCCGCCATCAGCGCGCCATCGCCGCAGCCGACATCGAGCACCCGCGAACCTGTGGCGATGTTGTCGGCGATGATGCGCAAATCCGGCCGCAATCCGGTCACTTGGTCGCTCCTGCGCGCAGAAAGCCGTCGACGATGCGGTTCATCTCGGGGCAGTCGAGCAGGAACGCGTCGTGCCCGAACGGCGAGGACAGTTCGACGAAGCTGGCTTCTGCGCCTGCCGCGTTGAGCGCATGGACGATGCGGCGCGATTCGGCGGTCGGGTACAGCCAGTCGGTGTCGAAGCTGATCAGGCAGAACCGCGTCTTCGTCCCCATGAACGCACTCGCCAGCACGCCGTCATAGGGCAAAGCGAGATCGAAATAGTCCATCGCGCGGGTGATATAGAGATAGCTGTTGGCATCGAACCGGTCGACGAAGCTGATCCCCTGATGGCGCAGATAGCTCTGGATCTGGAAATCGGCATCGAAGCCGAAGCTGCTGCCGTCGCAATCTGCTGCAGGGCCGGCCCCATCCTTGTCCTGCAGCCGCCGCCCGAACTTCTCGGTCAGGCCCGCTTCGGACAGATAGGTGATGTGCGCGGCCATTCGCGCGACCGCGAGCCCCGACGCGGGGACGTCGCCATCGGCGTAATATGCCCCCTTGCGCCAGCGCGGATCGGCCATGATCGCCTGGCGGCCGACCTCGTGGAAGGCGATGTTCTGCGCCGAATGCCGCGCGGTCGAGGCGATGATCAGCGCCGCGCGCACCCGGTCGGGATACAGCACCGGCCAGCTCAACGCCTGCATGCCGCCCATCGACCCGCCAATCACCGCAGCGAGCGTTTCGATGCCGAGATAATCGAGCAGCAACGCCTGCGCGCGGACCATGTCGGCGATCGACAGCACCGGGAATTCCATGCCCCACGGCGCGCCGGTCGCGGGGTTGACCGTCGCCGGGCCGGACGAACCCATGCATGATCCGATGACATTGGCGCAGATGATGAAATCGCGCGCCGGATCGACCGGCTTGCCCGGCCCCACCAGCCGCATCCACCAGCCGGGCTTGCCGGTGATCGGATGGGTCGAGGCGACATACTGGTCGCCGGTCAGCGCATGGCAGATCAGCACCGCGTTGCTTTTGTCGGCGTTCAGACTGCCATAGGTTTCGTAGGCGATTTCCACGGGTGCGAGCGCCGCGCCGCAATCGAGCGCCAGCGGCCCGAGCAGGGTAACGCGCCGGTCAAGCCCGAAACGGGTGTCAGCAACAGAGGCGGATACGCTGGCCATGGCCGGTCGGATTGGCGGCAAGGTGGGCGGCTGTCAATGGGGCCGCCTAAATCCTCCCCTGCAAGGGGAGGGGGACCACGAAGTGGTGGAGGGGTGTTACCCTATCGAGAGGTTGACACCCCTCCGTCTCGCCTGCGGCGATCCACCTCCCCTTGCAGGGGAGGATTTGACTCTCACCGCGCCTTGTGCTGCGTGCCCGCACCCGCCGTGATGAACAATGCCGTCGCGGTGCCTGCGACATCCGCCGTATGCCACACGCCCGGCGGGTTGATCGCATAGTCGCCCGGACCAAGCTCCAGCGTCGTCAGCGATCCATCCGCCTGCTCCTGGTGCAGCGTCATCCGTCCCGCGATGCACAGCACCATCTCGTCGCCTGCCGGATGCATCTCCCACATCGTCCAGGGTTCGTCGAAGCTGAACTGGGTGACCAGCCGGCCTTCGATGCCATCGCCCGCCGCGCGCGCCTCATAGGCCTGGTACCAATCGGCACCGCCATCCATCGGCGGCTGCGGCACCGCCCTGGCGCCTAGACCCAGATGGACCGGGTGCGTGGCTATCGGCAGCACAGCCATCGCACCATCAATCCCACACGGCTTCGGGCGGCAGGCTCATCAGGATGGCGTCGATGTTGCCCCCGGTCTTGAGGCCGAACAGCGTGCCGCGATCGTGGATCAGGTTGAACTCGGCATAGCGGCCGCGCCACACCAGCTGCTGGTGCTTTTCGGCCGGGGTGAATTCCTGACCCATCCGGCGGCGGACCAGTGCGGGGAAGATGTCAAGAAACGCCCGGCCGACATCCTGGGTGAAGGCGAAATTGGCATCGAACGTCGCCTGATCGGTGCATTCGAGATGATCGTAGAAGATGCCGCCGACGCCGCGGTGCACGCCGCGGTGCGGAATGAAGAAATAGTCGTCCGCCCAGGCCTTGAACTTGGCATGATAGGCCGGATCGTGCGCATCGCACGCCGCCTGCATCCGCGCGTGGAAATCGTCCGTATCTTGCTCGTAAGGCAACGGCGGGTTGAGATCGGCTCCTCCGCCGAACCATGCCTTGGTGGTGACAAGGAAACGGGTGTTCATATGCACCGCGGGTACGTGCGGATTGGCCATATGCGCGACCAGGCTGATTCCTGTGGCGAAGAATCGCGGGTCCTCGCCCGCGCCGTTGATCGATTTGGCGAACTCTTCGCTGAACCGGCCTTCGACGGTCGAGACGTTGACGCCTGCCTTTTCGAACACCTTGCCCTTGATCAGCCCGCGCACGCCGCCGCCGCCGTGCGAGCCGTCATCCTCGGTGCGGTTCCACGCGGTATAATCGAACTCGGCATCGCTTCCCGCCTCACGCTCGATCGCGGTGAATTCGGCGCAGATCGCATCGCGCAGGCTTTCGAACCAGCCGCGCGCTGCCAGTCTTTGTTCAGTCCAATCAGTCATCCTGCTCCCCTGCCCCGGCGTATGCCTTCATGCCTCGCTCAGATGCCGTGTCTGCCGCAGCGCCTCGCCAAGCGCAATCCCGGTTGCGACCGATATGTTGAGCGAGCGCAGTCCCGGCGCCATCGGGATGGTCGTCGCAAGCTCGCAGGCATCGCGCACATGCGCCGGGACGCCGGCGCTTTCCGAACCCATCAGCAGGATGTCGTCTTCGGCAAATTCGGTGCGGTAGATGCTGGCGGGGGCATGCGCGCTCATCAGCACCAGCCGCGCACCCAGCGCGTGCCGGAAGCTCTGGAACGCATCCCAATCGGCATGGCGGCGCATTTCGGCAAGCGGGCCATAATCCATCGCCGCGCGCTTCAAACGCTTGTCGTCGAAGACAAAGCCGCAAGGTTCGATGATCTCGACCGGGACCGCCATGCAGGCGGCAAGCCGCAGGATGGCGCCGACGTTGCCGGCTATGTCGGGTTGGAAAAGGGCGATACGCATGCCCCTGCTTTAGCGCGGATGGCGGCCAAGTCACCACGCGGATGGCGCACGCGGGCAAATTTGCCGGTGGCATCATCCGTCGTTCAGGAAAACTATGCTGCGGCGCGCCAATTTCGTTGTTGGCAAAATGACGTTTTTGCGTCTATCAGGCCCGCAATCACGCGGACGGGCCAGGGGCATAGCCGTGCCATGCCGCTTTCAGCACCGAAAAAATCGAACAACTTTTCAATAGCTTGAGGGTCAGGTTAGCGACATGGCAGAACAAGTAACCATGAATCAGGACGGCAGCGCCGCCATCGAATCCGATGGTGTGCGGCGTCGTGACTTTATCAACATCGCCGCGGTCAGCTTTGCTGGCGTGGGCGGTGCGACGGTTCTCATCCCCTTGATCACGCAGATGGCGCCGAGCAAGGACGTGCTGGCGCAGGCATCGACCGAGGTCGATATCTCGGCGGTGGAGCCCGGCCAGGCGATCAAGACCGTGTGGCGCAAGCAGCCCATGTTCATCCGCAACCTGACGCCTGCTGAAATCGACGCAGCGAACAAGGTCAACGTCAGCGATCTGCGCGACCCGGAGACGCTGGCTGAGCGGACGGTCGACGGCAAGGTCAACTGGCTGGTGACGCTGGGCGTCTGCACGCATCTTGGCTGTGTTCCGCTGGGTGCGGCACAGGGCGAAGTAAAGGGCGAATTCGGCGGCTATTTCTGCCCCTGCCATGGTTCGCACTACGATACCGCAGCACGGATCCGCAAAGGTCCGGCCCCGACCAACCTTGTCGTGCCGGAATATGAATTCCTGTCAGACACAGTCATCAAGATCGGTTGAGGAGCATAGAATATGAGCTTTTCCTGGGCCAAGCATTACGAACCGAAGTCGGACCTGACCAAATGGCTGGATGAGCGCCTGCCGCTTCCCCGTCTGGTCTATGGTGCGATCGGTGCCGGTTATCCGGTTCCCCGCAACCTCAACTATTTCTGGAACTTCGGCGTGCTCGCCGGGGTCGCATTGGTGATGCAGATCGTCACCGGCATCATCATGGCGATGCACTATGCGCCCAACGCACTGGTCGCGTTCGATTCGACCGAGCACATCATGCGCAACGTCAACTGGGGCTGGATGCTGCGTTATGCGCACGCCAACGGCGCCAGCTTCTTCTTCATCGTCGTCTACATCCACATCTTCCGCGGGCTGTATTTCAGCTCGTACAAGGCACCGCGCGAAATGATCTGGCTGCTTGGCCTGGTCATCTTCCTGCTGATGATGGCGACCGCGTTCATGGGTTATGTGCTTCCCTGGGGCCAGATGAGCTTCTGGGGTGCCAAGGTCATCACCGGCCTGTTCGGCGCGATTCCGCTGGTCGGCGTGCCGATCCAGGAGTGGCTGCTGGGCGGATTCGCACCTGACAATGCCGCGCTCAATCGCTTCTTCTCGCTGCACTATCTGCTGCCGTTCGTGATCGCAGGCGTCGTTATCCTGCACATCTGGGCGCTGCACATTCCGGGGTCTTCCAACCCCACCGGCGTCGAAGTGAAGACCGAATCGGACACCGTGCCGTTCCACCCCTATTACACCGCCAAGGATGGCTTCGGCCTGGGCGTCTTCCTGATCCTGTTCTGCGCCATGCTGTTCTTCGCGCCGAACTATCTGGGCCATGCGGACAACTACATCCCCGCCAACCCGCTCTCGACGCCTGCGCACATCGTGCCCGAATGGTACTTCTGGCCGTTCTACGCGATCCTGCGCGCCTTCACCTTCGACTTCTTCTTCGTGCCCGCCAAGCTGCTCGGCGTGCTGGCGATGTTCGCTTCGATCCTGCTGCTGTTCTTCCTGCCCTGGCTGGACCGTTCGCCGGTGCGTTCGGGCAACTATCGTCCGCTGTTCAAGATCTTCTTCTTCGTCTTGATCGCAGACGTGCTGCTGCTCGGCTATCTGGGCGGTGCGCCGGCTGAAGAGCCGTTCGTGATGATGAGCCAGCTCGCTTCGGCTTACTACTTTGCGCACTTCCTGATCATCCTGCCGATCATCTCGAAGATCGAAAAGCCCAAGCCGCTGCCGTTCTCGATTACCGATGCGGTTTTGAACGAGGACTCCGGCGCCAAGGGCGACCCTCTCCTGCAGCCTGCTGAATAAGCCTGGTCCAAGAAGGAAACTATTCGACATGATTCGCATTGGTGCATTTTTGGTGGGGCTGTTCTTTGCCGGCTGGCTGCTCGTCTCGTTTGCCGTGGGCGCAGTCGCCTATGTCAGCGAGCCGCCGCAGGAAACCGCAGAGCATGCCTTCCACAAACATCCCAAGGACCTCTCGCTGGCCAGCGATGGCCCGCTGGGCAAGTTCGACCGCCAGCAGCTGCAGCGCGGTTTCCAGGTCTACAAGGAAGTGTGCTCGGCCTGCCACTCGATGCGGCTGGTCTCGTTCCGCAACCTGGCAGAGCTTGGCTATAACGAAGACGAAGTGAAGGCGATCGCCGCGACCTGGCCCACCCAGACGCCGTCGATCGATCCGGCCACCGGCGAAGCCACGACGCGTCCGTCGCTGCCCGCCGATCCCATCCCTTCGCCGCATGCCAACGAAACCGCAGCCCGCGCCGCCAACAACAACGCCCTGCCGCCCGATCTTTCGCTGATCACCAAGGCGCGTCACGGCGGAGCGGCGTACATCTACTCGCTGCTCACCGGCTATCAGGAGCCACCGGCGGAACTCGCCCAGCGCTTCCCCGATGCCATGCCGGGACCGGGTCTCAACTATAACCCGTACTTCGCGAACCTGAACATCGCGATGGCCAATCCCCTGGGCAGCGACGGCATCGTCACCTATTCCGACGGTACCAACGCCACCACCGACCAGATGGCCAAGGACGTCTCGGCGTTCCTGGTGTGGACCGCAGAGCCCACGCTCGAAAAGCGCCACCAGACCGGCTGGGCCGTGCTGATCTTCCTGATCATCGCAACCGGCCTTGGCTATATGGCCTATCGCAACGTGTGGGCAGGCGTGAAGCACTAAGCTTCTGGTCTTCTCGCAGACAGACAAACGATCCGGCCCGGGAGTGCGAACTTCCGGGCCGGATTGCGTTTGGGGGATGCGGTATCAATTCTCGATGGCCAGCCGCTGGGCGCCAGCGACAGTTCCCGGCCTTCCCGAAGCGCTGCCACCCAAAGGGCCGCCCGCGGTCCTCGAGCTATCCGTGCGCGACTTGGGATCGCTATGGCGTCGCCGGGAATGTCGGTTACGGTCGAGCAGCCAGGTTCCGCTCGATCTGGCCGCTGCCCAGCGCGCCGCGACGGCTCAAAAGATCAGATAGATCGAGATTGACGCCGCCAGGCCGACGATGATGTTCATCGGTATCCCGATCTTGAGAAAGTCGGAGAAGCGGTAATCGGCTGCGGCATAGACCATGGTGTTGGTCTGATAGCCGATCGGCGTGGCAAAGCTTGCGGAAGCCGCCATCATCACCGCCACCACCAGCGGCCTGGGGTCGATCCCCATATTGGCCGCGATCCCGATCACGATCGGGGTCAGCAGCACCGCGACCGCATTGTTGGTCACCGCCTCGGTGAGCAGCGAGGTCAGCGCATAGACGGCAATGATCAGCAGAAGCAGCGGTGCAGTGCTCAGCATCGGCGCGACCGCGCCGACGATCAGATCGACACTGCCGGCGTTCTGGAACCCGGTCCCGATCGCCAGCATCGCAAAGATGAGCACGAGCAGGCTGCCATCGATCGCGGCCCAGGCCTCGGCGGGATCGATGGTGCGGGTGATCAGCACGACCGCAACGCCGATGATCGCCAAGCCCTCGATCGGCATCACGCCGAGCGCCGCTGCGAGCACCGTGACCAGCAATGTCAGCACCGCGATCGGAGCCTTGGCACGCCGATAGGGGGTCGCCTTGGCTGTCGAGATGCCGGCCAGGTGGATGTTGTCCTGCAATTGCGCCAATTCGGGCGGTCGCGCGGCAATCAGCAGGGTATCGGCAGCGCGCAGCCGTGCGGTGGGCAGATCGGGTCCAGGCAGGTGGCGCGCACGTGAAATCCCCAGAATGCGCACGCGCAGGCGCGACAGCATGGGGATTTCGTCGAGATGCCGCCCGATGCTGGGATGGGTCGGGGCGATGGTGGCTTCGTACAGCGTGATATCTTCGGGACGCTCGTCGCCATGCAGCGCCAGACCCCCGCCAAGCCCGGCAAGCCCGATCTCGAAGCCGGCGCTGGACGCGAATGCCGCCAGTTCATGGGGCGATGCCGCAATCACCAGCCGGTCCCCCGCCTCGAGCACCGCACTCTCGAAGCCCTTGCGGAGGAAGCTGCCCTGTCGCTTGAGCCCCAAAATTCGCACGCGCTCGGGCTTCAGCGCCGATATGTCCTCGATCGCTTGGCCGATCATCTCGGAATCGGGAAGCACTGTCAGTTCGGACAGGCACTCATGCGCCTCGCTGTCGGCGGGTGCGCTTTCCGGGCGGTCGGGCAGCAGCCTGGGGCCGAGCAGCAGCAATGTCAGCGCACCAGTGAGCGCGGTCAGCAGCCCGACGCCGGTGATCTCGAACACGCCAAAGGCCGGCTGGCCGAGCCCGCGCGCGACGCCATCGACCAGCAGGTTGGTCGACGTGCCGACCAGCGTCAACGTACCGCCCAGGATCGACAGATAGGACAGCGGGATCAGCAGCCGGGTGGCAGATGTGCCCAGCGTCTTGGCCAGCTTCTTGATGATCGGGATCATGATGATCACGACCGGGGTGTTGTTGACGAAGGCCGCAGCGGCGAGAGTTCCACCGAACACCTCGACCATGATCTGCTTGGGGTTGCTTTCGGCGCGGCGGATGAGCAATCCCATGACCGCCTCGATCGCGCCGGTGCGCACCAGAGCGCCCGACAGGATGAACAATGCACCGATCGCCAGCGGCGCAGAATTTGAGAATACCCCGCGTACGTCGGCAACCGATACATACCCCAGCACCATCACCACAGCCGCCCCGGTTACCCCGACGACCACCGGCGGAAACCGTTCGGTCATGAAGGCTGCGAATATCGCGACGAGCAACACCAGCCCGATTTGCGCGCTGTAGATATCGATGAATTGGACAACCGTGTCGATCATGGATGGGAGCCTGCCTTGGGATCACAGGGCCAATTTGCCCGGTGCTTGACCTTTGGCGGTCCCTTGGCCCCCATGCTAGAGAAAATCGTTCGCCATCAACCGTTAGCTGTGCGCGCCTGCGGTCCCAACTCCTGACGTTCCAACGCCAACCTCACTCATCCTCGTCATCCCGCAGGATCGGCGCAAATCGCTCATCCTGAGGGTTGGGCGGCGGACGGCGGACCGGGGGGCGCGGTTCGGCCTGGCGGGGTTGTGGGCGAGCCTCACGATCGCGGCCCAGCGCGCGGTCGATGAAATTGTCGTCGAGCCGTTCGGGAAGCTGCACCGGCGGCGGCGCGAAAGGATCGGGCACATTGGGGCCGCGCCCCGGTTCGATCGGATTGCCGTTCTCGTCGATGAAGATCACGTCGTCGGGTGAACCGAAATAGGCCTCGTCATCGGGCTCGAGCTGCCATTCGGGGAGCACCAGCTCGGTATCGAACGGCTCGACCTTGCGCTTGGCGACCGCGACTTTCATGTACGCGGCAAAGGCACGCGCCGGCGCGGTGCCGCCCTGCAGCCCGCCGACCGGCTTCGCATCGTCGCGGCCCATCCACACGCCCGTGGTTATGCCGCTGGAAAAGCCCAGGAACCAGCCGTCCTTGTTGCTGTTCGTCGTTCCGGTCTTGCCCGCGACCGGCCTTCCGATCTGCGCCGCGCGGCCGGTGCCGACGTTGACCGCCGTCTGCAGCAAATCGGTCATCCCTGCGGTGACGTGCGGCGGGACGAGCACCTGGCTCATGTCCGCCTCGTGCTGGTAGAGCACGTCACCATCGCTGGTGGTGACCTTGGTGATACCATAAGGCGCGATCGCCACCCCACCCGAACTCACGCCCGCAAACGCGCGCACCATGTCGATCACGCGGACCTCGGACGATCCCAGCACCATCGAGGGCAGGGTCGTGATCGGGGTGGTGATGCCGAAGCGGCGCGCCATGTTGGCGATCGAGCTGGTGCCGACATCCTCGCCGATCCGCGCGGCGACGGTGTTCTTGGAATACGCGAAAGCGGTGCGCAACGTGATGTCGCCGGCATAGCTGCCGCCGCTGTTGCGCGGGCTCCAGCCGGCGATCGTGACCGGCGCGTCGGTAACGATGTCCTCGGGCGTATAGCCGGCCTCAAGCGCGGCCAGATAGACGAACAATTTCCACGCCGATCCCGGCTGGCGCAGCGCGCTGGTCGCGCGGTTGTAGTTCGAGGTGACGTAATCGGTGCCGCCGACCATCGCGCGCACCGCGCCGTCGCGATCGAGCGAAACCAGCGCTCCTTGCGCCCCGCCCGGCACGTTCGCCTGGATCGCAGCCGTGGCCGCGCGCTGCATGCCAAGGTCAAGCGTGGTCCACACCACGATAGGCTCGCCATTGTCGTCGATCAGCGTGTCGAGCTGCGGTAGCGCCCAGTCGGTGAAATAGCGCACCGAGTTCTGGCCCTTCTCGGGCGCAAACTCGACGTCCTGAAGATCGGCGCCTGCTGCCTGGGCCGGCGTGATCGTGCCGACGTCCTGCATCACAGCCAGCACGACGCCCGCGCGGCCCAGCGCCGCCTCGGTGTCGGCGGTCGGCGAGTAACGCGAGGGCGCCTTGACCAGCCCGGCGATGATCGCCGCCTCGGCCAGCGACAGCGTCTTGGCATCGTGGTTGAAGAACTTGCGCGCGGCAGAGTCGACGCCATAGGCGCCGCCGCCGAAATAGACCTTGTTGAGGTACAGCTCGAGGATCTGGTCCTTGGTGAACTTCTGCTCGAGCGCCAGCGCCAGCACGCCTTCGCGGATCTTGCGGGTGTAGGATCGGCTGTTGCTGAGGAAGACGTTGCGCGCCAGCTGCTGGGTGATGGTCGATGTCGCGCGCACCCGGCCGCCGCCGGCGACCGAATTGTAGATCGCGCGGCCGATGCCGATGGGATCGACGCCGGGGTGATAGGCGAAGCGGCGGTCCTCGACCGAGACCATCGCGTCCTTCATCACACCGGGAATTTCCTCGATATCCAGCCATTCGCCAAAGCTGGGTCCGAGCTGCATGATCTCGGTGCCGTCGGCGGCCCTGACCAGGATCATCTGGCCGTTGGGCGAGGATTTCATGTCCTGAAAGCTCGGCAGCGAGCCCATCACGGTGACGACCGCAACGATCAGTCCGATCAGCCCGAACACCGTTAATGCTGCACCGATCTTGACGGTCCGCCAGAACCACACGCGCGGGCCGCTCGAGGGCGTGGGCTTGGGTTTGCCCCGGCCACCCTTGTCATTCACCGCCATGTGCAATCGGCCCCTGTCATCCTCGGCACGTCTGGTTCAACCGCCGCGCAGCAAAGCGCCGGGTTATGCAGCATCCGGCTTTCGCGTTGCTGAATATCGCGTCGCGTACGATGCGCCAAGACGTTTCGGCGGTGCTTCATGCCGCGCCCGATGCCACAGCTTCGCCGCGCAGCAGTTCGCGCGCCAGGGCAAGCTCTTCGGGCGTGTTGACGTTCATCAGCGCCCCGGGCGCGTCGAACGCGACCGGTCGCGCGCCCAACGCCTCGCCCAGCCGCCGCAGCGACCATTTCTCCCCGCACACCGCTGGCGGCAGCGCGGCGATCACGGCCTTGACGTCCCACAGCGCAAACGCAGGCTGCCACGCCCCGCCCGATTGCGCCATTGCCACCGGGCCACCCGCCGTCAGCCGGGCAACCAGATCAAGCGGCACGAAGGGTGCGTCGACCGGAGCGGTGACGAAGCGCTGCACGCCCAGCACATCGAGATGGAACGCCAGCGCGCGGATCGCGCCCACCGGCCCTGCAGGTCCATCGGGCAGGTCAGCTATCGCGCTCAGACCGGTACCGTAATCCTGCGGCGCCGACAGCAGGACCTTGCCCGCCTGCGCCTGCAATCTGCGCAGCACGCGATCGATCATCCGCTCGCCGCCGATCGGCGCCAGCGCCTTGTCACAGCCCTGCATCCGGCGCGACTGGCCGCCTGCCAGCAGCACCGCAACCTCGGGCCGGGCTTCAGGCACGGGTCAGTTCGCGGGCGCTTTGGGGGCGAGCGGCGAGGGCTGCTCGATAGGCTGGCCGGCAGCATCGCGCAGACCGCGCGGCTCAAGGATCGCAGCGCTTTCGATGATATCGAGCGCGCGCCGCGCCTCGGCATAGACGCGCGCCTTGGCCAGCCAGTCCGCCGCCTTGTCACGCCCGGGCAGCCGTTCGATCTCGGCCAGCGCCGCCTCGACACGTCCCGCCTCGAGATAGCGCTTGGCGCGCTGCAGCCGCTGCGAGGGGGTTTGCGAAACCGCGCCCTGCTGCTCGACCACGAACAGCTCGCTCAGCTCGCGCTGGAACGATTCCCAGAACCCTTCGCCCGAGCCGGGTCCCGACACGATCGACGGGCCAATCTCCTCGAGCTGGCTGCGCAATTGGTCCATGGTCACCGGGTTGCGCGCGGCGCGCACGATGGTGCCCACCGCATTGGGCTGCGCCGCACCGAAGCGCAGTTGCAATTGCCCTTCCAGATACCCCAAAGCCGACGCCCGGTCGAGCGCGCGGCGCGCGGCGAACGCAATCAGCAGGCCTTCGGCGCGCCCGGCATTGCCCGAGGCCTCCTGTGCCTGAACGTTGATCAGCGACAGCCGGTTTTCGAGCTCTGCCACCCGCACGTCGAGCGCGCGCGAAGGCGGCGGCCCGAGCATCCCGCCCGGCATGGCAGGCATTGCGCCGGTGATGGCCGGGCTGACCGGATCGGCGGGGATCGCCTGGCTGTCGGCCACGGTCGGGGCGGGCGCAGATGCGGCATCGTCGAACCAGCCAGACCGGGTGATCAGCCAGCCGGACAGGATCGCCCCGCCGACAAAGGCCAGCAAAAGCAGGATCAGCAGTGTCCGGCCGCTTGCCCCGTGCGAGGCGCGGCCCGGGCGGGTGGTGTCAGCGTTCATCATGTCTCCGGCTTGTTTGCCTGTTGCAACCTGGCATCATGCTGGCACAGGGCGTCCGCTACGTCCAGAAGTGCGCGGTCGTCGGTGGATGGAGCCACCCGCACCGCCCCCCAGCCCTCGCCCGCTGCATAGACCAGCGCGGGTGCGAACAACGCCAGGTTGACCTTCGCGCGATCCAGCCCGGCTTCATCGACCAGGGCAGAGAAATGCTGCGCCGCGCGCGCCGAGTGGAGCAGCACCACGCAAGGGTGTGCCAGTGCATCGCGCAGCGCATCGGGCATCGGCAGCGCCCGCGAGCGATAGACGATGCGGGTGTCGATGGCGAGGCGGCTGTCGGGAAGATCGACATGGTCCTCGCCTGCCAGCCGCAGGATATGCAGGTGCCCGTCGTCGGCCAGCATCGGCAGCAAGGCGGCCAGCCCGCCCTGCCCCTGCCCGCGCACCCGAAAGCCCAGGTCCATCGACATCCGCGCGGTCTTGCCGCCGACGGCATAAACGGGAAGGTCCTTGAGATCCGCAAGCGTGGGACCGCCATGGCGGAACACGTTGGCGCTGCCGACCAGCAGAGCATCGTAGGCAGAAGGGTCTGCCGGTGTCCAGGCGACCTGCTCGATGACGAACAGCGGGCACACCAGCGGATCATGCCCCGCCGCGCGCAAGGCCTGCGCGGTCGCGGTGGCGCCGGGCTGGGGACGCAGCACGATGATCCTGCGGCGCGTCATCACCCCGCCCTGAACAGCCGCGTGATCGTTTCGGGCGCTTTGCCAAGCAGATCGGCGGCTAGCCGTGCAGGCGCGCCAGGATCGTCCGCGGCAAAGGTGATGTCGCCCGCCACATGCTGCGCGCCGTCTTCGGAATACAGCACCGCGCGCAGATGAATCGTCGTGCCCGATATCCGCGCCAGCGCCGCGATCGCCGAATGGCAGTCGCCGCCCAGCGCCTCGAGCAGCGCGCGTTCGGCCATCACGCACGCCGATGTCGGCGCGTCGTCGATCCCGCCGATCAGCGCACGCATCGGGTCATCGTCGCGGCGCACCTCGATGCCGACCGCGCCTTGCGATGGCGCGGGCAGCCAGACATCGGTCTCGAGCCGCACCGAGGCTATTCCCGGCAATGTCTCGCCCAGCCGGTCGAGCCCGGCGGCAGCGAGTAACGTCGCATCCGCCTCGCCGCTGAGCAACTTGCCGATGCGGGTGGCGACATTGCCGCGGAACAGCACCGGTACGATATCGGGGCGCATCTTGCGGATCTGCGCGGCGCGGCGCGGCGAGCTGGTGCCGAAACGCGCACCGTGCGGTAGCGCATCGATGCTGGCAGCGCCCAGCAGCACATCGCGCACATCGGCGCGCGGCAGCATCGCGGCGAGCACGAAGGCTTCGGGGCGGATCGTCTCGACATCCTTCATCGAATGCACCGACAGATCGATCGCGCCGCCGCCCAGCGACCAGTCGAGCTCGCGGGTCCACAGCGCCTTGCCGCCGACATCGGCGAGCGGGCGATCGGTGATCTTGTCGCCGCTCGCTACCACCGGGGACAGCTCGACCTGGTCTTCGCTCAGTCCCCAGCGCGCGCGCAGCGCAGCGGCGGTCATGTGCGCCTGCGCCATCGCCAGCGGCGATGCGCGGGTGCCCAGCCGGATCGGCCGGTCGGCGAGGATTTCGGCTATGCCTTCGGGCAGGTCGGCGCGGGCGCCGGGGTGCAATGTCTCTCCCATGCACCTTGTGCTAGCGGCCAATAGCGATAAGGGAAAGCCCCATGGCAATCATCCTCGGCATCGAATCGAGCTGCGATGAAAGCGCGGCCGCGCTGATCGGCTCCGATCGCAGCATCCTCGCCCACCGGCTGGCGGGACAGGAAGACGCGCACCGCCCTTATGGCGGCGTGGTGCCCGAGATCGCCGCGCGCGCGCATGTCCAGGTGCTGACCCCGCTGATCGAGGCCGCGCTCAAGGACGCTGGGCTGACGCTGGACGATGTCGATGCGGTCGCCGCAACCGCAGGGCCGGGATTGATCGGCGGCGTGATGGTCGGGCTGGTCACCGCCAAGGCGCTGGCGATGGCGGCGGGCAAGCCGCTGATCGCGGTCAACCATCTCGAGGGCCATGCGCTCTCGCCGCGGCTGGCCGATGCGAGCCTTGAATTCCCCTATCTGCTGCTGCTGGTCTCGGGCGGGCATTGCCAGATCCTGCGCGTCGATGGCGTGGGACAATATCGAAGGCTGGCGACGACGATCGACGATGCGGCGGGTGAGGCGTTCGACAAGACCGCCAAGATTCTGGGGTTGGGCTATCCCGGCGGGCCCAGGGTCGAGGCGCTGGCGAGGACCGGCGATGCGAGGGCGGTGCCGCTGCCAAGGCCGCTGCTGGGGAGTGCCGAGCCGCATTTCTCGTTTGCGGGGTTGAAGAGCGCAGTGCTGCGCGCGAGCCAGAGCGGGAATTATCGGCCCGAGGACATCGCCGCGAGCTTTCAGGCGGCGGTGGTGGATTGCCTGGTCGATAGGCTGGAGAAAGCGCTCAACGCCCCGCTCGACCAATCCTCCCCACCCCCGTCTGTCCCGAGCGAAGTCGAGGGACGTTTAACCGAGGGTAGCACAAGGTCCCTCGACTTCGCTCGGGAACTCGGGATGGGGCAGAAGCCTCGCACCCTCGTCGTCGCAGGCGGGGTCGCCGCGAACGGCGCGATCCGCTCGGCGCTTGAGGCACTCGCCGCGCGGCACGACATGGGCTTTGTCGCCCCGCCGTTGTGGCTGTGCACCGACAATGCCGCGATGATCGGCTGGGCGGGTGCGGAACGCTTTGCGCTGGGATTGACCGATCCGCTGGATATCGCCGCGCGCCCGCGCTGGCCGCTCGATCCACTGGCAGAAGCGGCGCGCGGCGCGGGGGTGAAGGCATGAGCATCGACAAACCCACGGTCGGCGTGATCGGTGGCGGCGCCTGGGGCACTGCCCTTGCGCAGATGCTGGCGAGCGATGGCCGCGAGGTGCTGCTCTGGGCGTTCGAGCCGGCGGCGGTCGAGGAGATCAACGCCAAGCACCGCAACAGCGCGTATCTCGCCGGGATCGACCTCGACCCCGCGATCCGCGCGACCGGCGACCTCGCCGATCTTGCGCCTTGCACGCTGCTGCTGGTGGTCACGCCCGCGCAGCACATGCGCCGCGTGCTGGGTCAACTGCCCCGCGGCACCGCCGACCTCGTCCTGTGCTGCAAGGGCATCGAGGAGGCGAGCGGCGACCTGATGGTCGATGCCGCGCGCGCCGCCGCGCCCGGACGGCCGCTCGCCGTGCTCTCCGGGCCGACCTTCGCGCACGAGGTTGCGCGCGGCCAGCCCACGGCGGTGACTTTGGCGTGCGAGGATCACGCGCAATGGCAGCGGATCGCGCCGCAGATCGCGCGGCCTGCGTTTCGGCCCTATTTCACCACCGACATCACCGGTGCCGAGATCGGCGGCGCGGTCAAGAACGTGCTCGCGATCGCCTGCGGCGTGGTCGATGGCCTGGGGCTCGGCCAGAATGCGCGCGCTGCCTTGATCGCCCGCGGCTTTGCCGAGATGACCCGCTTCGGCCTCGCCTGCGGCGCGCAGGCCGAAACGCTGTCGGGCCTGTCGGGGCTGGGCGATCTGGTGCTGACCTGTTCGTCGGTGAGCTCGCGCAATTTCTCGCTCGGCAAGGCGCTGGGCGAAGGCCGCAACGCCGCCGATGTGCTCGCCGACCGTGCGACCGTGGCCGAAGGCGCCTTCACCGCGCCGGTGCTGCAACGCGTGGCGCACGAACGCGGGGTGGCCATGCCGATCGTCGACACGGTGTGCGCGCTGCTCACAGGCGAGGTCGCAGCGGGCGCTGCGGTGGCCGCGCTGCTGGCGAGGCCGTTGACGGCGGAGTGAGAGATTGGCCTGAGTGTTCCCCGTCGCTTGCCTCATCCCACCCCCGCTCAGCCTGAGCCTGTCGAAGGCCCCGCGCACACGCCCGCCAAATTCGCCTGCCGTTCTCCGGCGAAAGCCGGAGTCCAGGAGTCAGATCGGACTGCGCACGCCCTGGATTCCGGCGTTCGCCGGAAAACGCTGTGCTTTTGACGCTTCCGACAGAGCGTGGCCTTCGACAGGCTCAGGCTGAGCGGATGTTTTCTGGGGAGCCTTTGCGTTCGCCCGCCAAGATCCCTGCGAGCCCGGCCTCGTAATCGGGATAGCGCAGTTCCCAACTCAGCAGCCGCTTCGCCTTGCCGTTCGCGACCCGGCGGTTCTCGGCATAGAATCCCAGCGCCATTGGCGACAGATTGGCCTGTTCGAGGGTCTGCATTGGCGGGAGCGGAATGGCCAGCAACCGGCACGCGGCCTCGATCACCCGGTTCTGCGAGCAGGGCAGATCGTCGGACAGGTTGTACACCCCCGGCGGCCCGGCGAACGAGGCGATGACGCCGCTGGCGATATCGTCGACATGCACCCGGCTGAACACCTGATCGGGCAAGTCGATGCGCTTGGCTGAGCCTTCGCGCACCCGGTCAAGCGCGCTGCGGCCGGGGCCGTAGATCCCGGGCAGCCGCAGCACCCGCACTCGGTTGTCGAGCGCCTGCCAGACGAGGTCCGCCTCGGTCCGCGCATTGCGCCTGCCGGTGCCGACCACCGATGTCTCATCGACCCACGCGCCGCGGGCATCACCATAAACGCCGGTGGAAGAGAGGTAGCCGATCCAGCGCGCGGGCGCGGTGCGCAATGCGTCGGCATAATGGGACAGCACCGGGTCCGCGCCGGTCGCGCGATCGGGCGGGACGCTCGAGAGGATGTGCGTCGCATCACCCAGTGCGGCGTGCACCGCGGAGGCATCGGCGAAATCCACGTCGCCCCCACGCCCGGTGCCGCGCACCTGCCAGCCTTGGGCGCGCAACCTGCGCGCGAGGTGGGACGCAGTGTAGCCCATGCCGAAGATGAAGAGGGTGTTCATGCAGGCAAGCCTAGTCTTGGCCTTCAGGGTTGCAAGAAGGTTCGTTGCCGGGCCGAGGTAGCGCGCACGTCCCTCGACTTCGCTCGGGACAGACGGGTGGAGGAAGATCTGCGCTACCCTTGCCGCGTTCCCGAGCGCAGTCGAGGGACGCATGCGCATAGGTGTCGACGCGCACTCCCATCATTGTGCAATGACCGCCCCCGCATTAGGGTCACGCATATGGCAGACATCCACCCCGCAACCGCCACCCCGATCCTGGCCGAGCCCCAGGTCATCCGCCGAGCCGACTATCGGCCGCCCGACTGGTGGGTGCGGACGGTGGCGCTCGAATTCGATCTCGATCTGTCCGCCACGCAGGTTTCCGCCACGCTCGAGATCGAGCGCAATGGGGCGCACGACCGGCCGCTGCGGCTCGACTGCGATGGCGCGCTGCCGGGTTTGCTCACCATCGATGGCATGGCGGCCAACTGGCGCCACGAGGGTGACCAGATCGCGGTCGATGTCTCGGCACCGCGCGCCACCATCAACCTTACAACGACGATCGCGCCCGATACCAACACCCAGCTGATGGGGCTGTTCGCCTCGAACGGCATGCTGTGCACCCAGTGCGAGGCCGAGGGCTTTCGCCGGATCATCCCGTTCGTCGACCGGCCCGACAACATGGCGGTGTACGAGGTGCTGCTGCGCGCCGACAAGGCCCGCTTCCCGGTGCTGCTCGCCAACGGTGCGCTGGTCGATTCAGGCGATCTCGAAGGCGGCCGTCACTATGCGCGCTGGCACGATCCGCACCCCAAGCCGAGCTATCTGTTCGCATTGGTCGCAGGCGATCTGGTGGCAACGCGCGACAGCTTCACGACCAAGAGCGGCACGCCGATCGATCTCGCCATATACGTCCGCGAAGGCGACGAAGGCCGCACCGCGCACGCGATGCAGGCGCTCAAGGCCTCGATGGCGTGGGACGAGCGCGTCTATGGCCTCGAATACGACCTGCCGGTGTTCAACATCGTCGCGGTCAGCGATTTCAACATGGGGGCGATGGAGAACAAGGGCCTCAACATCTTCAATTCGCGCTACATCCTGGCCGACCCCGATACCGCGACCGATTATGATTACGACGCGATCGAAGGCGTGGTCGCGCACGAATATTTCCACAACTGGTCGGGCAACCGCGTCACCTGCCGCGACTGGTTCCAGCTGAGCCTCAAAGAGGGCTTTACCGTCTATCGCGACCAGTGCTTTTCCGCCGATATGGGATCGGAAGCGGTCAAGCGGATCGAGGACGTTCGCATGCTGCGCGCGACGCAGTTTCCCGAGGATGCAGGCCCGCTCGCGCACCCGATCCGCCCCGACAGCTATATGGAAATCAGCAACTTCTACACCTCGACGATCTACAACAAGGGGGCAGAAGTCATCCGTATGATGGCGACGATGGCGGGGCCTGAACGCTTCCGCGCGGGCAGCGACCTGTATTTCCAGCGCCACGACGGCGAGGCTGCGACCTGCGAGCAGTTCGTCCGGGCGATGGAGGACGGCGCAGGGCTCGACCTGGCCCAGTTCCGCCACTGGTACGAGCAGGCGGGCACCCCGCAGGTGCAGGCGCGGCTCGAGCATGACGCAGACAGCGCCACCGCGACGCTGCATCTGCGCCAGCGGTTCGCACCCACGCCGGGCCAGCAGGACAAGCCGCTGATGCCGATCCCGCTGCGCACCGCACTGATCGACCGCGACATGAAGGCGCATCGCGGCGAGGAACTGGTCATGCTGGCTGCGGCCGAGCAGAGCGTGACCTTCACCGGTTTCGCACGCCCGCCGGTGCTGTCGATCAACCGCGGCTTTTCCGCGCCGGTGACGATGGATGTCGCACGGCGCAGCGGCGACCTGCTGTTCCTGGTGCGGCACGATGACGATCCGTTCGCGCGCTACGAGGCGCTGCAGCAGCTCGTGATCGACCGGCTGATCGCCGATATCGGCGAGGAAGGCGCTGCCGCCGAGCGCGCTGCTGCGCTGGAGGACATATTGTCGGTGTTCGGCGATCTGGTCAGCGACCAGAGGCTCGACGATTCGATGCGCACCGAGATCCTCAGCCTGCCAACCGAGGCGTTTCTGGGTGAGCAGATGCTGATCGTCCGCCCCGAGGCGATTCACGCCGCCCGCCGCGCATTGCGCAAGGCGATCGGTACGCGGCTGATCGACCAGTGGCGGATCGTGCACGAGCGTGCATCGGCTGTGCCCTATTCGCTCAGCCGCGAGGCGCGCGGCGCGCGCAAGATCAAGTCGCTGGCGTTGGGCTATATCGCGTCGGCCGAAGCGCCGGATGCGGGCAAGATCGCCTTCGAGCAGTTCGCCGGCGCCGACAACATGACCGACCGGCAGGGCGCGACGATGGTGCTGGCGAGCATGGCCTGCGACGAACGCGAGACCGCGCTCGACAGCTTCTACAACCGCTATCAGGGCAACGCGCTGGTCATCGACAAATGGTTCTCGCTGCAGACCGGCTCGTCGCACGCCAATGTGTACGACCAGACGCTCGAGCTGATCCGGCACAAGGATTTCACGCTGACCAACCCCAACCGGGTGCGCGCGGTGTACTGGCCGTTCGTCTCGAACCAGGCGGCGTTCCACCATGTCAGCGGACGCGGCTACGCGCTGCTGACCGATCTGGTACTACGGCTCGACCCCGTCAACCCGCAGACCACCGCGCGCTTCATCGCGCCTTTGGGCCGCTGGCGGCGTTTCGACGAGGACCGGGCGGGCAAGATGCGAGGCTGCCTCGAACGAATCCTGGCCCAGCCGGGGCTGTCCAAGGACACGACCGAGCAAGTGGTGAAGAGCCTTGAGTAATCCTCCTTCTCCCGGTGGGAGAAGGATACGCAGCCTTGCCAGCTTGCTGGCTAGGCGCAGTTGGATGAGGGTGACGGGGCGGTGGCTCGGCAGCCGCCTACCCTCACCCAGCTTCGACTAATTCGCTGCGCTCATAAGTCTTCGCAGCCCTCTCCCTGCACGGGAGAGGGGTAAAAGGGAACGCACCTTGACCGATACCAACATCCCCCTACTCACTTCGCCCGCTTTTGGCACCATCGCGCATGGCTTTACCGGCAGGCGCGGCGGGGTGTCGACCGGGCTGCTCGCCGGGCTCAACGTCGGTCTCGGCGCGGACGACGATCCGATTGCGGTGCGCGAAAACCGCAGGCTGGCGACAGACGCGATCCTGCCCGGCGCGTCCTTGGTGACGCTGCACCAGGTGCACAGCGCCGATGTGATTCGGGTCAATGCCGCGATTCCGGTGGATGAGCGGCCCAAGGCCGATGCGATGGTCACCGACCGGCCCGGGCTGCTGCTCGGCGTGCTCGGCGCGGACTGTCCGCCGATCCTGTTCGCCGACGAGGCCGCGCAGATCATCGGCGCGGCGCATTCGGGCTGGAAGGGTGCGTTTGCCGGCGTCAGCGAGGCAACTGTCGCGGCGATGGAAAAGCTCGGAGCAGACAGGACGCGGATCGTCGCCGCCATCGGCCCGTGCATCCAGCAGAAGAGCTATGAGGTCGACAGCGGCTTCTTGCGGCACTTCTGCGAGGCAGACCCTGCGAACGAGCGCTTCTTCCGCGAAGGCAGGCCCGATCACTATCAGTTCGATCTCGAAGGCTTCATCGCCGCGCGGCTCGCCGCCTGTGGCATCGGCACGGTGCATATGAGCGGCGTGGACACCTATTCGGATGCGCAAGGCTATTACAGCTTCCGCCGCGCCACGCATCGCGGCGAACCCGATTATGGACGCCAGATGGGGGCGATCGGCCTGCGGCCTTAAGTCGCCCTTGCCGAGACCGGCAGGGGCCAGCGCCGTCACATCCCCAATATGTGCTTGGCGATGTGATAGATGCTGTGCTGTTCGATGGTGCCGCTGAACAGGTGCGCGCTAGGGCCGGAGGCCTTG
Source organism: Blastomonas sp. (assembly GCF_046294995.1). GTDB lineage: Bacteria > Pseudomonadota > Alphaproteobacteria > Sphingomonadales > Sphingomonadaceae > Blastomonas. Next base: position 74,123 of record NZ_JBKBOG010000007.1, read on the forward strand.
ACCACCACGTCTTCGCCGGCGTGCGTCTCGCCCGAGGTCGGCACGGTCGCCTGCTGCAGATAGTTCAGCGCTTCGGTATCTTCCTGCGCGGGATCGTTGCGCGGACCTTCCACCTTGGCGCCGGGGCCGTTGGCATAGCCCAGCGTCGTATAGGGCTTGCCGTCCTTGGCGTTCACCGGTTCGCCGTCCTCGGTGACGCTGGCGAGGCCGAAGATCGAGGTGCCGCGCGGCGGATAGCCGGCGATGGTGAAGACATGGCTGTGATCGGCGGTGACCAGCACCAGGGTATCGTCTAGGTCGACCATCTCGAGCGCCTTGGCGACGGCGGCTTCGAACGCCACGGTATCATCGAGCGCGCGGTGCGCATTGCCGCCGTGATGCGCGTGATCGATCCGCCCGCCCTCGACCATCAGCACATAGCCGGTTTCGGATGATCCCAGCTTGGTGATCGCCAGCGCGGTCATCTCGGCAAGCGAAGGCTCCCCCGCCTTGTCCCTGGCGCGATCCGATTCGAACTGCATATGGCTGGGCTCGAACAGGCCCAGCACCGGTGCGTCGCTGGCGGCATCGAGCGCGCCGAACTGCGCGGCGTTCCAGATATACTGGCCCTTGGGGTTGCGCTTCTTCCATTCGGCGATCAGGTCGCGGCGATCGGTGCGGTTGCCCTGCTTGTCGGCATATTCGGGGTCGGCCTGTCCCTGGGGCATGAACGCGGTGCGTCCGCCCCCCAGCGCCAGCTTGAGCTGGCCCGCCTGCGGCCATTCGACCAACTGGCGGGCGATGTCGCGGCAGGTCGCGCCTGCGGGCAGCTCGCTGTTGCTCTCCCAGTTGCGATCGGCGCTGTGCGCATAGGCCGCAGCCGGCGTCGCGTGCGTGATCCGCGCGGTGGAGACCAGCCCTAGCACCTTGCCCGCGCCTGCGGCCTGTTCGAACAGCGTCGGCACGTCCTGGCCTGTCGCGCTTTCGCATTTGCCGCGCAAAGCTGCGGGGGTGAGGCCGAGCATGCCCGAACGCGTCTTGGTACCCGTGACGATCGCAGAGGCGGTCGCAGCCGAATCCGACACCTGGAAGTCATGGCTGTAGGTCTTGACCATCGCCGCATGGGGCATCGCATCGATCGCGGTTTCGACCGATTCACCATCGCGACCCGCCTTCTGACCCTGCCAGATGCGCGCGGCAGTGAGCGTGCTCACCCCCATGCCATCGCCGATGAAGATGATCAGGTTCTTTGCCCTGCCGGTGTTGACCGGCCTTGCCAGCCGCGCCTCGAGCTGCGCGCGACCCTGGGCGGCATAATCGGCGGCGGTCTGCTCGCCACGCTCCTTGTCGGGCGCGACCTCCGCAGGCGCATTGTGCTGGGCCAGGGCAGGCGCGGAAAGTCCGGCGGACAGGCACAAGAGCAGGGCGAGCGTACGGGTCACGGGGCATCTCCTTGAAAGCTGCGCCTCTCTTTCATGAAGGCATGACAATTTCGAGACTTTTCGGCGCCATATTCCGATCGACCCCGCCCACCGGCTTGACCCGAACCGTTTTGCAGCGCAGCATAAAACCATGGCAGACTCTCTCCCCAATCCGCCCTCTCCCATCAGCCAGAACCCCGACATCCGCTATCTTGGGCGGATATTGGGAGACGTCATCCGCGCTTATGGCGGCGAGAAGCTGTTCCGGCAGACCGAATATATCCGCTCCGCCAGCGTCGATCGCCACCGCGGCGTCGCCGGCGCGGACGCGATCGATACCGGGCTGGAGGCGCTCAGTCTCGACGACACCTTGGCATTCGTGCGCGGATTCATGCACTTTTCGATGCTCGCCAACCTCGCCGAAGACCGGCAGGGCGTGGCGCAGGAGGCAGGCGCGACCGTGGCCGAGGCGGTCGAGCGATTGCGCGAGCATGGCGTTACCGATGCTGCCATCGCCGATCTGCTGGAGCGCAGCCTGATCGTGCCGGTGCTCACCGCGCACCCTACCGAAGTGCGCCGCAAGTCGATGATCGACCACAAGAACCGCGTCGCCGATCTGCTGAAGATGAAGGACGCGGGGCTCGACGAGACCCCGAGCGGCGACCGCATCGACGATGCGCTGCACCGCCAGATTGCGCTGCTGTGGCAGACCCGTCCGCTGCGCCGCGAGCGACTGTTCGTCGCCGACGAGGTCGAGAACGCGCGCGCCTATATGCAGGATGTGTTCCTGCCGGTGCTGCCGATGCTGTATGCCCGCTGGGAGCGGGTGCTGGGCCACCGCCTGCCTGCCTTCCTGCGGCTGGGCAGCTGGATCGGCGGCGACCGCGACGGCAACCCGTTCGTCACCGCCGATGCGTTGCGCCACGCGCTGGGGCGCCAGGCCGAAACCGCGCTGGTGCATTATCTCGACTGCGTCCACGCGCTGGGCCAGGATCTGTCGATCGCCACCGGCCTGTCGAACACCCCCGAGGCGGTGCAGGCGCTTGCGGAAGCCAGCGGCGACGCCTCGCCCAGCCGCGCCGACGAGCCATACCGGCGGGCACTGGCCGGAATCTATGCGCGGTTGTGCGCCACCCATGTCAAGCTCAGCGGCAAGCAGCCGCCCCGTCCTTCCGCGCTGACCGGCGAGGCCTATGCCAGCCCCGGCGATCTGCGCCGCGACCTGACCGTGCTCGCCAACGGCCTTGCCGCCGAGGGCGCGGGCCTGCTGGCGAGCGGCGGTGCGCTGGGGCGGCTGATCCGCGCGGTCGAGGTCTTCGGTTTCCATCTCGCGACGCTCGATCTTCGCCAGAACAGCGATGTGCACGAACGCGTGGTCGCCGAATTGCTCGAGGTCGCAGGGGTTTGCCCCGATTACCTCGCGCTGGACGAGGCGGCGCGGATCGCGCTGCTGCGTGCCGAGCTCGGCCACGCCCGCTTGCTGGTCAACCGCTGGCACGAGTATAGCGAGGAGACCGCCAAGGAGCTTGCGATCATCGAGGCCGCGGCCGAGGCGCATGCGGGCTATGGCGTGCAGGCGATCACCGCGTACAACATCAGCAAGGCCGAAAGCGTGTCCGACATGCTCGAGGTCAATCTGCTGCTCAAGGAGGCCGGGCTCTACCGCCCCGGCACGCCGCCGCAAGCCGCGATCATGGCGGTGCCGCTGTTCGAGACGATCGGCGATCTGGAGAACGCGCCGCAGATCATGCGCGCCTATTTCGCGCTGCCCGAGATCGCGTCGCTGGTGAAGGCGCGCGGCTATCAGGAGGTCATGGTCGGCTATTCGGACAGCAACAAGGATGGCGGTTATCTGACTTCGACCTGGAGCCTCAACCATGCCAGCCGCGCGCTGGCCAAGGTGTTTGCCGAGACCGGCATCGCGATGCAGCTGTTCCACGGTCGCGGCGGCGCGGTCGGGCGTGGCGGCGGATCGAGCTTTGCCGCGATCCGCGCGCAGCCCAAGGGGACGGTGCAGGGCCGCATCCGCATCACCGAACAGGGCGAGGTCATCGCCGCCAAATACGGCACGGTCGAAAGCGCCGAATTGAACCTCGAGGCGATCACCTCTGCCGCGCTGATCGCGACACTCGACCATGACGGCGTCAGCGAGGCCGACGAAGCGCGTTTCGCCTCGGCGATGGACATGATCTCGCGCGATGCGTTCCGTGCCTATCGCGACCTTGTCTACGGCACCGAGGGCTTCAACCAGTTCTTCCGCGCTGCGACCCCGATCAGCGAGATCGCCGGCCTCAAGATCGGTTCGCGCCCTTCGAGCCGGTCGAAAAGCCAGAAGATCGAGGATCTGCGCGCAATCCCCTGGGTGTTCAGCTGGGCACAGGCGCGGATCATGCTGCCGGGCTGGTATGGCGTCGGCGAGGCGCTCGACAGCTATGCCGACAAGGGCCTGCTGAGCGCGATGGCGCAGGGCTGGCCGTTCTTCCAGGCGCTGCTCGGCAACATGGAGATGGTGCTGGCGAAATCGGACATGGACATCGCGCGCCATTATGCCGGGCTGGTGCCCGACGAGGGTTTGCGCGACCATGTCTTTGGCCAGATCACTTCCGGATGGAACGCGGCGCATGACAATCTGCTACGCATCACCGGCCAGCCCCGCCTGCTGGCGGACAACCCCGCGCTCGACACCTCGATCCGGCTGCGCCTGCCCTATATCGTGCCGCTCAACCTGCTCCAGATCGAGCTGATCAAGCGCCACCGCGCAGGCGAAGCCGACGAGCGCATCCCCGAGGGCATCCAGCTGTCGATCAACGCCATCGCGACGGCACTGCGCAACAGCGGGTGAATATTAACTTCATAGCGTCCAACTATTGGAGTCATCCCAACTGGGGTATTTGATAGGTTTGCCACCGAAATATTTTTCTGCAGCCTGATGCCAGCGATCGATAGTCAGGTCATCTGGATCGATGTCCTCAAAGTACACAAACTTCGTTTGAAATTCATTGCCTTTGAGGAAAAACTCAACTTCCTCCCACCGCTTACTCAATGGCTCCATGCTCCACAGTTCGTTTAGCAAATTCTCGTAGCGACTGTATTTCGTAACACGATACGCGACATGCGGTCCGCGGTCGGAGAAGACCGAGATAGCTAAATAGCCCTTCGCAACCCCAGCGATCATGAGGAGACCTTTTTTGCTGAACTCTGTCTCTGCAGCAAGATTTTGACCGATTTCGGCGATGAGGCGAGCTTTTCGTTGGTTATCGGCCATCACTTTCCTCCCGCGCGTTTGGCAAACTAACGCTGAACTTCTTGTCGCCTTTAGCGTACCAGATGTTGAGATGCGTGGGGCGACGTGACTGCCCTTGGTAAACTGGCACAATCTTTACCGTGACCTCTTGGCCGTGGCGTCGTGCTCTCGCCCACTCCTCTTCTAGCAAAAAATATGAGTTGCGGTTGAAGTCTGCATCTTGGGCGAAATGATTGAACGCTTCGGTCGGCCCCTTGAAACGTCTCGCGATGAAATGTCCGCCTTGGTCCGTCGAGAGACGATATTTGCCACCTGCCTGAGATTGTGAGCGTTTCGATCGGCGCTGTCTGGGGTCTTCGATGATCTTGCCGGTTACCCGCCATGTTCGTCCGTAACCATCAATCTCGTAACGGTAACCGTTACGCACAACCGTTTTGGCAATACGCTTGAATGGCAAACCGGAACGGGCCTGTCCCCCGATACCGGTCGATACACGCGGCACGCGATCTGCTGATGCAGTACCTGGTTCACCGGATGGATGGCTCCGCCCTTGTGAGGCTTCGGTGCGGACAACTGGTCGGCGCCAAGAAGCACTTGCACCTGCTCCGCCGAATGAACCATCGTTGCCGCGAATGCGTTCGGTCTGCTGTGGAGGCGGACCGGGCACATCCACTCGCAGCGGCGGTCGCTTCGCTCCGACCTTGGGTGACCGCCCTTGACCCGGCGACCCATAATGCCGCCCCGTCCCGGAAAATGTGAAGCGCCCATCCTCCGGGTTGTGCCAAGGATTGAACTTGCGTTGCAGCGGCTCTGCCCAGCGGCCCGTCCGTAACCAGGATGCAAACCCGGCGCGATTGCCATTACCCAAGTCTCGCATATCGCCGCTCCATTCAGGGAAACAGGCGAGAACATTTGAGCAACATTTTCCAACATGTCAATGCATGCGGCGGCCACGAAGCACACTCAAAGAACTAATTTAAACCATTTCGGATCAAAATGATGCATGTGCTGCGCACACGAAAACGGCGGCGAGCCTTTCGGTTCGCCGCCGTCCGTCGACCTTCGAAGGGGAAGGCTTACTGGTTGGGAGTCGCGCCCGGAACTTCGCTGGGTGCGATTTCGCCATTGTCGTCGATCTGGTTGGCGCGTTCTTCGCCCCGCGCTTCGACGGCGTCAGCCTGTGCTTCGAGAGCATCTTCCTGCGCTTCGGTCGGCGCGCGATCGGCCATGTCCTCAAGCGCATCTGCTTCGGCTTCCGCCTGGTCTTCGACCCGGTCGGCTTCTTCGCTCTGGCACGCGCCGAGGCTGATGAGTCCGAAAGCGGCGATGCCGGTGAGAATCTGTTTACGCATAGTTTGCTCCACTACCCTGTTTCATGCACGATGCATGGTGGGAGTAACGGACGCCGCCAACGATGGTTGCACGGCTCATCTCATTTTTTCATGCGGCAGCTGTCCGTGTGTCACTGCCACCCACCGGAGCGCACGCCCTAGCCAAAGCCCGTCAAAGCTGCTTTAGAGCATGACCGCATTTGGGGTTGGAACAGCCAAATTGACATCAGTGCCGCCGCGCGATGAACCTTTTGCCCCGGATGCTCCATCCGGCAAGGATAGTGCTGCGTCAGCCGATGGAGCCAAGCCGAGCGGCGACATTGCCGCGCTGGCCAAGGGTGGACGCACCAATTTCATCGGCTTTATCTTGCGGCTCGCCGCGCGCCTGCCCTTCCTGTTCATCGCCGGACGCTTGTATGGCGCGGAATCGCTTGGCCGCTTTGCCTATGCCATTTTGGTGGTGGAGTTTGCCGCGCAGCTTGCCACGCTGGGGTTGAAGCGTGGGCTGGCAGCGCAGCTTGCACGGACATCGCGGCCGCACGCGCAGGTGGTGGCCGATGGCCTGCTGGTCAGCTTCATCGCGTCGGCTGCGGCGGCGACGTTGCTGATGGTGTTCCCCGAACTGATGTTCCCCAACAGCACCGCAGGCGAGATCGACCGGCTGCTGCCGTTGATCATCTTTGCGGTCGCAGGCTCCGATATCGCGCTGGCCGCGCTCGCCTATCGCTTCGACATCGCCGCGACGGTGCGCGCACGGTCGGTGATCGAACCCTGGACGATCAGCATCACCGCCTGGATATTCTTCTATCTCACCCCCACAGACGGCCTGATCCTGTCGTACATCGCCTCCATGGTCGCCGCCTTCGTCGCCTCGATCTGGCCGCTGCTGCGCAGCTATGGGATGCCCTGGGGCTGGAATCCGCGTCCGATGAAGCTGGCGCGGATGGCGCGGCGCAATTCGCCGCTCGCCGCTGCCGACGCGATCGAATGGGGCAGCCGCAGGCTCGATCTTGCGGTGCTGGGCCTGTTCGCCTCGCCCGCCGTGGTCGGCATCTATTATATCGCGCAGCAGGTCGCCAGCCTGCCGCAGAAGCTCAAGACCAGCTTCGACCCGATCCTCGGCCCGGTCATCACCCGCAACCTGCAGGAAGGCAAGCTGACCGAGATCGCCCGTCAGGTCAGCCAGGTCGGCTTCTGGATCATCGCGGCGCAGACCGGCGTCGCGCTGGCGCTGGGCATTCCCGGCGAAGGCGTGATGGGGCTGGTTGGACCGAATTTCGTCGGCGGCACCGGTGCGCTGGCGTTCCTGCTGGCGGCAGAGGTCGTCGCGGCGACCGCAGCGGTCAGCGAGACCGCGCTGGTCTATATCGCCCGGCACCGCAATTTGATGATCTCGCTCGCCATGCTGGCGCTGCAGGCGGTGCTCAGCGTCGTGCTGATCCTGACGGCACAGGCACTGGGCCTGCCACCATTGTTCCAGGCGGCGAGCGTCGCGCTGGCGCTGGCGCTGGCGCTGGGCTTCGCCTCGATCGTCAAGGCGCGGCTGCTCTCCAAGCTGCTCGGCGCGCCGGTCAACGGCTGGCGCTGGGCGCTGGTGTGGGCGGCAGCGGTCGCCTCGCTGGTCGGCTGGGGCTTTACCAAGCTGCCCGAATGGGCCGAGCTTGCGATCGGTATCCCGACGATCCTGGGCGTCTATGGCTGGATCATCTGGCGGCGCGGCTTCGGCCCAGAGGACCGCGAACTGTTCCGCAACAAAAAGGGCGGCGGGGATTAGCCCCACCGCCCCTTGAGCGTTTTATTGGCCCACGCCCATCTCGGTCAGCAGACGCTGCGCGCCATCGACCTTTTCCATCGTCCACAGCATGAAGCGGCTGTCGACATGGATGGTGCGGTTGATGCCGGCATCGTACGACCAGTCGGACACCACGCCATCGAGCGTGCCATCAAACGCCAGCCCGACGAATTCGCCGCGCGCATTGAGCGTGGCCGAACCCGAATTGCCGTTGGTGATGTCCACCGTCGACAGATAGTTGACCGGCAGCGTGCCCAATTTGGCATCGGTGTACGCGCCGAAGTCGCGCGCCTTGAGCTTCTCGATCGCCGCATCGGGCGCATCGAACTCGCCGCGCCCGGTCTGCTTGGCGACCAGCCCTTCGGCGGTGGTGAACGGCGTCCAGATCAGGCCGTCGCGCTGCTTGCCGGTGACCTTGCCATAAGTGAAGCGCAGCGATCCGTTGGCATCGGGGTAGAGCGTGCGGCCCTGCGACGCGGCGAACGCCAGCTGCCCCGCCATCACCTGCGAGCGCGCCGCCTGCAGCCGTCCGGCGCGTTCCTTGGCCTTGTCCTCGTCGGCCTTGAGCCCGGGATAGGCGGCGACGGCGAGCTGGAGGAAGGGGTCGCCCGAGGCCTCGAACTCGGCAGCGGGCCGGTCCATCCAGCCGATCCGCTGCGCGGTATCGCCCAGCTGCGTGTCGGGATACAGCCGGTCGACGCCGATTTCGGCGATCTTCGCTTCCAGCGCGGCGTTGCGCTTGTCGGCCGACACCTTGGCATATTCGCCCAGTGCCTGCTGGAACAGCACCTTGTCGACGCCCGCATCATAGCGCCGCTCGATCTGGGTCAGCCGTTCGCGGATCGACAGCCGGTCGCGATCCTGGAAGCCCGGCTCGCGCTGGGCGTCGGGCTTTTCGCGCTCCTTGGCCCAGCGATAGAGCGTACCGGCAGCCGACAGCAACTGCGCGCGGTTGAGCGTCGCCAGCCGGAGGTTGTCCACCCGTGCCTGGTTGGATTCGGCCACCAGCGCATCAAGATCGGCAAGCGCCTGGCCATATTGGCGGGTGCGCGCCGGATCGGCCGCAACCCAGGCGCGGAACTCGGCATCCGCCCGGTCCTTGCGCCCCATCAGATCGATCGCATCGGCCCCGGCAATCTCGCCGAGCAGCTTCTTCTTGTAGTTGTCCGATCCCTTGAGGATCGAGGCGTACTTGATCTCGGCATCCGGGTTGCCTGCGATCGCCTGCTGGATCGCCTCCGAATATTCGGCGCGCAGCTGCTGGTCGATCGCATAGACCTGCTCGAAATTGTGGCGAACCTCTGCCGCCGTCCAGTGGCGCTGGGTGACGCCGGGGAACCCTGCGACCATCACGAAGTCGCCTTCCTGCAACGGCTTGTCAGCAATCTTCAGCCACGACTTGGGCGTATAGGGCACGTTCTCGGCGGCATAGGGCGCCGACGAGCCGTCGGGCGCGACATAGGCGCGGTAGAAACCGAAATCGCCGGTGTGGCGCGGCCACTGCCAGTTGTCGGTCTCTCCGCCGAAATTGCCGATGCCGCCGGCAGGCGCATACACCAGCCGCACGTCCTTGATCTCGAGCTGCTGCTGCAGATAATAGGTCTGTCCGCCAAAATAGGGCCGCACGTCGCAGCGGCGGTTGGCTTGCTTTTCACACGCGGCGATCAGCCCCTTGCGGTTGCTTTCCAGCCGGTTGTAGCGATCCAGCCCTGAAAGTCTGGTGGTCACGCCCTTGGTCATCGCGGCGGTCACGTCGCGCAGATCCTCGATCACATAGATTCGCGATCCGGGTGCGGCCTGGACCTCTTCTGCATTGGTCTTGGCCAGGAAGCCGTCGGTCAGATAATCCTGCCCGGGCTTGGAGTTGTACTGGATCGACCCGTAGACACAGTGATGGTTGGTCGCGACCAGGCCTTGCGGGCTGACGAACGACGCCGAGCATCCGCCCAGCGAAACGATGGCATTGAGCGGCGCGGCGTTGAGGTCGCCAAGATCGGCGGGCGGCAGTTCAAGCCCTGCCTGTTTGAGCTTGTCGCCGAGTGCCGGGGTCTGGCCGGGCAACCACATGCCTTCTTCGGCAGATACAGGCGCAGACAGCAGAAGCGCGGTGGTGGCTAGCAGCAGGGGATGACGCATGAAAATACTCCGTGTGATCGCAAAAGCGATTGGCGATAGCTGCCGAATAGACCGCGTCAAACGGCTGGGCAAGCGCATGGTTACCGATAGATTTCAGGCTGTTGGGCGGCCTGCGTTTGCGGGATCGTTGCCCAACGCTGCTACGCCGCCCGCTCGAAGATCGCCGCCATCCCCTGACCGCCGCCGATGCACATCGTCTCGAGACCATAGCGCGCCTTGCGCCGCTGCATCTCGCGGGTCAGGTTGGCGAGGATGCGCCCGCCGGTCGCGCCGATCGGATGGCCCAGCGAAATGCCCGAGCCGTTGACGTTGAGAATATCGTGACGGCTGTCATCGTCCGCCCAGCCCCAGCCCTTGAGCACCGCGAGCACCTGCGGCGCGAACGCCTCGTTGAGTTCGATCACGCCCAGATCGTCCCAGCCCAGTCCCGAGCGGCGGAACAACCGTTCGACCGCAGGCACCGGGCCGATGCCCATCCGGCTGGGCTCGCAGCCCGCCGCCGCCCAGGAATGGAACCACGCGATCGGCTCGAGCCCGAGCTCCTCAAGCTTGTCTTCGGCGACCACCAGACACGCGGCGGCCGCATCGTTCTGCTGGCTGGCGTTGCCAGCAGTCACCACCCCGCCCTCGAGCGGACGCAATGCGCCGAGCGATTCCATCGTCGCGTCGGGACGATAGCCTTCGTCGTGATCGAACAATAGCGGATCGCCCTTGCGCTGAGGGACCGCAACCGGGACCAGTTCATCGGCGAACAGCCCGTTGGCCCAGGCGGCAGTGGCGCGCTGGTGGCTGCGCATCGCATAGGCATCGCACGCCTCGCGGCTGATGTCGTAATCCCTGGCGCAGTTCTCGGCGGTCTCGATCATGCCCGATATTACCCCGAAACGCGCGATCGGCTGTGACATCACGCGCCCGCGGGTCAGCCGGTCGTGGAGCTGGAGGTTCCCCGACTTCACGCCCTTGCGCAGCTGGGTCGTATAATGCTCGACGTTCGACATCGATTCGACCCCGCCTGCGACCACCACGTCCGACGCACCGGTCTGCACCATCATCGCCGCATCGATCACCGCCTGCAGCCCCGATCCGCAGCGCCGGTCGAGCTGATAGCCGGGAACCTCGATCGGATAGCCCGCCGCCAGCCACGCCCAGCGCCCGATCGCGGGAGCCTCGGCATTGCCATAGCCCTGCGCGAAGACGACATCGTCGACGCGCGCGGGATCGATCTTCGTGCGCTCGATCAAGGCCTTGATGATCACCGCGCCCAGCTCGCCAGCGGGCATATCGGCAAGCGCTCCGCCGAACCTGCCGACGGCAGTGCGGATCGGGGCGACGATGGCTGCGCGTCTCAGGGTCATGGTTTTGCTCTCTCCTTGCATCGGCGCGATGATGGGCGGCGCGCATCCTGCATCGTTACCGCATAGATTTCGGCCGCGCGCTCGGCAAGCATGTGCTTGATCGCCGATCCGGCTCGCTCATCGGCGCGCACCTGGAAGTATCCGCCAAGCGATCAGTGAACCAACGCCCGACCGGGGCGTGCTGGCTGGGCTTGCGCACAGCGCCCGCATTGCCCACAACGGCTGGCATGAGCCCCCACCCAAAGCCGGAACAGCCGCCTTCTCCGTTCGCGATCGCGCTGTTCCGTAACGTCTGGACGGGCACGCTGATCTCCAGCTTCGGCGTGACGATCCAGGGCGTGGGGGCCGCCTGGCTGATGACCAGGCTCACCTCCTCGCCGACGATGATCGCGCTGGTCGCGACATCGACGGTGGTTCCGATCATGCTGTTCGCGCTGCTCGCAGGCGCCATGGCCGACAGTTTCGAACGGCGCAGCGTGATGATCGCGGCTCAGCTCGGGATCATCGCCGTCTCGATCACGCTGACCGTGTTTGCCTATATGGACTGGCTGACCCCGGGCCTGCTGCTGCTGTTCACCTTTGCCGTCGGTTGCGGCCTTGCGTTCAACGGACCTGCTTCGCAGGCCGTCGTCGGCGAAATCGTGCCGCGTCCGGTCATTCCTGCAGCAGTGGCGCTCAATTCGATGACCTTCAACATCGCGCGGTCGCTGGGTCCGGCGATCGGCGGCGCGGTCGTGGCCGCGACCAACGCAGCCGCTGCATTCCTGCTCAACGCGCTGAGCTCGATCCCGCTGATCATCGTGCTGGCGCGCTGGAAACCCGCCAGGCTGGACAATCCTTTGCCGCGCGAACGGATATGGCATGCGATGCAGGCTGGCCTTCGCTTCGGTGCCATGTCGCCCGACATCTTGCGGGTCATGCCGCGCGCCGGGCTGTTCGGGTTTGCGATCGCTGCGCTGTCGGGGCTGATGCCGGTCATCGCCAAGGACCAGCTCGGTGGCGGCGCGCTCACCTTTGGCCTGCTGCTCGGCGCTTATGGCGTCGGCTCGGTGGCGGCCGGGCTTGCACTGTCGAGGCTCCGGCGACATCGGTCCAGCGAACAGCTGGTCGTGCTGTCGTCGCTTGCCGCGGCAATCGGCACGGCCATCGTTGCCTTCAGCCCGTTCCTGCTGCTCTCTATGGCCGGACTGCTGATCGCGGGCGTGGGATGGGTGCTCGCGCTTTCGACATGCAACACCGCGATCCAGCTCGCCGCGCCGCGTTGGGTCGTGGCGCGTATGCTCTCGCTCTACCAGATGACGACGTTCGGCGGCTTTGCCGTGGGCGCTGCGGCGTTCGGTGCGCTCGCCGATGCGATGGGGCTCATGACGGCCCTGCTCGTCGCGGCATCCATCCATCTGATTTCGGTCGCCTATGGCTGGCTGCTGCCGATCGTCGAGGCCGAACGCGACCTTTCGCCGTTCGATTGGCAGGCACCTGACCTTGTCGTGCCCATCGAGGGCCGCAGCGGTCCGATCATCATCTCGATCACCTATGAAATCGAGGAGCACGATTCGCATCGCTTTTTGCAGCTGATGCAGGAGCGGCGCCGAGTCAGGCGACGCGACGGAGCGCACGGCTGGAGGCTGATGCGCGACCTTGGCCACCCCAACCGCTGGATCGAGCGCTACGACTTTCCGACCTGGCACGAATATCTGCGCCACAACACGCGGCCGACGCTGGCCGATGCCGACAACTGGCAGGCGGTCCGCGCGCTGCATTCGGGCGCGACGCCGCCTGTGGTGTCGCGCTTCATCGAACGGCAGACCGGCAATCTGCCCAGCGGACGCGAGCCTTCGGCGCGCGAACTGGCAGACTATCCGATCACCTGACCGGTTATACGCTGGCGAACAGATCCCTGCCGATCACCCAGTTGTGCACCTCGGTGGGGCCGTCATAGATCCGCATCGTGCGGATACGGGACGCCATCATGTGCAGCGGCATCTCGCGGGTCATCCCCATCGCGCCGAAAAGCTGCATCGCGTGATCGACGATATCCCAGGCCATCTCGGTGGAAAATGCCTTGATCATCGAGATTTCACGCCGGGTATCGCGCTGCTGATCGAGCTTCCACGCGCAATCATACGTCATCAGCCGCGCAGCATGGATCTGCGTCGCCGCCCGCGCCGCCCAGTCCTGCACGCCGCCACGCTTGGACAGCGGCATGCCGAAAATCTCGCGCTGCGGAGCATAATCGCACACCATGTCGAGCGCGCGCTGTGCGAGCCCGATCGACCAGCACGCGATCTGCAGCCGTCGTGTGCCCAGCCGGGTCTGCATCGGGCCGAAGCCGTCGCCCAGCCTGCCGAGCAGCCTGTCGCCCGGGATTCGGCAATCGGCGAGCGCGATCTCATAGGTCACCTCGCCGCCGATCATCGGCACCGGCCGGACGATCTCGAAGCCCTGGGTGTCACGATCCACCAGAAACGCCGAAACGCCGCGCGCGCCTTCCTCATCGGTCAGCGCCATCAGGATGGTGAAGTCCGCCTCGGCGGCGCGGGTGATCCAGATCTTGCGCCCGTTGATGATCCAGTCGTCCCCCGACCTGACCGCGCGGGTTTTCATCGCGCGCGGATCGGACCCGGCGCCGGGCTCCGAAATGCCGATCGCGGAGATCGTTTCGCCGCGCACATAGGGCGCAAGATACTGCTTGCGCTGCGCGTCGTTGACCGTGGCCATCAGCATCCGCAGATTGGGGCTGTCGGGCGGCAGATGAAACGCGACCGCAGACCGGCCGAGTTCCTCGTTGACCGCGACCATCGCGACATGGGGCAGCGCCATGCCGCCGACGTCTTCAGGCGCATCGAGACCCCACAGCCCCATGTCGCGCGACACCGAGCGCAACCGTGCCTCTTCCTCGGGCATCAGCGCGGCAGTGCCGGTCGTCGCCTCGCGCGCCAGGACCCTGAGCTCGAGCGGGATCAGTTCTTCGCGAACGAACCGGGCCACAAGATCCTGCAGCATCCGGTGTTCTTCATCGAGTTCGAAGTTCATGCGTTGTGTGCCCCTGTTGGTTGTGGATCGGCCACGTGCGCTGCCATGATCGTCATCGCGACGGGATCGGGATCCTGGTCCGCCCTCAATCGCTGCTGCCAGTCCGGCTGCATGAGCAGGCAGTCTGCAACAGCGCCCTTGGCAATGCCATCGGGCGGATAAAATAGGCGCAGCGCGGCAGCCAGATCGATTCCCTCGCGAAGCCCGAGAACCTGTCCCGCAGGCGTCCTGCGATCGATTGCGGCGCGTATCGCCACCCAGGGGTTGGTCGGCCCATAAGGCGCATCGCTGCCTGCCATCACCGGGATGCCAGCGGCCTGCAGCGATGCCAGCCTTTGCAGGTCGGGCAGGTCGAGCGGGTCGACCTCGGCCAGATACCGGTCCCCGCGCCGGGCGATGAAGCCGGGATTGGCAACCACGGTCAGCCCCGATCGGGCGATGTCCTTGAGCAGGCAGTGCGGGATGACGCTGCCATGCTCGATCCGATCGCCGGGCTGCGATCCGCCCGCCATGTCGAGCGCTGCCAGAAACGACAGCAGTTCGGCCGATGTCACGCAGTGCGCGGCCACGTTGCGACGCAACGCCCGCGCCGCCTCGATCCGCGCGGCGATCGTGGCAAGGTCCGGCAGGTCGCGCTCGTCGAACAGCAGCTTGACCGGACCCATGCGGTAACCGTCGCCGCCGGGCAGATCTTCGCGCCCCATCATCGTCAGCCGCTGCAGCAAATGCCCATCGCCGATCGCCGCCGACAGCAGGGCCGCTTCATCGGGACCGTTGCGCGCACCGGCATCGGTCACCGCCGTCACTCCCCAGCGCAGCAATTGCCGCGACAGCGGGGCGAGCGATGGCGGCTGCGATCCGATACGCTCGCGCAGCCAATCGTCACCACGCCATATCCGCCCGGTGGGACTGCCGTCGCCATCGGTTTCCACCGCATCGGGCCAGGGCGCATCGCCGATCCGTGCGAGTGCGGCGCTGTTCAGCAGCCAAAGCGCCCCGGTGCGATCCTGAATGCGCACCGGACGGTCCGTGATCCAGGCATCGATCCGGTGGCGATCGGGCAGCCCGGCCGCACGCTCGTCATAGCCGGTGGCGCGGACCCACGTGCCAGCGCCGGTGCCGGCGGCCGCCTCACGCAGCGATATCGCGATCGCATCGGCATCGGTGATGCCCGACAGATCGACCGACTGCATCCGCGCGGCGGTCGCCAGCAGGTGGATATGGTGATCGTGCAGCCCGGGCAGCAGCAACTGGCGCTGGCATTCGATCTCGTCGTCTCCGGCGCCCAGCGTCGCTGCAATCGCGGCGATCCGGCCATCGCGAATGCCGATATCGGCCACCGTGCCGTCCAAAAGCTGCGCCTGGCGCAGAACAAGCTCGTACGGCCGGGTCACGCCAGCCCTGCCCGCTGCGCGAAACACGCCGCCGTGGGCGCAAGCGCGACATCGATCAGCCCCGATTGCGCGCGGACCACCGCCTGCAAGGCGAGATGCGCCGCGCGCAGGCCGGTCAACGGGTCAGCCAGCGCATCGCCGATGAAGCGCGGCACGCCGTCGCTCCACGCGACCAGACCGCCCGCTGCTGCGGTATCGTCACCGAACCCCACGCGCATCGCATCGGCTCCGGCAAAACCATGGCCGGTGATCGCCACCCAGATCAGGCCGGGGTTGAGCGTGGACAGGCGCTCCAGCGAAATTCCCAGGCGTGCCAGCGCGGGCGAACGCGCGCTGGTGATCAGGACATCGGCCGCAGCGATCTCCTGCAACAGGCGCGGGCTATGCAGGTCCATGTCGATCCGGCGCTTCGATCCGTTCAGCCGCGCGCTGTGTTGCGGGGTCGAGATGGCCGTCGGGTCTGGGCGCGAGGGGGATTCGATCCGGGTCACGTCCATCCCCGCCTGGGCAAGCAGCGCGCCGCACAGCGGGCCGGCCCACAATGCCGAGAGATCGACGACCCGCAACCGCCTATCCTCCCGCACCGCCCGGGCGAGCACAGGTGGCGAAGCGGCTTGCGCCTCGCCAACGATGGAGACCGGCAGCCCGAGCAGCACCGCGCGGTCGCGCAGACGCACCGCTGTCTGCTTCTTCGCCCCGCCAATGATCGACCTCCACGGGTCGCCCGCGATTTCGCACTCAAGCCAGGCCGGGATGCACGCCAGATCGTCTTCGCGGGCCATGTTGACGGCGAGCCAGCCATCGGCGGCTTCCACCAGCCGGCAATGGCGATTGGGCGACCACAGGCCGGGCGGTTGCAGCGCGATATCGCGCTGGAACAGCATCGGCAGGTCGATGTCCATGTTGCCACCGAGCGCGCCTGCGAGTGCGGCGACCTTCGCCGCCTCGTCGGCGACCAAATCGAACAACCGCGCGTCGATCATGGCGCGATCTCGTGGATCAGCCCCCAGGCCAGCGCCTGCGTTGCGCTCAGCCGCTTGCCCGAAAGCACCATCCACGCCGTCCGGTGCCGACCGATGGCGCGCGCGACGCTGGCGGTGCCGCCCGCTCCCGGGATCAGCCCCATGCGCAGTTCTGGCAACTGGAACCATGCATCCTGGGTGGCGGCACGGTGCCGGGCGGCGGCGGGAATCTCGAGGCCCGAACCGACACAGGCGCCGTGCAGACAGACCTTCGCCCGCTCGCCGATGGCGTCAAGCAATGCGGCGCAGCTGCGCAGCGTCCGGATGACGTGCGCCTGGGCGAGATCGCCTGCACTGCCGAATTCGCCGAGCGCCCCGCCCGTCGAAAAGCACCGTCCCGCGCCGCGCAGCACCAGCCTGGGCTCGCTCGGGTCGTCCAATATCCCCGTCAACGCGGCGTGCAGCGCATCGCGCATCGCGGCGGTCATCGCATTGCACGATCCGGGGTCGTTCAGCGTCAGCGTGACGACATCGGCGTCGCGTTCGATCAGGACCAGTTCGTCATGCGCCGCAGGAATGGCAAGCGCGCCCCTTGCCGAGTGCCAGCGCCGGAACTCCGATCCGCCGAGCAGCGCCGAATAGGCATAGGATTCGACAGCAAGTGCATCGCCGAAAGGCATGGCCTGCGTGATCCGCAGCACCGCGCACAAAGCCGTCGCCGCGACGGGCCAACCGCGCACAGCCGCCTCCAGCGTGCGCAGATGTTCGTCGAGCCGGTCAGGCGCGATCGAGACCCATGGCGCCGGAGCGCGCGGTGCAATGGTGAGAAGAAGATCGAATCGGGCCGGATCGACAGCCGGCAGCGCGCCTGCGCGATCGACCCCGATGCACACCGCCTGGATCGGCGGGCCGGGCGGCTCCCATCCCGGCACGTCCTGGATGATGACGGGAACATCGCCCAGCGCCGAAAACCGGTCCGCGCCGAAATAGTCGATATCCTGCGTCTGCGGTGCTTTCGCCATGCGCTATGGCCTAGCGGTGTCCATTCTGGTTGACCAGTTCCCGCTGCAACAACCGACGCAAACCAGGCAATCCAAACGGCGCGCGCGCGGTGACGCAAATGTTCAAAGCCTAGCACAGACCAACGCGCCCGCCTCTGGGGGCGATCGTATCGCACTGACATGTTGATTTTTCTGGAAAAACTGGAGCGGGCGAAGGGATTCGAACCCTCGACCCCAACCTTGGCAAGGTTGTGCTCTACCCCTGAGCTACGCCCGCTCGGCGGCTGGTTCGACGTGCGATCCAGCAGGTGAGGCGCGCAGTTAGCATCGGGTTTTGGGTCCGGCAAGCCCAAATGTGTATTTGCCGCGGAATCATTATTCCGCTCTTGGCAGAAGCTGCTTGCGCACCATCTTGGGGTTTCGGATAAGATGGCGCAATATGGCGGGGATGAACCCGCAGGCGCGCACCCATCGGGTGAGCCGCGCGCAACAGCAGGAGCATTTGACTTGGCAAGCATGGGTTTGACGACCGAAGAACACAAGGCCGTCGAGGCATTCCGCACCAGCGTGGTCGAACCTTCGATGACCAAACTGGTGATCCTCGATTTCTGGGCGGAATGGTGCGGCCCGTGCAAGACGCTGACCCCGGTGCTGGAAAAAGTCGCCGCCGATTATGCCGACAAGGGCGTGATTCTGGTCAAGGTCAATGTCGACGAAGAGCGCTTCATCGCCTCGCAGTTCCAGATCCAGTCGATCCCCACCGTCTATGCGATGTTCCAGGGCCAGCCGGTGGCGAACCTCACCAACGCGCGCACCGAGACGCAACTGGGCGGCATCCTCGACCAGCTGCTCGCCAAGCTGCCGATCCAGGCGGGCAATGACGAGGATACCGGTGCACCCGATATCGCCCCGCTGATCGCGATGGGCGAAGAGGTGCTGGCCGAGGGCGATGGCGAGCGGGCAGCAGGCATCTTCGCGCAGATCCTCGACATGGTGCCCGAAAGCGTAGCGGCGATATCGGGCCTGCTGCGCGCGCTGGCCGCAGCCGACAAGGTGGAACAAGCGCAGGCGCTGCTCGCCGACCTTCCCCCCGAAATTGCCAGTGATCCCGCGCTCGACCGGGCCAAGGCCGCGATCGCTTTGGTCGCCGACAAGGCCGACGACAGCGAGATCGCGGGGCTGCGCGCCGCATCCGATGCCGCGCCCGACGATCACGCCGCGCGTTTCGATCTGGCGGTGGCGCTGTTCGCCGGTGGCGAGCGCGACGAGGCGGCAGAGCATCTGCTGGCCATCGTGAAGGCCGACAAGGAGTGGAACGAAGGCGCGGCGCGCGCGCGGCTGCTGCAGATCTTCGAGGCAGTCGGGCTGGAAGATCCCTGGGTGGCGGCGACACGGCGCAAGCTTTCCGCCGCGCTGTTCGGATGACCGACAAGCCAGCCATGGTGGCGCAACGCATCTCGATCTTCCCGCTGACCGGGGTGATCCTGTTCCCCGGGCTGCAGGTGCCGCTGCACATCTTCGAGCCGCGCTACCGCGCATTGGTCAGCGATGCGATGGCGCGCGACCGGCAGATCGGCATGATCCAGCCGCGCGGGCCGGGCGATCCGCCGCCGCTGTTCGACATGGGCTGCGTCGGGCGGATCGTCGATGTCGAGGCGCTCGACGATGGCCGCTACAATCTGGTGCTCGAAGGCTTTGCCCGGTTCCGCGTGCTGCGCGAACTGGATGTGACGACCGCCTTCCGCCAGATCGAGGCCGAACTGATCAACGAGAACGACGACGACCAGGCGCTGTCGAGCATCGAGCGCGCCAGCCTGGAGCGTGAAGCGCAGCGGTTCGCCAATGCGCAGGGTTACAGCGTCGACTGGGATTCGGTGGCGCGGCTCGACGACCGTTCGCTGGTCAACGGCATCGCCCAGATCGCCCCGTTCGATGCGGCGGCCAAGCAGGCGCTGCTGGAAGCCGATGGCCTGACGACGCGGGCGGACCTTTTGGTGCAGCTGATGCAATTCTTCGGCCGCCGCGACAGCGACGATCCAAGGGTGACGCTGCAGTGATGCCCTCTCCCCTCCCGCTTGCGGGAGGGGCCAAAGCCCTCCCCCTTGATGGGGGAGGGTTGGGTGGGGGTGATCTCTCCGGCTTGAGGCTGCGACGTCGCGCCGGTACACCCAGCCGCACCATCACCCTCACCGCTGCGACTAGGCAGCAAGCTGCCAAGTCTCGCTGCCTCTCCCATCAAGGGAGAGGCGAGGCTCGCCCATCCATCCTCTTCAAAGGCGCTACCGCGCGCCTTGCAGCTTTTTCTGGCGGCGGCGCTGTACCGATGAGCCCAGGCCCAGCGCCTCGCGGTATTTCGCCACGGTGCGCCGGGCGATGTCGAAGCCGCGTTCCTTGAGCAGATCGACCAATTGATCGTCGGACAGGATGTTCTTTGCGTCCTCCTCGTCGATCAGCGCCTTGATGTGGCTCTTCACCGCCGAGGCCGACACCGCATCGCCGCCGTCGGTCGCCTGGATCGCGCTGGTGAAGAAGTATTTGAGCTCGAACAGACCGCGCGCGCAGCTCAGATACTTGTGGCTGGTGACGCGGCTGACGGTCGATTCGTGCATCTCGATGGCGTCGGCGACGCTGCGCAGGGTCAGCGGGCGCAGCTGGGTGACGCCGTTGCGGAAGAAGCCCTCCTGCTGCTTGACGATCTCGCTTGCCACCTTGATGATCGTGCGCTGGCGCTGGTCGAGCGCTTTTACCAGCCAGTTGGCTTCGGCAAGGCACTCGCCCAGCCACGCCTTGGACTTGGCATCGTGCCGCCCGCCGGTGAGCGAGACGTGATAGCTGCGGTTGACCAGCAGCCGCGGCAGAGTGGCGCTGTTGATCTCGATCATCCATTTGCCTTCGCGCTCGAGCACGAACAGATCGGGCACAACCGTATCGACGCTCGATCCGCCGAACCGGCTGCCGGGCTTGGGATCGTACTGGCGCAATTCGGCGATCATGTCGGCCAGGTCCTCGTCATCGACCCGGCACAAGCGCTTGAGCTGGGGCAGTGCGCCGCGCGCGAGCAGCTCGAGATTGTCGATCAGCCGCGCCATGCACGGATCGTAGCGGTCGGCCTCCTTGGCCTGCAGCGCCAGGCATTCTGCCAGATCGCGCGCGCCAACCCCGGTGGGCTCGAGCGTGTGGATCGCCGCCAATGCCGCCTCGACCTCGCCCAGCGGCACGCCGAGCTGGTGCGACACCTGCAGCAGGTCGCCGCGCAGATAGCCGTTCTCGTCGATCAACTCGATCAGGTGACGGCCGATGAACAGCGTGACCCCGGACATCGCCATCCCCGCCTGGGCGTGCAGATGCTCGCGCAGCGTCAGATCATATTCGAGCGAATCCTCCCAGCCGTCGCTGTCCGCGCCGCCGCCGGTGATGATGTCGTTGAGCGAGAGCGCACCGTCGAGCCCGCCGCTGCCCTCGCCCGCCACCCGGTCGGGTCCGTCGCTGACGCAATCATGGTGGAACACCTCGCCGCCCAGATCGATGTCGAGCGGGCGGTCGGTCTCGCCCAGACCTGCGCCGATCAGCTCGTCGCTGCCCACCAGCTCGCCATTGCTCGGCGGCGTGGCGGGTGCATCGAACGCGGCGTCGATGCCGCTGGCGACGACGTCGCCGCCGACGTCCTCGCCGCCCAGCTCGAGCAATGGATTGCGCTCGAGCTCCTCGCCGATGAACGCCTCGATCTCGATATTCGACAGCGCGAGCAGCCGGATCGCCTGCTGCAGCTGCGGCGTCATCACCAGCGACTGGCTCTGCCTCAGGTCAAGGCGCGGGCCGAGCGCCATCAGGTCAGTCCTTGATCACCCGCAACCGCCGCAATCACAGCGCGAAGCTTTCACCCAGATACAGCCTGCGCACGTTCTCGTCGGCCACCAATGCGTCCGGCGTCCCGGCAAACAGCACCTGGCCATCGTAGATGATGCAGGCGCGGTCGACGATATCGAGCGTTTCGCGAACGTTGTGGTCGGTGATCAGCACGCCGATGCCGCGCGACTTGAGCTCGATGATCAGATCGCGGATGTCGGCGATCGACAGCGGATCGATCCCTGCGAACGGTTCGTCGAGCAGGATGATCGAGGGGCTGGCGGCGAGCGCGCGGGCGATCTCGCAACGCCGGCGTTCGCCGCCTGAAAGCGCCATCGCCGGGGATTCGCGCAGCCGGGTCAGCCCGAACTCCTCGAGCAGCGTCTCGAGCCGCTCGGCACGCGCGGTCACGTCGGGCTCGACCAGTTCAAGCACCGCCTTGATGTTCTGCTCGACCGTCATGCCGCGAAAGATCGAGGTTTCCTGCGGCAGATAGCCCAACCCCAGAATCGCGCGGCGGTACATCGGCAGCGGCGTGATATCGACGCCGTCGAGCATGATGCGGCCCGAATTGGGCTTCACCAGCCCCATGATCGAATAGAAGCAGGTGGTCTTGCCCGCGCCGTTGGGGCCGAGCAGGCCGAGCACTTCGCCCTTGGCGACATGCAGCGACACGTCCGACAGCACGACCTTCTTGTCATAGCTCTTGGCGATCGAGACGACGTTGAGCCCGTCGCTCGACAAAGCGGGATCGGCGGCGGTGCCGCTGAGCAGGCCAAGGGGGGCTACATCGTTCATCGCACATTTCCTGCAAACCAAGACGGCGGCTCTCGTCGCCGCGTTTCGTTTGTTCCCCCATAGCATGGAACAATGCGATGAAAACCGGCGATGTTCACGTGTTGGCAGGATTTATGCATGGGCTATCGTGAGGGGTGGGCGTGGGCGCAGATTCAAATCCTCCCCGAGCTTGCCTCGGGGAGGGGGACCGCTGACCGAAGGTCAGTGGTGGAGGGGGAAGCGGGAGAGCGCGAAGATCGAGGTAAACATGACCTCGCTGCCCCTCCACCACCCGCTGCGCGGGCGGCCCCCCTCCCCCAGCAAGCTGGGGGAGGATTTTTGAGGAGATCAATCCCGGTTTGGCACCGCGAATGTGCCCGAAACGCGACCGCCCGCAGAGCCGGTCTGGCCCGGAGCGCCGCCGGCCGAGCGACCATCGACGGTCGAGCGCCCCGTGGTCAGATCGATCACCATCCGCCCGCCATTGAGCGTGTTGCCGCCCTGGCGCAGCGCGACATTGCCGATCAGCGTGATGATCCGCCGGTTGAAATCATAGATGCCGACATTGCCGCTGGCGCGTTCCTCACCCTTGGTGACGACGACGCCGCCATTGGCGTCGATCCGCTCGATCTCGATGCTGCCCGAATTGCGATAGGCCACGGTCATCCGCGCCGCCTGCAGCCTAAGGCCCGCCTGGGTGATATCGACATTGCCCGAGAGCAGCACGCGATTGGCGCGATCCTGCAGTTCGATGCGGTCGGCGGCGTAATCAACCGGCGCATTGCTGTTGTGGTTCATCAGCGATTGCGCGGTGACGCTGCCCGGCACCAGCGCCAGCACGGCCAGGCTGAACGCACCGGCGATTCCACCGGGCAACCATCGACGCGCAGGCGCCGAAGCCTTGACTGAAAACCGCTTGGTCAATCCCTTATCTCCGCTCGTCACTGGGCGATTGGCCCTTGAGTCATCCGCAGCCGCGCACGACCCTCCAGCGTGACCGTGCGATTGGCAAGGTCCGCCCTTAGCCGGTCGGCGCGAAAAGTGCCAGTCGGCAAGCGACCGGTGACCTCGCCCCGGCTGACCATGGTGCGTTCGGGCAGATCGATATCCACATCGCGCGTCACCATGCGATAGCCGTTCGACGAGTTGAACTGCACCGGCCCGACGATCGAGACCTGTTCGCTGTCCATGTTGTAGGTGCCCTGGCCCGCCTCGAGCACGCCGGGCCCTTCTGCCAGCAGGATGCGTGCCGCCAGGTTCTGGAGCTGCACCACCGGGTTGGCTGAGCTTTGCTGCACCGCCGAGCCTGCCTGCAACGAGAACGGCCGCCCCTCGCTGTCCTGGCCGCGATACATTGCCTGGGTCACGCGCATGCGCTCGCGCGCGATCTCGACCTGATTCTTGTCGAGCAGGAAGCTGACCTCGGTGTTGCGCAGCAGCGGCGCGAGCGCGAGAAACGCCACCAGCACGCCGATCGCGGAGGGCAGGATGATGCCCAGCAGCCGCACCATGCGGTCGTGGCTGCTGCCTGGTTTGGCAAACAGCTTGCGGCGGCTGCGCATGATGTCAGCGCGTTCGGTCATGTCGCCTTTGGGCCTTTCGCAGTCGCGCCGGGTTTGCAGGGGGACGGTCGTCGTCCCCGCGATCTATCAACCCGCCATATATTAAGCGTGCGCGAAAATATCAATTTCCGGCCAGCCTGCCAGATCGAGCTGCGCCCGCGCCGGCAGGAAATCGAAACAGGCCTGCGCCAGTTCGCGGCGGCCTTCGCGCACCAGGCGCGCATCCATCGCGGCGTGCAGCGCATGCAGGAAGCGCACGTCGCTGGCGGCGTAATCGCGCTGCGCATCGTTGATCTCGGGCGCGCCCCAGTCGCTCGACTGCTGGACCTTGCTCAGCTCCTTGCCCAGCACCTCGCGCACCAGCTCTTTCAGCCCGTGCCGATCGGTATAGGTGCGGATCAGCCGCGAAGCGATCTTGGTGCAGAACACCGGCGCTGCCATCACGCCCAGATAATGCTGGATTGCCGCCAGATCGAACCGGGCGAAATGGTAAAGCTTCAACCGTTCGGGATCGGCGAGCACGGCGCGCAAGTTGGGTGCTGCGTAGTCCGCGCCGGGCATGAAGCGCACCAGATGCTCATCGCCTCTGCCATCGGAAATCTGCACCAGGCACAAGCGGTCGCGCGGGGTGATCAGCCCCATGGTTTCGGTATCGACCGCAACCGGCCCGGGGGCCAGCACATCGGCAGGCAGGTCTGATTCGTGAAAATATACGGTCATGCAATCTCGCCATTGGAAGGAACCGGCGAATTGCCGCGTTTTTTCTCGCGCCCGTTTCGGGACCAGATGTTCAGGGCTTCGACCATCGCAGAAAATGCCATCGCGGCATAGATATAACCCTTGGGAACATGCACGCCGAAGCCATCGGCGATCAGCACCGCGCCGATCATCAGCAGAAAGCCCAGCGCCAGCATCACCACCGTGGGGTTGGCATTGATGAAGTTGGCCAGCGGATCGGCTGCCACCAGCATCACGATCACGGTGATGATCACGGCAGCCATCATGATCGGCACGTCGTCGGTCATGCCGACTGCGGTCAGGATCGAATCGATCGAGAACACCGCATCGAGCGCGATGATTTGGATGATGGCGGAGCCGAAACCGAGCACAGCCTTGCCCTTTTTGTCGAGCGCTTCGCCCGAAGGCTCGGGATCGACGCTGTGGTGGATTTCCTTGGTCGCTTTCCACACCAGGAAAAGTCCGCCGATGATCAGGATGATGTCGCGCCACGAGAACTGCGTCTCGAACGTGGGTTCGCCATGCTCACCCAGCGGCCCGGATATTCCCAGATCGAACACCGGCGTGGTCAATGACACGATAAACGCGATCATCGACAGCAGCGCCAGCCGCATGACCAGCGCAAGGCCGATGCCGATCCGGCGCGCCTTCTGCCGCTGGTGCTCGGGAAGCTTGTTCGACAGGATCGAGATGAAGATCAGGTTGTCGATGCCAAGCACGACCTCCAGCACCACGAGCGTGACAAGCGCGGCCCAGGCTGCAGGGTCGCTCAACAGGGGAATGATGCTGTCCATAAGCCCCAATTGCCGCAGCGCTTGGCGCAAGGCAAGGCCCGCAAACGCGCCGCATTGCCGATTCTCGTTGCCACCGGCGTGTCACACGCTGCGGCGCACCACCAATGGGCGGGTCGAACCGCCATAATTGCGCGGCAAACCCTTTGCCTGCGCCATTTATTGTTCGCCATGCCGCAGGATTTGGTTTAAGAGAATCACTCGGAAGTCCGCGATTGCCGCGCTGGTTTTGTTGTGTGCAATCCAGAATTTACGGGCTTCCACAGGTTTTTGCATCGGTTGATGCCAGTCCGATCGTCGAAAGGTCGCTGGCGGATGCCGATGAACGTTAGGGTTAGTTTAGTTTCTGGTGCCTATTTGTCGCGGATTGCTCGATGCTGAAAGGGTCTGCGCGAAGAGTTCCAACAGTTGAGCGACAGGGTTCACGTCCGCCCTGTTCTTGAGCACATGATCCAGGACGACATTGAAAGTGAATAATTCGGCATGAGTTTTGACAGGGGTCGGCGCGGCAGGGGCCGGGACAAACGCGACAGATTTGGCGAGGATGATTTCGACGCATTTTCGCCTCCGCCTGCATATGGTGACCGTGATCGCTTCGGCGGCGGCGGTGGCGGCGGCGGATATGGCGCGCCTGCAGGTGGTGGCGGCTTCGGCGCACCACGTGGTCCGGGCGGCGGCGCAGGCGGCGGTGCTCCGCGCAGCGGCGGCTTTGGCGGCATGCCCACCCAGGTGGTCGGCGAAGCCAAGGGCAAGGTCAAATTCTTCAATGCGCAAAAGGGCTTCGGCTTCATCCAGCGTGATGATGGCGGCGAAGACGTGTTCGTCCACATCAGCGCGGTCGAACGCGCCGGGCTTTCCAACCTCGCCGAAGGCCAGGGTCTGGAATTCACATTGGTCGATCGCGGCGGCAAGGTGTCTGCCAGCGACCTCAAGGTCGATGGCGAGCTGATCCCCGTGTCCGACAGCGGCGGCGGCGGTGACCGTGGCGGCGATCGCGGCGCACCGCGCGGCGAGGCTCCCCGCCGGGAACTCACCGGCGAGCGCGCGACCGGAACGGTCAAGTTCTTCAATTCGATGAAAGGCTTCGGCTTCATCACCCGCGACGACGGCCAGCCCGATGCGTTCGTTCACATCAGCGCGGTCGAACGCGCCGGCATGAACGGCCTCAACCAGGGCGACCGGCTCGAGTTCGACCTCGAAGTCGATCGCCGCGGAAAGCACTCCGCCGTCAATCTGGTCGCGCACCACGATTGATCGGGCGCTCGGCTTGCTTGAGCCGGGAGAAGAGACATGAAAACCCCGCCTGCGCCTTTCGGCGCGGCGGGGTTTTTTTGATTGGATTATCTGAGGTCTAAACGCCGAGCCATTCAAGGCCATGCGGCAGCTCTTCGGCAGCAAAGTCCACCTGGAGCACCCGTCTGCTTTTTGGTTTGATGGCTGCCTCTGATGCATGAAGAATTGGCGTTGCATAAAGCCAAACGTCGCCTGCATCGGCCAGGCAGGTGATCGTTCCGCACCGACTTACGACGTCCTGAACCTGGTTGATGGTGATCCTCCCAAAAGTGTGGGAACCGGGCGCAATGAGCAGCGGCGCATTGGTGGCTGGAACATCATCAAGATGCACCCGAAGTGTCACCATTCGCTTGAGCAGATCAAAGGGTGGGGCAACATGGTTCATCCCGCTTTTAGTAGTCCAAGGACCGAAGTCAGGTGCAACCCGCCGTTCCTTGACGCAGATTGTCCGATCCTGGTGCCAACCAAGCGACCAGTTCGTATCCGCTGACTTATTGAACAGTATTGCTCTGACCGGCCGCGAGGATTTTCCCAAGACCCTTTCTGCAATAGCTCCTATTGCACCGTCACGGGCGAGCACTGGACCAAGCTCTGCGATGCCATTCAAACGCACTCCCGCTTTGTCTTCTGAAAGGTCCGCTATCGTTGCTTCCAATTCTTCGATGTTTGGAAGAACGGCACCTTTGAGAAGTTGGGCTCCTTTGGTCGCAAAATCTTCGTCCGAGAAGGGTACTAGCATGCCCCAAGTTAAGCATGATCACCTCAGATCCGCAACATCGGCCAGTCCGTTCCGCTTTCCGGCGAACGCCGGAATCCAGGGGCGAGATTGCGCAATCCGGCTCCTAAGCTCCGGCTTTCGCCGGAGGGCGGGCCGTATCGCGACCAAAATCCTCCCCTGCAATGGGAGGTGGCATCGCATCGCGATGACGGAGGGGTGTCGCCCTTTCGCCGAAGTGGACACCCCTCCACCACTGCGTGGTCCCCCTCCCCTTGCAGGGGAGGATTTTAAGCTCAAACGCTTTCGCACGGAAGTGGGACGCCGTCTCCTGTGTTGGCTTGCAATCCATCGGGCAGAAGAGGGGCCCCTCCTTTCGCACGAGGCCGGTGACCATTTAGCCAGTTGATTAACGCGGCGGCTTGGTTACCCGGTGTAGGTACACCAAGCTTCCGGGAGCCCATCAAGATGTCCCATCTTTCCGCCGCCGAAGTCGACGCCATTGCCGCGAAGGTCGAGCGTTTCGTCCGCGATGTGATCGCGCCCTACGAACACGACCCGCGCTGCGGGGCGCATGGGCCGTCGGAGGAGCTGGTGCTCGAGATGCGCGGCCTCGCCCGCGACGCCGGCGTGATGACGCCGCATATCCTGGCCGATGGCCGGCATCTGACCCAGGCGCAGACCGCAATCGTGCTGCAGAAGTCGGGTCTGTCGCCGCTCGGCCCGGTCGCCTGCAACACCGCCGCGCCCGATGAGGGCAACATGTACCTGCTGGGCAAGATGGCGAGCGACGAGCAGAAAAAGCGGTTCCTGAACCAGCTCGTCAGCGGCGAATCGCGCTCGGCGTTCTTCATGACCGAACCGGCCGACGAAGGCGGTGCGGGCTCCGATCCGTCGATGATGCAGACCACCGCCAGGCTCGACGGCAACCATTGGGTGATCAACGGCCGCAAGGCGTTTATCACGGGGGCGGAAGGCGCGAAGGTCGGCATCGTCATGGCCAAGTCCGATGACGGCGCGTGCATGTTCCTGGTCGATCTGCCCGACCCTGCGATCCGCATTGAGCGCGTGCTCGACACCATCGACAATTCGATGCCCGGCGGCCATGCGGTGATCGCGATCGACAATTTGCGCGTGCCTGCCGACCAGATGCTGGGACAGAGCGGCGAGGGCTTCAAATACGCACAGGTCCGCCTCTCCCCTGCCCGCCTCTCGCACTGCATGCGCTGGTATGGAGCCGCATCGCGCGCGCATGAAATCGCCAGCGATTATGCCTGCCGCCGCCACGCCTTCGGCAAGCCGCTGGTCGATCACGAAGGCGTCGGGTTCATGCTGGCGGAGAACCTGATCGACCTCAAACAGGCCGAGCTGATGATCGCCTGGTGCGCGGGCGTGCTCGATACCGGGGAACTGGGTACGGTCGAGAGCTCGATGACCAAGGTCGCGGTGTCCGAAGCGCTGATGCGCGTCGCCGATCGCTGCGTCCAGGTGATGGGCGGCAAGGGCGTGAGCGGCGATACGATCGTCGAGCAGGTATTCCGCGAAATCCGCGCGTTCCGCATCTATGACGGCCCGACCGAGGTGCACAAATGGAGCCTCGCCAAGAAGATCAAGCGCGATCATCGGCTGCTGACAGAGGGGCACGCCAACGAGGGAGCGAAGGCATGACCCTCACCGCAGACCTGACCGGCCAGCGCATCCTCGTCACCGGGGCATCGAGCGAGGGCTTCGGCGCGCATTTCGCACGGCTGCTGGCGAGGTGCGGTGCGCATGTCATCGTCGCCGCGCGCAGGCTCGAGGCGCTCGAGGCGCTGGTTGCCGAGATTACCCAGGATGGCGGCAGTGCGAGCGCAGTGCGGATGGATGTCGCCGATCTCGCATCGGTGCGCGACGGGATCGCGGCGGCAGGCGCGATCACCACCTGCATCAACAACGCAGGCGTTGCGGTGACCAAGCGCGCACTCGACCAGAGCGAGGCGGATTACGATTTCGTGATGGACACCAACCTCAAAGGCGCGTGGAACGTCGCCACCGAGGCTGCGAAGGTCATGCGCGATTCAGGTGGCGGCAATATCATCAATACTGCCTCGATTACCGGCTTCCAGACCGCTGCGGGCACCGGCCCCTATGCGATGTCGAAAGCCGGCGTGCTGCACATGACCCGGCAGCTGGCGATGGAGCTCGCCCGCTTCAACATCCGCGTCAACGCGCTCGCGCCGGGCTATTTCCTCACCGATATCAACCGCGACCAGCTCGCCGGAGAAGCGGGCGAACCCTTGCGCAAGCGCATCGCGATGCGCCGCTACGGCGAGCTGCCCGATCTCGATGGCCCGCTGCTGCTCTTGGTATCGGACGCCAGCCGTTTCATGACCGGCAGCATCCTGACCGTCGATGGCGGCCATTTGGTGCACTCGCTCTAGCCTGGCGGCTTGACCCGACCCGGCCGGGGCGGGCATCAGCGGCAGCATGACCAACACCGCCCCTGTATCGCCGCAGATCCACCCCGCCTGGCGCGTGGCGTTGGCGCAAGAATTTGCAGCGCCCTATATGGCCGATCTCAAGGCGTTCCTGCTCGCGCGCAAGGCGGCGGGCGCGCGGATCTTTCCGCCGGGCAGCCAGTGGTTCCGCGCGCTCGACCTGACCCCGCCCGATCAGGTGCGCGTCGTCATTCTGGGGCAGGACCCGTATCACGGCCCCGATCAGGCGCATGGCCTGTGCTTCAGCGTCATGCCTGGCGTGCGGCCACCGCCGTCGCTGATCAACATCTACAAGGAGCTCGAGCGCGATCTTGGCATCGCGCCACCCGCGCACGGCTTTCTGGAGCATTGGGCCCAGCAGGGCGTGCTGCTGCTCAATGCGGTGCTGACCGTTGAAATGGGCGAGGCCGGATCGCATCAGGGACGCGGCTGGGAACGGTTCACCGATGCCGTGATCGCAAAGGTCAACGCGCTCGATCATCCGGTGGTGTTCATGCTGTGGGGCAGCCATGCGCAGAAGAAGGCGGCGAACGTCGACAGCATCGAGCGCGGCGGCAAGCATCTGGTGCTCAAAGCGCCGCACCCCTCGCCGCTGTCGACGCATCGCGGGTTCCTGGGCTGCGGGCATTTCAGCAAGGCGAATACGTTTCTGGAAGAGCGCGGGTTGACGGCGATCGACTGGCGGTTGCCTCAGATTGCCGACCAATCCTGATCTGCTGGAGGCCAAATCCCACATCGTCACCCCCGCGAAGGCGGGGGTCCCGCTTCTGCTCCAAGGTCCGAAAAAAGCGGGATTCCCGCGTTCGCGGGAATGACGGCTATTCCCAGATTGCCCGCGTCACCGCAAACCCCGCCAGCGCCGACGATCCGGTGAGAAACGTCCCCCATAGGATATCGAGCACGGTGATCTTGGTGCTCCACACCGCGAGCGTCGCCTGGTTGGTGAGGTCATAGGTCATGTAGCAGAAGAAGCCGAGCAGTGCGCCGTTGACCAAAGCCGTCTGCCAGCGCCCATCAGCCAGCGCCGGGGCGACCGCGAAAATCTGGATCCCCAGGATATAAAGCACATAGAACACCACCGCCGGGGCCAGCCGGAACGACGGCGCGAGCATGTCGCCGAGGATCGGCTGATACAGCCGCGGTGCCATGGTCTTGAGCCACACGCTGTCGATCAGCGCAAAGGCCAGGCCGGTGAACGCATAGGCTGCGGCGTAGCGGAGCATCGTGGAGCCCTTTGTTGCTGCGGAAAAATCGGGTGTGGCGCTATTCGCCCATACGGGTCAAGCGCGTGCGGTTGCGCACCAGCCATTGGGACGCGTCGTCGTCGAGGAAATCAACCTCTTTGAGCGTCTCTATTGTGTCGCCATTGCGGACCGTCGTCAGCCGCAGCGTCGCGGGGCGGTCGTCGTCCCTGCCTGCAGTTTCCTCGACGATCGTCCAGTGGGTCGCATCGCGCGAACCGGGGGCGATGCGGATGGCATAGGTCGTCACTTCGGCAACGCGGCCCTTGCGAAAGGTGCCGACCGACACCGTGCCGGCGGCGGCATCCAGCAACTCGACCGAGGTGATGCGGACATTGCCCACCTTGGGGCCATCGTCGAAATCACACGCGCGGATGGTGGTCGCGCCATCGCCCTGATCGGAAATACGGGTTTTCACCGGAATGCCGAACCAGCGGTCGGCGGAGTAGTCGCGATATTCCAGCGTGCCCTGCCAGGCTCCCACCATCGACGCGCGCGCCGCCACGAGATCGACCGGCGCGGTCAGCGGTGCGCTCTGGGCAGACACGGGCAAGGCGCCAAACATGGCAAAACAGCACGACAGAACGAAGCGCATGGAAAAAGACCCCCCGGTGGATGACTGCTGCCCGAGTTACGCGAGGCGGATCGCGCCGGATGCAGCGTACCTCACGCCATCGGCGCGGGCTGCCAAAGCTCGATCTTGCGGCCATCGGGGTCCATGATGTGCGCGAACCGGCCGTTGGGCGCGGGGTCGAACAGCTTCACCGGCTCCACCCCGTGCGCAGCGCATTGCGCCAGCATCGCATCGAGATCATCGACCATCAGGTTGAACATGAATTCCTTGTCGGACGGCGCAAAATAATCGGTGTCCGCCTGGAATGGCGAGAACACCGTGCCCGCTCCCGGGTGGCCGGCAGCGACATCGGGGGTGAACACCACCCCGCCCCATTCGCCGAAGTTCATCCCCAGCACACGCTGGTACCATGCGCAGGTGGCGGCGGGGTCTGCTGATTTGAAGAACAGTCCGCCAAGACCAAGAACCTTCGCCATGCATCCTCTCCCATCGTATCGCCGGGTTCGGGCTGCAAGTTACGCTTGGCCGAGCAAAAAGAAAACCCGCCGACGTTGCCGCCGACGGGTTGTTCCTTTTCCTCCCCAGGAAAACTCTATCGGTACGTTTACGCCTTTCGATTAACCGAACTGGTTCATCGTGTTGTTGACGCCGCCCGCCTTCAAAGCAGCCTCTCCAGCGAAATATTCCTTGTGCGCATCGCCAAGGTCGCTGCCCGACATATTCTGGTGCTTCACGCAGGCGATGCCCTGGCGCAGTTCCTGACGCTGGACGCCCAGCACATAGCCGAGCATGCCCGCCTCGCCGAAATATTCCTTGGCCAGGTTGTCGGTCGAGAGCGCCGCAGTGTGATAGGTCGGCAGCGTGATCAGGTGGTGGAAGATGCCAGCACGCTTGGCACCATCGGCCTGGAAGGTGCGGATGCGCTTGTCGGCGGCGATGCCGAGTTCGGTATCGTCATACTTGGCATCCATCAGCGCGCCGCGATCGTATTCGGACACGTCGAGGCCTTCGGAGACCATCGCGTCATAGACCTGCTGGCGGAAGTTCAGCGTCCAGTTGAACGAAGGCGAGTTGTTGTACACCAGCTTGGCGTTGGGAACGACCTCGCGGATGCGGTCCATCATGCCGGCGATCTGCTCGACATGCGGCTTTTCGGTCTCAATCCACAGCAGGTCGGCGCCGTTCTGCAAGCTGGTGATGCTGTCGAGCACGCAGCGGTCTTCGCCGGTGCCTTCGCGGAACTGGAACAGGTTGCTGGGCAGACGCTTGGGGCGCAACAGCTTGCCGTTGCGGTTGAGGATGACATCGCCGTTGCGCGCGGTGGCGGGGTCGATTTCCTCGCAATCGAGGAAGCTGTTGTACTGGTCGCCCAGATCGCCCGGCTCCTTGCTCACCGCGATCTGCTTGGTAAGGCCAGCGCCCAGCGAATCGGTGCGGGTGACGATGATGCCGTCCTCGACGCCGAGCTCGAGAAACGCATAGCGGCAGGCGCGGATCTTGGCGAGGAAGTCCTCGTGCGGCACGGTAACCTTGCCGTCCTGGTGGCCGCACTGCTTTTCGTCCGACACCTGGTTTTCGATCTGCAGCGCGCAGGCACCCGCTTCGATCATCTTCTTGGCGAGCAGATAGGTCGCTTCGGCATTACCGAACCCTGCATCGATATCGGCGATGATCGGCACGACATGGGTCTGGAAATTGTCGACCTGCGCGAGGAGCTCCTGCTCCTTGGCGCTGTCGCCCGCGGCGCGTGCCTTGTCGATGCCGCTGAACAGCAGATCGAGCTCGCGCGCATCGGCCTGACGCAGGAAGGTGTACAGCTCCTCGATCAGCGCGGGAACGCTGGTCTTTTCGTGCATCGACTGATCGGGCAGCGGGCCGAACTGGCTGCGCAACGCCGCGACCATCCAGCCCGACAGGTACAGATACTTGCGCTTGGTGGTGCCGAAATGCTTCTTGATCGCGATCATCTTCTGCTGCGCGATGAAGCCGTGCCAGCAGCCCAGCGACTGGGTGTACTGCGAGCTGTCCGCGTCATAGGCGGCCATGTCCTCGCGCATGATCTTGGCGGTGTAGCGCGCGATATCGAGCCCGGTGCGGAAGCGGTTCTGCAACTGCATGCGCGCGACCGATTCGGCATCGATGCCGGTCCAGCGGCCCTGCTTGGTGCCGATAAGCTGCTCATTGGTGCTGATTTGATCGGTATAGGACATTTGGCTCACCTTCTGCGAATCAGATAGTGTCATAAATTGACACTGCATACCGTCCTGTTACGCTCTTTCACCGTTTTCCCGGTCTTATTCCGGCGATAATCTTGTATTTTTGCGGCAACTGCGAACGATTGGTTTGTAACTTTGTCAATTTCGTTACATGGGTTCGGAGCAACATCATCACGTCATTAACCTTATCGAAGGCTGACCGACCTTAGTCTGCGCGGCACGATCCTGTTCCCCCGGATCAGACACTGGATGCTTTCTGCGATGGCCGACGCTGACGTGCACACCCCCCGCTATTCGGCATCCGATTCCGATCCCTCCTCGCCCGCAGTTGCCGACAGCCTGTTCACCCGGACGAGGCTGGCGATCGCGATCCTGATCGTGCTGGCAGTCCTGGGCTGTATTTCGGCGATCAATTTCCAGGCGCCGCAGATGCTCGGCGCGCAAAAGGTGCTGACCGATTACGATGCGTTTCATATCGCGGGGCTGCTGGCGCTCGATGGCCGCGCAGACGAGGCCTATCGCATCGAGACGATGATAACCGCGCAGCGCGAGTTCAGCGGAACGCGCTGGTTCATGCCATGGACCTATCCGCCGCCGTTCACGCTGTTCGTCGCGGCGCTGGCACTGCTGCCGATCGGGCTGGGCTTCGCGCTGTTCGTTTCGCTCAGCCTCGCGCTGTATCTGATCGTCCTGCGGCGGATTGCCGGGGTGTATCTGCCCGGCGTGCTGATCGTCATGCTGCCCACGCTGCTGCTGATGATGCGCACCGGCCAGAACGGGTTCCTCACCGGCGGGCTGATCGGTCTGTTCCTGCTGGCCTTCCTGCAGCGCCAGGCCGGCGCCGGCTGGCCATTGGGCCTGATGATCATCAAGCCGCACCTGGCCGTCGCCGTTGCGCTGATGACGGTGGGGGAACGGCGCTGGCCCGTCGTGCTGCGCGCGGGCGCGGTCGTCGTCATTGCGCTGCTGGTCCCCACCCTGGTGTTCGGCCCGACGATCTGGGAAGCCTTCCTCGACGGCGTGGCCCAATCCGCCAGCTTTCTGCGCGAAGGCTATTATCCGCTGTTCCGGATGACGTCGCTGTATGCCGCCGCATTCACTCTGGGTGCTGGCGCGCAGCTGGCGATGGGGATCCAGGCCGCAGGTGCGCTGGCCGCGATCGCGGCGCTGGTGCTGCTGCGCCGAGCCGCCATCGCCCCGCACCGGATGGCCGCCGCCGTATGTTGTGCGACCGTGTTCATCAGCCCCTATAATTACGACTACGACCTCACCATAATAGGGCTGGCGGTGGCGTTCGTGCTGCGCGATGTGCTCCAGCGGTCCAGCAAGTTCGAGCAGGCCGCATTGGTCGCGGCCGTCTGGGCCGGGACAGGCTATGGCCTATTCTGTTCGATCGTGCGAGACGGCGACGGCGGACCCCAGATGGCTGGGGCCGCCGATTTGAGCGGGCCCGAACTCTCGCTGATGGGCCCCATCCTGCTGCTGATCATCGCAGCGGTCGTCAGGATCCTGGCGCGTGCGCCGCGGACCGAATTGCAGACAGGTCAACGTCACCCGGCTTGATCTGCTGCACCGCAGCATTATATCCTGAGTGCGGTATCCCCCCTGCCGCGCCGTCTCCTCCGACGAACCAAGCCTTTCATGGAAATATCCCGATGATCGCCCGAACCCTTGCAAGCCTGGCCCTCGTCCTTGGCGTCACCACCCCTGCCCTGGCGCAGGCCACCGCCGACCAGCCGCCCGCGCCCGCTCAGGAACAGGCCGACCCGCCTTATGGCCCGACGGCCGAGGACCTGAAGCTGCTCGCTACGGCGGCTGCGATGTCGCAGTCGGTGTTCGTCAAGGATTTCTACATCACCGTCGGATTGGGCGGGGGGTTCGTCCCCAGCTATGAAGGGTCGGACCAGTACGTCTTCTTTCCGGCACCTGCGATCCAGGGCAGCTACAAGGGCTATGCCTTCAGCGCGCGCGGCCCCGGGCTGTTCGTCGATCTGATCAAGGACCCGGTTTTGCCCAAGGTCGAATATATCGCAGGCCCGATGGTCCGCGCGCGGTTCGACCGGGTCGGCCGTATCCGCGACGACGTCGTCAGGCAGCTCGGCAAGCGCAAAATCGCGGTGGAGGCCGGCGCGAGCGGGGGCGTCAAGATCAACCGCATTTTCGAACGCTTCGACAGCCTGACCTTTCAGGCAGACGCGCTGTTCGACATCACCGGCGTGCATTCGGGCGCCATCCTCACCCCATCGGTCAGCTACAACAAGCTGCTGGGCACCGCAGGGGTGATCAACCTGTCGGTTTCGGGTGATTTCGTCGACGGCGACTTTGCCGATTATTACTTCAGCATCGATGCCGCCGGCAGCGCCGCATCGGGCCTGCCGCGCTACACCGCAGGCGGCGGGCTCAAGTCGATCGGCACCAGCGCGCTGCTGGGCTATGACCTGTCGGGCAACGCGCTCGATGGCGGCTGGGGCATGTTCGTGCTGGCCAGCTATTCGCGGCTGCAGGGCGATGCCGCCGACAGCCCGGTCGTCAGCATCCGCGGCGATGCCAACCAGTATTTCGGCGGGATCGGCCTCACCTACACTTTCTGATTGCGCAGGCCCGGCCTGCTTGCCTAGGCTTGGCGCCGGCCGATCGGGCTCAGCTTCAGGGGTACGGATGGGCCGGATATTTGCAAACGCGCTGATCGGTCCCGCTGCATTCGCCTCCGCTGCACTGACTTTCACCGGTTCGCCAGCCACTGCCGAGACCGGGGCACCGGTCGCGACGCGGACGCCGCCGGTCAGCCTGCACATCACCCGCGCGCCCGACAATGCCGTGCGCGCCGAATACCGCCTGGCGCGGCCCACGACCGCGCTGCACTTCGCCCCGCATCTCGACGGCTATCGCGCGCGCGACTGGCAGACCGCGCCGCAAGAGTTCCGCTGGGTGCGCGAGGGCGATGACGAGCGCATCGAACGCGTCGACGGCAAGCCGTTCACGCAGCTGAGCTTCGACATTCCGGTACGCTATCGCTCGCTCGAAAAGGCCTATGCGCCGTTTTCGCCGTTCAGCGATGGCGGGCTGCTGGTCTATTCGGGACATTTCCAGACCTGCTCCGCATTGCCCTGCAAGGGCACCGAGCCGCTCGCGATCACGGTTGCGGCGCAAGGCGCGACGATCGGCGTCGGCGGCAAGCGCACCGCCGACACCGCCGCCTTTGTCAGCCGCGAGGAAGGGACGTACGTCTATATCGGCAATGCCGAACCTGCAGCGACGGCGGGTTTTCTCGCGATCGTCGATCCCGCGCTGCAGCCGGAGTTGCGCGATCACCTGCTGCAATCGCTGCCGCAATCGATGCGCGATTTCGCCGCGATCTATGGCGAGCTTGCGATCACGCCTGAACTCTATGTCTCGCTCGACCCGCAGCCGCCTGCGCAATCCGGGCTTTCGCGGCAGGGCGGCACATTGCCCGGCCAGGTGTTCATCCATCTGTATGGCGATGGCTGGCGCAAGCCGTTCGCGCTGGGCGAGGTGCTGGTGCTCGACTGGTTCTTCGCGCACGAGGCCGCGCATTTCTTCCAGCGCGCCGGGACCAACGACGTCATAGGCCCCGATTCTCAAGCCTGGATCCACGAGGGCGGCGCAGATGCGATGGCGGCTCTGGTGATGCAGGACCGGGGCGATGCCGAACGCGCCTATGTCGACCGGCGCATCGCCGAGGCGCGCAAGGTCTGCGCTGCAGGGCTGGCGCAGGTCGCGCTCAACGCTGCATCGCGCGCGGGCAGGTTCGATCTGCACTATCAGTGCGGCATGCTGATCGCGCTGGCGATCGATGCCGATGTCCGGCGCGGGTCGGGCGGGGCGAAAGGCCTGCACGACGTCAACCGCCGCTTCTTCGCCACGGTGCGCTCGGGCACGCCGTGGACCCGTGCCAGCTTTCTCGCCGCCGCACGCCGCACCGGCCTGAGCGCGCCGACGCTGGCGACGATCACCGCGATCACCGGCCAGAAGCTCGACGATCCCGCAGCGCAGATCGATGCGATGCTGCGCCAGGCGGGGCTGGATCAGGGATTGGGCCAGGCGGGGCTGGATCAGGCCGCGCCCTGACCCGGCTCAGTTGCCGCTGATCAGGTCGCCCAAGGACCCCAGCGCCGAGCCTTCGCCGCGGTTCTGCCCGCCCCGGCTGCCAGCGGCGGCGAGCATCCGCCCGGCAAGCCGCGAGAACGGCAGCGACTGTATCCAGACCCGCCCCGGCCCGCGCAGCCGCGCAAAGAACAGGCCTTCGCCGCCGAACAGCGACGACTTGATCCCGCCTGCCGAGACCAGATCGAAATCCACGCCCGAGGTGAACGCCGCGACGCAGCCGGTATCGACATGCAGCTCTTCGCCCAGCGCGAGATCGCGCTCGATCAGCGTGCCGCCTATCTGGACGAACACCATGCCATCGCCCTCGAGCTTCTGCATGATGAAACCCTCGCCGCCGAACAGCCCGGTGAGGATGCGCCGCTGAAAATGCACCCCGATCGACACGCCCTTGGCGGCAGCAAGAAAGCTGTCCTTCTGGCAGATCAGCCGGCCGTTATAATGGGTGAGGTCGATCGGCAGGATATTGCCCGGCGTCGGCGCACCGAACGCGACGCGTGCCTTGCCCTGGCCGGTGTGCGTGAACACCGTGGTGAACAGGCTCTCGCCGGTCACCAGCCTTTTGCCCGCCCCGAGCAGCGCGCCCATGATGCCGCTGCCTTGGTTCGCACTGCCATCGCCGAACACCGTGGTCATCGCAATGCTGGCATCCTTCCACACCATCGCGCCCGCTTCCGCCACCGCACTCTCGCCCGGATCGAGCTCGATCTCGACGAACTGCAGTTCCTGTCCCTTGATCTCGTAGTCGATTTCGTGCGCGGGCATGATGGGCTCCTGCTGGTGTTGGGTGGCTGGAGATTATCGCGCGGGTTTGGCAGGTGCAATGCGGCGGGTCACAGGGGGGCGAATGTTTAGGGGGCGAGGCCGAGTTGCTTGGTCCAAAAAAAAATGGGCCTATCTGTTTGACCCATCATACAGAACGGGCCATTTTCCTGCTTTATGGCTGGACCCGAATCAGATAAAATTGGCGAAATACTGGCCAAGGCATTTGATGATCGATCTCGCGAGCCACCCCAATTGTTGCCAACCTCGGCTTTCCAATACGCCCCGCTACCAGAATATGAAGCCAGCCTAAAGCCATTGGAAGCTATCGCCAGCTATGGATATGACCGCGAAACTGCTGTGGTCCAGCTTCACCGTGAGCTTCAAGTCGCCCGAGTTGTCGGGATCGCTGAGCATGCGATCTGGAAGCGAGACAGCCAAGTAAACCAATCCTATTATCTTATCGTTCCCACTTGGTTCTGGGCATCAGAGGTCACGCTCGATCAGGACTTTTGGCAAACTGGCTATCGGGAGCGTTTTTTTCCAACCGCGGGATACAACATCGATACCGAAAGCTGGATGCGGCTTTTTGGAGTGAGGTTCTGGTTTCCAAGCCTTGCGGCGTCAACACCTCAGTCAGATCCTGAAAGCCCAGCTACGGCGATCCCGTCCGATACTATCGGGGCACGAACGCATGACGCTGATGCGCCAGAGTTTGAACAGAAGACTCTCAGCAACGCCGAGCTAGTCCGCATCGCAAAGGGAGTTGCCGCTGGGTGGGGCGAAACCTTGTCCGAGATCGGCGCGTGGGAATATGCAAAAGCTCATTGGCCCGAGCACAAGATCGCCAAGCACCGATTTTTGGTTCAATACCGGACTTTCAGAGGCGCAAAAAAGCCCGGAAAAGCGGTAAAAAACCAATGATTTTGGCCTGTAACTGGATTATTTCTGGTTTAAATTTGTGGTCTGATTGCAGTCCGCCACCATGCTGCCATCAACCCGGAACGCCGGGCAAGATGGAGCAAAGCCAATGGGACCGTGATCTAGCAAAAACGAAAACGCCGCCCGTTAAGGCGGCGTTCCGAACCGGGGCCGATAGCCCGCGATACGTGTGCAAAACGAATAATCGCACCATCGGCCACCGGATACAACCCACATCATGCGATGGAGGGTCTGATGATCTTCATCCACGCGTATTATCGCATTCGCTTCGGACGTGTCGAACACGTCCGGGCACACTTCCGCAGCAAGTAGCTAGTCCGAAGGGCCAGCATTTTCGTAACATCTGGGGGCGCTTCGGCGCTCCCTTTTTTGTCGCAGCGGTATGTGACTGGGCGTCTCGTCGGGATCGACACTAGAAATCTGTTGATGAAAATACGGGCCGGATTTTGCTGGCCTTACCGCATTGACCGCCCTAATCTCTCCCCCATCCCCGGGGAGCCGAGCGGCTGAGAGGTGGGCGTTGCGTCCCACGACCCGTTGAACCTGAACCGGCTGATACCGGCGGAGGGAGGGAGCGGCGTTTTTCCCCTGCGCCCGCATCCGCTCTCCGTCCCCCAAGGAGAGTCCATAATGGCAGATATCCACGCACGCACCGAAATCGGCGTTACCACCGGCCCCATTCGCGGCAGCCGCAAGGTCCATGTCGCTACCAAATCGGGCAGCGGCATTCGCGTCGCGATGCGCGAGATCGATCTGGCCGGCGGCGAGCCATCGGTGCGGGTCTATGACACCTCGGGCCCCTATACCGACGCCGACGCGCATATCGACATCTCCGCTGGCCTGCCCGAATTGCGCCGCGACTGGATCTGGAATCGCGGCGATGTCGAAGTCGTCGATCAGCGCGAGGTGAAGCCCGAGGACAACGGCCAGCTCGGCCCCGATCGCTCGGGCGGCGTCGCGCCGTTCCCCAACACCCGCAAGCAGGTTCTGCGCGCCAAGCCGGGAATGAACGTCAGCCAGATGCATTATGCCCGCCGCGGCATCATCACGCCCGAGATGGAATATGTCGCCGAGCGCGAGAATCTGGGCCGCGAGCGGCTGGCTGAATACAAGCGCGACGGCAACAGCTTCGGCGCATCGATCCCCGATTACGTCACGCCCGAGTTCGTCCGTGACGAGGTCGCGCGCGGCCGCGCGATCATCCCCAGCAACATCAACCACCCCGAGAGCGAGCCGATGGCGATCGGCCGCAACTTCCTGGTCAAGATCAACGCCAATATCGGCAACAGTGCGGTAGCCTCCAACGTCGCATCCGAAGTCGACAAGATGGTCTGGTCGATCCGCTGGGGCGCGGACACCGTGATGGACCTGTCCACCGGCCGCAACATCCACGACACCCGCGAATGGATCATCCGCAACTCGCCCGTGCCGATCGGCACCGTGCCGATCTATCAGGCGCTCGAAAAGGTCGGCGGCGTTGCCGAGGACCTGACCTGGGAGATCTTCCGCGATACGCTGATCGAACAGGCCGAGCAGGGGGTGGATTACTTCACCATCCACGCCGGCGTGCGCCTTGCCTACATCCCGATGGCGGCCAGGCGCGTCACCGGCATCGTCAGCAGAGGCGGCTCGATCATGGCGAAGTGGTGCCTGGCGCATCACAAGGAAAGCTTCCTCTACGAGCATTTCGACGAGATCACCGAGATCATGAAGGCGTACGACATCGCCTATTCGCTGGGCGATGGCCTGCGCCCGGGATCGATCGCCGATGCCAATGACGAGGCGCAGTTCAGCGAGCTCTATACGCTCGGCGAACTCACCCACCGCGCGTGGAAATCCGACGTACAGGTGATGATCGAGGGCCCCGGCCATGTGCCGATGCACAAGATCAAGGAGAACATGGAAAAGCAGCTCGAGGTGTGCGGCGAAGCGCCGTTCTACACCCTGGGCCCGCTCACCACCGACATCGCGCCGGGATACGACCACATCACCTCAGGTATCGGCGCGGCGCAGATCGGCTGGTATGGCACCGCGATGCTCTGCTACGTCACCCCCAAGGAGCATCTGGGCCTGCCCGATCGCGACGACGTCAAGGTCGGCGTGGTCACCTACAAGCTCGCCGCGCACGCTGCCGATCTCGCCAAGGGCCACCCGGCAGCGCAGGTCCGCGACGATGCGCTGAGCAAGGCGCGCTTCGAATTCCGCTGGCGCGACCAGTTCCACTTGTCGCTCGATCCCGACACCGCCGAGCAGTATCACGACCAGACGCTGCCCGCCGAAGGCGCAAAGACCGCGCATTTCTGCAGCATGTGCGGGCCGAAGTTCTGTTCGATGCAGATCAGCCAGGAGGTCCGCGACTTCGCCACCAAGCAGAACCAGGGCGTCGAAGGCTTCATCGCCACCGGGCCGAGCGGGGCAGAGACGGCAGCCGCGAGCCGCGAGGCCGCGCTCAAGGGCATGGCGGAGATGAGCCAGCTCTACGAGGACATGGGCCGCGAGCTGTATCTGGGCGCGGGCGACCGCGAGCATGATTGAGCCGGTGAAAACCGCGCTGGTAGCGGCGACGCTGGCGGCGCTGTTGCTCGCGGGCTGCGGGTCGGAGCCCGCAGCCGACCGCGCTGAGCCGGAACAGACAACCGCCCCGGTCGCGGCCGAGCCGCCCACGCCCGCAGAACCGGCCGCGCCAGCACCGCCGATCGCCAGCGCACAGACCCTGACGCTCGAAGGCTATGGCGGGCTGAAGATCGGCAAGCCGGTGCCCACAGGCTCGCCCTGGGCCGAGCGCGGCGCGCAGATCTCCGACGGCTGCACCACACTCAGCGCGCCCGAGTGGCCCGGCGCCTATGCCATCGTCGAGGAAAATGTCGTCCGCCGCATCACGGTGAACGACAAATCCAAGGCGAAACTGCTCGAAGGCATCGGCCCCGGCTCAACCGAAGCGCAGGTCCGCAAAGCCTTCCCGTCGTTCGTCGCCGAGCCCCACAAATACGTCGACGCCCCCGCCAAATACCTGACCCAGCCCGGCGATGACCCAAGGCTGCGCTTCGAGATCGACGACAAGCGCAAGGTCAGCCTGGTGCATGTCGGGATGATGCCGACTCTGGCGTATGTCGAGGGGTGTGCTTAGGGTTGGGCTGGCGAGAGTGAACGCAAACGTTGTGCGGAGCGTCACAACACGGAGGGCTGGGCTAGATGAGTAGCAACTCGGTGCTTCGAGCATTGTTATCAAAGGGGTATTTCCCCAAAGAATTGCCGCCCACTTTTACTACGGCCCTGTTTGGCGACCATGCCCGTGAAATAATTAACGCTTGGGAGGGAGCAAAATTATTTGAGCGGCAGCAAAAGAAGAAAAATCAAACTCGCTATAAGTCCAAGGCTTATGGATATATAGTTCCAAAAGCAGAGATGGAAAATATCTCAATACCCAAGATTGGTTTTGAAAGACGTTCTGTTGGCATAACCCACCCAATACCACAGTCTCTTCTAGCGAGTGAAATATCAGACAATTACAGATCTGTTCAGAAATGGCTCACTCGCCAGACCTATTCTATGGATGAAATTAGAATATCACCGACAAATGTTAGGGCAATCAGAGGAATTAATTTCCCACTTCATCGCGCGAAGAAATCTTTCATAGAAGCCACATCGGATTGGTTAGTCAAAACAGATATTACTAGATTTTACCCGTCAATTTACACTCATTCTCTCACTTGGGCGGCTTATGGCAAGGAAAAAGTCAAATCAAAACTGAAGGCTTATGAAGGATCATTAGCCGACAGAATAGATATTTTAGTCAGGGCGTGTAATAGAAATCAAACAATAGGCATTCCAGTTGGGCCTGAAACGTCAAGAATTATAGCCGAAGTTATCTCCTCACGGATTGATGAAGATTTAAGGCTTAGCTTTAGTGACATTACGGCTGATTCGATTGATCGTCTACAGGATGATTGGTTTATCGGAGTAAATACGCTTGAGCGCTCAGAAAAGATTCTATCGCAAATAATTGCGGCATATAGAGAATACAGCCTAGATATTAACGGCCGAAAAACATCAGTGACACGTGTCATTCAACATTCAGATGACGCATGGAAAGCTGAAATTGGTGGATTTCTTTCCCATAAAATGGGGGCTTTGCGAGGCGCTCGACTTCAAGAATTCTTAGGGTTGACGCTGCGATTACAAACACAGTATGAACAACAG
Organism: Blastomonas sp.; assembly: GCF_046294995.1. Taxonomy (GTDB): domain Bacteria; phylum Pseudomonadota; class Alphaproteobacteria; order Sphingomonadales; family Sphingomonadaceae; genus Blastomonas. The sequence goes on from NZ_JBKBOG010000007.1 coordinate 118,030, forward strand.
GCCGTTGCAAATTACGCACTTGCAGTTCTGGAGGGACAAAGATTTAGAAAACAGGATGTGGAGCATCTCGAGTCATTTTTGTTAAAAACTGCTATAATTTCCCCAGCATCAATGTCGCGGATTAGTGAAATACTTATTAATTTAGATTTTGATACCGGCGCTGTTTCAAAACGAAGAGTAGGACGTCGTTTCATAGAATTAGCTCGTCGGTCGCTCGAAAATGGGAACACTTATGAAGCACTCTGGTTACTTTATACGCTGCGTGGATTAAAAATCTCTATTAGCGACAAGCATCTCGTTGATCTCTGTACTACCGTTCGCTCAAGCGCAATAGCATTAACGATTTTGGATATGAACAGCAAAGGTTTGTTGAACTGTCCTTTGCCCACCGAGAAATGGTTAGATCAGATCAGTGAGCATTCAATTCACACCGACTGGACATGGCTGCTCGCGTACGAAGGTATGAGGCGCGGATGGCTGCCGGATAATGACCGCTTAATGACTAAACCTTTTTTCTTGGAAATGAATAGTCGTGGCATTGTTTTCTACGATGAGCGCAGAAATGTTAAGAAAAGGCAGGAAAGTGTAAAGATTAAAAGAATTATCAGGAGACAGAGTAGATTCGAGGTTAAGAACTTTATGTTTGCAATACGCGAAATCGATTTTGATTCGGATGTAGACGGCTTATCTTATTGAGAGCTTTTGATCGTGGATCCGCGTATCAACGTTAGCAATCATAAGCGCGTGATGTCTTTTACTACTTCAAGGCGATTTGAGCTGAGATGGCGCCAGCTGCAGGCATAGACAGATCGCCGTTTCGCATGGCATCGTTGGCCGGCGGTCGCCTGAGATTCGGGCACTGGGAGCCGAGCAAAACATATCCGGCGCCGCATCAGGCCGCGGTGATGATGGGGGGCCGTCATGAAGAAATCGACACGGGCATTGTTGGGGCTGGTGATCCTCGAGGCCGTCATTCTGGCGGGCGCGTGGTGGATGGTGGAGCAGACGCGTTCGGGCGCGTGGCAGACATCGGATCAACCGGGCGCGATCACGGCGATCACCCAGACCGCAGGCGGCGCGATGGGGCTGATAGCGGTGATATTGCTGATCGCATTCGTCACCCACAAACGCCGCGGCAACTGACGCTCGGCGCCCAAGGGCGGAACGCCTAGGCGCAAAGGGCTCGCCCCGGACGATCCCAGGCGCAATACACCTACGAGATGCTGCACAAAGTGTCGCTGCGCGATCTGCACCATTTCGGACGCATCTGCGGGCATGAGGGTGCACCTGAAGCGGCGCGTGCTTTATGCTCGCTTGCACAGCGCGACGCTGCGGCACGGTGCGGGGGGCGGACCAGTGGGGCCTATCAAGACAGGTTTGGCATTGGCGGTCCTGGCCGGACCGATGACAGTCCCGCCCGCATGGACCATGGCTCCCGAGGATACGAAGGCCATGCGGATGGACTTTTCCCATGTCACCAGCCGCGCGCAGGCCGAGGCGCTGGTGAAAAGCGGGGAGCTGGTCAGGATACGCTTCTACCCCAAAAGGTTCGGGGGGCGGGGGGACAAGGAGAATAGCGGATATGTCCCACCGGGCGCGCTGATGATGATCGACTTTGCCAATGACCGGGTCAGCGGGCTGCTCGAGCTGAAGGCCATCGATCGCCTGGCGGTGGAGCCCAAATATCGCGGCAAGAGCATCGTGCCGGTGCGCATCCTCTATATCTGCTCCGGCGAGGGCGAAGCGACGATCGAGATGAAGATGAATATCTGGTGACAGCACATGGCCGCATCCGCGCTCTAAGGATGCCTTAGCAGAGTGCCGGATGAGCGAGGCAGGGGGTTGGGCTTATGACCGCAGATCGGGATCAGCCCACCAATCCGGCTGGCAAGATAATCCGCACGATCGATGCCCGCCTGCCGCCAACGCCAGACGACAATATCGGCGTTCGGTCGACGGATATCGGCAGCTTCGTGCCGGAGGCAACCTATCGCGCCGTGCCCATCGTGTGGTTCGTCAGCGCGATCATGACACAGTTTTTCGCGCTGGCGTTCCTGCTGTCGCTGCCCTTGATCGGCATCGCGATCGTCGCTCTTTCGGCGGTGGTGAGTGTGTTCGTCCGTAACTGGACATTCAGGCGTGGCATGGCACGCGCATCGCGCGGGTGGAAGATCGCGACCGATGTAGGTCTGCTGGTGAACTGGGGCTGGCTATCTTGGATCGCGATGGTGCGATAGACCCCGGGGCATGCAGAGCCACTGTGCGAAGGTTCGGCCCCCCTCACCCCACCACGAAATCGCCTTCGTCCTCGCCATCCCAGTACGCCACGCGCGTCGCGCGGACGTGGAGCATGACCAGGCCTTCGGTGTCGGTGCCCTGCTCGAACCAGCGTTCGAGGTCCTTGCTCCAGTGCTTTTCGAATTGCGCCTTGTCGCGGACGATGTCGGCGGTGCCCTCGACCGCGATGAAGATCCCCGGCGCACCGAGCAGCGATTTCTTGCCCTGCAGCGACAGGCCGACCTTGGGGTCGCGCTTGATGTCGTCGACCATGCGGCAGTCTTCCCAGGTGAAATAATAGCTGTCGCCGTCGTAATCGACCTCGCGGTTGTTGCTCATCGGCCGCCCGCCGATCGCGCCGCCCTCGGCATGGGTGTTGAGCATCGCAAAATCGATGTCTTTCATGGCCTTGGCGATGCGGGCGAGCTGCTGGGCTTGGGTGGTGTCGGGCATGGACGTGTCTCCTGGCGTCGGTGCCAAGCATGCGCGCGACGCGGCGGATGGTTCCGTGGTCAGGTGGCGGGAGCGGGATCGCGCTTGAGCGCGGCGCCTGAGGCGGACGGCGCATGGGCTTCGGCACGCGCGCGCACCTCGCGCCGCAGCGCCAGCGCGACTAGTGCGATCAGCAGCAGCAACGGCGGCGCCATCAGCGAAAGCGGCCAGTTGCCAGCGCCGATCGCGTCCGCATCCTTGGCAAACGACGCGACCAGGCCATAGCCGGTGCCGAACCAGCACAACGCGAGCAGGCCGAGCTGTTCCAGCGCGCGGGTGCGTTGCAGCAGGTCGGGGAGGACGAAGGCGATGCCGACGCCCAGGATGCACAGATCGTAATCGTAATTATACGGGCTGACGAACAAAGATGCCGCGCAGGCGCTGGCGGCGAGCAGCTGCGGCGGCAGTTTGCGCCACCAGCCATAGAGCAGCAACGCGATGGTCAGAATCGCGCCTGCACCGTGCACGGCGAACGCGATATCCGACGACAGCCCCGTGCTGCGCACCGCCGCGTAGATCGAGGTCATGCGAAACAGCGGATATTCGCCATCGGCCAGGAACGCGCTCGATTCGGCCACGCCCGCCAGAAACGCGGGCCAGATCGACAGCCCGAAGACCAAGGTCGGCAGCAGCAGCGCGGTGATCACGATGGCTGCAGCGATGAACATCGCCTGCCAGCGGCGCTCGACCAGCGCGAGCAGCGAGATGGCGGCGGCGAGGTGCGGCTTGACGATCATCAGCCCCAGCGGGATGCCCGCCGATGCCTTGCGCTGCCCGAACGCAAGCAGGAACATCGCGACAAGGCCGCCGGTGAGAAACCCGTTCTGCCCGGTGATCACCGTCAGCAGGATGACCGGCAGCATCGCAAGCATCACGCCGGGCAGATGATCGCCCGCGATCCGCTTGAGCATTGTCAGATAGAACAGCAACGTCAGCCCGGTGAACAGACCGTACGCCAGCCCCAATGGCAGCGCCGCAAGCGCGGTGACGAACAAGGTGAACGGCGGCGGGTAGGTCCATGGCATCGAGACATCCATGCCGGTGAACGCCCGCTGCGCCGCCTTCATCTTGGCGATGTCATAGCTGTCGTCGACCTTGCCCTCCAGCCCTAGCGTTCCGGCGACATAGAAAGCGTGGAAATCGACGACGGTCTTGCTGTCGCCTTCAATGACCTGGTGCTGGTATGAGACGGCAGCAAACGACAACAACATCGCGGCAAGAGCCAGCACGGCCAGAAACAGCAGGCGGCAGGTGGCCAGTGGGTGTCGAGCGGTGGAGGTCATGGCTTGGGCTGCGGGCATCTCGAAACCTGGGGCAAGGCTCAGGCAGGCGGCGCGGCGGCCACCGCATAGGCCGGCGTGCGACGCGGCTGGCTGGAGAACACGAAGCGACGGTCGAGCTGGTACTTGACCAAATAGCCGATTCCCAGGCCGAGCAGCGCGCCTGCGACGCGCGCCTCGTGGGTGTGCCAGGTGAACCAGAACAATGTCTCGGTGCCCCAGAAGATCAGCGTCGTGGCGACGCCCATCAGGGTGTAGAGCGAAAACCGCTGTGCATGGGCCGCGATGCCGCGGCTGGGATCGGCAAAGATCCAGCGTTTGTCGAGGATGTACTTCACCACCAGCCCGATCCCGGTGCCGGCCACGAGCGCGAAATAATAGACGATCGCCTGGTCATCGATCGCCAGGATCGCCGATTGCGTGCCCAGATTGGCAGTGGTCGCGACGATCGCGAAGGCCGCGTAATGCAGCGCCAGCGTCAGGTTGCTCACGATTCGCTGCTCCCACCGCGCCATGCGCGGAGCGGAAACGCTGCATTCTGGACAGAAACGGCCATCGAACCACCCCGTGATCGCGCCGGCGGCATGTGCGTGGCCGGGTGCTTTGGGATGATGCTAGGATCGGTGGGCTTAGATTTCGTTAACGCGCATCGCCATGCGCGCGCCAAGGGCTGCGGTCGCTGCGCCCTAGAGGAAGTATTTGATCTTGACCCGCTGGCTGCTGCCTGCCCCCTGCGCGACGAACACCGCCTGCGAAAAACGCGGCGGCCCGAAGCTGAAGCTTGGGTTGCGGGAAAATCCGATGCCTTCCTTGGGGATGCCGGCGAAGGTATCCAGCTTGTTGTTGCCGTTCTCATCGTGGACGATCGCCAGCGCATACTGGCCGGCGGGCAGGCCGGCGAACCGCGCGACCGCATCCTTGGCGCGCACGGTCATGCGGCGCGCGGCGGGGTCATCCTCGCAATCGGGAAAGCTGCTTTCGTTGACGGTCAGGCACAGTTGCAGCAAACCCTTGGGCGAACGCAGATGGTCGATGGCGATGTCCAGATCGTTCAGCGGGGCGGCCCCTGGCAGCGCGAACAGCGCGACCAGTCCAAGTGCCAGAGTCCTGGGCAATGCCACCATCTCAAATCCCTTAGTGTGCCGAACGCACGGCGTCGTGCGCCGCGTCTGCCCGTGCCGTGTGCGATCCCTTGGCGGGAAATTTTCCCAGCCCCTTGTCCGTACCGCATAGCCTGTCCCAGAAACGGAAATAAAGCCCGTAGTTGCAGGTATAGCGCGCATGGTGGTGCTGGTGGTGACTGGCGGTTATCAGCCCTTTGCCTAACGGCCCGTGAACAAGCCAGCGCGGAAACAGCTCCCAGCCCATATGGTTGGTCACGCCCATTAGCGTCATGATGGCCAGCACCAGCCCCAGCATCGCGACGTGGATCGGGATGATGAACACCAAAGCGGGAATGACGATCGCCCCGGTCAGCGCCTCGATGGGATGGAAGCTCATCGCCGCCCAGGCGGTTGGCGGGCGGCTTTCATGGTGCACGGCGTGCGCGATGCGAAACCATCTGGGCTGGTGCATCCAGCGATGGGTCCAGTAAAACCAGGTATCGTGCGCGAACAGAAAGGCGAGCACCGACACCGGCAGGTACCACAAAGGATAAGCGCTCCAGTCGGTATAGACCTGCGTCCAGCCCCGGTTCTGCCAGCCCCACGCGACGATCCCGGTGGGGATGCCATAGATTGCCGCGCTGTACAGCGACCAGCGGATTTCTCGGGTGATCTGCGGTCGTTGCCCGACATACAGCCCGGGCCGCACCTTGTCGGTCAGCCAGGCGAACATGCCGCTGGTCAGCAGATAGCGCACGCCCACGATCAACGTCATGGCCAGCGCCGACAGCGCAATATGAGAGGAACCGAGCATCGTCACGCTGTAGCGTGGTTATGCTGCGCTGCAAAGCAGTCCCTGTGCCCTTCCCCTGCGCTGCTTGCTGCGCTAGGGCGGAGGGGACATGAAATCACCGCGCAATCTCTCCAGCAAGACTCTCAAATGCGATGTTGCGATCCTGGGCGGCGGCCTTGCCGGCGGGCTGATCGCGCTCGCGCTGCGCCGCAAGCGGCCCGAGCTGGAGGTGCTGGTGATCGAGGAGAGCGCGTCGCTGGGCGGCAACCATATCTGGTCGTTCTTCGGGCCCGATGTCGCCGACAAGCACCGCTGGCTGGTCGCGCCTTTGGTCTGCCACGGCTGGCGCGGCTATGATGTCAAGTTTCCCGGGCACGAACGCGCGCTCGAAGAAAGCTATTACTCGATCCTTTCGGACCGATTCGACGAGTATCTGCGCGAGACGCTGCCTGCGCACCACATCGTCACCGGGGTCCGTGCGCTGGCGGCGAGCCAGACCAACGTGGTGCTGGAAAACGGCGCGCGGATCGAGGCGGGCGGCGTGATCGATGCGCGCGGCGGCGGCAACGTGCGCCACCTGCGCTGCGGCTGGCAGAAGTTCATGGGGCAGATGTTGCACCTCACCGAGCCGCATGGCCTCACCCGCCCGATCGTGATGGATGCGACGGTCGACCAGATCGACGGCTACCGCTTCGTCTATTGCCTGCCGATCAGCCCGATGGAAATCTTCGTCGAGGACACCTATTACAGCGATACGCCCGATTTCGACACCCAGGCGCTGGCCGGCCGGATCAGCGCCTATGCCGACGCCAAGGGATGGCAGGTCGAGCGCGTCAGCCGCACCGAGACCGGCGCGCTGCCGGTGGTCTATGGCGGCGATTTCGGCGGATACTGGCAATCGACCGGCGGCGATGTCGCCAAGGCGGGAACGCGCGCTGCATTGTTCCACGGCCTGACCGGCTATTCGCTGCCCGACGCAGTGCGCCTTGCCGCGCATATCGCCGAGATGCCTGACCTGTCGGGCGCGGCGCTCGCCGAGATGAGCCGCAAGACCAGCCTCGACCATTGGGAGGCCGATGGTTTCTATCGGATGCTGACCAAGATGCTGTTCAAGGCCGCCGAGCCCGATGAGCGCTACAAGGTGCTCGAGCGCTTCTACACGCTCCCCGATGGCCTGATCTCGAGGTTCTATTCGGGCAAATCGACGCTGCTCGACAAGGTCCGCGTATTGGCCGGCCGGCCGCCGCTGCCGATCTGGCGCGCGATCAAGGGCCTGTTGAGCTAGACCCGCCTCGAGCAATCGCCCGAACTGCATTGCAACGGTAATACACTTATGCGATGCACCCCGTCACACGCTCAGGGAACAGCGCATTGGACGGGTTGATAAGCATCGGAGCCATCGTCTGCCTGCTGCTCGCAGGCGGCACTGTATTGGGTCTGGCCAACCGCAAGCATTTCTCCTTCGGCTGGCTGGTCACGGCCGCTGCGCTCGTCTTCATCAACGATCTTCTGCTCACCAATGGCTATGGCCTGATCCCGGATATGCTGCCAGCGTCGGACTGGAACTGGCAGGGCAAGATCCTGGCGCTGGTCGGCACGCTGGCGATCGCATCGCTGCCCGGGTTCGGATGGAAACGCACAGGCTTGACGCTCGTCCAGTCGGAAGGCAGCCTCAAAAGCTGCATCCCGGGGGCATTGCTGTACTGCCTTTTCTTCCTGGCCATCGGCTTGGCATTTCCGTCGGATGCGGCGTCTGCCGAAACCGTCGCGTTTCAGCTCACCATGCCAAGCCTGGAGGAGGAGGCCTTCTACCGCGGGATATTGCTGCTGGCGCTGTATGAAGCGTTCACCCGCGGCGCCAACAGGTTCGGCGTGGAATGGAGATGGGGGGCGCTTGCATCCTGCCTGCTGTTCGGGCTCGCGCATGCCTTCGCCTACACAGATGGAGCGTTCGCGTTTGACCCGATCTACATGGCCTTGACCGCAATTCCCTCTTTTCTCGCGGTCTGGATGCGCCTTCGAACCGGCAGCATCCTGCTGCCGATCGTGCTGCATTCGTTTGGAAACTCGATCTCGCTGCTGCTGTGAAACGGGGGCGCATCGGGTGGCCCGGCCAAGGGGCCACATCCGGCTGCCGGTCCGCCGCCAGGGGATCGAAACACCGCTGCGCTCGTTGCTGGGGAATGCTGGACACGAACCGCCCAAGCCCATAACACTGGGGTCAATGGGCCATCCGGCCAACTCAGAAGGATCGATCATCATGACCTGGGTCATTCGCCTGCTCGTCGGAGCGTTTTCGGCGCTTTTCCTCGTGATCGGGGTGGGTGCCATGCTGAACCCGCAATCGCTGATCACCCAGTTCGAGCTTGGCCGACAGGGCATCACAGGGATCAGCGCGATCCGCGCCGACATGGGCGCATTCTTCATCGGCACCGGGCTTGCCGCGCTCGTCGGGCTGTTTCCCGGCCGGCGACAATGGCTGCTGGGTGCCGCTGCAATGGTGGCGCTGGCGTTCACCGGGCGCGCGATCGGCGTGGTGAGCGATGGGCTTACCGCGAACATTGCCCAATCGATGATCATCGAGGCGATCTCGGTCGCGCTGCTGGTCGCGGCCTTCGCCATCCTGAGCCCGCACCGTCGCGAAGAGCTGGCAGCGCAGAAGGCTGCCGAAGCCGACCGCCAGCGCCTGGCGGACGAAGAGGAACGGATCGCCGCCGAGCAGAACGATCTCATTGCGCAAAACGAGGCCAAGCTGCAAAGGGACCGTGACTTGGCCCAGCCGATTGTCTAGGGCATCGTCCATTCGATTCTGCCGCTATTCGGGGGTTTTGCGATCTTGTCTTCGACCCGCTTCCAGCCCCGGCCCAACGGTCCGACTGACTGACCCATGGCGACGCATGGCCTGATCGTTACCTGCCCCGCATCCGCCGATGCCGCGCTGCATTGGTGGCGGGCCGAGGGTGACCATATCGTCGCCCGGGGCCAGGATTTCAGCCCGCCCTCCGCAGCAGCGGGGATCGATCAAGGCCCGGTACTGGCGCTGATACCCGCTGCCGACACCGTCATCCGCATTCTCGACATGGGCGAGATGAGCGCGGCGCAGGCCGAGGCCGCCGCACGCTATCGCGCCGCCGATCTCAGCATCGGCGGTGATCTGTTCGTCGGGGTTCGCGCTTTGGGTGGCGCAGAGACGATGCGGGTGCTGTGCGCCACCATTTCGCGCGCGCGGCTGGCCGATCACCTGGCCGAACTTGCGCTGCGCGGGCTCGACCCCGATGTGCTGGTGCCCGTCGGGCTGCTGCTTCCCGCAAACGACCAGCCGGTGAGCGCGACCTTCGGCGATCTGGGTGCAGACCGGCTGGGCGATCTGGTCCTGCCCCCCGACGAGGCGCTGGGGGCGCTGCTGCTGGGCTCGTCCGCACCTGCGTCGCTTGACCAGGATGCGCGCGATGCCGCGATGATCGCGGCGCTGGCCGATCCGCCGCTGAACCTGCGTCAGGGCGACTTCGCCCGGCGTACGCCGCTGTTCGCGCTCGGCGCCGGGCAGCGCCGGACGCTCGCCTGGCTGCTGGGCGCGCTGCTGCTGGTCAGCTTCGCCATTCCCCTGATCGAGATCGGCAAGAACTATCTTGGCGCCGACCTCGCCGAACGCCGGGCGCTCGCCAGCGCGCAAAGGTTCGTGCCCGAAGCGACCGATGTCGCGCAGGCCGAACAAGTGCTCGACACCCGGCTTGCCGCACGCGGCGCGGGGAACGCCATCGCCACCGTCCCGCTGTCGGGGCTGCTCGCGGCGATGCAGCCGGTTCCGGGGGTCACCATCCGCCAGGCCGATTACCGCCCCGGGGGCATCATCGGCGCGATGATCGCCGCACCCCGGGTCGAGGACCTCAACGCGGTGCTGATCGCACTGCAGAACAACGGCTATACCGTCACCGCAGCCCAGCGCAGCGATGCGACCGGGCAGGCCGTGGCCGACATCACGGTGCTGGCGCCATGACCGAAGCTGCCAAAAACTGGTTCATCGCGCTGTCGCGGCGCGAGCAGATCATGGTCGGCGTGGCTGCGATCCTGGCGCTCGGGGTCATCGGGTTCTACGGCATCTACCGCCCGGTGTACGACATCGCGACCGATGCCAAGCGCAGCTTCTACGAGGCGACGATGCAGGCAGGCAGGATCGAGGCGAAGACGCGGGCGCTCTCGATGCCCGCCGACAAGCGCCCTGCCGAGGCGATCGCCGCGCTCAACCTGCTGCTCGCCAGTGAGGCGGCCGAGCGCGGGTTCACGCTCGATGCCAACACCGCACAGGGGTCCGGCCGTGCCGAGATCGCGATCGGATCGGCCCGCTCGACCGCGTTTCTGAGCTGGCTCGCCGATCTCGAACGGCGCGGCGTGGTGCCCGAGACATTGGTCGTCCGGCGCATGGACAACGGCACCGTCTCGGTATCGGCGCGGCTGACGAAGGTCGGCGGATGAGCCGCAACATGAAGCGCGCAGGCCTGATCGTGCTGGCGCTGGTCGTGGCGCTGCTGGTGCTGCTGCCACTCAGGATCGTGTTCGAGACGAGCGGCCTGGGCAGCCGCGGGGTCAGCGCGCGCAGCGTCGAGGGCAGCGTCTGGGCGGGCACCATCCGCGATCTGAGGCTCGGGCGGCTGAGCCTGGGCGACATGGACGCCTCGCTCTCACCTGCGGCGCTGCTGCGCGGCGAGACGGTGCTGGCGATGACCCGCGCCACCGATACGCCAGGCCAGCCCCCGCTGGCGTTCGATCTGGTGCGCAGCGGCGACAGCACAGCCATGCGCAACGCCAGCGGCGACATCGCCACCGCCGATCTGTTCGCCCCGCTGCCGTTGCGCAGCGTGACGCTCGACGGCGCGAACATCGCGTTTGTTGGCCGCCGGTGCAGCGCGGCATCGGGCGCGGTGCGGGTCAACATCGAACAGAGCCTGTTCGGCATCTCGCTGCAGCGCGGGCTCAGCGGCACTTTGCGCTGCGACGGCGATGATCTGCTGATCCCGCTCAGGGGCCAGTCGGGGCTCGAGCAGATGGACATACGGATCACCGGCGCGGGCCGCTATACCGCCGATTTCAAGCTCGGCGGGCTGGCAGGCGGCGCGGGCGCGGCGCTGTCTGCGTTGGGCTTCCGGCAGCAGGGCGATGCGATGGCAATCAGGATCAACGGACGGTTTTGAGCGGGGCGATTCGCGAGACGAAAGCATAGCTGTTTTCCGGCGAAAGCCGGAATCCAGGGCGACGACACCGCAAACTAACTCCTGGGCTCCGGCTTTCCCCGGAGAACGGGCTAACTATAAGAACTTTGGAGGATGCCATGACCCTTGACCCCAACACCCCGGTGCTGATCGGCGTCGGCCAGACGGTCGATCATTGGGACGGCAGCGAAGCGGCGGCAGCACCCAGCCCGCAAAGCCTGATGCAGCGCGCCTCCGAAGCAGCGCTGGCTGACACCGGCGTGGCCGAAGCAGTGCGGGCCGCCATCGATGTCATCGCGATCGTGCGTCATTTTGCCGACAGCGCGCCTGGCATGGTCCCCGAAGGCACCGGCGGGTGCGACAAGCCGCCTTTGGGCCTCGCCAACCGGCTGGGCGTCTCGCCCGCGCGCGCGATCTATTCGATCGTCGGCGGCCAGACCCCGCAATCCCTGGTCAACGAATTTGCCGCCGCGATCCATTCCGGTGAGGCGCGCTGCGTGTTGCTGTCGGGTTCGGAAGCCATCGCCGCTGCCAAGACCGCCGCACGCAAGGGGGTTGCGCTCGATTGGAACGAGAGCATCGACGGCACGATGGAGGATCGCGGGCTGGGTCCGATGCTGCTCGACCGGCACGAGCTGAAAAACGGCGTCGGCGCGCCGATCCTGACCTATCCGCTGTTTGAACACGCCGTGCGCGCGCGGCTGGGCCGCAGCCGGGCCGAGCATGTCGCGGCAATGTCGCGGTTGTGGGCCAGCTTCAGCGAGGTTGCTGCCGCCAACCCCTATGCGCAGTTCCCCCGGGCGATGAGCGCGGACTATCTGGCAACGCCATCGGACAGCAACTATCCCGTCGCCGACCCCTATCTCAAATGGCACGTCGCGCAGGATGCGGTGAACCAGGGCGCCACGGTCATTCTGACCAGCGTCGGCCAGGCCGAGGCGATGGCGGTGCCGCGGCAACGCTGGATCTTCCTGCACGGCAGCGGCGAAGCGATGGACAAGCCGGTCAGCCTGCGCCCCGATCTGTCGCGATCGCGCGCGATCGAGGTGGCGCTGGCAGGCGCGCTCGCCAGCGCGGGCAAATCTGCGGACGCGATCGCGCATTACGATATCTATAGCTGCTTTCCCGTCGCGGTGCTGCTCGCCGCCGAGGCGCTGGGCGTCGATGAGCGCACCACGCCGCTGACCCTGACCGGCGGGCTGCCGTTTTCAGGCGGCGCAGGCAACAACTACTCGATGCATGCAATCGCGGCGATGGCAGAGACGCTGCGCGCCGACCCCGGCAGCTTCGGCCTGGTGCTGGCCAATGGCGGCTTTCTGTCGAAGGAAGCTGTGGGCATCTACAGCACCGCCGCGCCGGAGAACTGGGCACCGGTGGATCATGCGCCGATGCAGGCCGAGATCGACGCCGAGGCCGCGCCCGAGCGACTGGAAGAGGATGCGACCGGCACAATCGAAAGTTACACCGTCGGCTATGCCAAGGGCAGGCCATCGCGCGCGGTGGTGATCGCCCGCAGCGAAAAGGGTCGCATCGTCGCGCGCCCTGACGAATCGGGCAAGGACGACGCGATCGCCGCGCTGATTGATCCGGCCCGCGATCCGATCGGACGCACGGTGCAGGTCACCCAATCGGACGGGGTCAACAGCTTCACGGTCGCGCCATGAGCCGTCCGCCGGGCAAGCCCCAGCGCCCGGTGCGCAGCGACTATACCACGTTCACCACGATCACCACCCGCTGGTCGGACAACGACATCTACGGCCACGTCAACAATTCGGTCTATTATTTCTGGTTCGACACTGCGGTGAACGAATATCTGATCCGCGCAGGTGCGCTCGATATCCATGCTGGCGAAACCATCGGACTGGTGGTTGAAACCGGCTGCGCCTATTTTGCGCCCACGGCCTTTCCCGACACCATCCACGCCGGGATCCGCGTCGATCATATCGGCTCAAGCTCGGTGCGGTATGCGGTCGGGCTGTTTCGCAACGACGACGAAGATGCCGCCGCCGCCGGGCATTTCACCCATGTCTATGTCGGGCGCGACACCCGTCGCCCGGCACCTCTGCCCGATGCTCTGCGGACGGCGCTCGAGGCCATCCGCGCCTGAGCATCAGCCGACAAACGCGCGTTCGAGCACATAGGTGCCGGGGTTGGACTGGGCGCCTTCGACAAAGCCCATGCTTTCGAGCAGCGCGCCGGTTTCCTTGATCATCGCCATGCTGCCGCACAGCATGACGCGGTCGGTCTCGGGGTCGAGCGGATAGTCGCCGCATTCGATCCGCGTGGTGATGCGGCGGTTTTCCTCGGTCCAGGTCGGGCACTTGGTCACCGAGCGGTCATAGGTCAGCCGCGTCATCGCCATCTCGCCGACCAGTGGATCATGCTCCATCCGCGCTTCCAGCTCCTCGCGATAGGCAAGGTCCTGGATGTCGCGGACGGTGTGCTGCACGGTGATCTGCTCGTAGCGCTCGTACGCGTCGGGATCGCGGATGATCGACATCCATGGCGCCAGGCCTGTGCCGGTTCCGATCAGATGCAGCCGCTTGCCCGGCAGCAACGCATCGAGCGTCAGCGTGCCGGTGGGCTTGGCCCCCAGCAGGATCTGGTCACCCGGCTTGATCTTGTAGAGATGGCTGGTCAGCGGACCATCGGGTACGATGATGCTGAGAAACTCGAGCGTCTCGTCCCAGGCCGGCGACACGATCGAATAGGCGCGCACCAGCGGCTTGCCGTTGATCATCAGCCCCAGCATCACGAACTGGCCGCTGACGAACCGGAACGACGGCGGGCGCGTCACGGTGAAGGAAAACAGGCCAGTGTTCCACTGGTGCGTCGTCAAGACCTCGACAGTCGTAAATGCCACGTTCGTCCAATCTGTCCACTCGGGAGAATGCTGCCCCCTAGCAGCATCCGCCCGCAAGCGTGAAGAAGCATTCTTTGGCGGCGTGAAATTTTGGCTTGGCCTGCACGGGCCGGAACGCAAATCGGGGGCGGGATCATGCCTGATCGGCAATCATCCCGCCCCCGATGTGAACCTGTAGCCTAGTGGCAGACGGCAGCGGTCAGTATACCCGCTTCTTGGGCTTGATGTATTCGATGTCCTCGCTCAGCGTGTATTCGTGCACCGGGCGATAATCGAGCGTGACCTTGCCGCCGTTGCCGCCCCAGCCTTCGAACCAGCTGACGGTGTGCTTCATGAAGTTGGCATCGTCGCGCTCGGGATAATCCTCGTGCATGTGCGCGCCGCGGCTTTCCTTGCGGCTGTGCGCGCTTTCGATCGTGCACACCGCCTGGCTCAGCAGGTTGTCGAGTTCGAGCGTCTCGATGAGGTCGGTGTTCCAGATCAGCGAGCGATCGGAGACGTGGACGTCCTGCATCCGCTGGTTGACCGTCTGCATCAGCGCGGTGCCTTCGGACAGCAATTGCGTGTCGCGGAACACCGCAGCGTGCTTCTGCATCGTCTTTTGCATGTCCATGCGGATCTGCGCGGTGGGCGAGCCGCCCTTGGCGTTACGGAAATGGTCGAGCCGCGCCAGCGACATGTCCGCCGAATCCTTGGGCAGCTCCTTGTGCGAGGCACCTGGCTTGATGGTATCGCGCAGGTGATGGCCGGTCGCGCGGCCGAACACGACCAGATCGATCAGCGAGTTGGAGCCCAGACGGTTGGCACCGTGCACCGAAACGCAGGCGGCCTCGCCCACGGCATAGAGGCCGGGGACCACGGTGTCGGGATCGCCATCCTTGATGGTGACGACCTGGCCGTGATAATTGCAGGGGATTCCGCCCATGTTGTAATGCACCGTCGGCACCACCGGCAAAGGCTGGCGGGTCAGGTCGACATTGGCGAAGATCTTGCCGGTCTCGGTGATTCCGGGCAGGCGCTCGGCCAGCACCTTCTCGTCGATATGGTCGAGGTGCAGGTAGATATGGTCGTTTTCCTTGCCGACGCCGCGGCCTTCGCGGATTTCGGCGGCCATCGAACGGCTGACGACGTCGCGGCTGGCCAGATCCTTGGCCGACGGCGCATAGCGTTCCATGAAGCGCTCGCCTTCGGAGTTGGTGAGGTATCCGCCCTCGCCGCGTGCGCCTTCGGTAATCAGCACGCCTGCGCCATAGATGCCGGTCGGGTGGAACTGGACGAACTCCATGTCCTGCAGCGGCAGGCCGGCGCGCAGCACCATCGCCCCGCCGTCCCCTGTGCAGGTGTGCGCCGAGGTGGCCGAGAAATAGCAGCGGCCCGAACCACCGGTGGCCAGCACCACGGCATGACTGCGGAAGCGATGGATCGATCCATCATCCATGCACAAGGCGATCACGCCGCGGCACTCGCCGTCTTCCATGATCAGGTCGATCGCGAAATATTCGATGAAGAAGTCCGAATCATATTTCAGCGACTGCTGGTACAATGCGTGCAGCATCGCATGGCCGGTACGGTCGGCAGCGGCGCAGGTGCGCTGCACCGGCGGGCCTTCGCCCATGTTCTGCATGTGCCCGCCGAACGGACGCTGATAGATCGTGCCGTTGTCGTTGCGGCTGAACGGCACGCCGGCATGCTCGAGTTCGTAGACGGCCGCAGGCGCTTCACGCACCATATATTCGATCGCGTCCTGGTCGCCCAGCCAGTCCGATCCCTTGACGGTATCGTACATGTGCCAAGACCAGTGATCGGGCGAGTTGTTGCCCAGGCTGGCTGCGATGCCGCCCTGCGCCGCCACGGTGTGGCTGCGGGTGGGGAACACCTTGGTGATGCACGCGGTTTTCAGCCCCGCTTCGGCGCTGCCCATCGTAGCGCGCAGACCCGATCCGCCCGCGCCGACGACAACCGTGTCGTATACATGGTCGATGATCTTGTAGGCTTCAGACATCAGCTTGCGGCTCCGGCAAAGGCTATGCGCGCGACGGCGAAAATGCCGAGCGCGGGCCCGGCAACGGAATAGAAATTAAGCAGCAGGATAACACCGAACTTGGTGCCGTGATTGTGCACGTAATCCTCGACGAGAACCTGCAGGCCCAGACGCAGATGATAGAACACCGTGATCAGCAGCAGGATCATCGCGGTCGCGGCCAGCGGCGAGGACAGCCATGCGGTGACCGTGGCATGATCGAGCGACGGCAGGCTGACCAGCGAGGCCACGAACCACAGCATCAGGATCAGATTGCTGACCGCGGTGACGCGTTGCATGATCCAGTGGTGCGTTCCGTGTTTGGCAGAGCCGAGGCCCCGCACTTTTCCGATCCTGGTGCCACTTTCCATGAACGCCTCCTCGCGCGGCCTGCGGCCTGCGCACAATCAAACTCGAATTAAAAAAATCAGACGAAAAAGACGATCGCCCAGAAGATAGCGGTGAACACCACGCCCAGCACCGGAACGATCGCCGCCCAACGGTTGTTGGTATCGATCTCGTATCCCGCGCCGACATCGAGCACGAAATGGCGCAGGCCCGAGCACATGTGCTGGAAGAATGCCCAGCTCAGCCCGATCATGAAAAGATAGCCCAGGGGGCTGGTCGCCCAGCTGACGTACCAGGCATAGGTTTCCGGACCGCTGGCGATCGCCAGGAGCCAGCTTACCAGCAACACGCCGCCGAGCGTCGCCATTCCGTCACCGCTCGCGCGATGCAGGATGGAGACCAGCATGGCCGGGCCCCAGCGCCAGATCGAAAGGTGCGGCGACATCGGCCGAGCGGATGGTTTCGCCATGGTATCCCCCGTATATGCGGTCAAATTGACGACTGAAGTGCGTCCCGCGCCTGTTTAGCCGATTGCCATCATGATGCAATTGCTGATTGCGGGAGCATTGTTTCCCCGCGCGCACACGGGGTGTCGACACCGCCTGTGCCAATAACCCGGCGTTAACCATGGACGCCTATGCCCTTGCATACGCACGATTGGTTCGCACGAGGATGGCATGGCAATTAACAGCACCCCACAATCCGGTCGCTCGGCAGCCAAGGCGCTGTACGAGGCGGTCATGCATGAACTGTCGATCACCAAGCGGTTGGCAGCCTTCGACGCCAGCGGGAGCCTTCCGCAGCTGACCCGCAAAGGGATAGAGCTTCTCAAAGGGCACGAGCAAGCCATCGCGGAAGCCTTTTGGGAGCATTACGTCGCCAACTCGGATATCGCCGCAAGGGTCGATGATATCGAAACGGTTCGGCAGCGGACGATCGATTCCGTGCGCAGCTATACCGAAGAGAAATTCCGCAATCTGGATAGCCAGGTCTGGGTCGAACAGGCCTTTTACAACACGCTGAACGCCCGCAAGCTGGGCATTCCGCTTTGGCAGGTTCTTGCAGCACAGGCCTATACCCACGACTTTGCTCTGAAACTGATTTTGACCAAGCTGACGAACGATTATGAGCAGTTTCAGCAGATCGCGCGCGCAACCGCGCAGGTGATGGTCATCGAAGCCGAAATCATGTCGTTTGCGGTGAACGCGATCATCCAGCAGGACGCCCAGGGAATCCGGATCGCCCAGACGGCCAGCTTCAAGCAGACCGTCGATGGCGAACTCCAGCAGGCGTCGCATCTGGGAACGGGGCTGCAAAGCCAGGTGCTTGCCGCATCCGAATCCGCCCGCCAGATGCTGGGCCGCTCGTCTGAAGTCGCCGCTGCTGCCGAACAATCGGCCATCGCGATGCGTGAAGCGGCGCAGACCGCCGCGGGCCTGATCCGCGCGATCGAGGATGCGCGCTGCGAAGTTGAAGTCGCCGCCGACGTGGCTGAACGTGCGTCGCGTGAAGCGGGCCACGCGGTGGACAGCACCCAGACGCTGTCGACGCATGCCGAATCGATCGAATCCATCCTCAGCCTGATCCGCGACATCGCAGGGCAGACCAACCTGCTCGCGCTCAATGCCACGATCGAGGCCGCCCGCGCGGGCGATGCCGGACGCGGCTTTGCCGTCGTCGCGCAGGAGGTCAAAAGCCTCGCCAACCAGACCGCGCGCGCCACCGACGACATCGCCCACAAGATCACCGCGATCCAGCAGGCGACCCGCGACACCGTGTCCCTCAACGATTCGGTGCGCGCCACCGTCAGCGAAGTGCAGACCTCCGCCGATCGCATCCGCGAAGCGATGGAGGTTCAGGCACAGACGGTGACGATCATCACCGCGGCGGTCGACGAAACCGCGCTGGCCGCCGATTCGATGTCGAACACCATCGGCACCATCCGCCTCGACACCGAAGGCCTGGCCAGCGAGATGGACAAGGTCGGCGCGGGCTTCAGCCATCTGCAGTCGCAGCTGACCCAGCTCAAGCAGCGCTCCAACAGCTTTGCCGACGAGATCGGGCTGGCCAAGCGCGCCTGACCGCGCGGTAAATTTGGCGCACCGCAATAGACCGCGTCGCGCGTGCGGGCTATGACCGCGCGCATGATCCAGGTCGAACAGAACATCCTCGTCACCGGCTCGAGCCGCGGCATCGGCCGCGCCATCGCCGATATGCTCCACGAAGCCGGCCACCGCGTCGTCGGCCATGCCAGCAAGCCTTTCCCCGATGACAGCCCGGACGCCCCGGCTTGGGATCTGGTCGATGCCGATTTCGGCGACTTTCGCGGGCCGGGCGGTCTGTGGTCCGAGGCGCTCGACCTGCTCGACGGGCGGATCGACGTGCTGATCAACAACGCCGGCATCTTTGCTGCCAACCCGATCGATGCAGGCGATGCCGAATGGCTGGGTGCCTGGGACGAGACGATGACGATCAATCTGACCGCCAGCGCGCAATTGTGCCGCCTTGCGGTGCTGCATTTCCAGGCGGGGGGACACGAAGGACGCATCGTCAACATCGCCAGCCGCGCCGCCTATCGCGGCGACAGCCCCGCGCACTGGCATTACGCCGCGTCAAAGGGCGGCATGGTGGCGATGACCAAGTCGATCGCCCGCGCCTATGCCGCGCAAGGGATATATGCCTTTGCGATCTGCCCGGGCTTCACCATGACCGGGATGGCGGAGGATTACCTCGAAAGCCGCGGCGGCGACAAATTGCTCGCCGACATTCCGCTGGGCCGCGTCGCGATGCCCGACGAGGTCGCCACCATGGCCGCCTTCTGCGCCCTCGACGCCCCGCCCTCAATGACCGGCGCGGTGCTCGACGTCAACGGCGCGAGCTATGTGCGGTAGGATGCGCAGGCGGTGAAGGGCGGCTGGGTCTACATGATGGCGGATCGCTATCGTGGTACGATCTACACCGGCGTCACTGCAGACATTGGGCGGCGAGTGGAACAGCACCGCAGTGACGGTGGATCGCGGTTCGTGAAGCGCTACGGGCTCTCACGCCTGGTCTATACACAGTGGCATGACGAGATCGTTTCAGCGATCGAGCAGGAAAAGGCGATCAAGAAATGGCGGCGTCAGTGGAAGATCGACCTGATTGAGGAAGCCAATCCAGACTGGCTGGACCTGACGCCCCTCATGAATGCTTAGGTCACCAGTAAGCCTTTCCGTCATCGTCACCCCCGCGCACGCGGGGGTCCCGCTTTCTTGCCAGATTAGCGCAATAGCGGGATTCCCGCGTTCGCGGGAATGACGTAGTGGAGTTATTTGGTCATTCGCTTTAGGTCGCTGGGTGACCTAAGCTATAGACCGCGACGCAGCGACAAGGACCCTAAGTTGGACAACTGGAAAGTCACCATTCCCTGCACTTTGGCAGAGGCGCAGGCGGTTACCGAGCGCGAGGATATCGACGAGGCGGCGTTCGGCAGCCCCAGCCTGGTGGCGAGCGAGGTCGATGCCTATGCCGATCCGCAAGCGCCGGGGAGCTGGGCGATCCATGGCTATTTCACCCAGAAGCCCGATGTCCGCTGGATCCGCCGACTGCGCGATCTGGTGCCCAGCGCCGACGGCCTGAAGCTCAAGCCCGAGCGGCTTCCCGACGACGATTGGGTGACGATGAGCCAGTCTGGGCTCGAACCGATCCGCGCGGGGCGCTTCTGCGTCCACACCCCCGAAATGCCCGCCGCCACCGAGCCGGGCATCACCAATTTCTGCATTCCGGCGAGCCTGGCGTTCGGCACCGGCCACCACAACACCACGCGCGGCTGCCTGGTGATGCTCGACGCGATGAAGCGCCGCGGCAATATCGTACGCAGCCATATCGACATCGGCACCGGCACCGGGCTGCTCGCCTTTGCCGCGATGAAATTATGGCCGCGCGCCTATGCGACCGCGAGCGATATCGATCCGGTCTGCGGCCCGGCCGTGGCGGAAAACGCCGAGGCCAATGGTGTTGCGCTGGGCCAGCGCCCCGGCCAGCTCGCGATGTTCATCGCCGAGGGGCTCAAGGACGCAGACCTCCAGCGCCGCGCGCCGTATGACCTGGTCATCGCCAACATCCTGGCAGGGCCGCTGATCGAGCTTGCCGGCGATATCGCCGCGGTCACCAGTTCGCAGGGCCAGGCGGTGCTGTCCGGCCTGCTCGGCACGCAGGCCGACGCGGTCGCCCGCGCCTATCGCGCGCAAGGCTTCCGTCTGGCCGAGCGGCTCGACCTTGGCGACTGGACCGTACTGCGCCTGCGCATGCGGGGCGCGCGATGGTCCGGCAAGGCTTAAAACCCTTCCCGTTCTCCGGCGAAAGCCGGAGTCCAGGGGCGGACTTGCGCTGTTCCGCCCAGGATTCCGGCTTTCAGAATGTGAACACGCAAGCGGTGCGCACCGTCCCTCGACTTCGCTCGGGAACGCGGGAGGGTGATTTGCAATCTTATTGCATCACCAGGAGGGCGCTGATGTGCCACACGAGCGAGGCCGCTCCACACCACTTCCGTTTGTCCCGAGCGAAGTCGAGGGACGTGCGCGCCAGGCAAGCGTTAATAAATGGTCTGCGCGGGATACCTGCATCGTGAAGCGCCGGGCCCGCGCCATCCTCGGCTGGCTGATGTTGCTGGCAGGCCTCGCCTTCCTTGCGGGCGAAGCGGGCGGGCTGATCGGCACCAACCGCGACTGGCGCGAGCCCGACGATGGCGTGACGATCTATGTCGAGACCAACGGCTTCCACACCGGGTTCATCCTGCCGGCGCAGGCCGAAGGGATCGATTGGCACGCGGTGTTTCCGCCCACCGATGTCAGCGACCCGCGCTTTCACGCGACCAATGCCACCGACCATGTCGCGATCAGCTGGGGCGAGCGCGAGTTCTATCTGGGGACACCGCGCTGGCAGGACCTCGACCCAGTAACGATGGTGCGCGCGGCGATCGGCAGCGATTCAACGCTGATCCATATCTACCATATGGCCCGCCCGGCAGAAGGCTATTACGCCCGGCGGCTGGTGATCAGCCACGATGCCTATCGCACGCTCGCCACCCGGCTGATGCGCGATATTGCGCTGCCCGAGTCCGGGCCGCTCAAGCCGATCCCGGGCTATGGCGGCGATGACGTATTCTATCAGGCGCGTGGCCGCTATTCGCTGATCAACAGCTGCAATGTGTGGACCGGCGACCATCTGCGCGCGATCGGAGTGCGCGTCGGCGCGTGGACCCCGGCCGAGCACCATGTGATGCGCTGGTTTCCTCAGCGATAAGGTCAGGCGTTGCGCATGATCTCGGCCCACTCGGCCTCGTCGACCACGCGCACGCCAAGCTCCGCCGCCTTTTTGAGCTTCGATCCCGCACCGGGGCCAGCGACCACCAGATCGGTCTTGGCCGAAACCGAGCCTGCGGACTTGGCGCCGAGCCTTTCGGCCTGCGCCTTGGCTTCGTCGCGGCTCATCGTCTCGAGCTTGCCGGTGAACACAATGGTCTTGCCGCTCCACTCGGTCGCGCGCGCGGTGGAAACGAAGGCGGACGGACGCCCCTCGGCGATCAGGTCGTCGAAGACTTGTGCATTGTGCGGTTCGTGAAAGAAATCGCCCAAGGCCTCGGCGACCGCAGGGCCGATGCCATCGATGCCGGTGACCTCGGCCACGGCTTCGGCGTCGCCTGCAGCCAGTCGCCGCCCGATGTCGCCCACCGCCTCGACGCTGCCGAATGCCTTGACCAGATCCTTGGCGGTCACCGACCCGACATGGCGGATGCCGAGCGCGAACAGGAAGCGCCCCGGGTCCGCTCCGCGCCGCGCCTCGATGCTCGCGAGCAGATTGTCGACCGACTTTTCCTGCCATCCCTCGCGCGCGAGGATCGCTGTCCGATGCTTCTTGAGCCGGAAGATATCGCCGGGCCGGTCGATCAGGCCTGCTTCGAGAAACTCGGCGATCGTCCGTTCGCCCAGGCCATCGATGTCGAGCGCGGCGCGGCTGACGAAATGGCGCAGCCGTTCGAGCTTCTGCGCGGCGCAGACCAGCCCGCCGGTGCAGCGGACATCGACCTCGCCCTCCTCGGCTACCGCCTCGCTGCCACACACCGGGCAATGGTCTGGGAAGGCGTAAGCCTCGCGCACGTCCTCGCGCGTCAGATTCTCGACCACCTGCGGGATGACATCGCCTGCACGCTGGACGACGACGCGGTCGCCGGGGCGCACGCCCAGCCGCGCGATCTCGTCGCGGTTGTGCAGCGTCACATTGGAGACGACGACACCGCCGACGGTGACCGGGGTCAGCCGTCCGACCGGGGTCAGCTTTCCGGTGCGCCCTACCTGGATGTCGATCGCCTGTAGCGTGGTTTCCGCCCGCTCCGCCGGGAATTTGTGGGCGAGCGCCCAGCGCGGGGCCTTGGCGACAAACCCCAGCCGCGCCTGCCAGTCGAGCCGGTCGACCTTGTAGACCACGCCGTCGATATCATAGGGCAGATCGGCGCGGACACGCTCGATCTCGCGATAATGCGCGAGCAGGTCATCGAGCGTCTCGATGCGCCGGAGCAATGGCGACACGGGCACACCCATCGCGGCAATCGACTGCATCACCGCGTGCTGTGTCTCGCCCGGCACCTCGCTCGCCACCCCCCAGCCATGCGCGAGGAAGCGCAACGGCCGCGCGGCGGTGACCCTGGCATCCTTTTGCCGCAGCGAGCCCGCAGCCGCGTTGCGCGGGTTGGCGAAGAGCTTTTCACCCCTCTCGTGCTGCGCAGCATTGAGCGCGGTAAAGTCCTGTTTGGACATGTAAACCTCGCCGCGAATCTCGAGGATGGCGGGGATGCCCAAAGCCCTCTCCCCTTCAGGGGAGAGGGTTGGGAGAGGGGCAGTCGCCGACGGCGGCGCATTCCCCTCTCCCCCCGCCGCTTCGCGGCTCCTCCGTCTCCCCTGAAGGGGAGAGGGCCTTAAGGTCTCCGGTATATCCCCGATAATCCGCACATTGGCGGTGACGTCCTCGCCCACTTCGCCATCGCCGCGCGTCGCCGCACGGACAAGCACCCCGTCCTCATAGCGCAGAGAGAGCGACAGCCCGTCGATCTTGTCCTCGGCGGTCAGCGCCAGCACTTCGCCCTCGGGCAACGCCAGATAGCGCCGCACCCGCGCGACGAACTCGGCGATATCCTCGTCCGAAAAGCCGTTGTCGAGGCTCATCATCCGCTGCTCGTGCCGTATCTTGGTGAGCGGCGAGGCCTCGACCGCCGCCCCCACCATCCGGCTGGGGCTGTCCGCGCGGATCAGATGCGGAAAGGCCGCTTCCAGCTCGTTGTTCCGCCGCACCAGCGCATCATAATCCGCGTCGGAAATTTCCGGCGAATCCTCGGCATGATACAGCCGATTATGGTGCGCGATTCTTTTGGCAAGCCGCTGCAGCTCGATCGCGACTTCGGCTTCGGTCGTCTCGCTGCTCAAGCTCGGATCCACATCAACAGTCCAACAAACACTAAGGGAGAGGCGGCAAGCGCTGATCTGATAAGTATGACCTTAAGCCGCCTCCGATTTGGAGCATTTATCAGCACAACACTGTCAAAGGTATTCCAGATACCAAACATGATCATCCCAGCACACAATCCCGCTGCCACCGGGTGAAATTCTTCCGAACGAAAACTGATCCAGGCGAAAAATAGCAGAGCAAAAACGGCAATGATCGAGATAAAAACGCTAAATACGCCTGCGAACATCAAAACCATGTCCGCTCCAGCACGTCCGGTTGACTCCCTGTCTACCATCACACCCTCTCCAGCAACCGATCCGCCTGCGCTCTGGCCTCAGGCGTGATTTCCGCCCCCGAGAGCATGCGGGCGATCTCTTCCTTGCGGTCGGCGTCATCGAGCAGGCGGACGCCGGTGCGCGCGACGGTGCCGTCGCTGGTCTTGGCGATCAGCAGATGGTGCGCGCCGCGCGCGGCGACCTGGGGCGAGTGGGTGACGACCAGCAGCTGCGTGGTGCGCGCGAGCCGCGCCAGCCGCTCGCCGATGGCAGAAGCCACCGCGCCGCCGACGCCGCGGTCGATCTCGTCGAAGATCATTGTCTCCGCCCCGCCCTGCTCGGCCAGCGCCACCTTGAGTGCCAGGATGAACCGCGAGAGCTCGCCACCCGAGGCGATCTTCATCAACGGCGCAAAATCGCTGCCGGGGTTGGTCGAGATCAGGAACTCGACATGGTCCATTCCCGATGGCCCCCAGCGCGACTCATCGAGCGGATCGACCAGGGTGCGGAAGCGTGCGGCATCGAGCTTGAGCGGGATCAGCTCGCCCTGCACCGCCTTGTCGAGCGCCTTGCCCGCCTTGGTCCGCGCGGCGCTCAGCGCCTCGGCGGCAGCGACATACGCCGCCTTGGCGGCATGGCGCGCGGTGTCGAGCGCGGTCAGGTTCGCCCCACCCGATTCGAGCGCGGCCCAATCCGCCTGCATCTGCGCGAGCAGATCGGGCAGCGCATCGCCCGCGACGTTGTGCTTGCGGGCGAGCGCGCGAAGATCGAACAGGCGGCGCTCCATCTCGTCGAGCCGCACCGAATCATAAGTCAGCGCCTCGGATGCCGCGCGCAATTTGGCCTCGGCATCGTCCGCTTCGATCACCGAACGGTCGAGCGCCTCGAGCGCCTCGCCCAGCAACGGATGCTCCTCGGCGATCCGGTCGAGCTTGCGCGCCGCGCCGCGCAGCTGCGCCAGCGCGCCCTTCGATCCCTCGAAGGTGGCGAAAAGATCGGCGATGTCGCCCGACAGCCGCTCGCCCTTCTGCATCGCCGCGCGATCACCCGCGAGCTCGGCCTCTTCGCCCGGCTGCGGCATGAACGCGGTAAGTTCGGCCAGATTGTGCTCGAGCAGGTCACGGTCGCGCAAAGCGGTGTCGATCGCGGCATTGGCATCGGCAAAAGCGCGCTCGGCCGCCTGCCAGCCGCGCCACGCCGCCGCCACGCCCGCGACATCGCATCGTCCGAAGCTGTCGAGCAGGTCGCGGTGCCCCTTGGGGTTGATCAGCCCGCGATCGTCGTGCTGGCCGTGAATTTCCACCAGTTGCACGCCCAGGTCGCGCAGCAGCCCGGCCGACACCGGCTGATCGTTGACGAACGCGCGGCTGCCGCCATCGGCGCGCACTTGCCGCCGGATCAGCAAAGGCTCGCCCGGCTCCTGCGTGATGTCGTTGTCCGAAAGGATCGCGGCCACCGCCTGATGGCCCGCGACATCGAACCCGGCGATCACCAGCGCGCGCTCGGCCCCCTGCCGCACCAGCCCGCTGTCGGCGCGCGCGCCCATCGCCAGGCCCAGCGCATCGAGCAGGATCGACTTGCCCGCGCCGGTCTCTCCGGTCAGCACGCCGAGGCCACCATGAAAATCCAGGTCGAGCGCTTCGATCAGCACCAGGTCACGAATGGCAAGCGACAGCAGCATGGACCATGCTTTAGAACATACAGGGGACAGGTGGGAACAGCTATTTGGGGGGTATCGATCGCCCGTAGCATCGCAACGGGCAGACCGATTCGACACAACCGTCATTGACTTGTCATCGATCCGCCCATAGCGCCCAAAATTCAGGGGTGGCACGTGCGAAGGATGACTGCGCGATCATGATGAGCTACCCGTTCGCTGCATCCATCGGAACCGCACAATGAGCCTTGCTGGCTTTACGCTGGCGCTCGTGCTGACAGGCACCCCGCTGGCTCCCACCGACGCAGACCTGTCGCAGATCGTCGCCACCGAGCAGGTCGGCAGCACGGCCGTTGCGCCGTCGCCAGCACAGCCCGCCACTCTGCCGCCATGCCCGCAGGGCGCGGCCCTGCCATCCGCGCCGCCTGCGCCGCTGGCGCCCGGAGAACAGCCGCCCGAGCCCGCGCCAGCCGAACAGGATGCGATCGTCGTCACCGCGCGATCCGATTCGGAACCGGGCGACCCGATGGTGCAGCTCAACGCCCAATCCTATGAAGTCGTGCAGGATGTCGATGAAGCGCTCGTCGGCCCGGTGGCGATGGCCTACAAGGACGCGATCCCCAAGCCGATCCGCCACGGCCTGCGCAATTTTCTGCGCAACCTGACCGAGCCCATCGTGGCGCTCAATTTCCTGCTGCAATTGAAGCCCGGCAGGGCAGCCGAAACCGTGGGGCGGTTCGCGGTTAACACCTCTCTGGGCATCGGCGGGCTGTTCGATATCGCCAAGCGCGATCCGTTCAAGCTGCCCTATCGCCGCAACGGCTTTGCCAACACTTTGGGCTATTATGGCGTCGAGCCGGGCGCCTATCTGTTCCTGCCGCTGATCGGCCCGAGCACGATCCGCGATCTGGTCGGCGGGACGATCGACGGGTTGCTGCTGCCCACCGTGGTCGGCGCGCCGTTCAACGATATCAAGTTCACCCTGCCCGCCGCGACGCTGAGCGCGCTGCAGGGCCGCATCCAGATCGACGAGCAATTGAACGCGCTGCGCAACCAGAGCAACGACCCTTATATCGACGCGCGCGACTTCTATCTCAAGCGCCGCCAGGCGGAAATCGATGCACTGAAGGGCCGCAATGCGTATCCCGATGGCGACCTGCCGTTCGTCAACCCGGGCACCGGTGGCCCGGTGGTGGTGCCGGTGACGCCGATCGTGCCGATGGCACCGGGGGTGAATTGCGTGCCGGCAGGTGGGTTCTGAAGCGGCGGGCTGCGGCGGGCATCTACAACACCCGCTCAGCCTGAGCCTGTCAAAGGCCCCGTGCCTGCAATGGCCTTCAACGCACCACTGTTTTCCGGCGAAAGCCGGAATCCAGGGCGATTGCAGTGCCATCCCGCCCCTGGGCTCCGGCTTTCGCCGGAGAACGACGTAGCATCATCCTGCCAACGTCAGAGCGGGGCCTTCGACAGGCTCAGGCTGAGCGGATGTGGGCAACGGCTCTTAGTGCTTGCGCCTTCAAGTCAGATAGAAACTCGACATGGCTATTAGCCAATTTCCGCATCAAGCAGCTTCTGCATCTTCTTCGTCATCTTATCATACGCTTCCTCCTTGCGGTCCAAGGAGATGAGCCAGATAAATCCCAAAAGCGATGCAAGCAAAATGATAGCCAAGGCCCACTTCACGATTATGTAGGTAGTGGGTGAGGCTATATTCGGTGGTGCAGACTGCAGCAGTTTCATGCCACCAAAAAACATCCCAAAGCCCAGCAAAACAGGTGTGAACATCAAGGCGAGCAAAAATCCAAACCCGGGAATGGCTCTGCCGGTCACGGTTGTACCATGCGCTTGAGCCTGTAACCTCAGAATGAGTTTCGGGTCTGTCGCTTGATTGAGCCAGGAAAAAAGATCCAGGCCAATAAAGGCATAGTTTCCGAGGATGTATCCCGAGAGCCGCTCAGACAGAAGCGTTCGGGATGTGCGGCTGAAGCGGACATGCAGCCGCTTCTTGCAGTCACTCACCGACAAGGCTGTCGTGAGCCGAACAGGCCGCCCCAACAACCTCAGCTTGATGACCGGCCAATTCACGCCCCCTGCAACAACCCTTCTTTCGCGATCCGCTCCTTCCACACGAGCGGGGCGAGCTGGTGGACGTTGTTGCCTTCGCTGTCGACCGCGACAGTGACCGGGAAGTCGCTGACCTCGAACTCGTAGATCGCCTCCATCCCCAGATCGTGGAAGCCGACGACCTCCGAGCCCTTGATCGCGCGCGCCACCAGATACGCAGCGCCGCCGACCGCCATCAGGTATGCGCTCTTGTGGTCGCGGATCGCCTCGACCGCGGCAGGGCCACGCTCGGCCTTGCCGACCATCGCGAGCAGGCCTTGCTCCAGCATCATCCGGGTGAACTTGTCCATCCGGGTCGCCGTAGTTGGCCCTGCGGGGCCGACGATTTCCTCACCCACCGGATCGACCGGGCCGACATAATAGATCACGCGGCCGCGGAACTCGACCGGCAGCGGCTCGCCACGGCTGAGCATGTCCTGGATGCGCTTGTGCGCCGCGTCGCGCCCGGTGAGCATCTTGCCGTTGAGCAGCAGCCGGTCGCCCTGCTTCCAGCTCTGCACCACCTCCGGCGTCAGGTTATCCAGATCGACGCGGATCGCGGCCTTGTCGGGGGTCCAGTTGACATCGGGCCATTCGCTGAGCTTGGGCGCCTCGAGATACGCCGGGCCCGAGCCGTCCAATGAGAAATGCGCGTGGCGCGTCGCGGCGCAATTGGGGATCATCGCCACCGGCTTGCCCGCGGCATGGCACGGCGCATCCATGATCTTGACGTCGAGAATGGTCGAAAGCCCGCCCAGCCCCTGCGCGCCGATGCCCAGCGCATTGACCTTGTCGAAGATCTCGATCCGCATCGCCTCGATATCGGTCTTCGGTCCGCGCGCCTTGAGCGGCCCCATGTCGATCGGGTCCATCAGCGCCTTCTTGGCGAGCAGCACCGCATGCTCCGCGGTGCCGCCGATCCCGATGCCGAGCATTCCCGGCGGACACCAGCCCGCGCCCATCTGCGGGATCATCTCGAGCACCCAGTCGACGATGTTGTCGCTGGGGTTCATCATCTTGAACTTGGACTTGTTCTCGCTGCCGCCACCCTTGGCCGCGACATCGACATGCACGTGATGGCCCGGCACCATCTCGACGTGCAGCACGCACGGCGTGTTGTCCTTGGTGTTGCGGCGGGTGAAGGCAGGGTCGGCGAGCACCGAGGCGCGCAGCTTGTTCTCCGGGTGAAGGTACGCGCGGCGCACACCTTCATCGACGATCTCCTGCAGCGACTTGGCCGTATCGTCCATCCGGCAGTCCATGCCCCATTTGACGAACACGTTGACGATGCCGGTGTCCTGGCAGATCGGGCGGTGGCCCTCGGCGCACATCCGGCTGTTGGTCAGGATCTGCGCGATCGCATCCTTGGCGGCGGGCGATTGCTCGGCCTCATACGCCTCGCCCAGCGCACGGATATAATCCATCGGGTGATAGTAACTGATGAACTGCAGCGCGTCGGCGACGCTCTCGATCAGATCGGCTGCGCGGATTGTCACGGTCATTTGCATTCCCCCGGATGGTGGACGCGCGCTGCTGGCGCGGATGAAGTGCGACCGTCTCTATTGTGCCTGCCACGCTATCGCAAGGTGGGGGCGGAGGGAATGCGGTTCGATGAAATCTGCGCTCCCGCATCATCCGACGCCGGCAAGATTCTGCGTCTGGCACGGCATGCTGGCAAAAATGCTGTGCACTAGCCTGTGGAGAGGAAATTTTCCGCGCTGGGCAATTGCACCCTTGCGCTTTGGCAGACCGGCTTTTGACCACGCGTCGCGCCGGGTCGCAGGGTCGCGCCAGCGACGAGACGAATCTCACGCGCGACGAATGGTGAGGCCGATTAACCATTTACCCCCTTGCGCCCATATCAGGATGCGGCACTATAGGTTGTGGGGTTCACAGACGGGGCATACCAATCAGTGTGGTAGCGAGGATAGCGGGCACAGCGATGTGATCTGCCGTCAAGGGGTTTTTGACCCTTTTTCTGGCGACTGTTGGGGATAAGTTTTCCCCCGCCAACCCCTGCAAGATGCTATACGGGACGCTTGCGCCCCGAGTCGAACATTTGCGGAACAAAGTTCTGCACAACGAGGGTACGGGGCGCTATGGATTTCAGAGATACGGGCAAGGGCAACGCAGGCGATATGGGTGAATCAGATGTACTGGAAGCAGCCGACAAGGCAGGAACGGCAACACCGGCGCGCGCAGACGCAAGGTTGGCGGGTGGCGAATGCAGCTCTGCCGAAATGGCGCTGATCGCCATGGCTGCAACTCAGGCCGCTGCGGCCCTGCCCGCCGACGTGCGCGACAGCAAGACCGTCGAAGCGCGCCGGTTCACCGTCGTCACCGACAACAGCCGCGATGCGCTGCTCACCGATTTCGGCAAGGAAACGCTCGAGGACCGCTATCTGCTGCCCGGCGAGAATTATCAGGACCTGTTCGCGCGCGTCGCCGATGCCTATGCCGACGATCAAGAGCACGCCCAGCGGCTCTACGAATACATTTCCAAGCTGTGGTTCATGCCCGCAACCCCGGTGCTGTCGAACGGCGGCACGGGTCGCGGTCTGCCGATCTCGTGCTATCTCAACAGCGTCGATGACAGCCTCGAGGGCATCGTCAACACCTGGAACGAGAACGTCTGGCTGGCCTCGCGCGGCGGCGGCATCGGCACCTATTGGGGCAATGTCCGCGGCATCGGCGAGCCTGTCGGCCTCAATGGCAAGACCAGCGGCATCATTCCGTTCGTGCGCGTGATGGATTCGCTGACGCTTGCGATCAGCCAAGGCTCGCTCCGGCGCGGCTCGGCAGCGTGCTATCTCGACGTCTCGCACCCCGAGATCGAGGAGTTCCTCGAAATCCGCAAGGCGTCCGGCGACTTCAACCGCAAGGCATTGAACCTCCACCACGGCGTGCTGCTGACCGACAAGTTCATGGAAGCGGTGCGCGATGGCGCGGACTTCGACCTCGTCAGCCCCAAGGACGGCAGCGTCCGCAACACGGTCAACGCGCGCGCGCTGTTCCAGAAGCTGGTCGAAACGCGGCTGGCCACCGGCGAGCCGTACATCGTGTTCAATGACACCGTGAACCGGATGATGCCCAAGCATCACCGCGAACTCGGCCTCAAGGTTTCGACCTCGAACCTGTGCAGCGAGATCACTTTGCCCACGGGACGCGATCACCTGGGCAACGACCGCACTGCAGTGTGCTGCCTGTCGTCGCTCAACATCGAAACCTGGGACCAGTGGCACGACGACAAGCTCTTCATCGAGGATATCATGCGTTTCCTCGACAACGTGCTGCAGGACTATATCGACCGCGCCCCGCCCGAAATGGCGCGCGCCCGCTACAGCGCAATGCGCGAGCGTTCGGTCGGCATGGGCGTGATGGGCTTCCACTCGTTCCTGCAGGCGCGCGGCCTCGGCTTTGAATCCGCGCTCGCCAAGTCGTGGAACATGAAGATCTTCAAGCACATCGCGGCCAAGGCGTCCGAAGCCTCGATGATGCTCGCGCACGAACGCGGCCCCTGCCCCGATGCCGCCGATCAGGGCGTGATGGAGCGCTT
>NZ_JBKBOG010000008.1:0-141891 GCF_046294995.1 Blastomonas sp.
CGGATGACTGCGGGTTTGTCATATTGGTTGGCGTTAGTCGGTGATAAGGACTAACAACAATGACATTGACGCCTGCTGTCTGTTCTTGCATACCGCGCGCGTTCGGCCAAAGTGCCGGATTAAGGGTCGTTAAACAAAACATAGAAACGGGATCACTCATCATGGCGGACACCGATTTTGAAATGCACGAGACGCTGATCACTCTGACGGCGGATATTGTTGCAGCACATGTCAGCAACAACAGTGTGGCTGTTGCAGACATTCCAACCTTGATCGAAAATGTACATCGCGCCCTCAACGGCTTGTCGCCGACTGAAGCGGTGCCCGAGGTCGAGCGGCCTGAACCGGCCGTTACCGTCCGTGCGTCGATCAAGCCCGATTATATCGTCTGCCTCGAGGACGGCAAAAAGCTCAAGATGCTCAAGCGGCATCTGATGACGCATTACAACATGACGCCCGATGACTATCGCGCGCGCTGGAACCTGCCTGCCGATTATCCGATGGTCGCGCCGAATTATGCGGCGACCCGCCGCGAACTGGCGAAGAAAATCGGTCTCGGTCGCAAGCCAGGCAAGCGCCCGGTCAAGTAAGTTTTAGGCAAAATCGGCCTTTGTCGCCGCGCGGCCAAGGCTGGCGGTTGCAATTGTTGCGATGCACGATAAATTGGCTGGCAGATGCGGCACCGTCCGCGCCTGCCAGCCATCGTGCCATATCGGTGCACGACAGGCCTGGCGTTCACCATCGACGGCATTCAAAGGGGCAGCATGCGCCAGAAAATAGACCTGGAGGCGCTGTGCGCTGATCGTGGCCTTCGGATCACCGACCAGCGCCGCGTGATCGCGCGCGTCCTGTCCGAAGCCGATGACCATCCCGACGTCGAGCGGCTGCATGAGCGTGCCTCGGCGATCGATCCGCGCATCTCGATCGCCACCGTCTATCGCACGGTGCGGCTGTTCGAGGAGGCGGGCATCCTCGACCGCCACGATTTCGGCGACGGCCGCGCGCGCTACGAGGCCGCGCCCGAAGCGCATCACGACCATCTGATCGATGTCGAAACCGGCAAGGTGATCGAATTCGTCGATCCCGAGCTTGAAGCGCTGCAGAAGCTGATCGCCAAGAAACTGGGCTATCGGCTGGTCGATCACCGCATGGAACTGTACGGCGTCTCGATCGACCGCAAAGACTGACCGCGCATGAGCGAGGCAATCGCGCCGCCCCCGCTTCCGTCGCCGCCACCTTATCCCGATACGCCCGACATGGCGCATCTGCATTGGGTCGATCCCGGTCCGATCGGCAGGGTGCGACTGGCGCTGAGGGCTACGGCGATCGTCATCGCGCTCATCATGTGCGTCCCCTTGTATTACATCTGGCGCGCGCTCAGGCTCTCCAATCCATGGCCAAAACTGTTCCTGCGCGCCGTCGCGCGCGCGTGCGGCGCGCGGGTGAACATCGTCGGCACGCCGCTCAAGCGTGACGTGTTCTATATCTCCAACCATCTCAGCTGGCTCGACATTCCGGTCATCGCCGGGCGCAACGGCAGCGCTTTCGTGGCGCAGGACGGCATCAAGAGCTGGCCGCTGGTCGGCTGGCTGTGCAAGCTCAACGACACCGTGTTCGTCTCGCGCAGCAACCGCATGGGCATCGCCGGACAGATCAACGAACTGCGCGATGCGTTGAGCGAAACCTGGGCGATCACGATCTTCCCCGAGGGCACCACCACCGATGGCAGCACCCTGCTGCCATTCAAGTCGCCACTGCTGCAGGTGCTCGACCCGCCGCCGCCCGGGGTGATGGTGCAGCCGATGTACCTGGATTACGGCGCGCATGCGCGCGACATCGCCTGGGTGGGGGAAGAGACCGCCCCGAACAACGCGCTGCGCCTGTTCACGCGGCGGGGCAATTTCGATGCGACGCTGCATTTTCTCGAACCGTTCAGCCCTGCCGATTTTCCCGGCCGCAAGGCAATCGCGGCAGAAGCGCGGGTGCGGATCGAAGCAGCGCTTTGTGCTTCCGTAGGGCGCGATCGCACTGTATAGCCGGTGCATCCATGAACCAATCCACCGATACCCTTGTCGCCCCGACCTCCGCCCCCGATGCGGACGGCGGACCCCGCCGCTATTTCGTCACCTCGTTCGGCTGCCAGATGAACGTCTATGACGGCGAGCGGATGGGCGAGATGCTGGCTGCGCAGGGCATGCAGGCGACCGAGCGGCGCGAAGACGCTGACCTCGTCATCCTCAACACCTGCCACATCCGCGAAAAGGCGGTGGCGCGGGTCTATTCGGATATCGGCAGGCTCAAGCGCGAAGACGGATCGACGCCGATGATCGCGGTTGCCGGCTGCGTCGCGCAGGCCGAGGGCGAGGAAATCGCCCGGCGCGCGCCCAGCGTCGACATCGTCGTGGGTCCGCAGGCGTATCACCGCCTGCCGCAATTGATCGAGCAGGCGCGCGCAACGAAGAAAACGGCGGTCGATACCGACATGCCCGCGATCACCAAGTTCGGTGCGCTTGCCCCCCGCGCTAGCCAGCCGCGTCCATCCGCCTTCCTCACCGTGCAGGAAGGCTGCGACAAGTTCTGCACCTATTGCGTGGTGCCCTATACCCGCGGCGCCGAAATCAGCCGCCCGTTCTCCGATCTGGTCGATGAGGCCAAGGCTCTTGTCGATGGCGGGGTCAAGGAGATCACGCTGCTCGGCCAGAACGTCAATGCGTGGGTCGGCGACGACGCAAGAGGCTGCCGCCAGGGGCTCGAAGGGCTGATCGAGACGCTCGCCGACATCGCCGGGCTCGAACGTATCCGCTACACCACCAGCCACCCCAACGACATGACCGACGGGCTGATCGCCGCGCACCGCGATATCGCCAAACTGATGCCCTATCTGCATCTGCCGGTGCAATCGGGCTCGGACCGCATCCTCAAAGCGATGAACCGCAGCCACAATGCCGCGAGCTACCTCGCGGTGATCGACAAGGTGCGCGCCGCCCGGCCCGATATCGCGCTGTCGGGCGATTTCATCGTCGGCTTTCCCGGCGAGACCGAAGCGGATTTCCAGGCGACGCTCGATATCGTGCGCGCTGCCGGTTACGCGCATGCCTACAGCTTCAAATATTCACCGCGCCCCGGCACGCCCGCTGCCGATATGGAGGATCAGATCAGCCCCGAGATCATGGACGAGCGGTTGCAGCGCCTGCAGGAATTGCTGGGCGAACAGCAACAGGCCTTCAACCAGACCACCGTCGGCCAGCGCACCCGCGTGCTGCTCGAACGGCCGGGCCGCAAGCCCGACCAGCTGGTGGGCAAGTCGCCCTGGCTGCAATCGGTGCATGTCGTCGATGCCCAGGCCAGGATCGGCGACCTGATCGATGTCGAGATCATCTCTGCCGGGCCCAACAGCCTGGAAGGCGCCGCGCTGCAACTGGTGACCGCATAATGGCGCGCAAGCAGGGCGGCGGCAGCGGCGGTGATCGGCGCGGCGGCGATGGCGGCAAGTTTCGCGGCAAGCCCGAGCCGCAGAGCACCCGGCTCTCGCCGGTCTATGGCACCGACTTTCCGTTCAACCGGCCCGAACCCGCCAACAAGGCGCGGATCGGGGTGGAGTTCGATGAGCCGACCTTGCTTGGGCCGCTGTTCGGCCAGTTCGACAAGAACCTCGTCGCGATCGAGAATCGGCTTGGCGTCTATATCGCCGCGCGCGGCAACCGCATTCAGATCGAGGGAGAGGCCGAAAGCGCCGCACGCGCCCGCGACGTGCTGGTGGGTCTGCACAAGCGGATCGAACAGGGCCTGGATATCGACGAAGGCGCGGTCGAGGCGCTGATCAGCATGTCGGCGGAACCGACGCTCGAGGGCATCGTGCGCAGCGATGTCGCGCAGGCGCCCGGCATCATGATCCGCACGCGCAAGAAGACCATCGTGCCGCGCTCGGCGACGCAGACCGAGTATATGGGCTCGCTGGTCCGCGACGACATCATCTTCGCGCTTGGTCCGGCGGGCACCGGCAAGACCTATCTGGCGGTCGCGCAGGCGGTCAGCCAGCTGATCACCGGCAGCGTCAACCGGCTGATCCTGTCGCGCCCTGCGGTCGAGGCGGGCGAGCGGCTGGGCTTCCTGCCCGGCGACATGAAGGAAAAGGTCGATCCATACCTGCGTCCGCTCTACGACGCATTGTATGATACGCTGCCTGCCGAACAGGTCGAGCGGCGCATCGCCAGCGGCGAAATTGAGATCGCGCCCTTAGCGTTCATGCGCGGTCGCACATTGGCCGACAGCTTCATCATCCTCGACGAGGCGCAGAACACCACGCCTGCGCAGATGAAGATGTTCCTCACCCGCTTCGGCATGAACAGCCGGATGGTGATCTGCGGCGACCCCAAACAGGTCGATCTGCCCGGCGGCGTCGGCGCTTCGGGCCTGGCCGATGCGGTAAGCAAGCTCGAGGGTGTGCAGGGCATCGGCACGGTGCGCTTCACCGCCGCCGACGTGGTCCGCCACCCGATCGTCGGGCGCATCGTGGAGGCCTATGAGGGCAAGGATGCGTGAGGTATCTGCGCCTCACTCGTGCAACATTTCCGAGTTCCCGAGCGAAGTCGAGGGACCTATGCGCCACCGGTCGCGCGCGCGTCCCTCGACTTCCCGGTTTTACCGGGAAGTTTATCCCGAGCGGCTGGCTTGCCAGCCAGCCGAGGGGCTCGGGAGAGCGGGTTGGGTTAGGTCTGGCTCAACCCAATGATCGAAACCGAAACCTCCACCGACCCGCTCTGGTCCGCCGACACCGACTGGGAAGCGCTGGCCACCCGTGCGGTCGCCGCAGCGCTCGCGGTCAGCCCTTATGGCAGTCTTGCCGATGCGCGCTTTGCGGTATCGGTCAGCGTGCATTTCGGCTCGGACGATGAGGTGCACGCTCTCAACCGCGACTATCGCGGCAAGGACAAGCCGACCAACGTGCTGTCGTTCCCGATGCTCGAACCCGACATGCTGGATGCGCTCGCCAACACCGACGACGGCGAGGTGCTGCTCGGCGACATCATGCTCGCCTATCAGACCTGCGCCTCCGAAGCGGCGGAAAAGGGCATAGCGGTTGCCGCCCACGCCACCCATCTGATCGCGCACGGGACGCTGCATCTGGTGGGCTATGACCATATCGATGATGCCGCTGCGGTCCGCATGGAAGAGCTTGAAGTGAAAGCCCTTGCCAATTTGGGGTTGGACAATCCATATTGACGCAGCGTAGTGGCGCGCGACGATCTGATATATTCCACCAATAGCGGGGTTAAGATACAGCCAGTCATGGCAGACGCAGACAGTAATGGCGGCGGTAAATCCGCCGCAAACGACGACGGCACGGGACGAATTTGGCGGGGTCTCAAGGCCCTGCTGTTCGGAGAACACCAAGACCAGTCGCTGCGCGCCCAGCTCGAAGAGGCCATCGACGAGCATGAGCACGACGACGATGCCGATGGCGCTTCCGGCAAGGGAGACCTGTCGCGGATCGAGCGCGAGATGCTGCGCAACCTGCTGCACTTCAGCGAGCACGATGTCGACGATGTCGCGGTGCCGCGCAGCGACATCATCGCGATCGACAAACATGCCAGCTTCGATGCGCTGGTGCAGATTTTCGCTGAGCACGGCCACAGCCGGGTGCCGGTGTACGATGGCTCGCTCGATCACATCGTCGGCATGGTACACATCAAGGACGTCTTCCCGATCATCGCGACCGATGGACCGCGTCCCGACACCTGGGACGACCTGATCCGCCAGCCGCGGTTCGTGCCCGAAACCATGGGCGTGCTCGATCTGCTTGCCGAAATGCGCCAGACGCGGACGCATCTGGCCATTGTGATCGATGAATATTCGGGCACCGAAGGGCTGGTGACGATCGAGGATCTGGTCGAGGAGATCGTCGGCGATATCGAGGACGAACACGACGACGAGCCCGAGACTTTGGTCAGCCGCAGCGAAGACGGCAGCTGGGACGCCGATGCCCGCGCCGAACTGGACGATGTCGCCAAGTTGATCGACGCCGCGCTGGGCGAGATCGACGAGGATGTCGACACGCTGGGCGGCCTCGCGTTCATCCTGGCGGGCGAAGTGCCTGCCGCCGGGCGGGTGCTCGATCACCCCAGCGGTTGGCAGCTCGAGATCGTCGATGGCGACGAACGCCGGGTGACCCGCATCCGCCTTTTGCCGCCTGCCGAAGCGGTCGCCCTGCACGGCTGACCATGCGCCGCGCGTCGCGGCAGCCACGCGCTCTGGCTTTTCGGCGAGCGCACGCCTAAGGCGACGCGATCATGGATATTTCCGATCTTCGCATCGCGCTGTTCAGCGGCAACTACAATTACGTGCGCGACGGCGCCAACCAGGCGCTGAACCGGCTGGTCGGGTGGCTGCTCGACCATGGCGCGGCGGTGCGCGTCTATTCGCCGACCACCAAGACCCCGGCGTTCGATCCGGCAGGCGATCTTGTCAGCCTGCCCTCGCTGCCGATCCCCGGGCGCAGCGAATACCGCGTCACCACCATACTGCCGCCGGGAATCAAGAAGGACCTCAACCGGTTCGCGCCCAATATCGTGCATGTGTCCAGCCCCGACAGCGCCGGACACAGCGCGGTGCGCTGGGCGCAAAGGCACAACCTGCCGATCCTGGGATCGGTGCACACACGGTTCGAGACCTATCCGCGCTATTACAACATGGCGTTTCTGGAGCCGGTGCTCGAAGCGATCCTGCGGCGGCTCTACCGCAAGTGCGATGCGATCGTCGCGCCATCCGATTCGATGGCGCAGGTGCTGCGCGAACAGCGGATGAGCTATGACGTCGGCATCTGGTCGCGCGGCGTCGACAAGCATATCTTCAACCCCCAGGCCCGCGACATGGACTGGCGGCGCTCGCTGGGGCTGACCGACGACGTGCCCGTGATCGGCTTTCTGGGGCGGCTGGTGATGGAAAAGGGGCTCGACGTCTTTTCCGATTCGATCGACCGGCTGATCCGCCGCAACATCCAGCATCAGGTGCTGGTGGTGGGTGAGGGGCCGGCGCGCGGCTGGTTCGAATCGCGTTTGCCCGGCGCGGTGTTCGCAGGCTTTCAGGGCGGCGCGGACCTTGGCCGCGCGGTCGCCAGCATGGACATGTTCTTCAACCCCTCGATCACCGAAACCTTCGGCAACGTGACGCTGGAAGCGATGGCGTGCGGTCTTCCCGTCGTCGCCGCGCGCGCCACCGGCAGCGAAAGTCTGGTCGAACACGGGGTCACCGGCCAATTGGTCCGGCCCGGCGCGACGATGGAATTCGCCGATGCGCTGCAGGCCTATTGCGCCGATCCCGCGCTGCGCCACACCCACGGGACCGCCGGCATCCGGCGCAGCGAGAAATACAGCTGGGACCGGATCAACGGCGGCCTTGCGCAGACCTATATCCGGCTGATCCGCCAGCGCCAGGCGGGCACCGGCGGCGTACCCTATCGCGCCATTCGCTGAGCGCTTTCCGGCCCTCGGACATGCCGAGGGCCGGAACAGGCATCATACCGCGTCGAGCGCCTGTTCGAAATCGGCGATCAGATCGTCGGGGTCTTCGACGCCGATCGAGATGCGCACCAGATTGTTGGTGATACCCAGCGCCGCCTTGCGCGCATCGGGCACCGACAGGTGGGTCATCGCCGCAGGGTGGCTCGCCAGCGTCTCGGTACCGCCCAGGCTGACGGCGAGCTTGGCGATCACCATCGCATCAAGGAAGCGGAAGCTCTCGGCCTCGCCGCCCTTGATGAACAGCGAGAAGGTCGACCCCGCGCCCGAGCAATGCCGGTCATAGATGTCCTTCTGGCGTGCGTCCTGGATCATGCCGAGATAGCCCAGGCCATCGACCTTGGGATGCTGCGCCAGGAATTCGCAGACCTTCGCCGCGTTCTCGCCGGCGCGGTTCATGCGCAGTTCGACCGTTTCAAGCGACCGCATCAGCATCCAGGCCGTGTTGGGATCGCAGATGGTGCCGATGGTGTTGCGCAGCGCGCGCACCGGGTCCATCCACTTCTTGGGGCCAGACAGCCCGCCTGCGACCAGATCGCTGTGCCCGCCGACATATTTGGTGAGGCTGTAGACCACGATGTCCGCGCCATGGTGCAAAGGCTGCTGCCACAGCGGACCCAGGAAGGTATTGTCGATCGCGATCGGGGTCGGGGTTTCGCCGCCCAGCACCACGTCGCGCGAGGCTGCCACCGCCTCGATATCGACCAGCGCATTGGTGGGGTTGGCCGGGCTTTCGAGATAGATCAACGCGACGCGGCCGCCCTGCTTGGCCGCCATGTCCCTGGCCTGCTCCATCACCATGTCGATTTCCTCGCGGGTCGCGCCTGCGGGGAAGTCGAGATAGGTGATGCCGAAGCGCGACAGGATGCGCGCGATCATCGTCTCGGTCGCGGCATAGAGCGGGCCGGAATGGACGATGACATCGTTGTTGCTGCAATAAGCGAGCAGCAAGGTGGCGATCGCCGACATGCCGCTGGAAAACACCAAGGAATCCTCGGCATCGTCCCAGATGCTCAGGCGGTCTTCGAGGATTTCCTGGTTGGGGCCGTTGAAGCGCGAATAGACCAGGCCTTCCGCGCCGCCCGGGCGCTTGCCGGTCAGCCCCTCGAAATGGCGCTTGCCGGCGGCCGCGTTCTCGAACGCGAAGGTCGAAGTGAGGAAGATCGGGGCTTTCAGCGATCCTTCGGAGAGCACCGGATCGAAGCCATGGCCCATCATCAAGGTGGCAGGCTTGAGCTTGCGCCCGCCCAAAGTCGCCACCTTGGGCTTGGGTTTGCGGCGCGGGGTGGGGGTGGTGATCGGCTTGACGGGAGTGTCGGTCATGATTGGGTTCCTGCGATTGGGGCCGGTTTATACCAGCAACACCCTCCGCTCAGCCTGAGCCTGTCGAAGGCCACGGGAAACCGCCAGC
Source organism: Blastomonas sp. (assembly GCF_046294995.1). Taxonomy (GTDB): domain Bacteria; phylum Pseudomonadota; class Alphaproteobacteria; order Sphingomonadales; family Sphingomonadaceae; genus Blastomonas. The sequence goes on from NZ_JBKBOG010000008.1 coordinate 8,929, forward strand.
GGGGGCGCGGGACCTTCGACAGGCTCAGGTTGAGCGACTGTGGGTGCCGGGAATATCCGGCCCTTGTTATGCCGCCATCTATGCCCGAGCGATCAACTGATTACAAAGGAAACCACCCAGATCGTGCCCACCATGAGGGGAACGCCCGCGACATCGAGCATCAGCCCGGCCTTGAGCTGGCGCGGTAGCGAGATGTTGCCGCTGGCCCAGGCGATGGCATTGGGTCCGGTGCCAGAGGGCAGCATGAAGCCCCAGCTCGCCGCCATCGCCACCGGCATCGCGAGCAGCACCGGATCGACCCCCAAAGTGACGATCAGCGCCGCGACGACGGGCATCACCCCGCTCGCGGTGGCGACGTTGCTGGCAAATTCGGTGACCAGCACCACTAGGCCGGTCAGCGCCAGCGCGATGACGATCAGCGGAACGCCCGCCAGCGGCTCGAGCGCGGTGCCGATCCAGCTGTCGAGCCCCGATGCCCCGATCCCCGCTGCGAGCGCCAGTCCTCCGCCAAACATCATGATCACATCCCAGGGCGCGCGATTGGCCTCCTTCCACACCAGCATCGGACGGCCGGTGCCATCGGGCATGATGAACAAGGCGATGCCTGCGATCACCGCGATGCTGCCATCGGTGAGCGCGCCTGCGGGCAGCATGCCGCTGAACCAGGGTTGCAGGATCCACGCGATCACGACCAGCGCGATCACCGGCACCAATCGGCGTTCAGGCACGCTCCATTGGTCCTGCCGGGCGATCGCGCTGCGCGCCGCATCGACATCGAAGGGAAAGCGGCTGAGCTTCTGAACCCGCGCCAGGATGTAGGCCGCGATCGGCACCGACAGGATCACGATCGGCATCCCGTACGCCGCCCATTCGGCAAACCCGATTTGCAATCCGGTGGTCTTTTCGAGCAGCCCTGCGGCGATCGCATTGGTGGGGGAGCCCACGAGCGTGCCAAGCCCGCCGATCGAGGCGGCAAAGGCGATCCCCATCATCAGCGCGCCGGGCAGCCCCTCGCTCTCGCCCTCGGCCACGTTGCCCGCGAGCAGCACCGCGCTGGCGATCGGCACCATGATCAGCGTCGTCGAGGTGTTCGAGATCAGCAGCGAGAGCGTTGCGGTGGCGATCATGAACGCGAACAGCAATTGCGCCGAGGTGTGACCCGATCGGTTGACGATCGCGAGCGCGAGGCGCTTGTGCAGGCCCACCCGCTCGATCGCCAGCGCCAGAAACGCGCCGCCCAGGATCAGGAACAGGATCGGCGAATAATATTCCGCCGCGATATCGTTGGCGCTCATCACCCCGGTCAGCGGCAGCACCACGAAGGGCAGCAATGCGGTGACGGTGAGCGGCACGACCTGCGTCATCCACCACGTCGCCATCCAGAACACCAGGCCTGCGGTGCTCCACGCCTGCGGCTCCATCCCGCCGGGCGCCGGCGTAATGAGCGTGAGCGCAAAGCCCCCGATGCCGATGACAAGCCCCCAGATGGTTTTCAATGCAACGCCCGCCCTTTTGTGTCCGCACCCGCTTGGCGGAGGGGATTACTGCCCGATCGGGTTCGCCACCGCCTCGGCGCGCGGAGAGTAGCCCGGCGCGACCCGTGCCTTGCTCGTCTGCTCGAACGCGTACCCGGCCTTGATCACGTCATGGTCCTGCCACTTCCCGCCGATGATCGATAGCCCAACCGGCAACCCCGCGACATAGCCCATCGGCACAGTGATGTGCGGATAGCCCGCGACCGCAGGCATCTGGCTCTGGCTGGGGCCGACGCTGTGGTCGCCATTGACCAGATCGCTGACCCACGCAGGTGCGTTGCTTGGGCCGACGAGGAAGCGGACATCGTGCGTTTTCATGAGCTTGTCGATGTCTTCGGCTCCCGCCAGCCGCTTCGATTTCGCCAATGCCTCGGTGTACTCCGGATCATCGAGCCCCTTCTGGCTTTCGGCGAGATCGAACAGCGACTGGTCGAACCAGGCGAGCTCGGTTGCGGCATTGGCGGCGTTGAACGCGATCACATCCTTGAGCGTCCGCGCCGTGACCTCGGGGGGCGTGGTCGCGAGGTACGCGTTGAGATCGGCCTTAAGCTCGACCATCAGCACCTTGAACTCGGCCTCGCCCAGCCCCTCGAGCCCGGTGCGGCTGTCTTCGATCTCGACCAGTTCGGCGCCGGCGGCGGCAAGCTGGTCGAGCGCGCCTGCAAACACCGCCTGCACCCGCGCGTTGCCCCCGGTGCGATCCTTGAGCACGCCGATGCGCACACCCCGGAGGTAATCGGGGGATAGCCCGGCGGCATAATCGGTCTTGCGCGCATCCGCCTCGGCGGTGGCGGGATCCGCCGGATCAGAGCCCGCCAGCGCGGTCAGCACCAACGCGGCATCGGTAACCGAGCGCGCCATCGGCCCTGCGGTGTCCTGGCTGTGGCTGATCGGGACCACGTGCGTGCGCGAGACAAGGCCGAGCGTCGGCTTGAAGCCGACAAGCCCGTTGATCGACGCAGGGCAGATGATCGAGCCATCGGTCTCGGTGCCGATCGTCGCGGCCGCGAGGCTCGCCGCTGCCGCCGCGCCGCTGCCCGATGAGGAACCGCAAGCATTGCGGTCGAGCGCATAGGGGTTCTTCACCAGCCCGCCGATGCTCGACCAGCCGCTGACCGAATCGTTGCTGCGGATGTTGGCCCATTGCGACAGGTTGGTCTTGCCCAGGATGATCGCGCCTGCCGCGCGCAGCCGGGCCACGAGCGGCGCATCGCGCTCGGTGACATTGGCGAGCAACGCGGTCGATCCGGCGGTGGTGGGGACGGGGCCTTGGGCCTCGATATTGTCCTTGATCAGGATCGGGATGCCGTGGAGCGGACCGCGCAAGGCTCCTGCCTTGCGTTCGGCATCGAGAATGCGCGCTTCCTCGATCGCGCCTGGCATCACCGCGATGACGCTGTTGAGTCTTGGGCCCGTGCGATCGATTGTCTTTATCCGGTCGAGATAGGCCTGGGTCAGGGCTTCGCTTGATGTTTCGCCGGAGGCTAGCAGAGCGGACAGCTGGGCGATCGATCTCTCTTGGACCGCATCAATGCGCGGGCTCTTTGCCTCCGCGGCCGATTGCGCGGCAGACATCGCGCCGATGGATGTGAGTGTGAGGGCGGCAAGTGCCAGGGCAACGGTTCGCATGGCGCTCACGATAGCGCAGCGATTCCGCCCGGCAAGATGGCGCGCGCGAAATGTTCCGCGCTCACTGGCCAAGCCGTAGCCCCGCGCCCATATCCCGATCATGCCCGAGAAACGCTACACCAAGTCGAACCTGCCCGAGAAGATCTGCGCGGCGTGCGGGCGGCCGTTTGCCTGGCGCAAGAAATGGGCGCGCGACTGGGACAATGTGAAGACCTGCTCGGAACGCTGCAAGGGCGACCTCAGGCGCCAGAACCGCTCCGTTTGAAGGGGCTCAGCCCTGCGCAGCGATCTGCTGGGCGATGGCCATCTGCTGCCGTGCCTGCTCGAGATGCAGCAGCTCGACCATCCTGCCATCGACCCGGATCGCGCCCTTGCCGGCATTTTCGGGCAAGGCGAACGCAGCGATCACCGCCTCGGCGTGCGCCAGCTCGTCTGCGCTGGGCGAGAAGACCGCGTTGCACGGGCCGATCTGGTCGGGGTGGATCAGTGTCTTGCCGTCGAAGCCGAACAGCAGCCCCTGCTCGGCTTCGGAAGTAAACACATCGAGATCGCGGAACTCGTTGCACACCCCGTCGAGGATCGCGACGTTGTGCGCGCGCGCCGCACCCACCGCCAGCGTCAGGATCGGTAGGAAGGGCGTGCGCTCGGGCGTCAGCCTTGCCCGCATTTCCTTGGCGAGATCGTTGACCCCCATCACGAACAGCGACAGCCGCGTTCCCGCCGACAGCGCCGCGAGCGCATCGAGGTGCGGCACCACCGCACAGGTCTCGATCATCGCCCACAATTGCAGCCGCGATGGCGCATCAGCGAGCGCAGCGTTGCACGCGGTGATGTCGGTCGGACGATAGACCTTGGGCACCAGCACCGCGTCGATATCGGCATGCGCAACGGCGGCGAGGTCATCCTTGCCCCAGGGCGTGTCGAGCGCATTGATCCGGATCGCCAGCTCACGGTTGCCGAAACCGCTCTCTGCCGCGGCAGCGATCGCGGCATCACGCGCGTCCTCCTTGGCCTCGGGCGCGACCGCGTCTTCGAGATCGAGGATGATCACATCGGCAGGCAGGCTGCGCGCCTTGGCGATCGCGCGCGGGTTGGAGGCGGGCATATACAGCGCGCTGCGCCTGGGTCTTGCGATGTCGGACATGGGGCCTCCTGTGATCAGGCCCGATTAGCACCCAGATAGCGGAAGGCAACCACGGTGAGGTCGTCGCTGGGGTCGGTGCCCGCCTCGAACGCACGCACGGCGTCGCACAATGTGGCGACCATTTGAGCCGCGCTCGACTGATCGGCGACCAGCGCATCGCGGGTCCGCTGGGTGCCGAACAGTTGCTCGTGCGCGTTCTGCGCCTCGGTCACGCCATCGGTGATCAGCACCAGCGCCTCGCCGGGCAGCAGCGTGAGGTGTTCGGACGGCCAAGGATAATCCATGATGCAGAATGGAGGACCACCCTCGAGCGGCTCGTCAATCACCTCGCCCGCGTTGGTGATCCGCAGCGGATTGTCGTGCCCGGCATTGACCATCTCGACCCGCCCGGTGGCAAGATCGATCAGGCATAGCAGCATCGTCAGCCCCAGCGCATCGCCGCTGTCGCGCATCAGCTCGGCGTTGAGCATCGCGGCGGTATCGGCCAGATCGCCGGGACTGCGCAGCATCGCGCTGCGCGACAACGCCTTGGACAATGCCATGAACAACGCGGCAGGCACGCCCTTGCCGGTGACGTCGGCGATCAGGATCACCACTCGGTCCTTGTCGAGCGGGATGATGTCGTAGAAATCCCCGCCCACCGACTTGGCCGCTTCGAGTTGCGCGGAGATGTCGATGCGCGGGTCGAGCCTGGCCAACGCGGCGCGGTCGGGCAGCATCCCCAGCTGGATAGCGCGAGCGGCGTCCAATTCGCCTTCGGTGCGGCTTTGCGCATCGCGCAGCACCGCGCGCTCGCGCCTCGCCTCGCGGAACAGCGCGCCGAACACCGCGAGCGCCGCGCCGCTGCCCAGCAGCAGCGGGCGAACGGGATCGAACAGTGTGTCGGCAAAGCGGAACAGCATCCAGCTCGCCAGCGGCAGGATCACGACCGCCGCCGCCAGCACGCCCCATGTCATCCGCCCTCGCGTCTGGCGCGCGGCGAGCAGCAGCAGGATGATCGCGAGCAGCGCGCCTGCCGCCCATTCCGCCACTTGGGCCCACGCGGGGCGCACCAGCCAACCGCCGCGCCGGATCGCGTCGGCCGCCTGCGCCTGCACCAGCACGCCGAACATCTCCGATCCCAAGGGCGTCGCGACGATGTCGGGCGACCCCTCGGCGGTCAGCGAGACGATCACGATCTTGCCGCGCAGCTGGGTCAGATCGAAGTCCTCGGACAGGATCTCGATCGCCGAATAGACATGGGCTTGCGGGATTTCGGCAAAGTGCAGCCGCATCCGGCCCTCACTGTCCACCGGGATAGCGCGGTCGCCGACCCGCAACATGCCAGGGGTCAGCGTGATCTCAGCATCCGCGCCGCTCTGCTGCTCCAGCGCGACCCGCGCCAGCTCGAGCGCCAGCCCAGGCACCACCGCATCGCCTGTCTGCAGCACCAAGGGCACGCCGCGCACCCGGCCGTCGCCATCGGGCTTGCCGTTGAGCAGCCCGAAGCCCGCCGCGCGCTGCTCGAGCGTATCGAGGTTGCGCTGCACCAGCGGAAAGCGGGGCATGGCAGCGGGCGGCTTGCCGGTGATCGTCGCCCATTGGCTGAGCTCGGCAGGGTCGGCGCCGCCCAGCGTGACCCCGGCGCGGCCGAGCACCACCGGCGCGGTGCTGATCGCTTCGGCAAACTCGTCGTCCATGCTGCCCAATTGGCCGAGCCAGGCTTCGGCCGCAGCGCTGTCGGGCGGATAGAGCCGGGAAAACCGCGAGGGGCTGACCGCATCGGGCTCGGCAAAGATGATATCGAAGCCGATCGCGCTGGCGCCGCCTTCGGTGAGACGCTGGGTCAGCGTCGCGAATACCCGGCGCGGCCAGGGCCAGCTGCCGATAACATCAAGGCTCTCATCGCCGATCGCGACGATGCGCACATCGCTGGCCGAAAGGTCGCGCGGGGCGATCCGCTGCCAGCCATCGAAAACCGCATTCTGCACCCGCGGGCTAAGCGCGAGGCTCAGCAAGGCTGCTGCGGCAAACCCCGCCAGCGCCGCCAGCCACAAGGTGCGCGAGGGGAGCGCAGCCGCGCTAGAGGGCGACTTCAAGGCCGTCATAGGCGCACAGCACCTCCAGCGGAGCATGCTCGCGGGTCAGTTCCTCATAGCGGATGCTCTCGGCGTGCATCCGCGCGATGTCGGCATCCGAATAGACCGGCTCGTGGTGGAACAGCGCCAGCCTTTTTGCGCGCGCGCCATGGCACAGGTCGATCGCGACGATGTTGCTCGAATGACCCCAGTCTTCCTTCATCGAGACGCTGTCGGCGAGCGAATACATCGTATCGCAGATTACGAGATTGGCGTTGCTGAAGAACGCCTCGACATCGGCCTCGCCTTGCATCTTCTCCATCTTGTGCTCGCTGTCGGTGCTGAACACCGCGACCTTGCCGGCGGCGTCGGTGAAGCGATAGCCGAAGCTGCTGTGCGAATGGTGCTGCTCCATCACCTCGACCTGCACCACGCCGATCGAATAGACCTCGCCGGGCTCGAGCGTGCGGAACTCGATCTTGGCGCGCAGCCAATCGAACGCCACCGGGAACGAAATTTCCTCCTGCTGGCGGCGGAGCGCAGTCTCGGCATCGGCATGGCCCGAATGGATGATGATGTGCGCATTGGGGTCGAACGCAGGCACGAAGAACGGGAAGCCCATGATATGGTCCCAGTGCAGGTGCGACATGAAGAAGTGATAGACCCGCGCATGGCCACCGGCACAACGGCGCATAGCATCGAGTCCGAATCCGCGAAGCCCGCTGCCCATGTCGCAGATGATGAACGGATCGCCCGCATCGGAATCGCCCGCCTCGATCTCGACACAGGTGGTCGCCCCGCCGAAGGTGCCGCCGGTGGCGAAGTCCAGTTCGTCGCGGGTAAAGGCGCGGGCCTCATCGATATCGGCAAAGCTGCGGCCCGATGCGGCGAGCAGTGCGTGAGCGACCTTGTCCTGCACGATCGACGCTGTCGCCGCCACCGGCAAGGACCCGCGTGTTCCCCAGAACCGGACCAGCATCCGCACCCCCCCTTGGTTTTAAGGACCCTGCTAAAGCACGCCCTCGATCGTATCGCTTACCGTAAACAGCTTGTCGTAGCGGCTGATCGCCAGAATTTCGCGCATCACCGCGTTGGGCCGCGCCAGTGCCATGGTGACGCCGGCGGTATCCGCCTGGCGCTTGGCGAGTGTGAGTGCGCGCAGACCGCGCGACGACATGTAATCGAGCCCGGCGAAATCGACGATCAGCTTGCGGTTCGCCGACTCGGCGGCCATCGCCACGCTCTCTGCCAGATGTTCGGTGAATGCCTGCGCCGTTGCCTCGTCAACCCGGCCATCAGGGCTCGCGACGATACACCCCTGCTGCTCGGTGCTGGACCATTGCATGTCTTCTGCCTTTCGCATCACGCACGAAGACTAGCTGCAAATTAACCTCGTGGGAAGTTGCCCTGAACATGGCTGGGGTGATGATAGGAAAGGGACCGTTTGCCGTCCGGCATCCAGCCCGCTAGTGTCAATTGCAATGGACACATCACCCGCGCCCAACCCGCACATCCTGACGGTCGATTTCGCCCCTGCCGTCCCGCGCACGCTTTGCACCGATTGCGGCATATCGCGGACCAGCGACCCCAAGGCGTGCGGGCGGGCGTGCCAGTTCATCCAGCCCGATTACCCGAAGCTCGAACGCCAGGTGCATGGCCGCGCGCGCGACGCTGCCAAGGGGGACGAACTGTTCTTCGGCCACTATCGCCGCATGGTGACGGCCGAGCTGGTTCCGCCTTCGCCGGGCGCGCAATGGACCGGCATCACCACCCGCATCGGGGCGCGGCTGCTCGAAACCGGAGCGGTCGATGCGGTGCTGGCGGTCGGTCCGCACCCCGATGATCGCTGGCGGCCGCTGCCGATGCTGGTCACGCGGGCTGAGGACATGGCAAAGGTGCGCGGCATGCGCATGGGCTATGCCCCCTTGCTGGCGCTGCTCGAGCCCGCGCGCGCGGCAGGGCACCGGCGGATCGCGGTGATCGGCATCCCGTGCCAGATTCACGCATTGCGCGCGCTCGAGGCGGAGCTGGGGTTCGATCGCATCTACGTCATCGGCACGCCGTGTTCGGACAACACCACCACCGAGAACTTCCATACGTTCCTGGGGCTGCTCTCCGACGCCCCAGAGACGATCAGCTATTTGGAGTTCCGCGCCGACTATCATGTCGAGCTGCGCTTCGATGATGGCAAGACCCGCGAAATCCCGTTCCTGCAGCTGCCGATTTCGGACCTGCCGGGCGATTTCTTCCCGCTGACCTGCCGCACCTGCGTCGATTACACCAATGTGCTCGCCGACATCACGGTGGGGTACATGGCGGGGCGGGGCAATCAGTGGCTGCTGGTGCGCAACGCGCGCGGCGAGGAGCTGATGCAGCTGCTCGGCGACGAACTGCGCACCGCCGAGGTGACCAGCGCGGGAAAAAGGGCAGGGCCGGTCAAGGGGTTCAAGACCAACACCGAGCTTGCCGCAGGCGGGCTGCCGTTGCGGCGGATGCCCAAATTCATGCGCAAGGTCTTCGGCTGGCTGATGCCGCGCGTCGGTCCGCGCGGGAGCGAATTTGCTCGCGCGCGGCTCGAGATGAAGGCGGTCGAAACCGTGCTCCACCTGCGCCGCGCTGCGCCGGCCAAGATGAAGGCGATGATCCCCGATCATGTCTGGACGCTGGTCAAGCCCTACGGGATCGAGCCGGAGCCGGGGGAATGGCGCGAGCGGGGTGAGACCTGACGCATATTGCCCGTCACCCCCGCGAAGGCGGGGGTCCCGCTTCTTTGCCACCGTCGCGCACAAGCGGGATTCCCGCGTTCGCGGGAATGACGGTGAGTGTTGTTGAAACTAACTGCGCTTTACCGCGATCCAGATGGTGTGCCGTGCGCCGCGCCCCGATGCGGTGGCGCGGACGGTCTCTTCGGTCACGTCGAACCCCGCCTTGCGCAGCCTTGCGGTAAAGCGCGGATCGGGCCCGCTCGACCAGACGGCCAGCACCCCGCCGGGACGCAGTGCCGCGCGGGCTTCGGCAAGGCCGACAAGCGTGTAGAGTGCATCGTTGCCTTCGCGCGACAGCCCGTCGGGGCCGTTGTCGACATCGAGCAGGATTGCGTCGAAATGGGTTTTGGAGGCGCGGATCAGCGCGCCGACATCCTCGATGCGGACCTGCACCTGCGCACTGTCGAGCGTGCCATCGTGCAGATGCGCCATCGGTCCGCGTGCCCAGTCGACGATTTCCGGGACAAGCTCTGCGACCGAGATCGTCGCTAGCGGGCCGAAGGCGGCCAGCGCTGCCCGGAGCGTGAAGCCCATGCCCAGCCCGCCGATCAGCACGCGGGGTTTGGTGACCCCTGTCAGCCGGGCCTGTGCCAGCGTGGCGAGCGCCTCTTCCGAGCCGCTGAGCCTGCTGTTCATCAGCTCGTTGGCGCCGAGCATGATCGAATATTCGCTGCCCCGGCGGATCAACCGCAGCGGGTCGCCACCACCCGGAACATCAGCGGTGGCGAGGAGCTCGCGCGGGACCATGAGGGTAGACCGGTGTTATCTGCGCTTCTTGCGCGCCGCATAGCGCGCATCGCGCTTGAGCTTCTTTTCAGCCTCGGTCTCGACTTCCTGCAGCGCAGCCTGCTCGGCCTCGGCCTCGGCAGCGGCGATCTTGGCAGCGGCATCCAGCTTGGCCTGCTCGCGCTCGGCGATCTTCTCGGCACGCTTGGCGGCCTGCGCTTCTTCCTTCGCGGCTTGCGCGGCGAGACGCTGGGCGACCACTTCGGGGTCGGGGGCCGGCTTGGCTTTCAGCTTGTCGAGTGCAGCCTGACGCGCCTTCTGCGCGAGCGCCTGCCGCTCCTGAAACCCGGGGTCTTTATACGATGCCATAGAGATGCAATTCTTTATTCTTGAACCAGAAAGGAATACAGGCACCGTTGCAGGGAAGGGGGAGTATCAATCCAGCCCACGCTGCGCCGGGTCAAAGCCTGCGCGATGACAGGCCTTTAGTCCAGTCAGGCAAAGAACGCAAAGCGGGAAACCGGCAGAGGCAATCTCAACCGGTCGGCTCAGCCGCCATTGCACATAGGGCCGCCGGTGCAGACATTGCCCGACTCGACGATGTCCCGCGCGTTGCGGTTGCCCTTGTCGCTCATCGCGCGCCATTCGGCGACGGTGCGGCACACCTTGGTCTTGCGCGCCAGCGAACCGGTCACCTCGACCTTGCGGCAGCGGATCTTGTCGTCATCGGCCGTCGACTCGTCATTCGCAGCCGCTTCCTTGGCAGAAGCGGTCACGCTGGCAGCGGGAACCCAGGCGCACGAAGCGGCCAGGGCAACAATCATTGCAATATTCTTCATCGGGATGATGTCCACTTCAACCACGGGCGCGACCGCAGACCCAATCCTGCCAGCTCCCCACCCTTATAAACGGATGTTATCATGCTGCATTGCGGAAAACAAATATCTTAAAACGCATGACTTGCAACATTTTCGGATAGGTTCAGCCCAGATTGGTGTTGAACCCGCTGGCATCGGCGGCCGAAAAATACCCGCAGATGATCTCCTGCTCGGCGGTGGTCAGATGCGGGTTCCACACATCGAAGATCAGGACGGCGCGATGGGTATCACTGTCGTTCCAGGCTTCGTGCTCGATGGTGTCGTCAAAGGCGAAGGCCTTGCCGACCTGCCATTCGCGGGTTTCCCCGCCGACGCGAAACCCGCAACCCGACGGAACCACCAGCGGCAGGTGAATGATCGCCCGGGTATTGGTGACCCCGGTGTGCGGCGGAATGCGCGTGTGCGGATTGAGGATCGAGAAGAAGGCTGTCGGGGCGCGGCCGGGGATATGGCTTTGCGGAATTCTGGCCAGCGCCGCTGCGGTGTGCGGGCAGCGATCGAGCACAGGCTGGTTGGGGGCGCCGTATTCCCACAGGAAGCAGGCGCCCCAGGCGAGCGACTGGTCCAGCGTCGACCATTTGCTTTGCGGGCTGCCCTTCTCCATCCGCACATAAGGCCGCAGCGCATCGCCGGGGCTGGCAAGCAGCGCTTCCATCTCGGCGCGGATCAGCTCCGTGCTGGCTTCGATATCGGCAAACCAGGGGAAATGCGCTTCGTCGAAGAACTCGTCGGCGGGCAGGAACGGATAATGCAATCCATGGCATTCGTTGGTGTAAATCTTGCGTTTGCCCAGCGCGGCATCGACGAACGCCCGCGCCCGCCGGCTGCCTGGCAGGTCCATCCTGGCGCTGAACGTGCCCAGATCATGGGTAATGCGCTGTTCGATGCGGCTCGAGCAGGCGTCGGAAAAACGCCTGCCTTCCGCCAGCACCGGTGCGAGTGAATCAGGAAGCGGGTCGAGATGCGTGGCAAGCTGCAACACCGCCTGCCAGGCGGCAAATGCCTGTGGCTCATCGTTCAGCCGCTGGTGCAGTTCGGCCTTGCGCAGCCATGCCATGAAATCGCGGCGGTCCGCATCGATCGCTGCGTCGAGCGCCGCCAGTTCGCCTGCATCGTCCCCCAGCGACCGCTTGGCGGTGGCAAGGTTTCGCCAGAGTGCGGTCGCTGCCGGGTCTGCCGCCACCGCGCGGGTGAAGGCGGCCGCCGCATCTGCATAGCGCCCTTCGCGCAATGCCGTCATCCCCGCGCTGTTGAGCGCCACCGGATCGACCGCTGCTGCTGGTACTGCTCCGTTCATGCTTGTCCCCCGACCACGTCCTGCTTGCCACGCTGTCGGCAGCTTGGCAAGGATTGCCGCCATGACGAATTTCCAGCCTGAGGCGGCCGACGAAAAGCGCGGCATCGTCCGCGATTCCCGGTGGCACGCGCACCGTTATGATGCGGCGCAGGACGCCTTCCAGTTCCGCCAGGTGAGCCGCGAGGCGCACCGCCAGGCGACCTTCCTGACCGACGAATATCTGGGCGAATCGTCGCGGACTGTTCCGGTCCCCAGGGTTGAAGCTCTGGCAGCCGGGGCAGAGCGCGCGCGCGTCCATTTCATCTTCCATTCCGCGTTCTGTGCCTCGACCATGCTGGTGCGTGCGCTCGACGTCCCGGGCATGGCCATGGGCCTGTCCGAACCGATGCTGTGCAACGACCTGATGGGCTGGCGCTGGCGCGGAGCGGAGCGTCGGCAGGTCGCCGCCGTGCTCGATGCATCGCTGGCGCTGCTGCAGCGCCCGTTTGGCGCGGACGAAGCGGTGGTGATCAAGCCCTCCAACATCTTCAACCCGCTGATCGGCGCGGCCATGGCGCTGCGGCCAGACGCGCACGCCGTGCTGCTTTATGCTCCGCTGCCCGTGTTTCTGGCGTCGGTTGCGCGCAAGGGGCTGTGGTGCCGCCTGTGGGCGCGCGAATTGCTTGAGGGTCAGCTGCGCGAGGGCACGGTCGATCTGGGCTTTGGCCCGGCGGATTATTTCCGGCAAAGCGACCTGCAGGTGGCGGCGATCGGCTGGCTGGTGCAGCATCGCATGTTCGCGCAGATCGCCGGGCAGCTGGGTCCCGAGCGGGTCCGCACCCTCGACAGCGAAACCCTGACCGGCCGGAAGGCAGATGCGCTGACGGCGGTGACCCGGCACTTCGGGCTGTCGCAGGCGCCTGAAATCCAGGCAGCGATGCTGGCCGGCCCGGCGCTGTCGAGCCATTCGAAATTCGGCCAGAGCTTCAGCGCCGACGATCGTGCCGCCGAACAGGACTTCGCCCGCCGCGCTTATGGCGACGAGATCGACAAGGTGCATGCATGGGCGCTGGAAGTCGCGCGGGTCAATGACATCGCAATGGATCTAGCCCACCCGCTACTGCCCTGATCCAGTCATCGCACAGTAATTCTCTGGCCAGTCTCACCTTTGGTGCAACATATTACATCGCACGCCGGAACCAGTTGGTCGCTGTTCCGTAACCCATGGCATGATCGCCCACCTGGCGCATCGCAAAAAAAACGGGAGACTGAACATGGGTTTGATTCTGGCACTGATCATGGGCGGCATCATGGGCTGGCTCGCCAGCAAAGTGATGAACCGCGATGCACAGATGGGTATCTTCTGGAACGTCGTGGTCGGCTGTGTCGGATCGGTCCTCGGTCACTTCCTGCTCGGCAGCCTGCTCGGTGGCCAGGGTCTGCGCGGCAATGCGTTCGATCCGCTGACTCTGCTCACCGCCTTTATCGGTGCGGTCATCCTGCTCGCGATCGTCAATCTGGTCCAGCGCGGTCGCGCACGTTAATCGGGCGCAGCGGACCAGCCTTTACTTCAAAATGCTGATCTAGACACGGGAGGCAGCGGGCGACATCGCCTTGCTGCCTCTCGTTTTGTTGTGCGCGACGGTTCGACAATTGCCACGACCACAGTCCCGTTCTAAAGGCACCGCTGCTGCGGGAAGCTTTATTGGCTTGCACGCGGTGACTTAATTGGATAACACAGTGCCATGAAAACCGGATGCCGCAGCTGCTGCATTTCGGGATAAAGCCGCCGGATCAGGGCAGGCCTGGCTCTCGCTCTGCGGGGTTCGGCGCGCTACGGGGCATGTGGCGGCGTGGTTTGGACGGATCGGTCAATGAATTACGAAAGCAGCATGAGCGGCGATACGATTAGCGCGCGCAGCGAAGACCTTTACGGGTCCGAAGCGGACGAGGCCGTGAAAAAGTCGCGCCGCAACAAGATCATCGGCGCCGTCATAGCGATTGCGCTGTTGATTGCTGCAGGCGTGTATTTCTTTGGCGGCGATGCCGATACCGCAGCAGGCGAAGCGGCGAGCGCCGGTGCAGGCGGCAGTGATTCGCAGGCACCGGCGGTTACCGTGATCGTGCCGGGCTCGGGATCGGTCGAGCGGGTGATCAACGCAACCGGAACGCTGGCGGCGCGCCGCGAAATGCCGGTCGGCATCGCCGGCGAGGGCGGCCAGGTCGTCCGCGTGCTCGTGCAGCCGGGCGACTGGGTGAAAACCGGGCAGGTGCTGGCGATCATCGATCAGGACGTCCAGACCCAGCAGGCCCGCTCGCTCGCAGCGCAGATCCAGGTCAACCAGGCCGATGCCGTGCTTGCCCAGAGCGAACTCGACCGTGCGCTGCAGCTGGTCGATCGCGGCTTCATCTCCAAGGCCGATGTCGATCGTCGCCGCGCCACCCGCGATGCTGCCGAAGCGCGGGTCGAGATTGCGCGCGCGCAGCTGCGCGAAGCGCAGGCGCGCAATGGACGCCTTAACATCCGTGCGCCCGAAGGCGGTCTGGTGCTCGAGCGCAATGTCGAGCCTGGCCAGGTCGTGGGTGCGGGCACCGGCGTGCTGTTCCGTCTGGCGGCCGGCGGCGAGATGGAACTGCGCGCACAGATGGGCGAGGCCGATCTTGCCAACCTGACGGTCGGCGTGCGCGCCGAAGTCCGTCCCGTCGGTGCAGGCCAAACCTTCACCGGCCAGGTCTGGCAGCTGCTGCCGGTGATCAACGAAACCTCGCGCCAGGGCATCGCTCGGATCGCTCTGTCCTATGACAAGGCGCTGCGTCCAGGCGGCTTTGCGAGCGCTGCAGTCATCAGCGGTTCTTCGCAATCGCCGGTGCTGCCCGAATCCGCAGTGCTCAGCGACGACAAGGGCAGTTATGTCTATGTCGTCGGCAAGGACAACAAGGTCGAGCGGCGCGACGTGACCACCGGAACGGTGACGCCGCGCGGCATCGCGATCGCAAGCGGCATCACCGGCGCGGAGCGGGTGGTGCTCTATGCGGGCGGATTCCTCAATCCCGGTGAAACGGTGCGTCCGCAAATGCAGGGCGCCAAGCGGAGCTGATCGCTTCACCGTCGTCGAACGCGAGCATGCATTGGTCGAGGCAGGGCGGTGGAGCTTTGCCCATGCGGGCATGGCCATATTGCTGCATTGCTTGCGCGGCCGCTGCATCTGGCTGTATTGGGATGGCGTAACTTTGAATGGGCCGGGTATCATCCGGGTTGAGGATTGAGCGATGAATTTCAGGAACATGTCGGCCTGGTCGATCCGCAACCCGATCATCCCGCTGGTCTTCTTCACAGGACTGCTGTTCGCGGGCATCCTCAGCTTCATGCGGATGGACGTGGTCAACAACCCGGACATCGACTTCCCGGCAGCGCAGATCACCATCTCGCAGCCCGGCGCTGCGCCGACCGAGATCGAAAACCAGATCACCCAGCGCATCGAGGCAGCCGTGCGCTCGATCAACGGCGTCAAGAACATCAGCTCGACCGCCAGCGAGGGCAGTTCGAATACGTTTGTCGAGTTCGAGATCGGCACCGACACCATCGAGGCGGTCAACGAGGTCAAGAACGCGGTCGACCAGATCCGCGGCAGCCTGCCCGAAGGCATCCTCGAGCCGTCGGTGCGCAAGGTCGATGCGACCGGCGAGCCGATCGCCTATTTCGCGGTCGAAGCCGACGACATGACCATCGAGCAATTGAGCTGGTTCGTCGATGACACGGTGACCAAGCGGCTGCTGTCGATCGATGGCATGGCCGAGGTCGATCGCTTCGGCGGGGTTGATCGCGAAATCCGGGTGATCCTCGATCCTCAGCGGATGCAGGCGCTGGGCGTCACCGCGAGCGTGGTCAACAATGCGCTGCGCCAGATCAATGTTGATGCCGCAGGCGGCCGCGCCGATGTCGGCGGCACCCGCCAGTCGCTGCGCGTTCTGGGCAATGCCGACACCGCGTTCGAGCTGTCGCAGATCCAGGTTCCGCTGGGCGGCGGGCGCACGATCAAGTTGACTGACGTCGCGACCGTAACCGATGGCTTTGGCGAACCCACCTCGATCAGTAAGGTGCGCAACAAGGAGGTGGTGAACTTCGCGATGACCCGCTCCAAGGGCGCATCCGACGTTACCGTCTATGATGACGCCATCAAGGCGATGGACGAACTCAAGGAGCAGAATCCCGGCGTCAGGTTCATTCGTTTGGGCTCGAGCGTGGATTACACCAAGGGCCAGTATGAAAGCTCGATCGCCTCGATGATCGAAGGCGCGGTGCTCGCCGTGGTTGTGGTGTTCTTCTTCCTGCGCGACTGGCGCGCGACGATCATCTCGGCAATCGCTATCCCCTTGTCGGCGATCCCGACGTTCTGGTTCATGGATCTGCTGGGCTTCAACCTCAACTTCCTCTCGCTGCTCGCTTTGGGGCTGGTGGCAGGCGTGCTGGTCGATGACGCGATCGTGGAGATCGAGAACATCGTGCGACACATGCGCATGGGCAAATCGGCCTATCAGGCCTCGATCGACGCTGCCGACGAAATCGGCCTGGCGGTGGTCGCGACCTCGTTCTGCATTGTTGCGGTGTTCCTGCCGGTGGGCCTGATGCCGGGCATTTCGGGCCAGTTCTTCAAGAATTTCGGCATCACCGTCGTGGTCTCGGTGCTGATGAGCTTGGCCGTCGCGCGTATGATCACGCCGATGGTCGCGGCCTATTTCCTCGAGGCCAAGGGCCACGCCGCGCACGGCGAGGGCAAATTGATGGACCGCTATATGCGGATGCTCAACTGGTCGCTCGATAAGCGTCGTGCGCAGGCCTATCGCGGCGAGAACCCGGGTTTCGGGCGCAAGTTCATCTCGATCTTTCTTGATCACCGTATCTGGATGATGGGAATCGGCCTGCTGGCGTTTCTCGTCACGATCGTGCTGTTTGCCAGCACCCCGGCGCAGTTCCAGCCGACCACGGACGAAGACAACAGCCGCATCCAGATCGAGATGGTGCCGGGCACCACGCTCGAGCAGACGGAGGTGGTTGCCGACAAGGTGGCCGCGATCATGTACCAGCAGCCCGAGGTCGAACGCGCGCTGATCCGCATCCGCGAAGGCAACGGCACGATCTTCGTGACGCTGAAGAAGGATCGCAAGAAGAAGTCGTTCGACTTCGAGCGCGACCTGGCGCCGACGTTGCAGAGCATTCCCGATGCGCGCGTGACCTTTGCCTCGCAATCGGGTGGCGGCGGCACCAACCGCGACATCTCGATCATGCTTACCGGGTCCGACCCCGATAAACTCTACCAGACCGCTGGGGTCCTGGTGGAGCAGATGAAGGGCCTCAAGCAGATCACCGGACCACGCGTGAACGCCGACATGCGTCGCCCGGAAATCATCATCAAGCCTCGTGCCGATCTGGCTGCGCAGCTGGGTATCACCACCGCCGCGCTCAGCCAGGCGATCCGCATCGCGACTTTGGGCGAGATCGAGCAGAACTCGGCCCGCTTCTCGCTGTCTGATCGCCAGATCCAGATCCGTGTCGTGCTGCCCAAGGAATCGCGCAACGATTTCAACACGATCCAGAACCTTCCGGTGCAGACTGCAGCAGGCGGCTCGGTGCCGCTCAGCCGGGTGGCGGATATCTCGTTTGGCTCGGGCCCGACCACCATCCAGCGCTACAACCAGGAACGGCGTGTCTTCGTGGGTGCTGACCGGGCGCCGGGCGTGGTGACCGGCGAGGCGATGACCGCGATCAACAATCTGCCGATCATGAAGAACCTGCCGACAGGCGTGGGCAACAAGCCGTTTGGCGAACAGGAATGGCAGGCCGAGCTTGCGGTGAACTTCATCATCGCGCTGGTCTCGGGCGTGCTGCTGGTGTTTGCGGTGCTGGTGCTGCTTTACAAGAGGCTGATGTCGCCGCTGGTCAACATGGGTTCGCTGGCGCTTGCGCCTCTTGGCGGCATCTTCCTGATCTGGGTGCTCGGCGAGCCGCTTTCGATGCCGGTGCTGATCGGGGTGCTGATGCTGCTGGGGATCGTGTCGAAGAACTCGATCCTGCTGATCGACTTCGCCATCGAGGAAATGCACCGCGGCGTGCCCAAGCTCGAGGCGATCCTCGAGGCCGGGCACAAGCGCGCGCAGCCGATCGTGATGACCACCGTGGCGATGACCGCAGGCATGGTGCCCACCGCTCTGTCGCTCTCGGGCGATGGCGCATGGCGCGCGCCGATGGGCATCGTCGTGATCGGCGGGCTTGTCGTCTCTACGCTGTTGACGCTGGTGATCGTGCCGGCGGGCTTCAGCCTTGCCGATGGCGTGGAAAAGCGCGTCGGCCCGTGGCTGCGCAACAAGTTCCTTACCTACAAGCCCGGCGATAACGCCGATGATAAGGCGTTGATGGCTGGGGGCAAGCCGCACGGGATTCAGCCTGCGGAGTGAGCGGCGGATACCTGCCATGACCGCCCGAGCCTTGCCAAGAAGCGCTGACCCCGCTTGGCGCATCCGGGCTATCGCCACCGGCATGCTGGTGGTGATGGCGGGCGTGTTCGTCGCGACCCATTGGGCCGAGGGCAACGTAGATGCGCGCTGGGGCTATGTCCGCGCCTTTGCCGAAGCGGCGATGGTTGGCGGGCTGGCCGACTGGTTCGCGGTCACCGCGCTGTTCCGCCATCCTTTGGGCTTGCCGATCCCGCACACCGCGATCATTCCGCGCAACAAGGACCGTATCGGCGACACGATGGCGCAGTTCCTGCGCAGCAATTTCCTGACGCCTTTGGTGGTCGCGCGGCGGATGCGCATGATGAATGTCGCCTCGGCAGCGGGGCGGTTCCTGGTTCAGCCGACCGGCGGCGAGGGGCGGCTGCGGCTGGGCGCGTCGAACATGATCGCCGATGTGCTCGAATCGCTCGATCAGGACCGGCTCGGCGGCAATGCCAAGGAGGCGCTGCGTGTCCAGCTCGACAAGCTTGATGTCGCGCCGCTGCTCGGCCAGATCCTGACCGCCGCGATCGCCGACAACCGCCATCTGCCGCTGATGGATGGGATCATCAAATGGACCCAGCGCACGCTGTTTGCCAACGAAGAGCTGCTGCGCGATATGGTGCGCAACCGCGCCAACACCATCATGCGCTGGACCGGACTCGACGAGCGGCTCGCGACCGGAATCGTCGATGGGCTGCACAACCTGTTGTTCGACATGGCCGAGGACACCAATCACCCGCTGCGTCACAAGGTCGAGGAGGGGCTCGAGACGATGGCCTACCGGCTGCTCAACGATCCCGACATGCAGGCCAAGGTCGCCGGCATCAAGGCCGAGATGCTGGCCAATCCCGCGATGGCGCGCTGGCTCGACGGCCTTTGGGAGCGCAGCCGCACCGCGCTGATCCGCGCCGCGCGAGACCCCGACCATGCGCTCTCCGGCCAGTTCGGCGACGGCCTGCGCCAGATCGGCGAATCGCTGCAGAACGATGCGCGGATGCAACTGCAGATCAACCGCTTCGCGCGCCGCACCCTGGTCGGCATCGCCAACCGCTATGGCGACCAGATCGTGCGCCTGGTGTCGGAGACCGTCCACCGCTGGGACGCGCGCACGATCACCGACCGCGTCGAAACCGCCGTCGGCAAGGACCTCCAGTTCATCCGCATCAACGGCACATTGGTCGGCGGGCTGGTGGGCCTGACGATCCATACGGCGGTGGTTTGGTTGGGTTAGGCACCAAATCCTCCCCCAGCTTGCTGGGGGAGGGGGACCGCCCGCGCAGCGGGTGGTGGAGGGGCAGCGGGATAGTGCAGCCCTGCCGATGACGTGCCATCCCGCTTCCCCTCCACCCCCGACCTTTGGACGGCGGTCCCCCTCCCCGAGACAAGCTCGGGGAGGATTTTATCAACCCTTTAGCGCATCCCCCATCGCCCTGACCGCCTCGACCTTGGCGAACAGCGGCGCCCAGTCGTCGCGCTCGGCGATTGCGGCCCAGAGGCTCTCGACCTCGTCGATCAGCATCGATTGTGGTGCATCGCCGTGCCAGTACGCATGATCACGCGTCTGCGCCGCAGCATAGCTCGCCTTGATCGCGCCGAACGCCGCCCACAAAGGCTCGCTCTCGGTGCCGACCAGGTACGCCGGGCACGCGGGCACCGCATCGCCCATCCACGCGAAGAAGAACGCGTCGATCCCGACACCGCCCTGCATCATCACCGCCTCGGCCGCCGCGACGAGCGCGCGGTCGGCCTCGAGCCCCTGGCTGACCACCCCCAGCCGCCAGCAGAACCTCCGCACCAGCGCCTGCTGGTACAATGGCCCGAAGCGTTCGAGCGCGGCGATCAGCGGGGGCGCGTCGCTGATCAGCCGCAATGCGACCGCGAGCTGCCCGAGGTTCCAGTGGATCGCCTCGGGCTGGCGGGCGAAGGCATAGAGTCCCGAATGGTCGAAATACGCCGCGGTGAACCCCGGCTGCCAGGTCGGCGCGAACCGCCACGGGCCGTAATCGAAGCTCTCGCCGGTGATGTTCATGTTGTCGGTGTTGAGCACGCCATGGACGAACCCTGCGACCATATAGCTCGCGGCCAGATCGGCCATGCGCTCGACCGCGAGGTTCAGCAGCAGCGCCGCGTCGTTCTCTCCGCTTTGGCCGTCATACAGCGTGTCGAGCGCATAGCGCACCACGCGATGCATCTTGGCCGCGTCGTCCTCGTACGCGATCCGCTGAAAGGTGCCGAAGCGGATATGGCTGTGGCTCAGCCGCACCAGCACCGCCGAGCGGGTCGGCGAAGGCTCGTCGCCGCGCCACAGTTCCTCGCCGGTCTCGATCACCGAGAAGGTCTTGGAGGTGTGCACGCCCAAGGCCTCGAGCATCTCGGTCGCCAATATCTCGCGCACCGCGCCCTTGAGCGTCAGCCGCCCGTCGCCATCGCGGCTGAACGGGGTCTGCCCCGATCCCTTGGTGCCCAGATCGAGCAGCCGCCCGGCATCATCGCGGACCTGCGCGAACAGGAACCCGCGCCCGTCGCCGATCTGCGGATTGTAGTTGCGGAACTGGTGGCCGTGATAGGCCAGCGCCAGCGGCTGCGGCAGGTTGCCGGGCAAAGGCTCGAACCGCCCGAAATGTCGCGCCCAGGCTGCATCGTCCAGCGTGTCGAGCCCGACGGTCGCCGCATGCCGGTCGTTGCGGAAGTGCAGCACCGTCTGCGGGAAATCCGCCGCCTTGACCGGGTGGGCGATGGCATCGGCAATCGAGAGGATCGCGGGATCGGCGCGGGTGGAAGCGGCTTGCGGTTCTGATGTCATCCAGCGATAGTGGGGGTGCAACGGAGCCAGCGCAACCATGACCAAGCCCGATCGACCCTATAGCGATGGTTTCTGGTGGTCGAACGACGGCCTGCGGCTCCATTTCCGCGATTATCCCGCGCGCCCCGAAAACGCGCACCGCCCCCCGGTGATCTGCATCCCCGGGCTCACCCGCAACGCACGCGATTTCGAACAGGTCGCAGCGCGACTGGCGGGCGACTGGCGGGTGATCTGCGTGGACCTGCGCGGGCGCGGCGACAGCGCCTATGCCAAGGATGCGATGAGCTATGTGCCCCTGACCTATGTCCAGGACATGGAGGCGCTGCTGCGCGAGCAGGCGATCGACCGCTTCGTGGCGATCGGCACGTCGCTGGGCGGGCTGATCACCATGCTGCTCGCTTCGACCCGGCCTGGCCGAGTGGTCGGTGCATTGCTCAACGATGTCGGGCCGCAGATCGAGCCGGCAGGGCTGGCGCGGATCCGCGATTATGTGGGGCAAGGGCGCTCGTTCCCCACCTGGATGCACGCCGCGCGCGCGCTATCCGAGGTGCAGGGCGCGGTGTTCCCCGGCAACACCGTCAGCGACTGGCTGGACATGGCCAAGAAGGCGATGAAGGTGGGGCCGGGCGGGCGCATCGTCTATGATTACGACATGAGGATCGCAGAGCCGTTCGCGGTTCCGGGCGGCGAGGCAGGCGTGGACCTGTGGCCCGCGCTCGCCGGGCTTGCGCCGGCGCCGGTGCTGATCGTGCGCGGCGCGTTGTCCGACCTGTTCAGCGTGCCAACCGCCCAAAGGATGCTCGATCTGCTGCCGCACGCGCGTCTGCTCACCGTGGCCAACAAGGGCCATGCGCCCTCGCTCGAGGAGCCCGAGGTAGCCGAGGCGATCGACACGCTGCTCGCCAGGGTCGATGCGGCGGCGCTTGCGACGCAACCTTAAGCGGTTATAGCCGCCGCCATGAAGCCTGCCGTCAAGATCCCCGCAAAGCCCGCGCGCATCCTCCACCTGCACAGCACGTTCGATCTGGGCGGCAAGGAGGCGCGCGCGGTGCGGCTGATGAACCATTTTGGGCCAGCAGCTCACCACACCATCCTCACCGCGGTGCCCGGAGCGCTGGGCGCGCGGGGCAGCATCGCGCCGGGCATCCGCGCCGATTTCCCGGCCGATGCGCCGTCTCTCGCGGGCAAGCCCAGCATCGCGCGCTACCGGCAATTCGTCGAGTATTTCAAGAAATTCGATCTGATCTGCAGCTATAACTGGGGCGCGATGGACGGGGTGATGGCGCGCACGCTGTTTGCCGGGCAGACCAGGCTGCCGCCGGTGATCCACCACGAGGACGGCTTCAACGAGGACGAGGCGGTGCGGCTCAAGCGCAAGCGCAACTGGTTCCGCATGGTCGCGCTGGCGCGCACCGAGGCGCTGGTCGTGCCTTCGTACACGCTCGAGCGGATCGCCTTCGATGTGTGGAAGCAGCCTACGACCCGGGTGCGCCGCATCCCCAACGGCATCGATATCGCCGCCTACGCCAAGCGCCCGCAGCGCGGCGCGATGCCCGGCTTCCAGCGCCGCGATGGCGAGATCGTCATCGGCACGCTCGCAGGCCTTCGCGCGGTCAAGAACCTGCCCCGCCTGATCCGCGCCGTCGCCGCGCTCGACATGCCGGTGCGGCTGGTGATCGTCGGCGAGGGGCCCGAGCGCGCCACGATCGAAGCCGAAGCCGCCCGCGTCGGCCTCTCCGACCGCCTGCTGATGCCGGGCTTCCTCAAGGCGCCTGCGCGTTTTGTCGGCCTGTTCGATATCTTCGCTTTGTCGTCGGACAGCGAGCAGCAGCCGATCTCGGTGATCGAAGCGATGGCGGCGGGGCTGCCGATGGCCGCGCCGATGATCGGCGACGTCGCCAACATGGTCGCGCCCGACAACGCGATCCTGCTCGGCGAACCGGGCAGCGAGGCGGGGCTGATCGACAACCTACGCCGCCTCGCGAGCGACCCCGCGCTGCGCGCCTCGCTCGGCGCCGCGAACCGCGCAAAGGCCGAGGCCGAGTTCGACGAGCGCAAGATGCTGGAGCGGTACGCCGCGCTCTACGGCCGCGCGATGGGGCGGCCGGAGTTCGGGCGGTGACGGATCTTCCCGAATAGGGTGAGGTGGCTGGCGCATTGACAATACCCAGCACTCAGTGCTACCTTTTAGTTCATGAATGCGGTTGCCTCGACACCTGCCCGCGTGTTCAAAACCGCTTGGTTCGCTAAAGCGGCGCGGAAGGCGCGCATTTCTGACGACGAATTGTGCGACGCGATTGCGCAGGTCATGAAGGGGCAGGCCGATGATCTTGGCGGCGGCGTTTTCAAAAAGCGCCTCAACAAAAACCAGCATCGCGCGATCATTGTCGCCAAGGCGGGGCGACACTGGATGTATGAATATCTGTTCGCAAAGAAGGACAGGGCCAACATCGAGGATCATGAACTGGCAGCCTTTCGGAAGCTGGCCAAAATTTACGAGACGCTGACCGATGCCCAGATCGTGCGGTTGCTTGCCGATGGCGACATCATGGAGATTTGCAATGACGACCAAAACTAAATTCAAGAGCGATGCGTTCGAGGCGATCCACGCCTCCGCCTCAGCACTGCGAAAGGTGGGGGCCATCGACAAGGCGACCATGCGCACTTTCGACGAGACCTGCCTGGCAGCGCCGCCCGCCTTCAAACCCGAACAGATCAAGCAACTGCGCGAAGCCCATCGCGTGAGCCAGCCGGTGTTTGCGCGCTATCTCAACACCAGCGAAAGTACCGTCGAGAAATGGGAGACCGGCGCCAAACGACCCAGCGGCATGGCGCTCAAACTTCTGGCGGTTGTACAGAAGCATGGGTTGGCGGTGTTAGGGTAGGGTTGGCTGTACCAGTAATTAGCTGCACGAGCGATGTGTAGCGATATAGCCTCGGTGATTTCCATTCCAAATCAGAAAATAAAATTTGGGCACCAGTATTCAGAATAATGGCTACGCTAAAGAACTATGAAAAAGTATCACGATGGTGAACATAGAAAAAATTATCGAGCGCATAAATGCTCTTCTTCACGAGGATACAGACGCAAGTGTATGCTATGCTGCACTCGAGGCTAGACTTGCACTTGAAAAGGTTTGCTATGACCGATTGCGGCAACGTCATGACTACATCTCCCATGCGGACTTAAAGGCCTGGACACCACGCCATGTCGTAAAACGAATAATGGAAGAAGTAGATGGCAGTGTGGCTCTCACAAAAACCCTGTCAATCAGCAAAGGTCCGGCGCGTGAAGGTGTCAAGCCAGAGGACGAAGACTACGTAGAGGTTGGAACGGAGGTTGGATTCAAACCCCAACATATAGCTTCCTTATGGCAGGCCCTCTCAAATCTTGCGCTGCATGTGCGTGTACCGGAGCATCGCGATGATCAGATCTCTGCTTATGGTGACAGGTTGAAGACACGTGCAAAAGTTGCCGAGGTTGTAGGGGAGCTTGAACGCCTCGCAAAAGGCACAATGATATTTTCGGGGTTTGGCGATGAGGTTTCGTTCGAATGCCCTTGTGGACAAAAAAATAGGCGACGGGCAGGCTTGCTCAAGGTCGATCAGATTGTTTCGTGCTTTAGCGAAAGTTGTAGCCGCAGTTACAAAGTGACGGTTGATGACGATGGAAGTTTCATATTCCAGTTGGATACAATAAAAATTCCCTGCGAAGGTTGTGGAAAAATGATGCTCGCGCCTAGGAGCAAGCTTTTTGAAATGCGTTACGAGGAACCGGCGAATATCAAGTGTATTAAGTGTGGACATCAGAACCAGATCGAGTGGAAACTCGCTCGACTGGCTTCGATCCCAAAGTCACCTGACGATAAAGTTGAAGGATGAATGTCCTCGCGTTTTGATTGACAATCTGCATCTGGCGCAGCCCTGACGTAACGCGCAACCGTAAAATATCAGCAACACGCTATACTCCATCCCCCCACTCCCCACCAATCCGCTCCCCCAGCACCGCACGCACCCGCGCCACCACCGCCTCGGGCACCGCACCCGCTTCCTGCATCAACACCCCCAAAGTCCGCACATGCGCGAAGTCCTCCATCGGCACCCGCGCCACGCCCGGTGCGCCAAAACAATCCGGCATCACCGTCACGCCCACGCCTGCTGCGACCAGTGCCAGGATGCGGTCGTCGTTGCGCGAGCGGGCGGCGAAGAAGGGGCGGACGCCGCGCGCGGTGAAGTGCTGGCTGGTCGCGGTGAGCAGCTCGCAGTGGCGGCGCACCAGCATCACGTTGTCGGCGAGCTCGTGCGCGGCGATCGTCGCGCGCTGGCCAAGCGGGTGGCTGGCGGGCAGGGCGAGGCTGTAGCCCTCGGTTGCCACGGGCATGAACTGCGCGCGGTGGCGGCCCTGCGGCTCGGTGATGATCGCCATGTCGATCCGCGCGGCGTCGAGCCGGTCCTGCAATTCGCTCGCGCGGCCCTCGACGAACTCGGTGCGGATCCCCTCGATCCCGCCCAGCGCCCCGGCGATCGCGGCGATGATCGCGCTGGGCAGGGTGGAGAGCACGCCCAGCCGGATGATCGCCTCGGGCCGGCGCTGCTTCATCGCCTGTTCGGCCAGGTTGAACTGCGCCTCGATCCGGCGCGCATGCTCGGCGAACTGCGCACCGGTCGGCGTCAGATCGACCCGCCGGTTCGATCGGTGGAACAGGCGCTGCCCCACGCTCTCCTCCAGCCGCGCGATGCCGACCGACAGCGTCGGCTGGGTCACGTTGCAGCTCTCGGCCGCGCGCGTAAAATTGCCGTGCTCGACGACAGCAAGAAAGTAGCGCAGCAGATAGCGTTCGATCATAGACAGCGTCTAGGATAAACCCCTTTCAATATCAATTTTCCTTTGTTGACCGTGCGCCCTAAAAGCCGCTTCAATCGAAGAACAAACGAGAGGATCCTATCGCATGTCGACGCTCCCCGAATTCGACTTCGCGCTTGGCGAGGCTGCGGACATGATCCGCGACACCACCGCGCGCTTTTCCGCAGACAAGATCGCGCCGATTGCGGCCAAGATCGACGCCGAGGACTGGTTCCCGGTCGAGCTGTGGCCGCAGATGGGCGCGCTCGGGCTGCACGGCATCACGGTCAGCGAGGAAGACGGCGGGCTGGGCCTGGGCTATCTCGAGCATGTCATCGCGATGGAAGAGGTCAGCCGCGCGAGCGCCTCGCTGGGGCTGAGCTACGGCGCGCACTCGAACCTGTGCGTCAACCAGCTGCGCCGCTGGGGCAATGCCGAGCAGAAGGCCAAGTATCTGCCCGGGCTGATCTCGGGCGAGCAGGTCGGGTCGCTGGCGATGTCCGAGGCGGGCGCGGGCTCCGACGTGGTCTCGATGAAGCTGAAGGCCAGCGCGGTCGATGGCGGATACCGGCTCAACGGCACCAAGTTCTGGATCACCAACGCGGCTTATGCGAGCACGCTGATCGTCTATGCCAAGACCGGTGAGGGATCGGGCGGGATCACCGCGTTCATTATCGAAAAGGGCATGCCGGGGTTCTCGATCGGCCAGAAGATCAGCAAGATGGGCATGCGCGGGAGCCCCACGGCGGAACTGGTGTTCAACGATTGCTTCGTGCCGGAAGAGAACATCATGGGGCCCCTGAACGGCGGCGTCGGCGTGCTGATGAGCGGGCTGGACTATGAGCGCGCGGTGCTCGCCGCGGGGCCGCTTGGCATCATGCAGGCGTGCCTTGATGTGGTGCTGCCTTATGTGCGCGAACGCAAGCAGTTTGGCTCGCCCATCGGATCGTTCCAGATGGTGCAGGCCAAGGTCGCCGACATGTACGTCGCGCTGAACAGCACGCGCGCCTATGTCTATGCGGTGGCGCGCGCGTGCGATGCGGGCAAGACCACGCGGTTCGATGCCGCCGGCGCGATCCTGCTCGCCAGCGAGAACGCGGTGAAGTGCTCGCTCGAGGCGATCCAGGCTTTGGGCGGTGCGGGCTACACCACCGACTGGCCGGTGGAGCGCTTCCTGCGCGATGCGAAATTGTACGACATCGGGGCGGGGACGAACGAGATCCGGCGGTTCCTGATCGCCCGCGAACTGATCGGAGCGCGGTGATGGTGATGGCGCAGGTCAGTCCTCCCCTGCAAGGGGAGGTGGCATCGCATCGCGATGACGGAGGGGTGTCACCCTCGCGTAGTCGTGGACACCCCTCCACCGCTTCGCGGTCCCCCTCCCCTTGCAGGGGAGGATTTTAAATATGACAGCCCCCACGCTCGATACCAAGATCGACACGAATTCAGATGCCTACCGCGCAGCATATACGCACAACATCACCCTGCGCGATGAGCTGTGGAGCAAGGTCGCCGAGGCCGCGCTCGGCGGCAACATCAAGTCGCGCGAGCGGCACACCGCGCGCGGCAAGCTGCTGCCGCGCGAGCGGGTCGAGCGGCTGCTCGATCCCGGCTCGCCGTTCCTCGAGATCGGCCAGCTGGCGGCGTGTGATCTGTACGATGGCGAAATCCCCGGCGCAGGGATGATCGCCGGCATCGGCCGTGTTTCGGGCCGCCAGTGCATGATCGTGTGCAACGACGCCACGGTGAAGGGCGGCACCTATTATCCGATGACGGTCAAGAAGCACCTGCGCGCGCAGGAGATCGCCGAGGCCAACCGGCTGCCGTGCATCTACCTCGTCGATAGCGGCGGCGCGAACCTGCCGCACCAGGCCGAGGTCTTCCCCGACCGCGACCATTTCGGCCGCATCTTCTTCAACCAGGCCAATATGTCCGCCAAAGGCATCCCGCAGATCGCCTGCGTGATGGGCAGCTGCACCGCCGGCGGCGCCTATGTGCCCGCGATGTCCGACGAGAGCGTGATCGTGCGCAACCAGGGCACAATCTTTCTCGCCGGCCCGCCTTTGGTCAAGGCCGCCACCGGCGAGGAAATCAGCGCCGAGGATCTGGGCGGCGGCGATCTGCATGGGCGCAAATCGGGCGTGGTCGATCATGTCGCCGAGAATGACGAGCACGCGCTGACCATCGTGCGCGACATCGTCTCGCATCTGGGGCCGATCCCCAAGCCGAACATCGACCTGCGCGATCCGCGCGCGCCCAAGTTCGATGCCGAAGAGCTGTACGGCATCATCCCGTCGGATGTTCGCGCGCCGTATGACGTGCACGAGGTGATCGCGCGCATCGTCGACGGTAGCGAGTTTCACGAGTTCAAGGCCCTGTACGGCAGCTCGCTGGTCTGCGGCTTCGCGCATATCTGGGGGATGCCGGTCGCGATCCTCGCCAACAACGGCGTGCTGTTCAGCGAAAGCGCGGTCAAGGGCGCGCATTTCATCGAGCTCGCCTGCCAGCGGCGGATCCCCTTGCTGTTCCTGCAGAACATCTCGGGCTTCATGGTCGGCGGCAAGTACGAGGCGGAAGGCATCGCCAAGCATGGCGCCAAATTGGTGACCGCGGTGGCAACCGCGAGCGTTCCCAAGGTCACCGTGCTGATCGGCGGCAGCTTCGGCGCGGGCAATTACGGCATGTGCGGGCGCGCGTATTCGCCGCGGTTCCTGTTCAGCTGGCCCAACAGCCGCATCAGCGTGATGGGCGGCGAGCAGGCGGCCAGCGTGCTGGCGACGGTGCACCGCGATGCGGACAGCTGGACCCCCGAGCAGGCCGAAGCCTTCAAGCAGCCGATCCGCGATGATTACGAGGCGCAGGGCAGCCCGTACCACGCGACATCGCGGCTTTGGGACGACGGCATCATCGACCCGGCGCAGACGAGGGACGTGCTGGGCCTGGCATTCGCGGCGTGCCTCAACGCGCCGGTCGAGGAGGGCACGCGGTTCGGCGTGTTCCGGATGTGATGGTGGGCTGGGCGACCCAAATCCTCCCCGAGCTTGTCTCGGGGAGGGGGACCGCCCGCGCAGCGGGTGGTGGAGGGGCTCTTCATGCTCAAGGATGAAGCCCCAAAACCCGCAACCGGCTCCGTGACGCGCGCCCGCCGGCTGCGCAAGGATATGAGCTTGCCCGAGGTGCTCTTATGGCAGCTGCTCAAGACGCGGCCTGACGGTCTCAAATTTCGCCGACAGCATCCCAGTGGCGATCTCACACTCGATTTCTACTGCGCCGACGCGCGCCTCGCGATCGAGATCGACGGGCAATCGCACGACTGTGGCGACCGGCCACAGCGTGATGAGCGCCGCGATGCGTGGGTGTCGTCGCAAGGGATTGAAACCCTGCGTATTCCCGCAAGCGATGTGCTTCGGGATTGTTCCACTGTAGCCGATGGGATCGTTCAGTTCGCACGGTCGCGATTGCCCCTCCACCACCCGGCAAGTGCCGGGCGGTCCCCCTCCCCGAGACAAGCTCGGGGAGGATTTTCAGGAAGCCCTGCATGATCACCTCCCTCCTCATTGCCAACCGCGGCGAAATCGCTTGCCGGATCATCCGCACCGCGCGCGATATGGGTATCCGGACCATCGCGGTGTACTCCGACGCCGATGCCAAGGCGCTGCATGTGCGCTCGGCCGATGAAGCGGTGCATATCGGGCCGTCGCCTGCACGCGAGAGCTACCTGGTGGGTGACAAGATCATCGCGGCGGCCAAGCAAACAGGCGCAGAGGCGATCCATCCGGGCTATGGCTTCCTCTCGGAAAACGCCGAGTTCGCGCAGGCCGTGATCGACGCAGGGCTGATCTGGGTTGGCCCCAAGCCAGATTCGATCCGCGCGATGGGGCTCAAGGATGCGGCGAAGAAGCTGATGGATGCCGCGGGCGTGCCGACGACGCCCGGCTATCTGGGCGAGGACCAGTCGCCCGACCGGCTGGCTGAAGAGGCGATGCGCATCGGCTATCCGGTGCTGATCAAGGCGGTCGCAGGCGGTGGCGGCAAGGGGATGCGCAAGGTCGATGCGCCCGCCGATTTCGCCGATGCGCTCGCCAGCTGCAAGCGCGAGGCGGCGGCGAGTTTCGGCAACGATGTCGTGCTGCTCGAAAAGTGGATCGAGAGCCCGCGCCATATCGAGGTGCAGGTGTTCGGCGACTCCCACGGCAATGTCGTCCACCTGTTCGAGCGCGACTGCTCGCTGCAACGCCGCCACCAGAAGGTGATCGAGGAAGCACCCGCGCCCGGCATGGACGACGCGACCCGCGAGGCGGTGTGCGGTGCGGCGGTGCGCGCGGCCAAGGCGGTGGATTATGAGGGCGCGGGCACGATCGAGTTCATCGCCGATGGCTCGCAAGGCCTGCGCGCCGACCGCATCTGGTTCATGGAAATGAACACGCGGCTGCAGGTCGAGCATCCGGTGACCGAGGAGATCACCGGGGTCGATCTGGTCGAATGGCAGCTCCGCGTGGCGAGCGGCGAGCCGTTGCCCAAGCGGCAGGAGGAGCTCAGCATCAATGGCTGGGCGATGGAGGCGCGACTGTATGCGGAAGACCCGGCCAAGGGGTTCTTGCCGAGTATCGGTGGCCTCTATAATCTCACGTTTCCAAGTGAATGCCGCGTTGATACGGGGGTCGAAGAAGACGACGAGGTCACTCCCAATTACGACCCAATGATCGCAAAATTCATCGTTCACGGAGCGAGCAGGGCTGTTGCAATCAATCGGTTGGCCGAGGCCTGTGGCGCGTTCGAAGCCCAACCTGTGCGCACAAACGCATGGTTTCTGAAGCGTCTGCTGGGCGATGCTGATGTTCGTTCCGGCAATATGACTACAGGCCTCATTGCCAGCAAGATCGAGGTCCTTGCAGCCGCACCAATCTTAAGCAAACCTGCTCTTGAAATCGCCGCAACCAGCCTCACGAACGACAACTTCGTGGGGGGAAGCAGGGGTGAATTTTGGTTCGAGGCGGCACGGCACATGCGCGGATTCCGTTTAAACGCGGCATCTCGGACTGATGTCCGCCTTATCGTCGATGGCACCCTTCGAGTTGTGGATATTACGGCCAGCGACGACGAATTGGTGTCCGAAAGCTGGCGGAGGCAAGCGCAACTTTTTAGTCAGCAGGGCATAATCGCATTCGAGCATGGAGCGACGTTTGAAATCTCCCTCGATCAACCACGTGGGAGCGGCCACCTCCACGCCCACGATGGAGCTATCCTCTCCCCGATGCCGGGCAAGGTGATCGCGGTGGATGTGACGGCGGGGCAGGCGGTCACAAAGGGGCAGAAATTGCTGACGCTCGAGGCGATGAAGATGGAGCATTCGCTCGTCGCGCCGTTCGATGGCGTGGTGGCGGAGTTGAATGCCAGCGAGGGCGCGCAGGTGCAGGTCGAGGCGCTGCTGGTGCGGATTGAGGCGGCGGCGGAGTGATGCGCGGCGATCCTTCTCCCTGTGGGAGAAGGATACGGAGCGTTACCAGCTTGCTGGTTACGCGCAGTTGGATGAGGGTGATGTGGGCGGGCGCGTGACGACGCAAGCGTTGCTGCCCCCTCTCCCAGCTTCGACTAGGCAGCAAGCTGCCAAGTCTTCGCAACCCTCTCCCTCGGAGGGGAGAGGGGTTAGATAGGAAACAGTATGGCAGGCAAATTCTTCGACGAGTGGACCATCGGCGACCGGATCGAGCATGAGATCCGCCGCACGGTGACCGAGACCGACAATCTGCTGTTCAGCACGATGACGCACAATCCGCAGCCGCTGCATCTCGATGTCGAGGCGGCGAAGGCGAGCGAGTTCGGGCAGATTCTGGTCAACGGCACCTTCACCTTTGCGCTGATGGTAGGGCTGTCGGTAGGCGATACGACTTTGGGCACGCTGGTGGCGAACCTGGGGTATGACAAGCTCGTGATGCCCAAGCCGGTGTTCATCGGCGACACCATGCGCGCGACCAGCGAGGTCACCGAACTCAAGCCATCGAAGTCGCGGCCCAATGCGGGGATTGTCACCTTCACCCACGAGCTGATCAACCAGCGCGATGAGGTCGTGTGCCGCTGCCTGCGCTCGGCGTTGCTGAAGAAGCGGGACGCTTAGATCCGTCATTCCCGCGAACGCGGGAATCCCGCTTTAGCGCTGCCGACAAAAAGAAAGCGGGACCCCCGCATGCGCGGGGGTGACGAGGTTGGCAGGCTGCCTCTAATAAAAACAGCGGCTTGATCGGTTTGTATACGATAACCCACCGTCCCCCTTGACCCCGTGACCCCCTCCTGCGTCTAATGCGGCGCACCAGTTCGCAGTCATTCCGGGATCCCATACATGCGCGCATCACCTCTCCTGCTTTCGCTCCTGCTCGGCGCCGCGAACGTCATCGCGACGTCCGCGTTTGCGCAGGAGGATGCGCCGCCGGCTCCCGTCACTGCCACGGTTGCCAAGCCCGCCCCCGGCCCGATGGATGCCAAGCTCCGCGCGCTTTACGATGCCGAGTGGGAGTGGCGGCAGAAGGAGTATGCGCAGGTCAAGGAGGGTGGCCGCTGGGTGCAGGGGGACCGGTTCTCGGACGAGACCGCCGAGGCGCAGGCGCGGCGGCTGGCGTACTGGACCGATGTGCTGGGGCAGCTCGATGCGATCCCGATGGACCAGCTTTCGCCCGATGAACAGGTCAATGCTGCGGTGTTCCGCCAGTCGGTGTGGGAGAACGCCAAGGGCCTGGAATACAAGACCTATGAAGCGCCGTTCAACAGCGACACCTTCTTCTGGGGCGGGCTGAACCCGCGCGCGGGCTATCCCAACGCCGCCGGATATCGCCGATATCTGGGGCGGATGAACGACATTCCGCGCTATTTCGACGAGCACACCGTCAACATGCGCGCCGGCCTCGCGCGCGGCTACACCGTGCCGCGCGTCGGTATCGAAGGCCGCGACACAACGATCGAGGCCTATACCGCCGCGGGCGAGGCCAACCCGTTCTACGACGCTTTCCGCACGATGCCCGACAGCATCCCGGCGGCAGAGCAGGCGGCACTGCGCGCCGACGCGCTGAAGGCGATTGAGACATCGGTGGTGCCCGCCTACACCAAGCTGCTCAGCTTCATGCGGGCTGAATACATGCCCAGGGCGCGGACGTCGATCGACGCGTATTCATTGCCCGATGGCGAGCGGTACTATCAGGACATGATCAAGGTCTTCACGACGCTCGACCTGACTCCAGAGCAGATCCACGAGATCGGCCTCAAGGAGGTCGCGCGGATCGATGCCGATATGCAGAAGACGATGCGCGAGACGGGCTTCAAGGGCACTTTCCCCGAGTTCCTCAATTTCATGCGCACCGATCCGCAGTTCTACGCCAAGACCCCGCGCGAACTGCTGTCGTACGCGGCGTATGTCACCAAGAAGATGGACGGCAAGCTCAAGGAATCGTTCGGGCTGCTGCCGCGTTATCGCTTTACCATCCGCCCCGTCCCCGACGAGATCGCGCCGATCTATACATCGGGGCGCGGCGGGCTGGAGAGCTGCCTGTTCAACACATACGACCTGCCCTCGCGGCCGTTGTACAACCTGACCGCGCTGGCGCTGCACGAGTGCATCCCCGGGCACAGCTTCCAGGCGGCGGTTGCGCTCGAGGCGCCCAACCGGCCCGATTTCCGGCGCCAGACCTATTTCTCGGGCTATGGCGAGGGCTGGGGGCTGTACACCGAGTGGCTGGGCACCAAGCTTGGCATGTACGAGACGCCGTACGAGGAGTTCGGCCGCGAGACCTTCGAGATGTGGCGCGCGGTGCGGCTGGTGATCGATACCGGCATCCACACCAAGGGCTGGAGCCGGCAGAAGGCGATCGACTATCTCGCCAGCCACACCGCGCTGGCGCAGCGCGATGTCGAGACCGAGGTGGATCGCTACATCTCGTGGCCGGCGCAGGCGCTGGCGTACAAATTGGGCGAACTGGCGTTGCGCAAGATGCGCAGCAAGGCCGAGGCCGAGCTGGGCGCGGGCTTCGACCAGCGACCGTTCCATGACGCCTACCTCGCGCTGGGATCGGTGCCGCTGCCGGTGATGGAGGCGCAGATGGAGAAGTTCATCATGGCTGAGAAGGCGAAGCTGGCCAAGGCGGGCAAGTGACGACAGCGGAACCCATTTCTGCCGTCACCCCCGCGAAGGCGGGGGTCCCGCTTTTGGCGGTCAGCGCGGCGCACAAGCGGGATTCCCGCGTTCGCGGGAATGACGGGGTGGGTTTTCTTGCGGCATGCGTGGCGATGGCATTTCTCTGCGCTTCGCCCACTTTTGCTCAAGCCCCCACACCCGAAGCCGAAATCCGCGCCGTTATCGCCGACATGCAGGCGGCGTGGAATCGCGGCGATTTCGAAGGCTATATGCGCGGCTTTCAGAACCCCGGCGTGGTGTTCGTCTCGCGCGGCCAGTTCCAGGACGACTGGCAGGGGACGCTCGACCATTATGTCCGCGATTATGGCGGCGCAGCCGAGCGGCGGGGCACGCTGCATTTCTATGATATCAAGGTGGAAGTGCTGAGCGAGGACGCCGCACAATTGATCAGCCGCTATCATCTCGACCGCGCGGAAAGCCCGCAATACGGCATCAACACCCGGCTGATGCGGCGGGTCGGCGGGCGCTGGGTGATCGCGCTCAACCACGTGTCTTCGACAGACACGCCCGATCCGAACGATCCGGTCGAGGCGCACAGATAGAAGAAATCCTCCCCTGTAAGGGGAGGGGGACCATCCGCAGGATGGTGGAGGGGTGTCACCCTCTCGCAAAGGTGGACACCCCTCCGTCTCGCTGTCGCGAGCCACCTCTCCTTTCAGGGGAGGATTTTTGCTCGGCTTACGCCTTGCGCGTGCCGCTCATCGCCATGGTGCCGAAGGCGCCTGCCTTGACCTGGCCGGTGATGGTGTCGCCATCGACGGTGGCGGTGCCTTCGAGCTTCATCGGCATCGGCACCTTCATGTCCATGGTCCAGGTCAGGGTGTTGCCATCGACCTTGCCGTCGGTGATCTCGAGCGCGCCCATCTGGCCGGCGTTCGATCCGGTCCAGCTGTCGCCATCGACGTTCACGGTCAGGACCGACTTCTGGTCGCCCATCGGCGATTTGGTGACGCAATCATATTGTCCAGCTACTGACATATTAAGTCCTCTCTTGGGTGGTTGAAGTGAAAAGGTTTAGTCGTCTCCGGCTGCCGGGGCAGCACGGCGAACTTCGATCGGCATGTTCAATGCCTTGAGCTGTTCCTCGATCTTGGCGGCGTCGCCGACGATCAGCCAGGTCAGCGTCTTGGGGTTGAGCGCCTCGCGCATCGCCCCGTTGAGCTGGTCGGCATCCATCTCGCGGTACTGCGCGGCCAGGCTTTCGGCATAATTGGTCGGCCGACCATAAAGCGCGTCTGCTTGCATCTGCGTCAGAACCGATGCCGAGCGTTCATACGTGCCAGCAAGCTCAAGGCTGTTGCCCTTGACCGTGCGATCGAGCTCTTCAGGGGTCACGCCCATGTCGCCGATAAAGCCGTTCATCTGCTCAATGATCGCTGCGACCGATGGCCCGGTCTGGTTGGTCTGCACCGGCGCGAAGATCAGGAACGGCACGTCGTTCTTCGGGCGCTGGATCAGCGAGCGCGAGCCATAGGACCAGCCCTTGGTCTCGCGAAGGTCCATGTTGATCCGCGACAGGAAGTCGCCGCCCAGGATGTCGTTGGCGGTTTCAAGCGCGAGCAGGTTGTCGGTGCCCTTGGCTTTCAGCACTTGCCCTGCAAGGATTAGCGACTGCGGCGAATTGGGCCGATCGACCAGGATGATGCGGCCCTGACCTTCGGGGATCGCCGCGCTGAAATCCTTCTGCTGTAATGCCATGCGGTTCGATGGCCATTTGCCGAAGCGGGCTTCCAGCATCGGCAGCATGTCCTTGAGCGTCGTATCGCCGACGACGAAGATCGAGGCGCGTTCGGGGCGCATCCACTGGCCGTGATAGGCGGCGATCTGGTCGCGGGTCAGCGTGGTGACCGCAGCCGGATCGCCGGTGCCGGTCAGCGGAACTCCGTAGGGATGGTTCGCGCCGTAAAGCATCGGCGGCAGGTTGCGCAAAGCGATGCCCTGCGGCTGGCTGAGTTCGGCCTGGATCCGGGTCAGCTGCTGCACGCGAACGCGCTCGAGCTCCTTGGCATCGAAGGCGGGGTTGCGGATGACATCGGCCAGCAGATCGAGCGAAGCGCCGAGGTTGGGTTTCATCGCGCTCATCGAGACGATGGTGCGGTCAAGGTCCGACGATGCGTTGATGTTGGTGCCCAGTCGCTCCTGCGCTTCGGCGAGCTGCACGGAGTTGAGCGTCTGGGTGCCTTCCTTGAGCAGCGCGATCATCAGGCTGTTGGTGCCCAATGCGTCCTTGGGGTCGCTGGCATAGCCCGCGTCGAAATTGACCGCGACGCGTACCACGGGGACCGCCGTGCGACGGGCGAAACGCACCTTGATGCCGTTGGAGAGCGTTGCTTCCTCGACATCGGGGAAGTCGAGATCGGGCACCGCGCCTGCTTCGGGGAAGGTCGAGCGATCGACGGCGGCCAGCGGGGTTTTGCTTGCTGCGCCCGCCGCGATCGCATCGCTCGCCAGGCTCGAATAGAACGCCGGGGCGGCCAGCACGCCCGACCGGGCGAATGGGCTGCGCATGGCAGCGCCGCTGGCATTGCCCGTGCTCCCGCCTGCATCATCCTCATAGGCATCGCGCTCGCCAGGCAGCACGTGCAGCTTGGCGACGGGACGGGTCAGCCACTTGTTCATGGCTGCGGTGACCTTTTGCGGGGTCATCGCGGCGAGCATCTCGAGCTGCTTCTTGTAGAACGCCGGATCATCCGAATACAGTGCGCCTTCGGCCAAGGTTACCGCCTTGCCGGTAAATCCGCCGACCTGCTCGAGCCCGGTGATGCGGCCTGCGGCCTCGCGCGTGGCGACGCGCTGCACTTCATCGGCGGTGGGGCCGTTCTTGATGAAATCGGCGAGGATCGCATCGAAGCGCTGCGACACCGCATCGATGTCCGCGCCGGGCTTCACATCGACATAGGCTTCGAACACGCTGCCATGGACGAAGGGCTGCGCCATCGCGGTGACGGCGACCGCGGTCTGCTCCTCGCGCACCAGGATGTTGTCGAGCCGCGAGCTGGCGAGCCCGCCGAGCACGGTCGCTGCGACATCGAGCGCGGCATAATCGGGGTCGTTGAGCCCGGGCACCGTCCAGAAGCGATAGAGCCGCGCGGTGGGGACCTTGTCCTTCATCTCGGCGACCTTGACCGCATCGAGCGTCGGCAGCGGCGGATTGAGCTTCGCAACTTCCGGTCCGCGCGCGATGTCACCGAAATACTTCTCGACCAGCGGCCGGGCTTCCTTGACGTCGATGTCGCCTGCCAGCACCAGGATGGCGTTGTTGGGGCCATAATGGTCGGTAAACCACTTCTTCATGTCATCGAGTGAGGCCGCTTGCAGGTCGGCCATCGATCCGATAGTCGAATGGCCATAAGGGTGCTCGGGCGGGGTCAGCATTTCGATCTGCTTGTATTCGACCAGGCCATAAGGCTGGTTGTCGCCCTGGCGCTTTTCGTTCTGCACCACGCCGATCTGGTTGGTCAGCTTTTCCTGGGTGATCCCGTTGAGCAGATGGCCCATGCGGTCGCTCTCGAGGAACAGCGCGCCTTCCAGGCCCGCCTTGGGCACGGTCTGGAAATAGTTGGTGCGGTCGAACCAGGTGGTGCCGTTGAAATCGGTCGCGCCGAGCTTCTTGAGATATTCGAAATAATCGCCCTCGGCATTTTCCGATCCGTTGAACATGATGTGCTCGAACAGATGGGCATAGCCGGTCTTGCCCTTGGGCTCGTGCTTGGAGCCGACATCGTACCAGATCGATACCGCGACGATCGGTGCCTTGCGGTCTTCGTGGACGATGACGGTCAGGCCGTTGGCAAGCGTGAACTGTTCATAGGGAATGTTGACCGTCTTGACGAGTTCGGCAACGGGCGCGGGCTGCTGGGCATGGGCCGGGGCCAGCGCGACGGCCATCGCGAGCGACGAGACGGCGATAAGCGAACGGAGCGGTTTAAGCATGGGAAAAGGAGCCTCTCTTGGGAGCAGTATCGTGCTTGTATCGTTGGCCGTGTGTCCGGACGACTTGAAACAATAAAGGGTGCGGGTCTGGTTTCAAGCGACAATCAGGGGCGATAGCGGCGTTTGGCATGCGGCATCAGCTGTTCGCGCGTGAAATAGACCGGCTTGGTCTTGTGCTCGACGAACAGCCTTGCCTGATCGGCATAATGCGGGCTGTCCGGCCGGGTGGTGGCAGCGCCGAATGGCTGGATCGAACGCGACGAAACCGTGCCATCCGCCGTCCATTCGACGAACTGGATGAAGCTGTCGCCATGGCGCACGGCAAGGCGGCCGTCCTTCTCGTCGACATCCCACAAGGTCGCTGCGCGCAGCGTGTCCGATCCGCCATCCATCGGCAGGTCGACCGTACCCTGGCGCAGCCGCAGCACGGTGCCGAGCTTCGGGTCGAGCGACCCGAAGTGCTTTTCAAGATGATCGATCGCGGCCACCAGTTCCCTGCGCGCATCGGGCAGCGGCTGGCGGCGATAGCTCTGCCGCATCGCCGGACGCATCAGCATCAGCGCGAGCGCATCACCCTTGCCCTTGCCGTCCATCTGCCAGTCCCACGCGCGCAGCAGCGCCTGGGCCTGCGGTATTCTGTTGTCGCCCTTTGGCTCCACTGCCAGCAGCGCGTCGACCCATCCGGTGGCATAATCGGACCGGTCATAACCGACATCGTACTTGATCCGCGCCAGCGTCGCTGCATCGATCTGGCCTGCCGCCTCGAACAGCTTGATCGCCTGCCGCGCGCGGTTGGTCATGTCGTCCTCGATGCCCATCAGCGGCGAAAAGCTGGCCGGGTCGAGCTCGTCGCCCGGGCCTGCAGCGACATAGGGCGTGTTGTTGGCGTTCATGATGTAGCCCGAGGCCGGGTTGACCAGCATCGGCACGCGATCCCAGGGCAGGTGCTCCTGCCAGATCAGATCGCTGCGGTTGCCGGGCAGCACGCCGCGCCAGTTGGCGCCGGGCGTGCGCGCCGGGAACAGCGCGTTGTACGCCATCGCGATGTTGCCTGCAGCATCGGCATAGATGAAGTTGGTCGCCGGCACGCCCTGGATCGCCATCGCCGCCTGCCACTCGTCGAAATTGCGCGCCTTGTTGATGCGGAAATACTGATCGAGCATCTTCAGGTCGTCGATGCCGGCATAGCGGATCGCGAACGCGCCCTTGGCGTTGACGATCACCGGGCCATGCGCCGAGCGATAAACGGTCTGCGGATAGGGCAGGGTAAACGGCCCCATCTTGACCTTGAGCCACACCCGCTTGGCTTCGAGATCGCGCCACTGACCGTCCAGCTTGTACTGCGTCTTGTCGTCGTTGAGCTCGAGCTTGTAGACGTCGATCAGATCGGGCCGGTTGACCGTATTGGTCCAGCCCAAGGTCTTGTTGTGGCCCAGGAACGGATAGGGCGATCCGGGGAAGGTCGCGCCCGCGAAATCCCAGCCTTCTTCCGAGTGCACGACCAGCTCGTACCACGCGACGCCGCCGCGCCAGGGCTGGTGCGAGTTGGAGATCAGCCGGGTGACGTTGTCGGTCGAGCGGCCAGGGGCGACGGCGAACGCGTTCGATCCGTTCATGTCGGGCTCGGGGCCGATCGGGGTAATCCGGTTCTCGGGCTCACCGGTCAGCTTGGGGCCACCCTCGATCGGCAGGTCCTTGCCCTCGACCAGCGCACCCAGCACCGAATCGAGCCCGAAGAAGAACGGCGAGCGCAGCGCGAAGCCTGCTGCAATATCCTGACCGCTGAGCGGGAACAGCCCGCTCAGGCGGACCTCGTCGGGGTGCTTGTCGGCATAATGATTGAGGCCCGCGGCATAGGCATCGAGCAAGGCGCGGATATCGGCCGGGAGCGTATCGTACTTGCGGTCGACGGTGCCGCGAATGTCGAGCAGATGCGCGGCAAAATCGATCTTGGCGCCATCGGCCCCGGTCATCGCGCCGCTGCGCATCCGCGTCATCGCGGCGACTTCCTGCAGCGTCGAAAAGTCATCCTCGGCGTGCGCATAAGCGATCCCGTAAGAGACATCGGGGTCGGTTCGCCCAAAGATGTGCGGCACGCCGAAATCGTCGCGGACGATCTCGACATCATATTGACGCGTGGCGGGCGCCCTTGCCTCCTCGGCCACCAGCGGTTCCCAGATCAGCAGCGCGATAGCGATGACAACAAGCAGGACGACGAGCCCAAGGGTGAGACGTTTGACGGTACGAAGCATGCGCGGCACCTTATCAGCGGAAAATCCGGCGTCTACTGACAATGCTGTAGGTAGGCCGCGACCTGCCGATTAGTCCTGCGTCGCTGCAGGCTTGGGTCCGGTTCGCGGCTTTCCGCCGAGCGGTGCGAACCTTTCAGGGACCACCCGCGCCACCTTGTCGAACGCGGCGGCCAACTCGGGGCTCCTGGCGAGCAGCAGGTTGGGCTGCGGGTCATTCCACGCGGATGGGGTGCCGTCCATATATGACGGCTGCAGCGCCGAGATGATGCTCGACCGGTGCGTTTCGTCGGCGAGTCCCTCCAGCGCCCAGGCGATCGCCAAGTCATCGCGACCGGTGCACATCGCAAAGCCGACCGCATGCGAGGGCGCATCGGTGCGCATGCCCTCAAGAACCTTGAACGCGTCTGCTGCTTCTGCGGACCTGCCGAGCAGGTGAAGCGAGCAGGCGCGCTGACCTGCGATGATCGCCCGAGAAAACGGCGATCCCTGCTTTTCGGCGATCGGCTGCGCGCGGTCATAGGACTTGAGCGCCTCTGCGTGCCGCGCCTCCCCCGCCAGCGAGGCAGCATGGTTGATCGCAAAGTTGACGACCCAGCTGCGCTTGTCGGTGTCGAGCGATGCCAGCGTGTCGAGCGCCTTGAGACCTTCGTCGGCGCGGCCGCTGGCGCGCAGCGCGATCGCCATGGAATTGATCGCCCAGCCGATTTGCTCGTCGATATCGGAATAATCCATGTCGGCGCTGCGGAAAGGTTCGGTCACCTCGATGGCGGTTTCAAGTTTTCCGCCCTGGAGCAGCGAATAAAGCAGAGCGGCAAACCGTTCGGTGTTTTCGGGGTCGTCCTGGAATCGCTCCACGTTGAGCTGGAGATCCAGCTCCAGCAGATTGGCCATGTTGTCGCCGGCGCGCGCTTCCATATGCGGCCAGAGCGGGGCATAACGCTTTTGCGCCAGCAGCGTGGCAAACGCGCTGGCATTGGTCACCAGATCGGCAAGGTCGCTGTCCTTGTCAGAAAGCAGCCCGGCATCAGCCTTGGCGCGCAGCAGGTTGATCCCGGTGCCGCCGCGCACATCGGGATCGAGCAGCGCAAAGGTCTTCGCCGAGTAGATCGATGACCAGAACGCGATCAGCATGTCGCTGCGCTTGGCCTTGAGCAGCTTGCCGCTGATTTCATAGATCACCTGCGGGGTCACCGCAGTCAGCGCATTGCCGCCATTGGTCCGGGCGATGGCATCCATCCGCGCCACCGCAAGCTCGAACTCGTTCAGGAACGAATGCAGCGACAGCGCCACCCGGTCGAACCTTTCCTGGCGGCCGATCCTGGCCTCGGTCCGCTGGAGGACCGCGGACGCATCGGCATAGCGCTCCTGATCGACCGCGCACCACAATTCGGCGTTGCCCGCCGCGAGTGCCTCGTCGGTGGCGGGCGGGGTTGCGCGCCGCAGCGTCTCCGCCGTCAGCGGGACCAGCTCGTCGCACAGTTGCGGCTCGTCCCGCTCCCGAGCCGTTTCCAGCGCAGCGGCCAAGGCTGCATCGTCGAGCTTGGACGCATCGATCGGCGCGGCGTGCAGCGGCACGCTGGCCAGCAAGGCAGCGGTTGCAGCGCCATGCGCCAGATGTTTCGCGCGATACCGCATGCCCGCCAGTTTCATTGTCGCATTTCCCCCGTCGTTCGGCCGAAAATGGACGGGGGCTGCAGCTTCGTCAATCGTCCTCGTCAGCGGTTCGGGCCGGCGCGGGGTGGTGGCGGCTAGAGGTCCGATAGGATATGCCGCCTGCAATCGGCAGCAAAAGAGGAGTTCGCGATGAATCCAGGGTTTCGTCCAGATCGGCATCGAGCGGC
The DNA here is from genome assembly GCF_046294995.1 of Blastomonas sp. GTDB lineage: Bacteria > Pseudomonadota > Alphaproteobacteria > Sphingomonadales > Sphingomonadaceae > Blastomonas. The sequence goes on from NZ_JBKBOG010000008.1 coordinate 51,285, forward strand.
TCCGTCTTATCCGAAGGCGCGCGCGTAATGGTTGAAGGTGCGCGCCCGTTCGTGCTGCGCGAGCATTTCGCCGATGGCGCGCCGCCGCGCGCGATCGAACGCGCACTGGTCGAAGAAGCGCCGGTCGCGATCGAGATCAACGGGCTGGGCTATGCGGTGATGATGGCGACACCGGCCGATCTGGAAGATTATGCACTGGGCTTCTGCCTGTCCGAACAGCTGATCGCAGCGGCCACCGAGATGGCATCTGCCTATGCCGCCCCTGTCGATGCGGGCGGATGGGTGCTGCGGGTACAGCTCAACGTCGCCAATGCCGCGCCGTTGATCGAACGCGCGCGGTTGCGGCTGGCCGAGGGCAGCTGCGGCCTGTGCGGGATCGAGAGTCTCGAGCAGGTGATGCGTCCGCTGGAACCGGTGGCCGCCAGGCTTGAAGTCGAACCCGCCGCGATGTTCCGCGCGGTGGACGCGCTGCGCGACTGGCAGGTGCTGGGCAAGGTGACGCGCGCCGCGCATGCCGCCGCCTTGTGCGCCGCCGATGGCACCATCCGGCTGGTGCGCGAGGATATCGGGCGGCACAATGCGCTCGACAAATTGCTCGGCGCTGCAGCGCGGCAGGGGCTGGCCATCGCTGACCATTTCATCGTGCTCACCGCGCGGTGCAGCTTCGAACTGGTGCAAAAGGCGGTGATTGCCGGCGCGCCGTTGCTGGTGACGATCTCGGCTGCCTCGACGCTCGCGGCGGAGCAGGCGGCCGCGCATGGGCTTCGCCTCGTCAGCCTCGCGCGGCACGACAGTCTGCTCGAGATGGGCCAGCCCTGATCGGTAAAAATTTTACATCGAGTCTGCGTCAGTGATTTACACCAGCAATACACTTGGCTAGCGTGCATCCCATCAGGGAGGCACCGATGCTCGATCTTCGCAATATCACCCATGTCTACGCCAATGGAACGCGCGCGCTCGACGATGTCACGCTGACGATCCCCAAGGGCATGTATGGCCTGCTCGGTCCCAATGGTGCGGGCAAATCCACGCTGATGCGGACGATCGCGACGTTGCAGACCCCGACCGCAGGATCGATCCGCTTCGGCGATATCGATGTCATCGCCGCGCCCGAGCAATTGCGCCGGACCTTGGGATATCTGCCGCAGGACTTTGGCGTGTATCCGCGCGTCTCGGCGTACGACATGCTCGATCATATGGCGGTGCTCAAGGGCGTGGCCTCTGCGGCGGACCGCAAGGCGACGGTCGAGACCTTGCTCAACCAGACCAATCTTTGGAACGTCCGCAAAAAGGCGATCGCAGGCTTTTCGGGCGGCATGCGCCAGCGTTTCGGCATCGCGCAGGCGCTGATCGGCCAGCCGCAATTGATCATCGTCGATGAACCCACCGCCGGGCTCGACCCTGAAGAGCGCAACCGCTTCCTCAACCTGCTCGCCGAGATCGGCGAGAACGTCGTGATCATCCTGTCGACGCACATCGTCGAGGATGTCGCTGATCTGTGCCCGCGCATGGCGATCCTTGCCGCCGGGCGCATCCAGAGCGAAGGCGCACCGCACGACCTGATCGCGCAGACGCGCGGCAACATCTGGGCCAAGACGATCGCGCGCGACGAACTCGATGCGCACCGCGAGCGCTACACGGTCATCTCGACGCGGCTGTTTGCCGGGCGCACCGTCATCCACGTGATCTCTCCCACCGACCCGGGCGACGGCTTCACCAGCGTCGATGGCGGGTTGGAGGACGTGTATTTCTCGACCCTCGCCAACAGCCGCCTCGCACCCGCCGCCCGCGCAGCCTGAGGGGGAACGCCGCCATGTTCCGCCGCATCGCCGGGTTCGAGCTCCGCTATCAGATGACCAGCCCGGTGTTCTGGGTGGTGGCCATATTGTTCTTCCTGCTGACCTTCGGGGCGATGACGATCGACCAGGTGCAGATCGGCGGCGGTGGCAACGTTCACGCCAATGCGCCGACCGCGATCGCGCAGACGCATCTGATCCTCTCGATCTTCTTCATGTTCGTCACCACCGCGTTCGTCGCCAATGTCATCGTCCGCGACGATGAAAGCGGCTTCGGGCCGATGGTGCGATCGACCCAGGTGCGCAAGTTCGATTATCTGATCGGGCGGTTCACTGGCGCGTTCCTTGCAGCGGCGGTGGCGTTCCTCGCGGTGCCGCTGGCGATGTGGCTGGGTTCGCTGATGCCCTGGCTCGACCAGGAGACTTTGGGACCCAACCGGCTGCAATATTACGCCTTCGCCTATGGCGCGCTGGCGCTGCCCAACGTGTTCCTGACCGCCGCGATCTTCTTTGCCGTCGCCACCGTCACCCGATCGATGATGTACAGCTATGTCGGCGTGGTGGTGTTTCTGGTCGGCTATCTGGTGCTCACCGGGCTGATTGGTTCGCGGCCCGAATTGCGCGAGCTGGTCGCCTATATCGAGCCGTTCGGCATCGGCGCGGTGACCATCGCGACCCGATACTGGACCGCAGCCGAAGCCAACATGATGACCCCGCCGCTCGATGGCGTGCTGCTCGCCAACCGGGCGCTGGCGATCGGCATCGGCCTGCTGGCTCTGGTGTTTTCGTATTGGCGGTTCAGCTTTGCCGAAAAGGGCATGTCGAAGCGCAAGCTGCGGCGCCAGGCCAAGTCCGAGGCGCGGCTTTCGCGCGATGCCCCGCTGCTGGTCGCTACCCTGCCGCCGACCGACCCCGATGGCGCATGGCTGACCCAATTGCTGGTGCGCTGCCGGTTCGAGATACTGCAGCTGGTCAAGAGCCCGGCGTTCTTCGTGCTGCTGGCGATCGGCCTGGTCAACGCAGGCGCGTCCTTGTGGACCGCCAACGAGCTTTACGGTACGCCCGCCCGCCCGCTGACCTTCGCGATCATCGAGACGCTGACCGGTACCTTCGCGATCATCCCGATCATCATCGCAATCTATTACGCCGGTGAGGTCGTATGGCGCGATCGCGACCGGCGGATGCATGAGATCGTCGATGCGACGGCTTTGCCCAACTGGGCCTATATCGTGCCCAAGGCGCTGGCGGTCGCGATGGTGCTGTTCGCCACCGTATTGGTATCGATGCTGGCGGGAATCGTGATCCAGCTGGCGCGCGGCGGCGCGCCGATCGAAATCGGCCAGTTCGCATATTGGTATCTGCTGCCGCTGTCGGTGGACATGATGCTGATCGCGGTGCTGGCGGTGTTCCTGCAGGCGCTCAGCCCCAACAAGTACATCGGCTGGGGGCTGATGGTGGTGCAGCTCGTCGCCTCGATCACGCTGGCCGGGATCGGGTTTGAGCATCCCCTGTATTCTTATGCCCAGACCGGGGGCGTCAGCCTGTCGGACATGAACGGCACGCAGATCGGCGGCCCTGCGGGGTGGTGGCTCAGGCTCTATTGGGGCGCATTCGCGCTGATCCTGATCGTGCTTGCCCACCTTTTGTGGCGACGCGGCACCGAAACCCGGCTCAAGGCGCGGCTGGCGCGGGTTCCTTCGCGGCTGCGCGGCGCTCCCGGGGTCATCATCGCGGGCGCGGCATTGGTGTTCATTGCCACCGGCGGGTTCCTCTACTGGAACATGAACGTGCTCAACGAATACCGCACCCAGGATGACGGGCGCGAGCGGATGGCGGAGTACGAGAAGAAGTTCCTGAAATACGAGACCGTGCTGCAACCCTCGGCCACAGCGATGCGGATGCAGATCGACCTCTATCCGGAGCAGCGCCGGATGCAGGCGCAGGGGCGCTATACCCTGGTCAACGACACCGGTGCGCCGGTCGAGACGCTGCATGTGCGGCTGCCCGACCTCGACACGCAAATCATCCGCCTGGTCATTCCGGGCGCACAGCTTTCGCTCAACGACGAGGAAGACCAGTACCGCATTTACCGCTTCGCCACACCGCTGCAGCCCGGCGCGACCACGACGCTCGATTTCGAGACGCTGCGCGAGCAACGCGGCTTCCGCGCGACCGGCGACGACACCAACCTCGTTGCCAATGGCAGCTTCCTCAACAACCGCCAGTTCGCGCCATTGATCGGAATGGACCGCTCAGCGCTGCTGACCGACCGCACCCAGCGGCGCAAATACGGCCTGCCTGCCGATCTGCGTCCGGCCAAGCTCGAAGACCTCTCGGCGACCCGGCGCAACTATATCGGCGATGCCGACTGGGTGATGGCGGACATCACCGTGTCGACCAGCGCCGACCAGACCCCGATCGCACCCGGCGCCAAGGTATCCGATGTCACCCGCGACGGCAGGCGCACCGCAAGGTTCGTTTCGCGCGCACCGATCCTGGCGTTTTTCTCGGTCCAGTCGGCGCGCTATGCCGAGGTGAAGGCGCGTGCGGGCGATGTTGCGCTGTCCGTGTTCCATCACCCCGGCCATCCCTTCAACGTCCAGCGCATGCTCAAGGCGATGCAGGTTTCGCTGGGCTATTACGAACGCGCCTTCGGGCCGTACCAGTTCGATTATGCCCGGATCATCGAGTTCCCCGGCTATGCGAGCTTCGCCCAGGCATTCGCCGGCACCGTCCCGTATTCGGAGCGCATCGGCTTCATCGCCGACGACCGCGACCCCGAAGCGATCGACTTTGTGAGCTATGTCACCGCGCACGAGATCGCGCACCAATATTGGGCGCACCAGCTGATCAGCGCGGACATGCAAGGGGCGACCGTGCTGGTCGAGACGTTGGCGCAGTACAGCGCGCTGATGGTGATGAAGGAGCTTTACGGCGAGGACCAGATCCGCCGCTTCCTCAAGTACGAGCTTGATCGCTATCTGCGCGCGCGCGGCAGCGAGGTGGTCGAGGAACTGCCGCTCGCCCGCGTCGAGAACCAGGGCTATATCCACTACAACAAGGGGTCGCTGGTGATGTACCTTATGCAGGACCGGCTCGGCGAGGCGAGGGTCAATGCGATGCTGGCCGATCTGCTCGACCGCTACCGCTTCAAGAGCCAGCCCTATCCCCGTTCGACCGAACTGGTCGATGGCCTGAAATCGCTGGCCCGCAATCCCGCCGAACGCACGCTGGTGAGCGATCTGTTCGAACGGATCACGGTCTACGATCTCAAGGCCACTGCCGCGACCACCCGTCAGATCGCCCCCAACCGGTTCGAGACGACGCTGACGATTCAAGCGGGCAAGGTGTACGCCGATGGCGAGGGCAAGGAGACCAAGGCGCCGCTCAGCGACAGCATCGACATCGGCCTGTTCACCGCACGGCCCGGCGAAGGCGCCTTCGCGCGCAAGAACGTGCTGGCGATGGAGCGCAAGCCGATCACGAGCGGCAAGCAGACGGTGAAGATCATCACCAGCCGCCGTCCGACGCATGCGGGGATCGATCCTTACAATACTTATGTCGATCGCAACTCGGACGACAATGTGGTCGATGTCTCGAGCTGAGGCGCAGGTTCAGCGCAGCAGGGCCAGCGTCGCGGTGTCGGCACTGCCGAACCAGCGATCGAGCGCGGCGGCGAACAACGGCCCGCCGCGCGCCTGATCGAACAGGGTGAGCGAGGAGCGCAGCTTGACCGCGTCGATCTGCCCGAACACCGTCTCGGCATTGGTGTCGCCCAGCGCCTGCAACGCCTCGACGCAGGCGACAAGCCTTGGCCCCAGCACCGGGTGCGCGAGATAGGCCTGCGCTTCTTCCAGCGATCGAATGGCATAATGCTGCGCGGTGGGGCTTCTGCCGAGCCCTGCAATCTGCGGGAATATGAACCACATCCAGTGCCCGCGCTTGCTGCCGCGCCGGATTTCACCCAGCGCAGCGTCGAAGCTGTCGCTCTGGGCCGCAACGAAGCGGGCAAGGTTGTGAGGGTCAGCGGTCATCGCCTTCAGCGCAACTGGCTGTCCTTGCTGCCCCGGCGGTTGATCCCCGCCGAGCGCAGCTTGGCATCGCGCAGCGTCTGGCAGGCGATGCAGGTGCGGCTGGCGGGCAGCGCCTTGCGCCGCGCCGCCGGAATGTCCTCGCCGCAATCCTCGCAATAGTCCAGGCCTTCACCCGCGATCATCCGTGCGCGGGCGAGTGCCACCGCGTCTGATATCGTATCGTCGATCTGATCCTGTATCGCCCCGTCGCGGGCCCAGCCATTGGCCATGATTTTTCCATCTTCTGCCGCCCCGCCAACAGCTATCGACGCGTGCCAAGGGCGATGGTTCCAAGTTTACGGAACTGGTAAATGTCGATGGAACCTGTCACCAACAGGGTGTGACCAAAAATCAACAATTTCGCCGGTTTCCTGCGCCAAGTCACGGGACAGGGTCTTTTAACCTATGTCAGTGAACCTTTTCGGCATCTCAAGCATTTATACGCCGAATGTGCCTTGTGCCTGTCGCTGCGAATTTCTGGATAGTTGATGTCTCTGCGTTTTAGTGCGGCAGGTTGTGCTCTCATTGCCATGTCCGGCTGGACCGCGCCAGCGATCGCCGTGCAAAGCCTTGGCCAGAACCCATTCCCTGATCTTCCCGCAGCGTCCGAAGACGGCGAGCCACCGATCATCGACGACGAGGAATTCGACGCCACCATTCCCCCGATCGATCCCGATGGCCCGATGGGAACGGTCGAAGAGTGGGATGCCGAGCAATCGCGTCTGGACGAGGCGGCGCGGCTGCGCTCCGATGGCAGCATCGCGCCCCCTGGGCCACCGGGCGAGACGCTGTCCGATCCGCTGGAAATCGATGCCGAAATCGAAGCGCCGCTCGAACCTCTCGCCAGCTTCGATGTCGAGCCCTTTGACGAGAGCCAGTACACCGAAGCGGACGACACCCCCGCCACCTCCGTACGGTACAGCTACCGGCTCGAGGGATTGAACGCGCCTAACGCCGATGGCAGCAGCGCGAAGGATGCTCCCAGCGTCGCATCGGTGCGCGCGCGGTTCGAGGACCTTTCGGCGCTCGATGATGGCAACGGCAGGGCGACCAACGGAGCGATGGTCTCGGCACGGATGCTCGAAGACCAGCAGCTGCTGTCCGACCTGCTGATCGGCGAATGCTTTTTCGATGCGACCGTCAACGGCGCGATCGAGCTTCCCGAGAGCGGCACCGGGCCGATGGTGGTTGTCCTCACCGCTTCGCCGGGGCCGTGCTACCGCCTGGGTACGATCACCTTCGACGCTCCGGCGGTCGAACCGGCCGATCTCATCACGCGCAGCTTCGTGCCAGCGACCGGCGAGCCGATCGATGCCGAGCGCATTCTGGCGGCGGAGGCCAACATCGCGGTCGTCATGCCGCAGCAGGGCTATCCGTTCGCCCAGATAGGCCAGCGCGACATCCTGCTCGACCCGCAAACCGTCACCGGCGATTACACGCTGCCCGTGACGCCGGGGCCGCGCAGCAGCTTTGGCGACATCCTGGCCAGCGGTGAGGCGGTGTTCGATGCCGATCACATCGCGTTGCTGGCGCGGTTCGACAAGGGCGATCTTTACGACAGCCGCCTGGTCGACGATCTGCGCAAGGCGCTGGTGGCAACAGGGCTTTACTCGGTCGTTGCGGTGCGCCCCGAGCAGACGGGCACCCCGGCGCCCGACGGCACGCAATATGCCAACCTCGCCGTGGACCAGCAGGCAGGGCCAGCGCGGACGCTGGCGGCCAACGCAGGCTATGGCACCGGGCAGGGTATCCGCGCCCAAGGCACCTGGACCCACCGCAACCTGTTTCCGCCCGAAGGCGCGCTGATCGCCAGCGTGGTCGCAGGCACGCAGGAGCAGGGTGCCTCGGCCACGTTCCGGCGGTCCAACGCCGGACGCAGGGACCGGGCCGTCGAGTTGAGCCTGTCTGCCCTGCGCAGCGACTTTGCCGCGTTCGAGGCCTTTACCGGGCGACTGGCAGGGCGGGTGTCCTATTACAGCACCCCGATCTGGCAGAAGCGGCTGACCTACAGCTACGGTTTCGAGCTGCTCGGCACCAATGAGCAGGATTTCAACTTCGCGCTGGGTCGGCGCGATCGGCGCACATATTATGTCGCCGCGCTTCCTGGCCAGGTCACCTGGGACCGCTCGAACGACCTGCTCGATCCGACCAGAGGGTTCCGCCTGTCTGCGCAGGTTTCGCCCGAGACATCGCTGGGCAGCGGGACGCAGTTCTACGGGCGCGGGCTGTTCGAGGGCACGGTCTATTATCCGGTGGGCGACAGCATAGTGCTCGCCGGGCGCGCGCGGGTCGGGTCGATCATGGGCGCGGAACGCGAGGACATCGCCCCGTCGCGGCGCTATTATGCGGGCGGCGGCGGATCGGTGCGCGGCTTTGGCTATCAGGAGCTTGGACCCAAGGATCCCGACAACCGCCCGATCGGCGGGCGCAGCCTGGTCGAGGCGGCGGCAGAAGTCCGCTATCGCTTCGGCAATTATGGCGTCGTCGGCTTCTTCGATGCCGGGCAGGTATCGACCAGCTCGACCCCTGGCTTCGACGACCTGCGCTATGGCGTGGGCCTGGGCGGACGGTTCTACACCAATTTCGGCCCGATGCGGCTCGATGTCGCCACCCCGATCGCGCGGCGCCCCGGTGAATCGCGCGTGTCGATCTATATCTCGATCGGGCAGGCCTTCTGATGGCCGATCCGGTACAGCCCGTGGACGATGCAGCGATCGCCGACCCGGTGGAGACCGCCGAACCACCCCGCGAGGGGCATTCCTGGCCACGCAGGATAGCGCTGGGCGTGGCCGGGCTGCTCGGCGTCATCGTCGTCCTGCTCGGAATCGGCTATGTCTGGCTCGACAGCTCCAGCGGCAAGCGCTTTGTGGCCAAGCAGATCGCCGGGATGGAGTTCGAGAACGGGCTCGCCATCGGCATCGGCCGGCTCGAAGGCTCGTTGTACGGCGAACTGCAAATCCGCGACCTGACGTTGCGCGATCCCCAGGGCGTCTTCGCCTCCTCGCCATTGGTTCAGCTCGATTGGCGGCCGTTCGCGTTCATCGGCAGCCATGTCGATATCCGCTCGCTGGTGGTTCCGCAAATGCGCCTCCGCCGCCTGCCGACGTTCAACGAGACGCCGCCGACCGATGAGCCTTTGCTGCCCGATCTTGATATCGACATTGCCGATCTTCAGCTGCGCCGGATCGATGTCGATCCCGCCGTGACCGGGCAGCGCCACCGCGCGTCGCTTGCCGGCAAGGTCCATATCGCCGACCGCACTGCGGTCGTCACCGCACGCGCCGGTACGCTGGCAGGACAAGGCTTTGCAGGCGGCGAGACGATGACGCTCGACCTGCGTGCGGTGCCCGAAACCAACACGCTCGATGTCGCGTTCGATCTCGATGCGCCCGCACAGGGACTGGTCGCGGGTCTGACCGGCGTCGAACAGCCGATGCGGGTCAACCTGCGCGGCAAGGGCGATTGGGACGCGTGGAACGGCGCGCTGACCGGCAATCTGGGTGGGCAGCCGCTCGCAGACGTCGCGCTCACTGCGCGCAACGGCACGTTTACCGCGCGCGGCGACATGCGTCCTGCGCTGCTGATGCCGGGCCAGACGATGGCCTTGTTCACCCCCGCGACTGCGCTCGACATCAGCGCGACCGCAGACGACCGCCGGTTCGATATCGATGCGCGGATCGGTAACGCCAATTTCGCTTTCGAAGCCGACGGGCTGGTCGATCTGGGCGAAAGCCGTATGCGCGACCTTGCCATCGCGTTCAGGCTGTTGCGGCCGGGCACGATCGCCGAGAACCTCTCGGGTGACGGGATCAACGCCAACCTGGTGCTCAACGGAGCGTTCTCCGCGCCGCAAATTGCCTATGAGCTGACCGCAGCGCGGCTCGGGTTCAACGATGTCAACGTCATCGGCCTGACCGCTCAAGGTGCCGCGCGGCTCGACAAGGACGCCTGGATGATCCCGGTCAGTGCGCGTGCGCGGCGGATCGCCGGACTCAATGCCGCTGCCGGAGACTTGCTGACCAACGTGCGCCTCGATGGCGACCTGGCCTATTCCAACGCCCGCCTGATGTCGGACAACATGCGCATGCGCTCGGACCGGATCGATGCCACGGCCGTAATCCTCGCGGACATGAGCACCGGCGTCTACACCGGCGCGCTCAATGGCCGGGTCAATGGCTATAGGGTCGAAAGCGTCGGCATCTTCAACCTCGATACCGATATCGACCTTGAAACCATGGCGAATGGCGGCTTCCGCCTAGCGGGCAGCGTCCGCGCGCGGTCGAGCCAGATCCTGAACGATGGCCTGCGCGAGTTTCTGGGAGGCAACTCGCTGATCAACGCCAATGTCAGCTATGGCAGCAACGGGGTTGGCCGCATCGATCGTCTGACGGTCACGGCGCCTTCGTTCCGGCTTACCCAGGGCAGCGGTTCCTATTCCGCCGACGGCCAGATCCGGTTCAACGCGCAAGGTTCCTCCAACCAGTACGGGCCGCTGGCTGTCTCTGCGACCGGCACCGTCACCCGCCCGGTCGCAACCATCTCGGCAGCGCGTCCAGGCCTTGGGGTCGGCATGACCGATGTCGTCGCAACCATTCGCGGCGATGGCAACAGCTATGCCGTCACCGGCAACGGCAACACCGATTACGGGCCGTTCGCTGCCAACGTCAACGTGTTCACCGGCAGCGGGCCGATCGAGGTCGCGGTCAACGATGGCACCCGCTTTGCCGATATCGGCATCACCGGGCGGATACGGCAGACCGCCGCCGGTCCCTTCGCCGGCCAGCTGGCCGCGAACGGGGCAGGAGTTTCAGGCAACGTCGGCCTGTCCGCCGCAGGCGCCTATCAGCGCGCGGTGGTGGCGATGAATGCGCGCGATGCAAGGCTTCCGGGCCCTGCAGGCGTGGTCATCGGCCGCGCGATCGTCGCTGCCGATATCGTGCTGACCGAGCAGCCGCAGGTCGTCGCAGACATCCAGCTTTCAGGCACCCGCATGGGCGAATTGCAGATCGCCGCCGCCCGCGCCAAGGTCGATTATCGCAATGGCCAGGGCAATGCCCGGGTGATGGCCGAGGGGCGCAACAGCGTCCCGTTCCGCTTCGCCGCCAACGCCATCCTGCAGCCCGAGCTGTGGCGCGTGGCGCTGGACGGACGCGCCAACGGCATCGACTTCAAGACCCGCAACCCGGCGCGGATCGTCCCGGAAAACGCGCAGTACCGGCTGATGCCGACCACGATCGACCTGTCGCGCGGCAGCATCCAGCTCGCCGGCAGCTATGGCGCGGGGATGACCGTCGAGGCGCGGCTCAACGATGTCAATTTGGCGCTGATCAACCCGATCATGCCCGGCCTGGGCCTGGGCGGCACCGCAAGCGGCAGCCTCGATTTCCGCCAGCCGGATGCCAACAGCTTTCCGCAGGCGGACGCGCGGCTGATGATCGACGACTTTACCCGGACCAGCCTCGCTTCGGTGTCGCAGCCGGTGGATATCAACATCGTCGGTCGGCTCGAGCCCGATGGCGGCAATGCCCGTGCCATCGTGCGGCGGCGCGGCGCTGTTATCGGCAGGATGCAGGTCGCGCTCAATCCGCTGGGACCGGGTGCGGGCAGCTGGACCACCCGGCTGCTGGCAGCACCGCTCAGCGGCGGGGTGCGCTACAACGGCCCTGCCGACACCTTGTTCTCGCTGGCGGCATTGCCCGACCAGAGCCTGTCGGGCGCGATCGGTGTCGCGGCAGACTTTTCCGGACGGGTCCAGCAGCCGCAGCTGTCGGGCATCGTGCGCGCCAACAACCTGATCTACGAGAACGAGCAATTCGGCACCCGGCTGACCAACATGCGCGTGCGCGGCAGCTTCACCGGCGACCGACTGCAGGTCGAGCAACTGACCGCGCGCGCCGGCAGCGGCACGATCAGCGGCGAGGGCTTCGTCTCGCTGAGCTCGGCGCAGGGCTTCCCGATCCAGCTGGCGCTCAATCTGGACAACGCGCGTCTGGCCGAGGGCAATGATCTGGCTGCGGTCGCCACCGGGCAGCTCAGCATCGTCAACAGCGCCACGCAGCCGGCGCTGATATCGGGCACCATCAGCCTGCCCGAGACGCGCTATCGTATCGTCCGCCAGGGATCGGCACAGGTCGCCAAGCTGACCGGGGTCAGGCGGCGTCCCGCGCTGGGCCGCGAACGGATCACCGGCGATCCCGATCCCATAGCAGGTGTCCCGAGTGACTGGCGCCTCGATGTCAAGGTCGTCGCGGACAACCAGATCTACGTCTCGGGCATGGGGCTGGATTCGGAATGGGCCGCCGACATCCGCATCACGGGCACCACCGGCAACCCCAGGATTACCGGTGGCATCGATCTGGTGCGCGGTACGCTGGGCTTTGCCGGGCGGTCGTTCGATCTCGAAGAGGGTCGGCTGCGGTTCAATGGCGGCAACGCGACCAATCCGACGATCAACCTGCGCGCCAGCGGTGAGGCGGGCGACGTCACGGTCAACATCGCGGTATCGGGCACCGGCGAGAACCCGGATATCGCCTTCTCGTCGACGCCTGCCTTGCCGCAGGACGAAGTCATGGCGCGGATCCTGTTCGGCAATTCGATCGGCGAGCTCACCCCCATCCAGGCGGTGCAGCTGGCAGCTTCGCTCAATAGCCTGCGAGGCGGCAGCGGCGGCCTCAACCCGCTGGGCGTGCTGCAATCGGCATCGGGCATCGACCGCTTGCGCATTCTGGGCGCGGACGAGGACACCGGCCGCGGGACATCGCTCGCCGTCGGGCAGTACATCTCCAACGATGTCTATGTCGAGATCATCACCGATACGCGTGGCTTCACCGCAACCCAGATCGAGATCAGCCTGAGCAGGGCGCTGTCGGTGCTCAGCCAGGTCGGCAGTTTCGGCGGGTCCAACGTCAACGTGCAGTACCGGAAGGACTATTGATGCGCTTGGTTTTTCCAATGCTCGCCTGCGCGGCGCTGGCAATGACCGCCGGCTGCAGCGCCGAGCCGGACTTCGACACGCGCTTCGAGCAGCGCTCTCAGGAACTGGCGGCCGAGGCCCGAAAGATCGAAGCCGAATCCAGCGCGCAGCTGGCTGCAGCGCGCGAAGCCGAGAATGCCGCCGCTGAGGCAGCAGGCGAGAGGTCGACCACGCAGGCTGCTGCCCGATGACCGAAGGCAAACCCTCCACCGCGCCGCTGTCGCCAGAGCTGCAGCAACTGGCCGAGAATGCCGATGCACTGGCAGGCCAGGTGCCGGGTGCGAACGCGCATTCTCCGCTGCAGATACCCCGCCAGGCATGGATCGCCATCTTCAAGCGCGTCTATGTGATGAACGATTTCCACAACCTCGCGCTGCTGGCAGCAGGGGTCGCCTTTTTCGCCTTTCTGGCGTTCGTCCCGCTGATCGCAGTCATCGTGCTGTTGTACGGCCTGATCGCCGATCCGGCCACTGTGGCCAGCAGCCTCGACATGCTCAACGATGTCGCGCCGGAGGAGGTGCTGGTCATCCTGCGCGAGCAGTTGCTCCAGATCGTCACCACCAGCTCGACGCAGCAGGGTTTCGGGCTGCTGTTCGCTCTGCTGTTCTCGACTTATGGCGCGATGCGCGCCGCCACCGCGATGATGCGCGCGCTCAACATCATCTATGAAGAGCATGAGACGCGCGGTTTTTTCCGCACCACCCTGGTTGCGGTGATGATCACCTTAGGGATGGCCGGGATTGCCGTGACCGGGCTAATCTCTATCTCGTTGTTCAGCTATGCCCGCAATTTCCTGGCGCCCTATATCGGCGCGGGATCGCTGATGCTGATCCAGACGCTGACCTGGGCGCTCGCCGGGGTGCTGGTGAGCATGACCTTTGCGATCTTCTATCGCTATGCGCCGGATCGCCGCGCCGCCAAATGGCGCTGGCTGTCGCTCGGGTCGGTGGTCTCCACTCTGTTGTGGCTGCTCATCACGGTGGGCTTCGGCTTCTACGCTGCCAATTTCGGCGACTACAACGCCACTTACGGGTCGCTGGCGGCGATCGTGATCTTCCTGATGTGGCTGTTCCTGTCGGCCTATTCGGTGCTGATCGGCGCTGAAATCAATGCCGAGGCCGAGCGCCAGACCTTCCGCGATTCCACGGTAGGTGCCGACCGTCCGATCGGCATGCGCGGCGCGGTGCTTGCCGATTCGGTCGCGCTTGACGATGCCGAACGTGCGATCCTCGAAAAGCAGCAACGCCGGCATCTGATCTGAACGCACGGTTTCTGCGCCGAAAAAGGGAACTTCTGGCCAAGCCTGCGGTTGGTTTCTTTTGCAAGGGACCCCTGATAATGACCGACGAAACCGCCGCGCACGATTCAGACGACACGGTCTCCTATGACAGCGCGGCAGGCGGTTGGGGTTCGATGCGCGGAATGGTCCAGACCATGGCGCGCGAAATGTCCTCGCCCGGCGCGCTTGCGACCCTTGCCAAGCAGAACAAGACCGGCGGCTTCATGTGCACCAGCTGCGCCTGGGGCAAGCCCAAGCATCCGCATGCCTTCGAATTCTGCGAAAACGGCGCCAAGGCGACCTTGTGGGAGCTGACCAGCCACCGCTGCACTCCGGAATTCTTCGCCAAGCACACCGTCACCGAACTGCGCGGCTGGAGCGATCATGATCTCGAGCATGTCGGTCGGCTGACCCATCCGCTGCGCTATGACGCCGGCAGCGATCACTATGTGCCCTGCAGCTGGGAAGAAGCCTTTGCCGCGATCGGCAGCGAGCTCAAGGCCATCGATCCCAAATCGGCCGTATTTTACGCCTCGGGTCGCGCCAGCCTGGAAACGTCGTATCTCTATGCGCTGTTCGCGCGGCTGTATGGTCACAACAATCTGCCCGACAGTTCGAACATGTGCCACGAGACGACCTCGGTGACGCTCAATGAGCTGATCGGTTCGCCGGTCGGTACCTGCGTGCTCGAAGACTTCGAGGAATGCGACGCGATCTTCTTCTTCGGCCAGAATACAGGCACCAACAGCCCGCGGTTCCTGCACCCGTTGCAAAAAGCGGTCGAGCGCGGCTGCCGGATCGTGACCTTCAACCCGATCCGCGAAAAGGGTCTGCTCAGCTTCACCAATCCGCAGCGTCCCGGCCAGATGCTGACCGGTGGCGATACCGATCTGAGCTGCCAGTATCTGCAGGTCCGCGCCGGCGGCGATATCGCCGCGATCATGGGGCTGTGCAAATATGTCTTCGCGCAGGATGATGCGTCTGGCGGGAAGGTCATCGATTACGACTTCATCGCCGAACATTGCACCGGTTACGACGATTTCCGCGCCAAGGCAGACGCGACATCGTGGGAGCGGATCGAGCAGGAATCGGGCTTGTCCCGCGCCGATATCGAGGAGGCCGGGCGGGTCTACTTGGGGGCAGAACGCGTCATCGGCGTTTACGGCATGGGCCTGACCCAGCATGTCCACGGCTTCGAGAACATCGCGATGCTGGTCAACCTGCTGCTGATGCGCGGCCATATCGGGCGCAAGGGCGCCGGCATCTGTCCGGTCCGCGGGCATTCCAATGTCCAGGGACAGCGCACCGTCGGCATCTCCGAGAAGCCCGAGCTGGTGCCGCTCGACAAGATCGCCGAGCAGTTCGGCTTCGAACCGCCACGCGATACCGGGATGACCACGGTCGAGGTGTGCGAAGGCGTGCTCGATGGCAGCGCCAAGGCGTTCATCGGGCTGGGTGGCAACTTCCTGCGCGCAATCCCCGATCAATCGCGGATCGAACCCGCCTGGGAGAACCTGCAGCTGACGGTGCAGATCGCCACCAAGCTCAACCATAACCATCTGTTCAACGGCAAGGTCGCCTATCTGCTGCCCTGCCTCGGGCGCAGCGAGGAAGACATCCAGGCCACAGGGCCGCAGACGGTGACGGTCGAGGACAGCTTCAGCCATATCCACGGATCGCTGGGACACCGCACGCCGGCCAGCGAGCACCTGAAATCCGAAACCGCGATCGTGGCAGGCATCGCCAAGGCGACGCTGGCGCCCAATCCGAACGTGCATTGGGATGCCTGGACAGGCGACTACGGGTTGATCCGCGACCTGATTGCCGAAACCTATGCGGAAGAATTCCACGACATGAACGCGCGGATGTTCGAGCCGGGCGGTTTCTATCGTGGCAACGGCGCGCGCGAGCGGATCTGGAAAACCGAGAGCGGCAAGGCGGTGTTTACCGCGCCCGAGATGCTGGCCGCAACCGATGTCGCAGATGAGCCGGGCCGCTATCGGCTGGTCACGGTGCGATCGAACGACCAGTTCAACACCACGATCTACGGCTATAGCGACCGCCTGCGCGGTATCGAGGGCAAGCGCGACGTCGTGCTGATGAGCCCTGCCGATATCAAGGCTGCAGGGCTGGTCGCAGGGCAGCGGATCGCGTTGACGGGCGATGCCAATGATGGTCACGTCCGGCGCATCGGCAATCTTGAGGTCGTGCCGTTCGATCTGCCTTCGGGGACGATCGTGGGCTATTATCCCGAACTCAACCCGCTGATCGCACTGTCGCACCACGACCGGGCGTCGAAGACACCCGCGAGCAAGGCCGTTCCCGTCCGCATTGCAACCGGGGACTGATCATCTCCGAGCCAGCCCCTATCGATCCGGTCGGCGACGCCATAGCAGAAGCAGCGCCCGACATTCTGGCGACCAAGGCGGGGCAACCCTGGTTGCGCATGCTGGCGCTGGCGATCCTGGCAGGGGTGTTCATAGCCTTCGGATCGGTGATATCATTGGTCGCGCAGTCGGGCATGGACGATATCGGCGCGGTGCAGCTGATGGCCGGGGCGGCATTTTCGGTCGGGCTGATGCTGGTGATGATCGTGGGCGCGGAGCTGTTCACCGGCAACACGCTGATGATGCTTCCCGTCGTCACCGGTGAGCTTGGCGCTGGCCGCATGATCACCGCATGGGCGGTGGTATGGACCGGCAACCTGATCGGCAGCGTGGCAACGGCGCTGTTGTTTCAGGCCGCAGGCGGGCTTTCCGAGGGAGTAGCGGATGCGGCGGTGGCGCTTGCCGGCTCCAAGCTGGACAAGACTGCCCTTGAAACCTTCTGCTCGGGCATTCTTGCCAATGTGCTGGTGTGCCTCGCGGTGTGGATGGCGATGGCTGCCAAGTCGATCGTCGCCAAGCTGCTGGTCATCGTGGGTCCGGTGATGATCTTCGTCGCCGCCGGACTCGAACACTCGGTCGCCAACATGTCTATCCTGCCGCTTGGCTGGCTGGCCGATCCGATGGCAACGCCCGATCTGGCGGGCGGCCTTGCCAACCTGCTGTTCAGTACGTTGGGCAACATCGCAGGTGGTGCCTCGCTGGGACTCGCCATCGCATACGGCCACGACAAGCTCGGCAGGTCCGGGGACGACGCAAAGGCGTGATGCCCCTGCTCAGCAGGGCGCCAGCACCAGGATCGGAAGGCCTACGAACAGGGTCGACCCGATCGCGGTGATCTGAAGCAACCGGGCCGAGCGGAGCAGGCCGGGGGATACATCCTGCCGCACCGCCCACCGCGATTGAACGACGATCAGGCCCAGGCTCACCAGCCACAACGCTATCTGACCGATCTGCCCCGCGCCGCGCGAAAGGCCAAGCCCGCCCGCGCATTGCGCACCGTGGAACGCATAGGCAAATGTGAACCACGCAGCCCAGATCAGCAGCCCCGAAAGCAGAGCGATCGATGCTCGCAGCATGGCGGACCTTTGGTTCATAGCCGCGCCACCGCCAATGCCAGCGCGCCGACCAGCGCCACCAGCCCGGTATAGCCGTGCCATTGCGCCAGAACCCCTTGCGTCGCGGCACGCTGTACCCCGATCCGGTGACCGCGCGCGGCGGCGAGATGCATGGTCGTCAGGATCAGCGCGTGAACGACCAGATACGCACAGATCGCGCCTTGAACCGCATAGCGCGCATGCTCGATGGGCGAGCCTCCCATCAGTGCGAACACGGCGAGCGATCCACCAGCCACCGCGAAAATCCCGACGCCGGCAAGCACCCTGTGTGCTGACCTATCCTGCGGCCGAAGCCCGGCCCAGGTCAGCAGCGCGCCGCCTGCACCGGTCGCCAGCAGCGCAGCCCATCGTCCGATGCCGGGTGATTCTTGCGGCAGATCCTCCCAGCCCGGTGCAACGACCGCCAGAAACGCGACCGCAAACAGCAGCGAGACGAACAGGCTGGTATTGGCGAGCAGCAGCACCGCCGACCCCCACCAGCCCAGACCGTGGCTGTGGTACGGGGCAGCCGGCAAACCCTCGATCCGCTCGGGTACGGGTCCGTAAGCGGTATCGGCAGGCTGCACCGGCTTGATCCAGCTGGCGCAGGTCGCGGCGATCACCAGCACCATCGCCGCTGCCACCCAGTAATAGCCCGACAGCATGGCCAGGAAGAAGACGCCGATGATCAGCGCGGTGATCGCCGGGCGCAGCGTGTTCGCAGGCAGCACCGCGATGGCTTCGGCCTTGCCGCTGACCGCATCGACGATCAGCGTTTCGCGCACGCCGCGCGGAGCACCGGCGAGCATGCCATCGCCCATCGCGAGCTTGGTCGCCAGCGCATCGAGCCGCGACGGGGTCAACCTGCGCTCGTCGGTATCCATGTCGGCGTAGGGCAGCGAGGCGAGATTGTAGGTCGGCGGAGGCAGCCGCATCGCCCAGTCGAGGCTGGTGGCGCGCCAGGGGTTGCGCTTGGTGCGCCGACCCATGAACAGTTGCAGCCCCATATCGACCGCAAACAGCGCAAAGCCTGCGGTCATGATGAAGCCCCCCACCGACGAGATCAGGTTGAGCAGCTCCCATTCGGGATTGTCGGGATAGACGCTGACCCTGCGCGGCATGCCGAGCAGGCCGGTCAGGTGCATCAACAGGAAGGTGCCATGCACCCCGATGAAGATCAGCCAGAACGCCGCGCCGCCCAATCCGCGCACCGACCGCCTGCCGGTGAAGTGGGGCATCCAGTAAGTGATCGCCGCCAGCATCGGGAAGACGAAACCGCCGATCAGCACGTAATGAAGATGCGCGGTGACGAACGCGGTGTCGTGCGCCTGCCAGTTGAACGGCACCGCAGCCAGCATCACGCCGGTCAGGCCGCCGAGCACGAAGGTGAGGAAAAACCCGGTAATGTGCAGCATCGGCAGCGACCAGCGCGGCCGCCCGCTCCACAAGGTGCCGATCCAGGCGAAGATCTGCACCGATGTCGGCACCGCGACGAGCATCGAGGCGGCGGAAAAGAACGCCAGCGCCAGATGCGGGATGCCGATGGTGAACATGTGGTGGACCCACAGGCCAAAGCTCAGGAACACCATCGCCCAGATCGCAGCGATGATCATCGCATGCCCGATGATCGGCTGGCGCGCGAAGGTGGCGATCATGACCGACAGCGCACCGGCTGCGGGCAGGAAGATGATGTACACCTCGGGATGGCCGAACAGCCAGAACAGGTGCTGCCACAGGATCGGGTCGCCGCCGCGCGCAGGATCGAAGAATGCCCAGTCGAACGCGCGCTGCACCTCGAGCAGGATCGAGCCCAGGATCAACGGCGGAAAGCCGATCAGCATCATCGCGGCGGTGCCCAGCATGTACCACGCGAACAGCGGCAGCCGCGCCAGCGACATTCCCTCGGCGCGCACCTTGAGGATCGAGACGGTAATCTCCACCGCCGCGCAGATTGCCGAAATCTCGACGAAGGTGACGCCCAGCAACCAGACATCGGCGTTGATGCCCGGGGTGTGCACCTTGTCCGACAGCGGCGTGTACATGAACCAGCCGCTGTCAGGCGCAACGCCGGCGAACATCGCCACCAGCAGGATCAGCCCGCCCAGCGCATAGCACCACCAGCCCAAAGCCGAGAGGCGGGGATAGGCCATGTCGCGCGCGCCCATGAACTTGGGCAGCAGGTACAGCGCCAACCCCTCGAGCATCGGGATCGCGAACAGGAACATCATGATCGTGCCGTGCATCGTGAACAGCTGGTTGTAGATGTCCGGCCCGACAAATGCGGCGCGCGGGTTGGCCAGCTGCACGCGGATCAGCATCGCCAGAATCCCGCCAATGGCGAAATAGATGATCGCGGTCGCCATGAAGCGCATGCCGATGGCGCCGTGATTGACCTCGCCGACAAAGCCGCGCCAGCCGGGCCAGGACCGCCACACCGCGTCGAGCTCGGCATGGAGCGCGGCGGGATCGTGCGTGCGGGGGGGAGAGTGTTCGTTGGTCATGGTGTTCCCCCGGTGGCGACGACCACGAAGCGCATCTGGTCATGGCCGACCCCGCAATATTCGGCGCAGACACCCAGATAGGTTCCCGGCTGGTCCGCCTGAATCAAGTGGCGGTTGAGCTTGCCGGGGACGGCGTCCATCTTGCCTGCCAGCCGCGGCACCCAGAAGCTGTGGATGACATCGGTCGATGTCATCTCGACGATCACCGGCTCGCCTGCGGGGATGACCAGCCGGTCGCTCGCCGCGCCGACAACGCCATCCGCGCCGATCGGAGCAAAACGCCACCCCCATTGCGACGCGGTTGCGCGCCAGGTCGGCAGCGTGTCGTCGCGCACGAACTGGCCCTCGCCCACCCAAAGCGTGGCCACCAGCAGCGTGGTCAATACGCTCATCGGAAAGGCGATGCCCAGCCACAAGGTCCAGCGGCGCTCGGTGCGGGTCCTGGCCTCCCCGTCCGGGTCGCTGGCAGGCTCTGTGCGCTTGCCCCGACGCAATCCCATGGCAAACAGCGCGATCACCAGCACCATGGCCAGCGTGGCGACCAAGGTCATCGCGACGAAAAAGACGAAGACCGACTGCGCCTGGGGCCCGCCGGGGTCCAGCGTCGAGAGCGGTCCCTGGCATCCGCCTGCCAGCAGGCCAAGGGAACCGATCACCGGCGCGCGCATTGAAAGGAGCGACAGGCTGGAGGACATATTTGCGCGATGACTGAAAATTCCAAGAAGCTTCGCGCCGACCCCATCCTTTCGCACCGCAGGTTCAGGGAAACCGAATCGCGGATCGCGATTGCCAGCCATCCGGTGCATGCGATGATGGTCGCGTTCCCGATCACGGCGGCCTTCGGCACTTTCGGCTCGGATCTGTTCTACTGGGCGACCGGCGATGTCTTCTGGGCGCGCGCGGCCCTGTGGGCAATCGGTTCGGGCTTCATCTTCGGCGTGCTGGCCGGGGTTGCAGGCGCGGTGGAGCTGTTCGCCGTGCCCGGTATCCGGGTGCGTGCTGCCAGTTGGACGCATTTCATTCTCGCCATGACGTTGCTGTCGGTGCTGGGGGGCAATTGGGGCCTGCGGCTGTCCGATCCGGTGGGCGCAGTCCTCCCTTACGGGGTCCTGCTCTCGGCCCTGTGCGTCCTGATGACGGGCCTGACCGGTTGGCACGGCGGCAAATTGGTGTTCGACTATCAAATCGGCACCAAGCGCGGCAACGAGTTGGACTGAGGCTCGGTCATCCACTGCGGCCAGTCGATCACAAACACGGGCTTGGCGAGCACCAGCACCAGAATTCCCGTCATCACGATGAGCAACGGGACCAGCACCAGAAAAGGATTGGTCAGCCGCGCCATGCCGCGCGTCTCGGCCGTGGTCACGATCATGTGGCCGATATAGGCGTGCAGCACCGCGAGCAATGACACCAGTGCCAGCTTCGCAAACAGCCAGGGCTCGTATATCCCGCGCAGCATGATCAGCACGATGCCCGTCCCCACCGCAGTGACGGCAGCAGGCGTGAGCAGGCGGATGTAGCTGTAGTGGGTCAGGCGACGGAACCGGGTGTAGGCAGCATCGCTGAGCTGCGGACGATATTTGCGAAACAGCAGCGGCAGCATCACCAACCCGCCCGCCCACAAGGCGATGGTTGCGATATGCAGCGCCTTGAAAACCAGAGTCGCCCACTCGATCAAAACTGCGCGCCCTTGCTTGCGGTGAGCGCCAGCCTGCCGATGTGCAGGGCCGCCAGCGCCACCAGCGGTACCATGCCGGCCGTCCACATGACGAGCCCGGCAAGCTGCTGGTCCCACAACGGGGAGACATCGAACAGCACGGTGGTGAAGATGTGCTCGGCAAATAGCGGGCGCGGCGCGAAAGTGAGCAACGCGCCGACAAACCCCATCGCCATCGCCAGCAGGGCAGGGGCCGCGGCCGTCGCAAGCGGTCGGCGCGCGGTGCTGGGTGCAAACCAGGCCGCCCAGAACTGCCACGCCGTCCCCAGCATGGCCAGTTGCAGCAGCCAATAGCCTGCATGCGATTCCCACGCGAAACTGTAGACGGCAGGGACGAACCAAGCGGCCAGTACCAGGGCAGACGCGATCGACCACCCCACAGGTTCGCCGATGCGTATCCTGGGCCAGGCCAGCGCCAGGGCAGGGGCGAGCAGCAGCATCAGGATCATGTGATGGGCAACGCGGACCGAGAGCAGCGTGGCCGATGCTGCGCACAGCGGCGAGAGCCACAGCAGCACCATCAGGCCAACGGCGGTCCAGCGGTGCAGGCGCAGCGTGGCGGGACCACGCAGGGCCATCACCGCCGCTGCTCCGATGAGGGCGAGAAGTGCCGGCTCAAGGTTCCAGTCGGTCAGCCAGCCCGCGCCCGTGGTCAGCCCGCAATAGGGCACCGTCATGGATGCTCCGGGGACCATCGCCTGCTGTTCCTCGCTGAAATGAAATTGGCACGCCAGACAGGGGAACGAGGGACGCGACGAGCCGTTCCCTGCAAGGCGCGAAAATTCGGCGTTTTTCGGGCGTTTGCACAAACCCCACTGTCGTCACCCCCGCGCACGCGGGGGTCCCGCTTGTTCTCGAGAAGGGGCCGCAATAGCGGGATTCCCGCGTTCGCGGGAATGACGGGTGTGGGTTAGCCGCGTATTTCAGAAATTGTCCGGCTGTCTTGGCGGATGATCAATACTCTGGCAGCGCCTGCTTGGCGAAGCACCAGCCGCGAAGCTCCGGAGCGGCGGCGCGCTCCAGCAGCGTCTCGCGATCATCGATCGTCCATTGCCCGGCGCTTTTCACCTTGGCCAGCGCCTCCCAACCGATCGGTACGGCGACCGGCGCATGCGGCCTGGCGCGGACCGAGTAGGGCATTACGGCGGTGCTGCCGCGCTGGTTGCGCAGCCAGTCGATGAAGATCTTGCCCTTGCGCTTGGCCTTGCTCATCGTCGCGATGAACCGGTCCGGCTCTGCCATGCTCAAGGCTTCGGCGAAATGCTTGGAGAACGCCTTGTGGTCCTCCCAGCTGTGGCCCGGGTCGAGCGGTGCGATGACGTGGATGCCCTTGCCCCCGGTCAGCATGGCAAAGCTGACGAGGCCGATATCGGCGAGGTGCCCGCGCAGATCGAGCGCAGCCTTGCGGACATCGGCAAAGTCGATTCCCTCATCGGGGTCGAGATCGAACACCAGCCGGTCGGGTTGTTCCAGTGTCTCGATGCGGCTGCCCCATCCGTGAAACTCGATCGTGCCCATCTGCACGCAGGCAAGCACGCCCGCAGCGTCCTCGACGTACAGATAATCCTCGTGACCGCCGTCCTTCTCGCGGATCGAGACGTGGTGGACATCCGTGCCGAACGCGCCCGAATCGTGTTTCTGGAAGAAGCAGGCCTTGGCGCGCCCCTGGGGGCAGCGGACGAGGCTGATCGGGCGGTGCGCGGCATGGACCAGCATCAGCGGAGCGATCGCGGCGTAATAGTCCGCAAGATCGCCCTTGGTCTTCTTGGCCTCGGGGAAAAGGATGCGCTCGCGGCTGCTGATTTTCACCGCAGGCTCGGCGGCGGGCGCGGCACGGGCAACCTCGGGCGTCACATCGCGCGCAGGCTTGTCGCCCCTCAGTCCCAGAAAGCTTGCATGCCGCACCGATCCGCCCGCAGTGAACTGCGCGAACGCGATCTGCGCGACCAGTTGGGGCTTGAGCCAGTGCGCATGACGGGTGGTGGCGGCATCGGTCTTCAGCGGCGCGGTCTTGCGGGCCAGCTTCTTGAAGCTTTTCGCCAGATCGGCCATCACCTCGGCGGAAAAGCCCGTGCCGACATTGCCCTTGTAGACCAGGTCGTCGCCTTCATACTGCGCCAGCAGCAGCGAGGCGAACGGGCGGGTCTTGGCCTTTGACGGGTTCCAGCCGACGATGACGAACTCCTGCGCCAGCGTGCATTTCACCTTGACCCAGTTGGCCGAGCGCTTGCCCGAATAGGTCGCGCTGGCGCGTTTCGATATGATCCCTTCCTGGCCTGCGCCGCACATCGCCTTGTACAAGGCTTCGCCGGCACCGATGACGTGATCGGCCACCGCGATCGGCGGCACCGCGTGATGCAGCAGCGCTTCGAGCCGCTCCTTGCGCTCGAGGTTGCTCAAGCCGGTCAGCGTTTCGCCGTCCTGTTCGAGCAGGTCGAAGGCGAAGAACTGCAGCGAGGTCTGCTCGTCCTGTGCACCGCTGCCACGCTTGAGCACCGCCTGCAGCGCGGAGAAATCGGGGTTGCCGTCGCTGTCGAACGCCACGATCTCGCCATCGATCAGGCAAGAGGGCAGATCGAGCGCGGCAATGTGGGTGACGAGGGGCGCGAACTTGTCGGTCCAGTCGAGCCCGTTGCGGGTGTAGACCCGCACCTCTTCGCCCGAAGCGGCAATCTCCGCACGGTAGCCATCATATTTGATCTCGTGGATCCACTCGTGCCCCGTGGGGACGGCATCGACCAGGGTCGCCAGCTGCAGCGGCTGGAATTCGGGCAGCTTTGCACGCTTCGCGTGACGTTTGACGGGCTTTTTGGCCGCAGCCGGTTTTGCCGAGGCCGGCTTGGCCTTGGCGGGCATCGCGGCGTCTTCGCCACCGGCGATTTGCGCCATGGTTCGCCCGGTCTTGATGCTGGTGACCTCGCGGCCGACCAAATCGTCGGTGCCCCCGGACCATGCATCGTCGACCTTGCGCAGCAACCAGTTCTCGCGCTTCTCGCCGGGGCGCGGCTTCATCCGGACCAGCAGCCACTCGCCCTGCATCCGCTTGCCATCGAGCGTGAAGTGGAGGTGGCCTTGCTCGATATCGCTCGCACTCTTGCCGGGGATCGGTGCCCAGCTGCCGCGATCCCACAGCATCACGGTGCCGCCGCCATACGACCCCTTGGGGATAACGCCTTCGAATTCGGCGTAGGACAGGGGATGGTCTTCGGTGCGGACGGCGAGCCTCTTGTCGTCGGGATTGGCGCTTGGCCCTTTGGTGACCGCCCAGCTTTTGAGCACGCCGTCGATCTCGAGCCGCAGGTCGAAATGCAGCCGCGTGGCGTCGTGCTTCTGGACGATGAAGCTGTTGCCGGACTTGCCCTTGCCAACCTTGCCCGCAGGCTCGGCGGTCAGCTTGAAATCGCGCTTGGCGTTGTATTGCGCGAGCGGATCAGGCGTGCGTGCCATGTCAGGCGCGTTTGCGCGCGGGCGCCTTTTTCGGCGCAGCCTTTGTGGTTTTGGTGGCAGAGTCGGCCTTGGCAGCGGGCTTCGCCTTTGCCGCAGACGTCTTTTTGGGCGTGGCGGCCTTCTTGCCGTCGACCGATGCCTTGAGCGCGGCCATCAGATCGATCACGTTCGATCCGCGTCCGCCTGCATCGGCGGGTTCATCGACATCCTCAAGCACGCGCTTGCCCTTGGCCTTGGCCTTTTTGGCGATGACGCGCTTGAGCGCATCGACATAATGGTTTTGATAGTCGGCAGCGTCGAACGCGCCCGATTTCTTGGCTATCAGCGTCTCGGCCAGATCAAGCAGATCGGCATCGGGCTTTTCGGTGCCGACCTCGCGGAAATAGTCGGCGGCCTTGTTGACCTCGTCGGCATAGCGCAGCACCTCGAGGATCAGCCCGCATCCGCAGGGGCGCAGCGCCACCAGTTGCTCCTGGCCGCGCAGCGACAGCTGGCCGAGCCCGACCTTTTTCGTCTTCTTCAACGCCTCGCGCAGCACGATATAGGCTTCTTCCGCCAGGTCATCGGCCGGCGCGACATAATAGGGCTTGGTGTAATAGAGCAGGTCGATCGCATCGTTGTCGACGAACTGGACCAGCTCGAGCGTGCGCTTGCTCTCGAGCTTGACCGCCTCGATCTCGTCGTCATCGAGCAGGACATAGTTGCCCTTCGACAGCTCGAAGCCCTTGACGATATCGTCGTGATCGATCGCCCCTATTCCGGGCACGACCTTTTCATATTTGACAGGCTTGCCGCTGGGTTCGTGAATCTGCCGGAAGCTGAGCGATGCGCCGGATCGGGTTGCGGAGAATATCTCGACCGGAATCGAGACCAACGCCAGACGGATCTGCCCCTTCCAGTATGCGCGCGCCACCATGTCTGCCTCAAAATTCTGCCCCAGCCGCTAGTATGCGCCAGACCGCAACCGGTTCCCACCCCTAAGAACCCTTGGCGCGCCGGGCCTCGCGGATGGACGTTTTGACGATAACGCTGGTGGCAAGGAGAATGCCCGTGGTCAGTGCACCGATCGCCAGGATTCCTGCCGGTGTCAGGCTGACGGCGAACAGGAATTTCGGACGCGCGATCTCTAGCAGCAAGGTCTGATGGGATGTTGCGGAAGGCATGCGGTTGCAACGGGCCGGTGGCCGCTCGGTTCCCGTCGCCCCGCCCGCCGCGGCATCGGCCGCGCGCGCAAATCCGGTCTCAGGTTTCGGAGGTTGCGCCGGGCGTCCCCGGGCGCGGCGTCTCGAACGTCGCCCAGTCGGCATCACCTGGGACGGGCGGTGGCGCACCGGCGGGGCTTTCGATCTCGTTGGTTTCGCCCGCGCGCAGCCGGTGCAGGTGAACCTTGGCGATCATGTTCGCCGCGATCGGCGCCGTGATGAACAGGAACAGAGAAATCAGCAGTTCGTGTGCCGACCATTTGCCCTGGTAGAGCTGGAAGAACAGCACCGATCCCACAAGCATGCCGCCCAGCCCCAGTGTCGTCGCCTTGGTCGGACCGTGCAGGCGCTCCATCAGTGTCGGCAGGCGCACCAGCCCCCAGCTGCCCACCAGCGCGAAACCGGCGCCAAGCACGATCATCGCGCTGGTCAGGATCTCGACGATAATGGCAAGATCGATCATTCGATGATGTCCCCGCGCAGCATGAACTTGCAATAGGCGACGGTGCCGATGAATCCGACCATGGCCAGCAGCAACGCCGCCTCGAAATAGGTGTCGCTGGCCTCGGCGATGCCGATCAGCACGATCAGCGCGATGGAGTTTATCACCATCGTGTCGAGCGCCACGATGCGGTCGCCCGCGCTCGGTCCCTTGAGCAGGCGCCACAGGTTGAGAGCCAGCGCGAGCACGAGGCAGGAAAAACCGAAGATGACGGCATAACCGATCATTCGAAAACCCTCCTCAACCGCGCTTCGTAACGCGACTTGATCCGCGCAATCTCTGCTTGCGGATCTGGGGTGTCGAGCGCGTGGACCAGCAGGTACCTGCCGCATGCCGATACGTCGGTGGATACCGTGCCGGGGGTCAGGCTGATCGTGCCTGCCAGCACCGTGATCGCCTCGGGGGTTTCCAGTTCCATCGGGATGACCAGCCAATGGGGTTTCAGGTCGCGGTTGCGTTTGAACAGGATGATCGCGGCGACCTGGAAATTGGCGACGACGATATCCCATAACACCAGGCCAAGATAGGCAATCCCGGCCCGATAGTTGACATCGGGCCTGCTTGGCCAGAACGGCGCGGTGAAGATCGGCAGCAGGATGCCGATAACGATGCCGACGAACAGCCCGCCGAAGGTCACGTTGTTGGCCATCAGCAGCCAGACGATGACCAGCATGACCGACAGGCCGGGATGAGGGATCAGGCGACGCATCCTACTGCACTCCCAGCACGGCGCGGACGCTGGCGGCAGAATCCAGCACCTGCGCAGCAGCGGCGCGGGTATATGCGGTGGCCCAGCCCGCCCCGGCCGACAGCGCTGCCAGCAGGGCGATCGCGACGATCGGTGCGATCATGTCGGTGCGCGATACGCTGGTGGGCTCCGCCCCGTCGCTCGGCCTTCCTTCTTTCCAGAACACCGAACTGCCGGTGCGCGCGAACCCGATCACGCCGATCACCGTCGTCGCCAGGATGGCACCCCATGCCCAGCCCCAGCCACCGGTGCCGGCGATGGATTCGAGGATCAGCAGTTTGCCGATAAACCCTGACAGCGGCGGCAGTCCGGTCGCTGCGATCGCGGCGGCCATGAACAGCAGCCCGACCGTCTGCCGGTCGGTGAACGCAGGGCCGGGGCTCGCCTGGTCGGTGAAGCTTGCCCGCCGGCGCGCGACGACGTCTGCAACCAGGAACAATGCTGCACCGGCCAGGGTCGAATGGACCAGATAATAGAGCGCGGCGGCCAGCGTATCGACCTGCCATCCGGCGACCGCGATCAACAGCGTGCCGGTCGATCCGATCACCGCATAGGCCGCCTGTTCGGACAGGCTGCGCGCCA
The DNA here is from genome assembly GCF_046294995.1 of Blastomonas sp. GTDB lineage: Bacteria > Pseudomonadota > Alphaproteobacteria > Sphingomonadales > Sphingomonadaceae > Blastomonas. The sequence goes on from NZ_JBKBOG010000008.1 coordinate 79,586, forward strand.
CGAACACGCCCGCGAAACCGACGATCGCCGTCAAGATGGCGGCAGGGAAGAGATACGGGGCCGGTGCCCAGGCGGCGGCCCCTGCACCGTCGCCGAAGACCTGCGGCACGACGCGGATGATCGAATAGACGCCGACCTTGGTCATCAGCGCGAACAGCGCCGCGACCGCCGGGGTGGAAACGGCATATGTCCGCGGCAGCCACAGATGCAGCGGCACCAAGGCGGCCTTCAGCGCGAACACGCTGACCAGCAGCAGCGCGGCGACACGCAGCAACCCCTGGTCGTCAGCACCGATCGCCGCGACGCGCAGGCCCATATCGGCCATGTTGAGCGTGCCGGTGAGCGAATAAAGCAGCCCCAGCGCGATCAGGAACAGCGACGATCCCACGATATTGACGACGACATACTGGACGCCTGCCTTGAGCCGCGCCGGTCCCTGGCCGTGGAGCATAAGGCCATAAGAGGCGATCAGTAGGACTTCGAAGAACACGAAAAGGTTGAACAGGTCGCCGGTCAGGAACGCACCGTTCAACCCCAGCAGCTGGAACTGGAGCAGCGGGTGGAAGTGCCAGCCCTTGCGGTCGGCGCGGGTCACCACGCCATGCAGCAACGCGACCAGAGACAGGCTGGCGGCCAGCGTGAGCATGATTGCCGAAAGCCGGTCGACCACCAGCACGATCCCGAACGGCGCGGGCCAGTTGCCGAGTTCATAGGTGCGCACGGTGCCGTCGGCAGAGGCCGACAGCAGCACCAAAGCGGCGACCAGCATCGCCAGGCACGAGGCGAACGAGATGCCGACCCCCAGCCGGCGCTTGCGCCGCATCGCGAGCAGCGCGATCGGCGCGGCGAGCGCGGGGATCACGACCGGCGCGATCGCAAGATGCGCGGTCATACTCATTGCGTTGCCTCTGCGGCCGGCTCGGGCGGAAACGAATCGTTCAGCCCGGACTCGCAAGCATCGCCATCGACCTGATCGCTGCCCGTCTCCAGGAAGCTGCGCAAGGCCAGCACCACCGCGAACGCGGTCATGCCGAAGGTGATGACGATCGCGGTCAGGACCAGCGCCTGGGGCAGCGGATCGGCATATTCGGTCACCGTTTTGGACCAGATCGGCGGGCGGTTGACCACCAGACGGCCCGAGGCGAACAGGAACAGGTTCACCGCATAGGAAAACAGCGTCAGCCCCAGCACGACCTGAAAGGTCCGTCCCCGCAGGGCAAGGTAGATGCCGCCTGCGACAAGCACGCCGATCGCGCTGGCGACGAGGAATTCGAGGGTCATGATCCGCCCTCCGGCTGATTTCGTTTGTCGGCTTCGGTTTGCGCGGCGTGCGCGCGTGCGGCACGCTGCGAAATATGGCTGAGCTGCGCAAGCGCCAGCATCACCGCGCCGAACACGACCGCGAACACGCCGAGGTCGAACAGCAGTGCGGTCGCGAGCTCGAACTCCCCGATCAGCGGCAAGGTGTAATAATCGAACGCGCTCGACAGGAAGTTCGCGCCGAACACCAGCGACCCCAGGCCGGTTGCCATCGCCAGCAATATCCCGAAAGCGATGAGCGAATGCTCGCCGATCCGGCGGCGTGCGTCGGTCCAGTCGAAGCCCGAGGCGAGGTATTGCAGCAGAAATGCGATCGCGACCACCAGCGCCGAGATGAACCCGCCGCCGGGAAGATTGTGCCCGCGAAGGAAGATGTAGATCCCCGCCGCCAGCACCAGCGGCAGCAGGATGCGCGTCGCCATCGCGAACATCACCGGGTGGCGCTCGGGAGAATGCGGCATGTCTTCCTGCCACGAGCGCAGCCGCGCGCCTGCCGCGCCGCGTGCCGTCGTGTCGAGCAGCGCGAATATCGCCAGGCCGGCGATGCCCAGCACGATGATCTCGCCCAAGGTGTCGAACGCGCGGAAATCGACGAGCGTTACGTTGACGACATTGGTGCCGCCACCGCCCGCATAGCTGTTGGCGAGGTGAAAGCTCGAGATCGGATCATTGGGGTTGCGCGTCAGCATGGCCCACGCGGCTCCCCCCACGCCAAGCCCACCGCCAATCGCCAGCAGCGCATCGCGCACTCGTCGCGGTCCGGTCGACAGGGCAGGGGGCTTCTTGGGCAGCAGGTTGAGTGCAAGCAGCAGCAGCAGGATCGTCACCACCTCGACCGAGATCTGCGTCAGCGCAAGATCGGGCGCGGACAGATGGACGAAGCCCAGCGTGATGACCAGCCCGATGACGCTGATGTATATGAGCACGCGGAACCGGTGGTGCGCCGAATGCAGCACCGCGCCGGTTGCCGCGATCAGCAACACCCAGGCAAGGACGGCGACGGGCGACGCGGGCAGGGTTTCGCGCGGACCGGTGAAGCTGCCTTGGCCGACGATCGTACCTTCGATCACCGCGAGCACGACGATCGCGAAGGTCGCAAACAGCATCCGCTGGAGCGAGGGCGTGTGGACCGCGACGATGGCCTTGCGCACGAACCTGTCTGTGCCCGCCATAGCGCTGTCGAAGAGCGATTTTGCGTCCAAGTGCCGCACGGCTTCATATCGACGCAGCAGCCCCGCATGCCGCCACAGCAGCACCGAGCCGACAGCGACGGCGCCGATGCTCATCATCAGCGCGGTGTTGACGCCGTGCCACAACGAAAGCCCGAGCTCGGGTGCGCCGCTGCCGATCACCGCCCCCGACACCGAAGACACGAGCGGCGCCGCGACCAGCATCGGCAGCAGCCCCAGCAGCACCGCCAGAACGACCAGCAGCGCCGGCGATGCCCACATGCCGATGCCGGGATCGTGCGCGCGGGCATGCGGCTCGGGATCGCGCGGGCGCCCGAAGAACAGGTGGCCTGCCAACCGCAGCGAATAGCCGACCGACAACGTCGCGGCGATCGTCGCCACCACCGGCACCAGCCAGGGCAGGCCGAACAGCGCAACGTGCAGCGTCTCGTCGAGCATCATTTCCTTCGAGATGAACCCGCCCAGCGGAGGCAGCCCCGCCATCGCACCGGCGGCGATCGTGGCGATGACCGCGGTGATCGGCATCATCTTTGCCAGACCGCCCAGCCTGCGAATATCGCGCGTTCCCGTCTCGTGATCGACGATACCCGCCGACATGAACAGCGCCGCCTTGAAGGCTGCGTGGTTGAGGATGTGGAGCACCGCCGCAACTGCGGCCATCTCGATCGAGAAGCCGAGCAGCATGACCAGCAGGCCAAGCTGGCTGATCGTCGAATAGGCAAGGATGCCCTTCAGGTCGTGGCGGAACAGCGCGACCCACGCGCCGAAGAGCATCGTCGTCAGCCCGACCCCGGTGACGATCGTGGTATAAAGGTCGGTCCCCGCCAGCACCGGCCACAGCCGCGCGAGCAGAAACACGCCCGCCTTGACCATCGTCGCCGAGTGCAGATAGGCGCTGACCGGGGTCGGTGCCGCCATCGCGTGCGGCAGCCAGAAATGGAACGGGAATTGCGCCGATTTGGTGAAGCAGCCGATCAGGATCAGGATTAGGATCACCGGATAGAGCGGCGATGCCTGGACGACGTCGCCGCGCTGCAGGATCGTCATCAGGTCGAACGACCCTGCGACGATGCCCAGCAACAGCATGCCTGCGATCAGCACCAGCCCGCCGGCACCCGTCACCGCCAGCGCCATCCGCGCGCCCTGACGCGCCTCTGCGCTGTCGCGCCAGAACCCGATCAGCAGGAAGGATGACAGGCTGGTCAGTTCCCAGAAGATCAGCAGCAGCAGCACATTGCCCGAAATGACGATGCCCAGCATCGCCCCCTGGAACAGCATCAGGCTGGCAAAAAACCGCCCCGTCGCTTCACCTTGCGCCAGATAGAAATGCGCGAAGATGACGACGAGCAGGCCGATCCCCAGGATCATCCCTGCGAACATCAATCCCAACGGGTCGATCATCAGCGAAACATTGAGCCCGAGCGCAGGCACCCATGGCGTGGACACCGCAAGCACTTGCCCGCCGATCACGTCGCCTGCAACGCCAAGGATCAGCGCAAAGCCGGCGGCGCTGGCCGCAGTGGCGATGCCCGAATGGAGCGCACGCCCCCGATTGCTGACGACAGCAATCAGCAGCGATGCGACGAAAGGCATCAGGACAAGCGCGTAGAGTGTCAATGGGACCGCCATTGCCTGAGCGTGACATCCTTCTGCTAGATGGGGTGCTCGCCACCTAGCCCGTCATCGTGATGCAGCGCAACAAAAACACAACCCCACACCGGAAAATGTCGGGCATGCGCCACATAAATACCAGCGCCCTCGCGAAGAGCGCCGCGGTGGCAACCAATCCGCTGGCTGTTGGTAACCGTTGCACCACAAGGTCTGGCAATCCCGGTATACGGCACGCTGCTTGCCGCTTTGACCGTTCGTGGGTCAATGCACAGCAGCATTTCGCTGCAACGCTGGGTGATCTGCCGTCCGAAAGCCCCGCAATGGAGTGTCATGGGTTGCGCATCGGCATTATTTCCCATCTCAAGCACCCGATAGGCGAACCGTTTGCCGGTGGCCTGGAAATGCACACATTCCAACTCGCCAGGATGTTGCGGTCGCGCGGTCACGATGTCACCCTGTTTGCGTCCACCAGATCGGATGCGCGTCTGGGGCTGGAGGCGATCTGCTCGGAAACCGCGATCGCGACGGTCGGGACCGCCGAAGCGGGCGATGTTGCGTTCTTTCGCGAACACCATGCCTATCTGTCGTTGATGAACGACCTGCGGACGCGCGATTTCGACATCATCCACAACAACGCGCTGCATTACCTGCCGGTTTCGATGGCGGACGCCTTGCCGATGCCGATGGTCACGACGCTGCACACGCCGCCATTCTGCTGGCTCGAAAGCGGCATCCGGCTGAGCAACTGTGCCCACCATGCGCTGGTCGGGGTGTCGCAGTCGGTCAAGCAGCAATGGGCGCACGTCCGCAGCGTGGACGCGGTGATACCCAATGGCATCGATCTCGACAATTTCGCCTTCCGGCCGGTCGCCGATATCGACCCCTATCTGGTGTGGTATGGCCGGATCGTTCCCGAAAAAGGCCTGCATATGGCGATCGACGCAGCCCGCCAGGTCGGATTGCCGCTGCGCTTTGCCGGGCCCGTGCATGACCAGGCCTATTGGCGCGATGAGATACGGCCCAGGCTCGGCGACCATGCCCGGCATGAGGGCCATCTGGCCCATGCCGCGCTTGCCAGCCTGATCGGCGGGGCCCGCGCGTTCGTGTGCTCGCCGATGTGGGACGAGCCATACGGGCTGGTGGTGGCTGAGGCGCTGGCCTGCGGCGTACCTGTCGCAGCCTTTGCGCGCGGCGCCATTCCCGAAATCATCGATGCCTCGTCGGGTGTGCTGGCCGTCCCGGACGACGCCGGTTCGCTCGCGCTTGCCACTATGGCTGCGATGCAGCTTGACCGCCGCGCATGCCGCAGCCGCGCCTTTGCAACCTGCGATGCGGGCAGAATGATCGACGCCTATGAAGCCATCTATGCTCATATGATCCTGCGCAAGCAGGCACAGGATCTGCCGAAGCTGCCGCGGGCGCGGGGAGCTTTGACGCTGGCGGACCACTATCCCGTCGGGGGCTTGCGCCCCGCAACGCCGGTTGCCGCACATGGATGAGATCGCGCCAAGCCGGCTGTGCGTGTGCGTGCCTGCGCGCAACGAGGCAGAGCGTCTGCCCCGGCTTGTCGATGCCATCGCGGCGCAGGACTGGCCCGGGGTCATTCCTGTGGCGATCGGCGTCAACAACACGACCGACGACAGCCTCGATGTGCTGGACCGCTGCGCGGCGACCTATGCTGGCAGGCTTGCGATCGATGTCAGCGCCATCACCTTTGCGCCGCACGATGCGCATGCCGGATCGGCACGCAGGTTTGCCATGGACCGGGGCGCGGCGCTGCTGGGCCATGACCATCGCGCGATCCTGGTGAGTACCGATGCCGATGCCCGGCCGCCGCGCGGATGGCTGTCAGCGATCGCCGCTGCCGTGGCGCGCGGCGCCGATGTCGTGGGTGGGCGGCTCGAGATCGATCCGGAAGAGCCTTTGCCTGAACCCGCCGCCCGGCTGCGCCAGGCGCTGGACCGCTATTGGGCGCAGGTCCGCGCGATCGAGGATGCCATCGACCCCGTGGCCTGGGATCCGCAGCCGCGCCACGGCGATCATACCGGCGCCAGCGTCGCGATTACGGTCGGGGCATATCAGGCGTGCGGGGGAGTGCCGCTGATCGCCAGCGGCGAAGACTGTGCGATGGTGATGGCGGCCGTCGCGCATGGGGCCAGACTGACCCATCCGCCCGATGTCTGGGTCAACGTATCGCCGCGGTGCATCGGGCGCGCGCAAAATGGCATGGCGGATGATATGGCGCGGCTGGTGGCAGCCGCGTCCGGCGGACCGCCGATCCTGATGCCCGGCTTCGATCATTGGCGTGCCAGGGTGGCGTGGCGCCGCAGGATGCGCGCGCAATCGGATTGTCCCGCCCGGCTGGTGCATGAAGAAGCGCTGCTCCCGCCAATGCCGCGTGACATGCTGCTGGAGAGCGTCGAATGACCCCGCGTCCTGTCACGGCCAGCACGCCCCGTTCTGCCTCGTGCGATGGCGTCGCCGCTGCCACCGATATCGCGGAACAGCTCGCGGAGCTTGGCGCGCGCTACGACGCTGCGCCGGTCTACCCTGCCGACAGCATGGCGCTGATCGTGAAATCCGGCCTGCACCGGACATTCGCGCCGGTCGAAAGCTCAGGCCAGCCGTTCGAGGACGCGGTGCAGCGCACTCTGGCAATGCTCGATGTGCTGCGTGTCATCGGCCGCGCTGACCTCAGCGTCGGCCGGTTGTACGAGGGCCATGTCAATGCGCTGCTGCTTTTCGGATGGTACGGCGCGCCTGCGCAGCTGAAGATGCTCGAACGCTCGCTCGCCACCGGCGGCCTCTTTGGCGTCTGGGCAACCGAACCTGCGCCCGGCGTCGTGATCGAGTCGACGCCGACAGGTCACGTGCTCAAGGGGTCGAAGTCGTTCGCCACCGGCGCGGGCGGCAACCGCCATGCCTTGGTCACGGCCCGCCCGCCTGGCGGCGAATCGCAGCTCGTCATCGTCCGGGCCGACGATCCTGCGCGCACCGACCTGTCGGACTGGCGGGTGCGTGGCATGCGCGCGACAGGCAGCGGTACTTATTCGCTCGATGGCATCGAGCCGACGCGGGACGACTGGCTGGGCAAGGACGGCGATTACCAGCGGGACCCCCGGTTTACAGCCGGAGCATGGCGTTTCACCGCTGTCCAGCTGGGCGGCATCGAAGCATTGCTCACCGAAATCCGTGGTGCCATGCGTCCGGCCGCACGCGAGGATCCGGTGCAGCGCGCGCGCTTTGCCGATGCCGTCGCCGCCACTCGCACCGCCTATATGTGGGTCCGCGAATGCGCCTTGCGCGCCGCAGCGGAGGATCCGGACAGCGTGGCGTTCGCGCAGATGACGCGCGGGATCGTCGAGCGCGCAGGGCTGGACGTGATGGAGGCTGCGGCGCGGATCACCGGCACCTACAGCGCGCGGGACGGTACCCGCATCGACAAGATCACCCGCGACCTCAGCCTTTATCTGCGTCAGGCCGGACCCGATTACGCGCGCGACCAGGCGGCCCAGGCCTGGCTCGACCGGGACCCATGGGGTTCATCGGACGCATTGTGGTGACCGAGGGCCTGCGCGCCACCCGCCTGTCCGCGCGACCGTGGCGGTATCTGCGCTGGCTGGTGATCGCCCCGCATCCGGATGACGAGACCTTGGGCGCGGGCGCGCTGATCTATCAGACGGCGCGCGAGGACCGGTTGGCTGCAATAGCCTATCTGACGGATGGAACAGGGTCGCACCCTGCGCGTCCCGGACGCAGGCTGGCCGCGGTTCGACGGCGCGAGGCGGCATTGGCGATGCGCCGGCTGGCCGGCAGGCCGATCGACCGTATCCATCTGGACTGGCGCGATGCATCGCCGGCCGCGCCGGGCGACGCTCTGTTCGGCCGCACCTGCCGCCGTCTGGCACGGCTGTGCGAACGGCGGCGGGTGGATGCGATCGCGGTGACTGCGCTCGACGAGCCGCATTGCGATCATGCCGCCGCAGCCAGGCTGGCCTATGCCGTCCGCGATTCCAGCAGGCGCGCGCTGCGCGTCGTCGAATACATCGTGTGGGGGCGACGTCGATCGACAGGCGACGGAGCCCGGCTCAGAACCGAGCCGATGCCGGCAGGCATTCGCCGTCGGGCGCTGGCGGCCCATCGCAGCCAGACCGGTCCGTCGCAGGGCCCGGGTTTCCGCCTGCCGCGTGCGTTCAGGCGCATGCCTGCGATCGACATACTTTATCGCACCGGAGATTGAGATGCGTCACCAGACCAGCCTTGATGCCGACTATTTCGAGCAGATGTTCCGCAAGTCGCCCGACCCCTGGGGGTTCGAGACCAGCGCTTACGAGCAGGAGAAATACGCGCAGACGCTCGCGGCGCTCGGCGGTAAGCGGTTCAAACACGTTCTCGAGGTCGGCTGCGCCAACGGTGTGCTGACCGCACGGCTTGCCCCGCATTGCCACCGGCTGCTGGCGATCGATGTCAGCGAAACGGCGCTTTCGGCGGCGCGCGAACGCTGTGCCGGCTTGCCCGAAGTTGCGTTCGACCGGATGGCGTTTCCACGCCAGACGCCAGCGAAAAGTGCCTTCGACCTGTTGCTGCTGTCCGAGGTCGCCTATTACTGGGACGATGCGGACCTGCAGCGCGCAGCCGCCTGGATTTCCAGCGCGATGTCAGCTGCGGGTGATCTGCTGCTGGTGCACTGGACCGGTGGAACCGACTATCCCCAAAGCGGCGACGATGCCGTGACCAAGCTGCACCAGATGCTCGATGGCCATATCGACGTTCTGCGTGCCGATCGGCACGCCGAATACCGGCTGGACCACTGGCGCATGCGCGCGTGATCGCGGTCGTCCCGATCCTGTGCAACCATAAGGCGCATCAAGGGTGGGCTCAGGCGCCGCCGATGCTCAACGCCACGGCTTCGGCAATCTTGATGCCATCGACCGCCGCCGACAGGATGCCCCCGGCATAGCCTGCACCTTCGCCCGCAGGAAACAGCCCTTGGGTGTTCAGGCTTTGCAGATCGTCACCCCGGGTGAAGCGGATCGGGGATGACGTGCGGGTCTCGACCCCGGTCATCACCACATCGGGGTGATCATAGCCCGGGATCTGCCGCCCGAAAACGGGCAATGCCTCGCGCATCGCGGTCACGGCAAAGTCGGGCAGGCATTGCGCCAGATCGGTCATGTGCACGCCGGGCTTGTAGGATGGCGTGACCGATCCCAATGCCTGCGAGGGGCGGCCTGCGAGGAAGTCGCCCAGCCTTTGCGCCGGGGCCTTGTAGCTCGATCCACCCGCGACATAGGCCATCGATTCCCAGTGCCGCTGCAGCGCGATCCCCGCGAGCGGATCGCCTGGAAAGTCGCGCGCCGGGTCGATCGCGACGACCAGCCCGGAGTTCGCATTGCGCTCGTTGCGCGAATACTGGCTCATGCCGTTGGTGGCGACGCGGCCTTCCTCGGAGGTCGCAGCGACCACGGTGCCGCCGGGGCACATGCAGAAGCTGTACACGGTCCGGTCGTTACTGCAGTGGTGCGAGATGTGATATTCGGCCGCGCCGAGGATCGGATGGCCGGCCTCGACCCCGAACCGCGCCTTGTCGATCCACGATTGCGGGTGCTCGATCCTGACCCCGATCGAAAACGGCTTGGCCTCGACATGGACGCCGGCCGCATGGAGCATCGCAAAGGTGTCGCGCGCACTGTGACCGATCGCAAGCACGACATGGTCGGCCTCGAGATATTCGCCGGTGCTCAGGTGCACTCCGCGCACACGCCGGTCGCCCTGGGCATCGGTGGTGATATCGATGCCATCGACGCGGTTCGAGAAGCGGTATTCGCCGCCGAGTTCCTCGATGCTCTTGCGCATGCTCTCGACCATCGTCACCAGCCGGAAGGTTCCGATATGCGGATGCGCCTCGGTCAGGATCTCGGCCGGAGCGCCCGCCTTGACGAACTCGGTCAGCACCTTGCGGTCGCGGTTGCATGGATCCTTGATCCGGCTGTAGAGCTTGCCATCGGAAAAGGTGCCCGCGCCGCCCTCGCCGAACTGCGCGTTGGATTCCGGGTTGAGCACCCCGCGCCGCCACAGCCCCCAGGTGTCCTTGGTCCGCTCGCGCACCACCTTGCCCCGGTCGAGGATGATCGGGCGAAACCCCATCTGGGCCAATATCAGTCCGGCAAAAAGCCCGCATGGCCCCGCGCCGATGACGACTGGCCGCTTTGCCCCGCCTCCTGGCGGTGCCTTGGCGACAAGATGATAACGCGGATCGGGGGTACGCTGGACGTTGCTGTCCTTGCGAAAGCGCGCGAGCACCGCCGCCTCGTCTTTCACGTTCACGTCGACCGAATAGACCAGCTGGATGTTCGCCTTGTTGCGCGCATCATGGCCGCGGCGAGCGACGACATGGCGTACCAGCTCGCGCGGGGCGATCCGCAGCCGCTTGCAAATCGCAGCGGGCAGCGCCTCGTCGGGATGATGGAGCGGCAGGGTGAGTTCGGTGATGCGCAACATTGTGCGGCTTTACAGAGTGGCAGACCGGTATGCCAACCGCTCATGTGCGCTCTGTGTCGATCTCGTCGGAGGAATGTGTCGCCCGGGGTTGCCGGAAGCCCAACTCTGGGCTTTGCCAAGCCAATGATGAATGGTGCACCCGACTGGATTCGAACCAGTGGCCTCTGCCTTCGGAGGGCAGCGCTCTATCCAGCTGAGCTACGGGTGCGTGGGAGCCGGAAGGCACGCCCTTAGCAAGCGCCGCGCTGCGCCGCCAGTCCCTTTGTGAAGCCATTCGCGCCGCTTCGCGCTGCCGTTATTGACCCGGCGGCCCCGGCGCGGCTATAGCTGAAGCCCGCAAGTTGGCGGCCCTTTGAGCAGGGTCGCCTTTTCTGTTTGGTGCAGAGGCCCCCTGCGCCTTGCCTGCTTGCCGGATATGCCATCGGGGACCGCTTGCCAGGAAGGACAAGGCCGCCATGACGATCACGCCGCTGATGCCCGTTTACCCCCGGTGCGATGTACGCCCGGTGCGCGGGGAAGGCTGTTATCTGATCGGAGAGCGCGGCGAGCGATATCTGGATTTCGCCAGCGGCATCGCGGTCAACCTGCTGGGCCACGGCCATCCGCATCTGACCAAGGCGATCCAGAAGCAGGCCGAAACGCTCGTTCACGTTTCGAACCTGTACGGCAGCCCGCAGGGCGAGCATCTGGCGCAGCGGCTGGTCGATTCGACCTTTGCCGACACGGTGTTCTTCACCAATTCGGGCGCCGAGGCGGTCGAGTGCGCGATCAAGACCGCACGCGCCTATCACCAGTCCGAGGGCGGCGATGCCAACCGCACGGTGCTGATCACCTTCAAGAACGCCTTTCACGGGCGGACGATGGCGACGATCAGCGCGTCGAACCAGGAAAAGATGCACAAGGGCTTCGCGCCACTGCTCGCCGGTTTCCGCTATGTCGATTTCGACGATCTGGAGGGCGCCAAGGCCGCGCTCGGCCCCGATGTCGCAGGCTTTCTGGTCGAGCCGATCCAGGGCGAGGGCGGTGTCCGCCCGGCTTCCCCGGAGTTCATGAAGGGCCTGCGCGATCTGTGCGACGAGCACGATCTGATGCTGGTGCTCGACGAGGTCCAGTGCGGCGTCGCGCGCACCGGATCGCTCTATGCCTATGAGCAATACGGCATCCTCCCCGACATCATGGCGACCGCCAAGGGTATCGGCGGCGGCTTCCCGATGGGTGCGTGCCTTGCCACCGAAAAGGCGGCGCGCGGCATGGTCGCAGGGACGCATGGCTCTACCTATGGCGGCAATCCGCTCGCCATGGCAGCGGGCGAAGCGGTGCTCGATGTCGTCGACAATCCAGAGTTCCTCGAACACGTCCGCACTACGGGCGACCGCTTGCGCGGGGCGCTCGAGCAGTTGATCCCCAACCATGACGCGATCTTCGATTCGGTCCGCGGCATGGGGCTGATGCTGGGATTGAAGCTCAAGCCGGCGGTCGAGGCGCGCAACTTCGTGGCGCATCTGCGCGATCATCACGGGCTGCTGACGGTGGCTGCGGGCGAAAACGTCGTGCGTATCCTGCCGCCGCTGGTGATCGAACAGACGCATGTCGACGAGTTCATCGAACGCCTGTCCGCAGGCGCACGCGAGTTCGCCGTGCCGGTGGCTGCTTGACGTAACACTTAGCCCTCTCCCCTTCAGGGGAGAGGGTTGGGGAGAGGGGCAAGCCGCACAGCTTTGCATGACATTCCCCTCTCCAACTTTGCCTGGGCAGCAAGCTGCCGAGGCTCCGTATCCTCTCCCCTGAAGGGGAGAGGAAGGAGATTGAATATGACCCGTCATTTCCTCAACCTGTCCGATGCCGGACACGATGCCATTGCCGCGATGCTCAACGATGCGCTCGACCGCAAGGCGGTGCGCCATGGCTGGCCGCGCGGCAAGGCCGATCCCGATACGCCGCTCGAAGGCCACACGCTTGCCATGGTGTTCGAGAAGAACTCGACCCGCACCCGCGTTTCGTTCGACATGGCGATCCGCCAGCTCGGCGGCACCAGCCTGATCCTCGATTCGGGCAGTACCCAGCTGGGCCGCGGCGAGAGCGTCGCCGATACCGCGCGCGTGCTCTCGCGGATGTGCGATGCCATCATGATCCGCACCGATGATCACGCCAAGGTCGAGGCGATGGCCCATTTTGCCACGGTGCCGGTGATCAACGGGCTGACCGACCTGTCGCATCCGTGCCAGATCGTCGCCGATCTGCTGACCATCATCGAGCATCGCAAGGCGCTGCCCGGGCTGGTCGTCGCGTGGCTGGGCGACGGCAACAACGTGCTGCACTCGATCATCGAGGCGGCGGGGCTGATGAAGTTCACCGTGCGGGTCGGATGCCCGCTGGGCTATGATCCCGACGATGGCTTTGTCGCACGCGCGCAGGCTGCGGGCGGCACGATCACGCTGCATCGCGACGCGGCCGAGGCGGCTGCAGACGCCGACGTCATCGTCACCGATACCTGGATATCGATGGGGCAGGAGCATGCCGAGGCAAAGCTCAAGGCGATGATGCCGTTCCAGGTCAACGGCGCGCTGATGGCGCTGGCCAAGCCCGATGCCCTGTTTCTCCACTGCCTGCCCGCGCACCGCGAGGAAGAGGTGACCACCAACGTGATCGATGGCCCGCAATCGGTGGTGTGGGACGAAGCGGAGAACCGGCTGCACGCGCAGAAATCGGTGCTGCGCTGGGTGTTCGGCCAGATCTGACGACACCAAAAAAGCCCCGGAGCGCGATGCTCCGGGGCTTTTTGCGTTCGGGACTGCAGCGCGGATCAGCTGTTGATCAGGTTGCTGTGCTTTTCAGACAGCTTGTACGCCTTTTCATACCATTCCGAGCCCGGATAGTTGGCGCCCAGCACCGCGGCCGACCGTTTGGCTTCCTGCGGGATGCCCAGCGCCAGATAGCATTCGGTCAGCCGATACAGCGCCTCGGCGGTGTGGCTGGTGGTCTCGTATTTCTCCACGACCTCGCGGAAACGCAGCGTCGCCGCCAGCCAGTTGGAGCTGCGCTGGTAATAGCGGCCGATTTCCATTTCCTTGCCCGCAAGGTGATCGTTGACCAGATCGATCTTCAGCCGCGCATCGGCGGCATAGCGGGTGTTGGGGTAGCGGCGCATCACCTCGCCAAGTGCGGCGAGCGCCTGTTGGGTGATCTTCTGGTCGCGGGTGACATCGCTGATCTGCTCGTAATAATTGAGCGAGATCAGATAATAAGCGTACGGCGCGTCCTTGTTGCCGGGATGGATCGCAAGGAACCGCTGTGCCGACTGGATCGACTTGTTGTGATCCTTGGCAAGATAATAGCTGAACGAGCTCATCAGCTGCGCGCGGCGCGCCCAGGGTGAATAGGGGTGCTGCCGCTCGACCTCGTCGAACAGCTCGGCGGCGATCTTGTTCTGGCCGCGGTCGAGCCGGTCCTTGGCCGCCATATACAGCGTGCTGACATCGCGTGCGATGTAGTTGGTGTTGACCTTGTTCTTGCCTCCGGCACAGCCAGAAAGAAGAGCCAGCGCGCCCGCGCTTGCCAGAGCCAGTTTGATCGCCTTGTTCATGGCCGCAACCCTTATCGGCTAAGCACCCGTGCGCCAAGCGCAAATCAAGCGGGGTGGCGAGGATTCGCCATGCCGCCCGATCGCTAGTTTTTGCCGCCTGTATCGCCGATGAACCGCGCGGGCTTTTGGTATGACATTCAGAAGCTTCCGTTGATATCGATCGAGAACACCGGGCCGAAAAACCGGTCGCGGTCCTCGACGAACGCCACCGGTCCATCGCGCCGGCCGACATAGAAGGTGCGGCGGAACGCCTCGTTGGTGCCAATGAGGTTGGAAAGCCCGGCGCGCACGGTCAGCCCGCGCACGTTCTTGTGCTCGACGTAGAAGCCCAAGTCGCCGCCATTGATCGGGAATTGCGCCAGCTGGCTCAGGCGGACTTCATCGGCCTGGCTGAAGTCGAAATAGTTCGCGCCCGCCGCCCAGTTGCCGCCGGGGATGTCATAGCGCAGTTCGGCGCTGAACTCGTGGATAAGGTCGCCGGAGATGCGGCGGCGGATGCCGGTGAGCGGATCGGGCAGGCTGGACTTGCGATAGGTATAATCGATGTCGAAGCGCACCCCGGTCCAGCCGATGACATCCATCTTGAAGGTGCTGTCGAGCGTGACGCCCCAGATCGTCGCGCTCTCGATATTGCCCGGAGCCTCGCCGGTGAGCCCGATCGGAACCTGATCGACGATATCCTCGACGAAATTGACGAACGCCTTGGCGTTGATCGATCCCAATGCACCCAGGTTCCGCGTCGCCTGAAAATCGACGTTCCAGCTTTGCTGCGGCACCAGTTCGGGATTGCCGCTGTTCTGGTTTTCCGCGCCGAGATCGGCCGACGCCACGAAATCGAAGAAGTTGAGCTGGCCCACGTCGCGCTGGACGCGCAAGCTCAGGTCGAGCCGCTTGCTGGGCTTCCATGCCAGCGAGATGAAGCCCTTGGGGCGGATGAAGCTTCGCGTCAGGCCACCTGCGCCGCTTTGCATGATCTGCGAATATTCAGCCCCGATCGACGCCTGCAGCGTGAGCGTGGGCGACAGCGGGCGGCCATAGCTCATGCCAACCTCGGCGCGCTTTTCCTCTACCGTGGCGTCCGATCCGGGCAGCGGCACCGGCTGGAAAACCCCGGCCGCATCGAGCAGCGCCAGCTCGGCATTGGTATCGAGCGTGTTGATCGCGCCTTCCAGGCTGAACTGCCAGTCGGCACCGCCTGCCTTCCAGCCATATTCGGCGCGCGCGATGGTTTCGGTCTCGTCGATCACGGTGGCCAGGCTGTTGCCTTCACGCGGGCGGTTGTCCTCGAAATCCAGGAAGATCCGGGTGAAGAACGGGCTGTGCTCGAACCGGCGCAGGCCGATCAGTTTGAGCGTGCCGCCCCCGAGCGCAAACGCGTAATCCCCGCCGATCTCGTAGTTGTACTCCTTCTCGGTCTCGAGATAATCGCGGTCTCGCACCACCTCGCCATCGGAATCTTCGGTGATCCGGGTCCAGGGGCGCTCGAACGAGAGGTTGATGTTGCCGATCTGGCCGCTGTCGCCGGTGTATTTGAGGCCAGCGGCGATTTTGGGCTGGTCGCCGTCGACGAAAAGATTCTCGTAGCGCCGATCGGTGACGTTGCCTGCGGCATCGAGCACCCGCTCGGTGCCCTGGTTGCCGTTGCGAAAACTGTTGTTGGAGAGGCTGAGCGTATAGGCGATCTTGCCCGCCTTGCCGCTGACCGAGACCTCGCCATCGAAAAGCTGCGGGTCGGTGTGGCGGAAGCGGATGCGCGGGCTCCAGCGGAACTGGCCAGTCAGCGAATCCACCTTGCTGACGATGTTGACCACCTGGCCGGTGAGGCCCGGCAGGTTGAGCGTCGCACCATCGATCAGCTCGATGCGGATGACATTGGCCGCACCGATGCGGCCAAGTTCGGACACCACATCGTTGCTCTTGCCCGAAAAGCGTTCGCCATTGATCAGCACGTTGCTGCCTGCCTGGCCAAGTCCGCGGCGATCTTCACCCTGGTCGATCGAAAAGCCGGGGATCTGGCGGACCATGTCGAGCGCGGTGCGCGGCGCGAACTGGTTGAAATACGCCGGATCAAAGCTGCGCAGCGTAGTGGGGGCGGGCGGGGCAGGGGCAGCAGGTGCAGGCGCATCCTGCGCGTTCACCACGCCGGGGCTGCACAGGATTCCCGCCAAGGCCGCAGAGGCAAGCAATCGATTGGTCACGCAAAAAATCCCCCTGCGGGCGCGGCAGTCCGAACGGCCTTGCAACTACACCCGTAGTCGTCCCATGCGATCATCGGCAGCGTTCCCGGCACCGCCTTCGACAAGCGCACTGTTCGCTTCGACCAAGCGCCATCCGCTGCAGACGATGACGGCAGCAGGGCAAGTCGGGTGCCATGCCCATTTACCAGGGGCGACGCGCCGGGTAAGACCCTGATGGTGGCGCGCGTCAACGGGAGGGATTGCGGCATGGATCCGCACGATATTATCCAGCATCGTCCGATCGAGAACCGGTCCCCCTTGCGCCGCATGGAGGGGTTGCCGCGCATCGAGTTTCGCTCATCCACCTTCGCCTGGCTGTTCCAGTCGGGTACCGGCTGGATGATACTGGCGCTTGCGGTCGCGGTGGTGGCGGGCGGGTCCTACGCCGGGTACTGGTGGCAGACATCTGCGGTCCTCGCGGTGGTGCTGGGCGTCTATATCGCCTGGACGCATATCGAGAACCGCACCAGCCTGTTCTGGATCGACGACCAGAGGCTGTTCATGCGGCGCGGCATCCTGATGCGCAGCGAGGAAGAGATCGAGCTGTACCGGATCAAGGACGTCAAGGTGTCGTTCTCGCTGATCGAGCAGATGTTCAACGCGGGCACGATCCAGATCAGCTCGTCGGACGCCAGCAGCGCGATGAAGGCCATGCCGCCCATGGGGCGCTCGACGATCATCATCACCAACGTGCGCGATGCGCGCGCCATCCGTGCCGAAATCCGCGACCGGGTCGAGGCGATCCGGCAGAAGCGCGGTGTGCGCGAATTTGATATCGGCTGACAGGGAAACACCATGACATTGAAGACTTTGGGCCTTGCTGCGGCCACCGCACTTTTCGCCTTTGCCGCGCCCGCATATGCCAAGCTGTCGCCGCAGGAAGCGAAAATGGTCGAGGCGGTGGACAAGGGCCATGACCGCTGGATCGGCGTGCTCGAGACGATCACGCGGCAGAACAGCGGCAGCCGCAACATCGCCGGGGTGAAGAAGGTCGGCGAGATGGTGACGCCCGAGCTCGAGAAACTGGGCTTCAAGGTCGAATGGGTCGACCAGAGCGCGGCCAAGCGTTCGGGCCATCTGATCGCAACCCGCACGGGTCGCCCCGGCAGCACCAAGATGCTGCTGATCGGCCATCTCGACACCGTGTTCGAACCCGATTCGCCGTTCCAGGGAGTCAAACGCCTCAATGAAACGACGATGGAAGGCCCGGGGATCGAGGACAACAAGGGCGGCGTCGTGACGATGTTCGCCGCTTTGGAAGCGATGCAGGCGGCGGGCACGCTGTCGGCGGCGACGATCACCATCGTGCTGACCGGCGACGAGGAAGATGCGGGCGACCCGATCGATATCGCGCGCGCGGACCTGATCAAATGGGGCCAGTGGGCCGATGTCGCGCTCGATTTCGAAGGGCTAAGCCAGGTCGACGGCAAGGACATGGGCTCGATCGCGCGGCGGTCCTCCTACAGCTGGCAGGTCAACGCCACCGGCAAGGAAGGGCACAGCTCGGGGATTTTCTCGGCCAGCGCGGGCCATGGCGCGATCTACGAACTCGCGCGGATCATCGACCAGTTCCGCAACGAGCTGCCCGAGGACAAATTGACCTTCAATGTCGGCCTGATCGCGGGCGGATCGGTGGCGCAGCTCGACGCTGACCTCGTCCGCGCACAGGCGGCGGGCAAGACCAACATCATCCCCGCGCTCGCAGTCGCCCGCGGCGATTTCCGCACGCTGAGCGACGAACAGTCCGAGCGGGTGAAGGCCAAGATGCAGGGAATCGTCGCGCAGCACCTGCCCGGCACCAGCGCCGAGATCGTGTTCGAACAGGGCTATCCCCCGATGGCCCCGACCGAAGGCAACCGCGGCCTGCTCCGCCGCCTCAACATCATCAACGCCGACCTTGGCCTCGAACAGATGGCGGAGCTTGATCCCCTCAAGCGCGGCGCAGGCGATATCTCGTTCGTCGCGCGCTATGTCGACGGGCTGGTCGGCATGGGCCCCGCCGGAGACGGCGCGCATGCTCCGGGTGAAACGGTGGATCTGCCGAGCATCAAGCGCCAGGCGAAACGTGCGGCGATTTTGATGACGCGGTTGTCGATGGAGAAGAGGTGAGGGGGTGGTTCTGGGGGGCTGAGCCAATTAGGGGCGCCAAGTAGCCATTTAAGATAGCTTGGTAAGGTTCCGCCCAAATGTTGCCTTCACATGCGGTTTACAATCGAAGCCGACGTTTGATACGATCCCACAATGGCCTCGGCTGGTAAGTATCGGCAGGCGTGCCGCCGAGCCGAGCGGCAGGATGCCCACCGAAAACGATGCTGAGAATTCCTTTGGTTAAACCATCTGGAATGGAAATTGTCGCCGACCCTGAATCTTGAAGCACGGTGTCGACGAAAACCTCTACCGTTGGAGCACTTGCCCACACAACAAGATGATCTGGGGTCCATTCAATCTCGCCCAAGGCTTGCCCACGAGCCGGGGTCATCGCGATGGTTGATTTGGGCGGCACGACGAACTCTTCTGCCCAAGGTTCAAGCCAAACTAAAAGCGAGTTACGACCTGGGTTCGAAAGGCTCCATTGATTGTCGAGGTCTGCCATAGTGGCCAGTATTTCAGATTGAGCTTAAGTCGGCTACGGCGTTGTTTCATGACCTGCAACTCTTCCCGTTTGCCTGCGAAGGCAGGCATCCATCTCCTGCCCTTGCACCCGGCACGGGGGTCGGGAGATGGGCCCCTGCCTTCGCAGGGGACCGGGTGAGGTGTGCGGGGAGGGTTGTCGTTGCGGCAAACATCTTCGCGGCTTCGCGGGCTTCGCGTGAACCCATTTTTTTTCATGCGAAGACGCGAAGGGATACTTCGGCTGTGGATGGACATGCGGTGACTTGGGTAGCCGCAAGGGTAGCCGCAAGGGTAGCCGCAAGGGTAGCGCACACGTCCCTCGACTTCGCTCGGGACAGACGGGTGGGGGTGGAGCATATATCAAAGTGAATGCAACCTCCCCGAGTTCCCGAGCGAAGTCGAGGGACGTTGCACAAACTTAGCCGGATTGTCGGGATATGGTGAAAGCCGGACGCCCTTATTGCTAGCGGGCAACGAACGGGTAGGGCATCCGGCTTCCGCAACAGGGTTAATATGGGCTAGGGCGATTCGCTGTGACGCAGTTCACACCCGATACAGTTGCCGCGCCATAATCCGGGCGCGGTTTCCATCGACCAACCGTTAGGAGCGCCGCATGGCCAAGGACCGCAGCCCGGGATTCAAGCTGGGCATGACCGTGCTGATCGGCGCGTTGCTCGCGATTCCGCTGTTCATGGTCTACGCGCTGGTCTGGGACCGGCAGAGCCAGTCGGAGACTGCGCGCGCCAGTGTCGCCGAGGGCTGGGGCGGGCCGCAGATGCTGGCAGGGCCGGTGATGGTCATTCCTTATCGCCAGCAATCGGTCGAGACCGTCACCGAGAATGGCAAGGCGACGACGCGGGCGGTGACGATCGACCGCGAGTTGTTTCTCGCGCCGGTGAAGAACACCGCGAAGGTCGATGTCAGCCCCGAGCGGCGGACCAAATCGATCTACGAAACCGTGGTCTATGAAGCGCGGGTCAAGGGCACCGCGCGGTTTGCGCTGCCCGCCGATCTGGCGCGCTTCGGCGTGAAGCCCGAAGAGCTGCTGCTCGACCGCGCCGAGATCCGCGTCGGCATATCGGATGCGCGTGGGCTGCTTGCCGACAACGGCATCAGCGTCGGCGGCACCGCATTGCCGCTGCGCCCCGGCAAGGGGCTGGGCGCGACCAATGGGTCGGGCTTCTTCGCCTTTGCCGACTGGTCCGCAGGTGCTGCCGCGCCACTCGATGTCGCCTATCGTTTCGGGGTGCGCGGCAATGGCCAGCTCACCCTGATCCCCGATGCCGAATCGACCGACTGGACGATCGCTTCGACTTGGCCGCACCCAAGCTTTGCAGGCCAGTTCCTGCCCAACAGCCGCTCGGTGACCGACAAGGGCTTCACCGCGCGCTACACCATCAGTAACCTCGCGCTCGGCCGCGCGATCGTCCAGCTGCCGCAGCCGGGCGAGCAGGTAGGCCAGGGCGGACAGTCGGCGCAGATCGACCTGATCGAGCCGGTCAACCTCTACAGCCAGGTCGACCGCGCGGTGAAATACGGCTTCCTGTTCATCGGCTTCACCTTCCTCGCCTTCCTGATGTTCGACATCATCGCAGGCGCGCGGGTCGCGGCGGCGGAATATCTGCTGACCGGCGCGGGGCTGATCCTGTTCTTCGTGCTGTTGCTCGCCTTTGCCGAGATCATCGGCTTTACGCTGGCGTACCTCGCGGCATCGGGCGCGATCATCGGGCTGATCAGCGCGTACAGCGCCGCGGTGCTGGGCAGCGTCAAGCGCGCAGGCTTCATCGCCGGGCTGCTGCTCGGGCTGTATGCCTTGCTCTATGTGCTGCTCAACCTTGAGGCCTATTCGCTGATCATCGGATCGGTGCTGCTGTTCGTGGCGCTGGCGGCGGTGATGTATGTGACGCGGCGGGTCGACTGGTCGGGGCTGGGCAAGCGCGACGAGCCAGCGGAGCTGACGGCCTAGGGGCTTGCCGGACGCGTAAAGCCGTCCATAGTACATCCAAACGATAAAGTGAGGATGCATTCATGGATTTTGCGCTGCCGGCGGAGCTGACCGCCTATCTGGCCGAGCTCGACGCGTTCATCGAGGCCGAGATCAAACCGCTCGAGCAGGCGGACGACAACATCCGCTTTTTCGACCACCGCCGCGAATGGGCGCGGACCGATTTCGATGCCGGCGGCCTGCCTGCCCACGATTGGGAAGAGCTGCTGCGCGAGGCGCAGCGCCGTGCCGATGCCGCCGGGCACTGGCGTTTCTCCGCGCCGAAGAAATACGGCGGCAAGGACGGGTCGAACCTGTGGATGGCGGTGATCCGCGAGCATTTCGCCGCGAAGGGTCTCGGGCTGCACAATGATCTGCAGAACGAGCATTCGATCGTCGGCAACTTCCCGTTCGTCGCGATGTTCGAGGAGTTCGGCACCGAGGACCAGAAGCAGGAGTTCATCCTGGGCGGGTTCGAGCGCACCCGCATCACCGCGTTCGGCCTGACCGAGCCCGACCACGGATCGGACGCGACGCATATGGAGACGCGCGCCGTGCGCGAGACCCGCGATGGCGTTCCCGGCTGGCGGATCGATGGCGAGAAAATGTGGATCACCGGGATGCATGTCGCGACGCACTGCGCCTTGTTCGTGCGCACCAGCGGCGCGGATGGCGACGCCAAAGGTATCACCTGCCTGCTGGTGCCGACCGAAACGCCCGGGCTGAAGATCGAAGAGTATCTGTGGACCTTCAACATGCCCACCGATCACCCGCGCCTGTCGTTCAATAATGTCTGGGTTCCCGAAACCGCGATGCTGGGCGAGGAGGGGCGCGGGCTCGCGCTGGCGCAGAGCTTCGTCCACCAGAACCGCATCCGCCAGGCGGCATCTTCGCTGGGCGCGGCGGTGTTCTGCATTGAGGAAAGCGTCAAATACGCCCGCAAGCGCATGCCCTTTGGCAAGGCATTGAGCGAGAACCAGGGCATCCAGTTTCCGTTGGTCGAGCTGGCGACGCAGGCCGAGATGCTGCGCTGGCTGATCTACAAGACCGCCTGGGACATGGACCGGTTGCCGCACAAGGCGATCGAGCGCGAGATCTCGGACAAGGTCAGCATGTGCAATTACTGGGCGAACCGGCTGTGCTGCGAGGCCGCCGACCGCGCGATGCAGGTGCACGGCGGCATCGGCTATTCGCGCCACACCCCGTTCGAACACATTTACCGCCACCACCGGCGGTACAGGATCACCGAGGGATCGGAGGAGATCCAGATGCGCAAGGTGGGGGCGTATCTGTTTGGCTATCTGGGGCCAAGGAAGGGGAGCTTTGATTGATTTTTTAGATCCTCCCCCAGCTTGCTGGGGGAGGGGGACCGCTCGCGCAGCGGGTGGTGGAGGGGCAGCGAGATCGTGAAGCCGATGGGACGCCGTGCCATCCCGCTTCCCCTCCACCACCGACCTGCGGTCGGCGGTCCCCCTCCCCGAGACAAGCTCGAGGAGGATTTCAACAAACCGTCAACTTTGCCTGACACTCCTGCTTGTCGCGGCAAACCAATCTGTTAGACCATTGCCATGCCCTTTCCCTTTTCGGCCATCGTCGGCCAGGACGAAATGAAACGAGCCCTGCTGATCTCCGCGGTCGATCCGCGGATTGGCGGGGTGATGGTGTTTGGCGATCGCGGCACCGGCAAGTCCACCGCCGCGCGCGCGCTGTCGGCGCTGCTGCCGCCGATGCTGGCTGTCGCCGGGTGTCGCTACAATTGCGCGCCCGATGAGGCCGACCGCTGCCCCGACCAGTGCCAGTCGCGCAAGACCGCCAAGGTTCCGGTACCGTTCGTCGATCTGCCCTTGGGCGCGACCGAGGACCGGGTGCTCGGCGCGCTCGATCTGGAACGCGCGCTGGGGCGCGGCGAAAAGGCGTTTGAGCCCGGGCTGCTCGCCAAGGCGCACCGCGGCTATCTGTATATCGACGAGATCAACCTGCTCGAGGATCACTTGGTCGACCTGCTGCTCGATGTCGCCGCCTCGGGCGAAAACCTGGTCGAGCGCGAGGGGCTTTCGGTGCGGCACCCTGCGCGGTTTGTGCTGATCGGCAGCGGCAATCCCGAGGAGGGCGAATTGCGCCCGCAATTGCTCGACCGTTTCGGGCTGTCGGTCGAGGTCAAGACCCCGCAGGACATCGAACAACGGATCGAGATCATGCGCCGCTGCGACGCCTTGGAGCGCGAACCTGCGAAGTTTGCCGCCGATTGGGCCGAGGCGGATGCCAAGATCGTCAGGCGGCTCGCCAAGGGCAAGAAGGCGCTGCCCGGCGTCGCGATGCCCGAGACGACGCTGACCGATGCCGCCACCTTGTGCATGGCGGTCGGCGCGGACGGCCTTCGCGGCGAACTCACGCTGATGCGCGCGGCGCGGGCCTACGCCGCATTGGAAGGCGCCAAATCCGCCGAGCGCAAGCATCTGCGCGCGGTAGCCCCCATGGCGCTGCGCCACCGTCTGCGCCGCGACGTGCTCGACGAGACCGGATCGACGGTGCGGATCGACCGCGCGCTGACCGAGCTTTTCGGATGAGCGATGCGCTGCTGGCGGCAGAGCTGCTGGCCGCCGCGCCTGCCCGGCTGGGCGGGATGTCGTTGCGCGGACCGTCCGCAGAACGCGATGCGGTGCTGGCTTTCCTGACCGAAGAATTTGCCGATCGCCCGGTGCGCCGCCTGCCGGTGCATATCGACGAGGAAAGGCTGTGTGGCGGCATAGACGTTGCCTCGAGCCTGTCCGCCGGTCGCCGGATCGAGCAGGCGGGATTGCTGCAGGAGGTCGCAGGCGGGCTGTTGCTGGTGCCGATGGCCGAGCGGATGAGCGGCGTGGTCGCGGGGCGCATCGCCCAGGCGATGGATGCGGGCGCGGGCTTCGCTCTGGTGCTGGTCGATGATGGCGGCGAGGAGGAGGTGCCGCCGGTTTCGCTGACCGAGCGGGTGGCGTTCTGGTGCGATTTTTCGGCTTCCGCACCCTCCGACTCCGAAGCTGCCCTTCCCCGCATTCCCGAGCGAAGTCGAGGGACGCGCGCGCCAACGGTTGCGCAAGGTCCCTCGACTTCGCTCGGGAACACGGGAGGGGGGGTAGAGATCGTTCAAGCGGACCGCCAGACCCTCGCAAA
This sequence comes from Blastomonas sp., assembly GCF_046294995.1. Classification (GTDB taxonomy): domain Bacteria; phylum Pseudomonadota; class Alphaproteobacteria; order Sphingomonadales; family Sphingomonadaceae; genus Blastomonas. Next base: position 103,775 of record NZ_JBKBOG010000008.1, read on the forward strand.
CATCACCCTAGCACTGGGAATCGACTCCGCGCGCGCCATGCTGTTCGCGCAGTCCGCTCTCTCCTTCTCAGCACAGATCGACGCGCGCGACTCCATCACCGACGACGACATCCAGTTCGTCGCGCGAACGGTGCTCGGCCCGCGCGCCACCCGCATTCCGCAACAGGCCGAAGAGCCGCCCCCGCCGCCGCCCCCCGAGGGCGAGGAGGAGCCCCCGCCCGGTGACAACGATGGCGAAGACGAACAGCACGATCCCAACCAGCTCGATGACCTGATCCTCGCCGCCGTGCTTGCCTCGATCCCCAAGGACGTGCTCGCGCGGATCGGCGAGGGGCGCTCCGCGCGGCGCGCGACCGGCGGCGGCGGGGCAGGGCGCAAGCGTGCCTCGCAGATGCGCGGGCGGCCATTGGGCGCACGGCCCGGGCTTCCACGCGGCGGCGCGCGTTTGGCGTTGATCGATACCTTGCGCGCCGCAGTGCCCTGGCAGGAGATCCGCCGCCAGCAGGAGGGCATGGACGCCCCCAAGCGCCTGCGTATCCGCAAGGGCGATCTGCGCATCCGGCGCTTCGAGGAGCGCGCCGAAGCGCTGACGATTTTCGCGGTCGATGCGTCGGGCTCGTCGGCGCTGGCACGTCTGGCCGAGGCCAAGGGCGCGGTCGAGCTGATGCTGGCGCAAAGCTATGTCAAACGCGCGCAGGTCGCGCTGATCGCGTTTCGCGGCACGAGCGCCGATCTGCTGTTGCCCCCCACCCGGTCGCTGACCCGCGCCAAGAAGGTGCTCGGCGAACTGCCCGGCGGGGGCGGCACGCCGCTGGCGCTGGGGCTGTCGGCAGCCGCCGAGCTCGCCGAGACCCAGGCCGCGCGCGGGCGCACGCCGTTCGTTGCGGTGCTCACCGACGGCAAGGGCAATATCGACAAGAACGGCCAGCCCGGGCGCGCGCAGGCGGGCGAGGATGCACTCGCGGCGGCGCGGCGTTTTGCGCAATCGGGGACGCAAGGCGTGGTGATCGATATCTCCGCCCGGCCCCAGCCCGAGGCGGCGGCGATTGCAGCGGCGATGCGCGCGCGCTATCTGGCTTTGCCGCGCGCCGATGCGCGGGGGGTCGAGCGCGCGGTGTCCGCGCTGCAATTCGGGAAAGCGCCATGAGTTCTGTCCGCTGGGAGGTCGAAGGCCACGATTGGCCCAACCGTGAACACAGCCGCTTCGTGCGCACCGGAATGCTCGAATGGCATGTCCAGGTTTCAGGGCCCGAGGGTCGCAATGCTCCGGTGCTGCTGCTGATCCACGGCACCGGTGCTGCGACCCACAGCTGGCGCGATCTGCTGCCGCTGCTGGCACAGCATTACACCGTGATCGCCCCCGACATGCCCGGCCACGGTTTCACGCGGGGGCGCATTTCGGGCGGTCAAAGCCTGCCGGGGATGGCCAAGGCGCTGGCCGAGTTGCTCGGCAAGCTCGGGCTGGGGGCGCCGGAGATCATTGTCGGTCATTCGGCGGGCGCGGCGATCGGTGTGCGCCTTGCGATCGATCTGGCGATCGACGCGCCGATCATCGGCCTCAACCCCGCGCTACTGCCGTTTCCGGGGCTCGCCGCGCGCCTGTTCCCCGCGATGGCGCGCGCATTGTTCGTCAACCCGTTCACCGCGATGATCTTCGCGCAGATCGCCAGCAGCCGAAGTGAAGTTGGCAGTTTCCTCAAAAAGGCGACCGGATCGCGGATCGATGCGCGCGGGGTGGAACTGTATCACCGGTTGTTCCGCACATCGGACCATTGCGCGGGCGCCATCGGCATGATGGCCAACTGGGACCTTGAAACGCTGGCCGCAGAGTTGCCCAGCGTCGCGGCGCGATCCTTGTTGGTGCATGGCGCGCTCGACAGCGCGATCCCGCTTGATTCGGTCGAGCGAGCGGCCAGGCTGATGCCGCATGCGGTCTCGATGAACCTGGCAGACCTCGGGCATCTGGCGCACGAGGAGGCGCCCGAACAGATCGCTGCGCTGATCCTCGAGTTCGCGGCGCAGACGTCCGCCGTGGCGGCCTGATCGCGATGGCTGGATGGAAGCAGCGCTGGGTCGGCTGGCGCAACGGCATCATCTCCAGCCCGGCGTTCCAGTCCTGGGCCTCGCGTTTTCCGCTGACCCGCCCGGTCTCGCGGGTCCGCGCGCGGCGGTTGTTCGATATCATCGCCGGGTTCACTTATTCGCAGACGCTGTTCGCCTGCGTGGAAAGCGGCATCATAGCGCGGCTGGAACAGGGCGCGGCACGCTCGGCAGAGTTGGGCGCGCTGGCGCGACTCGGGGCCGACGCGACGCGCAGGCTGCTGCGCGCTGCGGCGGCACTCGGGCTGATCGAGCGCGTCGATGATGACCTTTGGATGCTGGGTGAACAGGGGGTGGCCTTGGTCGGCAACCCCGGTGCGATCGCGATGATTCGTCACCATCACCTGCTGTATGCCGATCTTGCCGATCCGCTGTCACTGCTGCGCGGCGAGCGCACCGAGCCGGGCGCGCTGGCGGGATACTGGCCCTATGCGCTGGGCGATGGCAGCGAGGGCGAGGACCAGGCGGCGGTTTCCCCTTATTCGCAGCTGATGGCCGCATCGCAGCCGATGGTCGCCGATCAGGTGGTGCACGCCTGGAAGTTCGATCGCTACAAACGCATGCTCGATGTCGGCGGCGGGGCAGGGGCGTTTATCGCGGCGGTGGCCAAGGTTGCCCCGAGGCTCGATTTCGGGCTGTTCGATCTGCCCGCCGTCACCGCGATCGGCGTGCGTCAGCTGGGCGAGCAGGGCGTGAAGGTTAACGCGCACCCCGGCGATTTTCGGGGCGATGCGATTCCCACCGGCTATGACTTGATCACGCTGATTCGAATCCTGCACGATCATGACGATGCGCTGGCGCAGGAACTGCTGGTCAAGGTCCGCACGGCGCTTAACCCCGGAGATACGTTGCTGATCGCCGAACCAATGGCTGGGACCAGCGGCGCAGAAGCGATGGCCGATGCCTATTTCGGCTTTTATCTGCTGGCCATGGGCTCGGGCCGCGCCCGCACGCCGCAGGAAATCGGCGCCATGCTGACCCGCGCAGGCTTTGCCTCCTGGCGGGAACGACCCACCGGGCTGCCGATCGTGACCCGCGTGATTGCCGCTACCGCCTGAACGCCCCCAGGCCCCTCATGCCATCGCCATGTGTCAGAGTGTCCAAAAACAAATGCACCTGAATGTGTAAACCTACATTGACACTATGGGGAGTTAAGTTAAGATGACACCTTGTTCAGGGGTCTCGTAAGCGACCCTGCAAGGCTCGAAACAAGGGGAGCGCACCGTGCAGGCAATGGCCGTCATTTTCGAAGCGCCACACCGCCTTGCCTTGCGTTCGCTGGCGCTGAATGCCCCTGAATCCGGCGATGTCATCGTCGAGATCGTGTGGAGCGGGATCAGCACCGGCACCGAAAAACTGTTGTTTACCGGCAAGATGCCGAACTTCCCCGGAATGGGGTATCCGCTGGTGCCGGGCTATGAGTCGGTGGGGCGGATCGTCGACTCAGGGTCCGAGTGCAAGGGCCGGATCGGCGAATGGGTCTTCGTTCCAGGTGCCAACTGCTTTGCCGATGCGCGCGGCCTGTTCGGCGGATCGGCGCGGCGACTCGTGGTGCCCTCGGCGCGCGCGTTGCCCATCGACGAAAGCTGGGGATCGGACGGCGTCCTGTTCGCGCTGGCGGCCACCGCATTGCATGCGATGGCGGGCGGCGCTCCCGATCTGATCGTCGGTCACGGCATTCTGGGGCGTCTGCTCGCCCGGCTCACCATCGCCAGCGGCGCGCCTGCGCCGACCGTCTGGGAAATCAACCCGGCCCGCAGCGCCGGCGCGGATGGCTATGACATTGTCCATCCCGATGCGGACGAGCGCCGCGATTATCGCAGCATCTGCGATGTCAGCGGCGACAGTTCGCTGCTCGACACGCTGATCGGCCGGCTCGGCAAGGGCGGCGAGGTCACCCTTGCCGGATTTTACCAGCAGCCCTTGAGCTTCACCTTTCCGCCTGCATTCATGCGCGAGGCGCGCATTCGCGTCGCCGCTGAGTGGGGGCCGGACGACCTGGTCGCGATCCGCGCGATGGTCTCTTCAGGGGCACTCAGCCTCACCGGGCTGGTCAGCCATGTTCAGCCGGTCGCCGATGCGACCAGCGCCTATCCGACCGCATTTACAGACCCGGCCTGCCTCAAGATGATACTCGATTGGAGCGCTTGCGCATGACGATGTTGGAAAACTCAGGTCCCGATATGGACGCTCTTCGTGAGGAAGCGTCGCACGAACCCGATCCGGTGCACACCGGCCCGGTGACCAAGGAAACGCAGATCATCGCGATCTATGGCAAGGGCGGTTCGGGCAAGAGCTTTGCGCTGTCCAACCTCAGCTACATGATGGCGCAGCAGGGCAAGCGCGTGCTGCTCATCGGTTGCGATCCCAAGTCCGATACCACCAGCCTGCTGTTCGGCGGCAAGGCGTGCCCGACGATCATCGAAACCAGCAGCGCCAAGAAGCTCGCCGGTGAAGAGGTCCGCATCGAGGATGTCTGCTTCCAGCGCGACGGCGTGTTCGCGATGGAGCTTGGCGGCCCCGAAGTGGGACGCGGCTGCGGCGGACGCGGCATCATCCACGGCTTCGAACTGCTCGAAAAGCTGGGCTTCCATGACTGGGGCTTCGATTTCGTGCTGCTCGATTTCCTCGGCGACGTGGTCTGCGGCGGCTTCGGCCTGCCGATCGCCCGCGACATGTGCCAGAAGGTCATCGTCGTCGCCTCCAACGACCTGCAATCGCTCTATGTCGCCAATAACGTCTGCAAGGCGGTCGACTATTTCGGCAAGATGGGCGGCAATGTCGGCGTCGCGGGCATCCTGATCAACAAGGATGACGGCACCGGCGAAGCGCAGGCGTTCGCCGAAGAGGTCGGCATCCCGGTGCTCGCCTCGATCCCAGCCAATGACGACATCCGCCGCAAGTCGGCCAACTACCAGATCATCGGTCGCCCCGACACCGAATGGGCGTCGCTGTTCGAGGAACTCGCGATCAACGTCGCCGAAGCGCAGCCCGCGCCGCCGCGTCCGCTCACCCAGGATGGCCTGCTCGCGCTGTTCAAGCCCGAGGACACCGGCGGCAACGTCGAACTCGTCCCCGCCAGCCAGGCCGACATGCGCGGCGGCACCTACGAACAAAAGCCCTCGCTCGAAGTGGTTTACGACAGCGTATGACCGATAGCCCCGCCTCTTCCGCCTCACGCACACCCGACCGGATCGACCTTGTGGCCGCGCCTGTCGAAGGGGGGTGCTCGTCAAAGGACACCATGCGCGCAGCGGCCGAAGAGGCTGGCAAGGGCGAGATTCTGGCGCGTTATGCCGCCGATTACCCCAAGGGCCCGCACGATCAGCCGCAAAGCATGTGCCCCGCGTTCGGGTCGCTCCGGGTCGGCCTGCGCATGCGCCGCACCGCGACGATCCTGTCGGGATCGGCCTGCTGCGTTTATGGCCTGACCTTCACCTCGCATTTCTACGGCGCGCGCCGTTCGGTCGGTTACGTGCCGTTCAGCTCGGAAACGCTGGTGACCGGCAAATTGTATGAAGACATCCGCGACGCGGTGCATCTGATGGCCGATCCGGCGCTGTACGATACCGTCGTCGTCACCAACCTGTGCGTACCGACCGCATCGGGTGTGCCGATCCAAAGTCTGCCCAAGCAGATCAACGGTGTGCGCATCATTGGTATCGATGTTCCCGGCTTTGGCGTGCCCACGCATGCCGAAGCCAAGGACGTGCTCGCTGGCGCGATGCTGGCTTATGCCCGCAAGGAAGCCTCGCAGGGTCCGGTCGCCGCGCCCAGCCATCGCCCCGATCGCCCGACGGTCACTTTGCTGGGCGAAATGTTCCCTGCCGATCCCGTAGGCATCGGTCAGCTGCTCGAGCCCTTGGGCCTGGCTGCAGGACCCGTCGTCCCCACCCGCGAATGGCGCGAGCTCTACAGCGCGCTCGATTGCGCTGCGGTCGCCGCGATCCATCCGTTCTACACCGCAAGCGTGCGCGAGTTCGAAGGCGCCGGTCGTCCGGTTGTCGGCTCTGCCCCCGTCGGCGTCGATGGCACCGCGGCCTGGCTCGATGCGATTGGTGCGACCTGCGGCGTTGCCCAGTCCGTCATCGATGCCGCCAAGGACAAGTTCCTGCCCGCGATCCGCGCAGCGCTTGCTGCCAATCCGATCAAGGGCCGGATCACCGTCTCGGGCTACGAAGGCTCCGAATTGCTGGTCGCTCGGCTGCTGATCGAAAGCGGCGCGGACGTGCCTTACGTCGGTACTGCCTGCCCCAAGACCAAGTGGTCGGACCCTGATCGTGCCTGGCTGGAGGAACGCGGCGTTCGCATCCAGTATCGCGCCAGCCTCGAACAGGACATCGCCGCAGTCGAAGAGTTCCGCCCGAATCTGGCGATCGGCACCACGCCTGTGGTCCAGCACGCAAAGAGCGAGGCGATCCCGGCTTTGTATTTCACCAACCTGATCTCGGCGCGTCCGCTGATGGGTCCGGCAGGCGCAGGTTCGCTGGCATTGGTGATCAACGCCGCACTCGCCAATCAGGACCGGTTCAACCGGATGCAAAGTTTCTTCGATGGTGTCGGTACCAACGAGACCGCCGGCATCTGGCGCGATACCCCGGTCGATCGGCCCGAGTTCAAGAAGAAGTACGCCGCACGCATCAAGGGGCTCAACAAGTCCGAAGAGGCGGTGGGCACATGACCCTGATTATCGATCACGATCGGGCCGGCGGTTATTGGGGCGCGGTTTACGCGTTCACCGCGATCAAGGGCCTGCAGGTCATCATTGACGGCCCTGTCGGTTGCGAAAACCTGCCGGTGACCTCGGTGCTGCATTATACCGATGCGCTGCCGCCGCACGAACTCCCCATCGTCGTAACCGGCCTTGGCGAGGAAGAGCTCGGCAAGACCGGCACCGAAGCTGCGATGCGCCGTGCCTGGCAGACGTTGGACCCTGATCTTCCCGCCGTGGTGGTCACCGGATCGATTTCCGAGATGATCGGCGGCGGGGTGACCCCCAATGGCACCAACATCCGCCGGTTCCTGCCGCGCACCATCGATGAAGATCAGTGGCAGGCCGCCGATCGCGCGCTGACCTGGCTGTGGACCGAGTTCGGCCCCAAGAAGGTCAAGCCGCTTGCTCCGCGCAAGGAAGGCGTAAAGCCCAAGGTCAATATCCTCGGCCCGATCTATGGCACGTTCAACATGCCCAGCGACCTGGCCGAGATCCAGCGTCTGGTCGAAGGCATCGGCTGCGAGCTCAACATGGTCTTCCCGCTGGGCAGCCATCTGGCCGACGTCAAGAAGCTGGCCGACGCAGAGGTCAACATCTGCATGTACCGCGAGTTCGGCCGCAACCTGTGCGAAACCCTTGAACGTCCCTACCTGCAGGCGCCGATCGGGCTTGAATCGACGACGCTGTTCCTGCGCAAGCTGGGCGAGCTCACCGGCCTCAACCCCGAGCCGTTCATCGACCGCGAAAAGCACACCACGATCAAGCCGCTGTGGGACCTGTGGCGCTCGGTCACCCAGGATTTCTTCGGCACCGCAAGCTTCGGCATCCACGCCAACGAAACCTATGCGCGCGGCATCCGCAATTTCCTCGAGCACGACATGGGGCTGCCGTGCAACTTCGCCTTCAGCCGCACCGCAGGCGTCAAGCCCGACAACGAGGCGGTGCGCGAGGCGATCCGCACCAACCCGCCGCTGGTGATGTTCGGCAGCTATAACGAGCGGATGTACATGGCCGAGTGCGGCGCGCGCGGCATGTATATTCCGGCCAGCTTCCCCGGCGCGGTGATCCGCCGCCACACGGGAACGCCGGTGATGGGCTATTCCGGGGCGACCTGGCTGGTTCAGGAAGTGTGCAATGCGCTGTTCGATGCGCTGTTCCACATCCTGCCGCTGTCGACCCAGATGGACGCAGTTGCGGCCACTCCGGCCAGAATCGAGCGGGAACTCGATTGGACTCCGGAAGCCAAGGCGCGGCTTGACCAGCTGGTCGACGCGCAGCCGGTTCTGGTGCGGATTTCCGCCGCCAAGAACCTTCGCGACGCTGCCGAAAGGGCGGCAAGGCGCGCAAACGAGAATTCAGTAACCGAGGTGCGGCTGGTGGAGGAAGCCGTCGCACAGAATATGGGTCAGCTCGCGTGAGCGGCTGGTCCAGTCATCGGCCTTGGGACGGGGCCTCCATCATCCGCACGGGGTTCTCCCGAACGGATAATCGCCTGGAAGGCGCTCATTTGGCGTTCTTCCAAATTTGGAAGCTAAGGAGAATATCTCATGGCAGATGAAGGGATGGGTCCTGCGACCTACCTGACGGAAAGCGAAGCAAAGGAGTTTCACAAACTCTTCGTTGCAAGCTTTGCCTTCTTTACGATCATCGCGATCATCGCTCACGTTCTGGTCTGGCAATGGCGCCCGTGGTTCCCGGGCACGCCCGGCTACGAAGCGACTTCGAGTCTCGACCCCGTGACCGACGTCCAGCTCAGCTAAAAAGGAACGTACCATGCATAGAATGTGGCAAACATTCGATGGCAACAAGGTTCTGACTGCACTTGCAGTCTTCTTGTTCACCCTCGCACTCCTGATCCATTTCATCCTGTTGAGCACCAATCGCTACAACTGGCTGGAAGCCCCCAACCCGACCGCTGCTCCTGCAGCAGTGGCTGCGGCATCGGCGATCACACCCTGATCTCGGGGTAAGAGCCAGTGTGTCGCCTGACCAGGCGATAAGGGCAGACCAGCATGGCTGGTCCTTCTGGTCTGCCCCCTTCACTGGTGATCGCCGCGGTGCGGTGAGTTAAAATTGAGTCCTCGTAAATGAGGGAAAGCTATCCGGTTCGCTGCACCCTTGCTGCAGCGGCTAACGAAGGAGTCTGGCAATGGCGCTCTTGAGCTTCGAGAGAAAATATCGTGTCAGAGGCGGAACATTGGTCGGCGGGGATCTGTTCGATTTCTGGGTCGGGCCATTTTATGTCGGCTTCTTCGGGATCACGACGCTGTTCTTTTCCGCACTCGGTACCGCGCTGATATTCTACGGCGCATCGCAGGGGGGAACATGGAACCCCTGGCTGATCAGCATCGCGCCGCCTGACCTGAGCTATGGTCTTGGGCTGGCGCCGATGATGGCAGGCGGTCTGTGGCAGATCATCACGGTCTGCGCGATCGGGGCCTTTGTCAGCTGGGCGCTGCGCGAGGTCGAAATCTGCCGCAAATTGGGCATGGGCTATCATGTCCCGTTCGCCTTTGCGGTCGCGATCTTCGCTTATGTCACCTTGGTGGTGTTCCGCCCGATGCTGCTGGGCGCCTGGGGACATGGCTTCCCTTACGGCATCTTCAGCCACCTCGATTGGGTGTCGAACGTCGGCTACCAGTATCTGCACTTCCACTACAACCCGGCCCATATGCTGGCCGTATCGTTCTTCTTCACCACCACGCTTGCGCTGTCGATGCACGGTGCGCTGGTTCTTTCGGCCACCAACCCGGCCAAGGGTGAAGACGTCAAATCGCCCGAATATGAAGACACCTTCTTCCGCGACCTGATCGGCTATTCGGTCGGCACGCTCGGTATCCACCGCGTGGGCCTGCTGCTGGCGCTGAATGCCGGGTTCTGGAGCGCAGTGTGCATCATCATATCCGGCCCGTTCTGGACCCGCGGCTGGCCGGAATGGTGGAGCTGGTGGCTCAACCTGCCGATCTGGATGTGAGGGGATAATTCATCATGCCACGCTATCAAAACATCTTCACCCAGGTCCAATTGCACGGGCATCCCGAAATGGGGATGCCGTTCAAGGACGACAGCGAACCGCGCATCCACGCCACCACGTTCAGCTACTGGCTGGGCAAGCTTGGCCAGGCGCAGATCGGCCCGGTCTATCTGGGCAAGCTCGGCCTTGCATCGCTGCTGTTCGGCACGCTCGCATTCGTGATCATCGGCCTCAACATGCTGGCCTCGGTGAACTGGAACCCCAACGTCTTCCTCAAGGAATTCTTCTGGCTCGCGCTCGAACCGCCCGGACCTGAATGGGGCTTCTCGCCGATGGTGCCGCTGGCCGAAGGCGGCTGGTGGATCATCACCGGCTTCTTCCTGACCACCTCGATCCTGTTGTGGTGGGCACGCACCTACCGCCGCGCCCGGGCACTGGGCATGGGCACGCACGTCGCCTGGGCTTTCGCCAGCGCCATCTGGCTGTACTTGGTGCTGGGCTTCATCCGCCCCGGACTGCTGGGCAGCTGGGCAGAGGCGGTACCCTTCGGCATCTTCCCGCACCTGGATTGGACCGCAGCCTTCTCGATCCGCTACGGCAACCTGTTCTACAACCCGTTCCATGCGCTTTCGATCGCCTTTTTGTACGGCTCGACCTTGCTTTTTGCGATGCACGGAGCCACAATTCTGGCTGTGGGTCGTTATGGCGGCGAGCGTGAGATCGAGCAGATCTACGATCGTGGTACCGCCAGCGAACGCGCCGGACTGTTCTGGCGCTGGACCATGGGGTTCAATGCCACCATGGAATCGATCCATCGCTGGGCCTGGTGGTTTGCGGTGCTCACCACACTTACTGGCGGTATCGGCATCCTGCTGACCGGCACGGTTGTCGATAACTGGTATCTCTGGGCCCAAGAGCACAATTTTGCCCCAGCCTATCCCGATACCGGTGTTGTCGATCCCAGCACGACGCTCATCGCACCGAGCGACGTGGTGATCGATCCAAACCAGATGGTTGAAGACCCGAGCGTACAGCCTGTGGTCCCCAGCCAGACGCAAGGGAGCTGACAGCCATGCCTAGTCTTTCCAAACTGACCGCCGTGGGTGCGCTGGCCTTGGCCGGCCTCGCCCTGGCGGGATGCGAGCTTGGTCCCAAGCAGTCGCAGCAAACCGGGTATCGTGGCACCGGCATCGTCCAGATCGTCGATCCGCAGAATGTCGTTGCCCCCGGAGAAGTGCCTCCGCCGCCTTATGCCTTGCCGGCGGCCGGCGGAGAAACTGCGGGCGAAGTGTACGAGAACGTCAACGTGCTGGCGCATGTCAGCCGCGAGGAATTCGACTACACGATGGCGGCGATCACCCAGTGGATCGTGCCTGCCAATGCTCCGGCCGAGGAGGCTGGATGCAATTATTGCCACAACCCCGAAAATCTGGCCGATGACAGCAAATACACCAAGGTCGTCGCGCGCCGGATGATCCAGATGACGCAGAACATCAACCAGAACTATTCGGATCACGTCAAGCAGACCGGTGTCACCTGCTATACCTGTCACCGGGGCAATGCCGTTCCAGAGTATGTCTGGACCGATCCCAGGCCATCTGACGGCCGTCTGATGGGCAACAAGCGCGGGCAGAACACACCTGCCTCGGCCGTGGGCTTCGCTTCGCTGCCGCTCGATGCCTATGCCAAGTACATGCGTGGCAATTCGGGGCCGGCACGGGTGATCTCCACGACCATCCACCCCACCACCGCCAACCGCCAGAGCATCAAGGACGCAGAAGGCAACTATGCGATCATGATGCACCTGTCGCAGTCGCTGGGCGTCAACTGCACCTATTGCCACAACAGCCGCTCGTTCGCGCGCTGGGAACAGAGCAGCCCGCAACGCGCGCTGGCCTGGTACGGGCTGCAGATGGTCAAGAATACTAACGAGGAATACATCCATCCTCTGGCCAGCGTCTTCCCGGCCAACCGACTGGGCACGCAGGGTGATCCCTACAAGACCAACTGCGCCACCTGCCACCAGATGCAGCGCAAGCCTTTGGGCGGGGCGAACATGTCGCAGGATTATCCGGCATTGCGCACGGTCGGTCCTGTGGCTGCACCTGCGGTTCCTGGTGCAGTTCCAGCTACTGGTGCGGCGGCTCCCGCCGCAGCCGCAGCGGCGAATTGAGCTGACACAAATCCTCCCCCAGCTTGCTGGGGGAGGGGGACCGCCCGCGCAGCGGGTGGTGGAGGGGACGCGAGATGGCACGACATGCAAAGTCTGCGCGATCCCGCTTCCCCTCCACCACCGCCCTGCGGTCGGCGGTCCCCCTCCCCGAGACAAGCTCGGGGAGGATTTTTGATTGATCGCCCACACCCATGCACCTGTTTGAAGCCCTGGTTGTCCTCCACGTCATCGCCGGAGCAACCGGGCTGATTGCGTTCTGGGTGCCGATCGCCGCGCGCAAGGGCGGGCCGGCGCATCGCAAATGGGGGCGGGTGGGCACCTATGCGTTCATCATCGCGGGAACGCTGGCAGTCCTGATGGCGCTGCTCTCGCTCTATGGCCCCGAACAGCGGCTGCCGATGATCACCGACCGGGTGCTTTTTGCCGGGCTGTTCGGCTGGATGATGCTGTATCTGGGCACGCTGACCATCGGCTTTGCGGTCTATGGCCTTGCCGTGGTGCGGCACCGCACCCAGCGCGCAGCGCTTCGCGGGCCAGCCTATCAGGCGATGTTCGCTGCGGTGATCGCATCGGCGCTGTGGTGCGGCTATTTCGGCCTCAGCATTGGCCAGCCGCTGATGGCGGCGGTCGCGCTGGTCGGGCTGGCGGCGGTGTCGACCCAGCAGTTCTACGTCTGGCGCCCATCGCCGCCACCCCGCGCGCATATCCCCGAACATTTCCGCGCGCTGCTCGGCATGGGGATTTCGGCCTATACCGCGTTTCTTTCGGTCGGGTTGATCCGGCTGGTGCCTGAGCATGTCTTCAACCCGCTGATCTGGGCGGTGCCGAGCATCATCGGCGTCAGCCTGATCATCCGCTTCACGCTGGGCGCGCGGCCCGCGCGGCGTCAGCCGCCCCAGCAGCAGGAGGCCTGAATGAGCCAGTGGATCGGCGACAATATCGGTATCATCGAGATGGCGTTCACCGGCGCAGTCGTATTGGGCCTCTGCGCCTGGCAATATTGGCAGGTGCGCGATGCGGGCAAGCCGCCGAAGGATGAGTAACACCCTAGACAAGATCCGCTCAGCCTGAGCCCGCCGAAGGCCCCAACGCCTATGCTTCCCTGTTGCTACCCGTCACCCTGAACTTGTTTCAGGGCCCATTTCTCTTCACGCGGCATCGGTGCTCGGGGCACCATGGGTCCTGAAACAAGTTCAGGATGACGGTGTTGTATCACCGCATCCGTATCGCGGTCCCGTCAGCGGTCCTTCTTCTTCGTCGGCGCGTTGAAGTCCGCCGGTTTGCCCGCCACCCAGGTCAGGAACTTGGCGACCTCGGGGTGATCGCGCAGAGCTTGCGGGTCGCCATTGGTGCGGGCAAGCTCGCTGTTGGTGAAATGGGCGTGAATGGTGCGGTGACAGATCGGGTGGACCGGTTCGCGCGCCTTGCCGCCGCGGCTCTTGGGGACGGGGTGGTGATATTCCACCACCTCGCCCAGATCGCGACCGCACAGCCAGCACGGGACAGGCGGGGCTTCCGCTGCCTCGTCCTCTTCATCTTCCCAGGCGCGGCGCTTTGCCATCAGGTCATCAATCCGCGGTCGGGCCGTTGCCGGGGCCGAGCAGGTCGATCACCGCGCTCACCATCGCCTCGGTCGCGAGCGTGATCAATTCGCGCGGCGCGACCTTGAAGAACGGCGAATGGTGCGCAGGCACCGGCGGGCCGCCTGCCTTGGCGGCATCGATATCCGCCTGCGGGGTGCCGCCGACGTTGAAATACAGCCCCGGCACATCGGTGTTGGGCGCGACGAAATAGGCGAAGTCTTCCGCGCCCATGCCGGTCTGAGGTTCGTTGGTCAGCAGCGCGTCAGCGCCGAAACGCCTGGCGAAAGTCTTGGTGATCCGCTCGGTCAGCGGCTTGTCGTTGACCGTTACCGGGGTCGATTCAAACCCGACCTTGACCTGCGGCAGCTTGTCTTCGGGCAGGCCGTTCATCCGCCCGACATTCTCTGCAATCCGCTTGATGCCATCGAGCAGCTTCTTGCGGACCTCATTGTCGTTCGAGCGCACAGTGAGTTGCAGTTCGGCCTTGTCCGAGATGATGTTGTGCTTGAACCCCGAATGGAACGATCCGACCGTGACCACGCCGGCTTCCAGCGGCGAGATTTCGCGCGAAATCAACGTCTGCAGCGCGACGACGATCTCGGCGCCGATCAGGATCGGATCCTTGCCCATATGCGGATAGGCGCCATGGGTGCCGACGCCGAACACGGTGATATCGACCGAGTCCGATGACGAGGAGGTGAGGCCAGGCTGGATCTCGATCTTGCCGGTGGGCGTGCCTGCCGAAACGTGGAAGGCCAGCGCATAGTCGGGCTTGGGAAAGCGCGTGTAGAGGCCGTCCTCGATCATCTTGGCCGCGCCGCCGATGCGTTCCTCGGCGGGCTGGACGACGAACACGATCGTCCCCTTCCACTGGTCCTTCATCGCTGCCAGCCGCCGCGCGGTGCCGACCATCGACGTGATGTGGGTGTCATGCCCGCAGGCGTGCATCACCGGCTTTTCGGTGCCGTCGATATCGATCTGGCGGACCTTGGACATATAGGGCAGCCCGCTGTCCTCGGCGAGCGGCAGGCCGTCCATATCGGCGCGCACCATGATCACCGGTCCATCCCCGTTCTTCATGATGCCGACCACGCCGGTCACGCCGACGCCTTCGGTGACGACAGCGCCGGTCGCCCGCAGCTCGGCGGCCATGATCCTGGCGGTGCGGGTTTCCTTGAACGACAGCTCGGGATTGGCGTGGAAATCGAGGAACAGCTTTTCGAGCTTGGCGTCGTAATCCTTTGCGACCGCGCTGCCCAACGCGTCTTGTGCGGTTGCAGGTACTGCCAGAGCCAGCGTCATTGCGCTGCCGATCAAGCCCCAAGCCGTTGTCCTGTTCATCGATGTCCCCTTTTCCCCAAGCGTTCACGCCGCTCGATCGACTATAGCGCTTTGAATCGCTTAATCTATCGTCATTCCCGCGAACGCGGGAATCCCGCTTTCTTCAACGCATGCGCCGAAGCGGGACCCCCGCGTTCGCGGGGGTGACGATAAAATGTCGCTGTGAAAATGATGGGCTTTCGCCGCAGAACCGAAGGGGCCAATCAGTCCGCCGGACCCACCTTGAACGCGCAAAGCTTGTTGCCGTCAAGGTCACGGAAATAAGCGGCATAAAATGCCTGCTCGCCATCGGGTCCGCGCAAGCCAGGCTCGCCCTCGCAGGTGCCGCCCAATTCCAGCGCCTTGGCGTGGAGCATGTCCACCTTGGACCGCGTATCCATCGCCAGCGCGACCATCATGCCATTGCCTACGGTCGCCGGTTCACCGTTATACGGCGTGGTTACCGCGATGCCCGGCGTGCCCCACTGCATGCCGAACAGCGTGAAGCCGTTCTCTTCCATCCGCATCAGTTCGCTGCCGCCCAGCGCGCCGATCAGCGCTGCGTAAAATTCCCGCGCTTTGGCGATATCGTTGGTGCCTACGGTGACATAGCCGATCATGCTTACTCTCCTGTTTTAGGTTGCGAGGGGCAACCTATCAGGGGCATGCGACAAGACAATGACCTACCGGGTAATCTTCGGCATGGCCTGTGCTGATCCGGACCACGCCTTCGCCGCCCGCACGATCAACCCAAAGGCCGGCGCGCAGGCCATAGG
Source organism: Blastomonas sp. (assembly GCF_046294995.1). Taxonomy (GTDB): domain Bacteria; phylum Pseudomonadota; class Alphaproteobacteria; order Sphingomonadales; family Sphingomonadaceae; genus Blastomonas. The sequence goes on from NZ_JBKBOG010000008.1 coordinate 119,415, forward strand.
CTTCGCCGGGATGGCCGATCCACACGCGGCCATCGGGCTGCTCGATGCGGTGAATGCCAAGGCCGAACGCGGTGAAGTAGCCGTCATCGTCCTCGCCATTGGTGCCATCGAAGCGCCATTGCGCGCGGATCAGCTCTGCAAACGATTCAGGGCTCAGCAGTCCGTCGCCGCCATTCAGCAGCATCTGACCCAGCCGGGCAAGGCCACCGGCCGAAATGCGCAAGCCCCCCTGCGGCGCAAAGGCCGAACCGTTCTGGCCGGGCAGATACGCATCGAGATTGCAGTGGCCATCGCTGGCGGCCAGATAGGGACACTGGTCGGGCTCCTTGACCCAGTCGTCACGCGCGACGCTGCCGTCGGGGCGGTAGAGCGTGATCGCATTCTTCGCCGCGCCCGTCTTGCATCCCGACCAGTTGTAGCACGCGGGGATGGCGAGCGGGTCGAACACCTCTTCGGTCATGATCCGGTCGAACCTGCGTCCTGTCGCCGCCTCCATCACCGCGGCAATCACCGGGTAATTGACATTGGCGTAGCGGAAATAGGCGCCGGGGGCGTGGGCAGCGTCCCAGGCTTCGGGCTTGCCGACCAGATCGGCGAGCTTCGCATCGAGCGGGATGAAATAGCCCGCAGCGTCTGTCAGCCCCGACTGGTGCGAGAGCAGCAGCCGAAGCGTGATCTTCTGCGTCGGGAACTGCGGATGCACCAGCCGCCAGCCGAGATACAGCGAGACATCGCGGTCGAGATCGAGCGCGGCCTTGTCCACCAACCGCATCACCGCAACCCCGACCGCCAGCTTGGAGATCGACGCGACCCGCACCGGATCATCGAGCGTCGCCTCGCGCATCGAGGGGCGATGGGCGAGGCCCGAGACCTTCGACCGGCCAAGCTGGTCGGAGGTGAAGGTCAGCTCGATGCGGACGTTGTCGTCGGTCTGTGCGGCGGCGTGTGGGCTTAGCCAGAACAGGCCGATCAGCGCCACCAACACCGTCATTCCCGCGAACGCGGGAATCCCGCTTTTGCGCCTACGCCAATCAGGAAAGCGGGACCCCCGCGTGCGCGGGGGTGACGATAAAGGAAGCATGATGAACTGCGATCAGCCCTTGCACTCGCCGATGCGCTTGGCGCTGTTCTTGGCCTTGATCGTCATCGCGCCCATCTGGCCCGAGCTCATCACCATGCCCATTTCCATGTCATAGCTGGTGGCGGTGTAGTTGCCGGTGAGCTTGATGTTGCCTTCCTGGCCTGCTTCCTTGCCCTTGCAGGCGATGTCGGCGTTGATCTTGCCACCCGACAGGTCGAACGTCTTGTAGGTGCACTCGTCGTTCTCGGCGCCCGCGAGGAAATCGGCGCCGGGCTTCTTGGCCTCTTCCTCGGTCAGGCAGTTCTTGGTGGTCTGCACCTGGCCGACCATCTGCTTGACGATCGCGCCGCTCATGCCCTTGGCTTCGGGCGGCAGCTTGCTGTCGTCGAACTTGACGTCGATAATCTCGACCTTGTTTTCCCATTCGCCCGGGCTGAACTTGATGGCTGCGGCTTCGGCAGCGACTTCGTCCTTGCTGATCTTGCCGTCGCCATCCTTGTCCGCGCCGCCGCCGCTGCAGGCGGCAAGCGCCATCAGGGGAAGCGCCAGGATCGATACAGTCTGCAACACCTTCATCATCTCATCTCCAAAGCCGGTTCCTGAATGCGCGACCGCATGTCCTGCAATCGACCCTTAAAGAGGCGCCCGGGCGATTGCAATTGCTCCCCACGCTGCGCATATCTCGCCCTATGGCAGAACTGGTAATCCGACGCGGGCTTGAAGAGCCGCAAACCGATGGCACGTTCGTGCCGCACAAGCCGCAACGACCTGAAAAGGCCGAGGGCGGGCGCGCGTTCAAGCTGGTCAGCGAATACACCCCTTCGGGCGACCAGCCGACCGCGATCAAGGAGCTGGTCGAAGGCATCCACGCGCACGATAAGGATCAGGTGCTGCTCGGCGTCACAGGTTCGGGCAAGACCTTTACCATGGCCAAGATCATCGAGGCGACACAGCGGCCGGCTTTGGTGCTCGCCCCCAACAAGATCCTCGCCGCGCAGCTCTATGGCGAGTTCAAGAGCTTCTTCCCCGAAAACGCGGTCGAGTATTTCGTCAGCTATTACGATTACTACCAGCCCGAAGCCTATGTGCCGCGCAGCGACACGTATATCGAGAAGGAAAGCTCGGTAAACGAGGCGATCGACCGGATGCGCCACTCGGCCACCCGGTCTCTGCTCGAGCGCGATGACGTGATCATCGTCGCATCGGTGTCGTGCATCTACGGCATCGGCTCGGTCGAAACCTATTCGGCGATGATCTTCGACATCAAGGCGGGCGAGAGTGTCGACCAGCGCGAGCTGATCCGCAAGCTCGTGGCGTTGCAGTACAAGCGCAACGACGCGTCTTTTACGCGCGGCAATTTCCGCGTGCGCGGCGACACGCTCGAACTGTTCCCCTCGCACTATGAGGACGTCGCCTGGCGGATCTCGTTCTTCGGCGACGAGGTCGAATCGATCGTCGAGTTCGACCCGCTGACGGGCAGGCCGGGCGACAAGCTCGAACGGGTACGCGTCTACGCCAACTCGCACTATGTCACCCCCGGGCCGACGATGCAGCAGGCCGCCGCCGCGATCCGCTTCGAGCTGACCGAGCGACTGAAGGAACTCGAGATCGAGGGCAGGCTGCTCGAGGCGCAAAGGCTCGAACAGCGCACCAATTTCGACCTCGAGATGATCGCCGCGACCGGCAGCTGCGCCGGCATCGAGAATTATTCGCGCTTTCTGACCGGTCGCCTGCCCGGCGAACCGCCGCCGACGCTGTTCGAGTACCTGCCCGAAAATTCGCTGCTGTTCCTCGACGAGAGCCACCAGACGGTGCCGCAGATCGGCGCGATGGCGCGCGGGGATCACCGCCGCAAGCTGACGCTGGCCGAATATGGCTTCCGCCTGCCGAGCTGCATCGACAACCGCCCGCTGCGCTTCAACGAATGGGATGCGATGCGCCCGCAGACGGTCAGCGTCTCGGCGACGCCGGGCAACTGGGAGATGGAGCAGACCGGCGGGGTATTCACCGAACAGGTCATCCGCCCCACCGGCCTCATCGATCCACCGGTCGAGATCAAGCCGGTCGAGGAACAGGTCGACGATCTGATCAACGAGTGCAAGAAGGTCGCCGCGCAAGGATATCGCACGTTGGTCACCACGCTGACCAAGCGCATGGCGGAAGATCTGACCGAGTATATGCACGAGGCGGGGATCCGGGTCCGCTACATGCACTCGGACGTCGAGACGCTGGAGCGTATCGAGCTGATCCGCGATCTGCGACTCGGTGTGTACGACGTGCTGATCGGGATCAACCTGCTGCGCGAGGGATTGGACATCCCCGAATGCGGGCTGGTCGCGATTTTGGACGCGGACAAGGAAGGCTTCCTGCGCTCCGAAACGTCATTGATTCAGACCATCGGGCGCGCCGCACGCAACGTTGAAGGCCGCGTCATCCTCTATGCCGACCGGATCACCGGCAGCATGGAGCGCGCGCTCAATGAAACCGACCGCAGGCGTGAAAAGCAGGTGGCGTACAACGAAGAGCACGGCATCACGCCGACGACGATCAAGCGCAACATCGGCGACATCATCGCGCATGTCGCCAGCAAGGACAGCGTGCTGGTCGACACCGGCGACGAGAACCGCCCGCACATGGTCGGCCACAATCTGCGCGGCTATATCGAGGACCTGGAAAAGAAGATGCGCGCCGCCGCGGCCGACCTCGAGTTCGAGGAAGCAGGAAGATTGCGCGACGAAATCCGCAAGCTAGAGGCGGAAGAGCTTGGGCTGCCGCACGAACAGCGGGTGGCCTCGCCCAAGGGCAGGGCAACCGAGGGCAAGCCGGGGACGCGCAAGATGCGCTATGGGAAGACGCAACGGAAGTTTTGAGGGGTGGGCCAGGTTAATGCTGACCTATCTGTTTGGGTTGGTCTCGGTTGTTGTCGGCATTACCTTCTGGACCGCGACTGATATGGGCTTAAATTGTTGGGTTCAATCCAACGAGGTCTTCATGGTCAAGCCAGCCAAACTGTATCAAGTACGTCTAGCTTTTGAAGATCATCTTGGCTTTGCAAGGAAGCCAAGATGATCCGCTCATGCGCTGACCCGGAAACCGAAAAGGTTTGGCGAGGTGCCCGCAGTCGCAAGCTGCCCCCAGACATCCAAGTGACGGCTCGGCGGAAACTGCGCCAGTTAAACCGGACTCTAAACCTCTACGATCTTCGCGTCCCCAGAGGGAACGGCTTTGAGCAGTTGAAAAATTTCACACCTCTGCGATATAGTCTGCGGATCAACGACCAGTGGCGTATCACGTTCAACTGGTCCGATGGAGACGCGCACGATGTCCGGATCGAGGACTATCATTGAGGATGACGACCGGTTGGACAATATCCACCCTGGCTCGATTCTGCGTGAGGACTTCCTGATCGGAAGCGAGATTCCATCGGCGGAAGTGGCCGACGGAGCCGGGCTTGCCTTGGATCATCTGAATGCTATGCTGGCAGAGACCTGCCCCATCGACGCAGACACAGACCTTCGGTTGGCGCGTTACTTCGGCATGAGCGAAGGCTTTTTCCTTGGCCTCCAGATCGATTTCGATCTGGAAGAAGCCAAGCGCAAGCTGAGCAGCGAACTCGATCAGATCGTCCAGCGCGCCGCCTGAGCTTCCTCTCTTGCCATTGCGGGTCAAACACCCGCCAGCGTCGGGTCAGCGGGTCGCGCCGTGTCACTCATGGTCCATTGCGGGCCCAATCGATCGGACGTGAACTTATGGCCCAGCCCACTGCCCGCTTCTGGCTGCCCCTGAATGCGACCGCCGCATTGGCCTTCACCCTGGGCTCGCTTTCAGCGCCGGTGCAGGCGCAGGCCATCTCAGACAAGGAAGGCTATGATTCGCTGCTGAGCTGCGCCGCGTTCTTTTCGGCCGCCGCTGCGGTGACCGAGGACGACAGGAAGACCAGCAACGACGCGACCGAGCTTGCCACCGCGTTCATGACCGGCGCCATTCTGTTGGCCCCGGGCGGCAACAGCCGCAGGGCAGAGGCTGAGCTGGAAAAGCAGGCGCAGGATTTTGCCGTGGTGATGCAGGACGACACCGCCTCCAACGCCAAGGACATGGAAGAGCTCGCTGACAGTTGTGGAACGCTGGGCGAAGTGTACCTGCCCGAGGTTCTGGCGCGCGCGGGCGAATAGGACAAATCAGCCGACCAGTGCGGTCAGCGTCTCGACCGTCAACACCTGCGGCAGGATGACCGGTGCTTTTCCGGGCGCATACCACACATACAGCGGCACGCCCGACCGGCCCTGCGCTTCGAGAAAGCGGCTGATCTCGGCATCGCGTCGCGTCCAGTCGCCTTCCAGCACCACCACGCCTGCCTTTTTGAAGGCTGCGGCGGTGGCTTCGCGCTGGATCGCGGTCGCCTCGTTGGCCTTGCAGGTGATGCACCAGTCGGCAGTGAAATAGGCGAACACCGGGGTGTTGCCTGCGCGCAATTTCGCCAGCTTTGCCTCGCCGAACGCCTGCGTCGGCAAGGTGGCGTTGGCAGACGTCTCGCGAGACGACCCGGCGCCACCGGTGGGCAACAGCACGATCGCGGCAATCGCCCCGGCCAGCGCAGGGGCGATCGGCAGCCAGCCGCTTCGCCCGGCCGCCTGTCGTGCGCCCAGCCACCACAGCAGCATCGCCAGCAGCATGGCAGCTGCCAGCCCCCACAGCACGCCGTTGTTGCCTGTCTGCTGGCCAAGCAGCCAGACCAAAGCCAGCGCGGTGAGGAACATCGGCACTGCCATGATCCGGCGGAAGGTCGCCATCCATGCGCCGGGACGGGGCAGACGACGCCGCAGGGCGGGGATGAACCCGATCGCCAGGAACGGCAGCGCCAGCCCAAGGCCGAGCCCTACGAACACCAGCAGCGCGGCCGGCACCGGCAGGATCAGCGCGCTGCCCATTGCGGCGGCCATGAACGGCGCGGTGCACGGCGTGGCGACAAAGGCTGCAAGCGCACCGGTCCAGAACGAGCCCGCCGCGCCGGACTTTGCCGTGAGGCTGGAGCCTGCCGAAATGCTGCCGAACTCGAACAATCCGGCCAGGTTGAACGAAATTGCAGTCACCAGCAGCAGCAGCGCCAGGATGATGCGCGGGTCCTGCAGCTGGAACGCCCAGCCGATCTGCTCGCCGCCCGCACGAAGCGCGAGCAGCACGCCGCCCAAGCCAAGGCACACCAGCACGATGCCTGCGGTATAGGCGAGCGCATCGCGCCGCGCCGCGCGCTCATCGCCGCCCGCCTTGGCGAGGCTGATCGCCTTGAGGCTGAGGATCGGAAAAACGCAGGGCATGATGTTGAGCATCAGACCGCCGAGCAAAGCGCCGCCCAGCGCGGTCGCGAGCAGCGCCAGTATCCCGCCTGCAGGCTCGGCCGCCAGGGCATCATCGATGCGTACCCCGCCCGGAGCGACCGTGCCTGCTTGCGCAACCAGCTCCAGCCCCAGATGCTCGCCAATGCGCAGCACACCCTCTAGCGGTCCGGCCAGGCTGCCATCGGCCTCGGTCTCGACCACCAACCGGTCGTCATCGCGGAAGAACGCTTGGCGCGCACGGTAGCTGATGCCGGGATCGGTGCTGGGGAAGAAATAGGGGGCATCGATCGTGCCACCGGCGGGGTAGGGGATGGCGATGCGCACGGTCTTCCCATCCACCTGATAGGTCGCCGTAGAACCCAGAGGCGCGGGAAGCCGCTGGCGCCAGCCGTCGAAGCGGCTGCGGTCCGCTTTGCTGATTGCGCCATCGCCGACGGTCAGGCTGGTGGCCAAAGTTGCGCTTTCGGGCACGCAGATTTCGTCGGTGCACGCCAGCCAGTCGGCCTTGACCGAGATCGGCAGGCGGGTGCCGGGGGGCAGCGACGGATCGATCGTCAGCGCCACCAGAGGCGCATAGGGGCCTTCGTACACATAGTTCATCAGCCCGGCGATGATCAGCGTTTCGGGCACCGGATAGCGCAGTTGTGCGGCGGTGACGCCCTTGGGCAGATCCCATGTCAGCGTCATGCCGAGCCCTGCATCGCCCGGGTTCTGCCAATATCCGTGCCAGCCGGTTTTGGGGGTCATCGCAAAGGCGAGATCGATCGTGCTGCCGGGAGCAGGCGCAGCGCTTTCTGCGACCAGCGAGGCGGTGATGTTGTTGGGCCCGCGCTGCAGCGGTTGCGCAGCAGCGGGAAGGGCAAGCCCCGCCAGCAGACATGCGCCCAGCAGCGCCCGGAAAATCGCCATCATCATGCGCCGCCATGTAGAAGTTTTATGGGCAAATACCAATGGCCCATCAGCGCCTGTTTCGTCACGCTTTGCGGCGCGGTTACCGCTGGTCGTAAGCGCTCAGGCCCCTGCCCAGCCGGTTCTCGCCCAGCGGGATGGCATCGCGGCTCCAGTTGGCGACAAACCAGGTGTTGCGCGACACGCCGGGGGCCAGGGTCGCGCTGTTGTCGAAGATCTGCAGGCCCGCAGAAGAATAGCTGCGGCCCTCGGCGGCGACGGCGATGAATGCCGACCAGTTTTCCTTGTTCTGTCCCTGCACGAAGATGTTGCGAGTGATCTCGCCGCTGGCGCCGCCGGGCAGGTCAATCATGTAGTTGCTGCCATTGCCGTTGCTGTCGTCGAAGCTCGAATCGGTGATGCTGACCTGTGCAGCGCGGCTCTTGACGTAATGCCCGCCCTGGCCGCGCTCGAAGCGCGAACGGGTGACGGTGAGCGATCCGTAGTCGCCGATATAGATCGAATGCGCGCAATCCGATGCGCAAAGGCCAAGGCCTGAAAAGCTGCTCTTGTCGATCACGATCCGCCCGCCCCGATATTCTCCGGTCAATATGCCCTGCTGGCTATCGCGGAACAGGCTGTTGACCACATTGAGGTCGCCGCGCTCCAGTCGGATGCCTGCGCCGTTCTCGTCGCGCACCGCGATGTTCTGGAAGATCAGGCCTTCGACGCGAGCGCTGCGGCCGCGCAGCACCAGCGTTGCCTTGTCCTCGCACACGCCGCCGTCGAGGATCGCGGTGCCCGGCGTGACCGCGCGATAGGTGACGTTGCCCGCTTCCTGCACCGCGCAGTCGCGCCAGGTGCCGGGCTGGATCTCGATCGTGCCGGTGCCGCCGCCGATCTTCGACACCGCATCGGCGAGCGAGCGGTACTCCTTGCCGGTTTCGGCAATGCGATAGGGGGTGGGGCGGCCCTGCTGCGCGGACAGCGGGACGGCGACGCTGGCGAGCAGCGCGGCCAGCAGGAGGATCCGAAGGAAGGTCATGCCGCGCAAAATAGCACAGCGGCACAAAAACGCGCGGCTTTAGAGGGTTAACGCAAGCTCCGTCCCGTCACGGGACAGGCCCGGGCGCATCCGTTACCGGCGCGCTTTTGTGCCTGCGGCCATAGACGAGGTCGAATAGCGGCGAGGCCATGAAGGTTGTGACGATCGCCATGATCACCAGCATCGAGAACAATGCAGGGCCGATGATGCCGCGCTGCAGGCCGATGTTGATGATGATCAGTTCCATCATCCCGCGCGCATTCATCAGCGCGCCGATCGCCATTGCCGTCGCGTTGTCCTGCCCGGTCAACCGCGCCGCAGCGTAGCAGGCGACCCCCTTGGCGAGGATCGAAGCGGCGAGGATGCCAAAAGCGATCGCCAGCAGTTCGGCATTGTTGACCACGGTCAGCTGGGTGTTGAGCCCCGAATAGGCGAAGAACATCGGGATCAGCAGCACCATCACGATCGGCTCGAGCTGGCGCTGCACGTCAGTCGCCAGAATCCCGCGCGGCATGCAGATGCCCAGGATGAACCCGCCCAGCACCGCGTGTATACCGATGAAATCCATCGCGAAGGCTGCCATCATGAACAGCACGAACACCACCGCGAGCATCGAATGGGTGACCTTGCCATCGCGTTCGGCAATCCGGCCCAGGGGCGCGAGCAGCCGCCGCCCGTAGATCAGCATGAAGCCGGCAAACGCCGCACCGCCGAGAATCGCCTTGATCGCGACGCCCGGGCCGTCGCCGAAGCTGGCGAGCACGATGGCAAGCACCGTCCATGCGGCGGCATCGTCGATCGCACCTGCAGACAGCGTCAGGCTGCCCAGCCGGGTGGCGGTGAGGCCGCGTTCATCGATGATCCGAGCCAGCATCGGGAAGGCGGTGATCGCGATGCACGCGCCCAGGAACAGCGTCGCCTGGAACTGGTTGACGTCCGCCGCGAACAGGCCGGGCACCCGCTGCAGCATCGGCGCAAGCACCACCGCGACCAGAAAGGGCACCGCCATGCCGGTAAACGAGACCGCAGCGGCGCTGCCCATCTGCGCGCGGAAATGATCCGACCGGAAGCCCAGCCCGACCAGGAACATGTACAGCCCGACGCCCAGCTGCGCGCAGACGAACAGCACGTTGCGGGTTTCGGCCGGAAAGATCGCGGCCTGCATATCGGGCAGGACATAACCGAACAGAGAGGGGCCGAGCACCACGCCCGCGATCATCTCGCCCACCACCTGCGGCTGGCCCAGCCAGCGGCGCACCGCATAGCCGATCACCCTGCAGGTGGCGATGATCAGCGCCAGCTGCAGGAAGAAATACGCGCTGAGCTCCGATGGTGTCACGCGTTACAGGCCCCTTGAGGGACTGCCGCAGCGCCAGTCCCGGCGGGATGTTGCGGTTTAGTGCGCGCGAGTCAACACATCCGCACCGATCCCGACCGGTCAGTCCAGATTGGGACGCAGCCAGCGGCGGGCGGTGTCGAGATCAACCCCGCGACGCTCGGCGTAATCGGTCAGCTGGTCTTCGCCGATCCGCGCGACGCCGAAATACGATGCTTCCGGATGGCCGAAGTAGAATCCGCTGACCGCCGCCGTCGGCAGCATCGCAAAGCTCTCGGTCAGCGTGATGCCGGTGGCGTCGGTGGCCTTGAGCATCTCGAACAGCGCAGGCTTGGCGCTGTGATCGGGGCAGGCGGGATAGCCCGGCGCGGGGCGGATGCCGCGATACTGCTCCTTGATCAGCGCCTCGTTGGTCAGCTGTTCGCCCGCCGCATAGCCCCACAAGGTGGTGCGGACATATTGGTGCAGCCGCTCGGCAAAGGCTTCGGCGAGACGATCGGCCAGCGCTTTCAGCAGGATGTCGTTGTAATCGTCGTGATTGGCCTGGAACTTCGCCAGCTGCTCGTCGATGCCATGGCCTGCGGTGACCGCGAAGCCGCCGATCCAGTCGCCAGCGGTATCGATGAAATCGGCCAGGCACATGTTCGCCCGGCCCTCGCGCTTGGCGATCTGCTGGCGCAGGAACGGCATGCGGATTTCCTCGCCGCCGGCATGAATGAACACATCGTCGCCATCACGCTGGCACGGCCACAGCCCGACCACGCCTTTGGCGGTGAGCCATTTCTCTTCGATGATCTGGTCGAGCATCGCATTGGCGTCGGCGAACAAGGATGTCGCGCTCTCGCCGACCACTTCGTCGGTGAGGATCGCGGGGAAGTTGCCTGCCAGCTCCCACGCGCGGAAGAACGGCGTCCAGTCGATGACTTCGCGCAGGTCAGCAAGGTCCCAGTCCTCGAACACATGCAGCCCGGGCTGCACCGGTGCGGGCGGCTTCTGGCCCATGTCGGCGACGAAGCCGTTGGCGCGCGCGACTTCCAGCGGGGAGAGCTCGTTCTGGCCCTTGTTGGCGCGGGCGATGCGGACGGCCTCGTATTCCTCGGCCACCTTGAGCACGAACGGATCGCGGTTGGTCTGGCTGACGAGGTTCGAAGCGACCCCGACTGCGCGGCTGGCATCGAGCACATGGATCACCGGGCCTTCATACGCAGGGGCGATCCTGAGCGCGGTGTGGACCTTGGAGGTGGTTGCTCCGCCGATCATAAGCGGCATGGTCATGCCCGCCTTCTGCATTTCCTCGGCCACGGTCACCATCTCGTCGAGCGAGGGGGTGATCAGGCCGGACAGGCCGATAATGTCGGCGTTGTTGTCGTTCGCGGCCTTGAGGATATCGTGCCAGGCGACCATCACGCCGAGGTCAACGACCTCATAGCCGTTGCACTGCAGCACCACGCCGACGATGTTCTTGCCGATGTCGTGCACGTCACCCTTGACCGTGGCCATGATGATCCGGCCCTTGCCCTTGGCGTTGGGGTCCTTCTCGGCCTCGATATAGGGGAACAGGTGCGCGACCGCCTTCTTCATCACGCGCGCGGACTTGACCACCTGCGGCAGGAACATCTTGCCCTCGCCGAACAGGTCACCGACCACGTTCATGCCGTCCATCAGCGGGCCTTCGATGACCTCGATGGGGCGCGTGGCTTCGAGCCGCGCTTCTTCGGTGTCCTCGACGATGTGTGCGTCGATGCCCTTGACCAAAGCGTATTCCAGCCGCTTGGTCACCGGCCAACCGCGCCATTCGGCGGCCTGCTTTTCGGCGCGTTCGTCCTTGCCGCGGAACGACTCAGCCAAGGTTATCAGCCGCTCGGTCGAATCCTCGCGGCGATCCCAGATGACGTCCTCGCACGCTTCGCGCAGCTCGGGGTTGATATCGTCATAGATGTCGAGCTGGCCGGCGTTGACGATGCCCATGTCCATGCCCGCCTTGATGGCGTGATAGAGGAACACGCTGTGCATCGCGCGGCGCACCGGCTCGTTGCCACGGAAGCTGAACGACAGGTTGGAGACGCCGCCCGAGATATGGACGTGCGGGCAACGCTTCTTGATCTCGGTGCACGCCTCGATGAAGTCGATCGCATAGCGGCGATGCTCGTCGATCCCGGTGGCGACCGCGAAGATATTGGGGTCGAAGATGATGTCTTCGGGCGGAAAGCCCATCCCGGTGAGCAGTTTGTACGCGCGCTCGCAGATCTCGACTTTGCGCTCCTTGGTATCGGCCTGGCCGACCTCGTCGAACGCCATCACGACCACCGCCGCGCCGTAATCCATGCAGATGCGGGCGTGCTTGACGAACTCTTCCTCGCCTTCCTTCATGCTGATCGAATTGACGATCGGCTTGCCCGAAACGCACTTGAGGCCCGCCTCGATCACCGACCATTTCGACGAATCGATCATGAACGGCACGCGCGCGATATCGGGTTCGGCGGCGATCAGCTTGAGGAACCGCGTCATCGCGGCATGCGCGTCGAGCAGACCCTCGTCCATGTTGATGTCGACCACCTGCGCACCGCTTTCGACCTGCTGGCGCGCGACATCGACCGCCTCTTCATAGCGGTCTTCCATGATCAGCTTCTTGAACTTGGCCGATCCGGTAACGTTGGTGCGCTCGCCGATATTGACGAACTGGGCAGTGGAATGGGTCATTTTTTCACTTTCGCCCTCTCCCCTTCAGGGGAGAGGGTAGGGGAGAGGGGGATGTGCGGAGAGGGTCGAGTGACTGCCCCTCTCCCAACCCTCTCCCCTGAAGGGGAGAGGGCTTTGTTGATCAAGCCGCCATCGTGAACGGCTCCAGCCCGGCGAGCCGGGTCTGCACCGGCGGCACGGGAATCGCACGGGGCTGGGCATCGGCGACGGCGCGGGCAATCGCGCCGATATGCGCAGGGGTGGTGCCGCAGCAGCCGCCGACGATGTTGATCAGCCCGTCATTGAGCCAGACCTTGATCAGCTCGGCGGTCTGCTCGGGCAGCTCGTCATACTGGCCAAGGTCATTGGGCAGCCCGGCATTGGGATAGGCCATCACCAGCGTATCGGCCTGCCGCGCGAGCGCTGCCAGATGCGGGCGCAAAAGGTCGGCACCGAACGAGCAGTTGAGCCCGATGGTCAGCGGCTTGATGTGCCGCACCGCGTGCCAGAACGCCTCGACGGTGTGACCCGAAAGGTTGCGCCCGGCCATGTCGGTGATCGTCATCGAGATCATGATCGGTACTTCGCGGCCAGCGGCTTCGGCGGCATCGCGCGCCGCCATCGCGGCGGCCTTGGCGTTCAATGTATCGAAGATCGTCTCGATCAGGATGAAGTCGACCCCGCCCTCGACCAGTGCATCACACTGCTCGCGATAGACATCGCGCATCGTGTCGAAATCGACCTCGCGATAGCCCGGGTCGTTGACGTCGGGCGAGAGCGACAGCGTCTTGTTGGTCGGGCCGATGGCGCCTGCGACAAAGCGCGGCTTGCCATCGCGCGCTTCTGCGGCATTGGCTTCCTCGCGCGCGACGCGGGCCGATTCCAGGTTGATCTCGCGCACCAGATGCTCGGCGCCGTAATCGGCCTGGCTGATCCGGTTGGCGCTGAAGGTATTCGTCTCGATGATGTCCGATCCCGCGTCGAGATACGCGCGGTGGATGCCTGCGATCACCGCGGGGCAGGTCAGCGCGAGGATGTCGTTGTTGCCCTTCTGGTCGTGGGTGAACTCCAGGCTGCCACGGAAATCGGCCTCGTTGAGCTTGGCCGCCTGGATCGCGGTGCCATAGCCGCCGTCGAGCATCATGATGCGGGTCGCGGCGATCGACTTGAGTTTCTCGGCGGGGGTCACGCGGCATTCTCCTTAAGGACCGGCTCCTCAGCCACCGGCGCGGCGACTGCGGCCGGCTTGGCGCGCATGCCCAGCAGATGGCAGATCGCAAAGCTCAGCTCGGCGCGGTTGAGGGTATAGAAATGGAAGTGGCGCACGCCGCCCGAATACAGCCGGCGGCACATTTCGGCAGCGACGGTGGCGGCGACGAGCTGGCGGGTGGTTGGGTGATCGTCGAGGCCTTCGAACAGATCGTTCATCCACTGCGGAATTTCCGTGCCGCACAGCCCTGCGATCTTGCGGGTGGTGGCGACGTTGCTCACCGGCAGAATGCCAGGCAGGATCGGCTTGGTGATCCCCGCCTTGCTATAGGCATCGCGGAAGCGGAAGAAAGCCTCGGGCGAGAAGAAGAACTGGGTGATCGCCTGGTCGGCGCCGGCATCGATCTTGCGCTTCAGATTGTCGATATCGCTGTCCGGGCAGTTGGCGTCGGGATGGGTCTCGGGATAGGCCGCGACCGAAATCTCGAACGGCGCGATCTTCTTGAGCCCGGTGACGAGCTCAGCCGCGCTGGCATAGCCGCCGGGATGCGGCGTGAACTTCTCGCCCGCGCGCGGCGGATCACCGCGCAGTGCCACAATGTGCCGCACGCCCGCGTTCCAGTAGTTCTGCGCGATCTCGTCGATCTCGTCGCGGGTCGCATCGACGCAGGTGAGATGCGCTGCGGCGGGGATCGCGGTTTCCGCTGCAATCCGCGCGACGGTCGCATGGGTGCGCTCGCGCGTCGATCCGCCTGCGCCATAGGTCACCGAGACGAACTTGGGGCTCAAAGGCGCCAGCGTCGTCAGCGTGTCCCATAAAGTCTCCTCCATCTTCTCGCTCTTGGGCGGGAAGAATTCGAAGCTGACCTCGACATCGCCTGCCAGCCCGGCGAACAGCGGGGTGCCCAGCGCCTCGCGCGCCTCGGCCAGTTGTTTGAGCGACAGGTTCATGCGGCAGCCTTTCTGGGCATTTCTTGATCGACGGGAATAAGCGTGGTCGGCGGGGCTTCGCCGTGGCGCAGCCCCAGCCAGATTTTCACGGTCAGCGCGCCGCCGGACAGGCCGTGCGTGCCGGTGAGGTCGAAACCGGCGCTGGCCAGCATCGCGGCGATCTGCTCATCGGCAAAGCCCAGGCGCGCATGGGCGTCGCGCTCGCGCAGCTCTTCGATGGCGTGAGCGGCAAAATCGACGATGGCGATCTGCGCGCCGGGAGCTGCGACCCTTCCGGCTTCGTCGATCACCGCTTGCGGGTTCTGCGCGTAATGCAGCACCTGGTGCAGCAGGATGGTGTCGAAGCTGCCGTCGGCCAGCGGCAGCGCATAGAAATCCGCCTGGACAAGATCGATCTGCCCCGAGGCAAGATGCTGCAGCTTGGCGCGCGCCAGCCGCAGCATTTCGGGGCTTCGGTCGAGCGCGGTGCTGTGCTCTGCAGCCGGTGCGAACAGCTCGATCATCCGGCCGGTGCCGGTGCCGATATCGAGCAGCCGGCCGACGCGGCGGTCCGCGATAAGGTCGGTGAGCGCCGCTTCGACCTGCGCCTCGGGCAGATGCAGCGAGCGGATGGCATCCCACTGGCCGGCATGCTGGGCGAAAAAGTCCGCCGCGCGCTGGTCGCGAAGTTTGCGAATCGCATCCAGCTGCGCACGATCGGCGGCGTGCTGCGATGCCAATTGCGGCCCGACCGCATCGTCGCAGCGCAGGAACGCGTCGAGCAGGGCGGCGGATTGATGATCGATTCGGGGGAGTGCCGGACGCAGGAACACCCAGCTGCCCTCCTTGTGCCGCTCGGCAAGCCCGGCCTCGGCAAGAATGCGCACGTGGCGCGAGACGCGCGGCTGGCTCTGGTCCAGCACCGCCGCCAGCTCGCCGACCGAAAGTTCCATCAACTGCAGCAGCAGCATGATGCGCAATCGGGTATCGTCGGCCAGGGCCTTGAAGAGCAGCGTCATATCCATGAGGCACATATAAAGAATTCTTTATATGTGGTCAATGCGGCATATCGTCCACTGGACGCAAATGCTGAAAAAGCGAGGTTTTTTGCGCGCGTGCACCCCGCCCGGCGCGGCATCGTTTGCTATCCCAACCAAAGTGGTTGCAAAAGAAAAAAACAGGCGCTAGATGCGCCGGTCCGACGGTGGGGGCTTGGCTGAAGCCTGTCGGCACAATTGTGAAGTGTTTAACTCCTATTGGGCTGGTATTCAGCCATTTAGAACAGGACGGAAGTTCAAGATGAAGACCATTTTTTCGATCGCATCGGTTGCCGCTCTCTCGCTGGCCCTGGCTGCTTGCGGCGCAGAAAACACCGAAGAAGCTGCAACCACCGAAGCGACTGCTGAAGACGCTGCTGACGCCGGCATGGAAGCCGCTGAAGCTGCTGGCGATGCCGCTGCCGAAGCTACCGACGCTGCTGCCGATGCAACCGAAGCTGCTGCTGAAGGCGCCGTGAACGCTGCTGAAGGCGCTGCCGACACTGCCGCTGCTGCCGCTGGCGAAGCCAAGGCTGAAGCTGCAAAGGCCGGTGAAGCTGCCAAGAAGGCTGCTGAATAAGCCATGCATCGCTTCCCAGGAAGCATGCTGAAGATTCTGGCCGTCAGCGTTAGCGCGCTGGCGGCCGTGTCTTGTGGGGCGGCGGACAATGATCCCGGCCCCGGCGGCGTGACCGTGGGCGAGGCCCGCGCGCTCGACGACGCTGCCGAAATGCTCGACGAGCGCAACGCCGATCCCGCGGCTGCCACGGCGGATCGCGGCGCGGCCGAGGCACAGCCCTCGCAATAGCCGCCTTGCCGCGCTATGCCCGCGGCATGACCGATACGCCTCCCCCGATGACCTATGCGCGCTACCTCGCGCTCGATCCGCTGCTCGACTGCCAGCGGCCCCAGTCGTCCGAGGACGACGAGATGCTGTTCATCATCATCCACCAGACCAAGGAGCTGTGGCTCAAGCAGATCATCCGCGAGCTGCGGCTGGCCAACGCCCAGATCGCAGGCGGCGCGCTGATTCCGGCGTACAAGGGCCTGGCCCGCGTCAGCCGGATCCAGGCGGTGATGACATTGAGCTGGGACATCCTCTCGACGATGACGCCGAGCGACTACACCCGCTTCCGCGATGTGCTGGGCCCCAGTTCGGGCTTCCAGTCGGACCAGTTCCGCACGGTCGAGTATCTGCTGGGGCTGAAGGACAAGGCGTTTCTCAAATATCAGGACGACCGGCCGGAAGCGCAGGCCGCGATGGAGCAGGCTTTGCGCGGCCCGAGCCTGTGGGACAATTCGGTGGCCGCGCTCGCCCGCGCTGGCTTTGCGATCCCGCCTGCATTGCTGACCCGCGATTTCAGCCAGCCGCACACGCCCGAGCCCGCGGTCGAAGATGCGTTTCTTGAGGTTTACCGCCAGCCCGAGCGCTATTGGGATCTCTACCAGCTCGCCGAGAAGCTGGTCGATCTCGACGATGCGATGGCCGCGTGGCGGCACAAGCATGTGCTGACCGTCGAGCGGATCATCGGGATGAAGCGCGGCACCGGCGGCACCGCAGGGGCGGCGTATCTGCATACGACGCTTAACAAGCGCGCGTTTCCCGAATTGTGGTCGCTGCGCACGCGGCTTTAGCCCCACCTCTTGCGGGCCCATCCCTCGTCATTCCCGCGAACGCGGGAATCCCGCTTTCCTGGCTGAGGTCGACGCAGAAGCGGGACCCCCGCGTGCGCGGGGGTGACGAAGGAGGGCGGGGCGAGTGCAACTTGGCGGGACAGCGGGTTCCATGACGCCGCAAACCGCATTAGGGCTATGCCATGACCACCGCACCCTTGCCCGATACCGAAACCCGCGGCCTGCTGGCGCTGCTGCCCGCAGCGGCGCGGCCTTATGCGATGCTGGCACGGTTCGATCGGCCGATCGGCTGGTGGCTGCTGTACTGGCCGTGCGCGTTCGCGCTGGCTTTGTCCGGCGGGCTGCCATTCCACTGGCCGCTGCTGGGCTGGATGCTGCTGGGCGCGATCGCGATGCGCGGCGCGGGCTGCGTCTATAACGATATCGTCGACCGTGACCTCGATGCGCAGGTCGAGCGCACCCGTGGTCGTCCGCTGGCGAGCGGCGCGGTAAGCCTCAAGGCGGCCTGGGCCTGGCTGCTGCTGCTGTGCCTGATCGGGCTGGTCGTGCTGGTTCAGCTCAACTGGACCGCCGCGCTGATCGCCATCGCCTCGCTGGCGCTGGTCGCCGCCTATCCGTTCATGAAGCGCATCACCTGGTGGCCGCAGGCCTGGCTGGGGCTGGTGTTCAGCTGGGGCGCGCTGGTCGCATGGGCAGCAGTGGCGGACACGCTGCCGCTGGCCGCACTGCTGCTCTATGCGGGCTGCGTCGCCTGGGTGATCGGCTATGACACCATCTACGCCCTGCAGGATGTCGAGGACGATGCATTGGTCGGCATCCGCTCGAGCGCGCGTGCGCTGGGGGGCGCGGTCAAGCCGGGCGTGGCGCTGTGCTATGCGCTGACGCTGGGATTGTGGGGCGCGGCGATCTGGACCGTGCGGCCCGACTGGATCGCGCTGGCCGCTCTGCTTCCGGTGGCGGGGCATCTCGTCTGGCAGGTGGCAACGTTGCGACCATCCGACCCGCACGATCCGCTCGCCAAGTTCCGCAGCAACCGCAACGCCGGTCTGCTGGCGTTTCTGGCGTTCGCCGCCGTCGGCCTTGCGGGGTAAGGCGATTACGCGCGAGGTAATGGTCTTGCCTACACTCGCGCGCTAGCATCGCGGGCATGCAGCAGGACACCCGCACCACCGAACCTGTCGGACAGCAATTGCGCCAATGGCGCGAACGCCGCCGTCTGAGCCAGCTCCAGCTCGCGCTCGAGGTGGAGATGTCCACCCGGCATCTGAGCTTCGTCGAGACCGGGCGTGCGCAGCCCAGCCGCGATCTGATCGTGCGGCTGGCCGATTTTCTCGATATCCCGCTGCGCGCGCGCAACCAGATCATGCTGGCCGCAGGTCTGGCGCCCGAGTTCGAGGAAACCGGATTGACCGCGCCCGAGATGGCCGAAGCGCTGGCGGCGGTCGAGCATCTGCTCCAGGCGCACGAACCGTTCCCCGCGCTGGCCGTCGACCGGCACTGGAATATGGTCGCGGCCAACGGCGCGATTGCGTTGCTGACCGAACAGATCGCGCCGCACCTGTTGGTGCCGCCGGTCAACGTGTTGCGGCTGGCGCTGCATCCGCAAGGGCTGGCGCCGCAGATCGTCAACTATGAGCAATGGCGCAGCTACATCCTTCACCGGCTCGATCGCGATATCGAGATGACGGCGGACGCCGGCCTCGCGGCGCTGCGCGACGAGCTTGCCGCCTATCCCGGCTCCGCCAACGACAACGCGCCCGCAGGACGCACGCCGATCGTGCTGCCGCTGGTGATCGATACGGTGGCGGGCAGGCTTACGTTCATGACCACGGTCACGGTGTTCGGCACCCCGCGCGACATCACGCTGTCCGAACTCGCGCTCGAGACGTTCTTCCCTGCCGACGCGCACACGATGCAGGTGCTGCGCTCGCTGGGCGATGGCGGGTGATCTGTAAGGGGGGGGGGAGGGCAGGACGGTGCGAGACCTGTGAAGCGACCGCCCTGCCTGAGATTGAAGACGACTGTGCTGTGAAACAAGCAGATCGTGTGCCAATCACAATTTTGTCAGTCCTGTCATACGCATGGATGATTAACGAAACCTTCCATTGCCACGGCAATGTAAAATCGCCCGACAGCAGGGCATGGTTAGCAAAACCCTAAATCCGAAGTGCGCGCTGCCGTATAATGGCGTGTCCACACACCGTCAGGCAGAGGAGTTGCAACGATGATCGGATTACTGGCGCAGAAGGGCCTTGGCCTGTTCACCCGCAACCCGCCCCAGCCCTCGCCCGACCGCGCGCGGCTGATCGGTCTGCTCGACATGCTGGTGCACGAATGCGAATCCGAGGCCGAACTGATCGACGATGCGACGCTGCTGCCCGATCGCTATTATTCGGTCGCCCGCGCCGCCGCGCAAGGCCATTACAGAATAGAGCCCGAGCGGATCGCCGAGCGGTTGCTGCGCCACTGAGCTGCCAAGGGCCGCCGGGCTTGGGATTTCGCACTTGGCAGCGCAAGCCTGATCGGCAATGACATGCGGCATGGCTGAGTTTCCACCTGCATCCCCTCAATCTGCGCATCAGGCTGTCGATCCGCGCACCGGCGAACCCCTGGCCGAGGCGACGCCCGCGGCGACGATCATCGTGTTTCGCGAATCGCTCACCGGCGGTGCGCCCGAACTTTTGCTGGTCGAGCGGTCGGCGCAGATGGTGTTTGCCGGTGGCGCGGTGGTGTTTCCCGGCGGGCGTGTCGATCCCGATGACCACGCTCTGGCCCAGGCGCTGGACCATCCGTTCGCGCCCGACGACGCCGCAGCGCGGATCGCCGCGATTCGCGAAACGATCGAGGAAACGGGGCTGGGCATCGGCTTCGTTCGCTCGCCGGACGGCGAGGCGCTGGCGCAGGCGCGTGCGGCGATGCACGCCGGAGCGACCTTTTCCCAGATATGCCGCGATGCCGGTTGGCAGTTCGATCTGGCGGCGCTGGCGCCGTTCACCCGCTGGCGCCCACCGTTCAACGAGCGACGCGTCTTCGACACCCGATTCTTCGTCGCCCAGTGCGATGCGCATGACCATGTCGTCGAGGTCGATGCGACCGAGAACCGCCATCTGTTCTGGGCCACCGCTGCGGATGCACTCGCCATGGCAGACGAAGGCAAGGTCAAGCTGATCTTCCCGACCCGGCGCAATCTGGAGCGGCTGGCGCAGTTCGGCAGCATCGCCGACGCGCTGAGCCATGTCGCGCAATTTCCCGCCCGGATGATCGTGCCGTTTATCGAGGAGCGCGATGGCCAGCCGCATCTTTGCATCCCCGACGACCTTGGTTACCCGGTCACCAGCGAGCCGATGGGACAGGCCATGCGCGGCTGACAAGTCGCCAATACTGCATAAAACGTCGAAAAATAGGGGCAGGGGGGAACCCGCGCGTGACATGCCGCGTAATCCGTTCATTCAAACGGAGACGAACAATGTTGCAATATGCCCTTATCTTTCTGATCGTGGCTGTGGTCGCGGGCGTACTGGGCTTTGGCGGCATCGCCGGAGCTTCCGCTGGAATTGCCCAGATCCTTTTCTTCCTGTTCCTGCTGTTCCTGGTGATCAGCCTGGTCATGCACCTGGTGCGTGGTCGAGGGTGAAGCTGAGCTAATGACGGTACAAAAAAGGCCCGGAGAAATCCGGGCCTTTTTCGTATTACACTGGATCAAACGATCAGTTGATGACGCGTTCACCCGCCCGGCCGACCGATTCCACGTCCTGGCCTGCGCCCTTGACGGTGTTGCAGGCCGACAGCAGGGTCGCGACAAGACCTGCTGCTACGATAATGCGAAAAGACTGGGTGCGCTTCATGGTTGATATCCTTCGTTTTCAATAACCTGATGCCGTTCTTGGGCGGCATGACCCGCCCATCTACGCAGCCGTGCAACGAAGGTTGCCGAGAAATAATCCGGAACTATCGACGGTACAGGGGGTTGTTGGAAAGTGGGTTGCGGACCGGCGCCATGACATGTGTGCCGACCACAGACCTCGCACGAACCAATCACGCTGCTTTTGGGGGCAGCTATCGAGAGGCGAAGCAATGACAATCAATCAGGATCCATCGACGCAGAACGACGCGCAAGAAGTTGAGGCAACGGCTCCCGAGGTCATCGTCCCTCTCGACGATGCCACCTTCAAGCAGCGTCTGGCTGCGACCATTCCTCATCTGCGCGCCTTCGGCTACAGCCTGTGCGGCAAGATGGATCTGGCGGACGACCTCGTTCAGGACACCATGCTCAAGGCATGGGCTGCGCGCGCCCGTTTCCGTCCCGACACGTCGATGCGTGCCTGGACGTTCGTGATCCTGCGCAACTGCTATATTTCGCAGATGCGCCGCAACAAGTTTACCGCGCCCTATGACGAGGGAGTCGCCGAACGCACGCTGACGTCGAATTCCGACCAGCAGGCGCCGCTGCACCTCGAAGATGTGCGCATGGCGTTGATGCAGCTGGGCGAAGACCAGCGCGAGGCGATCATTCTCGTCGGCGCCGGCGGCTTTTCCTATGAGGAAGCCGCAGAGATCTGCGATTGCGCTGTCGGGACGATGAAGAGCCGGGTGTCGCGTGCGCGCGCCGCGCTGGTCGCGATGCTTGACGGTGATTCGCCGATCGGAACGCGGCGTCAGCGCAACTCGGCTGACGAGGCCATGAGCGATATTCTGGGCGCTCTCGATAAACTGAGCGATGGCGTTACGGCGCTTGCAGCTTGACGCTCTCGAACCGGCGCGCCGCCGGAACCCATTGTCCCACCGGCAATGGTTTGGTGCAACCAAGGACGCACCAACGCGTCCTGCTATTACAAAGCGGCCATTCCGGCCGAAACGGGAAGTGAAGAAAGTGCGCGGTGCCAGTTCCCTTGATTGTCTGGAGGAGTCCGCCATGCATACGTCCGGTTTTGATCCAGTTGTGATGCGTCAGGCCCGCATTGGCCGGAGCCTGCGCGAGGTTTATGACTGCGTGACCGATAGTCCGCTGCCCGACCAGTTCGACGCGTTGCTCGCTGAGCTCGACAAGATCGGAAAGCCGACCGGTTCCAACTGAAGTCTCATTATCCCCACCAGCAGCCAAGCCGCCCGGTCCTTTGGGACCCGGGCGGTTTTTTCTTGGTAGGCGTCTCACCGGCGGCGCAAGATTTGCACGGACACAAGGCACGAAAAAGCGGCCGCGATCCAGAAGATCGCCGCCGCGTTTGGGGTTGGAGCTACCCGCCCATCCGCGGATCAAAACACCCCCCATACACGCCATTTATGAGTGGGTGGCGCAGGGGG
>NZ_JBKBOG010000009.1:0-8990 GCF_046294995.1 Blastomonas sp.
GCGGCGTTGGCAAGATCGCGCTCTGCGGCCACCAGCAAGGACTGGCGGCGCAGCAGGTTCTGCTCGTTTTCGGTGAGCAGGATGGCGGCACGCGCGCCAAGCTGGACCTGACGGCGGATACCCTGCTGCCGGTCTTCGGCCAGTTTCACCAGATCGCGATACACCCGCACCTGCTGGCCTGCCGCGACCCATTGGCCATAGGCCTGGATCGCACGTTGCTGCACGCCGATCGCGATCAGCAGCGCATCGAGCCCGGCAATGTCGCGCTCGATCAGGGCGTTGCGCTGGCCGAACCGGCGTTCGTCGATATTGCGATCGCGCAGCAGCGCAAACACGCCGCGGACCTTGAGCTCGCCCAGCCGGTCGGTGAAGCTGTAATCCTCATAGACCGGGAAATCCCCCCGCGAGACGCGATAGCTTGCTTCCAGCTGGCCACCATTGTTGGTCAGCGGCTGGATCGCCTTGCCCTGCAGATAGGTGCCGTCATAAAAACCCGTGACTCTCGAAAAACCTTCGCCGGTGAACAGCAGGTCGAACGCGCCCTCGCTGGCCAGCACCCGGCCATCGGCCGCGCGGGTCATCGCCAGCGCCTCGAGAATGGCAGGCGCAAACCGCCGGGAGGAGGCCAGCACGTCATACAGCTGGAGCCCCTGCGTCTGTCGCGCAGCACTTTGGGCAGCATCGTCCGCCGGCAGCTGAGCGGCCGCGGGCAAGCCGGTGCAGCCGAACGCCAGCGCCACGAGGAGCGGGAGGGCAGCAGGACGGCGCATCATCGGCTGGGCCTGGCGTTCGTGCCGCCGCTCCTGTTCTCCTCGATCAGGGCAGGATTCTGCAGCGGGAAATCGTTGAGCTGGCGCCACAGTTCGAAGCCGACCGAGACCTCTTCCATCGCGACCCAGCCGCGCACATTGGCACCCAGGCGCACATAAGGTTCGCCCGGCCAGCGCGATTTCCCCTTCGCTTCCTGCACCAGCACGCGGAACAGTCCGTTGGTGGACGCGGCAAGATCGACCTGCTGCACTTCCCCATCGAACAGACCGCGCGCCACCGAGGGCCAGCCGGAGAACTGGATCGCGGGCCAGCCTTCAAACTCGAGCCGGACCGCCTGGCCGCGCTTGACCAAAGGCACGTCGCGCCCATCGACATAGAGTTCGACCACGCGCTGGGCCTGGGTGGGGGCGAAGCTGGCGAGGACATCGCCCTGCGAGACCATCGTCGCCTTGTCGCCGCCGCTGATCCGCTGGATCACGCCATTGCGCGGCGCGCGTACCGTCTGCAGCGATTGGCGCGCCAGGTTGATGTCGATCTGGGTGATGGCAGCGCGCGCCTCGGCGACCCTGGCCTCCATCTCGGCCACCTTGATCCGCGCCAACTCGGCCTCGCGCTGCGATGCCAGGCCTTCGCTGAACAAGGTGCCGGTGCGTCCGACATCCAGCCGCGCGGTGCTGAGTGCGCTTTCCGCCGCAGCCGCCTTGGCCTCGGCCAGGCTGCGTTCGGCACGCAGCCGCTCGAGCAACATCGGATCGTTGTCGGCGATCAGCGCAATCGGATCGCCCTCGTTCACCGCCTGACCGTCCTGCACGTACCATCTTTCAATCCGGCCAGACACCAGAGCGGTCACATTCTGCAGCCGGTCCTGCGGGTTAAGCGCGATCACCTGGCCTGCGCCATAAGCGGTCTGCACCCACGGCACATTGACCATGAACACGACAGAAGCGATCAATCCGATCACCACCATCAAAGCGAAGGCGCGCAGCGGACGGGGCGTCCGCATGCTTGCCAGCGTATGGAACCGGCCAAGCGCCCGATCACGCGGTGCCATGACGCCCCTCCATTCCCGCATGGCTGGCTAGGGCGACGAACTCGTCCGGGTCCTCGATGATTTGCTGCACCTCCTTGCCGAGCCAGAGATAGCGGCAGCCGGGCTGGGGCTCGGCGCGGTTGGTGAACTGGATCACGGTGGATCCGACGGCGCGCATCGCATTGCGCGCATCGTTGAGGGTCGCTGCATCGACCATGTCGAACAGTCCGGTGAGGATCAGGATACGCGGACATTTCAGCATCGCGCCGGCCAGCTTCAGGCGCAGCGATTCGGCATAGGATAGCGGCCAGCCGCTGGTCGAAAGCTGGGTGTCGAGCCCATCGGGCAGTTCGGTCACGCGGTCGTCCAGGCGCACCAGCGCCAGCGCGCGCAGCACGTCTGCCGAGGTGACCTCTGGCCCGGCCAGCCGCAGATAATCGCGGATGCTCGCCTGGACGATCGTGGGGCGATCGAGCACGATGATTTCGCTGCGCAAGCGGAACATGTCGACCATGGCGATATCCTGCCCGCCCAACGTCAACACGCCGGTCGATGGCGTGATATACCGCTTCATCGCATGGGTGAAAAGCCGCTGGACGTCGTGATTCTGCGCCTGCGCGATGATCTGGCTGCCGGCCGAAATGGCCAGGTTGAGCGTGACCCCGCTGGCGGTTGCGGGATGGGTCAGGCTGCGCAGCACCAGATCGCCACCGCCGATCGCATCCTCGCCCTCGCGACCCTCTTCCTCCTGCTCGATATGATAGAGCAGCCCGATCTCTTCGGCTGCAGCGACCAGATCATAGGTAATGTCGAGATAGGCACCCATCTGGCCGAGCCCGAAAAACGCCGCCGACAAGATCAGCTCTGCCGCCACCAGCTGTCCGATCGAAAGCTCTCCCTGGATCACCAGCCAGCCGCCCAGCGCCAGCAGCCCCGCGCTGGCGAAGGCATACAGCAGCAGAAACGCCACCGTCTGCGACATCGTGTAGCGGAAGTGCCTGGCCTTGGCCGCGATATAGGCAGCGGTGACCGTTTCGGAGCCATCGAGCGCATAATCGACATGGCGGCCCGATTTGTAAAAGCCGTTCGAAGCGCCGACATTCTCGAGCCAGCTGGCTGCGGCGTATTTCGCATGGCTAAGCGCGATGCCCGAGCGGATCGCGCCGCGGGTCCAGATCAACAGGATCATGAAGGCGATGCCGATGACGATCAGGTTGAACGCCAGGAAGAACGGGTGGTAGAATGCGGTGACGGTAAAGCCCACCGCCGACTGCAGGATGATGGTGAAGCCCCCGATCAGCAGGCTGGGCACCGCCTTTTGCACCGTCACCACGTCGAAATAGCGGTTGAACAGATCCTGCCGCTTGGTATCCTCGAAGAACGGATTGCGCGCATGGATCGACCGCAGGGTGATCTCCGCCACCTGGCGCGCATAAAAACGCCGGGCGAACAGTTCCATCGCATAGATCCGCAGCGCCGAAAGCAGCACCGCGATCAGCAGCAGCCCGAGCAGGGTCCCCGCCAAGGTCACCAGCGGCGTCACCAGCGCCGTGTTGGCGACCGAGTTGATCAGCATCTGCACCGAGATTGGCGTCGCCAGCGACAGCACCGATACCGCGACGCCATAGATCAGCGCCAGCCAGATGAAGCTGCGCTCTCCTTTGAGGAGCCCCAACATCCAGCGCACGGCCTCGCGCGCGCCCATAACGTGTCCAGATGCTGTCGCCATATGTCTGCCTGTAAGCCTGCCCAAAAATCCAAGGTCGCCGATAAGGAATTAGAGACCGGCACCGATAAGCCAATTCGAAAGGCGCAGCCATCAGCGATAGTCTCTATCTATCGGGTGGCGGCACCAAACAAATCCCGCCCTCCAGCTATGCCGGAAGACGGGAGTGGTTTGAACGGTAATTTGGGTCAGCGCGTCAGGATGGGTGCGAGATAATGGCATAGGGAAATGGGATATGCCTGCGGGGCGGCAGCGCGTTTCACAGTTTGTTGAAAATGCGGTAGGATAGACCGATGACTGCGCTGGTCTGTGACCACGCCTTGAGCCGGGAGTATCCATCATGACCCTCAGCGGATTTCCACTGATAGCGGCCGATCCGGCCATCTGCGGCGGGCGACCGATCATCGTCGGGACGCGGATGCGGATCAGCGATATCCTCGAAATGCTCGCGGGCGGCGCAACAACTGCCGAGATCTCGGCGGATTTTCCCTATGTGACCGAGGACGATGTGCGCGCCGCGCTCGCGTTTGCTGCTACGCAATCGGATCATCCCATCGTGCTCGCCGCTGAATGAGGTTCCTCGTGGATGCCCAACTGCCGCCCGCGCTGTGCCAGTGGTTATAATGACTTAAGCACGAACGGTGGTGATAAGTAGGTCATTCAAAAGTCACAAAGACAATAAATTATTTTCTAGGCGCTAAGTGTCAAGTAGCTACAAGGTTACGTAAGTTGCGCCACACCTCATTATGCCGAAGCGCGATGCTGCGAAACCCGGGTTCAATTTGAGCGGCCTCATGAAGCCGTGAAATTAGCGCTGGATACAGCTTTAGGCGCTCTTGATCGCATTTCGCACCATCCAGCTCCCGTTCGCTAGCTCTGATCGCTTTCCAACGTGAATAAGGCAAGTCTAGACGATTTCCTTTGACCATTGCGCCAGTAACCAGCTTCGGACGCGCAGAATCAAAGAACTTCGCTTTATGTGACTGCAAGCCGAACTTTGCTATCACAAGTCTAATCTGATGCAAGATGCAACGATTTGCACCATAGCCAGAAATCGTCAAGTCGTCCACATAGCAAGTCATAATCAAGCTATTCGATAAACAAACTTGCTCTATTTCATCGAACATGCTCTTGAAGGCGTAATAAGAAATGATCGGACTGGCTGCGCCGCCAGTAGGCAATCGCCCATTGCGACAAAGCAAATTTGCCAGCAACCCAGCGACATCGCCCGCACACATCATCGTGTCTCGAAAAAAATGCATCACCATATGCTGGGGCACCGATGGAAAAAACTTTTTCACATCTATTTTTATCATCGACCCGCTGCCAATATGGGCGGTAGCATTCGAAATATAGGATCGGCCTTTGATTGCCGAATGTAAATAGTCGGGCGCCTGTATCCTTGAAATGTACTTATGGATTTTGCGGTGAAGTGTCTGCAAAACTGGCGGCGGCTCTTCAACCAACCGCCCAGTTTCTTTGAGGTTGAAGACCCTATAGCTGCTTTTATTAGCGAGACGTTCTAGGGCTGGAACATCAAATCCAAGCTTTTTAGCCAGTAAATGGATCGATTGCACACCAAAAAGATGAGACTTCTCAAGAGGAATAAATACGTTCCCGTTTTTCGTCTTCTTGTTCACTGTCAGAAATCCACTCTAATATCTTAAAGACCTTGTCAACAATAGCCGACTTAATGTTGCCGGATCCAGTTTCTAGTTCCTCAGCAAGAAACATTAAAGAAGACACTGGTATACCGATTAACAACGCATATTTCTCCAAGAGATCTAAGCTCGGGACTTTTTTTCCCTTTTCAAGCTCACTCAAATATGATGGTGAAATTTGAAGCCTTTCAGCCATTTGCGCTTGGTTCAGCCGGTGATACTGACGCACAAGCTTCAGTGCACGGTCGAACATGATATTTCTCCTTCCAAAAATGAAAAAGAAATTAGGGGGTTACAAGAACCATTCCCCGAGCTTCGCCATAAGCCGCCAGACTCGCAATCCAAAGATCACAACTCCAAAGACCCACTTAAGCGTAGCGGGGCGCAGAAGGCCTGCCTCGCGGCGATCCTTCTTGGTATTTGCCTGTTCTGCCTCAGCATTAGAGGTATGGGTATTGCTACTCATTTACTTACTCCATCTTGATCACCTTAGCAAAATTGCTTCGGTGCCACGCGCCAAGACGGACAACCAGAGACAGAACATCCCCCCAACCCTTCGCGTCCGGGCCACGCCGGACGCGCTTATCGGCGTTGCGGTGGCTCCCTGGGAGGGTGCTCCTACTGCTGCCGATCAGATTTGGGATCCCAAGAGATCCCGCAGGCAAGCTTACGCTGGCCCCGAGGTTAGTGGCATGTTGCTTTCACTCCAATGCTGAGATGCATCTACGCTCGCCATCATCAAAAGTCAATGAAAATTCGCTACAAGCGAATTTTGTTCGAAAGAACAGGCATGCGAAGGGAGTAGTGTGGCCGAAAAAATGCAGGAAAGATCAGACTTCGCCTTAGATCAGCGGCAATGGCCGCTCATCACGCGCAGCCGTCAAAGCGTCTAGGATCGCCGACTTGCTTCTGGTGCGATTGCTACCGCTGTTGATCAATGCGCCATCGTCCGCCAGGTCGACGTTACCACGCTGCTTTGCCAGCTTTGCTGCAAAGGCGGCATAGCGGACGCGCCGTCCCGGCCAAGCTGCGTTATCAGAGGATGTCGGCACCGTAATCTCCCATACTCTCTTCGCGTATACGGCGCTCAAGATAGACCAGATCGGCTTCCGGGTGAAGTTTGAACAACTCGCGCGCTTGGTTCAGGCGGTCGGCGGCGGTGCCGGAGGCGTATTGGCCGATGCGGTCGGCGATCAGGTCTTCGACCGAGATGATCACGAAAGCCGTTCCCGGTTCAAAATCCTCGACCAGTACCAAATATTCCCGCCGGATCGCGCCATCCATCGGCACTTCGGCGACGATCTCGAAGCCCATGCCGAGTTCGGGGTGGACCCAGCCAAGTGCCGTGTGCCCGAGTGCCTTTGGCCGGATGAAGCCGTGCTTGATGAATTCGGCTTCGAGCACGTCGGAAGCGACGCAGCACAAATCGAAGTCGAGCGTCGAAATCGCGCTGCCGGTGTAGAATTCTGCTGCCGCACCCCCCACCAGCACCGGACGGGCATAGCCCTGCGCCGCCATCGCTTCGCTCACCCGCGCGAACATGCGCAGTGCGGCTTCGAACTGAGGGCGGTAGCCGCTCACCGCACCAGCATCGGCGCAAGATAATGGCCGGTGTAGCTGCGCTCGACCTTCGCGACTTTCTCAGGCGTGCCTTCGGCGACGATCTCGCCGCCCTTGACGCCGCCTTCGGGGCCCAGGTCGATGATCCAGTCGGCGGTCTTGATGACGTCGAGGTTGTGCTCGATCACCACCACCGAGTTGCCCTGATCGACCAGCCGGTGCAGCACCTCGAGCAGCTTGCGGACGTCCTCGAAGTGCAGGCCAGTCGTTGGTTCGTCGAGGATGTAGAGCGTCTGCCCGGTCGAACGGCGGCTGAGTTCCTTGGCGAGCTTGACGCGCTGCGCCTCGCCGCCGCTGAGCGTCGTCGCCTGCTGGCCGACCTTGACATAGCCGAGCCCGACCTCCCACAGCATCGCCATCTTGTCGCGGATCGGCGGCACCGCCTTGAAGAACTCGACCGCGTCCTCGACCGTCATGTCGAGCACGTCGGCGATCGAATGGCCCTTGAACTTCACCTCGAGCGTCTCGCGGTTATAGCGCTTGCCGCCGCAATCCTCGCAGGTGACGTAGACGTCGGGCAGGAAGTGCATCTCGATCTTGATCAGGCCGTCGCCCTGGCATTTCTCGCAGCGCCCGCCCTTGACGTTGAAGCTGAACCGCCCGGGCTTGTAGCCGCGCGCGAGGCTTTCGGGCAGTGCGGCGAACCAGTCGCGGATGTTGGTGAACGCGCCGGTATAGGTCGCAGGGTTGGAGCGCGGGGTGCGGCCGATCGGCGACTGGTCGATGTCGATCACCTTGTCGCAATGCTCGAGCCCGGTGATTTTGTCGTGCGCGCCCGCGATGATCCGCGCGCCGTTGAGCGCACGCGCGGCGCCGGCGTAGAGCGTGTCGATGGTGAAGCTCGACTTGCCCGATCCCGACACCCCGGTGATGCAGGTGAAGGTGCCCAGCGGGATCGACGCGGTCACGCCGGTCAGGTTGTTGGCGCGCGCGTTGTGCACGGTCAGCTTCTTGCCGTTGCCTTTCCGGCGCTTCTCCGGAACCTCGATCTTGCGCGTGCCGTTGAGATATTGCGCGGTGAGCGAGCGTTCGGATTTGAGGATCTGGTCTAGCGTGCCCTCGGCGACGATCTCGCCGCCATGGACGCCCGCGCCGGGGCCGAGATCGACGATATAATCGGCGGTGCGGATCGCGTCCTCGTCATGCTCGACGACGATGACGGTGTTGCCCAGGTCGCGCAGGCGTTTCAGGGTCACCAGCAGCCGGTCGTTGTCCTTCTGGTGCAGCCCGATGCTGGGTTCGTCGAGCACATAGAGCACGCCCGACAGCCCGCTGCCGATCTGGCTGGCGAGCCGGATGCGCTGGCTCTCGCCGCCCGAGAGCGTTCCCGAGGTGCGGTCGAGGTTGAGATAATCGAGCCCGACATTGTTGAGGAAGCCCAGCCGCTCGATGATCTCCTTGAGGATCGCCTTGGCGATCTGCTGCTGCTGGGGGCCGAGCTTGTCGTTCAACGTCTCGAAGAACGCCAGCGCATCGGCGACCGAGCGGCGGGTCGAGATCGAGATGTCCTCGCCGGCGATCTTGACCGAGCGTGCTTCGGGCTTGAGACGGGCGCCGTCGCAGACTTCGCAGGGCTGCGCGGTCTGGTATTTGCTCAGTTCCTCGCGCATCCACGTGCTTTCGGTCTGCAGCAGGCGGCGGTTGAGGTTCCCGATCACGCCCTCGAACGCCTTTTTGACCTCGTACGACTTGCGGCCATCCTGGAAGCGCAGGGTGACCGGCTTGCCGCCGGTGCCGTGCAGGATGATCAGCTTCACCTCGCCGGGCAGGTCCTGCCACGGAGTCTCGAGCGCGAACCCGAATTCGCGCGCCAGCGATCCTAGCACCTGCATGTAATAAGGCGAGGGCGGATTGGACTTGGCCCAGGGCACGATCGCGCCCTTTTTGAGGCTGAGCTCCTCGTTGGGGACGACGAGCTGCGGATCGAAATACATCTTCTCGCCCAGGCCATCGCACGCGGGGCATGCGCCCTGCGGGGCATTGAAAGAGAACAGCCGCGGCTCGATCGCCTCGATGGTGAAGCCCGAGACCGGGCAGGCGAAGCGTTCGGAGAAGATGATGCGGTTGTCGGGGATGCCGACGTTTTTCATGCCTTTTTTAGCCCTCTCCCCTTCAGGGGGGAGGGTTGGGAGGGGGGAAGGCGCATCGGGTGCGCGGGGGGGGCGCCCCGGGGCCCGGCGCG